>CAZPWW010000015.1:0-82298 GCA_964590885.1 uncultured Phycisphaeraceae bacterium
GCGGCGGCCGCGGCGGTCGATCCGGAGGCGGCGGCGGGGGCCGCTGGTGAGCCCACGCGCCTTGGCGCGTTTCGCACCCCGACACAGCACCAACGAAAAGGCCCGCGAGTCATCCTCGCGGGCCTTCTTCATTTATGCACGGCCGCTTGCGCGGACCTCAGGCCCGCCGACGCCGCCTGCACGCCGCGATGCCGGCCAAGCCGGCCAGAGCCGCGGACGCGGGCGCGGGCACCACCGTGATGTCGATGGAGTTGTCGGGAATGCTGAGGACGAAGGCATCGCCCTCCGCGTAACCCGTCCACTTGAAGACGATGCTCACCAGAAACTCCACACGGGCCGCGGTGGGCTGGTTGCCAAGGTTCGTGCTCTCGAAGAACGTGTACTCGAACACGCCCGCCCGCTCGTGCGTCCCCGGGTCCAGGTCGGTCTCGCCCGCGCCCGTGCTCACGCCGTAGCCCGCCAGGAAGCCGTTCTCGGAATCGAAGACGCCGAAGCCGGCTCCGAAGGCGTGCCAGCGGGCCACACCGCCGGTGAACTCGAAGCCGAAGTCCCAATCGACGACAAAGTGCTGACCGTCGACCGGTGGGGCATCCACCAGTGCATCGCCCGCGATCTCAAGCAGGAAGAACGGTGCCGCGCTGTCGCCCAGCGCCGCGGCAAACTCTGCCCCCGTCAACCGCATCGCCGTGGGCGTGTCGTCGATGTTGCCGAACAGTTTGATGCCGTCGGGCAGGTCGCTGCTGCCCACCCCCGTGGTAAACGCGGGCTCGTTTCCAAAGGCCGGCTCGTCGCCGACGAGGCCAACAGCCACCATCGGACGCACCGACGTGACCGACCACGTAAACCCGGCCTCGGCCACCGACCCTGCGGCCAGCGCAACCGCCCACAACGCGCACCCACGAACTGAACTCATGGTTCTTCCCTCTCACGGGGCACCGGCCCCGCTCTCTTCCACTTGCGGCCGCGGAAACGCACGCGCGGCCCGATACCTCAGTCTGCACCAAACGGCTCGTGAGGCAACAAAAACGCCATCGCCGAGCCTCAACCCAGTGATTCTCGGCCCCTGGGTTCGGTGTTCAGGCGGGTGCCGCAAGCGCGCCGGGTGGAAGGTCAGGCCCCGCAGGCCGCCCCGCCCCGCCGGTTCCACCCTGGCCGCTCTCGCGGGCCTTGCGGGCCTCCGCCGCCAGAAGGTCGCTGATCGTCGGCTTGCCGATCGTCTCGCCGCGCATCAGGCGGTGCACGTCGTCGGCGTCGAGCGTCTCGTGCTTGAGCAGGGCCTCCGCCACCGCCACCACCTTGCTCCAGTGCTGGTCGAGCAACGCCGCGGCGTCCCGATAGGCCTCGTCCACCAGCCGCCGGATCTCCTCGTCGATGATCCGGGCAGTTTCGGGCGAATAGTCCTTGTCGGGGATGAAAGCCTCGCGGGTGTCGCTGCCCGCGTAACGGATGAAGCCCAGGCGCTCCGACATCCCCCACTGCTCCACCATCGTGCGTGCGATGTTCGTCACCTGGGCGATGTCCATGGCCGCGCCCGAGGTCGCATCGCCCATGGCCCGCTGCTCGGCGATGCGCCCGCCGCAGGCCACCCGGATCGTGGCCTTGAGCCACTTCACCCCGTACCCCATGCGGTCTTTCTCGGGCAGCGAGTACGTGGTGCCGCCCATGCCCCCCCGCGAGATGATGGTGACCTTGTGCAGGGGGTCGCCGTCGGGCAGCAGCACATGCAGCACCGCGTGGCCCGCCTCGTGATAGGCGGCCAGCTTGTTCTCTTCCGCCTCGCGCACGCGGCTCTTCTTGGCCCGGCCGAACTTGATCTTGTCGCGAGCCTCTTCGAGATCGGCGTGCTCGATAAAGTCCTTGTTCTGCAGCGTGGCCGCGATGGCTGCCTCGTTCATGATGGCCGCCAGGTCGGCACCCGAGAGCATGGGGGTCGCCTTGGCCATGCGCTCGAGGTCGCAGTCGGGCCCCAGCTTCTTGCTCTTGGAGTGCACCTTGAGAATCTCGAGCCGGCCCTTCACGTCGGGCAGGGGCACCGTGATCTGGCGGTCAAAACGCCCCGGGCGCGTCAGGGCCGGGTCGAGCACATCCGCGCGGTTGGTCGCCGCGATGATGATGACCCCGTCCCCCGTTGCAAACCCGTCCATCTCCACCAGAATCGCGTTGAGCGTCTGCTCGCGCTCGTCGTGTCCGCCCGTGGTGAAGCCCCCGCCCCGCCGACGGCCCACCGCGTCGATCTCATCGAGGAAAATGATGCACGGCGACGCATCCTTGGCCTGCTTGAACAGGTCGCGCACGCGGCTCGCCCCCACGCCCACGAACATCTCCACGAAGTCCGACCCCGAAATCGAGAAAAACGGCACGTCGGCCTCGCCCGCGATGGCCTTGGCCAGAAGCGTCTTGCCGCAGCCCGGCTCGCCCACCAAAAGCACGCCCCGCGGGATGCGCCCGCCCAGTTTCATGAAGCGCTTGGGGCTCTTGAGAAACTGGATGATCTCCTCGACCTCGTCCTTGGCCTCGTCGATCCCAGCGACGTCGGCGAACGTGATTCCGGTCTTCTCCTTCATGAGCACGCGGTGGCGGCTCTTGCCGAAGTTGCCCAGCATGCCCCCCGCGCCGCCCGCCGCGCTGCGCAACCCGCGGAACAACAAAAACCAGATGATCGCCAGGATCACCAGGAACGGCACCAGGCTCAGCAGCATCTGCGTCCAGAAACTGGTCGGCTGATCCTTGAACCTCCCGGCCGTGAGGGCGTTCACCTCTTCAAGCCAGAACTGCCTCGCCCCGGAGATGCGGAAGAAGACCGCCCCGCCCTCGCCCTTGATCTGGCCCTCCTTGCGCACGGCGTAGATGGCCGTGTCGCGCACCGAGACCGAGCCCTCTTCCAACCGCCCGCTCTTGTAGAGTGTGGTGAACTCCGCCCACGACGCGAGCGGCTGGCCCTGATCGGTGACGCTCGAGAGC
Organism: uncultured Phycisphaeraceae bacterium; assembly: GCA_964590885.1. Classification (GTDB taxonomy): domain Bacteria; phylum Planctomycetota; class Phycisphaerae; order Phycisphaerales; family UBA1924; genus JAEUIX01. The sequence continues at coordinate 2,962 of CAZPWW010000015.1, forward strand.
ATCAAGAAGGCCAGCATGACCACGATGAGCACGCTCACCAGGCCGAACATGGAGCGCGACGGCCGCAGGTTCGGGGCGCCTCCGCCTCCGCCGCCGCCCGAACCGCCCTTGCGCGGGGGGTCCTGTTCGTCGTTCTCGGCACGGTTGCGGTTGCTGTTGTCAGCCATGAATGCTCGCACACAAGGCACCCGCGCCGCACGTTCAGAGCGCTTGCCAATGGTATCGGCCATCGGCACCGGCGGGCTGACCTCGAGCCCCCGGCGGCACCCTCACCCCGGCCCCAGCCGTGCCCGTACCAGGTCCGCCCGTGCCTCGCGCCGGGCCTGCTGATCGATCTCTCGCCCCACCAGCCACTGCACGTGAGCCGGCTGGGCCAGCACAAACAACGGGTTGATGACCTGATCCGACAAATCGGGGATCAGCCGCGTGAGCACCCCCAGCCGCACCATGCTCAGGAGCGCCAGGGCTTCCTCCGGCGCCAGCAGCCGCGCGTTGCGCAGCGTGCCCAGAGCCCGGTAGACCTGATCCTCGAGCAACCGGCGCCGCCGCTCCACCAGAATGTGGCGGGCCGCCCGCTCGTACTCCAGCACCTGCGGCAGAATCTCCTTCTCCAGCATGTGCAGCGTCTGCTCCTCGCTGCGCCCCAGGGTGGTCTGATTCGAGATCTGGTACAGGTCGCCGATCGACTCGGTGCCCTCGCCGTAAAAACCCCGCACCGCCAGATTCAGGTCCTTGGCGGCCCGCCGGGCCTTCTCGATCTCCCCCGTCAGCCGCAGGGCCGGCAGGTGCAGCATTGCGCTCATCCGCAGGCCCGTGCCCACGTTGGTGGGGCAGGCGGTCAGAAAACCATACCGGGGCGACACGGCATAGGCCAGGCCGCCCGCGAGGCGCGTGTCCGCCGCGCGGGCCCGCGCCAGGGCGTCCCCCAGGGCCAGCCCCGGCAGCACCACCTGCAGGCGCAGGTGGTCTTCTTCATTCACCATGATCGACAGGGCCTCATCGGGCAGCGACAAGGCCACGCCGCGCGCGTGCGGCATGCCCGCCCCCGGCCCCTCGCCCGGCCCCTGCCCCTTGGCCAACTCGCGGCTGATCACGTGCCGCTCCACCAGCAGCGAGCGCGCCACCGCCGGCAGCGCGTGCACGTCGATCCACGCCAACCGCGCCCCGCTCGCGGCCGGGTCGGCCTCGGCCAGCGCCGCGCGGCAGCGCGCCAGAATCCCCGCGCGCGCCTGTGCATTCGCGCGATGCGGAAACGGACAGTCGGCCAGGTTTCTCGCCAATCGCAGTCGCGACGACACCACCACGTCGCTCTCCGGCCCGCGCCCGGTAAGCCACGGGGCCCCGCGCCGCACCGCCTCCAGCGGGATCGGTCCGCACCCCGCTTGCATCAGGCCGCGCCCCCGGGCCCGGCCGCCCGCACCACGGCCTCGAGTTTGGTCATCTGGTCGCGCAGGGCCGCGGCCCTCTCGTACTGCTCGCCCGCAACCGCCGCCGCCAACTCGCGCCGCAAGATCTCTAGCCGGCGTCGCGCCTCGGGCACGCTCATGGCCGGCCGGCGCGGGCGGCCCTGAGGCCCCGCCGGGGACGGCGCCACCGGAACCCCCCCGACGGCTCCCGCGCCCGAGACCCGACCCGTGTGGTGCGTGGCCCCCTCGTGGGCCCGACCGATCAGGGGGGCAAGGTGCACCTCAAACGCCTCGTAGCACCGAGCGCACCCCAGCCGCCCCGATTCCCTGAACTCCGGCAGCCGCAAGCCGCACGCCGGGCACGCCAGCGCCGCCGATGCCAACTGCTCCGCCGCCGCCGACAAGGCGGCCTGCGTCATCGCCTTCTGGATCGCCTGCACCGCGGGCCCGGCACCCGCACCAAGACCCTGCTTACGGGCGCACGCCTCGCACAGATGCCGTTGCACCCCCGCGCCGCCGCGCACCACGGTCTCGTGGTGGGTCGCCTCGTTACCGCACACGTCGCATTGCACCAGCGGCCACTCCCACAGCGCCCCTACGACACGATCGAGCCCGGCGCGATCTCACCCTGCGGCCCCAGGACGATCACCCGGCGCACTGTCTCAGCACCCGCGGCCTCCTTGGGCATGTCGCTGGCCGCCAGCAGCATGCCGCGCGACTCCTCGCCCCTGATGACACGCGGGGCCAGGTTCGCCACGATCACGATCAGTTTGCCCACCATCTGCTCGGGCGTGTACTGATCCTTGATCCCCGCGCAGATCTGCCGCGGCGTGCCCGAGCCGTCGTCCAACTGCAGCCTCAGCAGGCGGTCGGCCTTGGGGTGGTTCTCCGCCGCCACCACCCGCGCGATCCGCAGATCGAGCCTGGCAAAGTCCTCAAACGCCACCACCGGCTTGGGGCCACCCGGCCCTGCCTGCGCGCCGGCGGCCGGTGCGGGCGTGGAAGGTCCGGGTTGGGTCGGAGGGGTGGCCGGGGCTTGCGACGCGGGCGTGCTCATGCCGACATGATACGAGGCCGACCGCCCCCTCACGGCTTCTGCCACTCCCCATCGCGATACACCGTCTTGGTCGCGTCAACCTGAAACGCCGCGGGGATCTCCGCCGGATCGGGGTCGCGCAAGGGTGCGCCGCCGTCGGCAAGCACCTGGGCCGACCACGACTGCTGCACGCCACGCAGAGCCGCCGACTCCACCCGCAACTGGGCCAGCACCTCGGCATCGGTCAGGCGCGGGCCCGGCACACCGGCGCAGGCCGGGCACAGCCGGGCCCGGCTCACCTTCGCCGCGCCGCCGCCAGAAGGCTCCGACCGTAAGACAAAGCGCCGATTGCGGCACTCGCGGCACGGCACGGCCTGCGTGGCCAGTTCGGCCAGCGTGGCCGCCGCATCGACCACGCCCTGTCCGCCGCTCAGGGCCCCTCCGTACGCCCCGGCCGCCTCGCGCACACCCGGGCGAGCCAAGAGGGCAGCGGCCGCGCGCCCCTCGCCCGCGCGGATCAATCCCAGTGCGTTCGCCAGATCGAGCCTCGCCCCCGCTGGGGGCTCGGGTGCGCGCCGGACCACCGCCCGCGGAGCACCCGGCACCGCCGTCGCGCGGCTCTCGGCCAGTTGGGCCGCCAGTGCCCGCAGCCAGCGTCGATCGGTCTCGCTTGACACCAGCGTCGCCAAGCCCAGGCAGCAGGATGGGCCCAGTTCGCCCGCGCGCGGGCCCGGCCGGGCCGCGTCGGTGGCAAAGGCCAGTACGTAGAGCCGGCGGGCCAGCGCACGCGCAGCCGGCGACACCGCCTGCTCCGCCGCCGCTTCCTCCGCCAACTCAAAGTACCGTTCCGGCTCCGCGGGCACCAGCGCGCTCAGGCGCCCGTCCAGTTTGGGCACCACCGCGCCGGCCCCGGTCGCGGCCGCGGGCGGCTGCACGCCCGATCCGTGCGCCGCCCACACCAGGGCACACGGCACCCCGGCCAGCAGGGTCACCAACGAGCACATCCACGCGGCCCGGCTGATCATGACGACCCTCCGTCTTCCCCCGCCCTCAGCAGGTGCAGCCGCAGGATGGTCGCCTCGGTCGCCTTCAACTGATCCGCCACGCTCTCCGACCCGCGCCGCCGCTGCGCCAAGGCCTCGAGCGCCGCGGCCGCCTGGCCCGCCCCCGCCGGGCGCTCGGCGCACACCAGGTACCCCAGCGCCTCGGCGCACGAGGCCTGCTCGGCAGCGAAGACCTGCACCGGGCCCACGGCCAGGGCCAGGCGGCCCGCCCGCCGGGCATCCAGCCGATCGAGCGTGTACGCGGCGCGAGGGTTCACCGGGTGCCGCTGGCAGCGTGCCCGCAGGGCCGTGTAGAGGGCACCCGCAGCGCGGGCCGCCGCCTGCCCGGCTTCGCCCCCCCGCACGCCGTCGGGCGGCGGCGTCTCTCCCGCCATGCGCAGGTACGACTCAGCGATCACCGCCGAGAGCGTGTCGATGGCGTTGCCAGATCCACCACCCGACAGCCGCTCCAAGAGAGCCTCCACCACCACTCGCCGCGCCGCCAGCGGCCACGCCGGGTCTGTCCACGCCGGCATCAGGGGCCCGCGCACACGCACGCCTTGCCCGTCGACACCACCCCCGCTGGCAAGATGCACGATCAGGTCGGCCACGCCCGCCGAACGCTGAGCCCGCGGCAGGCTCTTGAGCATCGCCGCCAGAAACACCGGTGAATCCACGAAGCGCCGCGCCGTCTGCTGCGCGGCGGCCCGCACCTCGGCCTGGGCCGAATCCAGGGCCGCCTCGGCCAGCACGTCGGCATCGGCAGGGCTGAGCGTGGCCTGAGCGGCGATCTCACGCAAACTCGCCACTTTGGCCGCCGCAGTGCGCTCGTTGGCAAACGCCACGGCCCACAACCCGTCGCCCGCCCGAGCCGGGGGGCTGAGTGTGCCGCCCGATGACGGGTCCAGCGCCAGGGCCTTCAGGCGCGGCACCTCGGTAGCCACCAACTCCGCCGCGCCCTGGACGTCGCCCCGGGCCCTGCGCCACGCCGCCTGCGAGAGCAGGCTGAGCACCGCCGCGCTGCGGAAGTCGTCGAGCGTGGTCCGCCGCTCGCGGGCAGCGGCGATCTCGGCCACGGCCGCGGCCGGCCACGCCGCGCCGGTCGGAGCCGCGCTCCCGCCCGAGCCGCCCACCGCCAAGGACCACGCGCGGGCGTAGCGGTCGCGCAGAGCCGCCCGGGCCTCGGGCGTGGCCATCGGTGAGAGGGCCATGGTCAGGTCCACGCCCTCCGCGGCCGAATCGCGCACCAGCGCACCCGTCACCGCCGCCAGATCGGCATTGGAAATCTCCCCACGCGCAAACCACGCCAGGAGCCGGGCCCGGGCCGGGTCGCCCGCCCGCCAGCGCAGCCTCGCCACCGTGGATTGGATCACCAGGTGCACGGCCCGGTCCTCTCCGGGCTCACCGCTCCGCAGCAGCACCTGCTCAAGCCCGTCGAGCACCAGGTTCTCCGATTCCTGCGCCGCGCCCGGCCCCTCTCCCAGCGCCACCACGCACCGCTGCCACCGCTCAAACGCCGCCGCGGCCCGGGCCGGGTTGGTTGGGGCCGCGCCGCCTTCGGCCCGCGGCACAATCCGCTCGGGGAGCCGCCCCAGTGCCACCCGCGCGCCGGTGCCGAATCCCGTCGCCGCCCCGCCCACGCCGCGGCCGATCTGCGCCTCCAGGTCTGCCCGCAGCGTGGCGGCCACATCCGCCGGCAGATCGCGCTCGCGCGCCAGGCGCGCTAGGAGCCCGGCAGTCCAACCGATCCGCGCCACATCCGCCGGACCCAGGGCCGCCCCCGCCGCCGCATCGGCGCCCGCCGGTCCGGTCGGGCGCGTGGTGATGCGGATTGCCTGCACCAGGGCCTGTCCCGCGGCCGCGTCCGACAGGCCGCGCAAGAACGCCTCGACCATGCTCTCGGCCGCGGCCGTCCGCTGCCCGGCATCCAGCAAAAACCACCAGCGGGCCAGCGTCTCGTGCGCCGCCGCAAAGGCCCGCGTCGCCTCGGCCGCCGGAGCCCCCGCCGCCGTGCGGGCCTCGCGCAGCAGTTGGGCCGCGTCGGGCTGGGCATCGTCCGAGCCATCCGAGCGCAGGTCGGGCTCGCCGCTCGCTGCCCGGGCCAGTTCCTTCTCCACCACCGGCGGCTGCGGCAGCGTGCCCCCCGCACCCGCCAGCGGCGGGCGAGCCGCGGACCGCACGAGCAGCGCCAGCCCGCCCAGTGCCGCGCCCAGCCCCACCAGCAGCACCACCACACCCACCACTGCCATGCGCACCATGCGCTGGCCCTCATCGCGCTCGGGCGGCGCGTCGTCGCCCGCCTCTTCGGGCTCGTCGCGCATCCGGTCCGGGCGTCGCCCTCCAGGGCCGTGCCGCGGCTCATCGGTCGACGAAGCCAGGGCCGCGATCACGCGCATGGCCGCCTCGGGCGGCAGGCCCCGCGCCACCGCCACCCCGCGCAGATGGGCAATCCCCGCCGCGTCCATCCCGCCCCGCGCGGCCAGCAACCGGCGCGCCTCGACCAGCAGCGCCGCGTCGACGCTCGCCCCGGTGGGCGTCGGGATCACGCGCGAACCAGACGCAGCGCTCACCACGTCGTCCGGCACCGCCGCGCTCGGGGGCGCCTCCCCACCACCGCCCGCCAGGAGCGCGGCGGCCGCTGCGCTCACGATCGCCCGGGCCGCCGCGCCCTGCGGCGTGCCCCCCAGCGGGTGGGCTGCCAGCAGGCCTAGGCGATACCTCAGCGCCTCCGCCACCATCACGGGCGCGGCCGGGCCGGGCGGCAGGTCAAGCGCGGCCTGAGGCGACAAGGGCTCGGCCCCGGCGCGGGGCGGGCCGAAAAACGACCGCAACAACTCGTGCTCCAGCGCGGGGTTCATGGCGGCGCTCCCTCCCCGCCCGGTCCTGCACCCGCCGGCCCGCCCGGCGCAGGCACAGGGAGCGTGAGCCGCAGGGCCGCGAGTTTGGTCCGCCAGGGCTCGGGGCCCAGCCCCGGATGCAGCACCGCCAGTTGAGCCAAGAGCGCACCGGCCGTCCCCGGATCCGCCTCGGCCGTGAGCCGGATCACCTGGTAGCGCGCCTCGAACCACTCGCCAGACCCCTCGGCCATCGCCGCGGACAGTTCGTTCCACGCCCGCGCTGCGCCGGGCACGTCGCCCGCGCTCTCCGCAAACGCCGCCACGCGGCCCAGGCTGTCGCGGGCACCGGGGGCCACCTCCAGCACCAGACGATCCAGGGCCAACGCCCGATCGCGCGCTGCCTGATCCGCAGCCAGTCGATAGAGCGTCCCGAGGGCATCGGCCACCTGTCGATAAACCGTCTGCAACCCCGGCTCGCGGAGCGCCTCCACTGTGGGGGGGGTGGCCGAGATCAGCCGCTCACCCGCCTCCACCAGCGCTCGAGCCGCTTCCATCCGCGCGCTCACGGCCGAGGGCGACGGTGCCGTATCCGCCAGCGGGGCCAGCCGCCGGTACGCCGCCAGGGCCCGCTGGTAGAACAGCCGCACGGCCGACTCCGCCAGAGCCGGGTCCACACTCCGCAGTTGGGCCGCCAAACCCTCCGCCCCCGGCACGTCGCCGCGGGCCAGCGCGATCTGCACGCGCCGATACAGCAACTCCCCCTCATGCTTGCCCAGATCGATCCCCGCGTGCAGCGCCATGGCCCGCAGCGCCTCCAGCGCGGCCTCGGCCCGCACCGGGTCGGGCGTCTGGCCCCACAAGAGCGCATCCAGCAACTGCCGCGCGACCGCGATCCCGCGCTCCACCGCCGCGGCCCGCGCCTCAGGAAGCACATCGGGCCGAGTCGCCTCGCGCCGATCCACCTCAAGCACCTCTTCGGCCACACCTGCGAAGCGCCCCGCCGCAAAGGCCCGGTCGGCCTCGTCGCTGGAGCGAAACGCCTTGTAAAGGAGGCGGGCCGCCTGACGCCGCGCCGCCTCGAACACCGGCGTCTCACGCCCGATGCCCAGCAGCACCCGCACCGCGTCATCGTCGCTCATCGCCCCCTTGCCGATCTGCCGCAAGAGCAGCGTGGCCGAACGCTCCGACTGCGGAAACCGCTTCAGGTACAGAGTCGCCAACGCCTCCACCCGGGCCGCCGCGTCGCCGTCACCCGGCGCGCCCCGAGCCACACGCTCGCACGCGATGAGCGCCAGCCACAACGCCTCCTCCACGCGCACCGGGTCGGTCGCCAGTTGGGCCGCCTGCTCGAAGCGCTGAGCCGCGCCCGTCAGGTCGCCCGCCCGGAAGTACGCCCGCCCTGCCGTGAGTTTGGCGCGGGCCCGTTCGGCCCCGAACCCGCCCGCGTCGGGCTGATCCAGCGCACCGTCGAGCGCCACCCCCGCCAGGCGGAAGCGGGCCGCGCGGGCGGGGTCGGCCACGGGCTCGCCGTCGTCGGCATCCGCACCCGCGCCTCCGCCCGCCCCCCCCGATGCCGCCTGGTACGCCTGCATGCCCCGCACAAAGTGCACGATGAACCCCGACTCCCCCAAGCCCTCCGTGCCGAAGCGGGCCGCAAGATCGAGCACCTGCGGCACATCACCCCGCGCGATCAGGTCTTGCAGGGCCCGCTGGGCCAAGCCGGCCACCAGCCCCTGAGCCTGCCCGGTGGCCTGTGCCTCAAACGCCATCACCGCAAGCAGGCGGGCCACCATCGGCTCCAATGGCCGGGCAGCCTCACGTGCCCGGGCGGGCGCTCGGGCCCGCTCCACCACCCGCTCCAGGTCTGACCAGCGCCCGGCCCGGGCCAGCACCCACACGCGCCGCGCCAGCAGTTGCTGCCGCAACTCCGGCCCCAGCGTCGTCTCCGATTCAACCAGATCCAGCCACCTCAGTCCCTCCGCCGCCGCGCCGCTCTCCGCGTAAGCCAGCGCGGCACCGACCGCTGCCCGGGCCAGGTGGTCGTACTTGAGCAACTCCTGCTGAAACTTGTCCAGTGCCGGCCCGCGGTTGGGCGTGCCGCACAGCACGTAGCCAAAGTGGCGCAGGGCCTCTTCCGCCGGAGCGGGCACGCCCGACACCAGCGCAAGATACACGCCTGACCAACCCGCGTAGTACGCAGCCACCGAGCGCAAGCGGCGTGCCTCGGCCGCCTCGGCCACCTGCTGATCGGTCGCACGCCCCGCATCTTCCACCCGCGCCAGCCCGTCGGCCCGCTTGCCGATCTCCACCGCCAAGACCTCAAACTGCCCCTTGCAATCCGCCAGGCTCGCCCGCGCATCGGCCGCCTCCTCGGCACTCGCCAGGCGCAGCCGAAAGCGCTCCGCCGCCCCTTCCGCCTTCAGATACACCACCCGCGCCAACTCCATCCGCAGGTCGAGCGCGCTCGACGCGGACACGCCTTTGAGCAGCTCGCGGGCCAGGCCCTCCCACTCCGCCCGGGCCGCGGGCGTGGCCGCCGCGCCGATCAACTCCACGTACAGCCTCCCGAGCCGGTCCGCCAGCACGCCCTGCTCGCCGCCCGTCGCCTCGCGCACCCGCGCCGCCCAGTGCCGCGCCAGCAGCGGCCGCAGCGCGGGCCGGGCCAAGTACGCCTCCAGCGCGGCATCGGCCTCGCCCAGGGCGCGATCCGGCACGGCCGCCGGCTGGGCTCCGCCCGCCCCCGCGCCGCCCGCGAGCACGCCGGCAGCCCACACGATCAGCCTCCATCGCCTACTTGCCGGGCACATAACTGATCCTTGTGAAGCCCGCGTCGTGCGCGGTTTGCAGCGCCACCGCCGCCGCGCTCACCGGCACCGCATCCGCCACGCGCACCACCAGCCCGGGCTCGCGCGGCAACTGCCCGATCACGGCCGCCAACTCGGCCCGATCCTTCATGACCCGCGACCCCATGCGGTATCGCACCGCACCCGCCTCGGGTTCCACGTTCAGCACCTGCGCGCTCAGGCGTGTGCCCGACCCCGCGCCGGTCTGCTCGCCGCCGACCGTCGCCGGCAGGTCGCTCTCGGTGCCCCCGAACGACCCGGCGATGATGAAGTAGAGCAGGATGAACAGCACCACGTCGATCAGTGCGATCAGCGGCAAGCGCGGCGGCGGCTTGGGCGCCCTGGCCTTGCGACGCAGGTTCACGGTGCACCCCCGGTGCCGCCCGGCGCGGCCGCGCCCTCGCCGTCGGTCGCCAGCCGCCAGCGTCGCACGCCCAGCCTTCCCAGTGCGCTCACCAGCCGGTTCACGTGGGCCGCGGCGCAGGCACGATGGGCCCGGATCACCACGTCAAACTCGCCGCCGCCCGCACCGGGCCTGGCCCGCAGCGACTCGATCAGTTGCTCGCGCGTGAGGCCGGCACCCAGCACCCGCAGGCCCCCCTGCTCATCCACGTCGATCACCACGCTCGAGGGCGACTCGGGCGCCGACTCGCGCCCGCGCTCGTCGGGCAGGTCGAGCGGCGCGCGCGTGGCCGACGCGAACTGAGCCGTGAGCGTGAAAAAGATGATCAGCAGCAGCACGATGTCGATCATCGGCGTGAGATCAAACTTCTCGTGCTCCATCTCGCTGGTGCGCCGCAGCCTCATGCCGGGGGCCCCCCGTTCCCCACGGCCGGGCCCGCGCGGGTCACCTGTGGCCCCGCCGGCCCCGGCTGCGGCGGCACCTGCGGCCGCGCCAACGGCCCGCCAGGCACACCCGCAGGCGCCGCGGGCACGCGCGCCGCCGGCGCGGCACCCTGCCCCATCACCGGAGCCACCAGCCGCTCCGCCACGTCGCCCGCCTCCGCCGCGATCGCCTCGATCCGCCTCCGGAACACCGAGAAGGCCACCGTGCACGGGATCGCCACCAGCAATCCCTCAGCGGTCGTGACGAGCGCGATCGACATGTACGTCGAGAGTTCCTGCGAGCGTTGCACGCCCGACAGCGAGCCGATGGTGGCAAACGCGCCGATCATGCCGAACACCGTGCCCAACAGCCCCAGCATGGGCCCGATCGCCGCCACGATCCCGATCCAGTGATTGATCCGCTCCAGGCGCTCGATCTCGCGCGAGCCCGCGTCCTCGAGCGCGGGCTTCAACTCCAGCAGCCCGAAGGGCGACTTGCTCGCCTTGGTCAGCCCGCCGCCCACGATCGAGGCCAGAAACGAGCGGTTCTCCTCCGCCTGGCAGAAGCGCACCGCCTGGGCCACCTGCCGCTGGGCCAGCAACTGCTCCAGCCCGCTGATAACGTGCGCCGGCAGAAGCCGCGACCGCCGCAGCACGATCACGTTCGCGATGATCAACGCGAGCGCCCCCAGCGAGATCAGGATCAGCACGTAACTCAGCGGGCCGCCCGAGTGGATGAACTCCAGAGCCGAGCGCCCTTGCGCCCCGCTCCCCCCGCCGGCCGCCTCAGGCGAAGCCTGGGCCAACAGCAACACGCACGCGATGGATGACGTACTCATGGTTTGGTCTTCTCAGAAGCGTCGTCCGTCCTGGGGTTTCCCGCTTCAATCAGGGCCCCGTCCAGAGCTCGCAGTTCATCCTCCAGCGCACCGGCCGCCTCGGGCTGCCCCTGGGCACGCAGGGCGCTCGCGGCCTCGGCCAGACAGACGCCGGCCAGCACCGGCACCGCCTCGGCAAACCGCGCCGGCACCTGAATCAGGTGCAGCACGGCCTCGGCACGCGCCCCCGCGCTCTCTTCGCGCAGCATCGACAGCCCCACGCCCGCGTGGCACCACGCGATCAGGCCCGGCAGCCGCCGCCCGTCCAGGGTGCCGATCGGTGCGCCGTCGCCGCCGTCAGGAACGCCGTCCCACCCGCGCAGCCGGGCCAGCAGCGCGCCCCGCGCCGCCTCGCGATCCTCGGCTTGCCCCGCGCTGGCCAGCACCACATCGGCCACCAGACGCTCCACCTCGTCGCCCGTGTGCACCGACGCCGACGCGGGTACAGGCGCCACCACGCCAACGGCGTGTGCCGCCGCCGACCGGTACCACGCCCGCAGCGCCCGCGCTCGCGCCGACCCCGCAGCCGGGCCGGCGGCCGGCTCGTCGAGAAACGCCCGCAGCGCGGCTTGCCCCCGCGCCCCGCTGAACACCGGCGGCACCTGGACGCACAAGCCCGTGGCATCGTCGATCACCGGCGCCGGCCCCGGCGTGCCGCCCCACGCCGCCTCAACCCATGCGGGCGCTTCGCCGGGCACCACCGCCGGACGGGCCGCCCGGGCCGCCACCAGCCGCAGCCACGGGCCCACTGCCGCGGCGTGCGCACCCCGGGCCAGCCGCACACGCAGCAGGCACTCGGCCACCACCGCTTCGGTCGGTCCCCCGATCTCCTCGGGCTGGGCCGCCAGCCGTTCCGCCAACGGCGCGGCCAGATCGACATCGCCCCGCTCGAGCCGTGCACGCACCCTGAACACGCCGTCCGCCAGTGCCGCCAGCGACGGTGCCAGAGCCACGGGCCTGCCGCTCGAGTCCTCGATCCCCCGCACGCGGTCCCACGGCACAACCCGCACAGTTGACCCGCCGGTCGGCAAGGCCACGCTCAGGGCCACGCCCGCCCGATCAACCGCGTGCAACTCCCCCGCCATCGGCTCGGCCACGCCGCGCAGATAAACCCGCCCCGGCTCTGCCCGCGCGGCACCGACCGCCCACGCCGCGCCCGCTATGCACGCACACCGCAGGGCTCGGCTCATCGCGGGGGCGCCTCCACGAAGGTGTACGTGCCCGACGAATCCTGGGCGATGCTCCGCATCAGAGCCTCGCTGCCGCGCTCGCCGAACCCGATGCAGTGAATCGGGATCGTCCGACCCGTGCGATTCATCCGCGCGATGCGCGGCACGATCTCCACATCAAACATGCCGTCGGTCATGAAGTAGATGGCGTCGGGCCGCGGCTTGATCGACAGCGCCGAGATGAAGGCCGGCCCGGGGTTCGTGCCGCCGTTGGCCAGCAGGGCCCTGATCTCGTTCTCGGCCGATTCCTTGTTGCGGCCGTTCGCCTCTATCCAGCGCTCGCGCCCGCCCAGCACGCGGCTCTCGCTGGAGAAGAAGTAGATCAGGAACTGGGCCCCCTGGGGCAGCTTGTCCAGCGAGTTGATGAGTTGCCGCTTGAGTTCGCGGAGTTTGTCCCGGTCCGCCATCGACCCGGAAATGTCCACGATGTAGCAGAAACGGTTGCCCCGGGCCGCCACCCCGAAGAAGGTTGCCCCGCCGCCGCCCGAGCCCCCGGCCCCTTCGCCCGCGCCCACGCCGGCGCCGGTGCCGGCCCCCCCGATGCCCGCGCCCACTTGGCCCAGTTCTGCGGCGTCGGGAGCGCCCGAGCCCCCCTCCACCGACCCCAGCATCAACTCCGGCAGGGCCAGAGCCTGCACTTCGGCCGCCTGCGGCCCGGCGATGTCCAGTTCGGCCTCCGCTACCGCCGCGAGTTCCTCCTGCGACATCATCGCCACTTCCACGCTCGTCCTGCCCAGCGGGTTCCCGCTGGCCGAGCCTGCAGGCCCGGCGATCCGCAGCACGTACGCCGCCGCCATGAACAGCACGTGCAGCGCCAGAGACGCCACCAGCCCCGCCAGCGCGGCACGCCGCACAAACACCACAAACCACTCGTCGGCCCGCGACCCCGCCACACCTGCGGGCGCAGCCGCGCGGGCAGGTGCCGCCCGCGCTCCATGCACACCGGCAGGGAGAGGTTGGCCCGTCGGGTTGGTGCTGCGTGGCGACGACATAACGGACAACGATCCGGCCGGTTCCCCCAAAGCCCTCACACCGGGCAACGCGCATCAATGCGCAGGCAAGAGGGGCTCCCGCGATTGTTTACCCGCTCGCAGCCCTCAGCGTCGCCCCCCGCCCCCTGCACCCGACCATTCGCACACCCACCCCCCGCGGTTCGGGACAACGGCGGGCCGCGGGCGACTCTTCTACGCTCTCGGGCACGTTTCGGACGCACCCCATGCCCAAAGCCCACACCCCAGCCGCGCCCGCCGCCGCCCCCTCCCACCCCGGTCCGCGCCGCGGCCCATACGGGCGCGTGCTGTTGAAACTCAGCGGCGAGAGCCTGGCCGGCGCGGGGAAGCCCGGCCTCGAACCCGCCGAGATCCAGTCCATCGCCCGCGAGGTGCGGGCCGCGTGGGAAACCGGCGCCCAGATCGCCCTGGTCGTCGGCGGCGGCAACTTCATCCGCGGGGCCAGCCTCGCGAAGATCGGCAAAATGCACCAGGCCACCGCCGACCAGATGGGCATGCTCGCCACCATCATCAACGGCCTCGCGCTGAAGGAAGCCCTGAAGGAAGCCGGCCTCGACACCCGCGTCATGTCCGCCATTGATGTCAAGAGCGTCGCCGAGCCCTTCATCCGCGGCCGTGCCCTCCGCCACCTCGAAAAGAAGCGCGTGCTCGTCCTCGTGGCCGGGACCGGCAACCCCTTCTGCACCACCGACACCTGCGCCGCGCTGCGGGCCCGCGAACTCGGTTGCGAGGTCCTCCTGAAGGCCACCAAGGTGGACGGCGTCTACTCCGCCGACCCGCGCAAAGACGCGGCCGCGACCCGCTACGACCGCCTCACGTTCAAGGACGTGCTCAGCAAAAACCTCGCCGTCATGGACATGACCGCCTTCACCATGTGCCAGGAGGGCAACGTGCCCATCATCGTTTTCGATTACCTGCGCCCCGGCAACATCCGCCGCATCGTTCAGGGTGAGCCTTTGGGCACGCTCATCGACGGGTGAACCGCGCTGGCGGGCCGCTACAGCGTTCGCACCAGCGAGGCCACCGCGACAACGAGAGCACCCACAGCCGCCAGCACGGCCAGCATCACCAGTTGTCTTCCGCCCGGGCCGCGCGGCCTGTCGGGCGATTCATGCGGCAAGGCTGGTGTGGGCGGCGCGCCGGCCGTCGCCTCCGGCAGCTGTGCGCCGGGCAGCCCTCCCCCCCGCACCACGACCGCCACTGCCACCAGCGGCGTGTGCGACAGGCTCAGGGCGTGCGGCAAATCCACCGCCCCGCCGGCCCCGTGATGTCGCAGCGAGACGGCGCCCGACGGATGGCTCACCACCTCCAGGTGCGACATCTCCTCTTTCAGAAAGGCCGCGTCGCACTTCTTGAGCGCCTCCTTGGCGCACCACCGCCCGCAAAAGTGCGTCGCCGGTGCATCCTGCATCAGGCAGTACGCGATCTCCGCCCGCGTGAAGTTCGCCTTGTAAAACTCGTGCGACCAGTGATCATCCGCCCGCGGCAACGACTCCACCGTCTCCACATCAACCCCGCAGGCGATCCCCGCCGCACCCGGGCTCGCCGCCGGCACACATGCCGCCGCCGCACCGCTCGCGCTGCCCACCGCCGTTGCCGCGGCGGTGCGTGAGCCCGGTGCCGGCTGGGGCAGCCCCAGCACCGCCGCCTCGATCTCCGCGTAGGTCTTGGCCGTGTGCACCACCGTGGCCTTCACGCCCGTGCGCCGCCGGATCGCCGCGTCGAGCAGGGCCTTGCTCATCGACCCCTGGATGCGCGGCCCCGCAATGGGAAAGTCCGGCCCGATCTGCTCGGGCTGGGTGCCGAAAAACTCGGCCACGGTCGCACGCAGGGCTTCGGCGGTTTGCATCGCGTTCCTCACCAACGGCCGATCACACAGCGGGAGCAGATCGGCTGCGGCACGCCCCCCGGCCCAATCTTCTGCACCATGTGGTACCCCGCGGCCACCACCTCGTGATACGGCGTCAGGCACTCCGAGCAATCCGGCACGGCCGCCGCGCCGCTCGCATCGCCCCCTCCCGCCAGCGCCCGCTCGTAGCCCTCCAGCCTGGCCCGCAGTTCGCACAAAAACTTCGCCGCGCCGCGCCCCTCGGCCAACTGGTGGTCAAACGCCAGCACGAGGTTGAACATCCCCTCGC
The DNA here is from genome assembly GCA_964590885.1 of uncultured Phycisphaeraceae bacterium. Classification (GTDB taxonomy): domain Bacteria; phylum Planctomycetota; class Phycisphaerae; order Phycisphaerales; family UBA1924; genus JAEUIX01. The sequence goes on from CAZPWW010000015.1 coordinate 18,207, forward strand.
GCGACCCCGGCGGGAAGAACTCCGCCCCCACACCCAGAATCGCCGACTGCCCCTGGTTGATGAGCGGATGGAAGTCCAACACGCCCTCGCCCGACAGATCGGTGATGGTGAACGTGCCACCCGCCAGGCATTCCACCGGCAACTGGTTGTTCAGGTACTGCACCATGAACTCCATCACCTCGGCAGAAATCTCCGCCAGCGACTTGCCATCCGCCCGCTTCACCACCGGCACCTTCAGGCCCAGGTCTGCGTCGACCGCCAGACCGATGTTGACCTCGTCGTAGGTGTGCACCGAGCCACCCGAGTGAAACGCGTTGAACATCGGGTACGCACGGAGCAGCCGCGACACCTCGAACATGATGAGGCTGGTGGTGCTGATCCCTGCCCTTGAACCCCGCGTCGCCGCCCGCAGGCCCCGCGTCGGGCACGCCACCGTCACCACGCTCGGCACCGTGTGCTCGCGCCCACCCGCCAGATAGCGGTTCTCCGTCCGTTTGCTGCGGGGCAACTCCCTGGCCGTAAACGGCACCCCCGTCGCCGGCACCGGCCCGCCCCCCGCCACAGGCGGCCCCGCCGGCGCGGCCGGGCGCGCCAGCCGGTTCTGCGTCGAGCGCGCCGGCATCGCGTCGCGCTCGGGCGCTCGCGCGGCTGGTGCCGCCTCGCCCAATGCCACCAGCACATCGTGCTCGCGCATCAAACCCGCGTTCACAAAACGCCCCGGATCAATCCCGCGTTGCTTCACCAACTCCATCGCTTTGGCACTCAAGCGTGTACAGCGCGGCGGTTCCTCTGCCGGCGTCGCAGCCTGCGCCACCGGAGCCAACGACCGGTGGGTGCCGTTCTCCCCGGCGAGCGGCGCAGGCGCGGCAGCGACCGCGGTAGCCGCCTTGGCCGGCGCGCCCCCGCCCGCCGGCGCTGGAGGCACCGCCCCCTCACCCAGGTTGCACAAGAGCCCGCCCACCGGAATCTCATCCCCCGGCTTGGCCGAGTAGGCGATGTACCCCGCCGCGGGCGCCTCGATCTCGAAGTTGGTCTTGCTCGTCTCCAGTTCCGCGATCGCCTGGCCCTTCTCCACCTTCGCGCCGCTGGGCACGCGCCAGACCAGCAGTTTCACCGTCTCATCGTTCACGTTCTCGCGCGGCACATGCACCGGTGTGATCTCAGCCATGGGCCACCACCTCGAGCGCTGTCCGCACCACATGCCCCGTGTTGGGCAGCAGCGCCTTCTCCAGCGGCCCGCACGACGGGATCGGGTGCCGCGGCGACGCCAAACGCCGCACCGCGCGCAACTCGCCCGGTGCCAGTTCCATGACGCGGCTGATCGCCTCGGCCCCGAAGGCCGCGAACGCCAGCCCCTCCTCCACCACCAGCAGCCGCCCCGACCTCCGCACGCTCTCCACCAGCGGGGCCGCGTTGAACGGGTAGAGTTGCGTCGGGCAGATCACCTCGCACACGACCTCATGCTGCTCGAAGAGTTGATCGGCCGCCTTCTCCACGTCGGCCAGCATGCCGCCGTAGCAGAGGACCGTCAGGTCGGGCTCGGCCTCGGGGCGCAGCCGCGACGTCGGGAACGCCTCGCCGTCGTGCTCCCACACAAAGCCCGCCGGGGCCTCGCTCCCGATGCTGGTGCCGTAGAGCAACTTGTTCTCGATCACGATCGTCGGCACGTCGATCGTGGCGAACAACTTGTCGTAGATCACGCCCGGGTCGAAGCGGTGGTGCAGGGCAAGCATGGCCGTGCCGGGCAGGCCAAGAAAGTGCTTCTCGATGCTCTGGCTGTGCGTGGGGCCGTAGCCGCGCTTGCCGCCCATGGGCGTGCGCACGATGAGCGGCACCCGCACCTGATCGTTGTACATGTAGCGGAACTTCGAGGCGTGGTTGAGCAACTGGTCGGCCGCCAGGGCCAGGAAGTCGCCGAACATGATCTCGCACACGGGCAGCATCCCGGAGAGCGCCAGGCCGTTGCCCAGGCCCACGATCGCCGCCTCGCTGATGGGCATGTTGCGCACCCGACCGGGAAAGTCCAGGCTCAGGTTCTTGGTCGCCTTGAAGGCCCCGCCGTACGGCCCCTCGATGTCCTCGCCGATGAGCACGATCCGCTCATCGCGCTGCATGTTCCGCTTCAGGGCCGCGTGGATCACGTTCACCACGCGTTCCGACCCCTCGATGCGCGTGGCCGTCCAGCGCGGCGTGGAGGCGAACACCGGCTCCTCCGGATCGGTCGCGGGCGTGTAAGGGGCCGCCTCGCCCAGCGCCACCGCCGCGTCGATGCGGGCCTTGTTGCGCTCGGCGAGCGCCGCGGCCTCGGCCGGGTGCTCGCGCCCGAACACGGAGATCGCGTCGCGCGCCCAGTAGCGTTTGAGTTCTTCCGGGTCGCGGTTGTCGTCGCCCTTGCTGTGGGCCATGAGCCGATCGGTATCCACCCGCACAAAGGCGGGCCCACCGCCGCCGCGCACGAACTCGGCCGCCGCGCCGGACGTGGCGAGCAGATGCGGCACGTCCCACGTGCTCGTCGCAAACGTGCGGATGCCGAACGCCTCCGCCCGCGCACAGATGTCGCCTGCCAGCGTCTCGCGCTGCGACGTGCTCTGCGCATAACTGTTGTTCTCGATCACCACAAGCAGCGGCAGGCCCCACTTGGCCGCGATGTTCAAGGACTCGTAGAGCGCGCCCTCGCCCAGCGTGCCGTCGCCGATGAAGACCACCGACACCGCGCCGTTGCCCTTGAACTTGTTGCGCAGCGCGATCCCCGCCGCCACCGGCACGATGCCCCCCTGAATGCCGTTGCTGTACACGCCCCCGTGGCACATGTGCTGGCTGCCGCCCCGCCCCGCGCACATGCCCGTGGTGCGCCCCATCACCTCGCCGATCAAGCCGTTCACGTCGTCCGTCCGCGCCAAGTAGTGCCCGTGCCCGCGGTGGTTCGTGAAGATCGTGTCCGCCTCGTGCCGGGCTCGCGGAGTCGGCGCCAGCGCGTGGGCCACCGCCACGCCCGACCACTCCTGCCCGATGCACGTGTGCACCGTGCCGAAGAGTTTGCCCTGCGCGAACAACTCCAGCAGTCGCTGCTCCACGGCCCGCACCAGCATGGCGGTGCCCATCAACTCACGTACAACCCCCCCGGCCGCGTGCGCGGAACCGTTGGCGGCCGTCGCGCTCGGGGTGTCTGCTGCCGGCTGGGCCATGAAAACGCTCGCTGGGCACACCACACGCCCCCGGCTCCGACCGAGGGGTGCACGCGGCAACAGAAACAGAATCGGCCATCGTACGCGGGCGGATCAGCGGTATCGGACGCGGCCCGGCGCGAATCGCGCCGCGGTGCCTCCGCCGGAGGCGCACCCCGGATATCCGGCACCACCGGCGCGAACCAAACGCCCCCCGACTCGTATCATCGTCCCCGCGGCGGCCGACCGCACTGGCAGCCCCTCACCCGGCCCCGCGCGTGCCGATAGACACCTTCCGCACCACGATCCCATCCAGCCAGTCCACCGCCACCCGCCCCCCCGCGCCATCCCCAGCACTCCATGCTCTTCTCGGTCGTCATCCCGGCGTACAACCGCGAGGCCTACCTCGCCGACACCCTGCGCTCGGTCTTCTCCCAGACCTGCACCGACTACGAGGTGATCGTGGTTGACGATGCGTCGCGCGACGCCACCGTGGCCGTCGCCCGCTCCTTCGGCGACCGCGTCCGCGTCTTCGAGCAGCCTAACTCCGGCCCCGGCGTCGCCCGCAACCTCGGCATCCGGCACGCCCGCGGCGAGTACGTCGCCTTCCTCGACTCCGACGACCTCTGGTTCCCCTGGACGCTCGACACCGTCCGCTCGCTCATCGAGGCCCACAACCGCCCCGCCATGATCACCGGTCGGCCCGTCATGTTCACCGACCCCGCCGAACTCGCCGGCCAGAGTTGCGGCCGGGCGGAGTGCGACGTCTACCCCGACTACCTGGGCTGCGACCCCGTCTGGGTGCTGCCGGGCGCGGGCGGCATGGTCGCGCGCACCGAGGCCCTGCGGGCCGTGGGCGGCTTCATCCCCGACCGGGTCTACTGCGAAGACTCCGACCTGTGCCTGCGCATGGGCGAGGCCAAGGGCCTCGTCTCCATCCGCGCCCCCAAGACCCTCGCCTACCGCCGGCACGCCGGCAGCGCCATGATGAACTTCGATCTCATGGTCGCCGGCACACGCCGAATGGTGCGGCAGGAGCGCGCCGGCGTCTATCCCGGCGGCCCCGCGCGGGCCGGCGAACGCCGCGCCATCCTCTCTCACGCGTGCCGCTGCGCCGCTCTCAACTGCCTCGACTCGGGCTCCCTGCGCCACGCACTCAACCTGTACACCGATTCCTTCGTGTGGAACCTGCTCGCCCGGCGCTGGGCCTTCCTAGTCGGCCTGCCCGCGCTGGCCCTGCTCACCGCGCTGGGCGTGCGCAAGCCCCCCGCCACCATGCACGGGGTGGGTTCGGCGTCTCCCCCTGCCGCAGCCCCCGTCGCGGGCGCGGCCCTGGCAAACGGAGGTGCCGCGTGAGCGTGATCCCCCCCCGCCTCGCGTCTGCGATCGTGCGCGTGCCCATCTCGCTGCGGGCCCGCCTCAGCGTCGCCTGGCTCCGCCTGCTGGGCGCCAAGATCGGGCCGGGCTGCGCCCTCAAGCGCGTCATGATCGCCCAGAACCCCTGGGACATCGAACTCGGCGCCGGCGTCACCCTCGACACCAACGTCGTGCTGCTCGCCATCGGCGACAAGGGACCGCACCCCCGCATCTGCATCGGGCGCGGCGTCTACTGCAACCGCTTCACCATGTTCGATGCCACCGAGCGCATCGAGGTGGGCGAGGAGACCATGATCGGCCCGGGCTGCTATATCACCGACCACGACCACGGCTTCGAGCCTGGTCGCAAGGTGCACGAGCAGCCCCTGATCAGCGCTCCGACCCGCATCGGGCGCGACTGCTGGCTGGGCGCCCACGTCGTCGTCCTCAAGGGTGTCACGATCGGCGACGGCGCCGTCATCGCCACGGGCACGGTGGTCACGAAGGACGTGCCGCCGGGCTCCGTGATGGCGGGCATTCCCGCTCGCCTGCAGCGCATGCGCTAGCGGCCCGGCGGGGCCTTGCTCGAATGGGCGCGGAGGGATTCGAACCCCCGTAGGCGTTAAGCCAACAGATTTACAGTCTGCCCCGTTTGGCCACTCCGGCACGCGCCCGGGGATTTCCTCAAGACTCGTAGATCGCCGCAAAGTCGCCCGAACGTGCCGCCGCGGCAGCCGCACGCCCGCACAAGGTGGTGAGGATACGCCCACGCACACCGCCGGGCGAGCATCAGCCCCCCACTCATCAACTCGTGAACCCGTCAACTGCCCCTCTTGGCCATCGCCCGCAGCGTGTCGTCGCTCAGCCAGGGCTCGGCCGATTCGGCATCGCGCCGCGCAGCCGCCGCGGGCACACCCAGACGCCGCAGGCAGGCCTCGATCCGGCTCGCACGGGCCCGCGTTCGCCGCACGATTCCCAGCCCCGCCCGCGTCAGGTACACCTTGCGGTACGGCTCGCGCGTGGCCAGCCCGTCGCGCACCAGGCGGTCGATGGTCTTGGTCACCGTCACGTGGCTCACTCCCAGCCACGCGGCCAGGTCGGTCACCCGCGCCTCGCCCCGCTCCAGACTCAACTCCGCCACGGCGCGGCAATACCGTGCGGCCAGCACCGACACGTCGCACCGCTCGCCGCCACGCGCCATGCACACAGCGTAGCAAAAAAGCACACGGCCCCATCGCGGGGCCGTGCGTTCACGATCAGGTTGCGTTCGTATCGGCCTCAGCCGCCGATGATGACGATCTCCACGCGGCGGCTGGCCGCGTCGGTCGCCTTGAGTTTGGTGGAGCCCATGCCGACAGCTTCCACGCGGCTCGACGACACGCCCTTGGAGACAAGGTACTTGGCGACCTCGTCGGCGCGGGCCTGGCTCAGGGCCTCGTTGCTGGCCCACTTGCTCTTCTTGATAGGGTTCTTGTCGCTGTACCCCTCGACACGCACGTCGTTGCCCGACCAGCGGCTCTTGATCTGCGCGGCGATGCGGTCGAGTTCCTTGCGGCCGTCGGGCTTGATGGCGGTCTGCCCGGAGGCGAAGAGCACGTCGCCGGCGACTTCGAGCACCGTGTTGCCGCGCGCGCGCGCGGTGCTGGTGCCGCGGTCTCCGGCCTGCCAGTTGGCCGGCTGCTGCGTCTGGGCGAGTTGCAACTGCTGGATCTGCGCATCCTTCGCCTGCACGTTCTGAGCGAGGGACGTGTTCTCGTCCTTCAACTGCTGCACTTCGGTTGTCAGGCGCGCGTTGTCCTCCTTCACCTTGTCGTTGCACCCGCCCAGGCCCAAGGCCATGAGCGCACACGCGGCCAGAACGCCGCCACGAACCACCACCGACGACTGTTGGATGAACCGGCCGCTGAACATGGGAACCTCCGTGCTCCGCACCTCGGCGGGAGCAGACCTGACGGGCACCGCCCGCCCTCAACGCGGCAACCGTAACCGCCCGAGCGCCGGTGTCAACTTTGCACCACGATCCCCCGCGGCCGCCGGCCCGATGGCCCCCAGGGGGCTCGCCGTCCGCAGGCGTGTGCCAACCGTCAGGGCAGGTGTATCGGCTGGGCACCCGGCGGGGCGTGTACAAGTTTGTTCAGGGCCATTTCGATGAGCGGCTTGAGCACCACCACCAGCACTGTGGCGATCGCCAAGCTCGGACCGTACGACAGGGTGCGGCGCACCCGCCCGCCCGCCAAACTGCCCACAATCGCCCAGATAAGGCCGACAAACGCGGCCCCGAAGAAGGCCAGTACCGCGTCGATCCACCCCAGGCAGGCCCCTACCGCCGCGATCAGGTGGACATCGCCCATTCCCATCGCCTCCTTACCGAAGGCCAGCGTGCCCCCCACGCGAATCGCCCACGCAACGCCCCCTCCCACCACGTAGCCCATCAGCACGCCCCCGAGGGCGGCCAGCCACAGCGGCATCGTCGGTTCGACCGGAGGTTGGAAGGGGTCCGGGTTGGCCGCCAGGCTCGCCTGCACCCACCGGGCCGCCAGCCACCCACCCGCCCACGTGAGAACCGCCGGCAGCGCCAAAAACGCGAGTTCGCGCACCATTTCGCGGCGGGCGTGCGGATAGGCCACCCACAGGGCTGTCGGGTCGCCACCCGCTGCTGCCGCGGCGGCCTCCGTCTGCTGGCGGGCCATCTGCTCCGCCTCCCACGCGGCGTGGTCCTCGAATGACCGTCGGATGAGACCGAAGCGCAGCAGCAGGAGCGAGGCGGCGATTCCGACCGCCGCGCCCACGCTGGCCCCCAGCCACCACCAGTTGGGCGTGGCGATCGTCCACGGCCAGCCGGGCGTGGCGAAGAACAGCCGCCCGTCGCGCGAGCCGAACTCGACCCACGCGGCGTGCACGGGGTGCACCGCCACCGCCACGACGCTCGCCACCCACGGCAGGACCAGAGGAATGGTGTAGGTCTTGAAGTCGATCAGCGTCATCGCGGTGAGGCAGGCCAAGAGGCAGAGCACCACCAGCACGCTGGGCCAGGTGGGGCCGGGGCCGTTGCGTGCCCACTCCGGCTTGGCGGCACCGACGGGCATGCCCGCGAGGGTGGCCGTGTCGGGCACCACGTACCAGAGCGCGACGACCACCATGAAGAGGAGGCCGACGAAGGCCTCAACGACGGGGTACTCGGGCGAGATGGGCGACTTGCAGAAGCGGCACCGGCCGCGCAGCAGGAGCCACCCGAAGACCGGGATATTCTCGCGCCACGTGAGCCGCGTGTCGCACACCGGGCAGCGGCTGGGGGGGGAGACGACATCAAGCCCCTTGGGCAGCCGGTAGACGAGCACGTTGATCAGCGAGCCGACGCACGCGCCGAAGGCCGCCACGAAGAGCAGCGGCACGAGTTTGGCCAGCATGAGCACGGTGTCGGGGTGCATAAGAAAGGGAAGGCCCTGGGGAGCGGGGCCGGCGGCCGAAGGGACGATCGGGCCGCAGGGCCCGGCCTGCTTCATCGGCATTCGGCGGTCCCGGCCACGCCGCAGTGGTTCATGCCCCGCCCTTGCCTTCCACCGCCACCTTCATCTGGGCGGTGAGGTCGGCCACGCGCTGCTCCACCTTGTCGAGGACGGCGCGGCACCCCTTGATGAGTTGCACGCCCCGCTCGTACTGCACGATCGACTCCTCAAGGCCGACCTCGCCCGCCTCGATGCGCTGGATGATCGCCTCGACCTCGGCGATAGCGTGCTCGAAATCGGGCGGCTGTGCGGGGTCGGGCGCGGGGTGCCGGGGGGCCGGGGGCTTGGACATGCCGCATGGTACTGGGCGGCGCATCGGCACGCCCCGCCCCCCAGCGCTAGCCGAACAAGCCCGGGCCGGCATCGCCCGGCCTGGCGCGCCGTGCGCGAAGAGATGGAGGGGTTGGGGCCTTGGGAGTCGCGGGTGGCGTGGCCGTCGGCAGCGCACTCGGCGGCGGCAGGGGCTCGTGGACACCCTCTGCGCGCACGATGCTCTCGACCCGGCCATCGGCCAGGCGCGTGGTGATCGGCTGCCCGGCGCTGACAGCGCGGGCGGATCGCAGTGCGCGGCCGTCGGGCCCGAGCGTGACGGAGTAGCCACGTGCGAGCACGGCCTGCGGGCCGACGAGTTCGAGCGCGCGGCCCGCGGCCCGGGCACGCTCGGCGGCGCGGGCGGCGTGGTCGAGGGCAGCGCGGGCGAGGGCGGCGCCCAGCCCTGCGATGTCGGTCGCGGCGATGTGCCCCTGCACGGCCCGCACCAGGCGGCGGTGCAGGTCGTCCACGGCTGCGCGGCGGCGTTCATACACCGCGGCGGGCCGGTGGCGCTCCAGACGGGCCCCGGCACGGTCGGTCCGGGCCGCGGCCCGGGCCGCCGCGGTACGCACGGCGGCCACCAGTTGGCGGGCGGTGCCCAGCGCGGCGGCCGCGCCCGCTTTCTGGTGGGCCACCACCGCGGCCAGCAGCCGCTCGCGCAGAGCCTCGGCCTGCTCGCGCAGGGCGCCCGCATCGGGCACGCAGCGCATGGCGGCCTGCGTGGGTGTGGCACAGCGGAGGTCGGCCACGAGTTCGGCGAGCGTGGTGTCGGTCTCGTGGCCGATGGCGCAGGCCACGGGGACGGAGCAGTGGACGACACGCTCGGCCACGCGCCGGTCGTTGAAGGCCCACAGGTCTTCCATGCTGCCGCCGCCGCGCGTGAGGATGACGGCGTCGATGCCCAAGCGCGGCGCATGATCCGACACCCACGCCAGGGCCGCGGCCACGGCCGGCGCGGCATCGGCCCCCTGCACCAGCGTGTCGATGAGCGCGAGTTCCACGGCCGGGCACCGGCGGCGGGCGGTGTCGATCACGTCTTGCAGTGCAGCGCCGGTGCGGCTGGTGATGACGGCGATTCGGCGCGGGAAGAGCGGCATGGGGCGCTTGCGGGCGTCGCTGAGCCAGCCCAGCGCGCGGGCCTCTTCGACGAGGGCCTTGAGCGCGGCTTCGAGCGCGCCCGCGCCGACGGCCTCGATCTTGTCGACCCGCAGCGTGGTGCGCCCCTGTGGCTTGTAGAACTCCACCTGGCCCGTGGCGATCACCTCCTGCCCGACGGCGGGCGTCAAGCCGGCTTTGCGTGCGGCCGCGGCGAACATGACGCAGGAGATGACGGCCTCGGCGTCTTTGAGGGAGAAGTACCAGTGGGTGCGGTCGGTGAACTGGCCGACCTCGCCGCGCACGCGCACGGGGCGAGCCACGCCGGCGCGAAGTGCCGAGTCGATGAGGCCGGCGAGTTGGCAGACGCGCAGGGGCGCGTCGGACGGCTGCGCGGACGGCACATCGGGCGGGGGGGACGCGGGCGGTGGCGGCGGCGCGCCGGCCGGCAAGCCCAGCTGGCCGCGTGCCTCGGCGGCCTGCTTCATCTTCCTGGGGTCAAAGGGGAGGCGCGACATGCGTGGTGCGGGCAGCATATCAGCGGGCACGCGGGGCCCCGCGGCGTACACTGCGCCCATGCCTGAGGCGGTGCCGCATGCCCACGCAAACCCCGCCTGGTCCGGCGACACGCTGGCCGCCAACCCGCACCATCGCACCGACAAGGCGGAGCGCGTGCGGCGGATGTTCGCGGCCATCGCGGGCAGTTACGACCTCAACAACCGCGTGCATTCGTTCGGGCTGGACCAGCGCTGGCGGCGGTTTGCCGTGAAGGCCGCGGCCCTGAGCGGCGGCGACCACGTGCTGGACGTGGCCTGCGGAACGGGCGATTTGAGCGAGGCGTTTGCGCGGGCGACGCCGCGCCCGGGGCGCGTGGTGGGGCTCGACTTCACACGCGAGATGCTCGACGTGGCCCGCCGGCGACAGGCGGCACGGAGCACGAGCGGCTCGGCGAACATGGCCCCGATCGAGTACGTGGAGGGCGACGCGATGCGGCTGCCCTTTGCGGACGGGTCATTTGACGTCGTGTCGATCGCGTTCGGTATCCGCAACGTGCAGGAAACGGGCGTTGCGCTCGGAGAGTTTTTCCGCGTGCTGCGGGGCGGCGGGCGTCTGGTGGTGCTGGAGTTTGATGTGCCGCGCGTGCCGGTGGCGGGAGCCTTGGCGCGGTTCTATACGAATCACGTCATGCCGTTCACGGCCACGCTGATCAGCGGCGACCGCTCCGGTGCCTACCGCTACCTGCCCAAGTCGGTGGAGAGTTTCCTCGACCGCGAGCACCTGGGCGCGGCGATCACGGCCGCAGGGTTCGCCGGGCTGCGGCAGCACGCGCTCACGTTCGGGCAATGTGTGTGCAGCGTGGGGGCGAAGGGAAATGGCCAAATGGCCAGTGGCCACCTGGCCACATGAAGGCGAGGGATTGCGGGAACGTGGGACGTGGTCCGTTCCCGGACTCAACCCACGGGTTATGTTGACCGATGCAGGCTCCCGACGCCCACGGGCCTATGCCCGCATCGGGCGCAACGGAGCCTGCCATGAACACGATCATCAGCCACTTTGCCCACGCCCGTTTCGCACTCGGCCTGCTGGTCGTGGCCGGCACCGCCGCGTGCACGGGCACGAGCACACCGACCCCGACCGCGGCCCGCTACGCGCCCTCGCAACTGGGGGGCGAGCAGGGGACGCCGGGCGGGGTGCTGAACGTGTCGGATGAGCGGCCGCGCCCCGCCGCGAGCGACGGTCCGGCGTTTGAGGACTTCGAGCGGCCGACGCGGATCGGGGCCGCCCCATACGCACCAGCGCTCACGGGCGCGGCCGACCCGGTTCCGGGCTACGGCGAGGTGCCGGATGAGAACGCCCGCTTCGCCGCGGTGGACGGGCTGCAGAACTTCGCCCAACTCACGTTCGCCCACGACGGGGAGGACTTTGACCCGAAGCTGTCGCGCGATGGCAAGTGGCTGGTCTTCGCCAGCACGCAGCACCGCGAGACTCCGGATGTCTACATCAAGGCGGTCGGGAGCCGCACGGTGACGCAACTGACCAGCCACCCCGCCAGCGACGTGATGCCGGTCATCAGCCCGGATGGATCGCGGATCGCCTTCGCCTCCAACCGCGGCGGCACGTGGGGCCTGTACGTGATGTCGATCAAGGGGGGGCAGGCGGTGCAACTCAGCGCGGGCTCGGCCCACGAGTTGCACCCGTCGTGGTCTCCCGACGGCAAGCACTTGGCGTTCAGTCGCCTGGGGCAGGTGAGCGGGAGGTGGGAGTTGTGGGTGATGGACGTGGCCCGTCCGCAGGCTGCCGAGTTCATCGGCTACGGCCTGTTTCCCGAGTGGTGCCCGGTGGCCGAGACCGGGAGCGACATGACCGACCGGATTCTGTTTCAGCGCGGACGCGAGCGCGGCGACCGGGCCTACAGCCTGTGGACGGTCGACTTCACGCCGGGCCTGGCGGAGAACTTCACCGAGGTAGCATCGCATCAGGGCCTGGCCACCACCAACGCCACGTGGAGCCCGGACGGCAAGTGGATCGTCTACTCGACCAGCGTGCCGGGGCGCAGCGCGGCCGGCCATCAGGGCGGGCCGAGCGACCTGTGGGTGGCGGCGGTGGACGGGTCCAGCCGTGCCGCGCTCACGGGCGGGCGCTTCGCCAATGCTCTGCCGGCGTGGGGGCCGGACAACCGGATTTACTTCGTCTCCAACCGCGGGGGTGTGGAGAACGTCTGGTCGATGGGTGCGGAGAAGGCGCTGGCCGCGGCGGGCGTGTTGAGACCCGCCGCCGCGTCGACCGCCGCCCCGGCCGCGGCTGAGAAGCCGGTGGCCAGCGCACCCGATACCGCCGGGGAGTGATGCCCGGCGCACAGAGGCCCTCGGCACGGCGGTTGCGACCGCTCCGGCCATGAAACCCGCCATCACCCTGATCGGCTGCGCCTGCGCAGCGATTGCGACCTTGTGCGCAGGTTGTGCCCCGCGGCCGGATCTGGTTGCGCCCGAGGTGCTGGTGTCGCCGTACGCGGGCGACGCTGAGACGACCCCCCTCTGGGCGGTGGCGCCCTTGGCCAACGAGAGCGGGACGAGCGCGGTGGATGTGCTGGCGGTGACGGATGCGGTGGTGGCGAAAGTGGCCGAGGCCCGGGGCTTGGCCTGCGTGCCAACCAACCGGGTGGTCGCAGGGATGCGGGCCTTGGGCCTGGCGGGCGTGTCGTCGCCGGAGGAGGCGCGGCGGCTGGCGGGGGCGCTGGGCGTGCAGGCCGTGGTGGTGGGCACGATCTCGGCGTATGACCCCTACGACCCGCCCACGCTGGGGCTGACGCTCGGACTGGTGCAGCGCGAGGGCGGCGCAGAGGCGGCGCTTGATCCGCGGGCTTTGCGGCGGGCGGGGAGCGAGACGGCCGCGGTCGGCGCGCGGCCCGCCAGCGTGGTCGTCGTGAGCGAGCATCTGGACGGGCGCAACCACGAGGTGCTCATGGGCCTGCGCCGGTACGCGGATGGCCGGCACGATGCGAGGGCGGCTCTGGGGTGGCGGAGTTATCTGGCGAGCATGGACCTGTACACCCAGTTCGGGGCGTATGTGGCGGTGGGCAGGCTGCTGGATGCCGAACGTCTGCGCCTGAGCCGCGCAGGAATGGCCGAGAGCAGGGCCCGGAACGGCCGTTCGGTGGCGGGCGTGCAAACGGGCGGGTCGGCGGGGCAAGTTGCCCCCTGAGCATGCCGATAACACAGAGGCCGGCACTCCGGGTGGTGCCGCAGTGAGGACCCGCCATGAACACACTTCCCGCCGTGCAGGGTTTCATCTCGTACCTGACCGACGAGCGGCATTTTTCCGCGTACACGGCCCGATGCTACGGAGCCGACCTGCGCCAGTACATCGAGTTCTTGAGCGAGCAGACCGGGATCGACCCGGTGAGCGATGCGGAGCGACAGGCGTACGAGGCGCGGCTCACGCGGGCGGCGACCAAGGGCGAAGGGCTGGCGGGGAGCATCGGCCCCAAGACCGTGACGATGGCGATGCTGGACGCGACGGCGGAGGTGATCCGCGGCTTTCTGGCGCACCTGGGCGAGATGGGCTACTCGGCCGCGACCATGGCGCGGAAGATCGCCACGCTGCGGTCGTTTTACAAGTGGGCGGACCGGCGCGGCGTGGCCCCGGGCAACCCCATGACGGCGATCCGCACGCCCAAGCAGGGCAAGCGGCTGCCCAAGGCGATCACGATCGAGCAGATCGAGAAGTTGCTCATCACGCCCGGTGAGGAGGACGTGCTGGGCCTGCGCGACCGGGCCATGCTCGAGACGCTCTACTCGACGGGCATCCGCGTGAGCGAACTGGTGGACCTGCACGTGGACGACCTGGACGAGACGGGCGAGGCGATGAAGGTGCGCGGCAAGGGCAAGCGCGAGCGGATCGTGCCGCTGGGCAGCCACGCCCTGGCCGCGATCAAGCGGTACATGGAAATGGTGCGGGGCGACCACCGCTACAACAAACTCTGGGGCGAGAGCGGCGCGGGCAAGCCGCTGTTCATGAACAAGCACGGCAGCCGGCTCTCGAGCCGGAGTGTTCGCCGCAAACTGGACAAGTACCTGAAGATGGCGGGGATGGACCCGACTATCAGCCCGCACACGCTGCGGCACAGCTTCGCCACGCACCTCCTGGAGAACGGAGCCGACCTGCGGAGCGTGCAGGAGTTGCTCGGGCACCAGAGTTTGAGCACGACGCAGGTGTACACGCACCTGACGACGCAGCGGCTGAAGAGCGCCTACGACCAGGCCCACCCGAGAGCGCAGGCGGGATGAGGGGGGTCGCGTACGGCTAATCCACCCACACCAGTTTCCACTGCCCCTTCTCCACCGCCAGCCACAGGTCGGTGAACATCACGCCCCGCGCGGCGGTGCCCTGCAGGCGCAGCTTGAACAACCGTCCCGTGGCCGTGCCTCCCGCCGGCTCCAGCAACACGCCCGGCGAGCGTTCGGCCATGGGCATGCGGGCGAACAGGGCCATGATCTCCTCGCGGTGGCCCTTGAAGTAGGCCAGCGACTCGGCCCGCGCGTCCTTGCCTTGCTCGGCAAAGTGCCGCTTGGTGTGGTCCGCCAGCAATTGCTCGTAGAGCGTGTCGTCGTCGCCCTCGTTGAGCAGCGTGGCCAGGTGCACCATCACGTGGCGCACGCTGCGCGACACGATGCGCTTCTTGCCCTCGGGCGTGGTTTGCACCAGTTCTTGGGGCAGGGCATCGGCGCTGGCGGTGGGGTCGGTCGTGCCGGCACCGTCGCCCTCCTGCCCGGCTACCACGCCGTCGCGCACACGCCGCGCCCCCCCTGCTCCTTCAAGACCGTCAAAGAAGGGCGTGTAGTTGACGACGCGCTCTTCGGGAGCGCAGCCCGCCGCGAGCACGGCCCAGAGGCCACAGGGGAGCGCATACACGAGCACACGCACGAGCGGCGGAGCGACGTGCGGAACAGGCATGGCGCACGCTGCCCTCACGCCGGGCTCGCACCTGCGCTCGCCCCACCCCGCGCCCCACCCCGCGCCCCCCCGGCGCGCACACCGGGCATGATGACGGCGGGCTCGGCCGGGCCACCCTGAACCGGCTCCAAGTCGGGCCGCGCGGCCCCGCGCCGCCACAGGTCGTGGACACGGAACGCGTCGGAGGGGGCGGGCCGGTCGGTGCGCAGGTGGCAGCCGCGGCTCTCCTCGCGCCAGGCGGCGGAGCGGGCCACGAGCGCGGCGGCGAGCAGCTGGTTCTGGACCTGCCAGCCGGCGGGCTCATCGAAGATTTTGTCGAGCGTGTAACGGGCCCAGAAGTCGATCATGTCGGCCGCGTCGTGCAGGCGGCTGCCGGTGCGCTCGATGCCGACGTTGCGCCACATGGCCGAGCGGAGCGACGACTGCACGTCGGTGAGGTCGAGTTCGCCCAGGTCGCTGGGGCGGATGTCGGAGACGATCGGCACGGGCGCGGCCCGGGGCGGCAGCGCCCAGCCGGCGCGGGCCGGGTCGGGCGCGTGGGCGGCGTGTCCGTTGCTCCCGCTCGATGCCGGCGCGGCGGCCCGCTCCGCAAAGCGCGTGCGTTCGGCCGCGGTGCACCCCGCGATCTCGCCCAGCACCAGTCCCTCCAAGAGCGAGTTGCTGGCGAGGCGGTTGGCCCCGTGCAGGCCCAGGCAGGCCACCTCGCCCACGGCGTACAGCCCGGGCACGTTGGTGCGGCCGCACAGATCGGTGCGCACGCCCCCCACCATGTAATGCGCGGCGGGGTGGACGGGGATCAGGTCCCGGCGGGGGTCGAGGTCGTACTTGGCGAGCAGCGTCGCGATGCCGGGGAAGCGCTTGGCGAAGTCGCTCAGGTGGCGCACGTCGAGGAAGACGTGGGTGCCGCCGCGCTCGGCGAGGCGAGAAACGATGCCGCGCGTGACGATGTCGCGCGGTGCGAGTTCGGCCATGGGGTGCACGGCCCGCATGAAGCGTTCACCGCCGGCGTCGACGAGGTGGCCCCCCTCGCCGCGCACGGCCTCGGTGATGAGGGCGCGGGAGGCGCCGGCGAGGTAGAGCGTGGTGGGATGAAACTGGACGAAGGCCATGTCGGCCACGTCGGCCCCTGCGCGATAGGCCATGGCAATGCCGTCGCCGGTGGCGACCTTGGGGTTGGTGGTCTCGCGGTAGATGAGGCCCGCGCCGCCCGAGGCGAGGATGGTGGCCCTGGCCCAGATCACCTGCAGGCCGTAGCGCGGGTGGTGGGTGATGGCGCCCATGACCGGACCGGTGCCGCCGGGGCTGTCGGTTCCGGCGGTGAGCAGGTCGAGCGAGAAGCACTTGGAGAAGAGCCGCACGCCGGGCGTGGCGGCGGCCCGCTCCCACAGGCAGCGCATGAGTTCCTTGCCGGTGGCGTCGCCGTCCGCGTGCACAATCCGGGCCGCGGAGTGGCCACCCTCGCGCCCGACTTGCAGCCCATCGGGCCCGTGCGCATCGGTATCGAATCGCATGCCCCACGACACCAGTTCGCGGATGCGCTCGGGGCCACCCTCGATGACGGCGCGGACGGCGGGGTCGTCGCAGAGGCCCGCACCGGCGGTGAGCGTGTCGGCGGCGTGGGCGTCGAGCGTGTCGCTCTGGTCGAGCACCACGGCGATGCCGCCCTGAGCCCAGGCGGTGTTGCTGGTGGGGGGCTCGTCTTTGCTGACGACGATCACCTCGCCGTGTGCCGCGGCGGCGACGGCGGCCCGCAGGCCCGCCACGCCGGCACCGATGATGAGCGTGTCGGTGAAGATCTGGGGAAGCAGGTTCGAACGGAAGGGGATGAGATACCGGCGCTGGTCGAACAACTCGTGCATGACGACGGGATCGTAGGTGGTCTTGCGCACGGCCCGGCCCCGGGCTCAGGCGGCGGGCCCGGCCCGCACGGTGAGCGTGGAGCGTGTGAGTTCGATACGGCAACCGCCCGCCGTCCAGCGGCGCGGGGTGCCGTCGCCGTCGGTCACGGCCCGCACGATCTGGTGCACCACGCGCGCGGGCAGGCTGTCGGGCGGTGCTCCGCGGCACACGCAGGCGGCCCGCAGGGCCTCGCCCACCGCGAGTTCTTCGCCCTCTCGCACGCAGCGGCACAGGTCGGCCCGCCGCCAGCGCCGGGCCGCAGGGGTGCGGGCGGCGGCGCGGGTGATGCGCTTGGCACGCGCTGCGACAAGGGTGCGCGTCTGGCGTGAGAGCGCAGCGAGGTCGGCGACCCTTTCCAGCACATCCGGGCGGATGCGCTTGAGCAGCGGCACCACCCGGGCGCGCAGGCGGGCACGCAGGCGCGTGGTGTCGCGGTTGGTGGCGTCTTGGGCCCACTTCCAGCGGGCGGCGCGGCAGATGGCGCGGGCGTCATCACGCGACACGCCCAGCATGGGGCGGATGAGCAGCGGCCCCTGCCCCAGCACGCGCATGCGCCCGCCCTCGCGCCAGAGAAGCGGCGGCACGCACACGACGCCGCCGGCGGGTGGCAGGCGGCGGCTCCCGGCGACGCCCGCGAGGCGCGACGGCTCGCTGCCGCGCAGCAGACGCATGAGGATGGTCTCGAGTTGGTCGTCGGCGTGGTGGGCTGTGGCGATGAAGTCGATGCCGCGGGCCTGCGCCAGTTCGGTGAGTGCCGCGTAGCGGGCCCGGCGGGCGAGGGCTTCGAGGTTGCCCCGCGGGCTCCTCACGCGCACCTCGGTCTCGACAAACGGCCAGCCGACGCGCCCGGCCAGGCGGCGGGCCGCGTCGCGGTCGCGCAGGGCGGTGCGGCGGGGGCGGAGGTCGTGAACGACATGGGCGACGATGCCCGGTGCCCGGGCGGAGGCGAGGGCGAGCACGAGCGCGGAAGAATCGGCCCCGCCGCTGCACGCAACCAGGACGGGTTCACCGGACCCGCGACGGCGGGTGCCCGGCGGCGAGGTCAGTTGCCGCCACGCGGCGACGATGGCCCGCGTGCTCGCTTTGACGCTGGCATGCCCCATGCGGGCAGCGTAGCGGGGACGGCCGCTTTGGCACAAAGACGCGAAGGCGCAAAGAGGAAGGCGGGCGTTCCAGGCACGCGTGCGAAACAACAGAGAGAGCACGTGAGCAAACCGACCACGGAATGGGGAAAGAGCGCGACCCGGCTCAAATCAGGTTCAGGCTCGCCTCGAACCGGTTCCTGTCTTCCTTCGCGCCTTCGCGTCTTTGTGCGATGCCCGCACTACACCGCCGCCGCTTTGTCCTTGCTCTGGCGTTCGGCCCGCTTGCGCAAACTCTCGTCGAGGATGCGCTTGCGGAGCCGGATGGTCTTGGGCGTGATCTCGACCAGTTCGTCGTCTTCGATGTACTCGAGCGCCTGTTCGAGGCTGAGTTTGCGTGCGGCCTTGAGCACCACCGTCTGCTCCTTGCTCGCCACGCGGATGTTGGTGAGGTGTTTCAGGCGCGTGATGTTGATGGGCAGGTCGTTGTCGCGGTTGTGCTCGCCCACGATCTGCCCGGCGTAGACCTTGTCTCCGGGCACCACGAAGAGAAAGCCGCGGTCGGCCACGTTCTCCACGGCGTGGGCGGTCACGTCGCCGCTCTCGGTGGCGATGAGCACGCCCTGCAGGCGGTGGGGCGTCTCGCCGGTCATGGGGGCGTAGCGCAGGAAGGAGTGGTGCATGGTGGCCTCGCCCTGGCTCACCGTGAGCACCTTGCTGCGCAGGCCGATGATGCCGCGGCTGGGGATCTCGAACGACAGGTGCGTGAGGGTGTCGCTGCGCTGGTCCATGTGCTTGAGTTCGCCGCGGCGGGCCCCGACCAGTTCCATGATGGCCCCGATGGCCGAGGGGGGCGCATCGAACACCAGGCTCTCCACCGGCTCGCAGGCGACGCCGTCGATCATCTTGATGATGACTTCGGGCTTGCCCACGCTCATCTCGAAGCCCTCGCGGCGCATGGTCTCGAGCAGAATACCCAGATGCAGCAGTCCGCGCCCGGAGACGGCGAACTCGTCGCTGGTGCGGCCGGGGTTGATGCGCATGGCGACGTTGGTCTGCATCTCGCGTTCGAGGCGCTCCTTGATCTGGCGGCTGGTGACGTAGTCGCCGTCCTGCCCGCCGAAGGGGGAGTCGTTGATGCGGAAGACCATGGTGATGGTTGGCTCGTCCACGCTCACGGGCGGCAGGGCCGCGGGGCTGGCGGGGTCGCACAGCGTGTCGCCGATGTCCACGCTCTCGAGGCCCACCACGGCGCACAGGTCGCCGGCGTGCACCTCGTCGGTCTCCACGCGGCCCAGACCGGCGAAGCGGTAGAGCTTGCCGACCTTGCTCTGCACCTTCTTGCCGTCGCGCTTGATGGTGATCACCTGCTGGCCGGGACGGATCGCCCCGCCGTAGACGCGGCCGATGCCGATGCGGCCGACGTACTCGGAGTAGTCGAGCGTGCAGACGAGCATCTGGAGCGGCGCGCCCGGGTCGTCCTTGGGCTGGGGCACGTGCTTCACGATGGCGTCGAACACGGGCCGCAGGTCGCCCTTGGCGCCCGCGACGGCGGCGTTCACGTCGAGCGTGGCCCACCCCTCGCGTGCGGAGGAGTAGACCACCGGAAAATCGACGGCGATCTCGTCGGCCCCGAGTTCGACAAACAAGTCGAAGACCTCGTGGTGCACGTCTTGCGGGCGGGCACCGGGGCGGTCGCACTTGTTCACGACCACGATGGGCTTGAGGCCGAACTCGAGGGCCTTGGTGAGCACGAAGCGGGTCTGGGGCATGGGGCCGTCGAAGGCGTCGACCAGCAGCAGGCAGCCGTCGGCCATGCGCAGCACGCGCTCCACCTCGCCGCCGAAGTCGGAGTGGCCGGGGGTGTCGAGGATGTTGATGAGGTAGGGCGTGCCGTCGGGGGCAGCGTAGTTGACGGCGCAGTTTTTGGAGAAGATGGTGATGCCGCGCTCGCGTTCGAGCGGGTTGCTGTCCATGATCAGGCCGTGCTGGCCCCCCTGGAGTTTTTCGAGTTCGCCGGCCCGGAACTGGCCGGATTGAAAGAGGAGTTTGTCGACGAGGCTGGTCTTGCCGTGGTCAACGTGGGCGATGATGGCGACGTTGCGGATTGCGGGGGGAACGGGGGGCATAAGGGGCGAAGGGTAGGGGCGGGAGGAGAAAGGGCCAAATAGCAAATGGGCAAATGGGCAAATGGGCAAATGGCCAAATGGAATGCGGGTGCCCGGCCCTCGGCCCTGAGCCCGGCCTTCTCGCCTTCCTTCGCGCTCCTGTGCCCTTCGCGTCTTTGTTCAAACAAAAAGGGGAGCCTTGCGGCCCCCCTTGCGTGTCTTCATTTGGCCATTTGTCATTTGGCCATTTGGCCATTTGGCCATTTGGCCATTTCCGCGCAGCGTCACGCCGCCAGCCGCATGGCGTTCTTGCCTTCCTCGGCCACGAAGGCGGTCTGCTGGCCCTGACTGTTACGACCGAACGAGACGGTGAAGATGGCGCTGTCGGGCCCAGCCTTGTCGCTGCGCTGGCCGCGCACGAAGTACTGCACGGCGTCGGGCCCGGCGGTGAAGGTGTTGTCGGTGAACTTCTTGACGCCCGTGGCCCCGACGAACTGGAACTGGCCCTGCGGGTCGGCGGGCAGGCGGCGGTAGACGATGTAACTGGTGCCGGCCGCCCCCTTGGGGTTCACGGCCTTCCAGCGCAGGGTGATGGCTCCGGTGGTGGCGTCGAGTTCGACGGCGAGGTTGGTGGGCTGGCCGGGCGCGGGGATGCTGCTGGGATCGGCGGGCGGGGGGATCTGGGCGATGTCGTAGACGCCGGGGTTGTTGGTCTGGTCGGCAAAGGCCTTGATGAGCCGCGTGGTAACGCTGGCGCTCTTGCGCAGGTCTGCCACCTTCTGGTTGGCGGCGTTGGTGGCGGCGGCGAAGGCGAGGCGGGCAGACTCCTGGGCGTTCACGGCGGTCTGGGCGTTGTTGTAAGCGGTCTGGAAGGCGAGGGCCTCGGGCTCGGTGAGCCCGACGAGGCTGTCGTTGTCGATGAAGATTTGGGTGTGGGCGTTGGCCCAGGTGAGAAACGCGGGGCGCGGCGAAGACGGGTATGACGGCATGAGCAGAACCTCCT
Source organism: uncultured Phycisphaeraceae bacterium (assembly GCA_964590885.1). Classification (GTDB taxonomy): domain Bacteria; phylum Planctomycetota; class Phycisphaerae; order Phycisphaerales; family UBA1924; genus JAEUIX01. The sequence continues at coordinate 39,186 of CAZPWW010000015.1, forward strand.
GCGGGCGGCTGTTGCGGCACGTGCCGTGGCGGGCCGCCGGGTGCGACGCAAGTGAGCATCACCGACCGCGTACAGCGAGTGCAGACAAGTCAAGCTGGATTTAGTATGACGATGCGATCGCGCCCGCACAACCGCCACCGTCGGCACAGGGCGACGTGGAACGAGCCCGGAGCGTCTCGAAGACTCGCCTGGGCGAGAGCGACGGACTTGGGGTCGAAGTGGCAACGTGGCGGAGTGGCACAGTGGCCGAGTGCCCAACGAGCCCGGCGTGGGGGGCGGTGAGTGAGAGGGTTGGGCCGGCTCACCGCGAAGTGCCCGACGCTCGCGAAGGACTCAGGACGCATGACGCAGGACTCTGTCTCCTCGGCCCTCGTTCCCTTGTTCCCGCCGCCTCGGCCCCACGCGGCCCACGGCCCTGTGCCCTTGCATTCAATTGGCCCTTTCCGCGCAGCGGCGGCCGCACGGCCCCGAGGCGTGGCTCCCGCTCACGGCACGTCCATGAAGCCCGGGCAACCCGCGAAGTACGTGGTGATGAAGTCGCCCAAGTCGTCGGGGTTGCGCACGCCGTCGGCGTTGTAGTCCACGTTCAGGAGCGTGGCCTCGTCGAAGTAGGCGGTGATGAAATCACCCAGGTCGTCCGGGTTGAGTGTCCCGTCCCGGTTGAACTCGGGGCGGCACCCCGCGAGCCCGGCGGTCGCGGCCAGGGTTGCGGCGGCATCAATGCGGCCGGTGCCCAGCAGCCCCGCCATGCCGGGGTTGAGCGCGTCAATGTTGACCGCATGATCAGCGATCAGCCGTTCGATCTGCGAAGGGGAGCCGTCCACGAGCACCGACTGCACCAAGGCGGCCAGACCGGCCACCAGGGGGGCGGCGAAACTGGTGCCGCTCCCACGGGCGTAGAGGCCGCCGGCATCCACGCTCACCAGCCCCTCGCCCGGTGCGCACACCGCGATATAGGCACCGAAGTCGCTGGCCGGTGCGAGATGGTCGGCGGCATCCAAGGAGGCCACGGCGAGGGCCCCGCTCACAGCCGCGGGGTAATAGGGCGCGCCGGTGCCGGCGTTGCCGGCCGCGGCGACCACGACGATGCCCGCGTCGCGGGCTGCCTGCACGGCCTCGTGCACAAACGCCGAGTTGTCGGGAGTGGCCAGGCTCAGGTTGATCACGTCGGCGTGATGGTTCATGGCCCAGTGGATGCCCTCGGCCAGATCGAACGACGTTCCCAGGCCGTCGGCGTCCAGCACCTTGATGGGCAGGATCTGCGCCTCCGGCGCCACCATGGCGACAAGGTTGGCCACCATCGTGCCGTGGCCGACGTCGCCGTCAAAGACCCCGTCGCCGCTCGTGTCGACACCGCCCGGTGCGTCGTTGGTGTCGGTGTTCCCGTCAACGAAATTGAAGCCGTCACCGCGGAGCCTCCACGCGAGCGGGCCCACCGGGGCGACGCCGGTATCGAGCACGGCCACGGTGGCGTACGCGCCGCGGGCCACGGTTTGGGCCGTCGCCAGGCCGAGCGCGGCCCGGGCGGGCTGGTCGGCAAACTCTTCCGGCGCCGCAGCCCGCATCAGGAAACTCCGTCCGCCCCCCTCGGGGGGCACCTCGGCGCGGTTATGCTCGGCCGTGTCGAGGCGCGGATCGAGGTCAAGCTCAAGCTCGGTCTCGCTGTCATCGCTGATGGCGGGCGTGCGGATGAGGTAGAGGCCCGATGGGCCCGCCTTGAGCAGCACCGCCGCGTAGTCGGCCAGCACGGGCTCGATCGTGAAGCCGGGGTTCAGGCGCACGATGAACTCGTTGGGAATGTCGGTGGGGGCCGCGAGTGCCATGGCCGCGGGCCACCCCAGGGCCGCTCCCAGTGCCACCGCCATGGTCCAACCACACCGCCTCGTCGTCTGATTGCTCATAATGCCCCCACGCACACAAAGGGTGCCCAAGCGGCCGGGTGCGGCTGGCGGGCCCGCAGTGCCGCGCGGGCCGCCTCCATCGCCGCCGCCAACGAAGCGGACCTCGTGGCCGGGCCAAGCCCCGCCCCGCCAGAACCATACCACACGCCGTACATGTCGGCCATGAATCCGTGCGTGCTTTCGTCGTGCACGGGCCAGAGACTCATAATCAACTGGGATGCCCCCGCCACGATCAGAGACCGCGCGAAGCCCTCGATGTCGTCGGCCGCGCTCGCCTCCCCCCTGCCCGTGTCGCACGCGCTCAGCACCACGGTCGCGCCCCCCAGATCGAGCGTCGCCAGATCGCGGGGGGTCAGCCACCCGTCGGCCAATCGGATGCCGGACGCGAGCGGGTCGGAGTGGCTGTAGGCGGCGTGCGTGGCCAGGTGCACCAGCGCCCGACCGCGGGCCGCGCGGACGAATGCGGCCCGCGTCGCGGCAGGCCCCAGCAGGCAGTCGGATGCGCCGATGAGATCGGCCACGCACCGGGCCTCGTCCTCGGCCCGTGGGGCCAGAGGGTCGGCAACGCCCACCACCAGCGCGCCCCCGCCATGGCCCTGGTCACGGGCCCGGGCTCGGGCCGTCAGGGCAAGCAGGACGCTGGCACTGGGCGCGGTGGTGGTCCGCCCCTCCCCCCGTCCCGACCTGTGCAGGGTCCGCAACGCGGCAAAGGGCACGGCGTGCAGCAAGCCGTGCGGAATCACGACGCACGGTGCGGCACCGACCAGGCCGTCCACCGGGGACCAGAGCAGCTCGTGCAGACGTGCCAGAGCGGCCTCGGCATCGCGGCGCATCAGTGCCCCCAGCGCCCCGCCCGGGAAGCGCCGCGCCACGGCCCGGCCGGTCTGGAACGAAAGTTCTTCCACGCCCGCGCGCACGTTCATCCCGGTCGCCAGGTCGCGCAGCACACGACCCTCGCCTGCGCTCGCCCCGCCCAGGACGATGGCCGCCACCTCGTCGCCGGCGCAGACGAACTCGACCAGCACGGCCGGACCCAGCGCGTCCCGCACCTCGGCCAGAGCGCGCGGTCGGGCCAGTGCCTCGTCGAAGCGGCCGGACGCCGCCAACCGGGTCTCCGCGGCGCGGATGGCCCGTTCACGGGCCGCCAGCCGGTCCGCCCAGGCGGCCCGGCATGCGGGTGCCGCGATTCCGTCGCGTTCGGCCCGCCCCTCGCGCTCCGCGTACAACGCGGCCACGCCCTCGCGCTGCTCGGAGATCTCGATGAGCAGAGCCCGCGTGCCCGCGTCGCCGACCGCGTCCGCAGGCTCCGCACCGTGGGGCGTTTCCCCCGCCGCACCGTCGGTCGCGTCGAGCAAAGACCGGCTGCGGCTGCGCTCAGCGATGGCGAACGCGCGGGCGGCCGCCTCGCCGGTGTCCGCGTCAGAGCGCACCGCCGCGAACCACTCGGCGTAGATGCCCGCCTGCTCGGCGTGATACGCGGCCCGAAAGCGCTCGGGCGGGAGGCTGGCTCGCAGCGCCTCGACCGCATCCGCCGCCCTCTCCCACCACGCGCACGCCTGCGCGGGCTGCCCCAGGGCCATGCGGGCGGCCGCGGCCGCGCCGAGCAGCCCGGGCCGCAGCGTCGCGACACCGATCCGCTCGGCCTCGTGCAGCCCGCGCTCCGCCGCCACGGCGGCGGCCGCCGCCTCACCGGCCGCGAGCAGCGCCCCCGCGAGGGCGGCGTGGGCGGCCGCCGATTGCGCCCTCAGCCCCGCAGCCTCCGCCACCGCCACCGCCTCGCGTGCGCTCGCCACGGCGCCCGCGTGGTCGCCGCCCCCGCACAGAGCCCGTGCCCGCAGCGCCAGCGCGCGGCCCTCGCCGGCCCGGTTGCCCACATCGCGGTAGATGCAGAGCGCCTCGTCCAGGCCGCGCTCCGCCTCGACACCGCGGCCGCGTGCCAGCAGACCGTCGGCCTCGGCGCACAGAGCCCTGGCGAGGGCGGGCCGCATGCCCGCCCCCCGGAGCACCGGCACGGCCCGCGCCAGGCTCGCGGCCGCCTCATCGAGCAGCCCGCTGGCCGCCAGCGACTCGGCCCGCTCGGCCTCGAGCCGGGCGGCCTCGGTGGGAGCCCCGGCCCTCTCCATGCCCAGCCGCGCCCGCTCGAACCAGCGCACCGCTTCGGACACACGCCCGCGCCGCACCGCCAGGTCGGCAAGGTTGCCCGCCACGATGGCCGCGCCCTGCACCGCGCCGGCTGTGTCCATCCCCTCCAGAGCGGAGCGCAGCGCCCGCTCCGCGTCCACGAAGCGATCGAGGTCTGTCAGCGCCTCGCCGATGTTGCTGTCAACCTGGGCACGGGCGGCCGGTTGCTGGGCGAACACGCGCCGCGCGGCCTCAAACCTTGCCAGGGCCTCGCCGACGCGCCCCTGCATGCGCAGGGCCACGCCGATGTTCACATCCGCCCGGGCCGTCATCTCGGTGCGGCCCTGGGCGTGGGCGAGGGCCCGTGCCCGCTCCCCCTCGGCCACCGCCTCGGCGAGCCCGCCCGTGCACACCAGAACGTGCACGAGCGTGAGGCCCGCGCGCACCGCATCGCGCTCCAGCCCGTGCCGCTCTTCCAGGTCGCCCGCCGCGCGCAGCTGCACCAGCGCGGCCGCGAAGTCGTTGGCGTAACAAAGGGCCTGGGCGTGTGCCCGGCGGGCCCGAGCCTCGCCACGCGGCAGGCTCAGGCGTGCCGCGGCCGCGCTCAGGAGCGCCGCGCCGCGCACGGCCCCTGCCACGTCATCAATCGCCAGCCGTTCCAGACCCTCGGCCAACGCCACCACGGCGCCGCCCGGATCAGGCAGGCCGGCCAGCCGTCCGGCCGCGGCGTCGGCGTCGGCCACGGCGGCGAGCAGGCCCGCATCAACCTCGGGGAAGGCGGAGGTCATTCCATGTTCACATCGCACAGCGTCACGAGCGCCCGCTCGCAGCGCACCACGACGTCGTAGCGGCCGGGGCCGGTCAGCAGCGCGAAGCGGCCCGTGCTGTCCACCTCGGCGTCCAACGGCTCGTGGCCGGCCTCGTCCACGCGCAAGAGGTAGACGCGCCGGGGCAGGTCGCCGGTCAGGGCCGCGAACTGCCCGCGCACAGCCCGGCCCGGCCCCGGCGCCACATGGCGGATCTCCAGGTCCAGCGCGCCGACGGGCGACGAGTACGCCATGCGCACCGTGGCGTCCCCCGACCCCCCGCTGCGAAACCCTGGCACCGGCGCCGCACCGTCGAAGATCAGCGTGGCCGCGACGTGCGTCCATTCTTCTAGGCGCAGCGACACGGCCGCCGCCAGCCGGGTCAGCGTCAGCCGCTCGGGCGCGGTCTGCAGGGCGGCCGTCGTGCGGGAGACGAGGTCGGCGGGCGGCTCGCTCAGCACCTCGGTCCCGGCGGCGGCCACGAACGCCGCCAGCCGCGCGAGCGTGGCCGCGGCGGGAGAGCCGGGTACAACGCCGCTCCGCACCGCCGCGGCCTGCTCGGGCCCGCACTCCCCCAGAACCAAGGCCAGGAGATCATCGAATGAAGGTGTGGCAGGCATGAGTGCACTCGCATCGACAACAGGCCCCTCCGGAAGAGTCGTGGTCCGGCCGCCTGATACACACAACGGCGCGGGTGGTCTAGATCGCGGCGGGGAGCAGTTCGAGAAGCTTGGCCAGGCAGCGAGCCCGGGTGGGTCCGATGCTGCCGACGGGCATGCCGACGGCGGCCGCGACGGCCGTGTAGTCGGGGACGGACCCGCTCAGGAACAAGGCCCGGAGCAGGTGTTCGCAGCGGCCTCCCAGGCGGCCGAGCGCGGTTTCAACCGCGTGCCGCCGCTCGGCCCGCTCCAGGGCAGCGGGCACGGGCAGGGCCGGGTCGAGCGACTCGATCGCCTCGGGGCTGGAGCCGCGGTGGCGTGCCCGGGCCCGGGCCACGGCCCAGCACTCGCGCCGGGCCGTCTGCGTGAGCCAGCGCGGGAGGGCGACGGCGGCCTCGATGCGCCCGGCGTGCCGGGCCAGGGCGAGGAAGGTGTTCTGAAAAACGTCGTCGGCATCGGACGCGGAGAGGCCCAGGCGAACGGGCACCGAGTAGACGAGCCGGCGATACCGGGCCACCAGAATGCCCAGCGCCCGGCCCGCCGGGCCCTGCGGGTCGCCCCCCGCCGCGGCGGCCAGCAGGTCGGCATCGGTGGTGTCGTGGTCGAGCGTGGCCGGTCGCGCGGTCGGTGTGGCACCCACAGGTGAGCGTAGGGCCGGCGGACGGCCGGGAAGGAAGGGCGGCACCACCTGCGCGGCAACGAAAGGACCCGGGCGGCCGACGCGGCCGCCCGGGTACAAGGAGGTTGGCCGGCGGGTTCGTTCAGCAGTGGCCCGCAAAGTACGCGGTGATGAAGTCGCCCAGGTCGTCGGGATTGATGACGCTGTCGTCGGTGAACTCGCACCCCGGCACGGGCGGCACCGAGAAGTATCCGGTGATGTAGTCGCCCAGGTCATCGGGGTTGGTGGAGTTGTCGTCGTTCCAATCGATGTGGCAGGTGCGCTCGGGGTTGTCGGCCACCACGGTGAGCAGGGCCGAGTCGGAGATGGTTGTGCCGCAGGCGTTGGTGGCCGAGCAGGTGTACAGACCGGCATCCTCCGGCGTGATGTTGACGATGTCGAGGGAGTCGGCGTTGACACCCAGGTAGCGCGGGCCGTCCGCCAGCGGCACGCCGTCCTTGAACCACTGGTACGTCGGGTCCACGTCGGTGTGGCTGGTGTTGACCTTGATGTCCAGGCCGTCGATGTCCCCCTCGTGGAGGACCGCGGCCAGGGGCTGCCGCTCGATCACGGGAGGGGCCGTGCACGAGGGATCGTCGGACTCCGGTTCGGTGTTGGAGGAGGCCATCATGGTGCTCACGAGGGCCCCGGGGGCGTCCACGGCTTCGCCGTTCACGAAGGTGCGCACGTTGGCGTAGATGTCGTAGGCGATGACGTAACCGCGCAGTCCGCCGTTGTCGTCGCCCGGCTCGTTGATCTCGATGATCTCGCCGGCGTCGACCTTGCGCGGGGCGGGGTCGACCTCCGGGGCGTCGCGCATGGCGGGGTTGTCGGACATCAGGTCGGCCAGGGCCACGCCGCCGGGCACCACGACGGCGCGGCGCTGGACCCAGATCGGCTCGGGCTCGGTGTTCTCGATCGCCTCCACGATCTCGGGCGGCTCGGCCGGGTTGGCGGGCGGGTTGACGACCACGGTCGGGAAGGGGCAGATCGGGGGGGTGCCACAGGTGATGGGCAGGCCGTTGTGGAACCACGTGTAGCGGATCGATGAGGTGGAGGGCGACGGGAAGCCGTAGCGGAAGTGGATGCCGAAGTGCTCGTACGTGCCCACCTGCACGGTCCCGCGGCCCGGGCCGCCGTAGGTGACCTTGACACCCGTCGGCGTGGTGCTGAGCACGGGGTAGCCGTAGCGGTAGCTGCGCCAGTAGCCGACGACGTCGGAGGAGCTCACGCCGTCGATCTCGATCTCGAGGCAGTCCACGACCTGGCACGTGGTGTTGTAGCAGTCGAAGTTGCCCAGCCCGCCCACGATGCGGGGCGTGGCGCTCTGGCCCGACGCCGCCCCGGGGCTCCCCAGCACCCCGATCGCCCCCGCCATCACCGCCGCCACAAGAACACTCAGTGCACGCCGCTTCATACGAGGCTCCCTTGGCCGGGCCCGGCCCGGCGCGGACGGGGCGAGCGTCCTTGCCCGCGCGCCCCGTCGATCAAAGGAGCGGCCCGCGGCCTGCCTGATACACACGCGGCCGGATCATCGCTCGGGCCGACCTACGCGGCCCGGTCCGCCTCGTGTGGTTCAACGTGGATCAGCACGTGCCGCACCGCGGGGAGCTCGCCGCGGATGCCCGCCTTGACCCGCCCGGCCAGGGCGTGCCCGTCGCGCACGGAAAGGTGCGGATCGACGTGCAGGTGCAGGTCGACGAGATACCCGCGGCCGCTCTTGCGGGCGTGCACCGTCTCCACCCGGCGCACCCCCTCGACGCGGCCCGCGGCGGCCCGCACGCGCCCGGCGATCGCGGGGTTGGCCGCATCGAGCAGCTCGCGCAACGCGGGACCGGCCATACGCAGCCCGGTGAACAGCACCACCACCGCGGCGAAGATCGCCGCCGCCTCATCGGCGAGCACCAGGCGCGGGGCCGCGCACAGGCCCGGCCCCCACACCGCCACCGCCACACCGATGAACGCCGCCGCCGAGGTGGCCGCGTCGGCGCGGTGGTGCCAGGCGTCGGCCCGGGCCGCGTCCGAGCCGCTCACGTCGGCCCCGCGCAGCACCAGGCGGAACAGCGCCTCCTTGACCACCACCACCGCGACCAGCACGCCCAACGTCCACGCCGCCGGTGCCTGATGCGGCGCCAGCATGGCCGCGCCCGCCTTCACGACGATCCCAACCGCCGCGACGATCAGCAGGGCCCCCACACCGAGGGCCGCGACGGCCTCGGCTCGGCCGTAGCCGTAGGGGTGGGCCTCGTCGGGCCCGCGCTCGGCCACGGCCAGCCCCCACCAGACGATGACCGAGCCCAGCGCATCGGCCATCGACTCGACGGCATCGGCGACCAGGGCGGAGGAGTGCCCGAGCAGCCCGGCCGCGACTTTGCCCGCCGCCAGCGCCAAGCTGATGCCCAGGCCGATGATCGTGTTGCGCCGGAGCTTGCGATCGGGCATGCGCGGAGCGTAGGCGATCGTGGGCTTTGCCCCCGCGCTGCACGACCGGCACGAAGACGACGCTCGCTCGCGCCTCGCGTCTCGTGCGCAGGGCAGGGAAAAGGGCCAAACGGCAAATGGTCAAAGGGCCAAATGAAGGCCGAGGCACAAGGGGTCAAGGGATCAAGGGATCAAGGGATCGAGTGCGGATGGTCCGTGTCCGGCTCTTCGTTCTTCGCTTTTCGCTTTTCGACCTTGCCTTCTTCTCCGTGCTCTCCGTGCCTCCGTGGTTCACGCCGTGCTTCCGGCTCGTCGCTCTTCGGTCCTGGCTCCGTGCCGGAGTTCATCCGCCGCGACAGGTGCCTTCTTCGTGCCTTGGTGCCTACTTGGTGCCTTCGCGTCTTTGTGCTCTCCGTGCCTCCGTGGTTCACGCCCCGCTCCGCGTTCCCGGATCTGCGCACAGGCCCGCGACTCGCCCGCGCACGGGCCGGGCTTGTCAGCGCACGGGCCCGTTCGCGCAGTGCAAGCCCGGAGTTTTCATGCGCAACGGGAGATTTTTCATGCGCACAATCCCATTTTGCGCACGCAACGCCGGATTTTTCATGCGCAACGGCACATTTTTCAGGCGCAAAGTCGCGGCGTGCGCGCTCTGGCCCAAGAAAAGCCCGCGCAGCACCCCCGCCAGCGGCCTCCGATCGCCGTCTCGCGCGCGCCGCGACCGAGAACGCGCCGCCAACGTCCCGAAACCGCGACCCGCACGCAGCGCGTGCAGAGCGGCCCCGCGAGACGACCGCGCTGGGCCCCGATCGCCGCGCACGGCCCGCCTCAGCGCGCAATCACGCACGGCGGCCGCGTGCCGTAGGCCATCCACCGCCAGAACCACTCGCACGGCCCGAAATGAAAGCGCTTCAGCCACCAGACGCTGAACACGACCTGCGGCACGAAGATCGCCACCGTCATCCACACCAGGTGGATGCGCGAGATCGACCCGAAGAGGCCCGCACCCGCCCCCGTGAAGATGAAGAGGCAGATCAGCGACTGCGCGAGGTAGTTGGTGAGCGGCATGCGCCCCGCCGCGGCCATCCAACCCGTGAGCAACGCCAGCGCGGGCAGCCGCGCGAGCAGCATCGCCACGCAGACGTAGCCGAACGAAAGCAGCAACCTCTGCACCACGTAGCCCCACGCCGCGCCCTGCGCGTAGGTGCGGAAGAACTCGGGGTCAAAGCCGCTGCGGCTCCACTCCAGGTGGCCCAGCGATGCGCACAGCCACCCCAGCGGGAGCGTCAGGACCGCGCCGGCGAGGTAGAAGCGCGTGGTCCGCTCGCCCGTGAGCACGCCCAGCCCCGCCAGGCCCATGCCCAGGATCATGAAGGGCAGGATGTCCGAATCGAGGTAGATGGGAAAGCCGTTCCACTCCATGATCACGGGCGCGACGGCGACGATGGCGGAGATGTACCCCTCGGAGCGGGCCTTCACCTCTTTGGCGACGGCCTCGGGCGGGGGCGATATCTCCTTGGCCCGCTCCTGCCAGCGCTCGATCTTCTTCTCTTGCTCCTTGGTGAGTTCCTTGCCGGCCGCGGCGGCCTCTTTGAGCGCGGCCACCTCCGCGCGGCGGGCGTCGCGCCGCTCATGGCGGACGACGTTCATCGCCACGCCGATCGCCAGCAGCAGGCACGCGGCCGCGATCAGCCGCGACGGCCGCACGCGCCGCAGTGGATAGAGCACCAGGCCCACCAGGCCGTACCAATAGAGCACGTCGCCCATCCAGCCGAGCACAAAGGCGTCGAAGATGCCCAGGGCCATGAGCCAGAGCATGCGGCGCGTGTAGACGTCTCCGGACCGGGCCGCGCCCGCGTCGCCCGAGGACTCGGCCCGGCGTGTCAGCAGCACGGCGCCTGCGCCGAAGAGCATGCTGAAGATGGCCCGCATCTTGCCGTCGGCCAGCACCGTGCAGGCGAACCAGGCCCACCAGTCGGCCCCCTCGATGCCGCCCGCGACGGCGGGGTTGTCAAGGGCCTTGTGCGGCAGCGCAAAGGCGGGCATATTCATGAAGAGGATGCCCAGCAGGACCCAGCCGCGCAGGGCATCAATGGCCTGGATGCGGGCCGCCGGCGGCGCGGGCGCGACGGCGGGCGCGGGGCGGGGGTCGGTGTCGCTCATGGGCCGAGAATACACGGTGGCGCGGCGGGCGCGTCACGCGGCACGGGGGGCCTCAAAGAACCGCCACGGGCGCTCGTCGGCGAGGTCGGCGGGCGGCACCAGCGTGTCGCGGACGCGGGCCGCGAGCGCGGCCAGGCCGGCCTCGACACGGGCGGCGGGGCCCCGCAGGCTCACGGCGAGGTCCGCGGCCCCGGGGGCCACGCCCCCAAGATCGGCCCGCAGGGCCACGCGGAGCGCGGGCGCAGCGGGAAGCGGACTGGGCGGCGGGGGCTGCGCGCCGTCGCCGCAGAGCAGGATGAGGTCTGCTTGGGCGGCGGCGGCGAGGGCGGCCCGTTGGGCCTGCGCGTCGATGCCGTGACCGGAGCGGCCGTGCGTGTCCAGACCGGGGGCGTCCATCCAACGCACCACAAGGCCCGCGAGATTGACAAGGGCGCCGACGTGGTCGCGCGTGGTGCCGGGCTGATCGGCGGTGAGCGCGAGGGTGCGGCCCGCGAGGGCGTTGAGGAGCGAACTCTTGCCGACGTTGGGGGGGCCCAGCGCGGCCACGAGCGGCGGGTGCACCAGGCGGTCCAGACGCGGGTTGGCGGCCGCGGCGCTGGCGTTGGCGGCCCAGCGGGCCGGTTGCGCCAGGAGGAGATCGACGGCGAGCGGGCTGGCGGCGCTGCCCAGGCAATCGAGCACGCGGGCCTCGATGTCGGAGCGGGCCTCGGGAAAGCGGGCCCGGAGATGAGACGCGTCGGCGCGGGCGTCGGGGGATGCGGGAGCGTGGAGCGACGCGCCCGCGTCGGCGAGTGCCGCGGCCACAGCCCGCACCACCCAGGGCCCGGCGTGGGGCATGACGGCGGCACAGGCGGGCGTGAAGCGGGCGACGATGCCGCGGTCAAGCCCGGCGATGGTGCGCAGGCCCCAGGCGTTGACGGCGACGACCGGGGACACGCCGAGTCGGTTCATGCAGGCTTCGAGTTCGGAAGGAGAGTCCGCGGTGAGCCAGAAGCAGGCGATGGCGCCGCCGGCGGCCGGTGTCGAGAGTCGAGCGGTGGCGGGCACGCGGGCGCTCCGGTCAATCGTCGGTGCGGGCAGCGGGTTGCTCGGGGATGGGCGCGGCGCCGCTGAGGCGCAGGAAGGCTTCGAGCATGCCGACGAGGACGAGGTCGGGGACGATGTGCTCGATGAGCGCGCCCTCCCACACCGCCCCGGCCCCGCTCTCGCCCCCCGGCGGGCTCTCAAAGAGGAGCGCGGCGTCGCCGCCGGTGGCGATGACACGCGGGTAGGCGTTGTTGATGGCGGCGTAGTGGTCGATCAGCAGGTGGGCCATGCCGCGCAGCGCGGCGGCGCACCCCTTGTGCATGGCCTGCTCGGTGCTCTTGCCCAGAAGGTCGGTGAGCGCTGCGGCATCGGGGGGTGCCAGCGCGGGGAGTTGGGCGGTGCGGTCGTGGAGCGCGGCGAGCATCATGCGCAGGCCGGGGGCGATGCACCCGCCCTTGAACACGCCCCACTGGTCGATGTAGTCGACGGTCATGGCGGTGCCGGCATCGATCACGACGCAGGCCTGGAGCGACCGGGCGTGGGCCGCGAGGGCGGCGAGGAGACGGTCGGCACCGACGCGGTCGGGCTCGAGCACGTCGGCCACGATGGGCACGGGGAGCGCGGGACCGAAGCGGTAGATGCGCGGTCCGGTGCCGGCGAGGCCGGAGACGATTGCCTCGGCCACGGGGTCGTTGACGCTGGCGATGAGGGCCGCGCTCTCGGCGGCGGCGCAGGTCTCGGCCAGAGCACGGGCGGCGGCCGTGAGGGCGGGCAGATCGCGGTTTTCGTGCACGGCCGAGGGGCCGACGCCGCCGGGCGTGGCGTGGGCCATGCGGGTGCGGGTGTTGCCCACGGAGACGAGCACGAGTTCGGCGGCGGGCGGGAGCGAAGCGACGTGCACCATGCGGGGATCGTAGAGTTGCGCGAGAAGCATGGCCCGTTGCCGCGTGGATAAGTCGATAGAGCGTCTGGTGGTGGAGGACTTCGCGTTTCCGCTGGGTGTCTACCCGGTGGAGCAAATGACGCCGCGCCAGGGGTACACCACGACCTTCGAGAGCGCCGACGGGGGCGAACTGGGCGAGGCTCCCCGCGGCGAATCGGAAGATCCGGACGAGGCGGAATCGGGCGAGCGACGGGGGGGCGGGCGCTCCGGGGGGCCGGGTGAAGACGAGTGGGAAGAGTGGCCCGACCGCTACGTGTGGGACGTCTGCATCGCGGCCCCGCGGGTGGAGCCGCTGTTTCGCGCGTTGATTGCGCTCATGCCGGGGCGGCTGTTTCCGATCCTCGATGTGCTGGGGCAGGATGCCTATCGCGAGATCGACCCGTATGTGGCGTACGAACTGGTGGGCCTCGAGCGGTTCCTGGACGCGGTGCGGCAGTACCGCGGCTATTTCTTCGAGGACGGCCTGGTCGGCTTCGGGGCCATGTGCGAGGAGCCCTTCTTCTATGTGTTTGTGGACGAACACAAGGTGGTTACGGTGCGGGCCGCCACCGACATGAAGGAGCGCGTGGAGAAGGTGCTCGCGGCCTTTGACCTGGAGGCCGTGGAGCAGATCGCCGCGGCCGATGCCGCGCTGCACGAACACCGCAGCGTGCTGGAGGCGCCCGACGACCGGCCCGACCTGCTCACGCCCGACGAGATCGTGGAGGACCTGCGCGATCTGTGGGGCTTGTCGCTGAACGTCGACCCGGATGCGAACTTGGACGAGAACGGGCACGCCCTGGGCATCGTGGGGTGGCGGGTGGTGGTGCGGGCGGTGCTGCCGGGCGAGGTGATCCGCTATACCGAGGTGCTGCTGACGGCGGAGAATCTGGCGACGGCCCACGAACTGGCGGTCGATGCCACGCAGCACCTGGTGGAGAGCCTGCTGGAAGAGGACCCCGGGTTGGGCAAACTGCTCAAGGGGCGGCCGGTCCGACCGACCCGGTCCGCACCCGCTGAGGGTGAGCCCGCCGGCGAAGAGGCGGGGCCCGAGGAGGACGAGACGGCCGACGAAGACGCCGAGCCGAGCGTGGAACTCGACGTGCTGGGGGCCGACCGCATCAGGCCCGACGACTTTCCCAAGGCGCTGGCCGACAACGGGGCCGCCAAGGTCCCGGCGGATTTCTCTCTCAACCGGGTGTGCGCGGCGGTCTGGATGGAGTAGCCGCACGGCGGCGCAGGCCCGCACTTGACCAAAACCCGAACGTCGGGAGGCGCGCCCAAGTGCCCGTTCGGCCGGGAGTTGTGTTCAGAAAGATCGGGCAGGATCGGTTTGCGTTTGCCCGGCCGGGTGTGTATCTTTTGCCCCCCCGACCCGGCCGAGAGGCCGGTCGGGCGATCGGTGTTCTTGCGGTCCTTTGGCGCGGAGCCTGAGTTCGGGTTGCGCGCACCGGAGCCTTTGCATGACGGTTCAGATGCATCGTTCGGCCCATCGTCTGGTTGTTTCGGCGCTCGCGCTGGCGTGTGTGCACGGCCTGAGCGCGGCGGGCGCATTGGCCCAGACAGCCGGGAGCGCACAGAGCCTGCCGATCACGGGGGATGCGCCCGACGGGCAGTTGACGCGGGCGCAGCGCGCCCTTGAGGCAGATCGGCTGATCGAGGCGCAGAGCCTGCTGCGCGAGACGCTCAAGGGCCACTCGGCGGGTCTGACCCCGGCGCGGCGTGCCCTCGCGGTTGAGTTGCTGGAGCGGGCCGATGCACGCATCCGCAACGCCGACGTGGTGGAGATGAGCCTGCAACGGGCCGCGTGGGCAGTGGAACAGGCCGACCTGCGGGTGGCGGAGCGGCACGTGCAGGCTGTGCTGGCGCGCCCGGGCCTGACCAATGAGCAGCGCGAGCGTGCCACGGGCACGCGGATGCAGATCGAATCGCGCCGTGACGAACTGGCTCCGCTGGCAGCCGGCACGCTGGCACGGGCGGTGGCCGACTTTGACGCGGGCCGGTACGCGGAGGCGAGGCTCGGCTTTTCCAGCCTGCAACGCACGGGTGTGGAACTGAGCGATGCCCAGCGCGAGACGCTGGAGCGGCACCAGGTGCGGCTGGTCGAACTGGAAGATCGCACCGGCCGCCGGACGGATGCCGCGCCGGTTGATCTGGCCATGATGCAGCCGGGCGTGGTGCGGCGTGATCCGCCGCCTGCGCCGGCCCCGGCTCCGGCACCCGAGGCGCAGGCCCCGACCACCCCGGCCGCGGAGCCGGCGCAGCCGGCGCCGGCGCAGAGCTCGCCGCCCGCGGGCGTGCAGCCCGCAGCGGCGCCGGCCGCGGCACCCGCGGATGACATCGTAACGGTGGCGATGCGCGTGGAGGCCCAGCGCCTGGTGGCCGAGGGCGAGGCGGCGTTCAACGAGGGGCGCTACAGCGAGGCGGTGCGGAAACTGGAACTGGCGACGATCTCGGGCAAGGCGTACCTGAGCGAGGCGGAGTTGAAGGCGGCCCAGACGCGGCTGGACGAGGCGCGGGCTCGGATGCGTTCGGGCGTGGGCGGTGGAGCGCTGGCAGAGCGGACGAACCAGAGCATCGCGCTGATCCGCGAGCGCGCCGTGGCGGAGTTTGAGAACGAACTCGACCGGGCGGCCAGGGCGGTGGCGGCGGGCGACACCACGCAGGCCAACGACCTGCTGGCCCGGGCCGGGCTGACCATGTCGCAGGCCCGGCCGTACTTTGCGCAGGCGGAGTACGACGGCTATGTGCAGAAACTCGACGCGGCCCGCAAGCAGGCCCAGGCGACCGGCGAGTCGATCCGCGAGAAGGAACTGAAGGAGCGTGAGATCGCCCTGAAGAAGAAGGCGGATGAGGCCCAGCGCTCGCTGGCGACGGAGAAGGACCGGAAGATCCGCGAGGCGGTGGTGCGGGCCCGGGCGCTGCAGGCCGAGCAGAAGTACGGCGAGGCCCTGCAGGTCGTGGACCAGGTGCTGTTCCTGGAGCCCAACAACCCCACGGGCCTGCTGCTCAAGGACATTCTGTCGGACATCATCGCGTATCGCAAGTCGGACGAGATCTACCGCACGCGCAAGCGTGCGTTCCAGGGCATCAGGCTTGATGCGGAGGAGGCCGCGCTGCCCCCGACGCGCATGATGAACTTCCCGGCCGACTGGCCCAGCAAGAGTTTCAGCCGGGGCGACGGCGCTGCGTTTGCCGAGCAGCCGGAGAACAGGCGGGCGATGGCCGCGCTGGAGCGGCGTGTGCCGGCCGACTTCGCGGGCAACAAACTCTCGGACGTGATCAACTACGTGCGTGAGGTGGCCGGGGTGGACGTGGACGTCGACTGGGCCAGCCTGCGCAGCATCGGCGTGGATGCGGATGCGCCGGTTGATCTGTCGCTGACGGACAAGCCGGTGAGCGTGGTGCTGCAGCGCACCCTGGCGCGGGTCAGCAAGGACCAGTTCGCCAAGGCCGACTTCAGCGTGCAGGACGGGATCGTGACGATCGCGAGCGAGGAGACGCTGAAGAAGCACGTGGTGACGCACCCGTACAACATCACCGACCTGCTGCTGGACGCCCCCAACTACACCGACGTGCCCGACATGGACCTGGGCCGTGCCCTGGCGCGGGCCCAGAGCCCGGAGGTGACCGACGGCCCCTTCACCAAGAAGTACGGGCGCGACACGGCGGCCGCCCGCGAGGAGCGGGTGCGCAAACTGGCGAGCTTGATCCAGACCACCGTGGCGCCCGACAGTTGGCGCGACCGGGGCGGCGAGACCGGGGCGATGCAGGAACTCAACGGCAGCCTGATCGTGACGACGACGCCGGCGAACCACCGCGAGATCGCGGGCCTGCTCAGCCAGCTGCGCGACGTGCGTTCGCTGCAGGTGAACTGCGAGTCGCGCTTCCTGCTCGTGAACCAGGACTTCTTCGAGGAAATCGGTTTCGACATCGACGTCTACTTCAACGCCGGGTCGAACCAGTTCCAGAACGCGATCCTCAACGACGACACGCTGCTCCTGTCGGACTTCTTCGACCCCGCGAGCGGGCGGCTGAGCCGCTCGGCCACGGGCGGCCCGGCGAGCGCGCCGCAAACGGGCGGCCCCGGCCCGCGCACCAGCCAGGGGCTGATCCGCCCCGACAACTTCTCGCCCATCTCGGGCGGGCAGAACTCGCTGGGCATCGTGGAGTCGCTGGCGAGCGGCGTGAGTTCGTTCGCCTCCAACGTGCTCGGCCGGGCCCCGGCCCTGGGTGTGGCCGGCCAGTTCATGGACGACATCCAGGTCGACTTCCTGATCAAGGCGACCCAGGCCGATCAGCGGTCGAGCACGCTCACGGCCCCGCGGCTGACGCTCACCAACGGGCAGATCTCCAATATCTTCATCGCCCGCCAGGCGTCGTTCGTGTCGGACCTCACCCCGATCGTGGGCGAGTCGGCGGTGGGCTTTGACCCCGTGCCGGGCGTGCTCACCACGGGCGTGGTGCTGCAGGTGGAGCCGGTGATCTCGGCCGACCGCCGCTTCGTGACGATCAATGTGGACACCAGCGTGAGCCAGGCCGATCCCAACCTGCGCACCATCGGCGTCTCCGCCGTGGCGGGCGGGGCGATCGTGGGCTCGGCGGCCACGGGCTCGTTCATCGAGCTGCCCACGATCAACACCACGCGCGTGCAGACCACGGTGACGGTGCCCGACGAGGGCACCGTGCTGCTGGGCGGCCAGCGCGTCATCGCCGAGGTGGAGGTCGAGTCGGGCGTGCCCGTCCTCAGCAAACTGCCCATCATCAACCGCTTCTTCACCAACCGCGTAACCGCCAAGAGCGAGAGCACCCTGCTCATCCTCATCAAGCCCACGGTGCTCATCAGCGCTGAGGAAGAGGAGCGGCAGTTCCCCGGTTTGCTCGACTCGATGCGTACGGGCGCAGGCGGCTGATCGCGCGGGGCACCGCGGCGGGTCAAACCTCAGACAGACCATCAACCCCGCGTGCCGCGTCGAGTTTTCAGGTGCCCGCCGTGGCGGGCACCACGGGCCGCTCGGCCCGGGCGACACCCGCGAAGAACTCGGCGTAGCGCCCGGCCACGCTCTCGGCGTCGTAGCGCTTACCGGCCTCCGCGCTGCGGGCCTGCTCGGCGGCAAGGTGGGCCGGGTCATCGGCCAGGCGTACCACCGCGTCGATCCAAGGCTCCACGGCCTGCACGTCAACCGGGATTACGGTGTCGGGCCCGTAGCCCTCGGGCAGGGGCAGGTAGGTCGCGCCGTCGCCCAGGGCCTCGCGCACGCCGCCGCGCTCGCCGGCGAGCACGGGCACGCCGTTGAGTTGGGCCTCGACACCCAGCCGACCCCAGGGCTCATCCCAGGCGAGGGGCATGAGGATGGCCTTGGCGGCCTCGAAGATGCGGCTGGGGCGGTAGCGGACGGAGTCGATGCGCACCGTGCCCTTGGCCTTGATGTCGAAGCCGCCGTGCGAGGCGGCGAGGCGGGCGTGGTCGCCCGAGCCGCGGGCTTCGATCACGCGCACGGCGATGTCGGGCCGGCGTTCGGCGAGCTGCTCGGCCAGGCGCACGAAGAAATAGACACCCTCATTGGGCGTAGGGTTCACGAAGGTGAAAGCCCGCGGGTCCTTTGCCGCGGCGATCACGTCTTCGCCATCGATCATGGGCGGGATGACCGTGCTCTCGAGGCCGATGGAGGCGCGGTAACGCTCGCGGAGGAACTCGCTGGGTGCGAGCACGGCGTCGACCTGATCGAAGGCGAGGGGGTGCTGGTAACTGTGGTTGGCGAGCGCAAAGACCACCGCCGCGCCGTGCTGGCGGCAGATCTCGCGGCGGGTCTGCTCCGGGGGGGTGCCGCCGAACGTGAGCACCACCTCGGGCTTGAACTCGTCAAGGGCCTGGGTGAGCAGGCGGTTGAACTGCAACCCGTGCGGGAAGTCGAACTCCCGCAGGGGGAGGCGGCCGGTGTCCATCACCTCACACTTCACGCCTTTGTGCAGGTAGCGCCACACGGGGCAGCCCTGCCCGGCGGCGGGACGGCGGTCGACCTCGACCTCCACGCCCAGTTCGCGGAGCATTGGCAGGGCCTTTGGCGGGTTGGCCGCTTCCATGGCGCTGGAACTGAGCGACCGCACATCGAAGCCGCGGCGCACCAGGGCCGCGGCCACGGAGAGCAGTGTGCGGGCCGCGCCGCTGGCGGGGTCCTGGGGCAACTGCGAGAGCAACAACAGCACGCGTCTGGACATGCGAGCAAATCCCTTCCGGCCGCCGCCCTCTTCGCCTCGGGCGGCGGCACACATGCAAACCACCGAACCACTGCGGGCCCGCACACACGGGCCGCGCTTCACTCGTCGATCGTGAGTTTGGCATCCTCCATGAGGTAGAGGCCCAGCAACCAGCCGCCGTCGAGGTACGGATCAACCTTGAGCCGGCCCTCGACGGTGCCGTGCACGGCCATCCGCTGCTTGGCGTTGGCCGCGGCGGCCAGTTTCACCTCCACCGCGTCGTAGGCGGTGGGCGGCACGCCGATGCAGCAGCCGTCCCACTGATTGAGCATGCTCAGCATCTCGCGCGGGTTGGCCGAGGTGATGGGAAAGGCCACGTACCCGGCGATGCGCACGTGCTTGCCGTCGAGCATCGTCACCCGCTGGGGCAGGCGCATCTGGCCCATGCGGGGCTTGTATGACTCCTGGGCCGAGATCAAGAGGTCCCACGAGAAGCGGTACGGGTCTTCCTTCGTGCCGCTGCCGCGCACGGGGAAGCGGCCGTCGAGGACGATCACTCCGCCCTCTTTGCGCTCGACCCTCGCGGGGATCAGTTTGTCGGCGGGGAAGCGGGGATTGGCCTCGATGCCATTGTCATCGGGCGCGGCGGCCGTTGCGGGCGGCTGCTCCTGGAACAACTGACCGAGGGCGGGCGTGCTGCCGAGAACGACGGGCGCAGCGGTCGCCCCCGCGGCAGCCGATGGCGGCGCGGCGGGGGCTTGCATCGAAGGAGGTGCGTCGGCGACGATAGCCGCAGCGGGCTGCGTCGGCGACGCCGACGGCACGATCGCGGCGGCCGGAGCGGGCGCGGGGGGCAACACCGCCCCGGCCCCGTGCGGCGCGGCGGGGGCTGCCTCCGTGGCCGTGGCCACCACGGGCTCGTCGGGCGAAGGGGCTGTCGGCGGCGCTGTGGCAGTGGGTGCCAGCTCGGCCAACGCCCTTCCGGAATCGGCAACGGGCGCCGGGGCCGCGCCGTCGCGCCTTCCGAGCGCGAGCACTGCCAGCGCACCGAACACCACAACCGCCACGATGATCCACAACGCTTTCATGGAGAGGGCTACCAGGAGGATGATGATAGGGTTGCCGCACGTGGACGCGACGGCCGCGGGCTCATGCAAACGGGCGCAGGGCCCGGGCGACACTGGTGCGGTAGCCCATGAGCGCGGGCACCAACCCGGCGGCGCAGGCGAGTACCAGCGTGCCGGCGGCGACGAGTATCGCCATGCGCGGGTCGATCACCGCGTCGATCACGATGCCCAGGCGGGCCTTCATGACCGCGGCGGTGATCCAGACGCCCAGCAAACACAGCGCAACGCCGCAGGCGCCGCCCGCCAGACCGATGAGGGCGCTCTCGCTGAGGATGAGGCCGAAGACGCGGCCCTTGCTTGCGCCCAGCACTCGCAGGACGGCGATCTGACGTCGGCGCTGGTCCATGCTGTTGTACAGGGCGAGCATCACGCCCACGCCGCTGCACACCAGCACCGCCCCGGCCAGGGCGACAAAAACCTGATCGATGTTGGAGACGATGGCGAACAGTTTGGCGATCTCCTGCCCGGGCAGGGCGACGGTGAGCGAGGGGTCCTTGCGCAGGTCGTTGAACACGACGGGCACCAGCGGCGGCGCAGCGGAGCCGGCTCGGCCTTTAACGGCGAGGTAGGCACCGGTGATGAGTTTCTCGTCGGCTGTCAGGTTCTGCGGTGTCGGCTCCTCCGCATCAGGGCTGTCGGCGAAGCGCTTCTCCTCGGCGTGAACGATCCACGTGCTGTCGAGCGTGATGAACACGGCCCGGTCGTGGGCGCTGCCGGTGGGGGCGAGCACGCCCGCCACGGTGAAGGTGTGGTCGGCGTGCTCGTGAGCCGCCTCGCCCATGCCGTGGGCGATGGCGATCTTGTCGCCCACGCCCACGCCGGTTTCGCGGGCCACAGTGGCGCCAAGCACGACGCTGTAGGTGTCGGTGAAGAACGTGCCCGCCGCGAGCCGCCACTCCCCGTCGGCATCGGGCCTGAAGCGTGTGAAGAACTCGGGCGTGGTGGCCATGGTGGGGAAGCCGCGGAACGAATCCCCCTGCTGTACAGGGATGGCCCAGTCGATGCGCGGGTCGGCGGCGATCTCGGCGAAGCGTGCCCACGGCAGCGCCCGCTGCGGGGCCCGCGCGTAGAACACGCTGTTGAGCACGCTCACCAGCGGGCTGGCATCGGCCGAGACCAGGATGTGCATGGTGCCCGTGCCGCGCTCGAAGGCGCGCCGCCCCGCCTCGCGCATGGAGAGGATGGTGAGCATCAGCGCCACCGAAAGAGCGACCAGCCCGACCGTGGTGGCCGTCGAGAACATCCGCACTCGCAGGCTGCGGGCCACGATGCCCATGTCGGTGAGGGCCATCAGCGCGATCCTCCCGGCGCCACGGGCTCACCCGCGGCGAGTTCATCGAGGCTCGTGCGCCGCCCGAACCGCGCCGCCATGCCGGGGTCGTGGCTTACGCAAACCAGCGCCGCACGCTTGGCCGTGCAGGCACGCTGCAACAGGTCCATCGCTGCCGCGGCGTTCTCCGGGTCGAGGCTCGCCGTGGGTTCATCGGCCAGCACCAGCACGGGGTCGCAGGCCACAGCCCGGGCCACGGCCACGCGCTGCTGCTGGCCCAGGCTGAGTTCTTCCGCAAGGCCGCGCGGCCGCTCCACGCCCAGTTCCGCCAGGAGCGCACGGGCGCGGGTGGCGTGCTCTCGCGCCGGGATCTCGCTGAACATGAGCGCGGCCATCACGTTCTCCTCAGCGGTGAAGCCCTGCAGCAGGTTGAGGGTCTGGAAGACCATGCCGATCGCCTTGCCGCGGAAGCGGTCTCTCGCGGCGGGGCTGAGGCCGTACATGTCTGTCCCCCCCACTACCACCGTGCCTTCGCTGGGCGGCATAAGGCCGGCGACGATCTGGAGGAGCGTGCTCTTGCCGCGCCCGGAGCGGCCGGCGATGAGCACCTGCTCGCCGCAGGCCACGCGCAGGTCGGCCACATCGACCACCCAGCCGGCGCGACCGGGTGTGCTGCCGGCATAGGCGAAGCGCAGGTGCGAGATGGCCAGGGCCGGCGCTTCGGGCATGGACCGGCATGGTACCCGACCGTGCGCAACCGGGTTGCATCACATCGGCCGAGCGGGCGGAGGCGGCACGCTCCGCACGCTGCGCAGGCACGCCCACCACAGGGCGAGGCCGGCCGCGGCAGACAGGCCGTACATCTTCAAGGACTCCAGGCCGTTGAGTTTGGGGAGCAGGTTCACGAGCACGTAGAGCGCAACGAGGGCCAACTCGGCGCGCGTAAGGTCGCCGCTGCCGCCGGCCGATACCCGGGTAAGGATGCGCACGCCCAGCACAGCCGCGACCGCCGGAAGGGCGAGCGTGAAGTAATCGGGCTGGCAGACGGGCGCGGCCATGAGCATGACGCAGGTGAACGCGCCAACAAGTGCCGGCGTGGCCGCGACAGGCCACGCCGCCCGCAGGCGCCGCCACGACCAGCCGGCGGCGAGCACGGTGGCGAGCGTGAGTGCGCCCACCAGCAGCAGATGGGCGACTTGGGTGCCGCGGGCGGGCCGCTCGGGGCGATCGGCGAGCGGCGTGCCGATCCAGCGGGCGTGGTGGAGAATGGCCAGGGGCGACTGGTTGTCGTTGCGGCGGAAGGAGTGGAGTTCATCCCAGCGGCTGCGGTCGGCGGGTGTGGCGTCGGATGATTCCACGGCCGGGGCGAACATCACCTGCACCCAGCGCTGGTGATGCACGAGTGTGCGAGCCGGGCCGAAGACCGCGGCGGGGAGCACGCCCAGCAGCACGGCCAGGCCGACAGCGCACCCGGCCAGCCAACGCCAGTCGCGACGGAGCGCGGGCACGATCAGCAGGAACGCCGGGATCACCTTGAGAGCGATGGCGGCGGCAAGCCAGAGTCCGGCGCGACCCGAGCGGCCCCGCACGGCCTCGAGCGTGCAGCGGGCGATGAGGGCAAGCAGCAGCGTGGCGACCTGGCCGCGCCCGAGGGTTGCCCCAACGGCAACAAGGCACGCGAGCAGAGGCCAGACGCGGAGCGACCACCAGATGCGCGTGAAGGGCGGGTGCGGTGCGGGGGTAGGCGGCGCGTGCGCGGGTCGGCGCGGCGGGGCCCGCGCGGAGTGTGCCGCTGTGCCGCGCGAGCGGGCCCACGCCTCCTCAACGGCCTGGGCCGACCAGTGGACACCCAGCAGCAGCGCGACCAGGCCGATGGCGTACCAGACGGCCACCGCCACGGGGTACGGAAGCGTCCACGCGAGCGTCTCGCCCGGCGGGGGCACGGCCAGCGGCACCATGGCCGCGGCGAAGGCGGATGGGTAGAGGTAGTGCCAGCCGTTGGTGTCGGTGATGTCGTACAGATCGGCGCCGCTGCGCACGGCCCAGCCGGCACGGAAGAACACCTCGGCATCGGTCATGCGCCGCTGCATGAAGGCGGAGCGGCGCAGGGTCTCGGCCCCGAAGAGCACCGCAAGGCAGGCCAGCGCGAGCAGACCGGCCCGCTCGCGCCCGGTGAGGCGGCCGAGTGGATCGGTGGTGGACACGGCGGGGAGGCTCCGGGTGCGAAGGCGCGCAGGAAGCGCGGCAGTCCGTGCAGGGACCGGAAAACGCGGGCGAAGGGAGTCGAACCCCTAACCTTCTGATCCGTAGTCAGATGCTCTATCCAATTGAGCTACGCCCGCTCAGAAGAGCACAAGGCTAAGGGGCCCGCACGCGGCGGGCAAGTGCGGTCGGCGAAGCCGTGGCTCACACCGCGCACGCGGCCTTCAGTTTGGCCGCGAGGCCATTTTTGGTCATCTCCTCCACGCGGGCCTCGTCGTAGAACACCTCGAGCATACGGGGCACGCCGTCGCCCGCCTCGGCAAACACCTTGGAGAGTTCGGGCCACCTGATGCCCCCGTCTCCGGGCATGCGGTGGTCGTCGATCTTGCCGTCGTTGTCGTGCACGTGCACGTAGCGGATGGCCGGCAGCGCGGCCCGCGTGGTCGCCACCACGTCGCCGGTCATGTTGGCGTGCCCCGTGTCCAGACACATGCGGATGAACGGTGAGTTCACGGCCAGCACGGCCTTGCTCAGCCGCACCGTGTCGTGCCCCAGGGGGCAGTTCATTGGCTGGTTCTCGATCAGGTAGGTGACACCCAGACGCTGCCCGACCTCGGCCAGGCGACGCATGAAGTCGTCGAGCAGCGGCCAGCGCGGCTCAGATACCCGGTCCACTTCCTCGGGGGCCATCATCCGCATGCCGGGGTTCCACGCGGCCGGGTGCACCACCACCATCGGGCCGCCCAGGTCGCTGGCGAGTTTGCCCTCGGCCTCGTAAATCTCCAGGCAGCGTTGCCGGTGCCGCGCGTCGGTCGCACTCGGGTCGAGGTGAAAGCCGAAGACTCCGTGGATGGAGTCGAATCGCAGGCCCGCCTGAGATGCCGCGGCCAGGGCCTGAGCGACGGTGGGCGGCTTCTGCTCGTTGCGGTAAAACTGGGCCGTCGTGCACCCCAGCGCGCGATAGGCCACCATGAACCGCACCGGATCGAAACTGAACCCGAATGGCACGATGCAGGCGAGGACCGCCATTCATCCGGCTCCGCTGGTGCGAGTGGGCATGCGGGCAGTATAACGGCATTCGGGCGGTTTGCCTTGAGTCCGAGAAGGGGTGGATTGCCGGGCGGCGCGCAGAGAAAACCCCGGGTGACCCGGGGCTGAGGGCCGCGATTGAGTCTGATTTGCAGCGGCCGGCGTCAGTTGCTGGCGACGATGGCCTCGAGGCTGGGCTGAGCCGCCTCACCGCCCACGCCCGCCGCGGCGGCCGCTTCGGCCTGCTTGGCCTCCCGGTTGCCGAGGAACTTGGCCTCCAGTTCAAGGCGGATCTTCTCCATGGCCTTGTTCTGGATCTGGCGGACCCGCTCCTTGGTGACGCCGATGATCTGGCCCACCTGCTCGAGGGTCATGGGCTTGTCCTGCTCGCCGCTCTCGAGACCGAAGCGGTGCTCGATCACCGTGCGCTCGACGTCGGTGAGTTCGGCCCGGTTGTTGAGCACGATGCGTTTGACCTCTTCGGCCGCGTCCTTCTCGAAGGTGTTGCGCTTGGTCTCGAGGAAGTTGGAGCGCTCGAGTTTGGGATCGAAGTCGGTGGGGAAGCGCTGACGGTACTTGCTGAGCTTCATGCCCTGACGGCTGAAGGCCTTAAGGATGGCCCGACAGGCGTAGGTGCTGAACTTGTACCCGCGGCCGGCGTCGAACTTGTCGACGGCGCGCAGGAGGGCCATGTTGCCCTCGCTGACGAGGTCGGCGAAATCAACCTCGCTCATGCGGGTGCGCTTGGCCATGGCCAGCACCAGCGCCAGGTTGGTGTTGGCGATCTGCTGGCGGATGAGGTCGCCGCGCCGGTGCCACGCGAGGATCTGGTCGGCCTGCTCGGGTGTCGGCTTGCGCGCGGGGGTGCTCCACACCTCCTGCTGGATCTCCCAGATGCGGAAGCGCGCGTAGTTGAACTGGTGGAAGAGCACCTTCTCCTCGGCACCGGTGAGGATCACCTGCTGGGCCGTCTTCACCGTGCGGGTGCGACCGGAGAGATCGTCCATCACGGGGTGGTACCAACTGGTGTCCGGTTTCTGGATGTCGGGAGCATCGTCGTAAATGGCCTTCTCGGCACCCTCCTCACGGAACGCGGACGAAGGGATGTAGTCCTGCTCGCTGGCCATCAGCCCGTTGAGCAGGGCCTCGTCGTCCGGGCTGAGTTTGCGGAGGCGCTTCACCACCGGGGCTGCGGGCTTGACTTCGGGCGCGGCCTTGCGCGTCCCGCGGCCGCGCTTGGCCGGCACGACCACGGCGGGCGCATCGGAAAAATCCACGCGGCTGCGCCGGCGGTGCTGCTCGAGCGGGCTGGGAGTGGACGCTGCCACGGCGGTCATACGATCCTTTCTGCTCGCGGTTGCCCGCGTCGATTTGCTCTCAAGCCGTTTCACGCTGACTGGGCCTTTCCAACGCCGCCCACTGCCGAACTCGCGTACCCGGTTCGGTCTCCGGCTGTTCAACCCACCGGCGATGCCCGGCGGCCGCCGCCCAACCCCGCCAGCGCCCATTGGAGTCTTTCGGGGCCCGGCCTGCAACTCTGCACCGCTCACACCGGTCCCGAACCGGCTGCCCGGGTTGGGATCGCTGAGCGGTCGCAGGGATCAGTTTCTCCATCTCTTCATACGCAACAAACCGCCAAACGTTTCGACGGGTAGCCGCGACCCGACAAAAACACCGCTACCGCTCCGCCCTGGGCCGCTTGGACCAACCCCGGGGACCATCCGCATGCACGAACCGGCTTTTTTGCGACAGGAACGGCCAAGCTGCGTTCATGTTTATGTCTACTAACTCTACGCGACGGAGGTTCGAGAGCCGCCGCGCGACCGGGAATAATCTATCACAAAGGGCCCGATCCTGCAACGAGGGTGCGGCCGGATTTGGCCCGGATGTGGAATAACTCTGGATGGACGGTAGGGGGTTGTTGGCCCCGGGCCACTCGGATCACCTGACCGCCGCTACGGGTGTTCGGGGTTTACCCTTACCGACACCGCACACTCGCCTCCGCGGGCAGCGCGGCTACGCTCATGGCCCGCGTGCGCCGCCCCGCAGGCGGGGCCGAGGCCGCCACTCCCTCCTCACCTGTCCGAGGTCCATCATGGCTCACACGCTCCCGACCCTTCCCTACGCCCTGAACGCCCTCGAGCCGCACATCGATGCGCGGACGATGGAGATCCACTCTCAGAAGCACCACGGGGCCTACGTGACGAACGCGAACAAGGCGCTCGAGGGGACACGCTGGGCCGAGTTGCCCCCGGAGCAGATGATCGCGAAACTCGCGGAGCTGCCCGACGACAAACGCGGCCCGGTGCGCAACAACCTGGGCGGGCACGTGAACCACTCCATGTTCTGGCGGACGATGGCCCCGGCGGGGGCTGGCGGCGGCGGGGCGCCCGCGGGCGGGCTTGCAGACGCGATCAACAACTCGTTCGGCAGTTTCCAGGCCTTCAAGGAGCAGTTTGCCGACGCGTGCATCAAGCGCTTCGGCTCGGGCTGGGCCTGGTTGTGTGTGATGCCCGGGGGCAAACTCAAGGTGTGCAGCACGGCCAACCAGGACAACCCCCTCATGGGTGAGGGCGTGGCGGGGTGCGGTGGCACACCGATCCTGGGGCTGGATGTGTGGGAGCACGCCTACTACCTGCACTATCAGAACCGCCGCACCGATTACGTGGCGGCGTGGTGGAACGTGGTGAACTGGGCTGAAGTGGCCAGGAACTTCGCCGCGGCCAAGTAGCGGCGGCGGGCGCGAACGTGAGAATCTGTGGGAGTGCGTGCATGATCCTGCGACGGTGGGTGTTGACGGGCGTGCTGGTGGCACCGGCGGCGGTGGTGGGCGGGCTGTACACGTTTGCGCACGGCGAGGCGATGGAGAAGCGTGAGGCGCGGCTGGCCCGCGCGGCGATGGCGCAGGCGGCGGCCCAGCCGGCCCCCGAGGGACGGCTGGTGAAGCCCGAGTCGCTGCCCAACGGCTTTGTGCTGGTGGTGAAGGACCTGTCGGGGCTGGCGAGCGCGGGCTCGCCGATCTACCTGGCCAGCAGCCACAACGGGTGGGACCCCGGCGACAGCAAGCAGCAACTCACGGCCCGCAGCGACCTGCGCTGGCAGATCGAGTTGCCCAAGCCCAGCAAGGACGGGCCGCTGGAGTTCAAGTTCACACGTGGCTCGTGGGACCGCTGCGAGACCGCGGCGGACCTGTCGGACATCTCCAACCGCCTCTTGCCGAAGATCGACCCTGCCACGCTGAAGCCGGGCGAGAAGCCGGTGTTCGAGTACGAGGTGCCCAAGTGGTCGGACCAGCGGCCGAACTCGGCGGCGCGGCCAGACCTGAACCCCTACTACGAACTCAAGGAGGTCACGGGCACGGTGCGGCGGGTGCAGGTGGCCGGCGGGGGCGTGCCGCAACTGCGCGATCTCTTGGTGTGGCTGCCGCCGGGTTACGACGACGCGGCGAACTCGGGGCGACGGTACCCGGTGCTGTACATGCAGGACGGTCAGAACCTGTTCATGAAGATGCCCGGCACCCCGGCGGAGTGGGGCGCAGACGAGACGGCCGCGCGGCTGATCGGCGCTGGCGAAGTGCAGCCCTTCATCATCGTCGGCATTCCCCACGCGGGCGGGGCGCGGGCGAGTGAGTACCTGCCCATCGACGTCCTTCCCGGCGTGGAGCCGACGGGCGACGCGTATGTGCGATTCGTGGTGGATGAGGTCATGCCGCGCATCGAGCGCGGGTTTCGTGTGAAGACCGGCCCCGAGCACACCTCCATCGGCGGGTCATCATTGGGGGCCATCATCGCGATGCACGCGGCGTGCCAGCAACCCGACAAGTTCGGCGGCGTGCTGCTGGAGAGCCCGTCATGGACGCTGGGCGACGGGGCTGTGCTCGCGTTCTTCGAGAAGCAGAAGACCTGGCCCCAACGGATCTACTTCGGCTACGGGGGCAAGGAGTTCGGACCCGACGAGAATGCGGCGGCGAGCAACGCCGCGTACGTGGGAGCGTGCCGAAAGTTTGAGGGGCTGGTGAAGGCCCGCGTACAAGCCGCGGCGGGCACGGGTCGCACATACCTGTTCCGCGATGACGGCGACGCCGGGCACAACGAGGCCGCGTGGGCGGGGCGGTTCGCCGCGCCCGTGAACTTCCTATTCGCAACCCGGCCGCAGTGAAGCCGGTCGCCGGGACACGGGCAGGCCGCAGCGCATGGCGGGCGGAGCGCAGGTATGCTTACGGCCCGGGTCGCGGCACGCGCGACCGGCCTCTCCCGGAGCCTCCATGGCCGCACTCAGCGATTCTCTGCCGGCGCTTGTCGCCACCACGCCTTTCACGCTGGTGTCGTGGTGGAAGCCCCTCCTGATGGTGGTGCCGCTGGCGGGGTGGGCGTGGGTGGTGGCCACGATCTACGACAAGCACGCGGCCAAGTGGAACCTGCCCCGCGAGAAATACAACACCATCCACCTGGCCACGGGCACGGCGGCGGTGCTGGTGCCGCTCCTGGTGCCCGTCCCGGGTGAACTGGCGTTCTGGATCGCGTGGCTGCTGATGCTGATCATCCTGGGGGTGGACCTGTTCTGGTACCCGCAGATCGCCAACAAGGACGAACGCGTGCCCGCGGCCCACCGCCTCGAGTTGTCGGCGATCAGCAAGATGCTGTCGGAGCGCAAGAAGAAGAAGGGCGACAAAGGCCCGGCCGAGGTGCGGCTGACGCTGCGGCTGCCCGACAAGAGCACCATCCCTGCGCCGGCGGCGGATACGCCCGAGTTGCAGGTGCGACTGGCGGCCGAGGACCTGTTCTTCCGGGCCATGGCGGCCCGGGCGGCCCAGGTGGAACTGGGCCTGGCCGGCAAGGACGGCAGTTACAAGGCTGAGATGCTGGTGGACGGTGTCAAGGTGCCGGGTGAGACGCTGCCCGGGCCCCTGGCCGTGAAGGTGATCGACCTGTGGAAGCAGGCCGCCAAACTCGACGTGAACGAGCGGCGCAAGCGCTGCGTGGGCGACACCACGGCGGAGATGGCTTCGACCAAGTGGAAGGTGCGGGTTTCCAGCGTGGGTGTGTCGGGCGGCATGCGCATGCTGCTGGTGTTCGACGCCGACAAGGCCGTGAAGCGCAAGCCCGACGATCTGGGCCTGCTGCCCGAGCAGGCCGCCGAACTCAAGGTGATCACCGGCCAGACGCTCAAGAACCCCGACGACACGCCAATCGATGAGAAGGCCCGCCTGGGCGTGGTGCTGCTGGCGGCGCCGCCCGATGCGGGGCGGACGACCACCATGTACACGATCATGCAGATGCACGACGCGTACACCAACACCATCCAGACGGTGGAGATGGAGCAGCAACTGAACGTGGAGGGGATCAAGCACACGGTGTTCGATCCCAATGTGGAGGGTGCCGACTTCGCCACTAGCGTGCGCTCGATCTTGCGGCGCGACCCGGACGTGGTGGCGGTGGCCGAGTGCCCGGACGCGGCGACCGCCAAAGAGGTGTCGAAGGTCGATGCCGATCGCAGCCGCGTGTATCTGAGCCTGAAGGCCGCGAGCGCGGCGGAGGCGGTGGACCTGTACATGCGTGCCGTGGGCGACCATGCCCAGTGCGCGAAGACCCTGCGGGGTGTGCTGGCCCAGCGGCTGGTGCGCAAGCTGTGCACCAACTGCAAGGTGGGCTATCCGCCCTCACCGGACATGCTCAAGAAGATGGGCGTGGGTGAGAAGGTGGCCCAGTTGTTCAAGAAGGGCGGGCAGGTGATCGACCCCAAGCAGGGGAAGGAGCCGGTGGAGTGCCCGCAGTGCGGCGGCAGCGGCTACGTGGGGCAGGAGGGGTGCTTCGAGGTGTACCGCATCGGCGAGGAAGAGCGGGCCGCGGTCGCCGCGGGAGACCTCAACGGTTTGCGGGCGGCCTTCAAGAAGCGCGGGCTGCCGTCTATTCAGCAGGCGGCGATCCGCAAGGCGGTGGCGGGGATCTCGTCGGTGGAGGAGGTGCAGAGGATCGCCGCGCCATCGGCTGCGGCCGCGGCCGCCCCGGCGTCCACGGCTCCCGCCGCGGCGGCCGCCAAGCCCACCCGAGGGGGATAGGCCGCCGGGGTCTCGTACGACGCGTTTCGGTCTCCGGTACCAGAGCACATTGCAGCGCAGCACGCCATGATTCTCAACATCCTCGTCATCATCACGGTTCTGGGCATCGGGTACCTGTGGGCGGCCCGGGGTTTCTTCTCGGCCCTCCTGCACATGGTGGCGGTGCTGGCCTCGGGGGCGATCGCCTTCGGCCTGTGGGAGACGGCGGCGTACGCGATTCTGCGTGGCACGTCGTCGCAGTACGCGATCGACACGGCGTGGGCGGCGGGGCTGGCGGGCACGTTTGTGGTGTCGCTGGTGCTGATCTCGACGATGCTGACGGCGACGGTGCGGGCCAACGTGGCGGTGTCGACGGTGGCCAACTACGCGGGGGGCGGCGTGTGCGGGCTGGTGTCGGGGCTGGTGGCGGCGGGGGTGCTGGCGATTTCGCTCTCGCACCTGCGGGGCGGCAACGAGAACTTCGGGGCCCAGCCGCTGCGGTTTGACCGCGGCACCGGCGCGCTGGTGCGCAGCGCCCCCTTGTGGCTGCCCGCCGACCGGCTGGTGGCGGCGGTCTACGGCCGTCTCTCCACGACGGTCTTCGCCACCAGCACGCCCATGGCCGTCTACATGCCCAACGCGGCCGACCGCGGCGCGCTGACGCGGCTGGGCCCGGTGGGCATGCTGTTGAAGAACAACATCCGGCCCGATGACGCCGCGGTGCAGGGCCGCTACACCGTGGGCACCGACCAGGCCCCGCTGCCGCTGCAGACGCTGCTCACCGACACGTTTGACGCCGGGGTGGTCCAGAAGACGGTGGACGTCGACGGCCAGCCCCTGAGCGGCAACTACCGGCTGGAGGGCGTGGTGATCGGCACCAAAGGGGGGCTGCGCGAGAAGGTGGGCCAGGTCGCCTTCGGGCGCGGGCACGTGCAACTGCTGGCCCGCGACGCGGAAGGGCGTGTGTCGGCCGTGCAACCGATCGCGGCCATCAGCCAGGCCCAGGGCGACCGCAAGGTGAACGGACGCTGGCGGTACGACGCGGGCGACGTGTACATCAGCAGCGTGGGCGGCGCGGCGGACCCGCCGTTCGCGTTCGAGTTCCTGGTTCCGGTGGGCTCGACGCCGATCGCGGTGGTGATCCGGAACATGCGCTACCCGCTGCTCAATGACGAGACGCAGCAGGCCACCCCGGCCCCGGTGGTGTTCGGCTCGACGGCCCAGCGCGACGACGCGGTGCGCTCCGGCGCGCTGTTTTCGGGCGCGCAGGGCGGACCGCTGGACCGCTCGAGCGCGCGGGCCTTCACGCCGGGGGCCGAGGGTGGCGGCGGGGGCGGGTCAGGCCAGGCGGAGTTGCGGGTGAGCAACATGCTTGCCAAGCGCCTGACCAAAGGGGCGACCCCGGGGCTGGAAGTGTCGGCCGACAACGCGGTGAACGGCGGCGAGACGCAGTTGAACCTCGCCGACCTGGCGGCTCAGGGGACGGAGCGGTCGCTGCTGATCGAACGGTTGGCGGTGGACCCCTCGACGGTGGTGGTGCAGGTGGACGCGGGGCCGACGTCGGCGTTCAGCGTGCTCTCGCCCGAGGCGCAGGCCGGCGACGGCCCGCCGGCGCTGATCGACGAGGGCGGTCAGCGCTTCGTGGCCGTGGGGTACATCTATGAGGACACGGCGGGCTACCACCTGCGCTACACGGTGGGCCGCCCGCTGGCGAGCCTGGCGGACCTGCCGCCCATGTCGCGCAGCCGCACAGACCAGAAACTCACGCTCATCTTCCGGCCCAGTTTGGGCGTGAAGATCAGGAGTTTCGCCGTGGGCAACAAGGTGATCCGCGACTTCCGCCCCAGCGTGGCCCTCGAGAGCGCCCAGAAGTAGGAGGGCAGGGCGTGCGGGGCGGGCTGCCGGCACCGCGCCGAGCGGCACCCTTATCATCAGGCCCCCGGTGGTCGGCGGCGACGGCACGGGGGTGTCTGTGCCCTCATGCGGTCTGATGCCACGTTCATGTCGACGACCGATCAAGCCCGCTGCGGGGTCGGCGGTCCGGCCGGGCTCACGCTGTGGCCGGTGAACACGCCGGAAGCCGGCCGGGGAGCCTGCGGGCTGTGCGCCCGTGTGGTGGACGTGGGTCCGGACGACGGGGGCGGGGGCGGAGCGCCGGTGGTGTTTCTGCACGGCCTGGTCGGGCTGAACGATCACTGGGACGAGGTGGTGCGGCGTGTGCGCGGGCGGGTGGCGTGCACGCTGTTCGAGTTGCCGCTCCTGGACCTGGAAAAAGAGCACTCGTCGATCGACGGTGTGGCCCGCCTCACGGAGCGGTTTCTGCGGGAGCACGTGGGAAGGCCGGCGGTGCTGGTGGGCAACTCGTTCGGCGGGCACGTGGCCCTGCGGCTGGCGATCGAGCACCCGGGGCTGGTGCGCGGCCTCGTGCTGGCGGGATCGAGCGGGTTGATCGAGGCCTCGATCGTGGCGGATGTGCAGATCCGGCCCAGCCGGGCCTGGCTGGAGCGGAAGATCGGCGAACTGTTCTTTGACGCGGCGTGCATGCGTGCGGCGGACGTGGACCGTGCACACGCGGAACTGAGCCAGCGGGGCAAGGCGCGGGCCATGGTGCGGCTGAGCCGGTCGGCCCGGCGCGACGTGCTGCGCCAGCACGTGGGCCGGATCAGCGTGCCCACGCTGCTGATCTGGGGGCGGCAGGACGTGGTAACCCCCCCCGAGGCTGCCGAGCGTTTCCACGAGTTGATCCGCGGGTCGCGGCTCACGTGGTTTGACCGCTGCGGGCATGTGCCCATGATCGAGCACCCCGAGGCGTTCGCGGGTGCGCTCCTGGAGTTTGTGGCGGCGCTCGACGGGCCGGGCGGCGCCCGCGCGGAGGGCTAGGGCATGGCGTGGACGCGGGCGGTGGGCGCGGGCATGGCGGCGCTGCTGGCGCGCCGGGCGAAGAGCCTGGACGATGCCGGTCGCTGGCGCCGCACCACGGCCCAGGTGCAGATACGCCAACTGCGGCGGCTGCTCGAAGTCGCCGCCAGCACCCGCTTCGGGCGCACCCACGGCTTCAGCGCGCTCACGCGCACGGGCGATGCCGACCTGGTGCGGGCGTATCGCGCCCAGGTGCCGGTGCGCGATTATGAGGGCTTCCGGGCCGACGTCGCCCGCATGCGCGAGGGGGCCGAGCCCGACGTGCTGTGGCCGGGGCTGGTGCGGCACTTTGCCCAGACCAGCGGCACCACGGCCGGGGACAAGTACATCCCCGTGTCGCGCGAGATGCTGCGGGCCAACCGGCGGGCCGCGCTGGACATCTTCGCCACGGCGGCACGCTTTGGCGTGAGCCTGCCCGACATGCTGACAGGCAAGGCGCTCTTTCTGGGGGGCAGCACCGACCTGACGCGCGGACCCCAGGGCATTCTGACCGGCGACCTCTCGGGGCTCGTGGCACCGATGATCCGCTGGCCCGTCTCTGCGCTCTACCTGCCCGGCCGGCGCATCGCCCTGATGAGCGACTGGCCGGCCAAGATCGAGGCCATGGCCGCGGCGTGCGTGCATGCCGATGTGCGGATGATCTGCGGGATGCCCAGCTGGATGCTGGTGCTGTGCGAGCGAGTGCTGGAGTTGGCGCGGGCCCGAGGCCGGCCCGCGGGCACGCTGCGCGACGTGTGGCCCAACCTGCGGCTCCTGGTCCACGGGGGCGTGAAGTACGGGCCCTTTGAGCCGCGCGTGCGGGCCCTGTGGAGCGGCACTGCCGCCGGGCCTGACGTGCCGTGTCGGCTGGAGATTTACCCCGCCAGCGAGGGGTTCATCGCCATGCAGGACGTGCGCGGCGATCCGGGCCTGCGCCTGCTCACCGACCTGGGCACGTTCTACGAGTTCATCCCGCTCGAGCGGGTGCACGATGCGGCGCCGGAGGCCGTGACCGCCGAGCACGCCGAGCCGGGGCGCCGCTACGTGGTGTGCATGAGCACCTGCGCCGGCCTGTGGCGCTACGTGATCGGCGACGTGGTGGAGTTTGACAGCGTGCCCGATGCCCCCGGCCGCCCCGGCACCGGCCCCGCCCGCCTGCGCATCGTGGGCCGCCACCGCCATTTCATCAATGCCTTCGGCGAGAACCTGATCGTGGAGCACATCGAGAACGCGGTGGCGGCCGCGGCATCGGCGGCGGGGCTCACGGTGGGCGAGTTCACCGCCGCGCCGGTCTACCCGGATGCCGGTGCGAGCCCGCCCCGTCCCGCCGGGCTGGAACTGGCGGTGGAGGTGCAGGAGCGGACCGATGGCGCCCGGCTAGCGCCGTTTGCCGAAGCGTTTGACGCGGCCCTGAAGCGGCAGAACGTGGACTACACCACCAAACGCACGGGCTCGGTGGGCATGGCCCCCCCCACTATCACGGTGCTGCCGCCGGGCGCGATCCACCGGTGGATGCAGTCGCGCGGGAAACTGGGCGGCCAGCACAAGTGCCCGCGCTGCGCGAACCACCGGGAGATCATCGAGGCGGTCGCGGCCTCGGCCCGGGGCTAAGGCCCGCCCGGTGCCACAGCGATATCGATATCGCCGTGCAGGCCCCCGCTCTCGTCGGCCCAGAGGCGCCATGAAATGACGCCGACCCTGGCAAGCATGCCCCCCAAGTCGAAGGGTTGGACGCCGTCGGGTCCGGCCCGCAGGCCCATGGGCAGACCGACGAGGCGGGCCAACCCGGGCACGTCGATGACACCGCGGGCCACCCAGCGGCGGAGCACACGCACGTCGGCACCGCCGCCCATGAGGGCAGGGTCGCCGGCCCGCTGCGGGGCGGGCGCGATGGCGCGGGTGAGGTCGGCCAAGGCCGCATCTGCACGTGCGCGGGCGGTGCGCCGGGCCGCATCGGTGGCCGGGTCGGGGTCGCCGTGCGTGGCCGTGCTGCCGGCAAGCGCACAGGCCCACCAGGCGCGCCCTGATTCGTCGGGCGGCTGCGCCACCCACGCGGCGGCCACGGGGGTGCCCGTGAGCGCCTGCAGGGGCGATCCGGCGGGCAGATCGAGTACGAGTGAGCGGGGCACGCCGGGCAACAGACCGCCCAGCGACGCCTGCGGCGCCAGCGGGTCGGGCGAGCGCCCCGCGAGCGCGGCGATGCGACTATCGAGTTCGGCGGGAGCGCGGCCGGTCTGGCACGCTTCGAGCACAAGTGCACGCCCGCTGACCGGCTCGGCACGCAGCACGAGGATCGAGGCGGTGGGCGTCTGCCCCGAACCCGGGCCGCGCCCCAGAACGCTGGCGCGCAGGCCCGGCAGGGGAGGCCAGACAAAGGCCGGGGGCGCGTCGGCGACGCCTGCGGGCGCACCGGCAGAGAGGGCGGCAACCGCCCCCTGTTCGAGGGCATCCATGCGGGCCTCGGGCACGAGCGGATACCCCGCGAGTTGGGCCCGAGTGGCTGCGGACTCACTCACGAACGCCACGGCGACTTCACAGCCGGCCGGGCGCGCCGGCGCGGCGGCACGGGTGCGGCCTGATGCGACGAGGTAGCCGCGCCAGGCCGCGGGTGCCGCAGCGGGCGGGGCGGCTTCGCGGGCGGTGCGCACGAGGAGGGACAGGTCGCCCGCGCCCAGACGCCGCCACTCGGCGTAGGCCTCGGTCGCGCCGAGCGTGTCGGCCGCGGGGGGCGCGTGAGGCGGGCCGCGGCCGGCCCGGAGCACGAGCGTGAACCAGGCGGCGTGGTCGCGGGAGCCCAGCAGCATCCAGGCGCGCTTGCCGCGCTCTGACGGGGCCATGGGCAGGGTGGAGAGCAGGAAGTCGCCGCCCTCGAGCGCGTAGACGGGCCGGCCCGAGTCGACGCGTCGGGGCACACCCTCAAGGGCGGCGGCGAGGCGGAGCGCGCTCTGTTCATCAACTTCACTCAGGACCACCCAGGGCAGCAGCGGACCGAGGACGACGGCCTCGGGCCCGGCACGCCCGGGGCGGGGACCGTCGGCTTGCTCGCCCACGGCGAGGATGGCGCGGGTGCCCACCAGCCGCTCGACGGCCTCGCGGGGCGTGCACTCGAGCCGCGCGGCGAGGCCTTCCCACGCGTCGTTGACGCCTCGGTCGATGAGCCGTGCCCGGGCCAGTTCGCGGATGGGTGAGATGCCCGTGTCGTCGAGGAGGGTGCCGAGGCCGCGCACGGCGAGCACGGCGCGTGTCTGGATCGGGAGCCGTGCCACGATCTCGGCGGTGAGCGACTGGGGATCGGCCTCTGCATCTGCCCGCACCGACGGGGTCAGCATGAGCAGCGCGAACGCCGCCGCCGCGAGCGGGCGAGATAGACGCGGGCGCGGGGGCATGGATCAGCGCGGGCTCTCACCGGGCGAGGCGTAGCAGGCACCTGTGGACCAGGGCTCGGCGCGCGACCGGGGCGCGGGCACGCTGAGGGCGCGGATGAACCGCGCCGCGGGTGTGGCCGACCAAT
This sequence comes from uncultured Phycisphaeraceae bacterium, assembly GCA_964590885.1. GTDB lineage: Bacteria > Planctomycetota > Phycisphaerae > Phycisphaerales > UBA1924 > JAEUIX01. The sequence goes on from CAZPWW010000015.1 coordinate 76,132, forward strand.
CGTGCGCGCCGAGCACCGGGGTGCGGTCGCGGCGGCGCAGGTAGCCGTCAACCAGGGACGAGGCGGCGGGGGACTGCGGCAGTTGGGCCACGGCACGCACGGCGGGCTCCCACGTCCACGGGCGTGCGGGGGCATGACCGTGCACGCCGGCACCGGCGGGCGCGGGTGCCGCCAGCGACCCGGGCGCGGGCGAGGGCTCGGGCGGAAGGGAGAAAGGCAGCGAGGCGACAAGCCACGACTCGCCGGGGGTGCCCACCTCGGCCACGCGGGCCAGGCTGGCCCCGGCCCGGTCGGCAGCCGAACGCACCAGAGGGCCGAGCGTGCGGGCCCGTTCCTCACGCAGTGATTCGGTCCAGCGCTGGGCCTGCACCCCCGCCAGGCCCACGGCCAGTGCGCACAGGCAGCCGCCGCCGGCCACGCGGCCCAGCCCGAGCCAGGCGCGGCGGCGCGTGGAGACGAACAGTCGGCGTTGATCGAGGCGGCCCAGAATCGCCCCGCTGAGGTCGGGTGCCGCGGGGCGTTGACCGCGCAGGGATGGCAAGCCGCCCGAGCCGGTGAGCGCGTTGCGATTCATGCCAGCGCCTCCATGAGGCGGGGCATGACGTGCACCTGGGCTTCGAGCGTTTCACGGAGGCGGCGACGCCCGCGGTGCAGGTGGCTCTTCACCGTGCCCTCGGGCTGGTCGAGGTACTCGGCGATCTGCTCGACCGACCAATCGAGTTGATAGAAGAGCACGATGGCCTCGCGCTGGTCGTCGGTGAGAACGCTCATGGCGTCGTCCAGCGCGTGGCGCACGCCCTCACCTTGCTCGTGGCGCTCGCTGGGCCCGGCGGCCCCGACGAGTCTGCCGGCGAATGCTCCCACGGTGTCGGTATCGAAACTCGGGGCCAGACGCTGGCAGGCGTTCACGTGCAGGCGCTTGGCGATGGTGAACAGCCACGTGCTGAAACGGAAGCGCGGGTCGTAGCGCTTCAGATGCACGAAGGCGCGGACGAATGCCTCCTGCACCACATCCTCGGCCACCTCGGGGCGGCTGGTCATGCGGAGCATGTAGGCGTAGAGCGAACCCTGATGGGCCTTGACCAGTTCCTCGGCGGCGGCGCGATCGCCCGCGAGGACGCGCCGGATCAGCGCTCGTTCGGCGCGTGGGGTCATGTACAAGGATACGGCCCCTGTGCGGGCCGGTTGCACAACCCGCACAACCACACCATCGCCACCGTGCGCCCACCAAACAAAAGACCCCGGCGTAGGCTTGCCGGGGTCATCGCATGTTCTCTGATAACCGGATACCGCCGGGATCCCCGCGGTTTTCAGGCCGCCCTCTTCACCTTGCGCAACTTGCCGACGGTGCGCTGCTCGGCCTGGGCGCGGCGGGCCGGCTCCTCCACCAAGGCCTCGACCACTTCCAGCGGCGAGTAGGCCCAGAGGTCGGCGCCGATCTCCTCCGCCAGACCGGTGGCGCGGTTGAAGACTCCGCCGCCCACGGCGATCTGGATGTCGGGGCAGGCCCCGATCTCCTGCAGCGTGTCGATGAGTTGGCGGATGCCGGGCAGGTCCTCGGCAGCGGAGGAGAACAGCAACAGCACGTCGGGGCGGTTGGATTGCACCAGGCCGAGCACCTCGTCGTTGGCGATTCCGCCGCCGCCGAAGCGCACGGTGAAGCCGTGCGCCTCGAGCATGTCCACCGCCATCTGAGCGCCGGCCTCCTCCACCTCGCTCTTGCCGCAGAAGGCGAAGACGGTGCGCCCGCGGCTGGAGGTCATGGGCAGCCGGGCCGCGTTCTGGTCGACGAGGATCCTGAGCAAGCGGCTGGCGGTGTGCTCGGCCAGCGCGCTGATCTGGTCGCCCTTTCTGAGTTTGGCGATCTTCTCATGGGTGGGCCAGAAGAGGTCTTCGATCAGTTCGGCGGGCGAGACGCCCTCTTCGAGCAGGCGCGACACCAGGGCGCGGGCACCCGGACGGTCGCCCGCGATGAGCAGGCCGAAGAACGTTTCGTGCGTGAGATCGGTGATTGCTGTGCCGGTCATTGGTCGGAGCTCCTCGATTGCGAAAGGGGTGGTTGGTCGCGTCTGGTTTCCCGGGTTCGGTGCTCCGCCCGACCGGCCCAGCGATTCACGATTCCCGAATCCGCCGCGGCATATCCCGCCGGGGCTGTCGCACATGACGCTCTGTGTATCGCCGGGCCGCGCGAAACTGCACAAAATCGGGCACCCGCGTTTTTGCACGCGCAAGAGGCGGTTTTGAGGGCCGATAACGCGGCGCACCCTCAAAACAACTTCGCCTGCCCCTTTGCATCCCGCACGCGGGCCCCCAGTTCGGCCAGTTCGTTGGCGATGTCGCCCGCATCCTTGAACTGGCGGTGCTCGCTGGCGAAGCGGATGTAGGCCACCTCGTCGAGGTCGCGCAGGGCGTTGCACACCAGTTCGCCGATGCGCTTGCTGGGCACCTCGCGCTCAAACTCGCGGTGCACCGCCTCCTCCACCTCGTCAACCAGCGCCACCCGCGCGGCCTCGGGCACGGGCCGCTTGCCGCAGGCGGCCTGCACGCCGCGCAGAATGTTGTCGCGACTGAAGGGCACGCGGCTGCCGTCGCGCTTCACCACCGTGAGACGGGCCAGTTCCTCCACGCGCTCGTAGGTGGTGAAGCGGCGCTTGCACTTGGCGTTCAGGCACTCGCGCCGCCGACGGATGACCTTGCCCGCCTCGCTGGCGCGGCTGTCGATCACCTTGTCGTCGTTATGGCCGCAGAAAGGGCAGATCACGATGGGGGAGCATACCGGAACGCGGGCTCAGGAGACCCCGGCGCGGTTGCTGGGCGTGCCGACGCGGTCTAGCCTTGCTCCTGATGCTGACGGATTCCTCCACCGACACGACCACGCGCACGACGTGACCCGCTGCGGGCTGCCGGCCCTGCACCGCGATCCGCACTCCAGCCCGGCCCGGATGCCGGGCTGTTTCGTTTCCACACTGAGGACACGACTCATGGCCAAGCAACCCACGTGTCTGGTCTGCCAGAAGGTGATGGTGCGCGGCTTCCTCACGGAGCGCGGCAGCGGCGGCGGGGCCACCAACCTGCCGCGCTGGTGCGTGGGCGAGCCTGAGCGGCCGGCCCTGCTGCCGCGCGGCGAGGTGACGGCCGCGCAAACCACGGCCGGCCTGCCCGTGGTGGCCTACCGGTGCCCGGAGTGCGAAGCCCTGCGGCTGTACGCTCCTTCACAAGAATGACGGGCTCCCGGAAGTCATCTCTCTTTCCTCCCTTCGCGCGATCCACACCATGCCCCTGACCATCACACTTCCTGACGGCAAGACCAAGTCCTTCGACAAGCCTGTTACCGGCCTCGAAGTCGCCGCGTCCATCGGCGCGGGCCTCGCCAAGGCCGCGCTGGCGATCAAGGTGAACGGCGAGACGCGAGACCTCAGCGCGACCATCGACCGCGACGCGGCGGTCGCCATCATCACCGCCCCCAAGCCCGGCCAGGCGATCAGCGATGAGGCGCTGCTGCTCATGCGCCACTCCGCCGCGCACGTCATGGCCGAGGCCATCCAGCGCATCGTGCCCGAGGCCCAACTCGTCTACGGCCCGCCCCTGCCCACCGGCTTCTACTACGACATCAAGTTCCCCGACAACCGCCCCCTGCGAGAGTCCGACTTCGCGGCCATCGAGACCGAGTGCGCCAAGATCATCGCGGAGGATCGGAAGTTCACGCGCATTGAATGCCGCGCGGCACACGGGTTCGACCGATTAGGCGGCGAACGCAACAAGTACAAGGTCGACAACGCACTCCGTGCCGTTCTTCCAGCTCGGACAAACCTGCTGGATGGCATCATGTCCGGCACTATTCGAGTCAACGATGACGACGCGCCAAGCGCGGCCCTCTCCTTCTACTACACCGGCGATCCGGCGCAGCCGGGCACCTGGAACGACCTCTGCCGCGGCCCCCACGTCCCATCCACCGGCCGCATCGGCGTCATCAAGGTCATGTCGCTCGCCTCCAGTTACTGGCACGGCGATGAGAACTCCGACCGGCTCACACGCGTCTACGGCGTCTCCTTCCCCACCCAGGCCGAGCTCGACACCTACCTCAAGCAGCGCGAAGAGGCGAAATCCCGCGACCACCGCGAGATCGGCAAAAACCTCCGCCTCTTCCACATCGACGAAACCGTCGGCCAGGGCCTCATCCTCTGGACACCCGCCGGCTCCATCATCCGCAAAGAACTCCAGACCTTCATCGCGGCCGAACTCCGCAAGCAGGGCTACACCGAAGTCTTCACGCCCCACATCGGCTCGCTCGAACTCTACAAGACCTCCGGCCACTTTCCCTACTACAAAGACTCGCAGTTCGCCCCCATCATCGAGCGTGACACGCTCCAGTCGCTCGCCGACTCCGGCTGCTCCTGCGCCGACATGATGCGCCGCGTCGAGGGCGTCTCGGCTCGGCTCGCGGCGGGCATCAACGAGCGCACCAAGGCCACCACCATCGCGGCAGACCGCATCATGCCCGACGATCAACTCCTCCAGGGCTTCATGCTCAAGCCGATGAACTGCCCGCACCACGCCAAGATCTTCGATTCCTCCCCCCACTCCTACCGCGACATGCCCGTCCGCCTCGCCGAGTTCGGCACCGTCTACCGCTGGGAGCAGTCGGGCGAACTCAACGGCATGACCCGCGTGCGCGGCTTCACCCAAGACGACGCCCACCTCTTCTGCACCGAAGATCAGATCCCCGCCGAGATTCAGGGCTGCCTCACCCTCGTCAAAGTCATCTTCGCCACGCTGGGCATGAAAGACTACCGCGTGCGCGTGGGCCTGCGCGACCCCGACTCCAACAAGTACACCGGCAGCGCGGAGAGTTGGGACAAGGCCGAGGCCGCCTGCCTCGCCGCCGCGGCGTCCCTGGGCGTCTCTTTCACGCGCGAGCCCGGCGAGGCCGCCTTCTACGGCCCCAAGATCGACTTCGTGGTCAAAGACGTGATCGGCCGCGAGTGGCAACTCGGCACCGTGCAGGTTGACTATCAGATGGGCCCGCGCTTCGACCTGTCGTACGTGGGCCCCGACAACAAGCCCCACCGCCCCGTGGTCATCCACCGCGCTCCCTTCGGCAGCATGGAGCGCTTCATCGGCGTCCTGATCGAGCACTTCGCGGGCTCCTTCCCCACGTGGCTCTGCCCCGAGCAGGTGCGTGTGCTCCCCATCAGCGACAAGAGCCTTGACTACGCCCACAAGGTGGCCGCCGCGTTGCGTGCGGCACCGGTCTCCGGCGGCGGGGGGGTCCGCGTCGGCGTCGATGAGAGCAACGAGCGCATACAGGGCAAGATCAAGGTCGCGGCCGAAAACAAGACGCCCTACCTGCTCATCGTCGGCCCGCGCGATGCCGAGCAGAACGCCGTCAGCCTGCGCATCCGTGGCGAGGACAAGGACGCGGGGGCGATGCCGCTGGACAAGTTCGTGAGCACGCTCGCGGATGAGATCAACCAGAAGCGGGCGACCCTGGGTGTGAGGCCGTGAGCATCCATGAGCCGGTCGACCTCGCACGCTGGATCGCAGCGTACGACCTCGATGTCCACTTCCAGGACCTTGATGCAAAGTCTGCGCCGAACTTCCGGTACTACCAACCAGCGGACGTGTTCTCGCCTTGCGACTTGGCAATCTCTGAGCAGATGCGGTCTCGAGCCAGGTTGTCGTGTGAGGGATCGGTCGCCGTAGACCTCCTTCTCCCCGCGCTGGGCGAGCCGCCAGTGCGAGAGGCCAGCAAGGTTGCCGGCTTGCCCTACCGCGCTCGTGTTGATTGGCCGGTCGATCGAGTTGGCAGGCCGATGGCCTTTCTTGGGCAGTTGTGCCTCGCCGACTCGCGGGACCTGCTGCCGCGCGCGACCAACCTGCCGGGTGACGTCTTGTTGATCTTCGTAGAACTGTCCGGCGACATGATTTGGTCCGAGCGAGAGGGCGCAGCTCTGCACTTTGAGTGGCAGCGTCTCGGAACTGCGGAACGGGATCTTGCCAGCGAGCAAGAGTGCCCGCCCGGTGTATGGACACCTACGCACTTCCAACGACTCCGCTCGAACGACACCCCTCGTTGCGGAACACTTCGTCATCGCGAAATCGGAATCGAGGTAAGCGGGACGTGGTGGGCAAGCAAGATCGGCGGGCTGCCCGCCTGGCAACAAGGC
>CAZPWW010000016.1:0-82045 GCA_964590885.1 uncultured Phycisphaeraceae bacterium
GTACGCCGACACGTCGCCCTCCTGCGTCTCGATGATCGGCAGGCTGGTCATGCTGCCGCCGCCGTTCTCATCGCTGAGTTTGGTGGCCCGCTCCAACAGACGGCTGTGGAGATAGAACACGTCGCCGGGGTACGCCTCGCGGCCGGGCGGACGCTTGAGGAGCAGCGACAACTGACGATACGCCACCGCCTGCTTGGAAAGATCGTCGTAGATGCACAGCACGTGCTTGGGCATGGGCGCGCCGCTCGACAACTTCGCGCCGGCGTTCTTGCCGCTCCACATGAAGAACTCGCCCATGGCCGTGCCGGAGTAGGGGGCCACGTACTGCATGGGGGCCGGGTCGCTGCTGGCCGCGTTCACGATGATGGTGTAGTCCATCGCGCCGTTCTTGCGGAGCGTCTCGACGGTGGCGGCAACGGTCGATTCCTTCTGCCCCACCGCCACGTAGATGCACACCACCGCGTCGGGCGTGCCCCAGTACTGCTTCTGGTTGATGATCGTGTCGAGGGCCACCGCCGTCTTGCCGGTCTTGCGGTCGCCGATGATCAACTCGCGCTGCCCCTTGCCGATGGGGATCATGCTGTCCACGGCCTTGATGCCCGTCTGCAAAGGCTGCGTCACGGGCTGCCGCTCGGCGATGCCCGGCGCGATGATGTCCACCTTGCGGAACTCGCCCGCGTTGATCGGCCCCCGGTCGTCCAGCGGCTGGCCCAGCGGGTTCACCACCCGCCCCAGCATCGCCTCGCCCACCGGCACCTCCATCAGGCGCCCAGTCCCCTTCACCACGTCGCCCTCTTTCACCGCCAGGTAGTCGCCGTAGATCACGGCGCCCACGGTGTCGAGTTCGAGGTTGAACACCTGCCCCATCACCGCGCCGTCGCCGGTCTGGAACTCGAGCAACTCGCCCGCCATGGCCTTGCTCAGGCCATAGATGCGCGCGATGCCGTCGCCAACCTCCACCACGCGGCCGACCTCCGACACTTCCAACTGTGCCGAAAACTGCTCGATCTCGTGCTTGATGACGGAGGCGATTTCGTCGGTGCGAATCTTCATGGCGTACGGTCCTTGATCGGTGTGCCGCGTGCGAACCCTCGCCCGCGGGGGAGTGAGGGTAGGACGCTTGCCCGCCGCGGCCAAATGCGCGGCGGGGCTGGGGCGGAATGGGTGCTAGGTGCTAGGTGCTAGGTGCTAGGTGCTAGGTGCTGGGTGCTGGGTGCTGGGTGCTGAGTCCTGGGTGCTGGGTGCTGAGTCCTGGGTCCACAGTCCCGAGTCCCGAGTCCCGGTGTCCTGCGTCAAGGGCCGCGTGCCCTCGATCCAGCATCCTCAATCCCGTCTGCCCCGCAGGCCTGCCTGCATCGCTTCGCACGCCGCGCCTTGAAGGGAGGGGGTGCCGGGGGAACCGCAGGTTCCCCGGCATTTGCAGCGCGCGATACCGTTCAACCATGCCGGGAAACGCGCGCAAGGCCACGTCGAGCCCGTCCTTCAACATCTTTCGAGCACTGCGGCTTGATGCGCATGAGATTCGGCACTCCAACTTCCTCGGCTGGTTGCTGGACCCCGCAGAGAGCCACGGTCAAGCCGACCTCTTCCTGCGCCTGTTTCTGGGATTGCTGGCGGAGCGCGTGGATGGGCTCGCTCCCGCAAAGGCACCCGGCGAACTAAGCGACGCTGAGGTGAGCCGCGAGCACGATCAACTCGACCTACGGATCGTGATCCCCTGTCGTCAGTTGGTCGTTGGCATCGAGAACAAGGTCTTCACCAAGGAGCACTCGGGTCAACTGGCCCGTTATGCCGCGGCGGTCGCTCGCGACTTCCCGGGATGGCAACACGCCCTGTTGTACCTTACTCTGGACGGCGACGAGGCATCCGACAAACGCTGGCAGCCATTGGCGCACAGAGACATCCAGCGCATCATCGCAACGGGTATTGAGCAACTCGTGCCCGCTACGCCGCTCGATGTCCGCTCCTTCATCCGGCACTACGTCGATCTCATCGCAGAGACGTACCAACGTCGCGCGACCACCGCAGAAGCTCCACGGAGCCCAGAGGTCATGGAGACAATCGCTCTTGCGGTGCAGCAGCGCCCCGGGTGGAGGCTGGTCAGTCGTACCACAAGCGTCATCGAGTGCGGGCCCACGACCCTGTTTGCGGTTCTTCCCGCTGTGGGCTCCAAACGCGGGCGCGACCCCCGAGAGTGGCTGACTCTACGCTTTCAAGACCATGGTGCGCGCGGGTATGTTGGGCGATATTGGCGGCCCTCGGAGGTCGCCGACATGCCCGGGCGAAACCGCGTGCTCCGCGCCCTCGTCGAGCAGGGCGATGCCTCTGGATTCAAGTACAAGTTGGGGCCGCTGGACGGCGGGCTGGCAAAGACTGAGCCGGCGTTCTCGGGCGACCGGATTCAGGACTCACGTACGGGCAAGGTGCCGTCGCTCCACCTGCTCCACGACCTGATCAGTCGCGAGTTGGCCGCCGTTGAAGCTCGACTCCCAGAGATTCTCAGAATCATCGCAGAAGCCGCCCGCTCGTAGGACCACTATCGCACTCAGCCCGTCGGCGCACCCCACCTCAACCTCGTGGCCTCGGTCAGAACAGCCTCGCGCTCAGCACCGGTCACTTCACGAATGGTGCCACCCATCGTGTTGATGCCGCAGAGGGATGCCGGCAGTTCCTTCATCTCTTTCATCGTGAGCGATCTGAGCGCGCCAAGTAGCACCACTTGCGAACCGGCCGCGAACCTGCCCAACCGGCGTGGATTGTCTTTGCCGTAGGTGACAATCGCCAACCCGCCTTCAGCACCAAGGCGAGCGAGGAGGTCGACATCGATTCTCTCACGCCCGGTCAATGCGCTCGCGAGCTTTCCCTTGATTGCCGTACCAATGGCGACCCTTTGCCGCGCCAGGCACTCCAGCTCTTCGCTCGCCGAGAGCGTCTGATGCGTGATTGCAAGGACCAGAGTATCCATACACGGACGATAGAATCCCCGCACGCCCCGACGCACGATCATCCGCGCCGCGGATGATCGTGGCACCTGCCCGCCCCCCCTACTCCACCCGATTCCGCTCCACCTGCTCCAGCCGCGCCGCAAGGTCCGGCGGCAGCGATGCCCGCACCTCGGTGCTCAGCAGGCCCACCGCCAACATGTCCTCAATGTGCGCCTGGTCGATGGGCCGGAAACTGGTGAGTTTCATGCGGACCAGTGCCGCGAGTGCGATGACCCAAAACCCCTCGGGGTCGCGCTCGGCTTCCTCCACGCGCGGCGACGGCACCGTATACGAAGGGCGAATCTTCTCGCCCGCCCACACCAGGTGCACCCCGGACTTCTTGCTGGGCTCATCGGGATCGATGAACAGCACCAGGTCGCGCAGGTCTTCGCGCGCGAATCCCAGAGCGGTGATGGCGGCCGTAATCCGCGGCACATCGGCGCGGCGCACCAGCAGGTCGACGTCTTTCGTGGCACGAGTGGCACCGGGGTCTACGCGCCCGACCCACGCGGCGACCGCGTTGCCGCCGACCACGGCGTAGCGGATGCCCGCCGCGTCGAGTGCCGCGGCGACCTTGCGGAGTCGTTGCTGGACGCGTTCAACGGCCATGACGTGGGGGGCGAGGCCCATCGGAGGATTCTAGGGTGGTGTCTACACCACTCAATCCGCCCTGAGAGTGCTCATGGCCGCGAGGCCCTGGCAACGTGCGTGCTCCCAGTCGGTCATCGCTTGCGCCTGTTAGGTTGGGACACCGGCTGGACAACAACCCTTGTGCCTGGAGCCTGGACGACCTGGCCGTCGGCACCCAGCGTGAGCGCACCGAGCGTGAACGTGATGGGTCTGCCCACCGGGGCACTCGCACTCTTTCCTGCGGGCCGCCCGTCCTTCCCGGCTCGCTTCGAGAGTCTGCCGGAGTAGGCGGACATGGCATCCGCGAACCCGGCGAACGCCACGGCGAGCTTCTTCGGGTTGCGGTGCTTGGCATAGCCGGTTTCATCATCCAGCGTCAAAGACTTGGCGTAGGGCCGGAGCGCGTCGAAGAACTCGACGACCGAGATGTGTGCTTGCCGCGGCGCGTAGTTCGTCTTGACAAAGCCGTCGCATACCAGCCCAGAGGCGAAATCGAGCACCACATCCTCGCAGTCACGATGCGGCGTGAAGGCCGCGTGCATGGAGCCGGCTGTTCGGCGGCGCGCCTTCCACTTGCGCCGCCGTGCCTCGGCACCCGCAGCACCGAGGAATGACGCGATGTTCCCGGGGTTGTTCAGCCTGATGACAAAGTTGATACAAAGACCCATGATCGGCTCCGTAAGCGCCACAGCCTACTCGTGTGCACTCTGCGGTGCACAGTTCACACCACCCTCCCCTCCTCTTTCCCAATCCCCAGCGCCGGCCGCACATCCAGCGGCACCAGCACCTCGCGGCCGGCGCCCCCCACCTTCGCCTCGATGAGCGACTTGGCCGTCTCCGGGTCCACGTAGTCCGAGTGGCAAGTCAGCTTGCCCTCACTCGATCCCTCGATCCCTTGATCCCTTGATCCCTGCTCCGCCCCCATCGCCCTCTTCGTCTTGCTCGCCAGCCGATGAATCTCCTCCGGGCTCAGCACACCCCGCTTCGCCAGGATCTCCTGCTGCTCGGGCGTCAGCGCGGCACTCAGGGCCACGCCCCCCGCCTTCCCGTTCGTCCCGATCCGCTCGTACCCCTCCGCCTTGCCGCTCATGAACTCCTGGATCTCTTTGCTGATGCGCACGCTGCACCAGTCGTGCCCGCACATCGCGCAGAAGTCCGTGTCCACATCCAAGTCCTCATCGTGGTACGCCCGCGCCGTGTCGGGGTCGAAACTCAACTCAAAGTGCTTCTCCCAGTTCAGCGCGGCACGGGCCTTGGTGAGTTCATCGTCCCGATCCCGTGTCCCCGGAATGCCCAGCGCGATGTCCGCCGCGTGGGCCGCGATCTTGTACGCGATGCACCCTTGCTTCACGTCGTCCTTCTTCGGCAACCCGAGATGTTCCTTGGGCGTCACGTAGCACAACATCGCCGCGCCGTGGTAGGCCATGCTCGTCGCCCCGATGCAACTGGTGATGTGGTCGTAGCCGGGGAACATGTCCGTAACGAGCGGCCCGAGCACGTAGAAGGGCGCCCCGTGGCAGAGCGTGCGCTGCACCTTCGCGTTCCACTCGATCTGGTCAAAGGGCACATGCCCGGGCCCCTCGATCATCACCTGCACGCCCTTGCGCCAGGCCCGCTCCGTCAACTCACCCAGCGTCTCCAGCTCAGCGATCTGGGCCGCGTCCGTCGCATCCGCCAGCCCGCCCGGCCGCAGGCCATCACCAATCGAGAACGTCACGTCGTACTGCCGCAGGATGTCGCAGATGTCCTCCCACCGCTCGTACATGATGTTCTCCTGCCCGTGCACCAGCATCCACTTCGCCAGCAAACTCCCGCCGCGGCTCACGATCCCGATCAGCCGGTTCTTCACGTGCTTCAGGTGGGCCCGCCGCACGCCCGCGTGGATCGTGAAGTAGTCCACCCCCTGCTTCGCCTGATGGTGCAGGCTCGCCTCGATCGTCGCCCAATCCAGGTCCTCGATCTTCTTCCCGATGATCATCGAGTAGATCGGCACCGTGCCAATCGGCACCGTGCTGTTGGTGATGATCGCCGCGCGGCACTCATCCAGGTCGCCCCCGGTCGACAGGTCCATCACCGTGTCGGCCCCCCACCTCTCGGCCCACTTCAGTTTCTCCACCTCCTCGTGCGTGCCGCTGCTCACCGGGCTCGCCCCCATGTTGGCGTTCACCTTGGTCTTGCTCGCCCGCCCGATCGCCATCGGATCAAGCCGGTGCTTCAGGTGGTTGATGTTCGCCGGAATCACCAGCCGCCCTGCCGCGACCTCATCGCGCACCGCCTCGGCACCGCGCCCGGGAAACAGCGTGTCAAAGTGCGGCTCACGCTCGGCGACGCGCTTCATCTGGGGCGTGACGATCCCCAGCCGCGCAAACTCCAGCTGCGTCACGGGTTGAAACGCATGGGGGTACACCACGCGCCGAACCTCGCCCCGCGCCGTGATGAAGTGCACCTTCTTGTGCGTCTCGTTCTTGCAGCACGAGCACGCGGCAGTGCCCTTGGCACCGTCGTTGGTCGGCGCAACCTCGGCGAGCGGCACGTGGGGGTTCGCACTCGCCACGCGCCCCATCCAGCGCGGCCCGCCCGGCTTGCCGAACCCCGCTGCCTCGAAACGCTGCCCGTCGCTCGCCATCGCCTCGGCGCTCAGCGTCTCGACCGACCACCCCACCGGCAAAAAATCCCACGCCGTCTTGCCGCTGGGGGCGGGCATGCCCGGCGTATCCGGGCTGGCGAACATCAGCGGCCCGCCGACATCGTGCGCGAGAGCGAACGAGCCGGGCGTCGTCGCCGTCGGCTCGCGCCCGGGGTTGGCCGCGCCGTGCAGCGGTGGACGAAAACGCCCGAGCGGCGCGGCCAAACGATCGGTGCTGGTATTGAACACGGTGCTTCCCTCCGCCGGTGCGAACCGGGTCAGGTTCAACGGGTGCTTCTCAGGCCGCCACCGGCGGCCGCCCCGAGCGATATGCCCCAGCATACGCGGCAGCCCGCCGCCACGCTCCTCCCCACCCACCTCTCCGCGGAGGTCCCATGCACCTCTCCCCACGCCCCCCGGGTCTCCGCCTCCGTGCCGCCATCACGGGCTCGGTCGTCGATCAGCGGGGCCGCCCCGTCGAGGGCGCGGCCGTGGTCGCGTACAACACCGACCGCACGGGCGTCTACGACGCGCCGGGTGCGGGCCGCGTCGCCCGCATCAGCGCCACGCTGGTCACCGATGCTGCGGGCCGCTTCCAGGCGCTCACGATTCACCCCAGCGCCTACCCCGGAGGCAGCGACCCGGCCCACGTGCACTTTCACACCACCGCGGCGGGCTACACCCTCAAGTACACCACCATCTGGATCGAGGGCGACCCGCTCATCACACCCGCCCGCCGCGCCGAGGCCGCACGCAGCGACGAAACCGTGATCGTGCCGCTCGAACCCGTCGAGGGCCTCGACCGCGTGCGCGTGGTGATCCGGTTGAGCGAGAACTGAGGCGCGCGTGCCCCGTCCCCAACACACTCCCAGCGGGAGGGGGCCGGGGGGTGGGCTCGCACCGCTCCCGATGCGGCCGCAGGCAGACAACTCATGTCGCATAGATGTCGGTCAAGGCCTCTCGCAGCCCGGGAAAGCGGAACGCAAAGCCCTCGGCGGCCAGCCGGTGCGATGTAACGTGCCGCCCGTAGAGGGCCAACTCGGGATCGGTGCGGAGCACCAGGCGTGCTCCACAGCGGACCATCCACTCGAAAGCCGGCAGTCCCAGCGGCACCTTTGGCCACGGCACGGACCGACGCAACTCGCGCATGAACTCCGCGTTGCGAACGGGCACGGGCGCGCTGGCAACGTAGACACCGTGAACAGACACCTCCGAGATCGCCCGCGCGACGAGGCGATTCAGATCGACCTCATGGAGCCAGCTCATCCACTGATGGCCGCTGCCGGCTCGACCGCCAAGGCCCAGGCGGGCGAGAAGGCCGAGCTTGCCAAGGGCACCCGCGCCGCCGCGGTTGGCGCGGCCGATCACGAAACTGGTGCGCAGCACGACACGCCGCACGCCCACGGGGCAGGCACGATCAAACTCGTCTTCCCATGCGCGGCCGACCGTGGGGGCGAGACCGAGGCCCAACGTGGAGTCCTCATCGCATCGGGCCTCGGGCGGGTCGCCATAGATGTGCGCGGTCGACATCTGCACCCAGACGGGCGGCGGGCTGAGCGCAGCACGCATGGCGATTCCGAGTGCGCGGGTGCTCTCCACACGCGAGCGCAGAATCTCGTCGCAGTGGTCCGGAGACTTGATGCAGTCGACACTGCGGCCCGTGAGGTTGACGAGTGCCGCCGCGCCATCAAGCGCGGAGGCCCACGGGCCGGGCGTGCGTGCGTTCCAATGCAGCACTGTGATCGTGCCGGGCCTTGACGGTGTGGAGGAAGGCGCAGGCACATCGGAATCGCCCCGACGCCCGCGCGAGAGAATCGAGACCGAGTTCCCGGCCGCGGCCAGGTGCGCGGCGAGCGACGTGCCGAGGAAGCCGCTGCCGCCCGCGATGACGATGTGATTGTCGCGTGTTGTCGCGGCGACTTCCATTGCGCAGAGGCCACAGAGCCAGAAGATGGTACGTGGTCCCCACGCCGCCCACGCCGCGCCCTCACCCCACCGGCATCTGCTCGTCATCCGCCCGCGCCGCCAGTGTTGCGCTCGCGTCCATCGGCCGCGGCTGGTGCAGGCTCCCGCACGTCGGGCAGACCGCGCCCGCCGGCCCCAGCGGCTCGCCGCGCATGTCGTGCCCGCAGCCGTGGCACACGGGCTTGTCCAACCGGTGCGCCACCTTGTTGATGGTGGCCGCGGCGGCCGCCACCGCCACGCCCACGACGGGCACCCACGAGAGCCCCGCCAGCAGGATCGCCGCCCACGTGCACAGGCCGATCCCGACGATCCAGAGCACCGCCCGCACCCGCACGCGGCTCAAAAAGGCCGCGCCCGTGTCCACCAGCGTGGCCACAGCCTTGTGCTCGCGGAGTTTGGCAGGCAGCGACGGCATCGGCACCCCAAGTGTATCGGCAGACCGCCGCCCGCGCCGACCGCGCTTGGCCCCTGTGCCCGCCCCGCGTATACTCAAGGCCAGGTCTCGTTCGGGCTCGTAGCTCAGGTGGCTAGAGCGCACCCCTGATAAGGGTGAGGTCGAAGGTTCAACTCCTTTCGGGCCCATTTTTCAGCCGTTCGGGCGCGCCCACCGCCACCCGAGCCACCCCATGACCAACCCGTCTACGCTTTCGCGCGGCCCCGCCCCGGTCCGCGCTTTGGGAGCAACCCCGGTGCAACCACACCCCACGCTGCTCGCCTCGGCCGACGTCCCCTTCGTCGACCTCTCAGCGAACGCGCGCATCCCCGTCCTGATGGAACTCACCGACTCGCTCTCGCGGGCCGAGAGCCCCCAGCAGGTCCTCGAGGCCATCATCGTCGCCATGCGCAAGGCCTACGGCCCGCGCTGCTACATCTCCCTCGCCACCAGCGGCCTCCAGCCCGGCCAGTTCCGCATCTCACGCTGGCTCAGCGTCGACGGTTCCGAACGCGTCCGCGCCGGCGACCCCTGGACCGGCACCGGAGACCTCCCCGTCCAGCAGGGCGGCCTCCTCAGCCGCCTCACCATCACCCCCGAGCCCAAACTCGTCCAGGGCCTCAACATCAAGAACGACCCCATCATGGGCGAGGCCTTCGCCCCCTTCGGCTCCCTCATCGCCGTCCCCGTCCTCGTCGAGGGACACATCAGCAACTGGACCATCCTCATGCACGAGGAGGAGCGCGGCCTGGGCGTCGCCGACCTCGAGCAACTCATCCTGCGCGGCAACCTCATCGGCACCACGATGAACAACGTGCTCATCGCCAACCGCCTGCGCGAGGCCACCGACTGGATCCGCCACGAGGTCGACCACATCGCCCAGATCCAGCGGGCCCTGCTCCCCCAATCCACTCCCAACATCCCCGGCGTCCAGGTCGCCACCCGCTACGAAACCTTCGACAAGGCCGGCGGCGACTACTACGACCTCCTCCCCATCACCGTCGGCCTCGGCGGTGCCCACCTCGAACGCCGCGGCCCATGGGCCATGATGATCGCCGACGCCAGCGGCCACGGCCCCGCCGCCGCCGTGGTCGTCGCCATGCTCCACGCCATCCTGCACGCCCGCGACCAGCACGTGAACGAACCCAGCCAGTGCCTCGAGTTCCTCAACGAGCGCCTCTTCGCACGCCGCGTCGGCAGCGAGTTCGTCACCGCCTTCTTCGCCACCTACGACCCCAAGACCCGCCTGCTCACCTACGCCAACGCCGGACACCAGGCCCCCATGGTCAAGACCGCCGGCGAGACCAAGGTCAAACGCCTCGACGAGGCCGGCGGCATCCCCCTGGGCGTCATGGACAAGGTCGGCTCCAACCAGGCCACCGTGCAACTCGAACCCGGCCAGACCGTGCTCATGTACACCGACGGCGTAACCGAGGCCTTCGACCCCGCGGGCAAACAGTTCGGCGACCACGCCCTCGAAGCCGTCTTCTCCGGCACGCGCGGCGGGCCCGACATCGTCTGCGACGCCATCTCCAACGCCGTCAAGCGCCACCGCGGCGGGGCCAAGGCCAACGACGACCAGACCATCATCGCCCTCGAAGTGCGCGACGACGAGTAGCCCCGCCTACTTCGCTTCGCCCGTCCACCGCAGCCGGTAGACACGGCACGCGTTCGTGTCGCGCATCGCATCGACACTGAACAACACGCTCCCATCCGCGGCCTGCACGCAGTCGATCGGCTTGCCGTTGGCGTTCTTCCCGTCCCTGCCCAGTGTGCTCACGACCACCTGTTGCCCGTAGGGCACGCCGTCGTCAAACAGCACCCGCGACACCGTGTGCCCGGCCGACGTGCGCCGGTTCCAACTGCCGCGCTGGGCCACGAAGGCGTCGCCCGCGTGGTCGGCGGGCATGCCCTTGCCGGGACCGCAGCGGGCGGGCTCGAGAAACGCGAAGGCGTTGCTGGCCGAGTGCGCCTGAAAGCACCACATGGGCGGCACCGTCGTGTCCGCCAACTCGCCGATGTCGTCGCGCTTCTGCCGCCCGGTCGCGTACTCATACCGCGGCACACGGTTCCCCGTGATGAACGGATGCCCGTAAAAGCCGCCCTCGATGTAGTGGTTGAACTCATCCGGCGGGTTCATGTCCGTCACCGGCCCGTAACTCCGCCCGCTCTCGCCCACGGGCACGCCCATGTTGTCCGACCCGTGGTCAACCCCCCACACCTCGGCCGTGCCCGGCCGCAGGCGGAGTTTCTCGGTGTTGCGGATGCCCGACGACCACAGCGTCTTGCCCGTGCCGTCGTGGTTGAAGCGCCACAACTTCTGCCGCTCCGTACGCGTCTCGTCGCCGATGTTGCCCGAGTCGCCGATCGACGTGTAGACGTGCGTTTCCGTGATGAGCAGGCTGCGCCACCAGTGCCCGCCGCCGCTGGGCAGGTCGCCGGGCTTGAGGATCGTCTCCACTTCCGGCTTCACGCTCGCCTGCTCGCCCGGCTTGGTCATCGGGGCGAGCGTGTCCACACGCACGCGCCGCACGCTGTCGCTGGGAGCAAACCACAGCCACGAGCCCGATGCACTCCTGTGGAAGCACAGCCCGTGCAGCGTGCGGTAGCCCGACACGACCTCGCGCCGCGCGTCAAACGCCCCGTCGCCGTCCGTGTCCGTCAGTTGCACAACCTCGCCCGAGGGCACCGACACGTACAGGTTGCCCGCGTCGTCAAACTCCAGGAACCGCCCCCCCGGCACCTCCGCCGCGAGCGTGAGTTCGTAGCCCGCGCGCACCGAGACGCCGAGCACCTCCCGCGCACCCGCCCCGGTCAGTTGCCGCCCCGCGGGCGTGCCCCGCAACACCTGATTGCCGCCCCCGGCGTGCTGGGCGTGCGTCATCGGCGCCGCCGCGAGCGCGGCCAGCAGAATCGTGCACACACGCGCAGCGCACCCCCTCCCAGAGGGACGGGGCGGGGGGTGGGCAGTCTCAGCAGAATCTACCACAATGCGCATGGCAGCCTCCATTCCCAGCAGCGACCAATGCGGCGCAGAACCGCCACCGCACGGGCAGGGTAGAAGCTCACTGCGCGCTACGCTCCGTGCATGCGCGCCGTCCGCGCCTTCACGCTCATCGAACTCCTCACCGTCATCGCCGTTGTGGCGCTGCTCGTCGGCCTGCTTGCGCCCGCCCTGGCCGCCGCACGCGGCAGCGCACGCACCACCGTCTGCCTCGCCAACCTGCGCTCCATCGCCGCGCTCACGCGCTCCTACGCCGACGACCACAAGGGCCTGTCGCCCGCCATCGGCGTGCCCTACGCAGCCCCGCCCAACTGGGCCCTGGTCATCCAGCAACTCTCCGGACGCACCGGCAGCGCCGGTGCCGACCTCTACCACACGGGCGCCTCGGTGCTCGTCTGCCCCGCCGCGCGGGCCGCGCTGGGCGCACACATGACCCGCACCTACGCCATCAACGCCACGGGCCACGCCGGCATGCCCGGCGACCCCGACAACTACGACGCCGCCCTCGCCTTCATCGCCCTCGACAAGATCGCCCGCCCCGCCGACGCCCCGCTCTTTGCCGACTCGGCCGGCAGCGCTGGGCCCGGCCGCACCGCCAGCATGATCGACTTCCGCCAATCCGCCCACCTCGCCGAGCGTCTGGCCCGCCCACACCCTGCCGCCGCGGCCTTCAACGCCGCCCTCGCCGACGGCGCGGCACGCACGCACCGCGACCCGCCCGCGCCCTGGCGCGAGCCGCTGCCGTGAACCTAAACTTGCGCCACCCGGTGGGGTGACTGAGCGGTTGAAAGTACCCGACTTGAAATCGGGCAGGCCCACAAGGCCTCAGGGGTTCGAATCCCCTCCCCACCTGTAGCGGATAGCGGATAGCGGACAGCGGACACCGGACCGCGGCGAGCCGACAGCCGCAAGGCACGCGCCGCGCTCAACGCGCAAGTTCTTCGGCGCTCAGCACCCGGTAATCCTCCAGGGCGGGCCGGCCTCCGCGCGTGCCCGCCCCGCTCCCGTGCGCCGCCGCGATCGCCTGCATCAACCCCGTCGGGTCATCCTCCAGAAACTGGATCGCCTTGATGATCGTCCGTCTGCGCCCCGTGCCAGCGTCCACCGGGTTCAATCGCTCCAGTTCCTCCAGCGTCCGCCGCGCCTGCACCGACCACTGCCCGCCCCCCGTTCGGGCGATCGAGCGCGACAGCAAAAACACCACCTGCGGCTCCAGGGCCAGCGCCGCGCGCAGCCCCTCCAGCGGGTTGCTCCGGCCCGCCGCCCCGGTCCCCTTCAGCCACTCGCGCAGCTGTGCCCCCGCACGCGGCGTGGCCGGGCTCAGCACACTTGCAAACACCCGTGCCGCCGCCACGCCCTCGCCTCCATCACCGCACAGCACCACGCCGAAGCGCTGTTCTGGCGCTAGCGCGGCAACCGACCGCCGCACCTCCGCCAGCACCAAGGGCAGCGTCGTCACCATCGGGCCGCTCGTGTCCACCACGTAGACCACGCTCTCGGCCCGGCGTGCCTCCAGCCCCGCAAACGCCACGCCGATCGACGCGCTCGCCGCAGGCCGCACCGGCGCCGTGCCGGAGGGTGGCGGGCTCTGCGCCAGCGTGCCCGTCAGCGGTCGCGCACGCCGCGGCGCCGGAGGCGAATCAGGGACAGCGGGCAGACGCGCACCGGCACGCTCCGCATCCACCCTGCGCGGCACAGGCGGAGCAGGGGCGGGCGGCGGTGGCCTTTCCGGTTCGGGCGGCGCGGCGGCCGGCACGGGCACGCTCACCGCAGCGGTCGGCGGCTCCACCGCAAGCAGGAACACATCCGCCGGCCGGTCGCGCTCGCCCGAGGGCGCAGGCGGGCCGGCGATGGTCCACACCAGCGACGCGACGAGACCGATCACCCCCGCGTGCACCAGCGCGGAGAGGCCCAGCGCCACGGCCAGGCGGGCCGCAGACGGCTGCGCCAGCGTGCGGAATGCAGGGAGCGTGAAGCGCACGGCCGGGCGCAGGGTAGCGACCGAACCCGGGCACTTATCACCGGCGCGATTCGGCGGCCCAGACCCCGATCGTGATCATCGAGCCGGCGCGTTACTTCACCCGCGTCTTGGGCAGGCCCAGAGCCTTGGGGTTCTTGGCGTCCATCTTCTTCAGCTCGGTCATCTTGCTGATGCGCTCGGCGCGGGTGAGCACGCTGCGGGCTGCGGCCATGCTCCCGGATGATCTCAGGCTGCGGTCAAGGCTCATGGGTCGAATCCTCTCGGGGGCGCGGGCAGGTGTCACGGACCCTTGAACCGCTTCCAGAACACCTGGGCAAAGTCGGTGGGGGCTCGCTTGTTCTCCGCCTTCCAGCGTCGGCCCAGCGTCTTCACCCGTGCTTCGAGGGCGTCGCGCTCGGCCTGGCTGGCGGAGAGGGGGCTGCTGTACCCTTGCAGGACCAGCACCTCCCAAGAGCCATTATTCGCCTGCGGAGAGGCCGGATCAACGCCGCGCTCGGGCACGATGTAGATGGGCAAACCCTGCGAGGCGAGGTACTTGGCGGCCTCATCCGCATCCGACCGCCGCAGCGTCGCCACCACCAGGTAGTTCAGACCCGGCTGGAACCCTGACACCGCCGCCCCCGGCGCGACCGCGACCGGCTTGGGGGCGGGTGGCGCGGCCTCTGGCACCGGGTTGACCGGGGCCGAGGGCGGCACCTGCATCGCCGCGCTGGTGCTGGCGGGCCCGGGGTTGGCGGGCAGCGGGCGTGTAAGCGGGTCCGCCGCGACCGTGCCCACGCCGCCCTTGCCGTTGGCCTCGCCCTGCACCAGCCGCCGGACCCGCTCATCGCCCTCGCGCCGGCCGGACGACTCCCCCACCTTGAAGGCGATGACCCAGAGCAGGCTGGCCACGACCACGCCCGCCGCGGCGGCGTAAAGCCACACGCGCAGGTCCGGCCGCGCGGCGGTGGCGGGTGAAGCGGCACCGGAGGTCTCGGGCGTGGCGACGGGCGACCCGGACGCGTCATAGGTGCGTTGCGGGCGGCCGGGTGTCGGCGGCACGACCGCAGCAGCGCTCGCCGGTGCCCCGGTGGCCCCGGCCGCCCGGGCCACGGGCAACACCCGCACGACCGGCTTGGGTGGCGCGGTGACGGGCACGGCGCGCCCAGCATCGACACCGGGGAGCAGTTCGATGAAGGCGGGTGTGCCGCGGCGGCGGAGCATGGGAAGGAGTGTACTCCAAAGGGGGGCGGGCACCGGGACGGGTGCGATGCACAAGGGCGGGGCGGGGGACGCGGGCGGGGGGGCGCAGGCGGGGGGCGCAGGCGGGGCTGGGCAGAGGGCGCGGCCGTATGCTTGGGCGTATGGCCATCCGCGAAGACGAAGTGCTCACGCTGCACGCCCCGCCCCTGAATCGGCTGGAGAGCGTCTACTTGCCCGAGGTTTTCAAGGGCTTCGGCACCACGCTGCGGCACTGGTTCACCACGCAGATGACGGGCAAGAGCCTGCGGACCATGCAGTATCCCGAGGAACGCCGCGAGAACATGCCCGTGGAAGAAGGCGGGATGCAGACGAGCAACTTCCGCGGCGTGCACCGCCTGAACCGCGACGAGAACGGCCGGCCCAAGTGCGTGGCGTGCATGATGTGCCCCACCATCTGCCCGGCCAACTGCATCCACATCATCGCGGGCGAAAGCCCGTGGGACGACCGCGAGAAATACCCCGTGAAGTTCGAGATCGATGAACTGCGCTGCATCTTCTGCGGAATGTGCGAAGAGGCCTGCCCGGTGGATGCCATCGAACTCAGCCCGACGTATGACGTGGTGGGCCTGACGCGGCAGGAAATGATCTTCGACAAAGAGAAACTGCTGCGGGTGTACGACGAGACGATCGCGAAGAAGGCGATGTGAAGGAGGGCGTGACGCGGGACGGAGCGCGCGGCGGTGATTCGGCCGCGCCGAATCACCATAGAGACGCGGAGGCCGCGGAGAAGGGCCGACGACATTTTACACGCGAAGGACACGAAGACAGCGAGGGCAAAGCGTGGAGAGTGGTCCGACTCGCGACCGAGTTCCGGTGGCACGGGAAGCGACCTTACTGCGACTCGACTGCAAGCGCAATCCACCCGCCTCACACTGGTGCACCCCGACCGGCTGCAATCACTTCGTCATGAAGCAGTAGCAGAATGTACTCCACCACTTCCGTAATCGAGGATACCGATAACAGGCAGTCGTGCGAGAGATTGGGCGGCACAAGAATGTGCGAGCTCTGAACAAGGGGATGCCCGCCAGAAAAGTGCCAGTGAGGACCGCGACGGTAACAGAGCCGCCGAGTTGGCGCACCCTCAGCCGCCGCTTCCTTTAGGTCCGGTTCACAATGTACCGCCAGAATCTCTTTGGGCACAGACGCCGCACCCGTGAACTCGTAGAGTTGCAGACTGAGCGACGCCAGGGTCAACTCATTCGCTCTGGAAGATATCGTCCATTTTTCGTAGTATGACACCCGAATCACCGCATTACTCGACTTGAACATCCACCTTCGCACAGGTGCACCACGACTTGGTTCAACGCCTGCAACCAATGTCACATCGCTCGTAGTTGAACGCACCGTGACCGGGACCGCCCGGCGCTTTACACTGCACACGGACAGCATCGACGACAGAAGATGACGTCGTGGCTGCAGCTCGGCAGGTTGAAGTGCAATTGTCATTCGCGTTGAGCGCTAGCAACGGCCTGCAGATCAACAGCCGATAGCCCGTATAGTCCTATTGCTACTTCTTCGATCTCCTTATCGAGCTCAGGATCAAACTCTCGCTTCAGGCGCCGCGTCACTAGCTTCACAAGGTCCCGAAGAGTCTTGGGATCGACAGCCGCCAAATCCGGAAGTCGCAAATCCAGTAGAGTCTTCGGCTCCACCATGTAGTACTCGCGGGCATACGCGTGAGAGGTCGTAGCCAGCTGCCATGCGCAGAGGCTCGTGTTCAGCGCCGCCGTTATCACCAGGAGTAGACCGTCATCATCAATCGGGGAGGGAGGGTGGCCCTTTTTCAGCACGATCACAGGAGATCGCGAAACGGTGATGTCCCCCGTCAAGTCTACCGAGAAACGCGGCGCGAACATGAGGTGGGGACAAACGATCTTTCTCTGAAAGATAGCCTGCGGAGAGCGATGTGGAGACCACCACTTTACCTTGCCTTTTTCTACTTGAGACCTGCTCTTCAACGCTCCCTTGTGTCGCTGGAGGTATTCCCAAGTGTTTGGAAACTTACTCTTAAGCTCTGATTCAGCAAGTCGCTTGCCCATTATTACAGGATTAAACATGTGCAGCGCAAGATGGTGTGGCAATGCGTAACGCAGCATTTCGCGGTCGTGAAGAAACGGACGCCACACTGCCGATTCGCCCTTGGGCCACCTCGGTAGCCTTGTAATGAATACTTCATCGTTGCCCGAAACCGCGCCTTCAAGCACGTCACAAAACTCTCCGAGTCGAGGGCACGACTCGAGTCGAGAAGCAACCCGTCCGAGAGGGCCCGGAAGAATCTGCCATCGCTTTCGCTCAAAATCATCCTGGTCCCCGAAGAAGACCTCATAAAACTGCGTGCTCCTCTCGCGATGAGCGATTACATCCGACAGCGCCTGACCAACAAAGTCCCGGCACTGTGCGATAATCGGCCTTGGCCGCGGAGTAGAAAGATCAGCCCGCTTCTGAGCGACGAGAAGTACGACGTAGGCGCTAACACCGGGGAAGACGTCCACCGCGGACAGGTCCACAAGCGCGTGGATATCGAAGGTTGTTGACAGCAGCCTGCGAAGCGGCGCAGCAGTGTCAGATATGAGAAAACTGTGTGGAAGCACATAGAGCAGCATCCCACCTCGCTTTATCGCGTCGATGCCAACCTTGAGTAGAGCGAGCGCGGCATCCGTACGACCTGTCGCCAGATCACCTAAATAGAGCTTATACTGCTTCTGCATCGCCTTGGGCAGCTTGTCCCATGCCCGAAAGGGCGGATTGCTGATTACGACATCATACTTGCCACCTAGAGAGGGGGTCGAGTGAAACAGCTGGGTCGCATCTTCAACCTGTAGGTCAATCTTTGATGGCAACTCGCCTGTAAGGCTTAGGTGCAACAGCGACAGTGAGAGTTCGGTGGCCCGCACGGCGCTCGCATCAATGTCAATCCCGCTTAGACGATCAATAGCGGACTCGGCGGCCGCCTTGGGATGGATGTCGGGCCTCGGAGTTGCTTGCAATTCAAGCATCTCACGGAGAAAAATCCCTGAACCGCACGCCGGGTCGAGAGTGCGAACTGCGCGGAACTGCCTGTGCGGGAGCGAATCCATGACAAAGCGGGCAAAGAACCGGCCGACATATTGCGGTGTGTAGTAACTTCCAAGGTCGCGATTGCTGACTTCTTCGGACCAATCGTCGAACAGTCTCTCTTGCGCATTAGACGGCTCCCGAAGTACAGCGACGTACTTCTCATAGATCCGGCTCAAGGCCTGCTTAGAGATAAGTCCAAAGTCGTAGTCGTACGGCGCGAAACGGCATTCGTAGAAATCATGAACCAGTCGGGCCAAATCGGCTCGCGGCAAAGAGTCGAACACGGCGAGCGATGGTTGCTCCGCCTGTAACCCTTGCGGAAAACTCTTGACGCCCAACATGGAAAGACACCTGGCGAAGACATCGTGAACACGAAGAGTCTTTGATCTGTTGATGTGATCAACAATAAGTTGCCCAGGCTCTCTCTTGCGGCTGACCTGCATATCCTCGAGCGCTCTGGTAAAAAGAATGGAGTTCATCAAGGCCGAGATATTCTCGTTGCGCACTTTGCGACGGAGTTGGAAGGACATCTCCCGCTTCCAGAACGAAACGGTGTCGATAATCGCTTGATCTAGTCGACTGAGTTCGGGTCGCCCTTCATCAGCGGTGAGCGTGTCGAAAAAATCGGCCCTCCAGCTGTTTGGGTAGCGATGCATTGCGAAGTAGCGTGGCTGGGGCTCGCGAAACCTGTTCGACACCACCGCGATACCGTTTGGATCCGGGAAGAGGTGCCAGTCCACAAGGTTGTTGTAGGACAGTCCAAGCAGGCGCCGAAGACTCTTGCGATCCAACGAAGCAAGTGGACGGTGGGACCGCAGAAATGTGATGACGGCCGTGTTCTGAAGTCCATGTTCTACCAGCAAGTGCCCCGCTGCGAACTCCTCCGTTCCGAAGTAGTCTTCAAGATGGTCGCTAGGAAACCAACCGTTCGACTCGGCGAACAAATTGAGTAGCCTGCGCCTTTCGGGACCGGTTCCCCTGCTAGTCACGAGTTCGAGAACGAGCGAAATGTTCGCTGAGGCAAGCATGGATGGAATCTAGCAGAATCGCGTCAGTTGTGCCGAATCGTTCATCGCCCCCGACAGCGGCATGCTCAGCGAGCCCTGAGCGGCATCAATGCCCACATTGGTGATCCTGGCTCCGGCGTTGGATGCTCCCCACCACAATCTCGTACACCGTCTGTCGCACCGTCTTGCCCTGCTTGAAGGCCCCTGTGGGGAGAGCGCAGCGCTTATCGTAGCCGATGATGGGGATGAGGCTGGCGGCAAGTGGCACTGATGCCCGTCCTCTGCCCTCCCGTGCCACTGAAATCCGCCACGGCGGACTTCAGTGCTCCGAGGAACCCGTCTCGCGGCTGATACCGATACCGGTGGCCCTAGTGACCCCTGCAGGGCGTGCGGTCGCGGTCTACCGCGCGGCGAAGCCGCGGTGGCGAATAGCGGCGGGTCGCGGCGAAGCCGCACCCGCCGTCGCGGGGCAACAGAGACTGCACCACGAAGGTGGTGCGGGCTACGTCGCCCCACGCGGCGGGGTTCACACGCGGCGTGTCTGCCCGTGCCGCTGCGCGACACAACCACAAACCATCCGGCCGGGTCCGTGGGCGCGGCTGCGCCGCTGCCCACGGCTATTGACCGCCGCGGCTTCGCCGCGGAGAATGTTCACGGTACTTTCGCCGGTCGCCACGGGGAAGCTCCAACCACTGGCGCGGAGGCAAGAGCACCGACCCGCCGCGGCCGCGGTTCGCCCAGGCGAATCTGCGATCGGTGGCACAGCGGACGAATCATGCACCGAAGTCGGCCGCAAAGCCGCCCGACTTCGGTGGCACGTCAGTGCTTGGCCACACCCTCGAGTTCATCCACGCTCAGTTGCGGCTGCACCACGTCGCTCTCCACCAGCCCATCGCGCAGCAGGATGATCCGCTGGCACAGGCTCGCCACCACAGGGTCGTGCGTCACCATGATGATGGTCTTTCCCTGCGCGTGGAGTTCGCCAAACAGCCGCAGAATAGAGCGGCCCGTGGCCGAGTCGAGGTTGCCGGTGGGCTCATCGGCCATCAGCACCACGGGCTCCGTCACCAGCGCCCGCGCGATGGCCGTGCGTTGCTGCTGGCCGCCCGAGAGTTCGCTGGGGCGGTGGTCGAGCCGCTCGGCCAGGCCCACCAGGCTCAGCGTCTTCACAGCCCGCTCGTGGCGGATGGCCGGCGGCACGCCCTGATAAAAGAGCGGCACCTCGACGTTCTCGCGCACCGTGAGTTGCGGGATGAGGTTGAAGGCCTGGAAGATGAAGCCGATCTTCTTGCCGCGGAAGGCCGAGAGTTCCTCGTCTTCCATCTTCGAGGTGTCGTGGCCGTCCACCAGGTACGCGCCGGCGGTGGGCCGATCGAGGCAGCCCAGCACGTTCATCATGGTGCTCTTGCCCGAGCCCGAGGCGCCCATGATGGCGACGTACTGCCCCTGCGGAATCGTGAGGTCGATGCCGCGCAGGGCCTCCACCAGCACGCTGCCGTCGGGCTTGTAGTACACCCGTTTGACGCCGCGCAGTTCGACGATCGGTCGCGCCCCCGCGGGCGCGGCAACGGCTTCGGGTTGTGACGCGAGGGCGCTCACGGGCAGGGGTTGTTCAGCAAACCGCCCCGCGCCGTTGCACCGGGCGGGCTCGCGGGGCGGGTTCCACCCGGGGTCACGCCTCCACGCTCGACCGCCCCTCGAGTTGCAGCGAGGCGAGGGCCGTCATCGGGTCCGGGGCGAAGCGGAAGACGCGGTCGAGCCCCGTGATCGAGATCACCGCCTGCACGTTGTCGCTCACCGAGCAGAGCACCAGGGCACGCCCGTGGTCGACCAGCTTCTTCCGCAGGCGGAGCAGTTGCGACAGGTGCGAGGAACTGACGTAGTTCACCGCCGCGAAGTTCAGCACCACGTGGCGCGCCCGGCCCGGGGCCGCGGCGCCATCGCCGCCGATGCGCTCGTAAAGCGAGGCGAGTTCCTCGGTGAGTTGGGGCTCGTCCTGCAGTTCGCTGATCAGGATGTGGTCCGACCATTCCGTAGCCATGGGCATGCGCAAGCATATCGAGGGCACGAAGCCCCTCACCCGCAGATGTCGCCGGGCGGGCAAACCTCGCGGAATCTGCACGGATGCCCCGCGCTCGGATGGCGTTAGGTCCCGGCGGCCGGCGGGCTGGCGGGCACATCCGGCGGGCCGCCGTTGTCAGCGGCCTCCGCCGGCACCCGGGCCGCCGCGGCCACCTCGTCGCCGTCGTTCAGGCTCACGATCCGCACGCCCAGCGTGTTCCGGCCCGTGTCGCGGATGTCGTCGGCGGGCATGCGGACGAGTTGCCCCTGGGTGGTTACAACGATGACATCGTCGCCGGGGTGGACGCGGATGGCGGCCACGGCGCGGCCGTTGCGCTCGCCGGCCTTGATGTCGGCCCGGCCCTTGCCGCCGCGCGACTGGGAGCGGGCCTTGCCGGTCTCGGGCTGCACGCGGTACTCATCCACGGCGGTCCGTTTGCCGTAGCCGCGCTGGGTGATGGTGAGGAGAAACTGATCACGGTCGGCGGTCATCAGGTCGCCGTCGGCGTCGGGCGTCATGGCGAGGTTGATCATCCCGATGGCCTCGTCGCCCTCGGAAAGCTCGATGCCCTTCACGCCGCCCGCCGCGCGGCCCATGTCGCGGGCGTCGGTCTCGGCGAAGCGGATGGCCATGCCCCCGGCGGTGGCGATCAGGAGATCATCTGAGCCGCTGGTGAGCAGGACATCCAGCAGCCGGTCGCCCTCGCGGATGTCGACCGCGATGATGCCCGAGCGGTTCACGTTCATGTAGGCCTTGAGGGCGGTGCGCTTCACGATGCCGTGGGCGGAGACGAACGAGAGGAAGTTGGAGCCGGCCTCGAAGTTGCGCACCGGCAGGAAGGCGCAGAACTTCTCGCCGGGCTTCACGTCGATGAGGTTCACCAGCGAGCGGCCCTTGGCGGTGCGGTCCATCTCGGGGAGTTCGTAGACCTTGACCTTGAAGACGCGGCCGGTGTTGGTGAAGCAGAGGAGGTCGTCGTGGGTGCTGGCGACGAACATGTGCTCGATGAAGTCGTCGTCCTTGGTGCGGCCGCCGATGATGCCCTTGCCGCCGCGCCCCTGCTGCTTGTAGGTTTCGAGGGCGACGCGCTTGGCGTAGCCCTGGTGGCTGATGGTGACGGCCATGTCCTGCACGGGGATGAGCGCGGCGATGGTGAGGTCTTCGCCCTCGCTCTCCTCGATGCGGGTGATGCGTTCGCTCTTGTAGCGGGCCCGCATCTTCTCGCAATCGGCCTTGATCATGTCGAGCACGAGCTGGTGGGTGGCGAGCACCTTCTCGTACCCCTCGATCTCCGCGCACAGCGCGGTGTACTCGCCCACCAGTTTCTCGATCTCCAGCCCCGTGAGCTGGATCAGCCGCATGTTGCCGATGGTCTCGGCCTGGATGCGTGAGAGGAGCGTGCCGCCGTCCTTCTCCGCCGCGCGGACCGCCTCCATCAGCCGGGCCGGGATGCGCGGGGCGTAGGCGTGGCCGGGCGCGATGCGGAAGCGACGGGCCATGAGTTTCTCGATGGCCTCCTGGCGCGTGCGCGAGGAGCGGATAAGACGGATCACCTCGTCGATGTCGCAGACGGCGTGGATCATCCCCTCGAGCACGTGCGCCTTCTTGCGGGCCTCCTTCAGCAGGTGGGCGGTGCGGCGGCGGATGACCTCGCAGCGGTGATCGATATAGCAGCGGATGAGGTCGAGCACGCCCAGCGTGCGGGGCTGCCGGTTGACCAGCGCGATGGTGTTGATGCTGAACGTGTCCTGCAGGGGTGTGAACTCGTAGAGTTGCTTCTCCACGACGGCCGCGTCGGCACCCTTCTTGAGTTCCACCACCACGCGGACCATCGCCTCTCGCCCGCTCTCGTTGCGCACGTCGGCCACGTCGTTGATCTTGTCCTCCTTCACCGCGTCGACGATGCGCTCGACCAGCGTCGTGAGGCCGAGGTTGTAGGGGATGGCGTCGATCACCAGTTGCTCGCGGTCCTTCGACCCCGGCACGGGCTCGGTGCGCACGATGCCGCGCAGGTGCACCTTGCCGCGCCCGGTTTCGTAGCCCTCCATGATGCCGCGCCGGCCCATGATCACGCCGCCCGTGGGAAAGTCGGGGCCCCTGAGCCCTTGGCGAACGACCTCGCCGGCGTCGTTCTTCACGTCCTGCATCAGTTCCAGCAGTTTGATGCCGGGGTTGTCCACCGTGCGGATGATCGAGTCGAACACCTCCGTGGGGTTGTTGGGCGCCATGCTGGTGGCCATGCCCACGGCGATGCCCACGCCGCCGTTGATGAGCAGGTGAGGGAAGCGCCCCGGCAGCACCGTCGGCTCCTTGAGCCGGTCGTCGTAGTTGGCTTGAAAATCGACCGTGTCGAGCGTGAGGTCGTCGAGCAGGTCGACCGCCGCGGCGGTGAGGCGGGCCTCGGTGTACCGCATGGCCGCCGGCGGGTCGGGGTCGATGGAGCCGAAGTTGCCCTGCGGATCGACCAGAGTGGTGCGCATGCGCCACCGCTGAGCCATGCCCACGAGCGTGGGGTAGATGACCGATTCGCCGTGGGGGTGATAGTTGCCGCTGGTGTCGCCGCAGATCTTGGCGCACTTGAGTTGCTTGCGCCCGGGGTAGAGCCGCAGGTCGTTCATGGCGACGAGGATGCGGCGCTGGCTGGGCTTGAGGCCGTCGCGGACATCGGGCAGGGCCCGGTCCATGATGGTGCTCATGGCGTAGGTGAGGTAGCTGTCCTGCAGTTCGCGCTCGATCTGCAGGTCGATGATCACGCCGGCGTTGGGGGGCGGGGCCGTGCCCTCGGGGCCGCCGGAACCGGGCCCCTCGGGGCCATCGGCGGCGAGGCGAGGCGTCATGATCCCGCGCGTGAAATCGTGCATGCAAACCGCTCCGATCTGAGGTGCCGGATGATAGGAAAACGGGCCGCACCGCGGGGGCAGATCGGGGCAGATTGTGAGGAGATTCAGGGGGCTGAGCGTCCGCCCGGGCAGTGGCCAGCAGGGCAGCCATAGCGTGCTCAGGGCGCTTCGTTGAAGATCGCCCCGTCCTTGAAGACGTGGTTGATCACGGGCTGCACGCCGGGCCACATGCTGTCCATGCGGTTGTAGGCCTTGGGCAACCAGAGACACCGCAGGGCCTTGCGTCCTCCCATGCGCTTGAAGGTGCGGTCGAGCAGTTCGTCGTCGCGCAGGTGGCCGGGCGCCTTGCAGGCCTGCACCCACTGGTAGAGCAGCCCGAGCGCGCCGGGCGTGTAGGCAAAGTAGAGCACGCCCCCGGCCGAAGCGAGCGAATCGGGCTGGTGGTGCCCGCCGTGGTTGCCCTCCGGGTCGCCGTGCCAGTTGTACGCCATGAAGTCGTAGCCGGGCTCATCGAACAGCGACGGGTAGGCGATGACCTCGCAGTCGATGTCGCACCACACGAGGGGGCGCTTGAGTGCCAGGAGCGATCGGTAGACGAACGCGGCCTTGAGGCGCTCGTTCTTCAGCCAGTCGCCCGCGGAGGGCTGGACCTCAAGGTGGAGCGAGATCTGGTGGCGGCGGCAACTGTCGGCCAGCGTCCGGGCGTAGCGCGCGTAGGTGCCGTCGGGCGTGTGGTAGCTCACGATGTCCACGGCGCACCTCGCACGGGTGCGCATTGTTGCCGCGGCGGGCTCGCCTCAGCGGGTGCCGGCGCGCAGCGTGTCGCACAGTTCCACCACCACGAGCAACCCCATGGCGCTTGCGTCGGCGGGCATGGTCTGGTCCCACACGGCGCTGCGCACGCCCCCCCTCGCCGCGGCCGGGTCGCACTGCATCCAGCCCGTGGCCGGCCCGGCCTGGAGTTGCAGCAGGTAGCGGCCGCTCCAGAGCAGCGGCACAAGGGCCGTTGTGCGCTCGGCTTCGGGCGTGAACACGGGGTCGCGCCAGGCCGACGCCGCGAAGGCCATCGGGCGCAGGCACTGCCATGTGGGCGGGGCACGCCCGGCCGCCGATGCGAAGGCCACGCCGCCCGCCATGTCGCCCGACTCGGCGTCGGCCTCGTGAGCGAGGAGTTGATTGGCCCACAGTTCGGCACGGGCGGCCCGCAGGCGCTGCACCCACGCGGCCCGCTCCGCAGATTGCTCAATCGGACCACCCCCAAGTTCAAGCGCGGCCCAGCCAATCCACGGCCACTGTGCCACCAGACGGTTGCCGGGCGTGCGCTCAAACGTCGCGGCCACCGCCGCGCGTGCTGCCGGGGCTCCCTCACGCACGAGCGTCAGAGCGATCACTCCCTCGATGCCCGTTGCGGCGGGTGCAAAGGCCGCGGCCTTGTCATCCCACGCGCCCCCCACTGCCGCAGCGCAACGGGAGCGCAGGTCGGCTCGCCAGACGGCCGCGTCGGCCGCGGCGTCGGTGGCGCGGAGAGCCAGCAGCGTGAGCGCGGCCGCAGAGGCGTTGTCCCACGGAGCATCTTCGTCAACCGCCACGTCCGCCAGCGCGTGCAGCAGGCGCTCGACCGTCTCCGCCGCGCGGGCCCGCACACGCTCGCTCAGCGCCGTACACCGGGCCGCGCGAGCAAGCGCGAAGGCCGCGAGCCCCTGCTCGTGCGGCGGCGCGGCGGCGGGCTGGTAGCGCCCCAGGGCCACCCCGCCCCTGCCCCCGTCGGCCCAAGGCAGATACGTGCCCCGCAGGCCCAGGGCGGCATCCTCGGCATCGGGGTCGTGCAGGCGACCCGCCAGATGCAGCACCAGCGATTCGGCCGCGGCAACGAGCGTGCCCGCGTTCACGCTGCGCAGGGGCACCACGACCTGCCCGCGCGTGAGAAACACGGGCTCGGCACCCGGCGCGGCCTGGGCCAGGTGCACGGTGCGGAAACGCAGCACGCTCACCTTGGCGCGGGCCTTGAGGGCTTCGAGTTCCTGCAGGGCGAGCACGGGGTCGGCGAGCAGTTGCGCCGCCAGGCCACGGGCCGCCTCGCTGGGCACGAGGTTGGCCGCGAGCATGGCCGCGGGCGACATCGCCACGGCCCGCCCGCCCTGGCGCAGCACCAGCCCGTCGATTCCGGGGGCGAGCAACTCATCGAGCGCGGCAAACGTGGCCGCGTCCACGGGCGTCGGCTGGCCGCACAACTCCACGCTCAGCAGCACGCGCCGCCCGACCTCGCCGGCCGCCTGGCCGCGGGTGGCATCGCGGGGCAGGGGCACGCGCCGGTCGGCCTCGGCGAAGGCGGTCTGCGCCGCACGAAAGATCGTGCGGCCCGGGCTGGCGTCGCGGTCGGCGGCGGTGAGGCCGGCATCGGCGGGCATCTCCGTGCCGCGCCCGATGACGCGCCCGTCGTAGCGGAGCAGCACCGCGGCGCCAAGGCAGTCGGGCAGATCGCCGGGCGCTGGCGCGGAGGGCAAGCCCCAGCCGTCGAGCCACGTGCGGATCGTCCGGTAAGCCGCCATGGCATCGGCGGGTGCGGACTCCTCGGCGGCCGCCCGCTGGCCCGGCGCGCTCTCCGCGCGCGGCTGGGCGACCTCAGCCCCTGCGGAGGCGGCCGCGGCAACCCCAACGCACGCCAACCAGGCGATCGGGAACCGGGACCGCACGGCCGGGCGTGTCGCGGCGCGGCAACAGGGCGTGTTGCCCGGAAGCATCTGCGTGGTGGCCGTGGGGGTGAACATGTGGTACCTTCTCGGACGGGGCCGCCTTGGCGGCCCAGGAACGCGTGCGGACCCACGGAGAGGGACCCGCTTCCCGGTTGGCACGGAGGTTGAACCCTGTCTGGCACAACCTTCAGACCTGGGAGCACACCGTGGCCGCACTGATCAAATTCACCGTGAACCGCCAGCGCATCGCGATCTTGGCCCTCTTGTCGTTCATGGCCATGTGCTGAGCCGGGGCGTGCTGCCCGCGAAGGTTCCCTCGCCCGACGACCCCCGCGGGCCGGCGAGCGAGGAGTGTACGGGCCTCGACATCCTGCCAAGCCGCTGAGCCACCCTTTGCTCCTGAGGTGGCTCGCCAATGAAGAGCGCCCGGGTGGAGGCACCCGGGCGCTTGTGTTTTTGTAGCCCTGCCGCCGGACGGCGGGCCAACGGGTTACTCGCTCTTCTTGCCGAACTGGATCTTGTCGGTGCCCAAGGCGCCGTGGTCGTCCATGCCGCCGCGCGTGGGCGCCGGTCCGCGGGCCGCGCGGCCCTCGCGGTCGCCGCCGCCCGTGCCGCCGGCACCGCCGCCCGTGGAGTCGCCCCACTGGGCCCGCTTGAGCGACAGGCCGATCTTGCGATCGCCGGTGTCGACGCGGAGGATCTTGACGTCGACCTCCTCGCCGATCTTGACCACGTCCTGCGGGTTCTCGACCTTGTGGTCGGCCAGTTCGGAGATGTGCAAGAGGCCCTCGAGGTCGTTCTCGAGTTCGACAAAGACGCCGAAGTTGGTGATCTTGGTGACCTTGCCGCGGATGACCATGCCGGGCTTGTAGTGCTCGGGGATGGCGGTGAGCCACGGGTCTTCGGCGAGTTGCTTGATGCCCAGCCCGATGCGCTGCTTCTCACGGTCCACGTCGAGCACCACGCAGGTGAGTTTGTCCCCCTTCTTGAAGACCTCGTTGGGGTGGGCGACCTTCTTGGTCCACGACACGTCGGAGACGTGGAGCAGGCCGTCGATGCCGGGCTCGATCTCGACGAAGGCGCCGTAGTTGGCGAGGTTGCGGACCACGCCCTCGATGACGGTGCCCGGGGGGTACTTCTCGCTGACGAGCTCCCACGGGTTCACCTCGGTCTGCTTCATGCCCAGGCTGATCTCCTGCTTGTTCTTGTCGATCTCGAGCACCACCACGTCCACCTCCTGGTTGGGCTGCACCAGTTCGCTCGGGTGGTTGATACGGCGTGTCCACGACATCTCGGAGATGTGGACGAGGCCCTCGATGCCGTCCTCCAGCCGCACGAAGGCGCCGTAGGACATGAGGTTCACCACGCTGCCGCGCACGCGCGAGCCGACCGGGTACTTCTGCTCGATCTCCTCCCACGGGCTGGCCTCGCGCTGCTTGATACCCAGCGCGATCTTCTCCTTCTCGCGGTCGATGTTGAGCACCTTGACCTCGACCTTCTGGTCGATCTTGAGCATCTCGCTGGGGTGGTTGATGCGGCTCCACGACATGTCGGTGATGTGGAGCAGGCCGTCGATGCCGCCCAGGTCGATGAAGGCGCCGAAGTCGGCGATGTTCTTGACCACGCCGGTCACGATCTCGCCCTCCTTGAGGGTTTCGAGCAGGCGCTTCTTGGCGATGTCGCGCTCGTCCTCGATCAGTTTGCGGCGACTGATCACGATGTTCTTGCGCTCGGTGTCGATCTTGATGACCGTGCCTCGCACCTGCTTGCCCAGGAACTCGCCGATGTCGCCCGGACGGCGCACGTCCACCTGGCTCGCGGGCAGAAACACGGGCACGCCCACGTCCACCAGCAGGCCGCCCTTGATCTTGCGGATGCACTTGCCCTCGACCACGTCGCCCTCGCGGGTGGTGTCGACCAGTTTCTGCCAGTTGATCTGGCGGTCGGCCTTGCGCTTGGAGATCTCGATCTGGCCGCCCTCGCCGTCAACGCGCTCGAGCAGCACCTTCACGCGGTCGCCGATCTTGAGTTCGGCGGGGTTGTCCCACTCCTGCTTGGGCACCATGCCCTCGCTCTTGAGGCCGACCTCGATCACCACGTCGTCGCCCGCGAAGCCCACGATCTCGCCCTCGAGCACTGAACCGGCCTCGAAGTCCGACATCTGCTCGCCCAGCAGCGAGCCCATGTCGCCTCCCGCCACGCTCTTGCCGAACGCCTGATTCAACATGGCCTCGGCGGCGCTCTCCGACTCAAGGCCCAGGGACGCGATCAAGGTCTCGTCGATCATCGTGTTTCCATTCCGCGGCGGGCCCGTGCCCGCACGCACTGCAAAGACTCAAACGCCCGACCCGACGCGGGCCACCGCCCACGCCGCCACGCTCACGCGCCGGGGCCTCCACACGGAAGCCGCCGCGATGAAACACCTACGCCAGCCGGGCCCTCATGACCCGCTTGGGCAGTCCTTTACGCTTTGTGCAGGGGGCCCCTCTGGGGCGGTGGGAGGTGCGATGTGCCGCGCCCGCACCGTGCGGGCGAATATCGGCCCCGGCCGTCCGCCGAGAGTCGATTATTGGCGTGGGCCGCAGCCGGGGCAAACCCCCGCCCACGCACCGCCCTGTGGGGCCGGCGAAAAGTGCCCGCCGGTTCGCAGAGCGGTCGATAACAGCGGGCGGACGTCGCCCCCCAGCCCCCGCCACCCACCCGGCCGGCGCGTGCCACCCAGAGGAGCCGCTTGCCATGCCGCCACGCGCCGCCAGACCGCCCGTCTCCACCCAGCCGATGCCCGCGAGCGCCGCCCAGCCGGGCCCCACCGGCACGCGAACCGCCGCCGCGCCGGCCGTGCTGCAGGAGGTGTTCTTGTCGCCGCGCGTGGTGGACCGCGAGGCCTTCAACGACTTTTCGCAGAGCCTGCGGGCCCTGATGACCGAGGCCCAGGGGCAGGCCCGCTCGCTGCGGGTCGCGTGCGAGGAGGCCGCGGCGGCGCAGGCCAGCATCGGCGAGTTGGCCGGCCGGCACCAGGCCCGCTTCGAGACCGCGGCCCGGGTGCTGGCGACGCTGGATGAACGCAGCACCCAGGCCGAGCGGCTGCTGGGGGCATCGCGCGATGCGGCCAGCACGCTGGATGCCATGAGAAGTGATGCCGAGCGGATGAGTGCCGAACACAGCCGCACCCTGCGGGCCCGGCTCGACGAGGCCCTGGTCGCCGCTGAGGTCCGGATGGCGGAGTTCGAGCGGGCCAGTCAGGCACGGGCCGCCGCGTTCGAACGGTCGCTGGCCGAGCGGATCGACGCGGGGCTGCGACGCATGGACGAGCACGCCGCGGCGGCCGCGGGCGCGCTGACCGCCCGCGAGCACGAACTGCGCGACCTGATGGGCCGGCTCGACGATCTCGCTGCCGAGACCGAGGCGCTGCTTGGGCACGCGGCGAGCGGCCCGACCGACCTGGGCGACGGCGACGTCGGCGCCACACCCGCGCCCCTGCCCGGCTCGCTGGCCGACCTGCTGGCGCGGTCCCACGCCGCGGCGGAGCGGCTGGAGCGGGCCCGGGCCGACGCGGAGCGGTCGCTGGGCGAGGGCGTGCGGGCCGGCCTGGCACGCGAACTGAGCGCGCTGGCGTCGGGAATCCAGCGGGTGGCCGAGCGGGCGCGGCACGCAGGCGACGGGGCCGCCCCGCGCTGACCACGATCACGCGCAGGCCCCCTCACAGACCGAGGAAGATGCGGTTGAGCAGGCTGGCGCTGCGCTGCTGACCGAGGAAGAAGTCGGTGCTGCGGATGGTGTCGGGGGTGGCGCTGGCGTTGGTGAGCAGCCCCTGCGTGCTGAGGGTGGCCGCAGACGTGCTGAAGCCCGCTGCCCCGACGCCCAGGAAGGCATCGAGCACGCTGTTGGTGTTGAGCACCTCGCCCGCAAAGTCGGGCGACACGAAGCGCAGGCCCAGCAGTTCGGCCACGCGCCGGG
Organism: uncultured Phycisphaeraceae bacterium; assembly: GCA_964590885.1. Lineage (GTDB taxonomy): Bacteria > Planctomycetota > Phycisphaerae > Phycisphaerales > UBA1924 > JAEUIX01. The sequence continues at coordinate 30,482 of CAZPWW010000016.1, forward strand.
CCGCGGCGGCGGTGATCTCGGCGGTGAGCAGGTTGGCTCCGGTGGTGCCGGCACCGTTGCCCAGCACGTTGAAGGCACGCGTGAAGATCACAGCCTCGTCGTTGCTGCGGGTGTTGAAGGCATCGAAGCCCTGCGAGGCACCGAAGACCAGCGTGGAGAGTTGCGAGGTGGTCATGCTCGCCGGCTCGGCGGAGGACGAGATGTAGATGGTGGAGTAGGTCTGGCCCTCGAAGTCGGCCGCGTTGGTGGAGAATCGCACGGTGCCGATGGTGCCGAAGGAGCCGGTGGCGTCGGCAGTGTTCGTGGTGAAACCGGGCAGGCTGGCGGCGCCGAAGAGAGCCCGGAGGCGCTGCACCACGCCGCCGGCGGGGTTGGCGAGGGCGGGTGCATCAATGATGTAGCTCGCCGCGCTCACGCCGCCCAGGTCGCCGACCAGGGCGTTGAAACTGGGATCGAACCCGGCGAGCGTGGTGGGCGTGTAGGGGTTGGCCTCGAGCCAGTTGACCTGGCCGCCGCCCGTTTCGATGAGGAAGTTCTGGGTGCGGGCGGTGCTCGCGGGTGCGACGGCTGCCTGGCGCACGATCTCAACGGCGTAGTCGCCGCGTGCCAGGCCCTGCACGTACAGGGCGAAGGTGCCGCCCGTGTTGCCCGCCAGGGCGGCGGCGGCCATCGGGTTGAGCGCCCGCGGAATGACCACGTCGATGAACGGGTCGCCGTTGGCATCGGTGCCGTAACCGGTGATGCCGTTGGACGCATTGCCGACACGGGCGCCGGTGTAGCCGCCGGCGATGGGGGCCGAGGCGACCAGCGCCGAGTTGAACAGGTTGGTGCCGCCGTCCTGCGCTCCCGGCACGCCGGCCGAGCCGTCGAAGTTGAGCGTGGTGTCGAACAGGCCGATGTTCACGGCACCGCGGCTGTCCGTGAGACGGAGCGATGAGAACGAGCCCTGCTGGTCGCGCACGGGCGAGAGCGCACCCAGGTTGGCCCCGGTCTGCGCGGCCTTGAGGGTGATGCGGAACCTGTCACCCGGTGCCAGCGTGGCCCCGTTGGCAAGGTGGAAGACGTCGAGGTCGGCCGCCACCGCGGTGGTGTTGGCGCCCGTGGCGCCACGCAGGCCCAGCGACGACTCCACCAGCGTGGCATCGTCGGTGGTGTTGAAGCGCCCGTCGGCGCCCGCGGTGGTCACGGTGCGCACACCGCGGCTGTTGATGCCCACGACCCGGTCGGCGCTGCGGACGGCGGCGGTGCCGTTGCCCTGGTAGACGCCGCTGGCGAACCCGGATTCGAGCGTGTACGTCCACTCGCCGCGCACGATCGCGGGCAGAACCGTACGGGCCGCCGGGATGGCGGCCGTCGGGAAAAACTGGCTGGGCAGCGGGGCCGAGCCCAGCAACGCTCCGTCGCCCGCGTCGCTGGTGATGCGGGCCACGTCGTCGGCGGTGCCCAGCAGGTTGTCCGGCCCGGCGTTGATCCGCACGGTGCTCCCGACGCGACCGGTGGGCGCGAGCGTGTCGTCGGCGGTGTTGAGCGCACCGTCGGGGCCGGCCAGGCGATCGAACGCATCGGAGCCGACGACGTAGTCGTCGTTGTTGCCGAAGACCGCATCGGGCCCCGCGTACCGCTGGAACTGGAAGGCGCTGGGGGCCGGAGCCACACCGGGGACGGCCACCGTGCCGATCGCGCCACCCGACACCTGCACGGCCACCGCGATCGTGATCGGTGTCGAGGCCTGGGCCCCGGGCGCGGGAGCCGTGAACAGCCCCGCCGCCGGTGCGGCAAGGACGCCCCCGATGGTGGGCAGCGCGCCCGCGGCGGCGGTGCGCACGGTGACGGGCGTGGCGCTGAGGGCCGGGTTGCGCACGGCGACCACGCCGCGGCTGTTGGTGCCGACGACATTGCCGGCGATCGAGCCGTCGGCCTGGACGCCGAAGAGGCCGCCGGCATCGGGCACGAGGCGGAAGACCCAGAGATTCTCGGGTCGAGCCGCGGCGGCAAGGGACTGGTCGTTGGTGCCGTCGGGGTCGCTGAGCGACGCGTCGAATCGCTCGATGAAGGGGAAGAGCGTGTCGTCGGCAGTGTTGGGCAGGCCGTCCGCGCCGTTGCCGGCGCGGAAGTTGGCGAGCGTGGGTACGCCGGCTGCGCCGGGCGACAGGAACGTGCCGGTGGCCAGCCCCGGTGCGCTGTCAACGGGGGTGTTGGTGCCGAAGAAGCCGCCCGTGCCCGAATCCTCGATGGTGATGTTGAACGCGTAGTCGCCCTGGTTGCCGGGCGTGCCGCCGATGCTGACCACGGTGGGCTGGAAGATGCCCACGTTCAGCAGGCCGCTGAAACTGGTGGCGGTGGGCGGCAGATTGGCGGGCGGCGTGGCTTGCTGCGTGATCGACGAGCCGACGGCGATGTAGTAGACGCCCGTCTGGCGAATCAGGAAACTCTCGCTGGCGTTGCGGAGGTCGCTGGGGTCGACAAGACGCTGCACCTTCAGGTTGGCGAAATCGAGGATGTCCCGCTGCGGGGTGCCGCTGAGCGGCCGCGACGAATCGATGGTGAGGCCCGATGAGGAGACGAGCGGCTGGCTGAGCACCGACACGTTGCCGCCCGGTGCAGGGGCCACCGTGGTGAACGAGCTGTCGTAGATGGCGCGGGTGGCGAGCTGGGCCGTGCCGCTGAGCTCGCCAAACCGCACGATCTGGCCCGCTCGCAGCGAGACGGCGTAGACGTCGAAGTCGCTGGTGGAGGGGAAAGCGCCCGCGGACAGGGAGGGAGAATCGCCGATGCGGCCGCGCAGCGTGTAGGGCACATTCACATCGGGGCTGCCGTTGTTGGCGGCCCGGTCGCTGTTGAGCAGCAGGTTGAGGTCAGTGGCCCCGTACAGGCTGACGGTGGAGTCGCGGATGTCGATGGCACGGTCGCCCGCGTCGCCCACCTGGATGTTGCGCGAGAAGGTCTCGCCCGGGGCGGCCAGGCCGTCCCCGTTGCCGTCCAGCAGCGAGTTCACGGTTGCGCCCGACAGCCCGGCCCCCACCGTCACCTTGTAGATACCCGGCCCGGCCAGCGTGCCGCTGCGCCCGCCCGGGCTGGCCGCCGCGACGGCCCCGGGGGCCACGAGGGCCCGGTCGGTCACGGCACGCGCATAGGTGATGGTGGCGGTGAAGTTCGCGGGGTTGTAGGCGACGGCGAAGTCGACGTCGTTGGCCGGGTCAGCGTCCGTGTTGGTGGAGAAATCGAGGCCGCCGCGCAGGACAATGGGCGCTGCTTGGCCGCCGTCGCGCACCTCGGCGATGGTGAGGGCCGCGAGCAGCGCGGCGTTGTTGAGTCCGGGGTTGATGTTCTGATTGAAGACGATCCGCGACGTCCACGTGAAGATGGCGTCGTTCTCGGCCGTCACGTTCAGCACCTGCAGCGGGCGGATGGTCTCGGCCGAGACCTTGCGGGTGAAGTTGCCGAGGCTGCCGGAGAGATTGAAGTTCTGCACCACGGCGCTGCCCACGGTGCCGCTGGCGAAGATGCCGTAACTCTGGGTCTGCTGGGCGGAGCCGACGGCGCCCGCGATGCGCACGGCGCCGATGTCCGACCGTCCGCCGGCCACAATGTCGCCGGCCCGGTTGAGGAAGTTCTCCACGCCGCGCGAGCGGCCCGCGGCGATGTCCGAGCGCGTGAAGGTGTTGCCGGCGACCACCGACGCGATGTTGCCGTTGGTGATGGTGTCGGCGTTGGGCGTGCCCAAGATGGTCGTGCCCGTGCCGCCGAAGTCGCCGTCGCCGCCCAGGTCGGTGCCCGCGTAGATCGCCAGGCCGTCGGCCGCGCCCGAGATCGAGACGCTGCCCAGGTTGCCGCGGGCCGAGATGCGGGCGTTGGTGGCCGTGGTGGCCGTGAGCGAGGCGACGTTGCCGCCCGAGCGGACGCGCCCGTTGAAGGCGCCGTTCACTCGCACGGCCGCAATATCAAACTCGCTGGAGACCACGCCGTTGAACGTGCCTGTCACCGTGAGCGTGCTCAGGTTGCGGGTGTCGATGCGGCTGTTGCTGGAAACGCCGTAGCCGTTGAGGAAGGTGACGGCGGTGAAGGAGTTGGCGGCGAGCGCGGCCAGGTTGGTCGGGTTGACGACCGTGGCCGTGTCGCGGGCGCCGATGGTGACGGCCCCGAAACTCTCGCCCGCACGCAGCCTGTTGCCCGGGGTGAGCGTCACCAGGCCGAAGGTGGCCGCGCTCACGCTGCCGTCGATGTAGATGTTGCTGGCCCCGGCCAGTTGCGGGCGGATCGTGAGCGCCCCCAGCGATGAGTTGCGGGCCGTCTGGATGGTGAGGCCGGTGAGCGTGCCCGCCGCGCTCCCGTCGATGGTGAGGCTGCCGGCGGTGGTGTTCACGAGCACGATGCGCGTGCCCACCGCGTCATAGAACGCCTGATTCGCCAGGCCGGCGTAGCGCAGCGTCACCGCGGTGCCGGTGATGACAACGGGCAGGCCCGCGGCGGGTATGGGCGTGAAGCCCAGCGCCACCGGGTCGCCCACGAACTCAAGGTTGCCGGTGACGCGCGGCGCGGCGGTGGTGAGCCCCGTGATGGCCGGGTTGGTGCTGGGGTTCGCCTGCGTGGCGGTGAGCGACCCGGCGGGCGCGACGACGGAGGCGATACGGGTCTTGGCGAAGGCGAAGTTCCCGGTGGAGACCAGGCTCGTGGGCGTGGGGCGGGTGATAACGACCGAGTTGATGTTGGACAGGCCCGGGGCGACGGTGTCGTCGTTGGCTCCCTGCTCGAAGACGCCGTTGGGCCCGGCCTCGAGCCCGGCGTAGACGGCGGTGCCCACGGCCTCGTGCCGGAAGGCGACGCTGTTGACGATGCCCGACTTGACGAGGTCGGCGTTTGCGCCGGCACCGCCGGGGAGGTTGTCGGTGCCGAGCGAGAGGATGCCCGCGGCGATCGTGGTGCCGCGTGCGGAGACGGTCCCGGCGGCGCGGGTGCCGCTGGCGACCACGCTGTTGATCTCGTCGCCCGCGACGATGAAGGAGGCGTTGGCGGCGGGGAGCGCAACGGCCAGCGTGCCGTCGATGTTGCCGACCACGCTCACGCTGTTGATGCGGCGGCCCGCCTGGATGGACGACTCGAAGACCGAGCGGCCGACCGAGATCACGTTGATGTCGCGCCCGGCGAAGATGCGGGGGCCGTCGCGCCCTGCCGTGGACATGATGCCCGCAGGGAGTTGGTTGCGCTGCTCGCTGGCGGGGATGCCGGTGCCCACGGCGCTGGAGAGGCCGGGGTCGATGCCCAGATTGCCGAAGCCCGCCGCGTCCGCGGTGACAACGACCGAGTTGATGGAACCGTCGCGGGCAGAGATGGAACCGAGGATGTGGCCGCGCACGACGGTCACGGCGCCGATGTCGCCGTCGCGTGCGTCGACGGTGTTGGCGGCACGGGCGGAGCCGATAAGCGAGCCGTTGGAGACCGTGAGCGAGCCGATGCCGCCCGAGAGGCTGAGCAGCGAGCCGCGGAAGTCGCCGATGATCGACACGGCGTTGATGCGGCCCGCGGCGGTGATGACGAAGTCGGAAACGAAGTCGGCCCCGGGCAGGGCGCTGGTGCGCCCGGCCTGCAGCACCCCGTTCAGCGAGCCGCCCACGCGGATGTCGGCGTAGACCTGCCCGCCGGCGACCACACTGGTAAGGTTGCCCGCAACGTCGATCACGTCGCGCCCCGTGGCCGCCCCCTGGGCCACGCGCCGGCCGATGTTGCCGCCCGCGGAGATGGAGTTCACGTTGCCCGGGGCGCTGATCGAGACCGCCAGGTCGCCGCCGGCACGGATGGCATTGATGACGCCGTTGCTGGTGGAGAGCACGCTCACCGAGCCGCTGAGGTTGCGGCCCGCGAAGATGGAACTGATGGTGTTGGTCGAGGAGATGTCGCCGGAGAACGAGCCGTAGACCGCCAGCGAGTTGATGCGGGCGGCCGCGCCCAGGGCGCGGATGGAGGCGTTGCTGGCGTCGCCGATCACCGTGATGGCGTTCACGGGGCCGGTGGCCGAGACGGTGCTGGCGCGCAGGCCGCCGCCGACGTAGAGGCCGTCGAGCCGGCCGGTGTTGAGCGTGCTGGAGCGCAGGTCGCCCCGCAACTGGATCACGCTGGCGATGTTGCCGACGTTCAGCGTGAGGCGGTTGGCGTGCCGGCCCGTGAGTTGGATCAGGTTGGTGGGGGTGGTGATCTCGAGGTCGCTGATGTCGCGGACGGCGCTGAGAACCCTGAACTCGTCGGAGGCGATGATCTGGCTCGGAATGAACTCGGCGGCCTCGCCTCCCACGGTGGAGTTGCGGAACTCCGCGGCGTAGACGCCCTGGATGGTGCCGCGCTGCAGCGTGCCGGCCACGCCGCGCGAGATGATGCTGGAAGCGTCGTAGATGCCGTTGACGAGGTTGACCGTGCCGATGTTGGTCCCGAGCACGGTGCTGCGGAACATGGTGGTGCCGATCCCGATCAGGGAGAGCACCGTGGCCGTGGCCGTGGGGTTGTCGAGAATGATGGCCGAGTCGACCACGGTGGAGCGGGTGGCACGCCAGAAGGAATCAAGGGTGGCGCCGCCGATGAACGCGCCGTCGATGCGCCCGCCGATCACGTAAATGCCGTTGATCCCGGGCTGGTTGCGGGCCGCCACGAGGCCCTGGCCTGCGGCGATGATGACGCCGGAGATGATCGGGTTGGAAAGGCCCGAGCCCGCCGTGATGTTGATGATCGCGCCGTTGGCGAAGATGCCCGCCTCGGCCAGGGCCGATTGGCCCGGGCCGGCCAGCCCGTCGCCCACGTCGATCGACGTGATAGTCTGGGCATAGATCGAACCGACGATGCCGTTGAACACGCCGGGCACGCGGCGCCGGTCGAAGTTGGCCGTCAGCCGCGTGAGCGTCGCCAGTTCACCCGTCAGGATCACGTCTCCGACCTGGCCACCCGCCGCCACGTTCTGCACGTTGCCGGCGCGCACCACGATGCCGTTGAGGAACGGGTCGTAGGGCAGGCCCACCTGGTCGCCCGTGGTGGGGATCGCCACCGTCACGGTGTCCACACCCTCGTACAGCGTGCCGTCCCAGTTGGCCACTAGGCCGGGCACGCCGATGGAGCCACCGATGGTCGCCTGGGCATCCTGGCTCAGGCCCAGGAAGTGGCCGATCTTGCGGCGCATGCCCTCGGTGGTGTTGGTGGAGCCCAGGTTGCCCGCGATGCTCACCACGCGCACGGCCGCGAGGTCGCCCGATACCACATCGCCGCCGCGCGTGCGGTTGACGATCTGGTCCAGGCCCGTGCCGCCCGCGTCGAGCCGCAGCACGTCGATCTCGGTGTTGCCGCCGATCTGCAGCGAGCCGGGCCGCGCTGCGCTGGTGAGGTTGATGCGCCCCAGACCCACCTGAGTGCCCGGCGTGCGCGTGCCGATGCGCAACTCCGCCCCGGCGCCGAGCGTGGCGGTGATGTTGCCGATCAGCAGACCGGCCCCGGCGATGGGCAGAGCCACGATCTGGCCGATCGAGCCGCCCCGGCCGCCGGTGCCGCCGCCGATGGAGATGTCGAGGATGGTGCCGGAGGAATCGGTGAACGTCTGCGTCTGCCCGAAGTTGAGCGGCAGAACGTTGTTCTCATCCACCGGGAACCCGCTCGAGCCCGACGAGACCGTGGTGAAGTCGGCGAAGCGCACGCGCGTGCCCGCCGTGAAGAGCAGGCTGGGCTGGTTGAGACGAATTGAGCCGGTGAGCGCGTTGGAGCCGGGGCCCTGGGTACCCACGATGAAGCGATCGACCGTGCCGCCCTGGGCGGTGCGGATCTGCACGCGGTCGGCCGCGACGTAGGTGCCCACGAGCACGGCCCCGATGTCGCCGCGCCCGCCAGCCGTGCCGGCACGGATGAGGACAGGGCCGACCGGAGGCGTGGCGATGGTGGGGTCTGGGAAGGGGTTGAGACGAGCCCCAAGCGCACCGTTGATATCCACCTCGGCGATCGAACCGCCCACGCTGATGATGCCCGCGGCGAAGTCGCCCGCAGTCGGGCCCTGGCCCGCGAGGAGATTGGTGCCCGTGCGCAGCGTGCCCAGGTCGCCCGACACCACGACCGACACCAACTCGTCCGGGGCCGAGGTGTCCACCGCCCCGCCGAAGATCAGCGCGCCCAGGCTGCCGTTGACCGTGAGTTGCAGCCGGCGCGTGGTGAGATAGTCGTTGTCGCTCTCGCCGGTGTTGCGCGGCGGCACGATCAACTGCCCGTCCACGTTGTTCAGGCCCGCCGCGAACCGCACCAGGCCCACGTTGCCCGACACGGTCAGGGCGCCGGGGCCCAGGCCGCCCTGCTGGGAGTACATGCCCAGAGAGAGCGGGGCCAGCCCCGTGACCGTGGCCTGGTAGCCCATGAAGCCCGCCTCGTTGCCCGAGGCCAGGCGTGAGAGCACCAGGTAGTAGGCGTCGGTGGAGTCGGGCGTGAACGTGAAGCGGGCCGAATCGATGCGTTGCTGCACGATGTCGGGCTGGATCAGGCTGTCGGGCGTGATCTGCCCGGTCACGCTGCCGTGCTGGTAGTTGGCCAGCGTGCGGCCGCGCGAATCGACCACCTTGGCCGCGAAGAAGCCCGCGAAGGTGCCGCCGTAAATGATGGTGAAGTCCACGGGGGCGCCAACGCGGGCCGAGAAACCGAACACGTCGGCGACGTCTTCCGAGGTGGATTGGGGGCCGAAGCCGCCCAGCACGCCCGAGAGCAGCACGGTGCCGGTGGTGCTGCCGATGAACTCGCCGCCCAGAATGGTGTCGTTGCGGTAGGTGCCCTGGCTGGTGAGCCCGGGCTGGTTGGCGGGGTTGGTGACACCCACGGCCTGGGAGCCGACCCGGCCGGTGATGAAGTTGGTGCGGTTGTTGGTGAAGGGGAAGCGAGTCTGGGCGGTGCTGGTGCTCCCCGTGCCGCCGAAGCGGAACTGGTCGGTGGCGGGGTCGAAGAGCGCGCCGAAGAGCAGGGCGTACTGCAGCACGCCGTCGTCGAGTTGGTTGCCCTGCGTGAAGATCGCGTTCACGCTGGTCGGGCCTTGGATCACCTCTCGCTCGGTGTACTGCGTCGTGTCCAGCCCGGAGTACAGCGGATTGTTCACGTCGTTCAGCACGTCCACCGCGGCGAGGTTCACGATGCCGAAGTCGAGTTGGCCGGCGGCCCGCGCAATCAGCACGCGCGAGTTGGTGGTGTAGAACACCGGGCCGTTACCCGTCCCCACCGGCGAGGTGGGGTTCTGCTGGCGGATGAACGTGTCTTCCCAGACGCCGGTGCTGGCCCGCACCGCCAGGCTGCCGACATCGCCGTTGATCGTGACCGAGCCGGGCAGGTAGCCGATGGTGAGCGAGCGCACAGCGCCGCCGAACGTGGAGTTGCCGTAGAGCGCACCGTCGATCACCACCGTGCCCACGTTCTGGCCGTCGGCAACGAACACGCCCTGGAACAGCGGGTTTGCTCCCAGCGTCACGTTGGAGAGCACCGGGGCGCCCGAGGCATCGAACAGCGTGTTCTCGATGAACGTGCGCGTGAACTGCAGTTCCTGGCGCGTGTCCACGCTGCCCGGCGACAGCGATGCCACGGGCGCGGGCGGAACCATCGGGGGCGGGAACAGGTTGATGCCCACATCGAGGATGTTGCCGGGGCTGCCGCCGCGGCTGGCGGGCACCGATGATCGGATGGGCGTGATGATGTTCAAGCCCAGGCTCGCGCCCAAATAGGCCAGCGTGCTGCGGTTGTCCCTGGCAAAGGGCGAGCCGATCACCACGCTGCCGCCGCCCGTGTCGGGCAGCCCGTACACGCGCGGCTGGGTGTCCTGGTTGTTCTGCGGGGGCTCCACGAAGTGGCCGAAACCGTTCTGTTCAAACTGGTTGAACAGGCCGCCGGCGAACTGCGCCGCGAAGTTGAGCAGGAAGCCGCCCGGGCGAGGGTCCTGCGTGCCGTTGAGGTCGCCGTCGTAGGTGATGGTGCCGCCGGCGATGGTGAAGTTGGTGTCCTCTCGGGCATTGGAGATCACGATCCGGCCGATGCCGTCGTTGAAGTCCGGTATCCCGTCGTCGTTCTGGTCCACCAGCGGGGCCGGAGACCGGCCCGCCGGCACTCCCAGGCCCAGCGTCTCGGCGATCGGGCGGCCGTACAGGTCGAAGAACTCGACCATCGGCGGGAAGAAAGCGGAAATCTGGTCGATCGCGAGACCGGAAGACCCGGTGCCGGTGGCCCGCGAAATGCGCACCTCGTCGAACGCCTCGTTGCGGAAGAGCTCGATCCCCTCGATAACTTGTGAGCCGAGCCGCACCGTGTCAAGCACGTACCGGAAGCGGCCGCCGCCGGCATTCTGCACCACGGCCGCCGCGCCGCCCAGAGCGAGGTCGGCGGCACCGTACGTGCGCACGACGCGCCCGTTGCGGAACAGGGAGATGATGTCCTGGCCGCCAGTCAGGGAGCCGGGCCCGGCCGCGGGGGCGGTGAAGGTGAAGTTGCGGAGCGGACGGGCGTTGCCGCGCTCGTCGAGGAAGGAGAGCTGCAACGAGGTGCCTTGATTGTTCGTGAACGTCAACTGGTTGCCGGCGCCACCGCCACCCGCCACCACGGCCGCGCCCGAGGCGGGTGCCGCGACGGTCTGGCTGATGCGCAGCCGCGAGGGCAGGGGCGTGCCCAGGGCTACGGGCCCCGCCGCGACGGCGGTGAAGTTCTCCTCCTGGCTCACGTAGACGCCGCGGGTGGCATCGAGCGTGCCGCCGATGGTGCCGCCCAGCCCGACCTGGGCCCCGAAGATGCGGTTGCCGACGGTCTGTGCGAAGCGGCCGGTCTGCAACTGGGGCGTGGCGTCGATGATGAGAATCTGGTCGAAGTCCGGGGGTGCCACGACCTGGGCACCCGGCTCGGGGAACGTGTCCCCGGCGGAATCCACCGCGGCGGCCCCATTGAAGTAGGAGACCTGCCACGGCCCTCCGTTGGGGCCGACGACCACCACGTTGCCCGCACCGATGGTGCTGAGGCCTTCGAGCGCGGCTTGCAACTGGGCCGCCGTGGTGCCAAGCCCGAGCGGCGCCGTCACCTGGCCCGCCGCGCCCAGCACAAACTGGCCCCCCGAGGGCGAGCCCGCCACCACGATCCGCTGCCCCGGCGTGGGGTTGATCCTCTCGATCACCACCTTGTCAAAGACAGTCTTGCCGTCAGACGGGAAGAAGTTGTACGTCGGGCCCACCGCCATGGGGCTGAGCAGGCCGAGCGGGAACTTGAGCACGCCCGAATCGGGGCTCCGCGGGCGGGTCATCGGGCTCTCAACGACCGAGGTTGTGGGGTCGTCGCCCGTGAACGTGGCGGCAAAGGTCTCGATGGCCCGCGTGCCCTTGAACAGGGTGACCCTGGTGCCCACGATCGAGTCGTCCAGGTCGTAGCCCGCGATCGTCGTGGGATTGAAGCCTCCCGGAGCAGTCGGTGGCAGGGAATGAATCGTTGAGCCCGGCCCGACCGGGCCCAGGCTCCCCACAGGACCCGATGTGAACTGCCCCGGCGGCCCTCCGGGCACCGCGGGCGGCTCGGTCTGAGCCCGCAGGTCGATCCGGAAACTGAACGACTTCATGAACTGCGGGATCGTCGGGTTCTCTTCGTCCGTAACCGTGATCTCGATCTGGTTTGCCCCCGTCAACTGCAGCAGCAGGTTCTTGATCGGGTTCGTGTCCGACATCGTCGGCGTCGGCGGGTTGGTGACGGCCACGGCGCGGCGCTCGAGGCTGGTCGGGTCCTCCTGATTGACGTTGAGCGACGTGACCGTGAGGCCGGTGTCGGGGAAGCGGAACGTGTCGGGCAACTGCAGCGGTGCCGTGAACCCCTCGGGCAGGTTCTGGAAGGTTTCCGTGGCCGCGTTGGCCACGATCGACGTGGGAATCTGCGTCTGGAAGAAGGGCAGGACGTAGCCGAAGCGGGAGTACGTCGAGCCGCGCAACGGGTTGGCGGGGTCGTTCAGGAATGTGCTCTGCGGCGACCCCACGAGCCCCTGCCCGCCCGACGACACGAACGCCCCCAAGCCCGTGGACAGCGGCAGGGTGTACGTCGGGTCCAGCGACAGCGCAAACAGCAACTCGCGCTTTTCCAGCGTCTCGAACGCCCCCGCCTGGCTCCACTGCTCGGCCGCGCCCTCCGCGCGCGCGGTGCCGGCGCAGCCGGCCACATCGCCCGCCGCACGAGCCGCCCGACCCCCGCGCTGCCAACGCACGCTGTCGCTGCGGATGTCGGACACGCTCTTCGCCTTCGTCATGCCACGCTCCCTGCCAGAGGCCACTGCCAGCCGCACCTGCGCCACCCGCCGCACTCGCACCGCGGTGCGAAGCAACCGCGCACGCGCGGCCACGCTCGGCCGTTCGTGCTCTATACACCGAGATTTGGCCCCGATCAACGCACCGCCAACACGTGCCGTTTCAGACCGGGGCCGGTCGCTCTGCCCGGGCCAGTTCGGACCGCGGGGGGCGAAGCCTACTCGCTCTTGCCGCCGCGTGCAAGTCCGGATTTCACAACGGGTTGAGTGCTGCCCTCACCCGATCCGGTAGCCGCGCGCGGCCAAGGCCGGGCCGTCGCTCACACTGTTCGCCCCCGCCCCGTCCGCGGTTCCCGCTCGCGCATCGAAACCACACTTCCGCCAGCCCCTCATCCCGGTGCGACCTTCCCTTCCATCGTCTAATGCAAACACAATCCAAACATCTCACCCTCCGCATCTTTGTGCCGGCTCGCCTCGCCTCGTCGATCAGTGAGCCAGGTCGAAGTCTCCGCCAGGCGGCCAATCCATGCTCTCCGCCCCGAACCAACTCACCGATGCACTCGCCGCGCTTCCGTGGGGTGTGCACCTCGTCGTCGCGGCCACGTTGCTGGGCGGCCTCATTCTCTGGGCCGCCGGACGCCAAGTGCTCAAGCCCGTCGTGGCGCTGAGCACCTGTGCCCTCGCCGCGCTGGCGGGTTTTCTACTCCTGCCCGTCATCGTGCCGACGGCGAATCTCTCCCCTTATTGGGGTGGGCTCGGCGGCCTACTGGTCGGGCTCCTGGCCGGCCTGCTCCTCTACCGCCTAGCCCTCGCGGCCACCTTCGGCCTGACTCTCGCCGCGGCGGGCGGGATCCTCGCCGCCGCCATCATTTCCGCGCCGGGCCTGCGCCCCGCCGCGGCCACCGCCTGGACCGCCCCGGGCGACGGCGGCCTGGGTGGCGATGAGCAGCCCGCCCCGGCCACCGGAGAGCGCACTCGCAACCCCTACCCGGATGTGGTCAACCCGGCGGGCCCCCCTCCTGCCGCCGCCCCGGCCCGCTCGGCACCCACGCCCCAGCCCGACGGCACTGCCCCGCCGCCCGCCGCCGCGGGCGCGCGGCCTCTGATCGGCCTGCCAAGCCTCGAGAGCACCACCGACGTGTCGGCACGGGCGCGCGAGGCTTGGGCGGCAGCCCGCGAACGCGCCGCGGCCGCCTGGGGGCGGTTCAGAGCAACCGACCAGATGGTGATCTCGCTCGCCGCGCTGATCGGCCTCTTCGCCGGAGGCGTGATCGGCCTCACGCTCCCCGCGTGGGCTGCGGGTGTGGTCACGGCTTTGGCGGGCGCGGCGATCTGGCTGCCGTGCGCAGCATGGCTCGCCACCACCACGCGCGCACCCGGCCACGAGCGGCTCGACCTCACGCCCAGCGGATGGGCGGTGGTCTGGGGTGTCGTGGCGCTCGTGGGCGTGGCCGTGCAATGGACCGGCCTCATGAGCGGCATCGCGAAAGAGTCCAGGCCGGGCCGTGCTCGGCGAGCCTCCCGGCCCGCGGCCGCTTGAGCCGCCGGGGCGCGCTCGCGCCTGCGTACGCTCGGCACCCATGCGATACGCGATGATCATGGCGGGCGGGGCTGGCACGCGCTTGTGGCCCATGAGCCGCAAGAGCGAGCCCAAGCAACTGCTGCCGCTGCTGCCGCGCCAGGGGCGGGGTGGCGCGGGCGGCGGGGGTGCCGGTGCGATGAGCCTGCTCGAACTGGCGGCGGCACGGCTGGACGGCCTCGTGCCGGCGGAGCGGCGTTACATCTGCACGGGCGAGGCGTACCGCAAGGCGATCCGCGCCAGTCTTCCGCTGTTCACCGAGGCCCAGATTCTGGGCGAACCGGTCGCCCGCGACACCGTGAACGCCGTGGGCCTGACCGCGGCGGTGCTGGCCAAACTCGACCCCCAGGCGGTCTTCGCGGTCTTCACGGCCGACCACGTGATCGAGCCGCTCGACAAGTTTCGCGCCCTGGTCGACCTGGGCTTCCGCCTGGTTGAGGCCGACACGAACCGGTTGGTCACCTTCAGCATCAAGCCGACGTACCCGGCCACGGGTTTCGGTTACGTGGAGCGGGCCAGCGCGATCGCGGGCGTGCCCGGCGGCGACGGCCTGGCGTACCGCGTGGCCCGGTTCGTGGAAAAGCCCAATGCCCAGCGGGCCCAGGCCTACCTCGACTCCGGCCACTTCGGCTGGAACAGCGGCATGTTCGTCTGGAAGGCCCAGACCGTGCTCGACTGCATCAAGCGCTTCAAGCCCGAGGCCCACGCGGGCCTCATGAAGATTCAAGCCGCGTGGGGCACGGGCGACCAGCACCGCGTGCTGAGCGAGGTCTACCCCACGCTCCCCAAGATCAGCGTCGACTTTGCCATCATGGAACCCGCCAGCCAGGACCGCACCGTGCACGTCGCCACGGTGATCATGGACCTCAAGTGGCTCGACGTCGGCAGTTGGCCCAGTTACGCCGAGACGCTCACGCCCGATGCCCACGGCAACACGCGCGGCGGCGTGCTCGACGAGACTCACGCGCTGGTGATGAACACGTCGGGCACGCTGGTGGCTTCGAGCGACCCCGGCCACACGGTCGCCGTGCTGGGCTGCACGGACCTGATCGTGGTGCACACGCCCGCGGCAACGCTGGTGATGCCGCGTGCCAAGGCGGAGGAACTCAAGAACCTGCACGCGTCGGTGCGGGAGGAGTTGAAGTAGGCATCGGCGGCGCCACATGCGTTTCCTCTGCGTCGATCTCGGCGACAAGCGCACCGGTCTGGCACTGGGCGATGCCCTCACCCGCATCGCCTCGCCGCTGGAAGTGCTGGAGATTCCCCTCCTCCGCAACGACGGCGCGGCACTGATCGACGCCGTGGCCCTCGCGGCCCGCGATGCCGATGCCTGCGCCCTCGTCATCGGCCTGCCCCTGAACATGGACGGCACCGAGGGTCCCCGGGCCGCCGGCACGCGCGCCTTTGCCAAGCGGCTGGCGGATGCCACGGGCCTGCCGCTGCACTTTCACGATGAGCGGCTCTCCTCAGCGCACGCCGATTGGAGCATGGCCCAGACGGGCCTCACGCACGGGCAGAAGAAGGCCCGGCGCGACGCGATCGCCGCGGCGGCCATTCTCCGCGATTTTCTCGCCAACCTCGGCCCGCCCGCGGCGTAGCCCACCTGCATCACCCGGCACCGCTCACGCGAAAGCACCGGCAACAATGGACACCGCCCGGCCCGTGGCCGAGGCAACCCCCGTTGCCGCTCTCGGCCGGCCCCCGGCCCATCTCACGGCGGTCGCGTATGTCGATGCTCATCTCCACGTCGCTGCTGTCTGTGGCCCTGGTGCTCACGCCCCCGAGCGCAGCGCCACCGGCGGCCGCCGCGCCGGCAACACCGGCCCCGAGCACGCCCGCCCCGGCCACCTCGCCCTACGCCACGGCCGAGGCCCTGCTCGATGCGCTCGAGACCGCCGACAAGGGCCTCACCTCGCTCACCGCCGGCATCCTGTACACCAAGGTCTTCCCCGAGATCACCGGGGGTGAGCGCCAGGTCCGCCGCGGCACGCTCGCCTTCGCCGAGCGCACGCTTGACGACGAGACGCCCATCGACACCACGCGAATCAAGCCGGGGGAGATGGTCGTGCGCCCCGGCATCAAGGCCCGCGCCTTCTCAATCACCTTCACCGAGTTGCTGGTGGACGGGGCCAAGCGCGAGGATTCCAAGCGCTTCATCTTCGACGGCCGCTGGATCATCGAGCGCAACGAGAAGGAGCGGCAGTTCTTCAAGCGCCGCCTCGTCGCCCCCGGGCAGGTGGCCGACCCGCTCAAGATCGGCGAGGGGCCGTTCCCCATCCCCATCGGGCAGAAGAAGGCCGACATGCTCGCCCGCTTCGCGGCCGACGTGGCCGCGCCCACGCAGGGGCTGGAGGGCGACGAAGCCCAAAGCCCGCCCGCCTGGCTGGCCGAGACGGTGCAACTGGTGCTCACGCCCCGGCCCGGCACGCCGGAGGCACGCGACTTCACCGACATCCGCGTCTGGTACCGCACGGCCGATCTGTTGCCGCGCCGGGCCAGAACGACCAACACCGACGGCTCCATGACCGACGTCCTTCTGATCAACCAAAAGAAGAACGGCCCGGTGGACGACGCCGCGTTCTCTGTGGAGCCCCCCGACGAGCCGGGGTGGGACATCGACATCCGGTCCGACGTGCGCACACCCGGCGGCGGCTGACCGCGCCCGCGCCGGCCCGCAGCCCCGCGATACGCTCAGGCCGTGCCCTCTTTGACCGGACCCACACCTGAGCGCTGGCGCATCGACCTCGCCGCGCCGGGCCAGAACCCCACCGCGTGGGCCTACGCGCTGGCAACCTTCGATCCCGCCACGGCCACGCCGCTCAAACGCGAAGGGGACGATGCCACCATGCTCGCGCGCATGATGGGGCGCGAGGTGGTGCTGAAGCGCTGGGCCCTCAACTCCGCGTGGGCGCGCCTGCGCCACGCCCTGCGCCTGAGCCGCGCGTGGCGGCAGTGGCGCGGCAGCGTGCTGCTCAACGCCGCAGGCATCCCGGCCGCCCGAGGGCTGCTGATCGCCCGCGCCGACGGCGCGGCGTGGCTGGTGCTCGAGCGTGTGCCCGGTCTGAGTTTGCTGCACCACATCGCCGGACGGGTCGAGCCCGCGCTGCCCGCGCGGGCTGAGCACGGCCTGGCGCGGGCGGTGGGCCAACTGGTGCTGGCGCACCGGGTCGCACGGGTCTTCAACCGCGACGGCAAGCCCAGCAACATCATCGTGGCCCCGCCGGGTGCGCCCTTGCCCGGCGCCGACGGCACCGCGCCCGCACACCGGCCGGTCGTGATCGACACGGTGGGCGTGCGGGCCGCCTGGCCGCGCGGCGGGCTGATCACGATGCTCAAGAACCTCTGCATGGAGCCGCTTGGGCACGGCTGCCTGCCCCGACGCGCCTTGCTGGCGCGGGTGGTGGCGACTGTCGAGCCGGGCCCCCGCGCGGCGCGGCGGGCGCTGTGGCGGGCCGTGGCCCGGGCGGTGCGTGCGCACGGCGATCCGACGCCCCGTGTGGACATTCTGTCTGTAGACAGCCGGGCGACGTGAGCTGTCGCCCCTCTGGGCACGATCTGCGCGACGACGGCGGGCCGGTGCACGTACCTTCCCGCCATGACCAAGGCCCGCATGCCCGAGCCAGCCCACACCCTGGCGGACCCCGAAGCCCGGGTCTATGTGGGCGATTGCCGCGAGGTTCTGCCCGCGCTGCCCGAGGTGCGGCACGGACAGGTCGACCTGGTCTTCGCCGACCCGCCCTTCAACTGGAACCGGGCGTACGACGAATGGGACGACCGGATGAAGGAGGCCGACTACCTCCGCTTCACGTACGACTGGCTCGACGTGTGCATCAAGAGCCTCAAGCCGACCGGCAGCCTGTGGGTGAACATCCCCGACGACTGGGCCGCGGAGATCGTGGTGCACCTCAAGCAGCGCGGCCTGTTCATGGTGAACTGGTGCATCTGGCACTACCGCTTCGGGCAGAACCGGCGGAGCGCGTTCATCAACTCCAAGGTGCACGCGCTCTACTTTGCCAAGAGCGGATCGCGCATCTGGAACCCGCTGGAGGTGCTCGAACCAAGCGACCGCGCCACCACCTACTTTGACCCGCGCACGCTCAGCAAGAAAGACGGCATGCCCGCGGGCATGCGCGTGCCGATGGATGTGTGGTACGGCCCCTACTGGGGGCGCATCCAGGGCAACAACACCGAGCGCCGCGGCAAGCACGACAACCAACTGCCCGAGGCGTACCTGGAGCGCGTCATCCGCTGCTCAAGCAACCACGGCGACCTGGTGCTCGATCCCTTCCTGGGTTCGGGCACCACCGGCGTGATCGCCCACGCCCTGAAACGCCGCTTCATCGGCAGCGAGTTCAGCGCCGCCAACGCCAGGAGCGCCTTTGAGCGCATGAAACTCGGACCGGTGCGCCTGGGGGCGGCTCTGGGTGCCAGCACGGCCATCTTCGGTAAGCGCAAGGCCAGCAAGACGGTCGAGGCGAAGTTCGCGGCGGTGAACCCACCGAGCAAGGGGCGACGCGCGGCCGCCGCCTGAGCCGCCCGGCGCGTTCGGCCGGGTTGCCTGTTGTTCTCCCGCTCCGGGGTCGGTATTGTCCGGTCCCTTGACCACGCCCACTCGGCAACTCGCGCTCCCCTTCCACGTCGCCCGCTCGCTCACCACCCGCAGCGCTCTCGTGTGTGCGCTGGCCGGCGGCCTCACCGGCATCGCGCCGGTCATCGCCGCCGCGCAGCCCGGGGCCCCGGCCGCCAACGCCCAACCCGCGACAGCACCGGCCGCACCCGCCACCACCACACCGCCTCCTCCGACCGGCCCCGCCGAGCCCAGCCGGCTGAACCCCGCGCTCGAGCCCTTTGAGAACCGCCTGATCCGCGACGTGAAGATCAACGGCCTGTCGCCCGAAGACGAGGCGCTGGTCCGAAACCAGATCCGCTCCGCCGCGGGCAGGCCGCTCAGCCAGCAGACCGTGCAGGAGGACATCGCCCGATGCACCCGCCTGGGCCGCTTCAAGGACATCGCGGCACGCATCCAGCCCTTTGACGACCAGACCATCCTCCTAGTCTTCGATTTCGCCGCGACACCCGTGATCGCCGACGTGCAGGTGGTGGGCAACCGGCAGATCTCCGACAGCGAACTGCGCGCCGAGGTCAGCCTGCTCGCAGGCACACCCGTCGATCGTTTCCAACTCGACCGCACCCTGCGCCGCATCGAAGACCTCTACCGCAAGAAGGGCTACTACCAGGCACAGGTGACCATCGACCAGGACGAACTCGACAAGCAGGGGATCGTGCTCTTCCGCATCCGCGAGGGCGAGCGGCTCAAGGTGAAGGTCATCCGCTTCGAGGGCAACACCTCCTTCCCCGCAAGGCAGATCCGCCCCAACCTCAAGACCGAAGAGGCCGACTGGTTCACCTCGGGCACTCTTGACGACAACCTGCTCGATCAGGACGTCGCCGAGATCATCAAGTTCTACAAAGACCGCGGCCACCTTGACGTGCGGGCCGACCGCCAGGTGCGCCCCTCGCCCGACGGGAAGGAGGCCATCGTCACCTTCCTGGTCGATGAGGGGCCCGTCTACACCCTCCGCTCGGCACGGGCCGTGCTGGCCGACGAGGCGACCGGCGGCGCGGGTGCCAGCCCCCCCACCGTCTTCACACCCGCCCAGATCGCCGCGCTGCTCCCCCTCAAGCCCGGCGACACCTACAGCGTGAACCGGGTGACTCAGGCCACCGACTCGATCCGCGACGCCTACGGCCAACTCGGCTACGTCGATGCCAGCGTGGGTCGCGCCGAGGTGCGCGACCCCAACTCGCCGCAGGTGGACCTGCTCTTCGTGATCCGCGAGGGCACGCCCAGCAAGACCGGCCTGGTCATCATCCGGGGCAACGACCTGACCCAGCAGAAGGTCATCCGCCGTCAGGTGCGCGTCTACCCCGATCGCCCGCTCGACTCGACCGGCATCCGCGACACCGAGGAGTTGCTCGCCGCCACCAACCTCTTCGCCGGCCCGCGCGAGGGGCAGGCGCCGCCGCGCGTGACGATCCAGCCGCCCGACCCATCGACGCCGGGCCACCGCGACGTGCTGATCGAGGTGGCCGAGAAGAACACGGGGGCCCTCGGCTTCGGGGCCGCGGTCGATTCCGACGCGGGCGTCATCGGGCAGATCACGCTCACACAACGCAACTTCGACCTCTACGACACGCCCGACTCCTTCGGCGAGTTCTTCACCGGCAAGGCCTTCCGCGGCGCAGGCCAGACCTTCAACATCGCCATCCAGCCCGGCACCGAGGTCTCCAACTACGCGATCGCGCTCAGCGAGCCCTCGCTGCTGGGCACCGAGTACGCGCTGGGCGGCAGCGCGGCCTTCCGCCAGCGCGAGTTCGATGAGTACGACGAGGACCGCTTCACCGGCATCGCCTCCATGTCGCGCGCGTTCGGCGAGCGCTGGACCGGCTCGGTCTCCATCCGCGCCGAAAACATCGACATCTCCCGCGTCTCCGCCTTCTCCGCCGACGACATCAAGCGCTTCCAGGGCACCAGCGTGCTCACGGGCGCCGGCGCCCGACTCACGCGCAGCACCGTCAACAGCCGCGTGCGCCCCTCCGGCGGCACCCGCTTCGACGCGGGCTTCGAGCGCGTGGGCGCCCTCGCCGGCGACTACGACTTCACCAAACTCGCCGCCGAGCACCAGGTCTTCCTCACCCTCGACGAAGACTTCCTGGGCCGCAAGACCATCCTCTCTCTGCGCACGAACCTCTCGTACATCCCCGAGGGCGACAGCGACGTGCCCGTGTTCGAGCGCTTCTACCTCGGCGGCCGCTCGTTCCGCGGCTTCGCCTTCCGCGGCGTCTCGCCCCGCGGCCTGTTTGACCACGATCAGAACCCCGCCACCCCCTCCATCCTCGGCAACGAACCCGTGGGCGGATCGTTCTCCTTCTTCTTCGGACCCGAGGTCGAGTTCCCACTCGTGCAGAAGATCATCGCCCTCGTCGCGTTCATCGACTCGGGCACCGTGGACACCGAGATCAGCCTCGACCGCTATCGCGTCGCGGCCGGCATGGGCATCCGCCTCTTCCTGCCCCAACTCGGCCCCGCCCCCCTCGCCTTCGACTTCGCGTTCCCCGTCACCAAGCAAGACGGCGACGCCGAGCGGGTCTTCAGTTTCGCCGTCGATCTCCCCTTCTAACCCTGGCGACCGCCTACTCGTGGGCCCCGAACTCGAACGTCGGCCGGGCCATGCGCCGCGGCGGCCGCAGACCCACGCTGAACACCAGCCCCGTCATCAGCCACACGCACACCACGCTCGAGCCTCCGTAACTCACCAGCGGCAAGGGCAGGCCCACGATCGGCATCACCCCCACGTTCATGCCCAGGTTCACCAGCGCCTGCACGCACACCAGCGCGCAGCACCCCACGCACACCAGGCGCCCGAAGGCGTCGCGGCTCGCAGCCGCCGCGAGCAGGGCCCCCGCGGCCCACAGCGCGTACAGGCCCACCACCATCAGGCCCCCCGCGAGCCCGAAGCGGGCGGCGATCACCGCGAGGATCATGTCGTTGTGCCGCTCCGGCAGGCGGCTGAAGCGCACGATGGTGCGGGCCATGCCGTCGCCGTACCCCTGTCCCTGCCCCGCCCCCACCAGCATCACCGCGGTCGAGGCCTGGAACACGTCGGCGTCGGAGCGCATGGCCGTGTCGCCGCGCACCTGCTTGACCAGCCCCACGATCCGCTGCTTCTGATGGGGCTTGAGGAAGGGATACATGGCCGGTGCCGCGAGCGCGCCCGCCAGCACCACGATGGCCAGGTGCTTGAGTTTGGCACCCGCCGCGAGCAGCACGGCAAACGCCGTGGGAATAAACAGCAGGGCCGTGCCCAGATCGGGCTGAAGCGTGATGAGCGCCACCGGCACCACCGTGATCAGGGCCACGGGGGCCAGCCCCAGCCACGTGCGGTGATCGCGCCGGAAGCGCAGGTACTCGGCCATCGCCAGCACGTAGGCCACCTTGGCCAGTTCCGCCGGTTGCACGTCCACCGGCCCCACGTCGATCCAACCCCGGCAGCCGTTGCGTGGCCGCACGATGCTGGCGGGCACGAAGGGGAGAAGCAGGAACACCAGCAGCGCAACCGCGCCCGCCAGCATCGGCCAGGCCAGGAGCCGCAGCACGTGCACGCGCGGCAGGCACACCAGCCCCGCAGCCACAAACCCGACGCACACATACGCCCCCTGCACCACGGCCCTCCGGGCCGGCCCGGCACCCGGCTCAGCCGCGCCCACGTCGATGGCGTAGACGCCCAGCGCGCTCAGGGCCAGCGCGGCGAGCACGCTCAGCCACGCCCAGTTGGCCCAGTCAAGCCCGGGGCCGAAGAGCCGCTCTGCCCAGCGCGCCCGTCTCATGCGGCGTGCCTCACAGGTAGCCCTCCGCCACCAGTTGCCAGATCACCTGATTGGCCACCGGCCCCGCCGCCCGCCCGCCGCTGCCCCCGTAATCAATCACCACCGCGATCACGTAGGTGGGCCGGCCCAGCGCACTCGGCCCCGCCAGCCCAACAAACCACGAGTGGTCGCCGTCGCGGAGCACGCGCTTGCGCCCCTCCTCGTCCGCGTCGCTCACCACGGCCGGGGCGTCGGCGGTGCCGCTCTTGCCCCACACCATCACGCCCGGCACGTTGAAGGTGCTCTGCCGCACACCGTTGCCCAGCGGGTCGGGCACGGTGATGTGGTGCCCCGTGCCGCGCTCCTCGTTCACCGATCGCCGCAACCCTTCGAGCGCCTGGAGCACGGCCCGCCCGTCGAGCCGCAGGTCGGTGGCCCCGGCCGCCGCGTCCATCCGCAGGCGCGGCCGCAGTCTCAGCCCCCCCCGCGCAAGCGTGCAGTAGGCATCCGCCGCGTGCAGGGGCGTCCACGCCACCGGCCCCTGCCCGATCCCCATCTGCACCGCCTCGGGCACCGTGATCACCGGCGCGCCGGCGGCCGCGGACCGCGTCCCCACGAACCCCGGGAACTCGGTGCCCATGCCCAGGTCCCAGCGCTCGCCACCCGGCCCCACACCCAGCCGCGCGAACCAGTCGGCCAGACGCTCGGGCCCCAGGGAGCGCCCCATGTTGAAGAAGAAGATGTTGCAACTCACCATCAGCGCATCCGGCGCGTCGAGGTCGCGCCCCAGCACCTCGGTGTGCGTGGTGTTGAACTGCTTGCGCACCCAGCACCGCAGGATGCCGGGCTGATCGGGGTAGAGCGATCCGTTGCAGGCGATGTGCAGGCCCGCGTCGGCCACGCCGCTCGACACCGCGGCGCACCAGATCAGGGGCTTCACGATCGACCCGGGCGGGTAACTCTTGCTCACGCAGCGGTTGAGCAGCGGGGTGTTGACCTCGTCCTCCAGCAACCCCGCCGGCGTGCGGGCCAGTTCGCCGCGCGTGAAACTCGGCGTGCTCACCGCCGCGAGGATGTCGCCGGTGTCCACCTCCATCACCACCACGCCCGCGGGCAGGGGCGTCCCCTGCGGCACGGTCTGGTTGTTGTGCCAGGGCTGCACCACGGCCAACCCCACCGCCGGGTGCAGCACGGCCTGCACGCGGGCCTGCAACTGCACGTCGATGGTGAGCCGCACGTCGCGCCCCGCCACCGGCTCGACCCGCTCGGCCGAACCCACGTCCAGCCGCTCGGTGAGCAGCCCGCGCGTGCCCCGCAGGTCAGACTCGGCGGCCCGCTCCATGCCCCGGCCGCCGGCGCGGTCGCCCTCGCGATACCCGCCCAGATCCAGGCCGCTCTGCCCGCGCTCCCGCCTGGCCAGGGCCCGGGCCGCCGCGTCTTCGGCCGTATAGGCACGGTTCATGGCCCCCACCACGTGGGCCGCGACACCCTCGACGCGGACCGCCAGCGGGTCCTCGCTCGCCAGCGGCAGCGGCAGCCGCGAGCGGTCGAGCAGCACCTCGATGCTCTCAAACGGGTAATCGCGCTCGCTGGCGTCGATCACGCTCAAGCCGGGGATCGGCTCCCCTTCGCCGCCCCCGCGCTGATCGCGGGCCGCGCTCGCCTGGCTGGCCAGAAACGCGAAGGCCACCGTGTCGGGCACGCCTCGCAGCACCACGTGGGCCGACACCTGCTCGCGGATGGGTCGCACGATCTCGGCCGTGGGCACATCGACCGTGGCGGCATCCGCCGCCAACTCGCGCCCCCGCGCCATCGCCTCCAGCCGGCGGCCTCGCTCCCGCTCCACCAGCCCGCTCGCAGTCTTGGCGACTCGCTCGATGATGGCGCTGCGGCGGGCCTCGAACTCGTCGGGCGTGATCCCTCCCACCTCGCAAAAGGCCCGCAGCAACCGCTCCAGCCGCGCGCGAAACGCCGGCTCCTCACGCGCGATCAGGTCCTCGCGCTCCACCGGGCTCAGTTCGCTCCACGCCGGTCCCACCTGCCGGCGGGCCCGCCGGGCCGCCTGGGCAAAGGCCCACTGCCCCGTCAGCACCGGGTAATCAAGCGCGATGTCGTAACTCGGCCGGTCAAGGGCCAGCACCCGGCCCTTGCGGTCGAGCAGGCGGCCGCGCGTGGCAGGCAGGGCCCGCTCCGCCACCAGTTTCCCCTCCGCCTCCTCGCGCAGCGCCGCACCCCGCACCGTGGCCAGCCGGGCCATCTGCACCGCGGGCAGCAACGCACCCGCGCACAGCAACGCCCCCAGCAGTGCCAGCCGCCTGTGAAACATGCTGGGAAAAAACTCACGGAGCATCACCCGCCGACTCCAGCCGCACCCGGCCCAGGGGGCGCGCCGATCGCGCTCCACGCCGCGTGCACGCCCTCTGCATCGGCCAACCCGGCCCTCCCGGCACGCATTCGGCTCCGCCGCCCGTCCCCGCGGCTGCGCCGCGGCCAACTCCTGAAGCCCGCACGCCGCCCGTATGCTCAGCCCCGCACCGAACCCCGCCTCCGACCAACCCGCCATGACCGACGGGCCCCTGACGGCCGAAGCACGCTCCGCCCTCCGCGAACTCACGCGCCTCGTGGCCGACCGCGCCGAGCGCGAGGCCCGCGTCGAACTCGCCCGGAGCGAGGCGTTGGCCGGCGCGCACGCCCGCGAGCAGCAGGCCGCCGCCGACCGTGCCGCCCGCCACGAAGCCGAATCGACCCGCATCACCACCGAGCACGCCCGCGCCATCGCAGACGCAGGCCAGAGGCACGCGTACGAGCACGCCCGCGCAACCACCGAGGCCCAGCGGCGCCGCGCCACCGTGGAAGAGCGGGCGGAGATCGACTCTGCCGCGCTCCAGAAGCGCCTCGACGAAGCCGTCTGGATGGCCGAGACCGTGCACGACTCCGAGAGCCCGCGCCCCGGCCAGGCCTACGAGCGCGTGCGGCTGGCGACCTCGGGCCTGCTCGGGCAACTGGCCACCGTCGACCAGCAGGCCGCTGCGCTGTGCGCCCAGTGGCGGATGCCCTGGCACCCCCCCGCCCACCCCGCCCCCACCACTCACGCCGCGTCCGCTGAGCAGGCCGCCCTCGACAGCGACACCACGCAAACCGCCGATGTCGCCCTCGCCGAACTGCGCCTGGCCGCCGATGATGCCGTCCGAGCCGCCGATCGCGCCCTGAGTGCCCCGCTGCCGCGGTTGTTCATCGTGCCCCTGCCCGAGGCCCTGGCGCTGGGTGCCGGTATCGCCGCGGGCCTCGCTGCCGGGGCGCTTCTGGCGTGGGCACCCGCGGCGTGGCTGAGCGCGGGTCTGGTCGGCACCGCCGCGGCCGGAGGGGGCCTGCTGGCCTTGCACCGGGCCGCACGATACACCCTTCACCACCGGTTGAATGACGCCGCGGCGCGGAGTGCCGCCGCCAGGGCGCTCGCCCGCGACACCCTCGCCCTCGCCGCTCGCGAACGCGACCGCGCCGCCCTGGCGGTGCGAGCCAAGCGCGACTCCACCATCGCGGCCGCTCGGACCGCCGCCGCCGCCAGCACCGACGAACTCAAGGCCATCCGCACCCGCCATCGCAGCGAGACGAGCGACGCCCTCGCCGCCGCGCTGGCAGCCGCCGATCGCGCCCGCGACGAGGCCGTGGCCGCCGCGAACCGCGCCCGCGATCAGTCCGCCGCGGCCCTGGCACAGTGGCTCGCCACCCAGACGGCGGCCGATCAGGCCGCCCACGCTCTGGCCCTGAGCACGGCCGAATCAACCCACGCCCGGGAGCGGGCAGACCTGGAGCGCACCTGGCACACCGGCACCCGCGCCGCCGCAGACACCCTCACGCGCGGCACAGCCGATGCGGCCCGCCCGTTTCCGCCGTGGAACGCACCCGCCTGGTCGGGGCTCTCGACCGACGGCCACGGCGATTGGCCGCAGCCCGGCCCCTACCCCCGTGCCTTTCCGGTGGGCACGCAGGCAGCCACCCTCTCGGCCATGCGCGGCGGGCTGAGCAGCGACCCGCGCTTGGCGCTCGTCTGCCCGGACACGCTGCCCCTGCCGCTCACGCTCGAACTCCCCGACCGCTGCTCGCTGCTGGTCCAGTTCGGTGGCGGGGGCACAAAGGACGCGGCCTCGCTGCCCCAGGCCCGGCACGCTGCGCTCGACACACTCCGCAACACGGCCCTCCGCCTGCTCACCGGCCTGCCGCCGGGCAAGGTGCGCTTCACGTTCATCGACCCCGTCGGCCTCGGACAGAGCTTCGCCGCCTTCATGCATCTGGCCGACCACAACGAGCAACTGGTCGGCGAGCGCATCTGGACCGAGCCCCGCCACATCGAGGCCCGCCTCACCGACCTGACCGAGCACATGGAGAACGTGATCCAGAAGTACCTGCGCAACCAGTTCGCGACCATCGAGGACTACAACACGCACGCGGGCGAGGTGGCCGAGCCGTATCGCTTTCTGGTGCTGGCCGACGCGCCCCAGGGCCTGAACGAGGGCGCAGCCAAGCGGCTCGCCAGCATCATCGCCGCCGGCCCGCGCTGCGGCGTTTACACGCTCATCGCCCAGGACCTCCGCCACGCGCTCCCGGCCGGCCTCATGCAAGCCGACCTCGACCAGTCCTGTGTGCGCCTTGCGTGGAAACGCCACGCACCCGCCGACCCCGCCCCGCGCTGGGTGCGCACCGATCCCGACTTCGCACCCTGGCCCGTGGCCCTGGAAGCGCCCCCACCGGACGAGCGCTTCAACGCCATCGTGCACGCCGCAGGCCGCCGCGCGGCCACGGCCGGGCGCGTAGAGGTGCCCTTCGAGATGATCGCCCCGCCTGAGGGGCGGGCCTGGACCGCTTCCACAGCCCGCGAGGTCTCTATCCCCGTCGGCAGGGCCGGCGCGACCAAACTGCAGCACCTGGTGCTGGGCCGCTCCACCGCCCAGCACGCGCTCATCGCGGGCCGCACCGGCTCGGGCAAGAGCACCCTGCTGCACGCCCTGATCGTGAGCGGCGCGCTCTGGCACGCCCCCTCCGAACTCGAGTTCTACCTGGTGGACTTCAAGAAAGGCGTGGAGTTCAAGGCCTACGCCCAGCACGCCCTGCCCCACGCCCGCGTGGTCGCCGTCGAGAGCGAGCGCGAGTTCGGCCTCAGCGTGCTCCGCCGGCTCGACGGCGAACTCAAGGCCCGCGGCGACCACTTCCGCTCCGCCGGCGCGCAAGACGTGGCCGCCTTCCGCGCCGCACGCCCCGGCCACCCCATGCCGCGCGTTCTGCTGGTGGTGGATGAGTTCCAGGAACTGTTCGTGGAGGACGACAAGATCGCGCAGGAGTCGGCCCTGCTGCTCGACCGACTTGTGCGCCAGGGTCGCGCCTTCGGAATGCACGTGGTGCTCGGCAGCCAGACCCTGGGCGGGGCCTACTCGCTGGCCCGCAGCACCATCGGCCAGATGGGCGTGCGCATCGCCCTGGCCTGCAACGAGGCCGACGCGCTCCTCATCATGGGCGACGACAACACCGCCGCGCGGCTGCTGAGCCGCCCCGGCGAGGCGATCTACAACGATGCCTCGGGCGCCGTCGAGGCCAACAACCCGTTCCAGGTCGCGTGGCTCTCCGACGCGCGCCGCACCGACCTGCTCGGTGCGATCGCGGCCCGCGCCGCGCGCGACGGCCTGCCGCCACGGCCCGCTCCCATCGTGTTCGAGGGTTCCAGCGCCGCCAGCCTGGCCCGCAACCCGTCGCTGGCCGCCGCGCGGGCCCGCATCACCGCCCCGCAACCCCCGCCGACACCCGCCGCACCGCTGATCTGGCTGGGCGACCCCGTCGCCATCAAAGACCCGACCGCGTTTGCGCTCCGCCGCCAGAGCGGCGGCAACCTCCTCATTCTCGGCCAGCGCGACCAGACCGCCCTGGCCCTCGCCATCGCCGCACTCGCCAGCCTCGGTGCCCAGGGCGTGCGCGGCTCAGACATCTCCATCCTCGATGGCACACCCGCCGACGCTCCGCCCGATCTGGCCGGCGCGCTGGCCCGGGCCGCGGCCACGCTCACGCCGGGGGCCCGCCTCGTTGCTTATCGCGACACGGCCGCCGCGATGGCCGAACTGACGGCGGAGGTGGAGCGCCGCGCAGCGCCCGATGCGCCCGCCGCGGCCGCGCCCACGCGCGTGCTGCTCATTCACGGCCTGCAGCGGTTCCGCGCCTTGCGCCGGCCGGACAACGAGTTCGATTTCTCCGCGGCTCCCGGCCAGGGGGGCCCGCGGCCCGATCAACTCTTCGCCACCCTGCTCAACGACGGACCGGGCGTGGGCATCCACACCCTCGCATGGTGCGACACGCTCGCCGCGCTCAACCGCACACTCGACCGCGCCACCATCCGCGCCTTCGACGGACGCGTGCTCATGCAGGTGTCCGCGGCCGACTCCTCGGCCCTCATCGACTCGCCCGTGGCGGGGCTGATCGGCCCCAACCGCGCCATTCTCTTCAGCGAGGAACAGGGCACGATCGAGAAGTTCGTGCCGTACGGACTCGAGTAGCCGCGGCCCGCGCCTCGGCGCGCGTCTCACCGCCGCTTCTTGAAGCGGCTCTTGATGCTGGGCGTGAAACTGCTCCCCTTGCTGTGCAGGCCGGGCAGGCCGCCCAGGCCCGCCATGCCCGGCATCCCCCCCTCGCCTGCGGCGCTCAGGCTCTTGGCCGCCTTCACCTTGTCCGCCGCGCTCATGGTGGCGAAACTCTTGCTCATCTTGCTCACGGTCTCGAACTGCTTGACCAGTTGGCCAACCTCTTCGGGCTTGTGGGCCGAGCCCTTGGCTATCCGCTTGCGGCGCGAGTGATCGATGATCGACGGCCTGGCCCGCTCCTTCTTCGTCATCGAGTTGACCATGCCCTCCACGCGGTCGAGGTGCTTGTCGTCGATGTTCAGGTTGCCCAGCATGGAGCCCATGCCCGGCAGCATGCCCAGAATCTGCTTCAAGGGGCCCATCCGGCGCAGCGACTTCATCTGGCCCAGGAAGTCGTCGAGCGTCATCTCGCCCTTGGCCATCTTGGCCTCGAGCTTGGCCGCGTCTTCATCGCTCACCTGCTCGCGGGCCTTCTGCACCAGACTGAGCACGTCGCCCATGCCCAGAATCCGCCCCGCGAAGCGCTGGGGGATGAACTCCTCGAGCGACTCCAACCTCTCGCCCGTGCCCACGAAGCGGATGGGCGCCCCGGTGATGCTCTTGACCGACAGGGCCGCACCGCCGCGCGTGTCGCTGTCGAACTTGGTCATAATGAGCCCGTCCACGGCGAGCCGCTCGTTGAAGGCCCGTGCCGAGCGGACCGCGTCCTGGCCCGTCATGGCATCAACCACCATGAAGATCTGCTGGGGCCGCAGCGCGCTCTTCACGCTCGCCAGTTCGCCCATCAGCTCGTCGTTCACGTGCAGCCGGCCCGCCGTGTCGAGGATCACCGTGTCGATCCCCTTCGCCCGTGCCGCGCTCACGCCCCGCCGGCACACCTCCACCGCCACACCCACCGCCCTGCCATACTCCGCCGACTTCTCCGGCTCGCCATAGAAACTCACGCCCGCACCGCCGGGCAGATCACGGTTGGCCGTCTCGGCCACCACCTGCAACTGCTCCACCGCCGCGGGGCGCTGCAAGTCCGCCGCAACCAGCATCACCGAACGGCCGCGCTTCTTCAGCCACCCCGCCAACTTGCCCGCCGTCGTCGTCTTGCCGCTGCCCTGCAGCCCGCACAGCATCACCACCGTCGGCCCGGGAGACACCTGCATGATGCCCGGCCCTTCGGCCATCATGATCCGCGCCGCTTCCTCCTGACTCGCCCCCTCGGGCACGCGCGGCATCTCACCGAGCAAGTCCACCAGCCCCTCGTAGACGACCCCGATGAACTCCTGGTCGGGGCGCAGGCTCTTGGCCACGTCGCGCCCGAGCGCGCCCGCCTTCACCTTGGCACAGAAGCCCTCCACGACCTCAAGCGCCACGTCGGCCTCGAGCAACGCCCGGCGCACATCGCCCAGCGCCTCGCCGATGTTCGCCTCGCTGAGCGTGGCCTGACCCGACAACCTCCGCAGCGCGGCGGAGAACCCCTCGGAGAGTCGCGTGAACATGCCCAACTTTACCGCAGATCCTCGCGGATAGGCGCCGATCTTGGCGATCTCTTGCGGGCGTTCGAGAATACCAACCGCTTGAACTCTGGTTTGGGCTCAAAGTTGAGAATCAAGCCCACCTCCACGTGCGTCGCCTTCAGGTAGTTCAGCAGCTGCCCCTCATGTGCGGCATCGATGCTGCGGGCAGTTTTCAACTCCACGATGACCACGCCGCCGATCAGAAGGTCAACCCGAAAGTCGCCGACCTCGGGTCCACGAAAAAGGACGCGCACCGGCGCCTGGCTCTCCACCACAAGCCCCTGCTCATGCAGAGCGACCACCATGGCCCTCTCGTAGACGGATTCCAGGAATCCCGGTCCAAGCTCGTTGTAGACCTCGTAGAAGACCCCGATGATCCGCTGGGTCAGGTCAAAGTGCATCGATCCGCGTTCGCCTGCGTTCATCCGCGGTTCTCCTTCTTCAACCATCGCATCAGCCTGCCCGCGTCCCAGCAGTTCACGCACTGGTCCGGTGTCAGCCAGCCGCGCCGCCCGGTCGCCACGCCGTAGCGCAGGTTCTCGAAGTCCTCGCGCTCGTGCACGTCGCAGTTGATGGCGATCAGGCACCCCGCCCGCACCGCGGCGTGCACGTGCGTGTCGCGCAGGTCAAGCCGCAGCCAGTGCGCGTTGATCTCCAGGGCCACGTCGTGCGCTTTGGCCGCCGCGATCAGCGCACCCATGTCCGGCTCCAGACCGCGCCGCTTCAGGATCAGCCGCCCGGTGGGGTGCCCCAGAATCCGCACCGCCGGGTGGCCGATCGCCCTCACCAGCCGCGCCGTGGCCCGCTCCGCCTCCTGCAACAAACTCGCGTGCGGCGACGCCACAACCACGTCGAGTTCCGCCAAAAGGTCATCGTCGTAGTCCAGTTCCCCGTCGGCCAGAATGTCCACCTCGCTCCCGCAAAGAACCGAGATGCCCTTGGTCTTCTTCGCCTCCGCCTTCACCGCGGCGATGTGCTCGCGCAGCCGCGCCGGCTTCAGACCCCCGGCGATCGCGCTCGACTGACTGTGGTCGGTTACGGCGATCGTGTGAAACCCGCGCGCCCTGGCCGCGGCCGCCAGTTCCGCGATCGACATCCGCCCGTCGCTGGCGGTGGTGTGCGCGTGCAACTCCGCCTTGATGTCCGCCACCTCCACCAGTCGCGGCATCTTCTCGAGGGCGATCTCGCCCCGGTCCTCGCGCAACTCCGGCGGCACCCAGGGCACGCCCAGGGCCGCGAACACGTCCTCCTCCGTCTTCGCGGCCACCGGCTTGGCGCCCCGCTGCTGCGGCGGCACGTCGGCATCCGCGCCCTTGCCGAGCGGAAACAGGCCGAACTCGTTGAGCGTGCGCCCCTGCTCGAGCGCGCGTTGCCGCAGCCGCACGTTGTGCTCCTTGCTCCCCGTGAAGTACATCATCGCCGCGCCCCACGACCCCGCGGGGATGATCCGCAGGTCCACCTGCACCGAGCGCGCCTCGCTCGCGGGCGCCCCCGGGCCTTCGGCCTTCCCCTTGCCCCCGCTCGATGCAGGCGGCACCGCACGCCCCGAGCCGTCGCTGTCGTCAAAGTCGCCCGGCACCGCCTCCACACGCACGCGCACCGAGCACTTGCTCTCCCCCTGCGAGATCACGCGCGTGATGCCCGGCTGCGTGCAGAAGGCGGCCGCCGCCGCCGCGGCATCGCTGGTCGCCACAAGAATGTCGATATCCCCCACCGTGTCGCGCCCGCGCCGCAGCGACCCGGCAAACGCCGCGTCGCTCACGCCCTTCACCTTCTTCATGGCCCCCGCGATCCGCTCCGCGATCGGCAGCGCCACGCCCAAGGGCAGCCGCAGGTTCGCCTCCGCCATGATCTCGATCGAGGCCCTGAGTTTCTCCACCGCCTTCTCACCCATGCGCGGCAGGCCGAGAATCGTCCCGTCGGCGATGATCCGCTTGAGCCCCGCCACGTCCTCCACCTTCGCCTCTTGCCACAGCATCCGCACGGTCTTGGGGCCCAGCCCGGGGATCGTGAGCAGTTCCAGCAGGCCGGGCGGCACGGTCGCGCGCAGGTCTTCCAACTCCGCCACGCGGCCGGTCTGAGCAAACTCGATGATCTTGTCCGCGATCTTGGGGCCGACCCCGTCGATTTTCAGCAGGGCGGCCTTGTCGCCACCCTTGGCCGCATCACCGAGGTCGTCGGTCAAGCCGTCGATCACTCGGGCTGCCTTCTGATTGGCCAGCACGCGGAACTTGTCCGCGCCCGTCACCTCCAGCAACTGCGCCAACAGGGCCAGACGCACGGCAACCGCAGTGTTGATGCTCATGCGCGATGGTACCGGGCGCCGCGCCCGCCCTCGCCCCGCTCACCCTCACCCCACATCCGCCAGCATGATCCCCTTCCCATGGGCCTTGAGCAGGCGGCTCCGCAGCAGGCGCGCCGGGCTCTCGGGCGGGCCGGCATCCGCACCCTGCACACTCGCCACCAGACCCGCCGCATCGCGCCGGGCCAGGGCCAGCAACTCGAGGTCGCCGGGCAGATCGGCCGCCTTGAAGGGGGGCAACCCCGCCTGCCGCGCTCCCGCCACGTCGCCAAACCCGCGGATGGAAAGGTCCGCCTCCGCCAGGCGGAAGCCGTCGGTCGTCTTGGCGATCGCCGCCAGGCGCTGCTCGGCATCGGGCGTGAGCGGAGCCCCGATCAGCACACACGCCGAGCGCTTGGCGCCCCTGCCCACGCGCCCGCGCAACTGGTGCAACTGCGCCAGGCCGAAGCGCTCCGCGTGCTCCACGATCATCACCGTCGCGTTGGGCACATCCACGCCCACCTCGATCACGGTCGTCGCGATCAGGGCATCGATCGCCCCCGCGCGGAACCGCTCCATCACGGCGGCTCGCTCCGCAGCGTTCAGCCGCCCGTGCATCACGGCCAGACGCTTGCCGGCGAGCGGCCCCTTGCCCAACCGCTCAAAGAGTTCACTCACGCTCGCCAGCGCACCGGGTTCATCCGCCGCGTCGATCGCCGGGGCCACGATATAGGCCTGCTCGCCCGCATCCAGCCGCGTGCGCACCCAGGCGTACACCTCCGGGGCCAGGGCCGGCGCCACCACCCGCGTGCGCACCGGCGTGCGCCCCGGCGGCATCCCCTTGATCAGCGACACATCCAGATCGCCAAAGAGCGTCAGCGCCAGCGTGCGCGGGATGGGCGTGGCGGTCATCACCAGCGTGTGCGGGGTGCCGGCCCTGTCGCCTCCCGCGCCCGCCCGCAACCGGGCCCTCTGCCGCACGCCGAAACGGTGCTGCTCATCCACCACCGCCACCGCCAGCCGCCTGAACTCCACGCCCCCGGACAAGATCGCGTGCGTCCCGACCACCAGGTCGACCCTTCCCGACGCCAGCCCGGATATCACCGCCCGCCGCCGGTGCTCGGGCAGCGTGCCCGTCAGGAGCGCGATCCTCACGTCGCTGCCCTTCAGCATCGCGGTCATGCTCGCGTGGTGCTGCTCGGCCAGCAGTTCCGTCGGCGCAAGCAAGGCCGCCTGCGTCCTGGCAGCCGCGGCCATGAGCATCGCGTACAGCGCCACCACCGTCTTGCCCGAACCCACATCCCCCTGGATCAGCCGGTTCGCGGGGATCGCCTGCTGCAAGTCCCCCGCGATCTGGGCCACCACCTCGTCCTGCGCGGGTGTGAGCGGGAAGGGAAACCGGGCCCGGATGTGGCGGTCGATCGCGGCGCTCCAGCGCAGGGGGAGCGCGCTGCGGTCGCGCCGGCTCTCGGCACGTCGCAAGGCCAGCGCGAGTTGCAGCAGCAGCAGCTCGTCATACGCCAGCCGCCGGCGTGCGGCGCCCGCCTCGCCCTCGTGCGCGGGGCGGTGGATCATGGCGTACGCCTCACCCAGGCCGGGCAGGTCGCGGGCCTTGCGAAACTCCGGCGTGAGGTGGTCGTGAATCAGCGGCAGCGCGAGCGGCAGCACCCGCGCCACCGCCTTCTCGATGCGGGCCGAGTTGATCCGGTCGTTGGCCGGGTAGACGGGGCGCACCCGGTCGTCGTCGGCCGGGGCGGGCGCGCCGGTGCCGTCGGCCGGCAGCGTCTCCACCGTGGGGTTCACCATCTGGATCGCCCCGCCCCGCCGCTGCGCCTTGCCCTGCACGCGGATGCGCGCCCCGGGAAAGACACGGTCGCGCATGAAGAGCATGTTGAACCAGACCAGGTCGAGCCGCCCGGTCTCATCCAGCAGCGCCGCCTCAAGCCGCCGCTTGCCGGTCATCACCACACGGGTCGCCGCCACCTCGCCCCGCGCGGATGTGAGCGTGCCGGTCACGATCTCTCCGATGGGCGACTCCGCGTGGATCGTCTCGTGCCGGAACGGCAGGTACGCCACCAGTTGCCCCACGCTCTTGACACCCAGCGTCGCCAACCCCTGCACCGTCAGCGGTGTGAGCACCCGCACCGCCGTCAGCGGCGTGCGCAGGTCGATCGAACCGCCTTGGGGCGCTCCGGGCGCGGCGGAGGAAGGGGGCATCGTCCATGAATGTACCCGGCACCCGCAGCGGGCACGCTACCCGATCCGCTCCCGCCGAAACGCCGGCACGTCGCCATCCCCCCCGGTCGCCTGCGCGCCCGGCCCCGCATCCCCCGCCGCCTTCCGCGCCTCCACCGCCGCGGGGTCGATCTCGCGCAGGTAATCCCACGAGTAGATCCCCGTGCTGTGCCCGTCGGAGAACGTGATCCGCACCGCGTAGTTGCCCACCATCTCCGCCCCCGTGGCCGTGAGCGCGCCCCCCGACGCGAAGCCCGGCGGCAGCACCGTGAGCGGGTTCTGGGCCATCTCGTCGCGCAGTTGCCGCGCATCCGCCGAGGGGGAGAACTTCCGCAGGTAGGCGATGCTGTAGTAACTCGTGGTGCCGTCAGACCACTCGATCGTGAGACCGCGGTCCTTCTTCAAGTCGAGTTTCTTGGGAGGAGGGGTCAAGGCCAAGGTGATGAGGGCCGCGGGCGAAGGGATCAACGACACGAGAAACCGCCGACCGCCATTGTTGGTCGTCCGTATCCTCTCCGCGTGAGCGACCACTTCGCCGACACACTGGCCGCCGCCATCGAACGCGCCGGCTCCCCCGTCTGCGTCGGCCTCGACCCCGTCCTGGACAAGCTGCCCGCCTCGCTCCGCACGCCGGGCGACGCCACCGACACGCACGCCGCTGCCGCCATCGGCCGTTTCTGCGAGAGCATCATCGACAGCGTCGCGTCCACCGTCCCCGCCGTCAAGCTCCAGTCCGCCTGCTTCGAGCGCTACGGCGGCGCGGGGGTAGACCTGCTGCGGGCCCTGGTCGTGCGCGTGCGCGAGCGCGGCATGGTCGCCATCCTCGACGCCAAGCGCGGCGACATCGGCATCTCCGCCCAGCACTACGCCGCGGCCGCGTTTGGCGATGGGTCTGGGTCGTGGCCGGGCGCGGACGCCATCACCCTCAGCGGCTCCATGGGCACCGACACCATTGAGCCCTACCTCGCCCACGCCGGGCGCGGCGTCTTCATCCTCGTGCGCACGAGCAACCCCGGCAGCGACGCCATCCAGAGCCAGCGCCTCACCGACGGCCGCACCGTGGCCGAACTGCTCGCCGACCAAACCGCCACGCTCGGACGCGCTCACCGGGGCGCCTGCGGCCTCTCGTCCGTCGGCGCGGTCGTGGGCGCCACCAAGCCCGAAGACGGCCCAACGCTCCGCGCCCGCATGCCCGATCAATTCTTCCTCGTGCCCGGCTACGGAGCCCAGGGCGGCTCCCCCGACGATGTGCGGGCCATGCTCCGCCCCGCCGCGCTGCGCGGCACAGGCTCACCCCGTCAACGGGCCGCCCGCGCGGGCGTGCTCGTCACCGCCAGCCGCTCGATCATCTACCCGACCGGCACCTCCGACACCAACTGGCGCAGCGCCGTCGCCGCGGCGGCCCAACGTACGGCCGACGAGATCGCCGCGGTCGTGGGCTGATCCAGCCCACACGCACCGCCAGGTCCAGACCCGCGCCGCCCGTCAATGTTGAAACCGCCTCACCCCCGTCGTCATGCACGTGATCCCCCGCGCCGCGCACAGGTCAAACGTCTCCTGATCGCGCTTCGAACCCCCGGTGTGCACGATCATGCTCACCCCCGCATCCGCCAAAGCAGTCGGGCCATCCGCGAACGGGAAGAACGCATCGGACACCGCCACTGCGCCCCGGGCCCGCAGTCCCGCCTTCTCCACCGCCAGCCGGCACGCCGCCACCCGATCCACCTGCCCCAGTCCCGCACCCAGCAGCATCACGCCGCCACCCGGCGCACCGCCGCCGATCGCCACGGCGTTCGAGTTCATCGCCCGCACCATCACCTCGAGCGCCGCCGCCGCCGCCAACCCCTCCGCCGTCGGCGCCGGCCCCGCCCGATGCTGCCACGTGGCCGGGTCGGGCGCAAGCGTGTCGGCATCCTGCACCAGCAGCCCGCCCGCGATGGGCTTGAACGTACGGCGCGCCCCGCGTTCGCCCGCCCCGCCCCGCGCCACGTGCAGAATCCGCAGGTTCTGC
Source organism: uncultured Phycisphaeraceae bacterium (assembly GCA_964590885.1). Lineage (GTDB taxonomy): Bacteria > Planctomycetota > Phycisphaerae > Phycisphaerales > UBA1924 > JAEUIX01. The sequence goes on from CAZPWW010000016.1 coordinate 67,333, forward strand.
CAGCGTGCCCGCAGCGCGCTCAGCGCCTCCTCCGTGTATCCCCACCCGAGCAGCACCTCCAGAAACACGTCCTTCTCGCACAGGCGAGCCGCGGCCGCGCCGTCCAGCGTGCCGCCGACAGCCATGATCCCGCCAAAGGCCGCGAGCGGGTCTCCGGCCAGCGCGTTCACCACGGCCGCGTGCACCGTGCCCCCCACCGCCGCGCCGCACGGGTTGGCGTGCTTGATGACGCACGCCGCCACGCCATCCCCACCGCCCCGCGCCTGCGCCCCGAGCGCCATCACCAACTCCAGCGCTGCGTTGGCATCGTGCAGGTTGTTGTACGAAAGTTCCTTCCCGTGCACCTGCTCGGCGGCCACGACAGAAGGCCCCGCATACGCATCATCCGCGTAGACCGCCGCCGACTGGTGCGGGTTCTCGCCGTACCGCAGCGGCGCGAGCAAGCGATACACCATCCGCCACTCCCGCGGGTACGCCCCGGTGCCGCCGACATCCGCCAGCGCCGACTTCGGCGCCGCAGGCACGCCCCCCGTCATGTACCCGGCGATCGCCGCGTCGTACTCGGCCGTGTGGGCAAACGCGGCCGCCGCCAGTTGCCGCCGCAGGTCGCGGCTCGTGCACCCCTCCGCCACGTTCATCTCCGCCAGCACCGCCCCGTACTGCCCGGGGCTGGTCACCACCGCCACATGCTCGTGGTTCTTGGCCGCCGAGCGCGCCATCGCCGGGCCGCCGATGTCGATGTTCTCCACCGCCTCGTCGCGCGTGCACCCAGGGCGCGCGATCGCCTCGCGAAACGGGTACAGGTTCACGCACACCAGGTCAATCGGATCGATGCCGTGCGCCTTCATCGCCGCCTCGTGCCCGGCATCTCCGCGCACCGCCAGAATCCCTCCGTGCACGCCGGGGTGCAGCGTCTTCACCCGCCCGTCCATCATCTCCGGAAAGCCCGTGAGCGACTCCACGCCCCGCACCGCCACGCCCGCCTCCGCCAGCGCCCGGGCCGTGCCCCCGGTTGACACGATCTCCACCCCCTGCGAGGCCAGGTCGCGCGCAAACGCCACCACGCCCGTCTTGTCCGACACGCTGATCAAGGCCCGCCGCACACGCACCATGTCCGCCATGTCGCCAGCGTAGCGGCACGGCAGCCGCCCGCACACACCGGCGTATAACCGCCATCATGACCGCGCCCACCCCATGCCCCGCGCCCGTCCATCGCCTCATCCCCTTCGTCTACGTCCACAGTGTGCCCGACACGCTCGCCTTCTACCGCCTGCTCGGCTTCGACACCGTCCAGACCATGCACGACCCCGACGGCACCATGAACTGGGCGTGGGCCCAGACCAAGGCCGTAGTCCCCGGGCGCGGCCCGGCCCAGATCATGTTCTCACGCACCTGGCGGCCCATCGTGCCGGGTGCCCAGGACATCTTCTTCTACCTGCACTGCGCCGACCTGCCCGCGCTCCGCGACCACCTGCTCGCCGCCGGCCTGCTCGAATCGGGCCGCTACGCCGAACGCACCGACCCCAACGCCGCGCCCTCGCGCCGCGGACGCATCTACGACGTAACCCATCCGGTCTACATGCCCGAGGGCGAGTTCCGCATCCACGACCCCGACGGCTACGCGATTCTTGTGGGGCAATGCGACTGGCGGAGCGCCGTAACGGGCCAGTGAGGTGCAGGGTGCTGCGCCCGCCGAGCGCACCCGACCTGATTGGTCGATACTGCGACTGGCACAGCGGCACCAGTGCCCGCGACCACGCTTGCCCGCATCACACACACGCCCGCCCATGCCCCCGCCGGATCGAACACCGATGACCCCATCCAGCCAGGCCACGCCGCGCACACTCGCCCTGCGCGTCGCCACCATGCCCCGCGACACCAACCAGTACGGCACCATCTTCGGAGGGGTCGTGCTCGCCTACATGGACCAGGCCGCCTTCGTGCAGGCCCGCGGCCACGGACGCCACCGCTGGGTCACCGCCGCCATCGACCGCCTCGAGTTCCGCGCCCCCATCCAGGTCGGCGACATCGTGAACCTCTACACCAGCACGATCAAGACCGGCCGCACCAGCGCCACCATCCGCGTCGAGGTCGAGGCCGAGCGCTACACCAGCGGGGCCACGGTGGCCGTCACCGAGGCCACCTTCGTCATGGTCAGCGTTGATGCCGCCGGGCAGGCCATCCCCTTCGCAGGCCCGCCCACCGTGGGCGCCTGAGCGCGTCCCGCGCTCACACCCGCTTGGGCGGCACGATGTCCCACGCCAGGCCCACCCAACTCATCGCCAGAATCGTGTAGTACGTCAGGTCGATCTCGTACCACTTCCGCCCGTGGGCCGCCGCCCGGTCGTGCGCATGGTGGTTGTTGTGCCACCCCTCGCCAAACGACAGGATCGCCACCCACCAGTTGTTCTTCGAGCCGTCGCCCGTGTCGTGGCTCTGATACCCCCACGTGTGGGCCGCCGAGTTCACAAACCACGTGGCGTGATAGACAAACACCACCCGCAGCGCCACCCCCCACACCACCCACGACACCGCCGTCAACCAGCCGCCCGCCAGCCACCCCGCGCCCAAGAGCGCCCCCGCCAGCACAAACTGCGGGATGAAGTGGTACTTGTCAAACCACGCCGTCACCCGGTTGCGCTGCAGGTCTTTGGCCGCGGCCCGCGCGTCCATCCCCTCCGGCTCGCGCGTCACACACCACAAAACGTGCGCCCAGTTGAAGCCGTGCTTGGGTGAATGCGGGTCCCCCTCTCCGTCAGAGTGCTTGTGGTGGATCCGGTGCATGCCCACCCACTGCACCGGCCCCCCCTGCCAGTTCAGCACCCCCAGCGTCGTGAGCACGTACTCAAACCACCGCGGCGTCTTGAAGCTCCGGTGCGTCAGCAGCCGGTGGTAGCACAGACAGATCCCCAGCCCCCCGCACAGCCACCACAGGCCCACAGCCCACCCCAGCCCGCCCCACGTAAACGTGAACGGCGCCGCCAGCGCCAGCACGTGCATCGAGCCGATCCCCGCAAAGTTCACCGGGTCCAGGTCGCGCCAAGTCAGCGGGCGGTCGCGATGGTGGTGGTGGTCCACCGCCGCCACGACCGTTCTCGCGGCCGCCACCGGCACCGCCACCACGCTCCCGACAAGGTCCGCTGGCGCGGCACGAACCGGGTTCCCTTGGTCAGCGGTCAGCGTCGGCGCGGCGTGCGACATCCGTGTCTCTCAGGAATACACCGGCAGCACCCGCTTCACACAAACACAGGACCGCCGGTGAGAGGAACCCTACGTGAAGCCTACAGGCTATGCGCACGGGCCCCTCCCGCCCCGCCGCCCTGTGGATTATCTTCGCCGCGGCTACGCTGCCGGCATGAAGGTTCAACGCACCCCCTTGGGCGTGGCCGTCGCGCTTCCCGGCGGCGAGCCGCTGCCAATCCGGCACATCTTCGGCATCGGCCAGAACTACGCCAGACACGCCCAAGAGATGGGCGGTGCGCCCCCCGAGCGCCCCGTGGTCTTCACCAAAAACCCCATGGCCGCGTGCCCGTCGGGCGAGCCGATCGTCATCCCCAAGGTCTGCCAAGACAAGGAACAGGTCGACTACGAGGGCGAACTGGCCGTGGTCATCGGCCGGGCCGCCCGCGACGTGCCCCGCGACAAGGCCCTCGACTTCGTGCTCGGCTACGCCGCCGCCAACGACGTCAGCGCACGCTGGTGGCAGAAACAGGGTTCCGGCGGACAGTTCTGCCGCGGCAAGGGCTTCGACACCTTCTGCCCCCTCAGCGACCTCACCCCGGCCGGCGCCGTGCCCAACCCCAACGCCCTCCGCCTCACCACCCGCCTCAACGGCCAGGTGATGCAGGACGAATCCACCGCCGACATGATCTTCGACGTCCCCACGCTCATCGCCGAACTCAGCCGTGGCACCACGCTGCTCCCCGGCACGCTCATCCTCACCGGCACGCCCAGCGGTGTGGGCACGGCCCGCACACCGCCCGTCTACCTGAAGGCGGGCGACCTGGTCGAGGTGGATGTCGCCGGTGTCGGCACGGTCCGCAGCCCGGTGCGAACGGAATAAGAACCCGACCCCGCCCGCACCGCCAATCGACACGGATTTCGGGATCCCCGCCTTGCCCCGCGCGCCGCGTGTGGTAGGCTGCATTGGTACGGGTCGCCTGTGGGCCTCCCGCCGAACGAAGGAAGCGATCGAGTCGAGAGCGAAGGAGAGGACAATGAACCGCAACGGCGATGGCGTTGGTCGTGGTGTTCGCGCGCTCATGGTGGCGGTGTGCGCCGGGGGTCTGCTGGCGTGCGCCGTGCCCGCCGCGCTGGCCGGGCCGGCCTTTGACTTCGAGTGGACGGGCGGGGCCCGCACGCTCATCTACCAGGTCGATGCCAGCGCCGAAAACTACAACGTGATCGACAACCTGCTCATGGACGGCACCGTCGACCCCAAGCGCCCCCGCGCCAACGCCGCCAACTACACCATGGGCGACGCCTTCCGCCTCGCCATCAACACCTGGAACCACGCCAACGCGGGCGGCCCCACCGGCCCCCGCCGCAACGGCTGGCTGATCCTGCCCACCGGCCTCCTGCTTCCCGCCGCCGAGGCCCTCCTGCCCAAGATCACCATCAAGATGGGCGGTGCCGTGGCCCCGCCCCCGCCCGCCCCGATCGGCGGAGCCTACGCGCCCCCCACCAGCGGCACGCCCGAGTTCACGCCCCCCATGCCCATGAGCGGCGGCAGCAGCGGCGGCATGAAACGCGCCAAGAACGACGAAGACCAGCACCGCATGGGCGGCAACGGCGGCGTCAGCGACGCGCTCATGCTGTTCATCCTGCAGCAGAAGGCCAACCCCACCCAGTGGCGCACCGCCGACATCGTCGTCAACCCCACCGCCCTCTGGGGCACCACCGCCGGCAACAACGAGTACGACCCCATCATCGTCGCCATGCACGAGATCGGCCACGCCCTCCGCCTCGACCACGACATGGTCTTCGACGGCTTCAGCGGCCTCTTCAACACCACCATCGGCCCCAACCGCGTCTACCTGCCCGGCGAGTTCGGCCAGCCCGACGGCCCCGTGATGCGCCCCTTCACCGACACCGGCAACAACATGATGAACCCGCTCGGCGGCACCATCTACGACCGCTACCCCGACCTCCGCGACCTCGACTTCGCCAACCAGTCTTCCGCGCTCGCACCCACGCCCGCCGCGGCCGCGCTGCTCTCCCTCGGCGGCCTCATCGCGCTGCGCCGCCGCCGCTAGAGCCGCCCCGGCTCTCGCACCGTCCGCTCGTTCACCACGTTGCCCGTGTTGAGCGTCGTCGCCGGCTCAAACAGCAGCACGCTCACCTCGCGCTCCGCGCTGGGCATGTGCTCCACGCCGCGCGGCACGATGAGGAATTCGCCTTCGCGCACGTGCACCTCGCGGTCGCGGAACCGCATCACAAACGACCCCTCCACCACGAGGAACATCTCGTCCTCGTGCTCGTGCTGGTGCCACACGAAGTCGCCCTTGAACTTCACCAGTTTCACGGCGCACCCGTTCACGTCGCCCACCACACGCGGGTTCCAGTGGTCGGCGATCATGGCCAGTTTCGCGGCGAGATTGACGACGTGCATGCGCCATCGTATTGCGGGGCGCACCTGATTGAAGTCGCCCTTGCCCAGCGGGCATTCACGGCGCGGCGGGCGGATTGGTGTGCGGTCGCCCGCACTCGGGGCAGATGGGCAGGGCCCCGGCCTCGTAACGGCAGTGCCGGCAACGGCCGGGCGGTACAAAGCGCAGCCGGCGCACAAGCGTGGGCGTGAAGAAGACGCACACAAAGAGGCCGCCGGTGCAGAGGCCGTTGAGGGCGACGCCCAGCCACAGGGGGCGGATGGAACGGTGTGCGGCGCGGGTGCGGACCTCCACGGCACCCTCCGGGTGTACGAAGGCAATACCAGGTGCCGACGCTCGCAGGGACCGGAACGGCAGCCCAGTCGCCAGGCGCACCGGGTTCGTGTGCGACAGTGTGGCCTCGTATACCACGCTCCCGGACGATGCGCTTGCGGGCTTGAACCTCATCCCGGTAGGCCATGGCACGAACCAGTTGTCCTTCACCCGCTTGATCGGCGCAAACACGACTCGCTCCTCGGTCGGTTCCTCGTCGGGGATGCTGTAATACGTCACGTCGCTCAGCCAGTCGCTGCGAACGGGCGGCATCCACGGGAACACCGAGCCGCTATACGAGGCAGGGGGAGGGGCGGGGCCCGGTTTGGCATACGCCGCCGCCGCCCACGGAATCGCATCGCCCAACATGCACGCTACCGCGAAGCCCGACGACGCGACGAAGCCCGCCGCCATCAGGCCGAGCGCCGTGAGCCAGCCGTGCTTGCGTGTGTGTCGGGGCACCGGTGTCTTCCAGTCGGCCGGGGTCTGCGCACGCCCGCCGCGTCACGCCTCCGCAAAGTCATACCGCGCCGCGTACCGGCTCTTGGCCTGCCACGCGAGTTGGCGCATCAGGTCGTTCAGCAGCGCGCTGGCGCCAAACCGGAACAAGCGCGGCGACAGGTACGCCCCCGGGTTGCCCGTTTCATCGGGGATGGTGCCCAGCGTTTCCTTGAGCATCACCAGGTAGTGCAGGGCCTGCTTGGCGGTGCGGATGCCGCCGGCGGGCTTCATGCCCACGAGTTCGCCGGTGCTGAGGTGGTGGTCGCGGATGGCTTCGAGCATGACGAGGGTGACGGGCATGGTCGCCGCGGGCTCCACCTTGCCCGTGCTGGTCTTGATGAAGCCCGCGCCGGGCGACTTGGTGAGGCCGGCGTCGTGCATGGCGCGGATGGCCAGGTCGCTGGCGGCCCTGGCGTTATCAAGGGTTTCGAGTTCGCCGGTTTCGAGGATCACCTTGAGGTGAGCATGGCCGCAGGCCTCGACGGTGGACCTGATCTCGTCGTAGACGCGCGCGTGCTCGCCCGCGAGAAATGCCCCGCGCGAAATCACCATGTCGATCTCATCGGCCCCGGCCTGCACGGCGCGGCGGGTGTCGTCGAGGCGCACCTTGAGCGGGTATTGGCCGGAGGGGAAGCCGGTGGCGACGGCGGCGACCTTGACGGCCTGGCCGCGCGCGCCGAACTTGTCGAGTTCGCGGCGTGCCGCGGCGACCATGGTGGGGTAGACGCAGACCGCGGCGACGGCGGGCACGGCCTCAAGCCCGGGGCCGCTCAGGCCGTCGGCGGGGTTCACCGCCTTGCGGCAGAGGCTGCGGACCTTCTCGGGTGTGTCTTTGCCTTCGAGCGTGGTGAGATCGACCATGCTGGCGGCGAGTTTCAGGCCCGCCACCTTGGTGGTCGCCTTGATCGACCGCTTGGTGAAGGAGGCGGCCCGGCTCTCGGCCATCACCTTGTCCACGCGCACGGGTTCGGTGTGCCTCAGGGACATGGGCGCATGGTACGTGCCGACGCCGCGGCGAAGCACGCCTCATCAACTCATCAACTCATCAACTCGTCAACTCATCAACTCACTCGCCCCGCTTGGCGCTCTCGTCGGTGTACTTCTTGAGCGTGGCTTCGAGTTCGCGCTTCACCTTGCCGGCTTCGGCCTTGCTCACGGCCTCGGTCTGCACCTTCACAGCGCCGGCCAGGTCGCCCTGCTCGTAGTGAGCGCGGGCGAGCGTGTCGAGGATGGCGGAGTCTTCGCGCTTGGTGAGCTCGACGGCCCGCTCCGCGATTTTCTGCGCCAGCGCGTGGTCTCGCACCTCCACGCCCCTGGTGTCCACGATCGTCCACGCGATCCCGTTGAGCAGTTCGGCATCATCCTTGGCCGCGCCGTTGGCCAGGTCCTTGGCCACGGCGTACGCGGCGGCGTAGTCCTTCTTGCCCGTCAGCAGCGCGTTGAACTTGCTCAACTGCAGCCGGGCCGTCATGTCGGGCATCAGCGTCGCGCCCTGGTCGTAGAGCTTCACCACCGTGTCCCAGTCTTTGCCCTGCACGGCCTTCTTCAGATTGTCCTGCCACGCACGCATCGCGCCCTGTTCCGCCTCCTCCTCGGCGGCAAACTTGCCCGCATCAAACGTGCCCGCCACCACCTTGGCCAGCACCTTGTCCAGCCCCATCTGCGGGTGCCCGATCCACGCCAGCGTCCCCTTCTGATCCACGATCATGCTGCACGGGATGCCCTCTTGCCCAGCCGCCGTCAGCCAGTTGGCGGCCATGAAACCGCTGCTCGCATCGGCACCCTCCGCGACCTGGTCCATCGCCACCGAGTAGTCCATCTTGTCGCCCATCTTCTTCACGAAGGGCTCAACCTTCTCCGGCTCGCGCTCCCACACGCTCACGCCCACAAACTTCACACCCTTGTCCGCGTACTGCTTCTGCAACTCCGTCAGGTGCGGGATCGCCTTGATGCACGGGCCGCACCACGTGGCCCAGAACTCCACCACGTACACCTTCCCCGCCTCGAAGCCCTTGACCTCGTCGCCCTTGACAAACTTCGCCACCTTCAGCGCGGGCGCCTTGTCGCCCACCTTCAGCGACTTCGCCGGCTCCCGGGCCGCCGCCTGCTCCTCCGCCTTCCCCGCGCTCTGGGCCAGCGCGGCAGTCCCCGCCGCCAACAACAACCCCAGCGTGGCCGACGCGACCGCAACCGACCGGGTAACGCGCAGAGAACGTGCCATGAACAGGCTCCTTGAGGAATCAACCGGCTCGCCGCGCACGGCGGGGCAAACCACAGGCATAACTGTAGAGACGCATACCGGCGGGCGTTTGTTCGGATGCCTCCCGAACCCCCGCGTTTCCATACGATTGCCCGTGTCCGCGTTCGCCGCGCCAAGCCCGCACAGTTTCAGAACCTGGACATGGTCCACGCTTCTGAGCGTGGCCGCGCACGTGCTCGCCACCACCGGCATCTTTCTCATGCCCGCCGTCAACCCCGGCACGCTGGGCGCGCTGGGCGCGGCACGGGCGGATGCTCCGCTGTTGCTGCTGCCCCTGACGGAAGCCGAGCCGCCCCCACAACCGGCGGCCGCGGTTGTGCCCCCGCCTCCCTCTCCCCCCCTTCCTCCCACCCCGCCTCTGCCCCCCGAGCCGCCCGAAGTGCGCCTGGGTGCAGACGACGCGGCTGCGCGGCGTGAGACGTGGCTGAGTTCGCCCGCCACGGGCGAGCACGTCGCCCGCCCATCCACCATCGACCAACCCGCCCTGACCAAGAACCCGCGCCCCGAACCCCCGCCTGCACCGCCGGCCGCACCGCCGGCCGCGGCGACTCGTGTGCCGTCTGCCGTGCCCCCGACCCCGGCATCCGCCGAGGCCGGTGCGCAAGCCCCACCCGCAAGGGGAACGCCCGACGGTGAAACCGCGCTCCCGCCCCGCGATGCCCGCGAACTCGCCACGCCCACTCCGGCAGCGCCCCCGCCCGGAGCGGGCCTGCCACCCACACCCGTCGCATCGGCCTCGCCAACCGCCGATGTCAGCACCAAGCCCGCGCCCGAGGCCACACCAGCCACCGACGACTCCAACCGCCCCGGCCCGCGCGAGGGCGAGGCCGCCGCGCTCAAGAGCAAGGGCGACGAATCCGCGAAGCCCGATCCGGCCCGCGACCCCGTGCCACTTCCTTCGTCCCGTGGCTCAGACTTGCAGGCTGTGCCGCCCGATCTCGCCAGCCAGCCAGCGACCGATTCGCCCGCGGCCGCGCCACCCGCTCCCCCCACCCCCTCCGGGCGCGGCAGCGCCCCCATCCTCGACACCGATGCCTGGCTCGCCGACCGCGAGGCCGACGGCAGCAGCATCAAACGCGCGGCCATCTTCCGCAGCGGGCGCGTCGAGGCCGGCCAGGGGCTCGACATCCGCACCGTGCGCCCCATCTTCACCGCCGTAACCCGCGCCCTCGCCTTCCCGACACCCCCCATCGTCGAGGTGAAGTTTGACCGGGCGGGCCGCGTGAGCCGCGTGCGCGTCATCCGTTCGTCGGGGTACGCGGATGTTGACGGGCCGATCGTGAACGCGGTCTACCAGTGGCAAGCCCGGGGCGATGAACTCGGGCGCATCGGCCCGGAGCCCGATGCGGGCCTGGTGATGCGGATCACGTTTCTGCTGAACTGAGCGGGGCGGCCGCCCGTGAGCCCTCGCCTGTGCCCCGGTCTTGCCGTCCGGCGAGATCGGTGCTCCTGGCAGCGCACGCCGCCGCACTCCCGCACCCGAATCGTGTAGCATCGCTCTGCCCCATCCCCTCTATGCCCCCTGCGCCCTCTTCCATCCCCGCCGCCTCCGCCGCGCCCCCCGCAGTCGCCGTGCTCGGCCTGGGGCAGATGGGTCTGGTGTGCGCGTCGGTGCTGTGCGAGCGGGAGAAGGCGGGCGCGGGCGTGGCGGGGCACCCCCGCGCCCGCGTCATCATGTGGGGCCACTCCGCCGACGAGGCCGCCGCCCTCATGCAAACCCGCGCCAGCCCGCGCCTCCCCGGCTTCACCCTCGCGCCCGATGTCCGCATCGCCGTCAAAGACAAAGACGCCGTCGCCGCGGCCGACCTCATCGTCTCCGCCGTGCCCGTGCAGTTCTCGCGCCAGGTGTGGGAGCGCCTCGCCCGCCACGTGCCCGCCGCCTGCCCGGTCGTCTCCGTCGCCAAGGGCATCGAAAACACCACGCTCCTCCGCCCCACCCAGATCATCGCCCAGGCCCTCGGCGACGACGACTCCTCGCCCCGCGCGCTCGGCTGCCTCAGCGGGCCCACCATCGCCCCCGAACTCGCCCGCTGCCTGCCCGCCACCATGGTGGCCGCCAGCGAAGACACCGCCCTGGCCTCCCGCATCCAAGCCCTGTTCACCACCCGCTGGCTGCGCGTCTACACCCACACCGACCTGGTCGGCGTCGAGATCGCCGGAGCCGTCAAGAACGTCATCGCCATCGCCGCGGGTGTGCTCGACGGCCTCCACGCCGGCAACAACGCCAAGTCGGCCCTGCTCGCCCGCGGCCTGGCCGAGATCGCCCGCCTGGGGGCCGCGCTGGGCGCCAAGCCCGACACGTTCTTTGGCGTCGCGGGCGTCGGCGACCTCGCCACCAGTTGCTTCTCCCCCGAGGGGCGCAACCGCACCCTGGGCGAGGCCCTCGGCAAGGGCATGTCGCTCGACGAGGCGCTCCGCCGCTCCCGCCACGTAGTCGAGGGCGTCGCCACCACCCGCAGCGTCATCGACCTGGCCCGCAAGCACGGCGTCGACATGCCCATCGCCGCCGCCGTCCACGCCATCCTCTTTGACGGCCTCGACCCCATCTCCGCCATCGGGGGCCTCATGAGCCGCACGCCCAAGGCCGAGCGCGTGGGATAACGCCCCTTCCCGGGCCCCCCGGATAGACTCGCGCCGCTCCATGCCCCCAGCGCCTCAACCAGCCCCCGCCCCGACTCCCGGGCCCGCTGCGCCGACCTTGGCCGCCGCGCTCATGGAGCACACCGCTGAGGCCGTCTGCCTCGTAAACGCCGACGGGCGCGTGGCGGACTGGAACCCGGCCATGGCCCAACTGGCCGGTTGCTCTGTCGCGCACGCCCGCGGGCGGCCGCTCGTGCAGGTCTGGCCCGCCGCGACGGGCCCGCTCGCGGATGCCTGCGCCGCCGCCGCGCACACCGGCACCACCGCCAAGCTCACCCTCACGCACCGGGACAAACTCCTCGCAGCCGCCGTGGCCCCATGCGCGAGCGGTGCGCTCGTGCTCGTGCGCCCGGCCGCGCCCGCACCAAAGGCCGCGCCCGCGCCACGCACCCCCCTCACGCCGCGGGGCACGCCCGCCCCCGACGACCCCGACGATCTGCTCGTCCTCCTGCCCCCCGACCACCCCGCCCGCCCGCGTCTGGTCGCCCGGTGGGAGTACCACCCCGCCGACGGCCGGATCACGCACGGGCCCGATCTTCTCGAAGTGCTCGGCCTGCCCGCCGACTTCGGCCCGCTCGACAGCGCACGCATCGACGCGCTCCAGCACCCCGACGACCGCCGCCGCGGCCCCGAGGCCTTCCACGCGGCCATGACCAGCCCGGACGGTCTCTTCGTCAACCACTACCGCTTCCTGCCCCCCGGCGGCGCCGAGCGCACCATCCGCTCCGTCGGCCGCGTGATCCGCGACGCCCAGGGACACGCCCTCACCATGCGCGCCGTGAGCGCGTGTGTCAGCCCGACACTCCGGCCCGCGTGGGATTCGGCCCACAGAGCCCAGCACCTCGAGGCCCTGGTCCGGGCCGCCGGCGTCGCCCTGTGGGAGCTCGACCTCGTCCGCCAGGTCCTCCACCACAGCCCAGAGCTCTTCGACCTCTACGGCCTGCCCCGCGACCGCCCGCCCGTCACGCTCGACGAGCTCCGCACCAGGATCAAGCACCCCGACGACGCCGAACGCTCCAGCCACGCCGCGCCCGACGCCGCGGCATCACCAGATGGTGTCTACGCCAACCGTTACCGCGCGATCCGGCCCGACGGCACGGTCGCCCACATCCGCACCAGCGGCCGGGTGCTGCGCGATGCCTCGGGCCGCGCCCTCAGCATCATCGGCGTGTGCTTCGACGTCACCGAGATCGAAGAATCCCACGCCGCCGCGCGCCTCGCGGCACGCCAGGCCGAACTCGCCCTCGAAGCCGCCGGCATGGCCCTCTGGTCCTACGACTTTGCGGCCCGGGTCTACCGCTTGTCCGACGGCATGGCCGCGCTGCTCGGGCACCCACCCGCGGCGCTGGAGCTCGGCGATGCCGAGATGGCCGCGCTCGTCCACTCCGACAGCCTGCCCAGCCGCGCCCGCAGCCTCGAACAGGCCCTTGCCGACCCCCACGGCCACTTCTTCACCGAGAACCGCATCCGCTGCGCGAGCGGCGAGTACGCGTGGCTGCGCTGCCGCGGCCGCGTCGAGCGCGATGCCCAGGGCCGGCCCACCCTGCTGCGCGCCGTCGCCCAGAACATCACCAACCAACTCCATCTGGAGGACGAGAACCGCCAGCGGGCCGCGCTCCTGGCCATGTCCGCCAAGGCCGCCCGCATTGCGCCCGTCATCGTCGATTGCCAGACCGGCATCCACACCCACGGCCCCGAGCTGCTCGACTTCCTCGGTTTCCCCGCAGACCATGGGCCCATCAACAGCGCGGTGTGGCGCGACCGCATCCACCCCGACGACCGCGCCGCCGCCATCGCCCGCCGCGACCACCAACTCGCTTCCGGCTCGACCGAGTACCGCAACGCCTACCGCCTGCTGCTGCCGGACGGGCGCATCCGCTGGGTGCGCGTGGCCCAGACCATCGAGCGCGACGAGCGCGGCAACGCGGTGCGGCTGGTGGGCGCCGTGAGCGACGTGAGCGACCTGCACGAGGCACGGCGCGCGGCGGAGGAATCGGCGGCCAGCGTGGACCTCTTGCAACAAACCGGCTCGACGGGCGGGTGGCGCCTGACCCGCGAGGGCACCTTCCACTACGACGCAGCCTGGGCCGCGCTGATGGCCCTGCCCGGGGGCGCGGGGTCGATGCCGCTCGCAGAACTGCTGGAGCGGACGCACCACGAGTCGCGGGCCCGGACCCAGGCCAGTTGCCGCGCCGTCTACGCCGGTCAGACCGAGCGTGTGTGCGACGATCACCGCGTGCGCGGCGGCGACGGCCGCTACCGCCACCTGCAGTGCCGCGGCGTGGCCGAGCGCGACGGGAAGGGCGAGGTGGTGGCGATCCGGGGTGCCTCGGTCGACCGCACCGGGATGGTGGAGGCCGACGAGGCGGCCCGCGAGGCCCACCGCCGCCTGGCGGTGGCCGCAGAGGCCGCGCGCATCTCGCCGTGGGAGTGGGACCTCGAGAGCGGGGTCCTGCACTTCACCGAGAGCATGGCGGCGCTCTTCGGTCTGGAGGCGTCCATCCGCGCGGCCCCTGCGGAGAGCCTGATGGCGGGCATCCACCCCGACGACCGCCCCGCCGTCGCCGCCGTGATCGACACGGCCATGACCCGCGGCGGCGACCTCGAGGCCTTCGGCTACCGCGTCCTCAGGCCCGACGGCAGCGTCCGCCACGTCAACTGCCACGGCACCTTCATGCCCGGCGAGGTGGGCCGCAAGGGCCGCATTGTCGGCCTCAGCATGGACATCACCGAGCGCGTGCGCGCCGAGAACGCGGCCCGCAGCGCCGAGCGGCGCGCGGCGACGGCGATCGAGGCGGCGGGCCTGGGGGAGTGGACGTGGGACACGGCGACGGGCCACGTGCGCCACAACGCGCGGCTGGCAGAGATGTTTGCCTTGCCCGCCGACCCTGCGGGCACCGGCGAGGCCGCGTTCTTTGCGCGCGTGCACCCGGAGGACCTGCCGCGTGTGCGGGCCGCCACCGACGCGCTGGGCCTGGGTCAGGACGGGCTCGACCTGGCCCCCTTCCGTGTGGTGCACCCGGACGGGTCGATGCGATGGGTGCGGGCGGTCGGGAGGCGTGTGGCGGACGAGCGGGGTCGCCCGACCCCGGTCTTTGCGGGCATCAGCATCGATGCCACCGACCAGCGGCGGGCGATCGAGGTGCTGGAGCGCAGCAACGAGGACCTGGAGCGGGTGGTGCGTGAGCGCACCGATGAACTGTCGCGGTCGCACGAGCACCTGCGCGTCTCCGAGCGCCTCGCCACCGTCGGCACCCTCGCCGCCGGCCTCGGGCACGACCTGGGCAACCTCCTGCTCCCCATGCGCTGCGAACTGGATGTGCTGCGGGCGGGCATTGCCGACGCGGGGCAGCGCGAACGCGTGGACAAGATCAAGCGCGCGGCCGAGTAT
>CAZPWW010000017.1:0-70381 GCA_964590885.1 uncultured Phycisphaeraceae bacterium
GCGCAGGCCGAGGCCCACGTGCTCATGATGAGCACGCACAACATCTTCTCGCCCGCTTCGGGCAAGCCGATCATCTCGCCCAGCCAGGACATCGTGATGGGCGTCTACTACATCACGCTCATGATGCCCGACGAGCGGCCGGCGTCGAAGCTGCCGATCTACCGCGACCGCAAGGAGGCGATCCTGGCCTTCGAGCAGGGCAAGATCGGCATCCACGAGCGCGTGCAGGTGCGCGTGGACGGCTACGGCACGGTGGTTGACGACCAGGGCGGCCCCATCAAGCGGATGCCCGACAACCGCCGCATCGTGACCACGGCGGGGCGGTGCCTGTTCTCGGAGATTCTGGCGCCGGGCATGCCGTTCTACAACTGCACGCTGGGCAAGAAGGGCGCCAGCCGCGTGATCGACAACGCCTACACCATCTGCGGGCGGGCGGCGACGATCGATCTGCTCGACAAGCTCAAGGAGATCGGCTTCAAGCAGAGCACGCTGGCGGGTCTGTCGTTCGGCATCACCGACCTGCGCATCCCCAAGGAGAAGCAGGCCCTGATCGACGAGTCGCAGGCCAAGGTGGACCGTGTGGAGAAGAACTTCTCGCGCGGCATCATCACCGACCGCGAGCGCTACAACCAGTTGCTGGACATCTGGGCCCACTGCCGCGAGCAGGTGACCAAGGCCCTGCAGGCGACGCTGAAGGCCGACCGGCGCGACGCCGACGGCGGCGAGGTGCCCATCGACGGGAAGCAGGGGAGCGCGTACCTGAACCCGGTTTATCTCATGAGCGACTCGGGCGCCCGCGGCAACATCAGCCAGTTGCAGCAGCTGGCCGGCATGCGTGGTCTGATGGCCAAGCCCTCGGGCGAGATCATCGAGACGCCGATCCGGGCCAACTTCCGCGAGGGCCTGAAGATTCTGGAGTATTTCAGCAGCACGCACGGGGCCCGCAAGGGTCTGGCCGACACCGCGCTCAAGACGGCCGACTCGGGGTACCTCACGCGCAAACTGTGCGACGTGGCCCAGAGCGTGATCATCACCGAGCACGACTGCGGCTCCGCGCGCGGCATCGTGAAGCGGGCCAAGTACAAGGGCGAGAACGTCGATGTTCCGCTGAAGGACCAGATCACCGGCCGGGTGAGCCGCGACGAGATCAAGGACCCGCGCACCGGGGCGGTGATCGTGCGTGAGAACGAGATCATCACGGACGAACTTGCCCAGAAGGTGCAGGACCTGGGCATCGACAGCGTGAGTGTGCGCTCGCCGCTGACGAGCGAGAGCAAGACGGGCTGCTCGGCCCTGGACTACGGCATGGACATGTCCACGGGCAAGCCCGTGGAGGCGGGCATGGCGGTGGGCATCATCGCGGCCCAGTCGATCGGCGAGCCGGGCACCCAGCTCACGATGCGGACGTTCCACACCGGCGGCATCGGCAGCCTCTCCATCGCCGAGAGCGAGGTGCGGGCCGGGCAGGCGGGCACCGTGCAGGTGCGCGACTGCAACCAGGTGCCGACCAAGGACGACGAGGGCCACGCCGTGTTCGTGTCGCTGAAGCGCGCGGGCGAGGTGGCCGTGGTCGATGCCAAGGGCAAGGAGCTCGAGAAGCACAAGGTGCCCTACGGCGCGTTCATCATGGTGGAGAACAACGCGGCCGTGAAGAAGGGCGACCGCCTGGTGCGCTGGGACCCGCACCGCCAGCCGATTCTGGCCGAGAAGGCCGGCGTGGTGAAGTACGTGGACATCGACGCGGGCGAGACCGTGCGCGAGGAGGACGCTGGCAAGGGCCAGAAGGCCATGGTGGTGATCGAGCACAAGGGCGAGAAGCACCCGCAGATCACCATCGTGGACGCGGCCGGCCAGATCCTCGACTTCCACTACCTGCCCGCCAAGGCGCGTATCGAGGTGAAAGACGGTCAGAAGATCGAGGCCGGCCAGATGCTGGCCCGCCAGCCCCGCGGCGCCTCGAGCACGCAGGACATCGTGGGCGGTCTCCCCCGCGTCACGGAGATCTTCGAGGCCCGCAAGCCCAAGGACCCGGCCGTGATGGCCGAGATCTCCGGGCGTGTCGAACTGCACTCCGACAAGCGCAAGGGCAAGATGACCATCCGCATCGTCTCGGACGCGGAGATCGAGAAGGATCACCACGTGCCGCAGGACAAGCACCTGCTGGTGCACGCGGGCGACTACGTGCAGGCGGGCGACCCGCTGATCGAGGGGCCGCTGGTGCCGCACGACATCCTGCGCATCCGCGGCGAGGAGGCCCTGTGGGCCTACATGCTCGACGAGGTGCAGAACGTGTACCGTGCCCAGGGCGTCACCATCAACGACAAGCACATCGAGGTGATCCTCGCCCAGATGCTGCGCAAGGTGCGCATCGAGAACCACGGCGACACCGACCTGCTGCCCTTTGACGTGGTGGACAAGTTCGAGTTCAAGCGCAAGAACGCCGAGGCGGCCGACAAACTCATCGTGACCGACGTGGGCGGCACCGATCTGCCGCTGAACGCCCTGGTGCCCAAGGCCGAGGTGAAGGAGGCCAACGCCCGGGCCGAGGCCGCGGGCAAGGAGCCGTGCAAGACCAAGAAGGCCCGGCCCGCCACGGGGCGCACGCTGCTCCTGGGCATCACCAAGGCCGCGCTCTCCAGCGACTCGTTCCTGTCGGGCGCATCGTTCCAGGAGAGCACCAAGGTGCTCACCGAGGCGTCGATGCGCGGCGCGGTGGACGACCTGATCGGCCTGAAGGAGAACGTGCTGCTTGGCCACCTCATCCCCGCGGGAACGGGCTTCCGGCCGTACCAGGCGATGAAGGTGAACGCGGTGGGCCAGCCGCCCGAGGGCGACGCCGAGGAGGAGGCCCGCATGATGGCCGAGGCCCGCGACGCCGCCGAGGCGCTGGGTGCCAGTCGCGACGAGCGCACCGGCATGCCGCAGGTGCAGATGGGCGGCGCGCTCGAGGGCAACCCGGTGGGCTGAAGACCCGACGGGCCTTGCCGCGGCGAACGCAGAGACACGAAGGCCCGGGGCGACCCGGGCCTTTTTTATTGGAGGCTCGCGATCAGGGCGCGGCGCATGGCGCGGCGTTCGGCCGAGGCGATGTGGGTGGCCCGCACGCCGCGCTCCGCGGCCAGATCGGCGAGTGTGCGGGGCGGCGACACCAGCCAACCCTGGCGGCGGGCGATCAGATCGCGGTCGGCGGGCGCGGCGTGCTCGAGCGCCGAGCGGAGCCCGGGCGGTGCTTCAAGCCAGGGTTGCCAGGGGGCCACGGCGCGGGTCCAGTCGGCGGCCGGGGCCGCGGAGTCGGGCGGGGTGGCGCGTGGGGGGGGTGAGGTGCGCGCGAGCAGGGGCGCCAGCGCGCGGCTCACGGCCACGCCCACGGGGGCGGCGAGCCGCCCGCCGCGCGTGGGGTCATACTTGTCAACGGCGCCGCACGCGGCGGCGATGCCGGCCGTCCAGAGTGCCGCGGCCATGTCGGGGTTGAGGCGGGCGAGTGTCTGTCCATGGGCGAGGCGCTCGTTGATGGTGGCCAGGAGCAAGCGTGTCTGGCTCCGCACCAGTTCGGCCTTGAGGCGCGCGGCCCAGAGCAGGTCGGTGCGGATGCGGTCGAGCGACAGGGCGGACGGGCGCGCGGGCAGGGCGGCCGTGGCCTCGGCGGCGCGGGAGATCAACCCGCGCAGGGCGAGGGCGCGGTCGCGCTCGACCGGGGCTTCGGGCCAGGGGCGGGCGGCGGCATCGGCGAGCGCCGCCGCGATGGTGGCGGGCGCCGGCGCGCCCAGACCGGCGCGGTTGTGCTCGAGGGCGAGCAGGCGTTCGAGAGCGGGCCCGCGCGGGGCGTGGTCCTGGGGCGGCAGTTGCAGCGCCCGCAGGCGGCGGGCCACCCGGGCGCGCAGGGCGCGGTGGAGTGCGGCGGGACTGGCGGCGATGGCCTTGCGCACGAGGCGTGCGGGGGTGAGGCTTTCGCGCCAGGCCCGTTCGGCGTCGGCGGCCTCGCGGGGCGTAAGCCCGCCTGGGGGGCCGCGGCGGGCGGCGGCCGGTGGGCGGGTGTGAGGTCGCCGGGCGGTGAGGCGCGCCTCGAAGGCCTGCACGGCCTGCGGCGAGAAGCGGAGCGCGGGCTTGCCGCTGATCTCATCGGCCACGCGCCGGCCCAGCAGGCCCAGGCGGCGGCGGCGCTCGATGGTCTTGCGGTTCACGCGCCAGCGGGCGGCGAGGTCGGCGGTGGTGAGCCAGCCGGAGAGTTCGCCCGAGCGGTACGCGGCCGGTCCGCACAGCCGGTCGATCAGACCGCTGAGGTCGGCCAGGAGCGCGGCACCGGTGATGAGCGACGGCGATTCGATCTCGGGCCTGTAGCCGGTGAGGCGGTGCACGAGCCAGTCTTCGGGGTAGACCGAGTCGGGATCGAGCAGCGGCAGCAGGCTCTCGGCCTGCTCGACCTGGCGGCGGGCGGCCGCCCTGGGCACGAAGCGCAGTTGGCGTGCCAGGTCGGCCAGGGCGGTGCTGCGCAGACGGGCCAGGGGGGGCATGTGCTCAGGCAGGGGCCGCGGCCGCCGCGGGGCGGGCGAGCCCGGTCCAGGTGAGGGTGTGGGGTGCGAGCAGGCCGAGCGCGGCGGCGTCGTCGATGAAGCGCTGGGCACCGGTCATGGCGGGCCGGGTGGGCTGGTAGCGCAGCAGATCGCGGAGGTAGTGTGTGGCCTGTTGGCGGCTCCAACCGCGGGCGTGGGCGTGGTTGGCGATGAGGCGGTCGAGGCGGAGTGCGTTGCGGCGGCGCTGGCGGTCGAGAAGGAGGGCCGCGTGGGCGAGTTCGGGGCGGGTGTGCGGTTCGCCGGGACGGGACATCCACGCGGCGTAGACGAAGGGGAGGCCGGTGAGTGCGTGCCAGGCCTCGCCGAGATCGAGTTCGTGCGGGTAGAGACCGGCGGGAGGGGCGTCGGCCACCACCTTGTCGCCGATGAGCAGGAGAGTCTCGGGCCACTCGCCGATGTGGGCGTGGCCGGGAGCGATGCGCTCGCGGGCGTCGAAGTCGCGGACCAGAGCGCGGGTGTTGCCGTGCAGCCGCGCCAGGATGAGGCGGGCGAGGACTACGGAGGTGTGCGAGTCGGTGTCGGCGAAGAGGGTGGTGACGGATGCCCAGGGCACGCGGCTGTAGAGGCGCACGGTGAGGGTGGGGCCGTCGCAGCCGATCATGCCGCAGGGGACGGCTTCGAGCGGCTCGGGGCCGCCGGCATCAACGATGGAGGCGAGGGCGAGGTCAACCTCGCCGGCACGCAGCATGGGGGCCAGGCGGCTGGGCGCAGCGGCCACCAGTTCGAGGTCGCGGCAGGATTCGAGGCCGTCAACCAGCGGCAGGGTGTTGAGGTACTTGACGAAACCGATGCGGACGGGAGGCATGGAGGAGGGTATGGGGGCGGGGAGAAATGGCCAAATGAGCAAAGGGCCAAAGGGCCAAAGGGCCAATGGGGGAGCGCGGCTATTCGATGTCGTGGGCGGGTGCGCCGGTGTCATCGGAGATCTTCTGCTTCTTGAGGTCTTTGCCCGGCTCGGAGCAGGAGAGCAGCCAGGGGTCGTCTTTGAGGCGCATGCGCAGGTGGACGGGCCGGCCCCAGATGAGGCGGAGGTTGGCGAGCACGTCGGCGGCCTTGGCCATGTCGAGTTCGAGGCCGGTCCACTGGTGGGCGAGGTAGAGTTCGCCGCGGTTGAGGTAGTTGCCGTCGACCACGTGCATGAAGGGCTCGCCGCGGTTGGTGAGGTGGTGGAGCAGGGTCTGCTTGACGCGCTTGTAGTCGCGGCTGACCACGCGGGGCTCGCCGGTCTGGGGGTCGCGCTTCACCTGGTACATCTTGTGCCGCTCGACGAACTCCTCGGTCAGGAACTCCTCGATGAAGGTGACGTCGTTGTAGATGCGGCGGACCTCGAAGATCTTGTCGCGGCCCTTCATGGCACGGCTATCGAAAGCGGACTTGGCGCCCAGGGTGTCGAGGCTCTCCCAGTCGGGCCCGTGGCGGCCGGTGTTCCAGCGGTCTTCGATGTCCTTGAAGAGTTCGATGCCGATCTTGTAGGGGTTGAAGCCGCCCGGGGGCATGTGGACCACGCCCGAGTGCTGATCGGCGTAGTGCACGATCTCGCTGGCCTCGAGGAAGTGGCGGGTCATGAGTTTGCTGTGCCAGTAACTGGCCCACCCCTCGTTCATGATCTTGGTCATGGCCTGGGGGGCGAAGTAGTAGGCCTCGTCGCGCACGATGGAGAGGATGTCCTGCTGCCAGTCGTCGAGGCGGGCGTGGCGCATGAGGAAGAGCAGCACGTCGCGGGTGGGGCGTGCGGGGAAGCGCGTGCGGGCGGCCTTGGCCTGAGCCTCGTGGGCCTTCTTCTGGCGGTCCATCTCCTTCTGGGGGTTGATGAACGGGTCCATGTAGTCTTTGGCGGGGAGGCGGTCGGGCGTGAACGCGCCCGAGCCGCCGGGGTCGTCGTTCTCGCCGTCGGCCAGAGCGCCGTTCCGCCCGCCCGCGCTCGTCGCAGGCTTCTCGTCGCGGGCCACGAACTGGCTGTGGGGGTCGATCAGGAACTCGATGGAGAGGCAGGCGTCAAGGAAGCGCTCGACCGCGTCGACCCCGTGGCGATCGATGTGGCGGCGCACGCGGGTGGCGTGGTTGGCCATCTCGTCGAGCATCTTGCGGTTGGTCTTGCTGAACCAGAAGTTGTGCTTGAAGAAGTCGGCGTGCCCGTAGACGTGGGCCATGACCAGTTTCTGGTCGGTGACGGCGTTGGACTCCTGCAGGTAGGCGTAGCAGGGGTCGGTGTTGATGACCATCTCGTAGATGCGGCCCAGGCCGTAGGCGTCGCGCTTGGAGAGGCGTTCGTACTCCATGCCCCAGCGCCAGTGCGGGTAGCGCACGGGGAAGCCGCCGTAGGAGGCGATCTGGTTCATGGTGTCAAAGGGCAGAACCTCGAAGACGACCTCGAAGAAGTCGAGGCCGTACTCGAGCGCTTTGGCCTTGATGCGGGCCATGTGCGCGAGCAGTTCTGGCGACAGATCGGTGGAAACCGTGCGCGGCATGTGCGCCCCCTTCGGACCACCTTATCGGCGGTCCGCACCCACGGGTCTATACGCACAAGGTCCGGGAACGGATGCCGTGCCGGCGCGCGTCAGACACCCGCGGGCGGTATCGGCCTGCCGTGCGGGTCGGTGGGCGGGGCATCGCCGGTGAGCCGCTCGCGCAGGTCGGGGGCGAGGTAGTGCTCGGTGCGGTGGGCACCGGCGTGGAGGTGATCGAGCGGGATGCCGAGGTGGCGGGCGAGGTAGGACTCCCAGAGGCGGTGGCCGCGCACGAGCGGGCGGGCCGCGTCGAGGCCGGCGGGGGTGAGGGCGAGCGTGCTGCGGGGGGCGTTTGCGGGCGCGGCGATGAGGCCGCGGCGGGCGAGCGAGAAGAGGGCGAGGTCAGAGAGCGGGCCGCGCCCGAGGGCGGCCCGCAGGTGGGCGCGGGTGA
The DNA here is from genome assembly GCA_964590885.1 of uncultured Phycisphaeraceae bacterium. Taxonomy (GTDB): domain Bacteria; phylum Planctomycetota; class Phycisphaerae; order Phycisphaerales; family UBA1924; genus JAEUIX01. The sequence continues at coordinate 7,470 of CAZPWW010000017.1, forward strand.
GCGGGCGCGGGGCGGCAGCGCCGGGCACGTCGGCCTGCTCGTGCCAGCGGTAGAGCATGGCGAGGGCATCCTCGCGGGCGATGCGGAGCGCGAGCAGGGCTCGGCGGGCTTCCCGGGCCAGCAGGCCGTGGCGGGGTGCCGCGAGGGCGGCGAGCACAAAGAGCCCGACACTCACGGTGGCGATCATGCCCGCGACGGAGGTGTTGAGGCGCACGGCGAGGATGTAGCCGAGCACCGCGCTGAGCAGGCCCACCAGCGCGGCGAGCCAGAGCGTGCGAGAGAGGCGATCGGTGAGCAGGTGGGCGGTGGCGCCGGGCCCCACGAGCATGGCGACGACGAGGATTGAGCCGACGGCCTCAAAGGAGACGACGGTGGCCACAGCGACTCCGGCGATGAGGGCGTTGTGCACCAGCGCGGCGGAGATGCCGAGGGTGGTGGCAAGGGCGGGGTCGAAGCAGACGATCTTGAGTTCTTTGTAGAAGGCCGCGACCAGCGCAAGGGCCAGCACCGTGGCGACGGCGAGGCCGACGAAGGCGCGGGGCAGGGCGATGCCGGCGACGGGGAGCGTGTCGAAGGGGGTGAACTCGAGCAGGCCGTAGAGCACGCAGCCGGGGTCGAGGTCGATGTCGCGTGCCACCCAGGTGATGAGGACGACGCCCACGGCGAACATGGTGGTGAAGACCACACCCATGGCGGCATCCTCCTGCACGCGGCCCATGCGGGCGAGGGCGGATGAACCGGCGGCGGTGGCGAGGCCCGCGGCGGCGGCCCCGGCGAGCATGGGCAGGAGGTCGCGCGTGCCCGAGAGCATGAAGGCCACGGCGATGCCGGGGAGGATGGCGTGCGAGATGGCATCGCCAAGGAGGGAGAGGCGGCGCAGCACGAGGAAGCAGCCGAGCACGCCGCAGAGCACGCAGCAGAGCGCGGCGGTGCCGATGATCCAGAGGTCGTCTACCCGTACGCCGTAGGTGCCGAGATGGAACAGCGTGGCGTTCATGCCGGGCCGCCGGTGCCGGGGGCAGCGAGCGTGGGGTGGGGCGATGCGGGCACGGGCACGGCCCTGGCCGCGACGAGGCGGGCTTCAAGTGAGGCGAGCGTCTCGGCGGGCAGCACGTGCTCGATGAGGTCGGCGTCGCGGTCGACGTGATCGGCGGCGATATCGGCGTGCTCGATCAGGAAGAGCTCCCAAAGGCGGTGGGCCCGCACCACGCGGCGGGCGGCATCCTGGCCGCGCGGTGTGAGGGTGTAGGTGTCGGCGGAGGTGCGTGCGGCAAGGCCGCGGCGCATGGCTCGGCGGGCCAGTTGTGCGCGGGCGCGCGGCGGTGCGGGGCGGGCGAGGTCGGCGGGGCGCCAGGGTGCGGCGAGGTCGCCGCGCGGCTCGAGGCGCTCGAAGACGCTGCGGAGCAGGTTCTGCATGGCGATGCGGCGTGAGAGCGCGGCCCGTCGCCAGAGGTCGGCGATGATGCCGCGCGTCGGCGAGGCGAAGAGCGAGACGAGGAAGATGGCGGCAGCGACGAGGGCGACCAGCGGCCCAGCGGGCCAGCCGCGCGAGAGGCCGGAGGCGGGCGCGGGCAGGGTGGCGCTGAGAGCGGTGCCGAGGAGGCCGGAGGCACCGCCGAAGGCGGCGGCGATGAGGAGCATGGGACCGAGGCGGTCTGTCCAGAAGCGGGCCGCGGCGGGGGGGATGACCATGAGCGCGACGAGCAGGACGACACCGACGGCGGGCAGGCCGGCGACGGCACAGAGGCAGACGAGGGCCATGAGGGCGAGGTCGAGCGTGCGTGTGGGCCACCCTTGGCTGTGGGCGAAGGGCTGGTCGAAGGCGAGGACCTTGAACTCTTTGTAGAGCAGCGCGGCGGCGACGACCACGACGAGGGCGATGAGGCCGATGGTGCGCACGTCGCTGGCAACCATGCTGGCGGCCTTGCCGAAGATGAAGGAGTCGAGGCCCGCCCGGTTGCCCTCGGGCTGGTTCTGGATGATGCGGGAGAGGGCGATGCCCATGCCGAAGAAGCCGCCGATTGCCAGGGCGATGGCCGCGTCTTCCTTGATGCGGGTGGCGGACTTGACGACGGCGATGAAGGCGGCGGCGGCGACGCCGGCGGCGAGTGCCCCCGCCAGCAGGAGAGGGAGGTGGCGTTCGCCGGCGAGGAGATAAGCCACGCACACGCCGGGGAGGGCGGCGTGGGCCACGGCATCGCCCACGAGGGCACGCCGGCGCAGCACCGCGAAGACACCCACCACGGCGCAGGCGATGCCCAGGAGCAGCGTGCCCGCCAGCACCGTGCGGGTGTTGGCATCTTGCAGCGAGAGCAGGCGGATGAGGTCGGACATGGGATGCGCGGGTTGGAGCGTGCCGGGTTACCGACCGGCACGCCGGACGGCCTCCGCGGCTTCGTCGAGGATGGTGAGGCGGCCGCCGTAGGTGCGTTGCAGGTTGGCGGGTGTGAAGACCTGAGCGACGGGGCCGGCGGCGACCAGACGCATGTTGAGCAGGGCCACGTGGTCGAAGTAGTCGGGCACGGTCTGCAGGTCGTGGTGAACGGCCACCACGGTGCCGCCTGAAGAGCGCAGGTCGCGGAGCACGTCGATGATGGCCCGCTCGGTGGCGGCGTCGACACCGGCGAAGGGTTCGTCCATGAAGTAGAGGCGGGCATCCTGGGCGAGGGCGCGGGCGAGGAAAACGCGCTGCTGCTGCCCTCCGGAGAGTTGGCTGATCTGGCGGGCGGCGAGGTCGGCCATGCCCACTTTGTGGAGGCAGGCGAGGGCGCGGTCGCGTTCGGCCCGCCCGGGGCGGCGGATCCAGCCCAGGCGGCCGTAGGTGCCCATGAGGACCACGTCGAGAGCGGAGACGGGAAAGTCCCAGTCGACGGTCTCGCGCTGGGGCACGTAGCCGATGAGGCGGCGGGCCTGGCGCAGGGGCTGGTTGAAGATGGTGATGGTGCCGCTGGCGAGGGGCACGAGGCCGAGGATGGCCTTGAGCAGCGTGGACTTGCCCGCGCCGTTGGGGCCCACGATGGCGATGAGCCGACCGGCTGGCAGGGTTACGTCCACGTCCCAGAGCACCGGCTTGCGGTGGTAGGCGACGGTGAGGTCGTGCACCTCGACGGCGGTGTCGGCGGTGCTGGACGCGAGCGGGTGGGGGGCACGGGGTGAGGTCGGCAAACGCGTGGTGGTGCCGATGGTCATGGCTTGCTCGGGGCGGGTGTGTGTGCGGGGCGAGGGTCGGCGAGCGCAGCGAGGTACTCGGCCAGCGGGCCGGCGGGAACGGCGGGCGGCGCGCCGCCGAGGGCCGTGGCGACGGTGCGCACGTTGTGCATCACCATGCCCACGTACGTGCCCTCGGGCGTGCCGGGGGCGCCCATGGCATCGGAGAAGAGTTCGCCGCCGACGGCGACGGTGTGGCCTCGGGCCCGGCAGCCCTCGACGAGCGCGTCGATGGTCTTGCGGGGCACGCTGCTCTCGATGAAGACGGCGGGCACGCGGCGGGCCACCAGCGTGTCAACCAGCGTGTTGATGTCGCGCAGGCTGGCCTCGCTGTCGGTGCTGATGCCCTGGATGGCGAGGACGTCGAGCCCGTAGGCGCGGCCGAAGTAGCCGAAGGCGTCGTGGGCGGTGACCATCACGCGTTGGTCAGCGGGGATGGTGGCGAGGGCGGCCCGGGCATAGGCGTGCAGGTCGGCCAGTACCGCGAGGTAGCGCTCGGCCCGCCGGGTGTAGGCGGCGGCGTGGGCGGGGTCTTTGGCGATGAGGGCATCGCGCACGCGCGTGGCCGCGACCGACCAGAGGGAGACATCGAACCAGACGTGCGGGTCGAAGTGCCCGCCGAACTCGGGGGGCTCGCGCAGCAGCTTCTCGTCGATGGAGTCGGTGGCCTGCACCACGGTCTGGCGGGAGGCGAGGCGCACGATGAGGTCCGCCATGCGGCCCTCGAGGTGCAGTCCGCAGAAGAGCACGAGGTCGGCGTCGGTGAGCGTGCGCACGTCGCCGGGCGAGGCCTTGTAGAGGTGCGGATCAACCCCCTCGCCCATCAGGTCGGTGGCGTGCACGCGCTCGCCGCCGATGTTGCGGGCGAGGTCGCCCACCATGGCGATGGTGGAGACGACCTTGAGCGGGGGCGGGTCGCCCGTGAGCCCGGCGGCCGCCGCGAGGGTGGCGGCGGCGACCAGTGCGGCGGCCAGGGTGCGTTGAAGAAGCGTGCGTGTGAACATGGTGTGTCCTTCAGGAAGGAAGCGGAATCAAAAGCGGAACGAGAGGCCGGCGAAGAGGCCGAGGTCTTCGGCGGCACGCGTGAGGCCCAGGCGGATCCCCGCGTCGAGTTGGGCATCGGCGGAGAGGGCGTAGGTCAGGCCCGCGTTGGCGAAGGCGCGGTAGTCGTCGTCGCCGTTGAGGTTGACGAAGCCGGCGTACTCGAGGTAGCCCGCGAGGTCGCCCACGAGGGCGCGGCTGACGGTGGCGGTGTGCACGAAGTCCACCACGTATCGGTCGTCGGCGGCGGAGCGGATGAAGTCAACCTCGGCCATGAGGCCGAGCGAGAACTCGTGGGGCAGGGCGATGGCGAGGGGCACGATGACGCCGCCCTCCACGTTGCCGCTGCCCAGGCCGCGCGAGGCGGTGGGGAAGGTGATGAAGGGCATGATCGCGAGCGCGGTGTCGCCCCCGTCGTTGCCCCAGAGGTTGACCTTGAGCCGCACCAGCGTGTCGCCGAAGCCCTCGGCGCGGGTGGTGGTGGCGGTGGGGCGGTCGGTGGTGCGCTCGTGGGTGTATGGGTCGAGACCGATCTGGAGATCGACCGAGTTGAGCAGGCCGATCTTGAAGAGCACGGGTGCCGCGCCGACGGTGTGCCGGGTTTCGTTGGCATCGTTGCGGCGGTCGTAGGTGTAATCCACGAACGAGAGTTCGACCTGCACGTGCCCGGCGTCAACCGTGTAGGGGCTCTCGGTGGTGTCGGGGCGGTCGGTGCTCAGGTCGCGCATCAGTGCGCGGGGCGTGGGGTTGGCGAGGGTGTAGGCCGACTTGTCGGGCGGGGGCCCGCCGGCGTGCGCGGCGGCGCAGGCGGCCAGTGCGGCGAGCGAGGCCACGGGCGAGCGGGCGAGGGATGAAGGTGGTCGCATCGGGCGGGCTCCAAAGTTTGAGTCATCAAACTTTAGACATTGAGTCTACCCGTGTCAAGCCCGGTGGGCTATGATCGGTCCGGGCACCCATGGCCACCGAAACCGCCGAGGACTATCTCAAGGCCGTACACACGCTGTGCGGCGAATCGCCCACGGGCGAGGCCGCCATGTCGCGGATCGCGGCGGTGGTGGGCGTAACCACCGGCACGGCCACGAGCATGGTGAAGAAACTGGCTGCGGCGGGCCTGGCCCGCTACGAGCGCTTCGGCGGTGTGCGGCTCACCGCCAAGGGCGACCGGGCCGCGGTTGATGTGCTGCGCCGGCACCGCATCGTGGAGACCTTCCTCGTCAACACGCTCAAACTGGACTGGAGCGTGGTGCACGCCGAGGCCGAGCGGCTCGAGCACGCCGTGTCGCCGGTGGTGCTGGAGGCACTCGATGCCCATCTGGGCCGCCCCGCCACCGACCCGCACGGGGATCCGATCCCGGACGCGCGGCTGCGCACGCGGGCGCGGCGGGGCAGGCCGCTGGCGGATGTGCCGGCGGGGCGGGTGGCACGCGTCTGCCGGATCGCCGATCAGGACGGGGCGTTTCTCTCCTTTGTGGCCCGGCACGGTCTGCGGCCGGGCGCCCGCGTGCGGGTGCTGGCGGTGGATGCGTCGGCCCAGGCGATGCTCGTGCAGGCGGAGGGTGAGCCGTCGGTGTCGCTGGCGCTTGCCGCGGCGGGCAAGATTGCGTGTGAGCCGGGGTGAGCGGGGGCGAGCCGGGGTTGGTCCAGAACACCGACCCGCTGCGCGGGTCGGTGGCACAAGAGATGGCACAGGAGGCAGCACAGAAAGCGGCCCGAACATCGTCGCGGCGCCGGCGTATGATTGATGCGATGGGCCGCCGCCCCGGTGCCGGCCCGATCGGAGACCACACCATGACCACCGACACCGTCAACGCTCCCACCCAGGCGACCGAGCCGGCGATCAAACTGACCGCCGCGGCGGCCCGGGAGATCGGCACGATCATCAAGAATCAGGAACTGGACGCGGCCAAGGTGCGGCTGCGTGTGGGCGTGAAGGGGGGCGGCTGCTCGGGCTTCAGTTACCTGCTCGACCTGACCGAGGCCCAGAAGGAGACGGATGAGGAGTTTGAGGTGCACGGGATCAAGGTGATCTGCGACCCCAAGAGCCTGCTGTATCTCTCGGGGACGGAGATCGACTTCAAGGACGAACTGATGGGCCGCGGGTTCGTGTTCAAGAACCCCAACGCGACGAGCAGTTGCGGGTGCGGGTCGAGTTTCAGCGCCTGAGCGGCGGATGATGTGATGAAACAAGAAAGCCGCGGCGAGGTGCCGCGGCTTTTTCGTTGGGCTGGGCTGGCGTGCGCCGCGTGTGCTCAGAGGTTATTGCTGCGGAGCAGGACGCGCTGGGTGCCGGGCTGGTCGGCGGGCACATTGGTGACGGCGAGCGAGACACCGGCGGGGATGGAGAGCGACTCGATCTCCTCGGCCACCTTGTTGCCGGTGGAACGGAAGGTGAGCAGGGGCTGGCCGAGCGTGCCGTCGGGCTTGATGGCGACCAGCGCGTAGGTGCCGCTGTTCTCGGGCAGGTCCTTGCCGTAGAACTGGGCCGACTTCGTGTCGCTGTTGATGAGCAGCACGGCCATGCCGCTGGCGTTCTTGCCGCTGGCCGAGTTGAAGTTCATGGGGTTGAACTGGACGAAGCGTGTGGCGGGCGAGACCAAGGCCTGCTCGAAGCGCGGGCCGAAGGTCTTGATGAAGACGTCGGTGGCGGCGTTGGTCATGAAGGCCGCTTCCATCTCGCGGTAGTCGGAGCGCATCTGGAAGTTGGCGACGCCGATGGCGACGGCCGCGGCGACGCAGGCGATGGAGATGGTGCGCCACAGCGAGTTGACGCCGCGGCTGGGGAGCAGGGCGGGCGCGGGGCGGCCGGCCTCGTGCACGCGCTGGGTGCCCACGGCCTGCATGACGGCGTCGATGACGCGGCGGCGCAGGGTGGCCGGGGGCTCCACGGCGGGGAGGAGGTGGTCGATCTCCGCCGCGCGGGCCTGCTGGGCTCGGATCTGGAGTTGCACGGCCGGGGGCGCGGCGAGCAGCGCGGCCTCGAAGGCCTTGCGTTCGTGTTCTTCGAGCACGCCCAGCGCGTCGAGCGAGGCGAGTTCGAACAGGTCGGAGGTGCGGATGGGGTCGGTCATGGGGGAACCCGTGGTGAGAGTGGGGTGTGAGAGCCGGTCGAGAGTGATTCAGGTGGTGAGTTCGGTGCTGATCTCGCGTTCGCGCAGGCGCACGAGGGCGCGTGAGAGTGCGGACTTGACGGTGCCCAGGGGCGTGTTGAGTTCTTCGCCGATCTGGCGGAGCGTCTGCCCGTTGAGGTAGGCGCGGACCACGACGGTGCGCTGCAACTCGGGGAGCTGGTTGATGTGCTTCATGAGCGTGGCGACGCGCTCGTGCTGCTCGGGGGTGGCCTCGATCTGGGCGGCGGGGCGGTCGGCACCGCTGGCGAGTTTCTCGTCGAGGCTGCTGCCGCGGATGGTGGAGCGGCTGCGGCGCAGGCGATCAACGAGGTAGCGGCGGGCGATGAGCATCACCCACGTCACCAGCGCGGCCCGCGAGGGGTCGTACTTCGCGGCCGTGCGCCACAGGCGGATGAAGACTTCCTGCACGGCGTCTTCGGCTTCGGCACGGGATGGAAGGGCCTGATACGCCATTCGATAGACCAAGGAACCGAACCGGTCGTACAACTTGGCAACGGATTCGGCATTGCCTGCGGCAACGCCGCGCATGAGGTCCAAGTCCACGGCCTGGGAGTCGAATGACGAGGCCATAGGTGCTTGGGGCAACCCCTCGGTCTTGCCACCGTGAGTATGCCCGAAATCTGATACGCAATCCAGCTTTCAGGGGATGCTATCAGCGGGTTTGATTCGGCATAATCCGGCAGTTTTCCACATCTCCGCGCGGCTGGGCATCTGGATGGCAGAGTTCGTGTTTTGATAGCATGCTTGGGTATGGGTTACGCGGACGTGGCTGCGAGCATCCAAGCGATGCCATGGGGCGAAATCCCTAGAGCAGTTATCCCCAACCGGGGGTATTGGACTTGCCGATAAGCGGAGTGGCAGTAGACTTGTCAGTGCAGGATGAATGAGGAGGCGGCTTTGGCGGGTGTGCCCGTCAACACGTTGTGCTCCACCGGTCGTGGCTGTGGTTCGCGCCCGTCGCGTGGGGTTGGCGCCCCTGGCGCGTTCTCGCTGCTGGACACGCTGGTGACGATCAGCGTGATCGCGGTGCTGCTGTCGCTGCTGATGCCCGGCCTGCAGGGTGTGCGTGAGGCGACCCGCAAGGTCGTCTGCTCTTCGAACGTGCGGCAGTTGGGGTTGTCCACCGCGCTGTATGCCGATCAGCACCGGGGCATGATCCCGCCGTCGGTCTTCCGGGTTCCGGCGACGCAGGATGAGACGCCGCGCTTCCAGAACATGATGACGCTGCGGCTGGGCAACCGCCTGGGGCAGTGGGACGGGCTGGGCGTTCTGTACTCCACGGATTACGCGAACACGCCGGGCGTGTACTACTGCCCGTCGCACACGGGGGACCACCCGGCCAAGCGTTACGTGGCGGCGTTTGCCGAGACGACGGGCCTGATCGTGGGGAACTACCAGTATCGGGGGGCCGACATCTCGCCGTTCCTGGAAGACCTTGACCCGGCGACGGCCCTGACGGTGGACGGGCTGTGGACGCTGCGCGACTTCAATCACAAGATCGGTGCCAACATGCTCACGGCCGACATGAGCGTGACGTGGTTCCGCGACGACGGGCAGCTGGCGAACTTGCTGGCCATGGACCCGCGTGACACCAGCGCCGGCAACCGGGTGCGCGAGGCGTGGCGGGCTCTGGACCGTGCGGGCAAGCCGCGCGGCGTGCCGGTGCCGGGTTCGCCCTATGGGCGCGAACGCTGAACCTTGCTGAATGCGGCTAGGCGGCGGGGCGGGGCCTGTGCCGGTGCCGGTGCCGCTGGGCTTTCAGCGCGCCGGGGGTAGGCCCAACAGGCTGCAGAGGTGATGGTGCACCTGGGTGTTGTCGAGGGCGGCGGGGAACGTGTCGGCACCGGCCCCCAGGGCGAGCAGTTCGACGTGATCGGCGGAGTGGTGGGGGCTGATGAAGGCGACGCCGAGATCATCGGCCAGAAGGCTGCCGAGCACGGCGGTGGGAATGGCCCGCTCGGCGAAGGGGTCGGTCTGCTCTTTGGCGAGGGCCCGCTCGAGCGTGCGCGTGCGTGTGGGGCCCAGCGTGATGCCCAGGTGCGTGCCGACGAGCCCGGCCAAGCCGGAGGCCAGCGCCGCAACGGGGGGCTGCGGAGCGGGCCCGTCGGCCGTGGGGGGCGGCAGGTCGGCCAGCGCGCCGGCCCGTGCGCGGCCGAACATCCACTCGAAGGAGCGGCGGCCTTCGGACAGGCGGGTGAGGCCCTGGGCACCCCGGCGGCCGTAGAGGGTGAGTCCGGGATTGGCGGTGGCGTGGTCGGCGGTGGCGATGAGCAGGGTGTCTGAGCGCGCGAGCGCGAACTCGGCGACGAGCGCGAGGGTGCGGTCGAACTCGAGTTGGTCGGCCGCCAGGGCGCAGGCGTCGTTGTCGTGAGCGGCGTGGTCGACGCGGCCGGCCTCGATCTGGAGAACGAAGCCGTCGGGCGAGGTGCCCAGGGCGTTGAGTGCCGCGGCGGCGAGGTCTTCGAGGGATGGTTGCTCGGCGGGGCGGTCGAGCACCATGCGGAGGTGGTCGGGGTCGAAGGTGCCGATGAGGCGATGGCCGGAGGGGAGCGGGCCGCGCTGCGCGAGCAGGTCGGCCCGCGTGTGCAGGTGGCGCAGGCCGGCGCGGGGGGCGGTGAGATCGGCCGGCACGTAGGCCCGGCCGCCGCCCAGGGCGAGGTCAACGGGCGAGTCGAGCAGGATGCGCCCGATGTCGGCCTGCAGGTCGCGCTTGGGGCAGTTGGCGTAGAAGCCGGCGGGGGTGGCGTGGGTGATGGTGGTGGTGGTGCAGACGCCCACGCGCCGGCCGGAGGCGGCGGCGCGGATGAGCAGGGGCCTGAGCGGGGTGCCGTCGGGGGCGATGCACAGGGCCCCGTTGTGGTGCTTTTCGCCGGTGCTCCACGCGGCGGAGGCGGCGGCCGAGTCGGTGACGAGCGAGTCGGCCGCGTGGGTCGAGACGAGGGCGCGGCGGGCACCGGGCTGGTTGAGCAGGCGCCACCAGTGGCCGGGCTTGCCGGAGGTGTGGCGGGTCAGGAGGTCGGCGAGGGTGAGGGTGCCGGCGGCCATGCCGTCGGAGACCAGGAAGATGAGGTTTTTGGCGCTGCCACGAGCGGCGGCCCGCGTGGCGGGCGTGGCGGGGGCTTCATGGCTGCGGCCCTGGAGCGGCCAAGCGACACCGAGAGCGGCCGCGGCGGTGCCGCTCCGCAAAAGCGCGCGGCGAGAGAGCGCGGGCGGCACGTGGTCGCGGGGTTCCATGGAGCATTGTTCGCCCGCGGGCACCGCGGCGGCGTGAAGAACGCGCGAGGGGCGGGCGTCAGAACGTGAGCGTGCCGGTGAGCGAGAGGAAGCCGGTGGGCTCGGTGCGGACCTCGGTGAGGTTGACCCCCGTGGCGGTGTCGGTGCGGAACTGCTGGTAGACGATGGCGCCCGCTCGCAGGGCGACCTCGCCGTGGTCGCAGGGCTTCCAGAGGATGCCAACGCCGACGGGGGCGCGCCGGTCGCGGAGCACGCCGTCGATGTTGGGGGCGGTGTCGTCGAGGCGGTACTCGCGGCTCTGGTACTCGCCGAAGAGTTCGAAGGTCCAGCGGTCGTTCATGCGGTAGGCGAGCGAGCCGCCCAGGCCGCGGGTGGCGAGGGTTACGCGGTCGTTGATCTTCCACTCCACGCCCAGGATGGGCAGGAAGAGCACGCTCTTTTCCAGGCGGGTTTTGGCCAGGGCCCCGAACGAGAGCGCAAGGGTGTCGCTGACGGCGTAGCGGGCCGCGATGAAGCCGCCGCCGGTGAAACCCTCGCCGGCATCGGCGTCGCGCTCGAAGGAGAGGTCGAGGATGCCTCCGAAGAAGTAGGCCCAGTCTTTGCTCAGGGTGTGGGTCGCCGTCGGCGTGAGCCGCAGGGCGTGCATCTCGTGGAAGGGGCGGGCCGTGCCGGCGATGATGGTCGTGGCGTTGGTGAAGTTGTACCACGAGGCCTCGTGGGAGAGTTCGAACGCCAAGCGCCAGTTTTCGGCGGGCGAGCCCGAGACGGCCAGCGTGCTGCCGGCGCGGTAGACGGCGACCTCGCCGGGGTTGTTGCGCAGGTCGGCCGAGAAGGCGACGTCGCCGCGCGCGGTGAGTGTGAAGTCGAGGCCCCCCTCGCGGACACTCTGGGCGGGGGCGGGTGAGGCGGCTGGATCGCGGGCGGGTGCGCTCTGCGCGAGCGCGGGGGCCGAGGCGGCTGCGGCGGCGGCAACGGCCAGCCAGAGTGCGGCGGGTGGGAGGCGGCGGGCGGCGGGCATGGAGCAGCGTCCTTGCTAGCGGGAGGGGGCTGGGGGTGCGGGGGGTGCGGGTGGTGCGGGCTGGGCGGGCGGCGTTGGTGTGTCGGGGGCGGGGGGCTGGCCGCCCTCGGGCGGGGCCGGGGCCTCGGCCGGCGGGGGTGGAGGGGCGTCGCGCTCTGCGCGGCGCTGAGCGGCCAGGGCCCGCTCCTCGACAACGTCGCGGGCCTTGCCCATCACGGCCAGGAACTCGAGCCCGGAAAGGGTTTGGTTGTCGGTGCTGCCCTGCGCGAAGACGTCGCGGTCGATGAGTTCGCGGAGGGCGTAGCGGCGCGAGGGGCCGAAGGCGCGCAGGATGAGACCGCCGCGGATCTGCAGGATGGGGAGCAGGGCCCGGGCCACGGTGCCGCGCTGGACGGCGAGGTTTGCGGGCTCGTCAAAGGAGGGGTCGAGCCAGCCCTCCTGCTTGGCGAGGGCGACCCGGGCGTCGTAGGAGCCCGTGGTGTCTTGCCCCAGGGCGAAGACGACGATGGCGTGCAGAGCCTCGTCGTTGGCGACGGCGGTGCGGGTGGGAAGGTTGTGTGTGAAGTCGAGGTTGGCGGCGACGTCGTCGGGCGGGTAGTTGGTGGTGAGGGTCTGCTCGATGACGGTGCGTTCGCAGGCGGCGAGCGCGAGCACGGCAAGGGAGAGGGCGGCGAGGGGGGCGCGGCGGAGGTTGGACACGGTGAGGGCCTCGCGGGCAAGGATCAGAAGGAGAGGGTGGCGGCGAAGAGGAAGAACTGGCGGGCGTGGTGGGTGCTGGTGATGGCCTCGCCGGGGAAGAAGATGCCGTAGCGGGCGGAGAGGGCCAGGTCGCTGGTGATGCGGTAGTTGATGAAGAGGTCGATCTCGCCGCCCAGGAACGTGTCCTCGGCGCTGGTGGGCTCGTCGATGGCGCCGTGCGTGAACTTGCGGAAGAGGTAGCCGTCGATGCCGACCTGGAGGTCGTCGAAGTCTTCGCTGTCGCGCAGGGGGAAGGTGCTGGCGCCCAGGCGCAGCGAGAGGATGTTGGAGAGCGAGGGCGAGAAGGCGAGGCCGGTGTTGGCGAAGCCCAGGCTGTTGAAGGCGTTGTCGCGGCTGCCGGTAAGGTTGCCGTTGACGGTGTCGGAGGAGTTGGCGCGGTCCTGGTCGCCGGTGGCGAAGATGGCCTCGAACTGGGCGCGGCTGTCGTTCTGGTCGCGGAAGAGGTAGATGACGTTGGCCTTGCCGGCGTAGGCCTCGATCTTCTCGCGGGTCTGGGCGGCGGAGATAGGGTCGGACATGCTGTGGCCGTCCTGCCAGACGACCTCGGCGGCGTAGACCATGTCGGGCCCGAGGGCGCCCGAGGTGCCGATGCCGAAGTAGGTGGCGGAGTAGTCGAAGTTGGCCTGGGTGACGGTGCCGACGGGGGTGGCCAGCAGGTGATCGGTGTTGTAGTCGACCATGCGCAGGCCGAAGGCGTAGAACTCGCTGCCGGTCTCGGTGAGGAAGCCGAACTTGAGGCCGAAGAAGCCGCGCCGGGTCTTCTCGTCAAACTGCGAGCGTGAGGCGTCGAAGTCGACGGTGGTGTCGGGGGTGAAGCCGGCCAGCCCCTCGACGGTGAAGATGTTCTGGAGCGTGAAGGTGGGGCGGATGCACAGCAGCACCTCGGAGAGGGCCAGCGAGCCGGCCCAGTCGACAAACTGGCGGCCGACCTTGAGGTTGAAGTTGTTCTCGATGGATTGGCCGTGGTAAGCGGCCATGGCCCTCGCGAGGTCGAACTCGTAGACGTAGCGGTCGAGGAAGGGGTCGACCCAGCGGTCGCCGCGCCCGTCGAAGGAGTCGCCCTCGGAGAAGTCGCGGTGGGGGAAGCGGAGGCGGATGAAGCCGTTGTGCACGCCGTCGATGCTGGCGCGGGCGTACAACTGGACCTCGTTCTGGTGGAGGCGACGGCTGTTGCCTGTGGAGTCGTTGAGGTAGAGGCCCTGGAAGGTGTAACTGCCGCCGACCTCGAACTGGGTGCGTTCGCCCAGGCCCAGGTTGGTGTCGACGCGCAGGCGGTAGTCGTCGGCCTCGGCGGCGGACCGGATGGCCCGCTCGATGCGGCGCTGCTCCTGCTGGGCGTGGGCGGGCGCGGCAGGCACGAGCGTGGTGCCCGCGCAAGCGAGGGCGCACAGGGTGGCGGTGCGGTTGATCGAGTATGTCGAGGCCGGGCGAGCGGTCATGCAGGCGAACCCCTTTGACCCGTGCCGCGGTGGCGCGGCACGCGAGGCCGCCAGTGTACCGGATCGGCCCGCGCGGCGCGGGGCCGCGAACCTGTGTGGGGAAGGCGGCGACCCGGGCGCGGGTGCCGCGCGGCAGGGGCCGCTAGGCTCCCCCCGGCCCCGTGGCGGAACGGCAGACGCAGCGGACTTAAAATCCGCGGCCTGGAAACGGGCGTGTGGGTTCAACTCCCGCCGGGGCCATTGGGCGGTTTACGCCTGGGCCGGAGGGGGCAGGGCTCCGAGCCAACGGCCCGCACGCCAGCGGCCGGCCGGCCCGTGGGTGAGCAGGGGCAAGCCCAACCCCGCGATGAACGCGGCCGCGGCCTTGGCTTCCGGCGGAAGGGACACGCCGGAGAGAAGCACCGCCGCCAGGCCGACCCACGGCAGGTGCGTGGCGTAGAGCCACAGGCTGGCCCGTCCCAGCCCGCACACCCAACGCGGCGGCCCGGCGTGCAGCAGACGGCTAAGGCCGGAGATCATGAGCACGGCGGCCAGCGTGGCGCAGGCCCCGGCCGCGAGCCGGTGCGTGTCGGTGGCGGTCGTCGGAGGGGGCTGGTTTGCCAGCGTGAGCATGACGGGCGCGGCCAGGGCCGGGAGCGCCGCGCTGCACGCGACACCCGCGAGTGTGAGGCCTGTGGCGGGCCAGACGCGCGGCGGAACCGTGCGATGCGGCGCAAGGCGCTCGGTCGCCCCCTGAGCCGAGAGGGCGCCCCAGAGAAAGAACAGGCCGTGGTAGAGGAAGAAGCCGGGCGCGGGCACATAGCCGTTGACAAACACGAGCAGCGACGAGGGCATGGCCCATACGCACGCCCCGCCGAGGGCGACCACGAGCAGACCGCACGCGATCTCCGGCGGGGGTGGGCGTGCGGGTGCGGAGCGCGGGCGGCCAGGGGCGAGGAACCGCCACGCGCCGGCGAGGATGAGCGAGTAGAGCAGCGTGTACCACAGGTACCAGTAGTGGGCCAGGCCCAGGGTGCCGCGGCGCAGGGCGGGATCGAGGCGGAATTGTGCGGCGCGGGGCCAGGTGGTCCACCCCATGCGGACCCAGCCGGCGCACCAGATTGCGTACATGAGCGGCAGCACGATCAGGGTGCCGGCGAGCAGGGGCGGGCCCAGACGTGCGGCGCGCCGCCGAGCGAAGGCGGCGGGCCCCGCGGCCGCCAGTGAGCGGATGCTGAGTGCACCGGCCACGAAGCAGAACAGCGGCACGGCGAAGGCGCGGCAGGCCCAGAAGACGGCATCGGTGAACGCGACACGCTCGCCCATGGGCAGCGTGGTGGCGGCCTTCTCGGACACGGGCCAGAGCAGGCCGGGCAGAGGGCGCGACAGGTACGGCCCACAGGCGTGCAGAGCGACCACGGCCAGCAGGGCCACGCCGCGGAGCGCGTCCCAGTGGGCCTGGCGGGGCGCCTCGGTGGATGGGGTCATGATGGGTCGTGCCGGATGAGGGGGCGCCGCTGATGCCGCGGTTGACGGTTCAAGACGGTCGCGGCGCGACGATCAGGGAACGGCGGGCATGCCCGGCAGGCAGGGGTGGCCGGGGGGCAGGTTGCTACGGAACTCGGTGATGGATTGGCCCACGCCGCGCACCTGGTTGGCGTGGCTGGCGATGATGCCGGTGAGGTGGAGGCCGTTGTTGATGGTGGCGTTCATCTGGATGGCCGCGCTGTTGCGGCAGCCCGGACCGTCGCCGGCGCGGTCGACGATGTGCTCGGCGATGAGGTTGCGCACCACGCCGCTCTGGGCGGCCTGGTTGCTGTAGGACATCTCGCGGAAGACGGGGTTGATGTCGGGATCGAGGGTGGTGGTGAACGAGGCGGCGCCGAGCGAGACCGGCGCCAGTGGCGTGATGCCGACAGGCTCGGAGCCGAGTTCGGTGAAGATGGGGCTGGCGGCCCCGGGCGTGATGAACTCGACGCGCTCGAGGCGGGCGTTGGTGGTGTTGTTGGCGTCGGGGTTGTAGGTGATGAGCACGCTCTGGCCCGAGGTGGTGACGGCGCTGAGGATGAGTTTGTTGCCCACATAGGCCATGCCCAGCACGTTTTCGACGCTGTTGAGGGTGGTGGCGGTGCCGCCCACGAACATGGTGCCGTTGGTTACGCCGCTGCCGGTGAGGGGTGCGAAGTCGCCGTTCGACGACTGGAAGGCGTTGCGGATGAACTGGTTGCGGGGGTCGAGTTCGAGGAGCGCGGCCTGGCCGATCAACGACGAGAAGCCGGTGGCCTGTGGCGCGGGGCTGCCCGTGGCCGTGTCGAGGAGGCCGACGCCCACGAAGAGCGAGCCGCGCGTGGGGGCGCCGGCCAGGCCGCTCTCCACGTCCTCGGCGGGGAAGAAGAAGCGCATGTCCGGGGTGGTGGGCCCGGTGGTGGTGGCACCCAGGGGCACGCCGAAGATGCCCTGGACAAAGCCGCCCTCGGGCACCTGCGTGCCGGCGCGGATGCCGGAAGCGAAGACGTCGTTGCCGAGTGTGCCCAGGCCGAAGAAGAGGTAGGAATCGGCGATCTGACTGTCCACGTCAAAGGCGGGCTGGAGGAAGGCGAACTGCTGGGGGGGCTGGATGGTGCCTCCCGGCACCTGGTTCAGGTCGAACTTGCTGATGCGGCTGTGGGGCGCCATGGTCATGGCACCGTCAAAGAGCTCGGTGGAGAGCAGGAACTTGCCGGTGCCAGCGCCGCCGCCGTTCCAGACGGCGGTGCCGAAGATGGGCAGACCGTTGGGCGCGCTGTAGACCAGGCCCAGGGGGTTGGTCTCGTTGCCGAAGAGGTCGCGCTCGATGAGGCGGCCGGTGTGGGCGTCAATGTAGTGGAACGTGGGGCCCATGAGCGTGGTGCTGACCACGGGCGTGAGGAAGAGCGGGTCCATGGGGCTGAGGCTGGTGCGGAAGGCGTAACTGGCCTTGCCGAAGCCGGACTGGTGGCCCGCGAACTGGTTGACGAAGCCGAAGAGCGTGCCGAAACTGGTGTCGTTGACCGTGCCGGTCATGGCGGCTTGGATGATGGCCGAGCGCAGTAGGGCCTCGGGCACGCCCGAGGAGATCGCGCTCATGGTGAAGCCGACCTGGGCGAAGAGCGGGTTGAGGGTGAAGTCGATCGGGTTGGTGCTGGCGATGAGGCCGGGGCCTGAGGGGGAGAGTGGACCGCGCTCGCTGGTGAGGTCGCGGAGGATGGCATCGGGCGAGACGAAGACGGCACCGAAGCCGGATGTGGCGTTGGGGCGGAACTCGACCACGTAGCGGGACTGGTTGATGCCGGGGTTACTGGTGATAGGGTTGTTGTTGCTGTCGATGGTCGCGTTCATGTGGATGAACAGCGTGTCTTCGGGCACGAACACACCGACACCGTTGGCGAGGCCGGCGCGCGTGAACCCGATGCCGACGAAGTTGGCATTGGTGATGACGTTTGCGAACCCGAAACCGGGGAAAGGCTCGAAATGCACGAGCGTGGGGTCAAACTCCTCCAAGCCGCTGAAGAGCCCGTTGGAGGCGTTCGCGCTTACGAAGTCGCCGCGCAGGTCGCTCTTGGCGTTGACGATGAGGTTGGTGCGCGGGTCGAACTCGATGAGCAGGGCATCGGGCCCGGCGAAGCCGGTGGCGCGGGTCATGAAGGGGTCGAAGCCGGCGAGGCTGCCGGGCAGGCGGCCGCCCATGATGAGCGTGCCGCGCTCGGTGATGCCGTCGATGCTCTCGAAGCGGCTGCCCGCGAAGTCGGCGATGGGGTTGATCGTGCCGGCGAGGGGGTTGAGGCGCACGACCTCGCTGGTGTCGGTGTTGCGAAGGGAGTAGAGGGCGCGGTCAACCTGGCCCAGGCCGCGCAGGATGGCTGTGCCGGTGTTGAAGGTGCCGATGTTCTGGAAGTTCGTCTGTTGGCCGTCGAGGGTGAGGGCGCGGAGCGTGCTGGTGGGGCCGTTGCGCTCGAGGCGCAGGAACTCGGGCCGGTTGTTGGTCGGGTTGGCGGTGATGGCCTCGCCGATCACGACCGAGTTGAGGTCGGCGTTGGTGGGGCCGGGCGTGGCGATCAGGCGCGGGAAGGCGATGGAATTGGACAGGCTGACGATGGTGCCCAGGGGGATCGGGTCGGTGGGCCCGAACATGGCCTGCAGGTTGACGGTGAAGTTGCCCGACACCGGCGGCGGGATGCCGCCACCCGGATCGTTGAGGCCGCCGAAGATGATCTGGAAGACCTGCTGGAAGTTGTAGACGAAGCGGAACTCGTCGCCGGTGCGGGCACGCCCGTCGTTGATCTCGATGAAGCCGTCGCGGAAGGTGTTGATGGAGGGCTGGGGGTTCTCGCTGTCGGTGGCCTGGCTGCCGGTGATGCTGGCGCTCACGCCGCGCCGGTGGCGCACGTCGATGCGGCCGCGGTTGAGCGGGCCGCCGTAGGCGCGGGTGGGGCGGCCGGCGTTCACCTCCATGCCGCCGGTGGTGCCGCGGATGGCGAGGGTGGCATCCGGGGCGGTGATCTTGACGTCGTTGGCGAGGCGGGCGCTGGTGACGTCAAACTGCACACGGCCGTAGGGCAGGTCGATGACGGTCTCTTCCACACCGGGTCTGGCGATCGCCTCGGTGATGATGATCTTGCTGGCGCGGTCGATCGTGAAGCGCTGGCCAGCACCGATCTGGACCTGCACCATGCTGTTGGGGCCGGTGGCGAGTTCGTAGCCGATGCGGAGCATGGCCCCGACCTTGGCGGGCGTCCACTTGGTCTCGCCCTCGGCGCGGTGGCCGACGTTCCCTTTGAAGCCCACGATGAAGATGGGCGTTTCGGTGATCGTCGCGTCGTCAACCGGCGCTGCGGCATCCGCCGGCTGGGGGGCGGGTTGTGCGGCCGGTTGCGCCGGCGCGGGTTCGGCGGGCGGCTGCCAGGCCCATGCCGAGCCGGCGACAAGGGCGAGGGCGAGGGGCCCGGCGCAGGCGGCCGAGGCGCGCGCGGCGGCGTGCCGCGCGGCAAGGGGGCGGGTGGAGAGGTGCGAGCGATCCGTGCCGCGCGTGGTCATGTCTGGCTCCTTGGGAGCGGGGGTCTGGGTGTGGGTATCGGTCCACCCGTCCGAGAATGTACCACGGGAACGGGAGGCGGGCGAGGAAATGGGCAAGGCGGGGTGGATGTGAATAAACGCCGAACGCGGTTCCCGCGGCTTCCGGGGCGGTGGCGCGGGCTGGGGTGCCGGCACCAGCGGATCGCTCGGCCTACTTCTCGGTGAGTTGGATCGCCCCGTCGAACTTGTCATCGAAGTCGGAGCGGCGGCGCCAGCCCTGGATGGAGTTTTTGTAGAGGGCGCTGAGTTTGGTGTCGTCGAAGTTGGATTCGAGGGCGGTGAAGAGGTCATCGGCCTTGTCGAGGCGGCCCTGGATGTAGGCGTCAACGGCTTCTTCGGTGGCGGCGATCCAGAGGGCGGTGCGGTCGCCCTTGGGCGTGAGGTCGCCCACGAGTTCGTAGAGCCACTCCTCGTCTTTCTTGCCCTTGACGAGGACCTTGCCGAGGAAGCGCCAGCGCAGGTCTTTGCAAACGTCGCGGGTGGTGCTACCGGCGAGGATGCGGCTGCCGAAGAACTTGTTGGCGCCTTCGAGGCGGGCTGCGAAGTTGGCGGTGTCGGCCAGGACGGTGTAGCCCTTTTTGCGGGCGGTGCCGTAGTCGCCCACCATGCACTCGCCGGTGGACATGCCGATGCGGACGTAGAGGTGGCCGGCCTCCTCGAAGGCGTTGCGCGCGTTGAGTTCGTCGAGGCGCTGGAGTTGCTCGATGGAGGCGAGGCAGCAGTTGCGGGCGTGGTCGGCGTCGGGCAGGGGTGCGTTCCAGAAGGCCATGATGCCGTCGCCCAGGAACTTGTCGATGGTGGCCTTGTGCTTGCTGAGCACGTCGGTCATCTCGGAGAGGTAGAGGCCCAGGGTCTTTTCGAGCACCACGGGGCCGATGCGCTCGGCGGTGGTGGTGAAGTCGGCCACGTCGGAGAACATGACGGTGAGTTCGCGCTTCTGGGGCTTCATGTCGGCCAGGTCGGGGTTCTCGACCAGCATGTCGACCACGCCCGGCGGCACGTAACTCTTGAAGCGGTCTTCGGTCTGGCGGCGGTCGCGGGTTTCGATGAGCAGGCGGTGGGAGAGGACCACCACCCACGCGGCCGCGGCGGCGACGCAGGGCCCGGCCACGGCGGCGATCATGCCGTGCTGCATCCAGACCACGGCCCCGGCCACCACGAACCAGCCGATGACGAGGGCGCCGATGGCGAGGGGGCCGATGAGCGCGGAGAAGGTGATGCCCACGAGCGTGCCGAGGATGCCCATGATCCCCAGCACGGCCAGGTCCGCCCGCTTGCGCCAGGGCTCGAGCGCGTGCTCGGTGAGCAGGGCGTTTGCGACCGCCGCGTGCACGTGGACGCCGGGGGTCTTGGGGTCGATCGAGGAGTTCACGAAGTCGGCGGCGGCCCCGGTGGCCGTCCACCCCACGAAGACCACGCGGCCCTTGAGGCGGTCGCGGAGGGTGCGGCGGACGGCGGTGATCTGCTCGCGGGCGAGATCGACCTGGGCGAGGGCGTGGGGCGCGCCGGCAAGGAAGTTGCGTGCCACGTCGATGGAGGCACGCTCGTCGGGCGTGCGCTGCTCATCGGGTACGGCGGGGTCGAAGCCGAAGGCTCCGTAGAGGTAGTCGTACGCGTCGGCGTAGAGCGGCTCGAACGCCGACTCGAACCGGGCCCGGGCGTCGGTCCACTGCGAATCGTCGCCGTCCTGTGCCTCCGCGGCGGCGCGTGCGGCGTCGGCCAGCGCGGCGGCCCGCTCGGCCGGAGTGGCCCCGCTGCGGGCCAGGTAGCCCGCGAACGCGGCGACCTGATTCAGGTTGGCCCGGACACCCTCCGCCAGCCTCGCGGGTTCGAGGCAGTACCCCGCTGAGACCTCGTTGGGCGTGCGGTTGGCCCGGTCGTAGAACTGCAGTTCCCAGCCGCGCGGCTCGCCGTCGGTGTCGGAGTCGCCCTCGCTGAGGGCGTCGAGGTCGGCGGGCAGCGCGGGGCGGCCGGAGGCGGGCGTGCCCACGGGGCCGGGGTCGTCGGGCGCGCGGGTGAAGAAGGGCAGGAGCCGCTCGTGGAGCCGGCGGCCGCGCGGCCAGGTGATGTAGTGCAGGCCGTCAACCAGCGACTGGCCGAGCAGGCGGTCGCGCATCATGGGCAGGCGGACCACCGAGCCGCCGGGCACGTTGATCACGGTGCTGCTGGGTGTGAAGGCGATGTCGGAGAGGGCGATGCCGCGGTGCTCGAGCAGCGCGGCCAGGCCGAGGTTGGGCCAGAGGCGGCCCTGGTGCTCGACCCAGAGGGGGATGCGGCGGGTGAGGCCGTCGGGGTCGTAACTGTCGAAGGTGACGTTGGCGAGTTTGGCGGCCGACTCGGCCAGCACGGCGATGGGGGGCGAGGGTTCGATGGAGGCGACCCAGGGGCGTGGCGGGCGGTCGGCCGGCGCGGGCGGCACCACGGCCGAACTCTCGCGCCCCTTGGTGAGCAGGGTCTTGGCCCCGCGGAGTTGCTTGCGCAGGTCGTCGAACTCCTGGCCGCGCGTGACGCCGGAGAGCGCCCCGCCCAGCACGCGCTGGCCGAGCGTGCGCACGGCCTCGTCCTCGTCGGCGTCGAGCAGGGCGGGGTCGGCGTCGAGGGCGGCCACGATGCGCGAGAGCGGCACGCGCAGACGGCCGGCGCCCGCGCTGGCGGTGCCCGCGGCGCTGTCGCCCGCGCTCTCGGCCGCCTGGCTGTCGAGCGCGGCCCGGGCCTTGAACTTGAAGCCGCTGGCGAGCACCACGCGCCCGTGGGCGTAGATGGCATCGGCGAGCACGCGATCGTCGGTGATGGTGCCGGTGGCGGGCTTCCAGCCGGGGGGTGCGCCCGGCGGTGGCGGGTCCCATGCCACGTGGGCCGGGTTCAGGTTGGGCGAGCGGGCGAGGTTCACCTCGCGGGGCGACTGGGGCTCGGGCAGCACGATATCGAGGGCGACCACGCTGGTGTCGGCCCGGCGCAGTTCGTCGATGAGCGCGGCGAGTTTCTCGCGGTCCCACGGCCAGCGCTGCACGGTGTCGAGCGTGCGGTCGTCGATGGCCACCACCGCCACCTCCCTGGAGGGCGGCCGGTCGCGGGCCCAGAAGAACCACTGCCGCCAGTCCTGGGTGCGGGTCTCGAACTGATCGAGGCGGCCGAGCAGCCAGAGCAGGGCCACGCCCACGGTGGCGGCGGCACCCAGCACAAAGCGCAGGCGTGTGAGCCGGGCGGCCCGCCGGCCGCGCTTCATCTGGATGGCCCGCTCCTTGGCCATGGCGGGAGCGTACCGGCCACGGGCTCAGCGCGTGCGGGCCGGGGGCGGCCGCGTGTGCATCAGGCGATGACGACCGGGGCCCGGCCCACGGAGTAGTGGGAGAAGCCCAGGTCCTTCATCTGCTGCGGGCGGTAGAGGTTGCGCCCGTCGAAGATGACGCGGTGCTTCATGCTCTTGCCCACGCGGGCGAAGTCGGGGCTCTTGAAGTCGTCCCAGTCGGTGGAGACGACGAGAGCGTCGGCGCCGTCGGCCGCGGCGTACATGTCGTCGAGGATCTCGTAGGCGGGGCCCATGTCGCGGCGTGCGTTCTCGTTGGCCACGGGGTCAAAGGCCTTGACCTTGGCGCCGTAGGAGAGGGCCTTGCGCATGAGGGTGATGGCGGGGGCCTCGCGGATGTCGTCGGTGCGGGGCTTGAAGGCGATGCCCCAGAAGGCGATGGTCTTGCCGGTGAGGCCGCCGGGGGCGTCTTTGGCCTTGAAGTGGGTCATGATCTTGGTGAAGAAGCGGTCGCGCTGGGCCTGGTTCAGGTCGTGCACGGCCTTGTTCACGGGCGTGGGCACGCCGCTCTTCTCGCCCATCATGATGCAGGCGAGCGTGTCTTTGGGGAAGCAGGAGCCGCCGTAGCCCAGGCCGGGGTACAAGAACTGGTTGCCGATGCGTTTGTCGGCGCACATGCCCTCGCGCACGCGGCTGACGTTGGCCCCGTAGGCCTCGCACAGGTTGGCCATCTCGTTGATGAAACTGATCTTGCAGGCGAGCATGGCGTTGGAGGCGTACTTCACCATCTCGCTGGAGAGGATGTCCATGACGTAGATGGGGTGGCCGTTGCGCACGAAGGGCTCGTAGAGGTCGCGCATCATCTCGCCCGTCGCGTCGTCTTCGACGCCGCAGACCACGCGGTCGGGCTTGTTGAAGTCGTCGATCGCCGCGCCCTCTTTGAGGAACTCGGGGTTGTTGGCCACGTCGAACTTGATGCCGGGGCCCACCTTCTCGCGGATGCGGTTCTTCACCATGAGCGTGGTGCCGACGGGCACGGTGCTCTTGACGACGATGACCTTGGGCTTGGCGGAGGGGCCGAGTTTGATGAGCACCTCGGCCACCTGGTCGGCGGCGGAGTGGATGTACTTCATGTCGGTGTGGCCGCGCTCGTCGGAGGGCGTGCCCACGCAGATGAAGCACATGTCGGCGTCCTTGTGGGCCTCGAAGGCGTCGGTCGAGAAGACCAGGCGGCCGGAGGCGATGTTGCGCTCCAGCAGGTCGTCGAGCCCGGGCTCGTAGATGGGGCTCTTGCCCTTCTTGAGCATCTCGATCTTGCGGGGGTCGACGTCGAGGCAGACCACGTCGTTGCCGCAGTTGGCCAGGCAGACGCCCGTGACCAAGCCGACGTATCCGGTACCGATCATGGAGAGTTTCATTCAGACACCTTCTGGTCGCGGCGGCAGGGTGGCCCGCGCGTGATGGCCTGGGGGCCGCGCAGGCTTGCTGATCGGGCCCGCGATCGGGCCGGCGACGCATCCCCCCGGGCGCGGGCCGAGGGTTGGGATTCTATCGGCGAGATGCGCAGGGGCCTAGCGGGCGGGATGAAACCGGCGTGAAATCGCGGCCGCGCCCGCCGGGTGCGGGCACAGGCCGGCCCCCCCGGTTCTGGGACCGAGAACCCGGGAGCGCGTGGACCCGGTTCTACACTCGGCCCCATGCCCAAGCCCAGGACGCGACCCCGCCCGACTCGGCCCGCGCCGGCCGCCGTGTGCGCCGCCAATGCCGACCGCCTGACACTCTATCGCTGCGCCGTGCAGGACCCTGGGCACGAGGTGGCGTTTGCCGATCGGCTTTACCGCCGGCTGCGCGGGCGTGCCCCGGTGCACCTGCGCGAGGACTTTTGTGCGTCGGCGGAGGTCGCTGCCGCGTGGGTGGCCTCGCGGGCAGACCGCACCGCGACCGGGCTCGACCTGCACGGGCCGACGCTCGCCTGGGCGGGCCGGCAGGTGGCGGCCCGGTTGAGCGCCGGGCAGCGCAGGCGCTTGCGGCTGGTGAAGGCCGATGTCTTGCGCGCGCCGCCCATGCGGCCCGGGCCGGACATGATCCTTGCGCTCAACTTCTCGTACTGGGTCTTCACCGACCGGACGACGCTGGTGGCGTACTTCCGCGCGTGTCTGCGGGCGCTGG
This sequence comes from uncultured Phycisphaeraceae bacterium, assembly GCA_964590885.1. Taxonomy (GTDB): domain Bacteria; phylum Planctomycetota; class Phycisphaerae; order Phycisphaerales; family UBA1924; genus JAEUIX01. The sequence continues at coordinate 31,782 of CAZPWW010000017.1, forward strand.
CACCCGGCGGCGTGCTGCTGATCGACTTCATGGGCGGGTCGGAGGCGCATCTGGAGATGTGTGAGCGGACACGGTGCCGTATGCCACGCGACCCGCGAACGGGGGTGGGCGGGCCGTTCACGTATGTGTGGGACCACGCGTGGTACGACCCGATCTCGGCGCGGACGACGTGCCGGATTCACTTTGAGTTTCCCGATGGGTCGCGCCTGCGGAACGCGTTCACGTATCACTGGCGGGTGTGGGGGGTGCGTGAGTTGCAGGAGGCGCTGGCGGATGCGGGGGCGGGGCCGACGCGGGTGTACTGGGAAGGAGAGGATCGACGCGGGCGGGGCACGGGCGTCTTCCGCGCCGCGCGAACGGGCACGGCGGATCGGTCGTATGTGGGGTACATCGCCGCGGAGAAGGGCCGCTGAGCGATCCCTACGCTCACCCGCCGTGGGCGTTTCGTGCTCGGCGGCGCCGCCCGATGCCCACGCTGCTGAAGAACAACCCGTCGCTTGAACCTTTGCAGGCGCTGCTGGCCCGCGCGCTGGGGCGTGTGGAGGCGCGGCTGGACCGGGAGTTGGCGAGCGGACTGGCACCGGTGCAGAGGCTGGTGCAGCACGTGGAGCGCTACCGGGGCAAGATGGTGCGGCCGAGCATGTCGCTTCTTGCCGGGTTGGCGGTACACCCGGCGGCTGTTGGCGCGGCCGGGCCCGACGATACCCACGTGGGGGAGCGCGAGGTGGCCCTGGCGGGGGTGTTCGAGTTGATCCATGTGGCCACCCTGGTGCACGACGACGTGCTTGACGAGGCCGACACGCGCCGGCAATCGGAAACCGTGAACCGCCTGCACGGCAACGAGGCCGCGGTGATCCTGGGCGACTACCTCTTCAGCGCGGCGTATCGCCTGTGCAGCACGCTCAACGATGCCGATGCCTCGCTGCGAGTGGCCCGCGTGGGCATGACGCTGTGCGAGGGCGAACTGCTGCAGAACCACCATCGCGGGAACTTCGCACTGGACGAGGAGACGTACTACTCGATTGTGAAGCGCAAGACCGCGAGCCTGATCGCTGTGGCGTGCCGCTTGGGCGCGGCCCACGCGGGGGCCACGGCGGATGTGGCCGAGGGGTTCGAGCGATTCGGCATGGAACTGGGCGTGGCCTTTCAGATTCAGGACGACCTGCTCGACCTGACGGGCGACCAGGCGGTGGTGGGCAAGTCGCTGGGCAAGGACGTGGAGAAGGGCAAGCTCACGCTGCCGATCATTCACCACCTGGCTGCGGCCGACGGGGCGCGGCGTCGCGAGACGCTGGCGTTGCTGGAACGGGCCGCGGGCGACGCGGCCCAGCACGCGGAGTGCGGGCAGCGCACGGTGGTTGCACTCGCGGCGACCGACTCGATCGGCTACGCGCGGGCGACGGCGGGGGCGTGCGTGCAGCGGGCCAAGGGGGCGCTGGAGCCGGTGCCCGATTCGAGCGCCAAGACGCTGCTGATGGCTCTGGCTGATGCCGTGGTGAACCGGGCGTACTGACGAGCGAGGCGAGCCATGAGCGAGGCACGGGTGCTGGCGGTGGTGGGGGCGACTGGCGCCGTGGGGCGCGAGATGCTGGCCGTGCTGGAAGAGCGGCGCTTTCCGCACGGCGAGGTGCGGCTGCTGGCCTCGGCCCGCTCGGCGGGCCAGCGGGTGCGGTATCGCGGCGAGGGGCGCGAGGTGCGGCCCCTGACGCGCGAGGCGTTGCGGGGTGTGGATGTGGCGCTCTTCTCGGCGGGGTCGGGGCCGAGTAAGGAGTGTGCCCCGGGCCTGGTCGCGGCGGGCGCGTGCGTGGTGGACAACTCCTCGGCCTTCCGTGCCGACCCCGCGTGCCAGCTGATCGTGCCCGAGGTGAACGGGGACCTGGTGCGGGGCGCGGGTGGCGGCGGCGGTGGGGGGAGAGGGGTCCTGTGTGCCGTGCCCAACTGCTCGGCGATCATCATGCTGGTGGCGCTCAACCCTTTGCGCCGGGCCTTCGGCGTGCGGCAGGTGAGCGTGAGCACGTATCAGGCGGCGAGCGGCGCGGGCGCACAGGCGATGGACGAACTGCGGGCCCAGACGCACGAGGCCCTGGGCGGGACCCCCGCGGGCGAACTCACGCGGCGCGTGTTCAGCGAGCCGTACGCGTTCAACCTCTTCAGCCACAACGCGACGGTGGATGCCGCCACCGGGTGCAACGGTGAAGAACTCAAGATGATCAGCGAGAGCCGCCGCATCTGGGATGATCCCGGTGTGCTCATCTCGCCCACGTGCATCCGCGTGCCGACGATGCGGGCCCACGCGGAGTCGATCACTGTGTCCCTTGGGCGGCCGGCCACCGAGCGCGAGGTGCGTGCGGCCTACGCCGGCGCGGGTGCCGCGGCGGGCGTGCGCGTGGTGGATGACCGCGCCGCCAACGCCTTTCCCACGCCCCTCAAGGCGACCGGCGGCGACGAGGTGCTGGTGGGGCGCATCCGCCCCGACCCGGCCCGCGTGCACGAGTTGCACGGGCCCGACGCGATGATGGGGCCCGACACGGCGTGCGACCGGTGGTGCCTGTTTGTGGCCGGAGATCAGTTGCGCACAGGTGCCGCGCTCACGGCGGTGAAGATCGCGGAGTTGCTCGTGGGCATGTAGCGACGTGCGTCAGCAGGCACCGCGTATGTCACGCCCTCAGTGGACGTTGTTGGCGGCGAGCCACCTCTCGGCATCCAGGGCGGCGATGCACCCCATGCCCGCAGCGCTCACGGCCTGGCGGTAGTGCTCGTCGGCCACGTCGCCTGCGGCAAAGACGCCCGGGATGTTGGTGTAGGAGTCGCGGCGCTTGAGCGCGACGTAGCCCTTGTCGGAGAGTTCGATGCCGGAGCCACGCAGGAACTTGGTGGCGGGCGTGTGGCCGATGGCGACGAAGAGGCCGCGCACGTCGAGCCGGCTGCGCTCGCGGGTGAGGGTGTCCTCAAGCAGCACGCCCTCGATGCGCTCGCCGCCGAGCACGTCGGCCACGACCTTGTTCCAGAGGACCTTGGCGTTGGGGCGAGAGAGGAAGCGGTCCTGCATGATCTTGCTGCCGCGCAGCGCATCGCGGCGGTGGATGAGGTAGACCGTTGACGCGAACTTGGTGAGGTAGGTGGCCTCTTCGAGTGCGGTGTCGCCGCCGCCCACCACGGCCAGCGTCTGGTTGCGGAAGGCGGGCAGGGCTCCGTCGCAGACGGCGCAGGCCGACACGCCACCGCCGGAGCGGGCCAGGCGCATCTCGTTCTCCAGGCCCATCCAGTTGGCCACGGCTCCGGTGGCGATGATGACGGTGTGGGCCCGGACCACGCCCGTGGGGTTCACGCCGTCGTTGGAGGTCTTGAGCGTGAAGGGGCGCGCCGAGAAGTCGCAGGCGCAGATGTCCTCGTACACCACTTTGGTGCCGAAGCGCTCGGCCTGGGCCTGAAAGTCGGCCATCATCTTGGGGCCGTCAACCCCGTGCGGGAAGCCCGGGTAGTTCTCCACCTCGGTGGTAAGCATGAGTTGCCCGCCGGGCAGCACGGGGCCGGGGTCCTGCTTGGCCACGCCGCAGTACACCACTGGCGCGAGTTGGGCCCGCGCGGCGTAGATGGCCGCCGTCCAGCCGGCAGGCCCTGATCCGATGATCACCACCTTGTGCGCGTCGTGGCTCACGGGTGCGTCCTCACGGCTTGGATGTTCAGGGGAGTTTGCCGGTGTCTTGCAGGGTTTGCCGGGCCAGGCTGAGCACGGGCGGCCAGAGCAGGTAATCGCTGCCGCGCTCCTCGCTCATCTGGCCGGCCACGCGGCAGAGGGAGGCGGCACCATCGGGCCCCACCGAGAAGATCACAAAGTTCTCGTCGTTGAGCGAGACGGCCAGGCCGGGGAAGGGGTCGCCGGCGCTCACGCGGATTTCGTGGGGCTTGGGTTCGGTGCCGGGGCGGGTGGTGTCGCGCATGGGGACGAAGAAGCCCAGGGGCTTGGGCTCCTTGCTGAAGGGGTCGTTGTCGAGTTTGTCGATGAAGGTGGGGCGCACGGCGCTCACGTCGCGGGGGTAACTCTTGTTGGCCCGCCAGAATGAGTGCATGGCCAGGGCGGTGCGCGTGCCCGCGTGCTCCACCAGCAACTGGGTGCGCAGGGTGAAGAGCACGGCGGTGTCGCCCAGCGTGGCATCCAGCGCGGCGAAGCGGACCTTGTCCAGCGCGGCGAAGGCTGTGGGCACCTTCAGAACGGGGTCGAAGGCCGAGAGCTGCCAGCGCTTGTCCCAGTCGGTGATGAGGCCGGCGAGGGCCTGGCGGGTCTCGGCGTCTCCCGCGCTGGCGGCGGCGAGCACGTCCCAGCGTGCCGCTTCGCTGAAGAGCCGCAGGGGCCGCTGGCGTGCGCCCACGCGGGCGAGGGTGCGGCCGTAGGTCTCGGGGTTCGGCCCTGCGCCACGGCTGTAGACCCGGCCGAGCATCTGCTCGGCGCCGATGCCGTCGCCGCGCGGCAGGGTGAGGCGCTCGGTGCCGATGACCTTCCCGCGGTCGATGAGGCGGTCGAGTTGGGCGCGGATGGCCTCGGGCTTCATGCGGGGTTCGCCCGAGCGGGCGTCGGTATAGGCCACGTCGCGGAGGCGGTGCAGGGCGAGGATCATGGCCTCGTAGCCCCAGCGCTGCTCGATGAGGAAGGCGCGATCGCACATCTGGCGGGCGAAGAGCACCAGGTCGGTCAGCACGGCGCACGCGGCGTCGGGGTCGCCCGCGGCGCTCAGGCGGGTCGCCTCGACGTGCACGAGGCACTGGAGGCGATCGAGCAGGGGCATGTAGAGGTGGCGGGCCGCCGAGATGGTGGCGGGGTCGCCCAGGTCGGTGTACGCGCCGGCGATTACCAGGTCGGGGTCAACACCCTCGAAGCCGTAGGGCTGGGCGAAGGCGTGGGCCTTTTTCCACTCTTTCTCCGCGGTGGCCTTGGCGAGGGCGGGCAGTACGGCCTTCTGGGGGTCGGCTGCGGCCCAAGCTGCGGCATCCTGGAAGGCGGCGCTGGTCGCGGGCATGAGGGCCGCGTTCTGAGCCGACGCGGCCGCCGGGGGCGGGGGCGACGTCTTGATCAGCAGCGGCAGCAGGAGGGTGTCGGAGCGCTGCCCCGGGGCGATGGCCTTGAAAGGGGCGTTGATCTTGTCGAGCAGATCGTCGGCCAAGACGGGCGTGGTCGCGGTGAGGAGCGCGGCCGCGGCGCACAGGAGCGTGCTGGCCGCGCGACGAATGGGGGATGTCATGGAACACCTCGGCGGCATCGCCCGCCGGGAAACCGGCCGGTGGTGCGATGGGAGGCGATGGTAGCCGAGAGGGGGTGCGTGGCTCTACGCGCTGAGGGCCCGCGAACGGTCGGTATCGGCCTCGCGGTCGAGGCGCTCATCGATGCCGAGCGACTCGAAGGAGGCGGGACGAAAGAAGCGGCTGGGGCGCTCGTCGTTGAGTTGGCTGTTGAGTTTGCGGAGGGCCTCGTCGGCGATCTGGCGGACGCGTTCGCGCGAGATGCCGATCTCCTGGGCGATCTGCTTGAGCGTGAGGGGTTCCTGACCGTCGAACCCGAAACGCATGCGCAGGATGCGGGCCTCGCGCTCGTCGATGGCCTCGAGGAGTTTGCGGATGGTGGTGAGTTCGTCGCCGCGCACCATGGATTCGCTGGGGCAGCCGCTGCGATGGTCGGCCAGCAGTTCGGCGAAGCTCATGGTGTCGCCCTGGTCGTCGGTGGGTGCCTGGGCGGGGGTGCGCACGGCGCGGATGGCCCTGCGGATGATCTTGAGTTTCTTGAGGGGCAGTTGCAGTTCGTCGGCCAGTTCCTGCATGCTGGGGGGGCGGCCGAGGGCACCCTCGAGTTTGCGGCTGGCCTGCTTCCACTTGGCGATCAACTCGACCATGTAGGCGGGCACGTGGATGGGTTGCAGGGCGTTGATGAGGGCCCGCTTGATGGCCTGCTTGATCCACCAGCTGGCGTACGTGCTGAAGCGGGCTCCCTGGGCGGGGTCGAAGCCCTCGACGGCCCGCATGAGGCCGACGTTGCCCTCCTCGATCAGGTCTTGCAGGGTCAGGCCGCGGTTGGCGTAGTTCTTGGCGATGGAGACGACCAGGCGCAGGTTGGCCCTGATCATGCGCTCGCGTGCGGCGGAGCAGTTGTCGTTGATGATGGACCAGCCCAGCATCTTCTCCTCGTCGGCGGAGAGCAGGGCCGTCTCGTTGATCTGGCGCAGGTACAACTGCAGACCTGTCTGCAGGTCGCCGTGCGGCGCTGAGCGCGTGGACTTCGCGGTCGGCAAGACTCAACCCACTTTCTGCAAACACCCCACCGGATGGTCCGCGCCGAGAACCGGCGCGTTGGGCCGACGGGAAACGGTACGCAAAGCATAACGCGGGGGATGCATCGCCCGAATCGGAATCACGCTTCAGGCGGGGCTGCGTGCGGGCGACCGGGGCGGGGTCTCCCCTCAATCGGGTTCGGGTTTTATCGGTCCTTTCGCGGTTCTCGGGGCCGCGCGGGCCGATTCGGGCGACCGTCGAGGGGCGCGGGTCGTATAGTTGAAGGATCGGTCAATCCACAGAATTGAGCCGATGGGGACGGCGGGTGCACCGCGGATGAGCCTTGACCTTTCCAGCCTGCTGCGCGACTGGCCCTATGAGCCGGGCAAGATCAACGTGCGTCTGATCTCGGGCGACGACGGCGACGACCGCATCCAGATGCGGCTCGACCTGGGCGTGCTGCAGATGTGCGTGGACGGCCGGCCCGACGGGCAGCGGCCGCGCGGTTTCGAGAGCCTGCTCGAGTACCACGAGGCCCGGCTGGACGAGTTGCAGCGCGAGAAGCCCAACGCCGGGGCGTTTTCACTCTCGGCCGACGACTGCCGCGAACTGCGCGAGGAGGCGGTGCAGTACTACCACCGCTACATGGCGCTGCTGGTGCTCGACGACTACGAGGGCGTGGTGCGCGACACCAGCCGCAACCTGCGCGTGCTTGACCTGTGTGCCCAGCACGCCCAGACCGAGAGCGACCGCCAGGCCCTGGAGCCCTTCCGAGCGTACATCACGATGATGCGGGCCCGGGCCCTGGCCAGCCAGGCACTCAAGGACAACGAGCCCAAGGCCGCCATCCTGGCGCTGGATGAGGGGCTCGAGGCGCTCCGCCGGCACTACGCGCAGGCGGGCGAGGAGGCCTCGTTTGACTCGTCGAGCGAGGTGCAACTGCTGCGCGGCATGCGCGAGAGCCTGGTGCCCAAACTGCCCCTGAGCCAGAAGGCCGAACTCAAGAAACGCCTGCACGATGCGCTCAAGGCGGAGAACTACGAACTCGCGGCGATCTTGCGCGATGAACTCAAGAACATGACGGAGTAGGGACGCGGGCCTTGTTCTGCGTTCATCCGCGTCCCTGCCGGCTCCGTGCACGAGCCTGCTACTTTGCGTCCGCTTCGCGTTCTTTGAGCCGCGCCACGACCCGCCGGGCCATGTCCTCGGCGATGGCGACCTCGCCGATGGTTACCTCGTCGGCGCCGGCCCCCTGCACCTGAAAGGCCGTGCTCAGGTAACTGGTGCGTGCGGCCACGAACACATGCGGGGCCAAGCGGCGGATCTGCTGGCAGGCACGCATGATCGCATCGTCGTCGGGCACGGTCAGAAAGATCGCCTCGGCGTCGTGGATGCCCGCGGATTCGAGCACCTCGGGGCTGCCGATGTCGCCGTAGACGGCGTGCCGGTTGAGGCGCTGCTGCGTCTGCACGGTGGCCGAGTTGAGTTCCACGATCGTGAAGGGCACGCCCGCCACCTCGAGCCGATCGGCCACGGCCCGCCCGATCACGCCGTAGCCGGCGATGATGGCCCGCTTGCTGCGCGGCCCGGCAGTTGGCACGGGCGGCGTGCCGTTCGCGGGCGGGGTGCGGCCCGCAGCGCTCTCCAGTTCGGCGGGGTCGGTGGTGGCGCCCATGGCGGCCTCGGCCTCGCGCAGGGCGGAGCGGGCCAGGAAGCGCGCGGGCGGTATGCGGGCCAACGGCTCTTGCAGGCGTATGCCCCAGTTGGCCAGGGCCGGCGTCGCGAGCAGCGCCAGCACCGTGATGGCGATGGGCACGGTCTCGGCCGGGCCGGCGATCACCCCCTCCAGCGAGGCGACACCCAGCACCACGATGCTGAACTCGCCGCTCTGGGCCAGGAGCAAGCCGGTGCGCCCGGCCACCCCTGCCGTCGCCCCCGCGCCCCACACGGTGGCACCGATCACCCCGGCCTTCACGGCGATGAGCAGCGGCAGGCCCAGGAGCACCGCCCACCAGGCCCCGATCGCGTCGGAGAAGTTGAGTTTCAGCCCCACGGCGGTGAAGAAGACGGCCATGAAGAGGTCGCGCATGGGCGAGAGTTGCCCCGCCAGGTGATAGCGGAAGGGTGTGCCCGCGAGCAGGAACCCGGCGATGAACGCGCCCAGTTCGGGGCTGAAGCCCAGGAACGCGGCCAGCACCGCCGCGCCCAGGGCCACGGCCGCGGAGAGCACCAGGGTGGCCTCGCCCGAGTGGTCCTTGGCGGCTTCGTGCAGCAGGCGCGGGAGCAGTTTGTGGCCCGTGTAGATGAGCAGGATGATCGCGCCCACGGCGGTCGCGCCCACCGCGACGGTGGCGAACACCGGACCGCCGAGGTTGGCGGCCCCGGGGCGGATGAGCGACCCCAGCCCGCCCGGGCCCGCGGCGGCGGTCCGGGTGGCGCCCGCCCATTCGGCCAGCAGGGGCATGGCGGCCAGGATGGCCAGGCTGAGCAGGTCCTGGGTGATGGCGATGCCGACGCAGAGCCGCCCGTGCAGGCGATGGGTTTCGCGGCGTTGCTGCAAGAGCCTCAGCACCACGGCCGTGGAAGACATGCTCATCGCCATGGCTACGGCGAGCCCGGCGGGCGCGCCCAGACCCAGCAGCACGCACAGCGGCCAGGCGAGCGCGACCACGCCCAGCGTCGAGACGATGCCGACGGTGAGGATCGAGGTGAGCCCGCGCCCCACCGTGGAAAAGTCCAGGTGCAGGCCGATGGTGAACATCAGCAGGATGATCGCCAGCGTCTTGATCCCGTCGATGTTGCCGCCGTCGTTGACCAGACCGAGGGCGAAGGGCCCGATCACCGCCCCCACCATCAGATAGGCGGGTATAGAGCCCAGGCGAAAGCGGCGCAGGAGGAGCGTGGCGAGCGCCGCGGCCACCAGAACCACCAGAATGTCGAGCACGATGCTCCGCTGGCCCGGCGTGTTGGATCCGGTTGCCGGCCCGCCGCTGGCGAGCAGAAGAAGTGCCGTCATGGCACGGCGATGGTAGCGGAGGCTGTCCGGAGGGCGTGCGCCCGAGCCGGCCGCACCCCCGCAATGCGGGTACCTTCCCCTGCGTTGTGCCGATGTCAGAGAACCCCGGCGTGCTCCGCGCGGGGTGGGAGGTTGCCCGCATGCCGACACCGTCCGCAGCCAAGTCCGCCGCGCCGCAGATGAAGCCCGCCCCCGTCAGGCCGGCGGTGCGCGGGGTGAGCGCGTCGATGCAGCCCATCAACAAGAAGGCGTTCGGCTTCGCCGAGGCGCGGCACCTTTTGTGGCGGGCGGGTCTGGGCGGCACGCCCCGGCAGGTGCAGTTGCTGGCCTCGTGGGGCCCCGAGAAGAGCGTGGAGCATCTGGTGAAGTTCACGGGCACGGAGCCGGACGAGGCGGGCCCGGACCTGTTCGACCGGTCGATCATGCGTCCGCCCACGCCCGAGGAGCGGAGCGAGTATCAGCGGGCCCAGCGTGCCCGCGACGAGGACACGCTGGCGATGTTCCGCACGCGCCGGCAGGAGGCGGAGCAGCAGGACCGCGAGCAGATGCGGCGCGTGCAGCAGTGGTGGCTGAAGCGGCTGATCGAGACCCCGCGCCCGCTGGAAGAGAAGATGACGCTGTTCTGGCACGGCCTGTTCGCGACCAGTTACCGCACCATCGAAGACAGTTACCACATGTACGCGCAGAACCGGCTCTTCCGTGCTCACGCCACGGGCAGTTATGCCGACCTGCTGGGGGGCATCATCCGCGACCCGGCCATGATCGCCTATCTCGACAACAACGACAGCCGCAAGAACCGGCCCAACGAGAACCTGGCCCGTGAGATCATGGAGTTGTTCAGCCTGGGTGTGGGCAACTACAGCGAGCGCGACATCAAGGAGGGCGCACGGGCGCTGACGGGCTACTCCTTCGAGGACGACGCGTTTGTCTTCCAGCGCAACAACCACGACAACGGGTCGAAGGAGATTCTCGGGGCACGTGGCGAGATCGACGGGGAGGGTTTCGTGTCGATCATCCTCGAGCAGCGGGCTTGTGCGCGGTACATCGCGGCCAGGCTCTACCGCTTCTTCGTGGCCGACCACCCGACCGGGCGGAAGAAGGTGGACGACGCTGCGGAGATCGTGATCGCCGATCTGGCTTCGACTCTGGCCGCCTCCAACTACCGCCTCGAACCGGTGCTGACGCGGCTCTTCCTGAGCCAGCACTTCTACGACCCTGCGGTGCGCAACGAGCAGATCAAGAGCCCGGTGCAACTGGTGGTGGGGGCGGTGCGCTCGCTTGGGGCCCCGGCCCGTGAACTCGCCACGTTGAACGACGCCATGGGCATGATGGGCCAGAGCATCTTCTTCCCTCCCAGTGTCAAAGGCTGGGACGGCGGGCGCTCGTGGATCAACACCGCCACCATGTTCGTGCGGCAGAACACACTGGTCTACCTGCTCTCGGGCAAACGCCCCAAAGGCAAGGATGCACTGGCCGACGAGGAGCCCTTCGACGGCGCGGCCCTGCTTGCGGCCCTGGCCGATGCGTACCCGGATTCAGCCCGCGGAGACGCGGCGGAGGTTGTCGACGCGATCCTGGCTTTCACGCTGGGCGGCGACCCCGAACACCCGCCGGCGGCCCGCGATGAACTGATCCGGGTGCTCAAGGCGCGCGGCGGCACACTCGACCGGGCCACGCTCACGCACCTGATGATGCTGATCACCGCCATGCCCGAGTACCAGTTGTGCTGACCCGCGCCCCGGCACGCCCGTGCCGACGGCCCGACCTGTGCCTCGTGCACGATCGCCCTCTGCCCGCGTCTTCCGGAGCCTGCCATGTCTGAACCGACCGCCTACACGCGCCGTGAGTTTCTGGGGAGCGGACTGGTGCTCGCCTCGTCGGCGCTGACGATTCCGGCCTTTCTCAATCGCTCGGCGTGGGGCCTGGAGCGGGCGTCGTGGGGGCTGTCGTCGATGGCCGGCGTGCCCGAAGACCACGTGCTGGTGGTGATTCAACTCTCGGGCGGAAACGACGGGTTGAACACGGTGGTGCCCTTTGGCGACGCGGCCTATTACCGTGCCCGACCCGGCATCGCGGTGCGCGAAGAGCGGGTGCTCAAGCTGCTTGCGGGTGGGGGGGGCGGGGGCAGCGCGCCCGCCGCGGGGCTGGGCTTGCACCCCGCGCTGGCGGGAGTGAAGGAGTTGTACGACGAGGGGCTGGTAGGGATCGTGCAGGGTGTGGGCTATCCGAACCCGAATCGCTCGCACTTCAAGAGCATGGACATCTGGCACACGGCCGACACGAGCGCCACGGGCGACGGCTGGCTGGGCCGCTACTTTGACAGCGAGTGCTGCGGCAGCGGCAAGGGCGAGAGCGGCACGGCCGAGGCTACGTGGGCGCCCGCGGGCGCGCTGCCGGGCATCGCCATCGGGGCCGGCGCGCCCCTGGCCATGCAGGGGCAGAAGATCAAGCCGGTGGCTTTCGAGAGCGCCGAGTTGTTCCGCTGGACGGGGCGCGACGTGGACAAGGACCTGGCCGATCCCTACGACCGGATCGCCCGCCAGACGCCGCCCGCCGGCCTCGACCCGGGGAGCAACGCGAGTTTCCTGACGCGCACCGCTCTGGATGCGCAGGTGTCGAGCGACATGATCCGCCGGGCCGTGGCCGCCAAGCCGCGCGTGGCGTATCCCGGCGGAGACCTCAGCCGCCAACTGCAGATGATCGCCAGCATGATCGCGGCGGGGCTGAAGACACGCGTGTACTACGCCAGCCTGGGGGGCTTCGACACGCACGCGGGGCAGGGGGGTGAGAACGGCCGGCACGCGCAGTTGCTCACGCAGGTGGCGGGCGCCGTCAAGGCGTTCTACGCCGACTTGAAGGTGCAGGGCAACGCGGCGCGGGTGCTGACCATGCAGTTTTCAGAGTTCGGGCGGCGCGTGAGCCAGAACGCCAGCCAGGGGACGGACCACGGGACCGCCGCGCCGATGTTCCTGTTCGGCCCGATGGTGCAACCGGGTGTGCTGAACCCGCACCCAAGCTTGACGGACCTTGACAGCGGTGACCTGCGCTACACGGTGGATTTCCGCGAGGTCTACGCGGGCATCCTGTCGGGGTGGTTGAAGGCCGATGCGCGCAAGGTGCTGGAGGGCAGTTATCGGGCCGCGCCGGTGTTGAAGAAGGCGTAGTTCGGCAGCCCGGCGCCTTGGTTGGCGGCCGGCCGCGGAGGGCTGCGCACGCTCAAAAAGCACAGTTTTGGGTTGCTGCTTCCAGCCTCAGAAGGGCGAACTAGGCCGTTTCCCAGTTTTGTGCTTTTGGCCGGGCGGCCGGTGGTGCGCATGAAGCGCGGCGTTGCGGGTGCCGATCCCGTGAGCAGGAACGAGGTGCTCACGGATGAACCCCCACCCCCCCAAGCCGACCGCTACCGCTCCACCCGTCACCGGGGGCCCGCTCCGCAGCGCGTTCGCGGACGATCAGGACATGCGTGAGATCGTCGAGGTCTTCGTGTCCGAGATGCCGCAGAAGGTGGAGGCTCTGGCCGCGCTGTGGCGCGAGCAGAAGCTCGACGACCTGCGTCGTCTGGCCCACCAACTGAAGGGCGCGGGCGGCGGCTACGGCTTCCCCACGGTGGGCCAGGCTGCGGGCGACCTGGAGCAATCGATCGACGCGATGGGCCACGGCAGCGCGGCCAGGGTGGACGAGTTGCGGCGACGGTTTGACGAGTTGTCGCGGCTGTGCCGTTCGGTTTCGATGTGAGCGCGTGGTGTGTTTTCCCCCTCGCTGGACGGAGCCTTGCCTGCCGTGAGCACGAGCGAACCCAAGCCAACGGTGCTGCTGATCGATGACTCGGTGGACGTCCACCGGCTCCTCAGGGCCCGGCTCAAGCACGAGCCTCTCGAGCTCGTGGATGCCTTCACGGGCGACGAGGGCGTGAAGATGGCCAAGGCCGATCGCCCAAGCCTGGTGCTGCTCGACCTCGACATGCCCGGCATGGACGGCTTCCAGGTGTTGCGGGCCCTGAAGGCCGATGCCACGCTCGCGGACGTGCCGGTGATGGTCCTCTCGGCGGCACAGGAGGCCGATGACAAGATCACCGCCTTTGACCTGGGCGCGTCGGACTACGTGCAGAAGAACCTGAGCAATCCGGGCGACGTGCTCGAACTCAAGGCCCGCATGCGAGCGGCCCTGCGGCTGGAGCGGCTGGTGCGCATGCTCGCCGAGCAGGCCAATCTCGACGGCCTCACGGGGCTGGGCAACCGCAAGAGTTTCGACCGACGCTGGGCACAGGAGGTGAGCGAGAACCAGCGCTACGGCCACCCGCTCAGTCTGGCCATGTTCGATCTCGATCACTTCAAGAGTGTCAACGACACCTTCGGGCACCCCGCCGGCGACGCGGTGCTGCAGGAGTTTGCCAAGATCATCGCGGCCAACTGCCGCGGCACCGACATCCCCTGCCGCTTCGGCGGTGAGGAGTTCGTGCTGATCCTGCCGCACACCGCCCCGGCGGATGCCCAGCAGGTGGTGGACCGCATCCGCACCACGCTGCAGGCCAAGACGTGGCCTCGCCACCCTGAGCGCACGATCACGGTCTCGATCGGCGTGGCCGGCGCCCCCGCGGGCTCCGGGCCCATCACGGCGGAGCAATGGATCGCGCTGGGCGACAAGGCCCTGTACGCGGCCAAGCACGGCGGGCGCAACCGCGTGGTGCTGTCCGAGCCCATCGGCCTGGCGCTCGCCAAGGCGGGGTGAACCAAACCGGCAACGGGCCACAGGGTCACTCGGAGGGGAACCGCTCGGGCCGACGATACGCGCTGTCGCCGAAGTGCCCCGTGACAGGCCGCAGTACGCGCGCCTGCTGCTCTGCGCGGGGCGAGAGTACCCAACCGGCAAGTGCCGGGGCGCTCAGTCGCATGGCGAGTCGGGGAACGGCTCCACTCCGCCGCTCGGTGAGTGCGAAGCCGCGAGCGGCCACGATGTGCCTGGGCACCAGACGCCCTCAACCGTGCCACAGGGCCAGTCTGCCAGCGCTGGTTTCACAGGACCAAGTGTGAATCCGACCCGTTACCCTTCTCACCGTTCGAATCGGTTGCATCCGTGCGTACGATGATGCGGCTGCCGGGTGCCACATTGAACGGCTGGCGCCGGCCTTGCGCATCGAGCGGGCGCTCCCAGTGCCCGCGGCGCACGTCAGTCGTCGGATTCTGACCAAGTGGCGCACGCTTGTCCCCGGCATTTGGCTTCGGAACCCAGTTCAACACTTCCCCCTGCACATTTGGTGCTGGCACATATGTAGCGATGACACTCACGGCAGCGATTGTGTGCGCCCCTGTCGATGCGGACACGAGGATGTCGGATTCGTACAACCAGCGTGTGTTGTCGTTGTTCTTCAGAGCCGCCGTGGTGGTGGTGTACTTCACGGTCACCACGCATGCTGCCTGCTGTTGGACGGACTCCGGTTGGCTGCGTGCGTCCGCAGGGGCACGCTGGTGCGGCTGCGTGGCGCACCCAGCAAGGAACAGACAGACCATCCACGCCGGTGCCGAGTTGACGTAGCGAATGTGCATGCTGTCTCCTTACGCCAATCCAGATCATACCTGTGTGCCCGGGCGCTGGGTCTAGGGTCCTGCCTGTGGATATGCGGTGAATAAGTCCGGTCGGGATCCGGAAGTGCCTCTGTCGCGTGCCCGCGTCCGTCAGATCCCCGCTCCCGCTCCCACCAGTTGCCGGTCCTCGGCCACGCCCGCGTACTGCGAGATGGTCTCCAGGCGCGGCGACGCGAAGTCGTACGTCGTCATGCGGCTGATGGGCGGCGAGTAGATGTGCAGCGTGATCAGGTCTGTCCCGGGTGGCTGCATGTTGGCCACCTGGTGGATGTCGGCATCGTCGGCCGAGCAGACGTAGCCGGGCGGCATGGTGTTGGTGGCGCTGGGGCAGATGAGCCCCGCGGCCGTGCGCACAAAGCGCACCTCGGTGCCCGTGCCGTGCACCACGCGGAAGGAGCACGACACGCCGCGGTGGTCGTGGATGGGTGTGCAGTCGCCGCTGCGCCAGCAGAGGGCGAGCAACTCGTAGTGGTCGGTGCGCTTGATCGTGTTGCGCCGGTATCCCTTGGCTCCGAACACGCAGGCGTCCTCAATGTCGGCCCGTTGCACGTTCAGGTCGCGCAGCAGGCGGTCGAGCGCGTGCAGGTCGGCGCGGCCGGAGAGGCCGTCGAGATACGCAAGCAGGGGGGCGAGTTTGGGATATTCGCAGGCGGGCATGGTGGCGGGACGTCTGCCGCGGGATGGAGCGTGGGATTGTAAACCCGCGCGGGCGGACGGGATGTCCGCGCCGCCAGGCACGAGTCTGCCCAACCGGGGCCGATCGTCGCTCACAGCAGCCGCGCGTCTTTCCACGCGGGGAACGCGTCCCGCCACGCGCGCAGCGCGGCAAGGTCGACGGGTACGCTGAGCACGCCCGGGCCGTCGGCCAGTTCGCCCAGCGTCTCGCCCCTGGGGCCGAAGGCCATGGTGCCGCCGGAGTATGTGAGGTGCGGGTCGCTGCCGGCTCGGTTCACGCAGAGGACGACCGCCTGGTTCTCTATGGCGCGGGCCCGGGCCAGGGCCTCGCGGTGCAGGGCGCGGGGCGCGGGCCAGTTGGCACCGATCGCGTAGACCTCGGCCCCCAGTTGCAGGCCGCGCCGGAACAACTCGGGGAAGCGCAGGTCGTAGCAGATGGCAGGGCAGACGAGGGTGGTGCGCTCCGGGGCGGCCGACGCACGCCACGGATAGACCATCACCCGGTCTCCGCCGGAGAATCGCTCCGTTTCCTTTCCGAATGAGAAGGGGTGGATCTTGTCGTACTCGGCGAGCAGCGCGCCGTCGGGTCCGATGATGGTTGCGCGGTTGCGGCCCCGACCGTCGGGGCCGATCACGGTGCGCGAGCCGTGCACCGTGGCCGCGGTGCGCTTGGCCAGCGCGACCAGGTACGCCAGCGTGGCACCGTCGCCGTCGGCTGTGCACTCAAGGTTGAACGAGAAACCGGTGTCGAACATCTCGGGCAGCACGATGAGGTCGCCCGGCCGGAGCGGCGCGCCGGCCAGGAGCGAGTCCACGTGCCGGCGGTTGGCGCCGTGGTCTTCCCACACGGTTTCGGCCTGCACCAGGTGTGCGTGCATGGGGCACGGTAGCGCGATGCGATAGCCTCGGCATGACCGATACCATTGCCGACATGGCCGGGACGCAGACCAATCTCGCGCAGCGTCTGGTGCTGGCCAGCACGTCGCCGCGCCGGCGCGACCTGCTGGCGCGGGCGCTGGGTGAGGGCGGCTTCGACGTGATCGACCCGGGCATCGACGACGGCGGGCTGCGCCCCGGTGGCGTGCCGGCGCGCCAGTGGGTGGCGACGCTGGCGTATTTCAAGGCCCGTGCGGGCGCCGAGCGCCTGGCGCGCGAAGGACGGGCGGGGCCGGGAGTGTGGGTGCTCGGGGCCGATACGCTGGTGGCCCATCGCGGCGAGATCATCGGCAAGCCCCGCGATGCCGACGATGCCCGGGCCATGCTGGCGCACCTGATGAACGACCGGCACGACGTGTTCACGGGCGTGTGCCTCTTGCCCGCGGCGGCCGGCCGCTGCCCGCCCGGTATCGCGGGCACACGCACGCTGGTCGATCGTGCCGTGTCGCATCTGGGTGTTCTCGCGCCGGCCGACCTTGAGGCGTATATCGCCTCGGGCCTGTGGCGGGGCAAGGCTGGGGCTTACAACATCGAGGAGCGTCGGCTGGCGGGCTGGCCCATCCGGGCCGAGGGGGACGAAACCTGCGTGATGGGCCTGCCGATGCGAGCCATCGGGCCGTGGCTGGATGAGTTGCGGCGCCCGCGACCCGACCGCCGGTGCGACGGGGTGGCGGCGTGAGCGGGTTGACGGCCACCCTCGCGTTGGCGGCCGTCTCGCCGTGGGTGGCGGTGCCGCTGGCGGCCGGGCTCATGTTCGTGGTGGCCGGGCACGTGCTGTCGACGCACCGCGCCGGGTTTGAGATGCCCGCCAGCCGGCGGCGCATCCGCACGGCCAACGGGTTGATCATGCTGCTGGTGATTCCTCTGCTGGCGCACGGGGTCTCGAGCGGGCCGGGCACCGATCAGCCGCAGCCGATGGCGTTTTTGTGGCTGCTGATCGTGGCGCTGCTCGGCTTGGTCATCGGCCTGGCCCTGCTCGACGTGGTGAACACGCTGCGGCTGGCGCGGCGCGCCCGGGCGGATCTGCGCGCGGCGCTGGGCACGGGCTCCGGCTGGCGGGGTAGGGCTGGTGGCGGTGGTGGGGAGGTGCGACCGTGAGCCGTGGGCCGCTGGCGGCGCGGCTGTGGCCGGTGGGGTCGCTCGCGGGCGCGATCTGCGAGCCGGCGTACCGGGCTGCGGTGGCGTGGCGCAACCGGCGCTATGACCGGGGGGTGGGTGTGCGGGCCTTGCCCGTGCCGGTGGTGAGCGTGGGGAACCTGACGGTGGGGGGCACGGGCAAGAGCCCGATGGTGGCGCACCTTGCGCGGGCGATCGCGCGCATGGGCTTTCGCCCGGCGATCGCGCTGCGGGGGTACGCCGCGCGGGGCGGGCACAGCGACGAGGCGGAGGAGTATCGGGCCACGCTGCCGGGAGTTCCGCTGGCGGTGGGGGCCGACCGCCACAGGGCCGTGGCGGCGATGTTCGCCACGCCCGAGGGGCGGGGGGCCGAGTGCGTGATCCTTGACGACGGGTTTCAGCACCGGGCGGTGAAGCGCGACCTTGACGTGGTGCTGATCGACGCGACCCGCGACGTGGTGGCGAACCGGCTGCTGCCGGCGGGGTGGCTGCGGGAGCCGTTCGAGAGCCTGCGTCGCGCGCACGCGGTGGTGCTCACGCACATGGAGGCGGCGGATGAGCGGTTGACCGACCGGCTTATTCACCGCGTGCGTGCGGTGATGGGGCCTGTTGATCCGATGCGTTGTCGGCACGAGTGGGGCGGGTTGGACGGGCTGACAGGCGGCGAAGGCGAGACCACGGTGTGGCTGCGCGGGCGACGGGTGGTGGCGGTGTGCGCCATCGGCAACCCCGGGCCGTTTCTGGCCGCGCTGCGCCGTGAGGTGGGCGGGCCGCTGGCGGGCGAGGTGGTGCTGGGAGATCACCACCCGCTGGGCGTGTCGGCGGTGCGGGGCATCGTGGCCCGGGCGGAGGCGTGCGGCGCGGCGGCCGTCGTGTGCACGAACAAAGACTGGGCCAAACTGGCCCGGGTGCCCGCCGATACGTGGCCCTGCCCGGTGGTGCGGCCCCGACTGCGGCTGCGCTTCGAGAGCGGTGAAGATCGGCTCATGGCCCTGCTGGGCGGCGTGCTGCGGCGCGAGCGGCCGGGCGGCCACCTGGCGGATGACTCGACGGTCGCCGGGGTGGCGGGCGCGGGCCGGTGGCGCGGGGCCGATCAGCCCGACTCGACCAGCCCCTCGCGGATGGCGTAGCGGGCCAGTTCGACGCGGTCGCGGATGTCGAGTTTCTGCATGATGCTGGCGCGATGGGCGTCGACGGTTTTGGGGCTGCGGAAGATGGCCTCGGCGATCTGGGTGCGCGACAGGCCACGGCCGATCATGCGGAGGACCTGCAACTCGCGGGTGGTGAGCGAGCCGAGCCGCGAGCCCGCGGGCACGCCCTGGGCCGGGGCGTCGCCCGAGTCGCCGGGATCGTCGCCGGCCTCGTGCTCGGCCGGAGGCGCTGGGGCCTCGGCGGGCTGCCCGATCTGGCGGCAGCGTTCGAGCACGGCGGGTCCGAAGGTGAAGCGGCCGCCGACCACGTCGCGGATGGCCGCGATGATGGTGTCGGGGTCGTCGCTCTTGGCCAGGTAGCCCCAGGCGCCCGCCTTGACGGTCGCGTCGACGTAGCGGTCGCGCACGTAGGCGGAGAGGATGATGGTGCGCACGGCGGGGCAGAGTTTGCGGAGTTCGGCCAGGGCCAGGAAGGGGTCGCGTCCGGGCATCTCGATGTCGAGCAGCACGACGTCGACGGAGAGTTCGCGCACCTTGTCAACCAGGTGATCGGCTCTGGGCAGGTGGCCCACCACGGCCATGTCGGGCTCGAGGGCAAGGCGGGCCCGCAGGCCCTCGGCGAGGAAGGCGTGGTCGTCAACGCTGAGCACGCGCGTGGGCCGCGCGCCGGCTGCGGGTTTCACATTGCTGGCGCGGGCTTCCATGGTGGTCACGGGAGGGCCCCTGCGATGGCCTCGATATCGGTTTGATCGGCCACGACGCGTGCCCCGAGGGCTTTCCACTCGGGCCCCACGGCACCGATCACCACCGTCCACGGCAGTCTATCACGATCGGCCAGCTCCCGCGCCAGGGGGAAGCGAAAGCCGTCGGTCACCCACACGTCGCGCTCGCCGGGGGCGTGCCCCTCTTCAAGTCGGGCGGGCCGGAAGCCGCGGGCCCCCAGCAGGGCGAGCAGGTAGCCGGCGGTGTGGTCGTCGGTCACGCTGACCCAGGCCGCGCGCGATTGGGCGGTTTTCTTACCCGGGCTCTCCGGGGCCTGTGAGGCCGGAAAGACCATGCAGGCCGTGGTGCCGCGGCCCGGCTCGGAGTCGATGCGCACGCTGCCGCCGGCGGTCTTGGCGGCGGCGTGGACGAGCGGCAGGCCCAAGCCGGTGGAGAGGGCGCGGGTCTTGGTGGTGAAGAAGGGGTCGAGGGCGTGGGTGCGCACGTCATCGGACATGCCCGGCCCGTTGTCGGCCACGCTGATCCACACCTCGTCGCCCTCACGCCGGGCGAGCAGGCGGAGCCGCCCGCCGGGGCCTGTGGCCTCGGCGGCGTTGACCAGCAGGTTGAGCACGGCGCGCGTGAGTTGGTCGGCATCGATGCGGAGTTTGGGCAGGCCGGCCTCGATGTGGGTGGCGAGGTCCACCGGGTGCGGCAGGGCCCCGCGCAACATGGGCTCGGCCGAGGCCCACCACGCGGCCACGTCGGTGCGGGCGGGGGCGCGGGCCAGGTCGTCTGTCGACGCGGCCAGCGTGAGCAGCGAGCGCGACAACTGTCCGAGGAAGTTGAGCGACTGGGTGAGCGAAGCCAGTTCGGCACGGGGCTGCGGCCCGGCCCCGGAGCGGAGCGTGTCGACCCAGCAGCGCATGGGGAGCAGCACGTTGTTGATGTCGTGCCCCAGGCCCGCGGCGAGCGTGCCCAGGGCGGCGAGCCGCTCCGACTGGCGGAGTTTCTGGGCCTGCAGCGAGAGTTCGCGGGTGCGGGCGGCCACCTCGCGTTCGAGTTCCTGGTGGTGGCGGGCCAGTTCGGCCTGGGCTTGCTTGCTGGCGGTGATGTCAAAGGAGATGCCGCCCAGGGCGCGGCTGTGGCCGTCGGCATCCCGGAGCGGGAACTTGACGGTGAAGAACCAGCTTTCGGCGTGGTCGGCACCCACCATCAACTGCTCGGCAGCCCGGGCCTCGTCGGCCGCGAAGACGGCCCGGTTGAGTTCGGCCACGCGGCCCGCGACGTCGGGCGGGTAGAGGTCGCCCAGGCGCTTGCCCACGGCCTGGGCGCGGCCGATGCCCATGAAGCGCTCCCAGGCGCGGTTCACCAGTTGGTAGCGATCATCGCGATCGGTGACGTAGATCGGCGCGGGGGCGTTGTCGAGGATGCTGTTGAGCAGTGCGCTGGTTTCGCGGAGTTGGTTGTCGCGGCGGGCGAGTTCGGCCTGGGCGGTGGCCTCGGCGCTGACGTCCTGCACCATCGAGACTACGCCCACCACGCGGCCCGTGTCGTCTTTGAGCGGCGCGTTGTACCACTCGCAGGTGATAGTCCGGCCGTCGCCGGTGACGTTCTGGTTGCGGCTGCGCTCCCCGCCCGAGGACCGCGTGAGTTCGGCCCAGATGCGGTCGACCAGCGGGCGCACCTCGCGGGGCACGATGCGCGACGCGTGCATGCCGATCGCCTCGGACTCGGCGATGCCGAAGATGGCGGCCGCGGCGGGGTTCCACTGGCGCACGCAGAAGCGCGTGTCCCACGCGATGATCCCGACTGGCGAGCGCTTGTAGATGAGCGCCAGCCGCTCGCCCGTGGCCTCGGCCTCGCCCCGGGCCCGCTCGCGCACGGTGACATCGACCGAGATGCCGACCACGCCGCGCACCCGCCCGCGCGAGCCGCGCACGGGCAGATACTGCGTCTCCCACGAGCCTTCGGGCAGGGTGACAATGCCCGAGTGGGCCTCACCGGCAAGAGCCCGGCGGATGTGCCCGGGCAGGGTCGGATGGTCGGCGTAGAGGTCGAAGATGGAGCGGCCGAGGTGTTCGGCCGGGCTGAGCCGGACACGGGCCATGCCGGCGCCCTCGACGTGGGTGAAGATGCCCTGCGCGTCGACACCCCAGAGCACGATCGGGGCGTGCTCCAGCAGGGCGCGAAGCGAGCGTTGGGCGGCCGCCGCGGTGGTCTTGCCGCCGCGGCGGGCGGCGCGGGTGCGGGGGGCCGGGTGTTTGGCCCGCGTGCGCTTGGCCATGGGTGCCTCGTATCGGAGCATATCCCGGCCCGCATGCGGGGTCAGGCGGGCTGGCGCGTGCCGCGGTCGCGCACGGCCATATCGGCCAGGTTGGCGCAGAGGGCGGGCACGTCCACACCCGCGTGCCGGCTCGCCTTGGGCACCAGCGAGTGATCGGTGAAGCCGGGGGTGGTGTTGATCTCGAGCAGCCACGGAACGCCGTCGCCGTCGAGCATGAAGTCGGCCCGGGCCAGGTGCCGCAGGCCCAGGGCCTTGAAGAGTCGGGTGGTGTGCTTGCTCACCTTGCGTGCCAGCGGCTCGGGCAGTGTGTCGAAGAGATAGCGGGTGTCGTTGCGCGTGTACTTGGCCTCGTAGTCGTAGAGGACTTCTTTGGGCACGATCTCGATCACCGGCAGCGCGCTCCCGTCGATCACGCCCACGGTGATCTCACGCCCGGGCACCCTGGGCTCCACCATATAGGTGCGCGCGGGCAGGCCGGCCCGCAGGCGCTCGGCCTGCTCGGTCCGCACGGCTTCGACCGCCGCGCCGTAGGCGGCGTGGGTTGCGCACACGTGCAGGCCGATGGTGCTGCCCTCGTGCACCGGCTTGACGATCACGGGCAGCCTGGTGGGGCAGACCGGGTCGCGCGGGTTGAGCACCCACACGGGCGGGGTGGGAATGCCGATCTCAAGGGCCACGGCCTTGGTGGCGACTTTGTCCATGGCGGCGCGGCTGGCCCGTGGGCCCGAACCCACATATGGCCGCAGGCCCGGCGTGCCGGTCGCGCCGCCGGGCGTCGCGGCGGGGTCGTCGAGCACGTCTTGCAGGGGCCCACCCTCGCCCCACGGCCCGTGCAGGTAGGGGAAGACGACATCGCCGGGCAGTGCGGCGAGCTGGGCGGGCGTCAGCGTGTCGATGATCTCCAGCCGGGCGCGATACCGCCCCGAGGCGTTGAGCCCGTCGGCGATGGTGGTGCTCGACTTGATGCTCACCTCGCGTTCGGCATCGGGGCCGCCGCCGAGGACCAGCACGGTGGGGAGGTTGCTCATGGTGGGCCCAATGCCCGAGGCTACGCGGGCATGCGCGTCGGGCGGGCACGTATCGGCGCGCGCGGGTGTTCCTCGCCAGCGCGGGCTTACCCGGCCATGGCCTCGCGCCCGGGGTCGATGCCGAGCACCTTCATCTTCTTGTAGAGGGTGGTGCGGTTGATGCGCAGGGCCTCGGCGGCCTTGAGGCGGTTCCAGCCGCTGGCACGCAGCGCCTCGATGATGATCCGGCGCTCCGGTTCGCGCAGGGCGGCCTCGAGCGAGTCGGCCGGGCTTGGCGGGCGGGCGGCCTGGGCCGCCGTCGCACCGGCTGGCAGCAGCGATGCCGCGCTCGTGGGGAACGGGATCGGCCCGCGCGGCAGCGGCGCGGCGTGGGCGGACGGGCCTGCCGGCGACGACGGCAGCGGGCCCGTGGCGGGGACGGACGCGAAGTCCACCGTGGGGTTGACCGACGATCCGCCGGGGTCGAGCACATGGGGCGGCAGGTCCTCGGCCTTCACGGTGGGCGTGCGGCTAAGCACCACGGCCCGCTCGACGATGTTGGAGAGTTCGCGCACGTTGCCGGGGTAGCCGTAGCGGCGCAGCGCCTCGGCGGCCGCGCCGTCGAAGCCGGTCATCACCTTGCTGTTTTCGGCTGCGTGCTGGGCGAGGAAGAACTCGGCCAGGGGCATGATGTCGCTGAGGCGCTCGCGCAGGGGGGGCAGTTCGATCTTCACCACGTTGATGCGGTAGTAGAGGTCCTGCCGGAAGCGCCCCGCGGCCACGAGTTCTTCCAGCGGCTGGTTGCTGGCGAGGACCACACGCACGTCGACCTCCACGGTCTCGTTTGACCCCACGGGCTCGAACTTGCGCTCCTGCAGCACGCGCAGGAGTTTCAACTGCATGGCCGGGCTGGCGGAGTTGATCTCGTCGAGGAAGATGGTGCCGCCGCTGGCCGCCAGGAACTTGCCGGTTTTGTCGGCGTGGGCCCCCGTGAAACTCCCCTTCACGTGGCCGAAGAGTTCGCTCTCGAGCAGGGTCTCGGGGATGGAGCCGCAGGCCAGTTCGACAAACGGCCTGCCCCTGCGCGGGCTGCGGTGGTGGATGGCGTGCGCGATCAGGCTCTTGCCCGTGCCGCTCTCGCCGGTCATGAGCACGGTGGTCTTGGTCGGGGCCACAGCCTGCACCAGGTCGTAGATCCGCAGCATACGGGGATCCGAGCCGACGATACTGTCGAGTCCGTACCTGGTGTCGAGCCGCTCCTTGAGGGCCAGATTCTCGCACACCAGCGTCTGCTGGCGCAGGGCCCGCTCCATGGCCATGCGCAGTTCCTCGTCCACCACCGGCTTGGTGAGGTAGTCGGCCGCGCCCATCCGCACCGCCAGCACCGCGTTTTCGATGGTGCCATAGCCCGTGAGCATGATGACGCCCACGCCGGGGTGGTGCTTGACGATTCGTGCCAGGAGTTCCATGCCGTCCATGCCGGGCATGGTGGAGTCGGTGAGCACGAGGGCGAAAGGACGACCGCGCGGGCCGGCGCCGTCGCCCGCGCCGCCGGCGTGGCCCAGTGCCGCCAGGGCCTCCGGCGCGCTCAGGGCCAGGGCCGTCTCGTACCCCTCCAGGCGCAGGAACTCGCCCAGCGACTCGCCCACGATCGGGTCGTCGTCAACGATCAGCACGCGCGGCGGGTGCTCGTCTCCACGCGCCAGACGCGGACCGGCCTCGTGCGTTCGCGTCTCAGTCGCCATCTTCAGTGTCCTCATGCCCGCTGGTCCCTTCTGTGTGCCGCGCCGTGCCGGCCCGGGCGGGCGTGTCGCCCTGCGGCAACACCGGCGCTACCGGCCACCACGCCGTGAGACACGCGCCCGCTCCCGCGTCGCCCGTGGTCAACTCGATGCCGCCGCCGCGCTCCTGTACCAGTTCGCGGCACAGCGCCAGACCGATGCCTCGGCCCGGGCCCTTGGTGCTGAAAGTCGGCACGCATGCCCGCGCAGGCGGCACAGGCGGCATAAACCCACCGGTCTGCAGGGGCGCGGGTGGCGGCGGCCCCACACCGTTGTCGGTGATCCGCAACACCAGGCGTGCGGGTGTCTGCGACGCGGCGTGCAGCCGGGCATCGACCTCGATGCGGCCGCGGCCGTGTCCAGCCGTCCGCACGGCCTCGAGGGCGTTGCGCAGGCCGTTCGAGAGCACCGTGAAGGCGATGCCCGCGGGCAGCGTGCCCGCGTTCCCGGCGACGCGGACGTGAAGGGTGGTGCCGTCTGCGGCGGCCTGCGGTTCGATCATGCCGACCGCGTGCTCCACGGCTTCTCGCACCGTGCCGGCTTCGAGACCGGAGTGCGCGGCGGTATCGGGTCGACCGGCCGATTGCACGAGGCGGGCCATCTGCCGGAGCGCGGCGTGCACCGTGCGCAACCGCTGCTCGGTCGCGTCGGTGGGTGCCGTGGCCGGATCGCGCGGCCCGTGCCCCAGCACCAGGGCGAGGTTGCGGAGCGAGCCGTCGAGCAGGTTGGCCAGTTCGTGGGTGAGGCGGGCGAGCGACTCGGAGGCATCGTGGGCGGGATCAGGGTGCCGGGCCGCGGCCACGCCGGTTCTCGGACCGCGTGTTGATTCTGCGCCGTGCCGGGCGGGCTCGGCCCGCGTCTGGGCCGGGCCGGGCGCGGCTGAGTCCGGCCTGCGAGCGGGGTTTGCGGGTGGGCGACGCACGCCAACAACATCGTCGCGCCGCGAGAGGCACTCAAGCCCCGCTGTGGCCGCGGCGCGACATTTGTTGCGCCGCGCCGGGTGCCGCGCCCTGCCGGCGCGCTCGCGCGATGCGCAGGCCGTGCGCCAGGCGGCCCGCCGGTGTCGCGCAACGGCGACACGTGGTGCTCACGCCCGGTGGTTCAGGAAGATCACATCGGCCGCGTCGGCGGGGCGATCGAGCGCGAGATGGTGGCGCTGGGCCGCGAAGTACATGGTGTCGTACTCGTGGCGGATGTCATCCGCGCTCAACCCCTCCTGGTTGCGAGCCACTGCCCGTGCAAGCGCAACCTCGAACGGGCAATCGATCCACACGCGCATATCGGCGCGCTCGGCCAGGCCCCGCCTGAGCAGGAAGATGCCTTCCGCCAGCACCACATCCACATCGTTGAAGAGGTACCTGTGGGGGCGCGGCGTGCCAAACTGCCCGCCCAGGGGCACCGTGAGGTCGATGGTGCCGTCGCGAGCCAGCGGGTCGATGACCGTGGAGAAGAGTCGGTCGAAGTCGAACGCGTGCGCGTAGAAGTGCGGGCCGCGGTCGGCGCTGCCGCGGGGCCTCTCGCGCACGGCGGGCGGGTTGAGCCACGGATCGATGCCGATGCGAGCCACGCGCAGGCCCGCGGCCGTCAGACCGGTGTCCAAACGCTCGCTCGCCCACCCCTTGCCGGAGGCATCGATGCCCGACACCAGCACCAGCGCGGCACGCCCGTTGCGCGGGCGCGCGGGCAGCCGCGCCCGCACCAGATCGGCCAGTTTGAGCGGGCAGTCGGTGCGGGTCATACCGGAGTCCGGGGCTGCGGCCGTCGCGGCATCGCGGCGGACGGTCAGGCGAGGCCGAGTGCCGCGGCATCGCGGTCGGAGAGCAAGGCCCCGTCGCCGCCGCGCGGCTTCACCGTGCCGTCGCGCTTCCAGGAGCGCTCGCAGCGGGCCTGGGTGCGCAGATCGAGCACCGCGGCTTCGCTGAGCGAGGTGTCAATGGACACGCGGCTGACACCCAGGAGGTCGGCCAGTTCGGCCGCGCACGCGGCAAGCCCGCCGGGGAAGGACTCGGCGAGGGCCTTGAGTTTGCCCTGGGGGTCGGGCAGTGCAACCGACATGTCGAGGGGGTTGTCGACGCCGATGTCCTTCTTGGCCCTTTCCATCGCCTGCTGAGCCGCGGCGGCGGCGGCGTGGGCGGCGGGCCAGTGCGGGTGTGCTTGCGCCCCGGTGGGGTTGGCAAACCCCGTGGTGTGGATGCAGGTGGCGGTGTCGGCGGCGTCCACCTTGAGGAGCGCGCGATAGGCCTCGTCGGCGGTGTGGGTCAGGATCGGGGCCAGCAGGCGGCAGAGGCCGTCGGTCAGGTCCCACAGGGCCGTCTGTGTGCGGCGGCGGCGCGGTGAGTCGGGCGTGTCGCAGTAGAGGCGGTCTTTGACCGCGGCAAGGTAGGTGGCGCTGAGCGTGTCGTTGCAGAAGTTGTAGAGGGCGAAGTGCGCGGCCCTGAAGTCGTAGTGCGCATAGGCGCGCTGCACGTCGGTGTTGAGCCGGTCAAACTCGGCCAGCACCCACGCGTCGAGCGATGCCGGGGGCATCTCGGCCGCGCGCACGCAGTGGCCCGGCGCGCCATCGCGGGTGGGCGTGAAGTCGTACAGGTTGCTGAGCATGAAGCGCAGGGTGTTGCGCACTTTGCGGTACGTTTCGCCGGCGAGGTTGAAGAACTCCTCGTCAACCTTGACGTCGTTCTCGTAGGCCAGACTGCTCACCCACCAGCGCAGCACGTCAACCCCGAACTTCGTGAAGAGGTCCTCGACGCTGTCGCCCTTGCTCTTGGAGAGTTTCTTGCCGTCTTTGTCCACCATGAAGCCGTGCGTGAGCAGGGTCTTGAAGGGGGGCACGCCGGTGGCGCCCAGCGACGGGAGCAGTGAGAGTTGAAACCAGCCGCGGTGCTGATCGGAACCTTCGAGGTAGAGGTCGGTGTGCGGCACGCCGGGGCCTGTGTTTGCCACGCCGCGCTGCCGCATGACCGCGTTCCACGATGAGCCGGACTCGAACCAGACGTCGAGGATGTCGCCGCCCTTGCGGAGCGCATCGACGCTGAGGCCCGCGGGGAGGGTGCCGGACGGCGCGCCCGCCAGCAACTCCGCCGGGCCAAGCGTGAACCACGCGTCCGAGCCCTTCTCTCGCACCACCTTCGCCACCGCTTGCACGGTCGCGGCGGTCATGAGCGTCTGTTCCTTGCCGCTGGCATCCGTGTAGAAGAACGCCGGGATCGGCAACCCCCACGCCCGCTGGCGGCTGATGCACCAGTCCGGGCGCGACTCGAGCATGCCGCGCATGCGGTTGCGGCCCCACTCGGGGACGAAGGAGACGCTGCCCCCTTCAGCGGTGGCGGTGAGGGCCATCTCGCGCAGGTTCGGCGCGGCGTGGCTCTGTGCCCTCGCGTCCTTGTGCTGTCCGTCAACGCTTACAAACCACTGCTCCGTACAGCGGAAGATGGTCGGTGTCTTGCTCCGCCAGTCGTGTGGGTAACTGTGCGTGAATCTGTGGTCAAAGAACATGTGGCCCGAGTCGCGCAGGCGCGTGGCGACCAGTTCGTTGGCCTTCCACACATCGGGCAACTTGCCATCCGGCCCCGCCGCACGCAGAAAGTCCGGTGCCGTCTCGTCGTACGTGCCGTCGCCCTTCACCGGGCAATAGATGGGCAGACCGGCACGGAGGCCCGTCTGGTAGTCCTCCACGCCGTGGCCGGGTGCCGTGTGCACCAGCCCGGTGCCGTCTTCGAGCGTGACGTACTCGGCGGCGACCACGGTGAAGCACGCCGCGCTCGCGTGCGCGGCTTCGGCGGGCACGAAGGGGTGCGCGTACTTCAACCCCACCAGTTTCTCGCCGGTGGTGGTGGCGAGCACCACCACCTCTTCGCTCTTGGCCGCCCTGGTCACGCGTTCGACCGCGTCCGCGGCCAGCACGGTCACGTTGCCGTCCACCCACACCAGCGCGTAGGTGAACTTCGGGTTGACGGCGATGGCGAGGTTGGCCGGCAGCGTCCAGGGTGTCGTGGTCCAGATCATGAAGCAGGGCCGCTGCCCGGGCCGGGTGCCCGGCCTGGGTGCGTGGCTGCGCTCGCCGCCCGCCGGCGCGGCCGCATCATCCTCGCGGTTCTCCTTCCGCTGGGAGGGGGCCGGGCTTGTGCTGTCGTCATCGCCCGCGGCCTCATCGTCGTCATCGCTCACCACGGGCAGGCCAAAGGCGTCGTAGACGGCGGCCGCGTCGCGGGCCTCGAAGTCGACGTACACGCTCAGGTCTTCGCGGTCTTGGTATTCCAGTTCCGCCTCCGCCAGGGCCGTCTCGTTGGCGATGCTCCAGTGCACCGGCTTGAGCGCGCGATACACGAGACCCCGCTCCAGCAGGTCCGCCAGCACCTCGAGCACGGCGGCCTCGTACTCGGGCTGCATGGTCAGGTACGGATGCTCGTAGTCCGCCAGTGTCATCAGGCGCGTGAACTGCTGCGTGTGCAGCTTGTGGAACTTCTCGGCGTAGGCCTTGCACTCGCGGCGCACAGCCATGCGGCGGTTGTCATCGCTGAGGCTGCGGAGTTTCTCGTACTTGCCCTTCTCGACCAGTTCTGTCATGACCTTGTGCTCGATGGGCAGGCCGTGGCAGTCCCAGCCGGGCACGTATGGGCAATCGAACCCCGCCATGCCCTGGGAGCGCACCACGAAGTCCTTGAGGCACTTGTTCATCAGGTGCCCGAGGTGGATGGAGCCGTTGGCGTAGGGTGGGCCGTCGTGGAACACGAAGGGCTTGGCCCCCTTGGACTGCACGCGCACGCGCTGGTACAGGTTCATCGCGCCCCAGCGTTTGATGCTGGCGGGCTCGTTCTGCACCAGATTCGCCTTCATCGGGAAGGGCGTCTGCGGCAGGTTGAGCGTGTCCTTGAATGACCGTGCCGCGGGCTTGACTTGGCTGTCGGGCGTGCTCATGGAGGGGTGGCTCGGGGCGTGGTCGGTGCGCGGCGGCTCCGCTGCCGGCATCGCAAAGGGCGTGAAGTGTAAGGGTGCCGACCGCGCCCGCCGCGCGGGGCAGCGGCCGAACGGGTCGAGCGCGGGGCGGGACTCGGGCCGTGCGTTACTGGCCGATCGCGACCATGGTCTGGGTCTGCAGCACGACGCCGCCGGTGTGGCAGAGGTGGCACGACTGCACGTGGAACTCGCCCTCGTGCCGCTGCACGCCCAGCATGGAGAAGCAGCGCCCGCCCGCCGCGTCGGTGTAGGCGTGGGCCAGCGCCTGGGTCTCGTGGGCGAGGCCGACCATCTCCTCATACGTCTTGGCGTAGACGTTTTCGGGCTGGTTTTCGGCCTGCACGGTGCAGACGTAAGTCAGGTCGTGCTCGGTGAACTTCTGCTCGAAACTCTTCTCGCCCAGACACGGGAAGGTGGCGACCGCCCCGTTGGTCGGGACGCTCACGTGCTGGTCGGCCACGAGTTCGCAGATCGCCAGGGGGCCGCACTGATAGCGCACGGCGTGGGCCCGTGGCATGAGCCACGCCTCGACCTCCTGGCCGCCGGCCTTCACCACGCGCCGGCCCTTCAGCTGGAACAACTCCGGGTGCAGGGCCCGGCGGTAGAGCAGAAACTGGAAAACCGGCTGGGCCAGCGGTTTGACCGGTGTGTGGCTGCCTGGACCCCGCAGCACTTCATGGCTCATGGTGGTGGCCCTCTCTGATGCACTCGGGCCACGATCGCCCGTTATCCCACGAAAATCCCGCGTCCACCCCGTCCCGCGAAGTCCGACCATTATCGGGCACGTTTCGCGATCTGGCAACCACTATTTTACCCATTTTTACACAAATGCTAGATTCCCTTCCAGCCCAAACTACTACCCCTTGTGGATTCGGGTCAGCGGTTCACCGTTTGGTTGTCTGAGATACCAAACACATCCCTTCATGGTTCCCCTCCGCCCACGCCGATACTCAGCCCGTGTTTGGGGTCGCGCGCCACGCTCTTTTGCCCCGTTGGCTGAGCCCCGCCGCACACGCCGCGGCTTGGGGCGAGGTGGTGCGCGCGGCGACGGGCTCCGAGCAGCGAGAGGGGTGGGACAGGCTCTTGCAGATGGCCGCCGCGCCGGGCCGCGGCGATGCGGCGGTGCGGCAGCTGGTGTGGTGCGCGCCGCTGGTGCCGCGGCCGTGGCTGGAAGAGCTCCGTGGTCTGCGCACGCTCACGGCGCGGCTTGACGTGGCCGTGGCCGACCTGCTGCGCAGCGACGCGACCGCGGCCCGTGCCGCGGCGATCGAGGTGGTGGGGGCGCTGGTGATGCCGGCCTGCGCTGGGCACCTGGTGCGGGCGGCGTGCGGGCCTGATGTGGACTTGGCGGAGCGTGCCGAGCGGGCGCTCTTGCACTTGGCCGAGCAGGCCGGGCAGATGAGCCGGCGGACGCGCCGGGCCGAGGGCGCGGGGCTGCTGGCGGCGGCGCTCTGGCAGGGCGTGGGCGAGGTGCCCGCCGCGGGATCGCGCGGGCGGCGTGCCCGGCTTGCGATGTGCGTGCTGGTGGAAGCGGGCATCCGCCCCGCGCGCGGCACGGGCGCGGCCGTGCCGTGCTGGATCACCGACGAGGCGGGCCCCGGGCTTCTGGGGATGCGCCGCGTGCTCAAGACCTCACCGCTGGCCTGTGTGTGCGCGGCGGCGTGGCGGTGGCTGGCGGTGCCGACATTGGCGGGCGCGGCGGCCCTGCGTCTGACGGGCGGAGCAGGCGAGGAATCGGCAGCGCATCTGGCCTGGCGCAGCCTGCGCTTCCACTTGGGCTTGAACCCCCTGCGGGCCCGTGGCCTGGCCCGGCTGGTGAGCGATGAGGGCGGGTTGCCCGTGTCGTTCGTGCCCGATGCGCGCACGTTGAGCATTCAGAGCCCGGCGGTGCGGGCCGGCCATGCGCGCACGCTGGGCATGTTTACGGGTGCCGGACGCGTGCGTGAGGCGGCCCTGGCCGCGCTGGTTGCCGACCCGTTTCCCACGGTGCGGCACGCGGCCGCTCGCACGGCACTGGGCATGGCCCGGGGGGCGGGGTTGCTGACGGACCTGTGCTTTGACGGCGACCGGCGCGTGGCCCGCACGGCCGCGCTCGGGCTGTGGGCGCGGGGGGAGCCGCTGCCGGCGAGGTGCCACGAACTGGCCGACCCGGTGGTGCGCGATCTGGCGGTGCACGGGTTGGCGGGGGCCGACCCCTTGGCGGCCGAGCACCCGGCGGGCCGGCTGGCCCTGCGGCGGCAGCTGGCGTCGGGCGATGGAGCGACGCTGCTCCGGCGCGCGCTGGTGCTGGAACACGGGCCCGACTGCGTGCGCGCAGCGCGGGCCGTGCGGCTCGTGGGGTGTGCAGGCGCCTTTGCGCCGGAACTGCTCGCGCTGCTCAGCGCGGCCCGTGCCGGGTCGGATGGGTTGGCCGAGCGGGCCGGCTCGGCGGCTCTGGGCGCTCTGGCCGACGTGCCCACGCGCGAGGCGGGCACCGCGATCGCCGACGCGGTGAGGTCGCCGTCAGCCCGTCTGCGGGCCGCGGCGATTGATGCGAGCGTGCGGCGGGCCAGGCGGATGCGCGACCCGGGCGAAGCGGGGGCCTTGGCCGAGGCTCTGGCGGAACTGCGCGACGATCCGGCCCATCGGTCGCGGGCCAGCGCGGGGCGCGGCCTGGTGAGTTTGGGGGCGATGGCGCTGGGCACCGTCGGGGCGGAGCACCTGGGCGAGCGGATCGTGGTGCGCATGCTGCGCGACGACCGCGACGGGCACCGGGCCGCGGGGCTCTGGGCGGCGGAACGGATGGCGGCGCGGCTGGCCGGGCACCCGGCCGTGATGGACGCGGTGGGCGGGCTCACCCGTCAGATGGAGAGCAAACTGGACCCGATCGTGGCCGAGCGGTCGCAGCGCGCGGCGGAGCGGCTGGTGATCGAGGTGCGGGGCGCGTGGGCACGTGCCGGGGCAGGCGTGGGAGCAGAGCCCGTTCAAGAGGGGAGCGCCGCGGCATGATGGGGTTGGACCCGTTCGTGGCTCTGGCGGTGTGCGGCGCTGTCGTGACGCTCGCAGGCGCGGGGCTGGGCGTGCGCGCCTGGCGGCGGCTGGGTCCCGCAGATCAGGCCTTTCTGGCCGTCTGCCTGCGCATGGGAATCGGCGGTCGCGGACGGTCCTTGCTGCGGCGCATGGCGGCGGATTCGGGCGTAGCCCCGGTGTCGCTGCTGCTCAGCCCGTCGGTCTTTGCGCGCTGCGCGGCGGGCCACAGGCCGGCGGATGAGGGCTCGCGCCGGCTGGCCGAGGTGCTGGCGGATCGGCTGGGTCTGTAGCGCTACGCGGAGGCGACGAGTTCGGCCCGGGCCGGGCCGGCCGCCGGCTTGGCCTCGATCCCCAACTGCACGAGCGGGCCGTGGGGTCGGGTGGCCTCGTGTGCGAGCGCCGCGGCGGCATCCGGATCGGTGTAGGAGGAGGCGAGCATGGCCTTCACGGTGTCCCACATGCCGCGCACGGAGCCGAAGGTGTAGTCGTTGGCGGTGGTCTCGTAGCCGCAGTGGACCATGCACTGCTGGCACGACTTGTTGCCGCTGGCGCGCCCGTAGTTCTGCCACTCGGTGGTCTGGATGAGTTCCCGGAAGGTGTCCACGTAGCCGTCCTGCAGCAGGTAGCAGGGTTTCTGCCAGCCGAAGATGTTGTACGTCGGCATGCCCCAGGGCGTGCACTCGAAGTCGCGTTTGCCCATGAGAAACTCAATGAACATGGGGCTCTGGTTGAACTTCCACGCCTTCTTGCGGTTGGAGAAGATCATGCGGAAGAGGTCGGTGGTCTTCCTCCGCTCCTGCAAGAACCCCTTCTGGTCGGGGGCCTTGGGGTAGGCGTAGCCGGGGCTGACCATCATGCCCTCGACGCCCAGGGCCATCATCTCGTCAAAGAAAGCCCGCACACCGCCGGGGTCGGCGCCCTCGAAGAGTGTGGTGTTGGTCGTGACCCGGAAACCCTTCTGCACCGCCAGCCGGATGCCCTCGAGCGCGGTCTTGAACGTGCCCTCGCGGCAGACGGCGAAGTCGTGGTGCTCCTCGAGCCCGTCCATGTGCACGCTGAACGTGAGGTACTTGCTGGGCTTGAACCAGCCCGCTTCGAGCTTCTCCTTCAGCAGCAGCGCGTTGGTGCAGCAGTAGACGTACTTCTTGCGGGCCACCAGACCCGCGACGATCTCGACGATCTGCGGGTGCAGCAGCGGCTCGCCGCCGGGAATCGAGACCATGGGCGCGCCGCACTCCTCGGCGGCCTTCCAGCACTGCTCGGGCGTGAGCTGGCGCTTGAGGATGTGGGGGGGGTACTGGATCTTGCCGCACCCGGCGCAGGCCAGATTGCAGCGGAAGAGCGGCTCGAGCATGAGCACGAGGGGGTAGTGCTTGTTACCGCGGAGTTTCTGCCCCACGATGTACGAGGCGACGGTCCACATCTGCGAGATCGGTACGGGCATAAGTGGGCGGATGGTAGGGCGGCCACCTCAGCTGACTGCGCCGCGCGCGACGACCTCGTGCAGCCGGAAGACGCCCGCCTTGCCCCTCAGCGCACACGCGAACACGCGGCCCGTGCAGAGATGCGCGTCCAGCCGTTCACGCACCGGTTCGCTCACGAGGATGCCGGCGTCATGCTCCTTCGTCGCGGTTTCGATGCGGGCGGCGGTGTTGACCGCGTCGCCCACCGCGGTCAGTCGCATCTTGCTGGGGTGCCCCACGCGCCCCACCACCACCGTACCGAAGTGCACGCCGACACCGATGCGGAAGTGGGTGTGGAAGTTGCGCCGGAGGTAGATGTTGAGTTCCTGAACGCCCTGCTGCATCGCCAGTGCCGCGCCGACAGCATCGGCACACGCGGTGCGCCGGCGCGCCCGCCGCAGACCGAACAGGGCCATCAAGCCGTCGCCCATGTACGTGTCAAGTGTGCCGCCGTGGGCCAGCACGGCCTCGCCCATACGGGCAAAGTAGCGGTTCATCACGTGCACCACGTCGTAGGGCTCCTGGCTCTGGGCGAAGGTCGTGAACCCCCGCACGTCGCTGAAGAGAATCGCCAGGTCCGCCTCGCGCCCCGTCGCCCCCGCGACCGCCGCCACCTCCATGTCGGCATCGTCGAGCACCAGTCTCCGCACCCGAACGGGCCCGGTCACGCGTGTCTGGCACGCCAGCCGGATGTTCTCCGCGAATCCCTTGCGCTGTGCCAGGGCACGCTCCTCGGGCGTGCGCGGCGCGCAGTGGGTCAGCCCGTCGTGCACCATCACGCGGCATGTGCTGCACCGGGCGTGGCCCCCGCAGGCGTGGATGTGCGGCAGGCCGTGTCGCTGGGCCATCTGCAGCAGCGTGAGGGTGCCGTCG
Organism: uncultured Phycisphaeraceae bacterium; assembly: GCA_964590885.1. Classification (GTDB taxonomy): domain Bacteria; phylum Planctomycetota; class Phycisphaerae; order Phycisphaerales; family UBA1924; genus JAEUIX01. The sequence continues at coordinate 66,588 of CAZPWW010000017.1, forward strand.
CTCTCTTCGAAGCTGGCGTCGCGCAGGTATTCGATCCGGGGCATATCGGTCCTTGTTCCGCTCGGCCGGACCCCCGGCCTGAACACGTGTCCGATGCCGCCCGTACCATGCGGGTGCCACGCATACGCCGCGGCCGGTGTCCCACGGACTCGCCCCGTGCCCAACCCTTCCCCCAGCCCCAGCCCGGATGCTCGCGCCGATGAAGCCCTTTTCTCGGCCTATCGCAAGGGTGAACACGCCGCCATCGAGACGCTCATCCGTCGCCACCACGATGACCTCATGCGCTTCCTGCTCCGTCTGGTCGGCAACCGTGCGGGTGCTGAGGACGTGTTCCAGGAGACGTTCCTCCAGATTCACACATCCGCCGCCACCTTTGACACGGCCCGGCGCTTCAAGCCGTGGCTATTTACGATCGCGGCGAACAAGGGACGCGACTTCCTTCGTAGAAGCAACCGCCGGCGCGCCCTCGACCTCTCCGCCCAGGTGGGCGGGCCGGGCGAAGACGGGGCGGCGTTTGTGGACCTGCTCGAAGTGGATGTGCCCCAGCCCTCGCAGGGTGCCGACGACGGCGAACGCGACCGGCGCGTGCAGGAGGCGATCGACGGGCTGCCCGACATACTGAAAGAGGTTCTTCTGCTCGCGTACTTCCAGAAACTCAGTTACAGCGAGGTGGCCGAGGCGATGGAGATTCCACTTGGCACCGTCAAGAGCCGCCTGCACGCCGCGGTCGGCCTCTTCGCGAAGCGATACAAGGCCCTGACCGAATCCGCCGGCAGCCGCTGACGCCGCCCCGCTGCCCCCGCCCCCCGCCCCCCGTCACCCGTCACCCGCCGCACCATGACCATCCCCAGCGACCAACCCCACGACTCCACGCTCCACCCGGCCGATGCCGCGGCGATCGATGCGCTGGTGGCGGCTCGCATGAACCCGTCGCGGGTTCCCTCCGAGCACCGGGCGCGGGCGGAGCGCATCGCGGGCCTGCTGCGGGCGCTGGAGGCCGGCGAGAGCGTGGGCCCCGAGGCCGAGCGGCTGATTCAGGCGACGCTGAGCCGCATCGTGGCGGCGCGGGCAGAGCAGCCGGCCCCGGCGGGTGCCACAGGCTGGGTGCGCGAGAGCGGCCATCTGCACCCCGCCGATGAAGATGCACTCGAAGCCCTGATCGGCGCGGACTACAACCCCGCCCGCGTGGTCGCGGGCATGCGGCTGCGGGCCGCCCGGCACGCGGCCCTCTTGGCGCTTCTGCAACCCAGTGCTCTGGCCTTGGGCGACACCGCCGGGCGCGACGACCTGATCGGGCGCACGCTGGCCGGCGTGCAGCGCGCGGTTGACGATCAATCCACACGCATGCGCCTCGATCCCGTGGCGGCCCGCGTTGGCGGTCGCCTCGGTGGCGGCTGGCGCATCGGCGACCTCATCGCCGTCGCCGCCATGCTCCTGATCGGCGCGGCGATCACCATGCCGGCGATCTCGGCCTCGCGCGACTCGGCGCGTCAGAACGCGTGCCACTCCAACCTGGCCGCCGCGGGTCTGGGCTTCGGCCTGTACGCGGGCGACTTCCGTAACGCCCTGCCGATCGCCTCCGCGTCGGCCGTTGGTCAGCCCTGGTGGCTGGTGGGCGAAGGGCCGGAGCGCTCGAACTCCGCCAACCTCTTCACGCTGGCGCGGGCCAGTTACACCCGCACGGAGGAACTCGCGTGCGCCGCCGCGGGCTGCGACCTGCGCGGCTGCCCCCCGCAGGGGATGATGGACTGGTCCTCGCTCAAACAGGTCACGTATTCCTACCAGAACATGTTCGCGGCCCAGCGCCGCGCCTGGATCAGCCCCGACCGGCAGGAGGTGCTGGCGGACCGCTCACCCGTCATCTTGCGGGCCCGGGCCGGGCAGTGGATCGACCCCTTCGAGAACTCGCCCAACCACGGCGGGCGCGGCCAGATCGTGCTCTACAACGACGGTTCGGCCGTGTGGCTGCTCACGCCGATCAACCAGCACGGCGACAACATCTGGCTGCCGCGCCCGATCGAAACGGTGATCAACCAACTCAGCAACCCGCGCAAGGCACGCCCGCTCACCGGCACCGAGGCGCCCGAGGGGACGGGCGACACGTTCCTGGCGCCGTGAACCTCCGCATCATCCGACAACGGCCGTGCCGATGTCGGTGCGCAGGGTCTTGCCCGAGAAGCGGATGCGCTCCGCGGCGGTGTACGCCGCCCGGCGTGCGGCGTCGAGCGAGTCGCCCGTGCCCACCACGTTAAGCACGCGCCCGCCGCTGGTGGCGATGCGCCCCTTGGCGTCGCGGGTGGTGCCCGCGTGAAAGACGGCCGCGCCGGGCACGGCGGCGGCCTCATCCAGCCCGTCGATGACGTCGCCGGAGCGCGGTGCCTCTGGGTAACCACCGGCGGCGAGGACCACGCAGACGGCGGGCCCGGGTGTCCACTCGATGGTCACTTCGTCGAGCCGGCGCGTGCAGGTCGCTTCCAGCACGTCGAGGAGATCGCACTTCATGCGGCAGAGCAGGGCCTGGCACTCGGGGTCGCCGAAGCGGACGTTGTATTCGAGCACCTTGGGGCCGCCCGGCGTGAGCATGAGGCCGGCGTAGAGCACGCCCGTGAACTCGATGCCGTCTCGGCGCAGGGCATCGACGGTGGGCACCAGAATCTCGCGTTCAACGCGTGCCAGTGTGGCGCCGTCGAGCGCGGGCGTGGGGCAGAGTGCGCCCATGCCTCCGGTGTTGGGGCCGGTGGCGCCGTCGCCCAGCCGCTTGTGATCCTGGCAGGCTTCGAGCACGTAGATGCTTCGGCCATCGACGAGCGCGAACACGCTCACTTCGCGCCCCTTGAGCCGCTCCTCGATCACCACGGTGCGGCCCGCGTCGCCAAACTCACGCTTGACCATGATGCGGTCGAGCGCGGCCACACCCTCTTCTTTCGTGGCGGGCACGAACACGCCCTTGCCCTTGGCCAGCCCCGCGGCCTTGATCACCGGCGGCTCCTGTCGGCTGTCGAGGTAGGCCTTGGCAGATTCGTAGTCGCCGAACGCGCGCCCCGTGGCCGTGGGGATGAGGGCCGAGCGCATGAGTTCTTTGGCCCAGGCCTTGTCGGCCTCGAGTTGGGCCGCAGCGCGGCCGGGGCCGAAGACGAGCGGCACGGGGGCACCGGGCACGATCGGCTCGCGCAGGCCGTCGGCCATTCCCGCGGCGAGCGGCTCCTCGGGCCCGATCAGTGCGAGGCCGATCCTGTGTTTGGCGCACCACTGGCGGATGGGGAAGAACTCGCGCTTGGCCAGGTCGTAGGGTGCCGCGCCGTGCCCAACGTCCACAGGCTTGGCCAGTGCTGCGATGCCCGGGTTGCCAGTGTGAGTAGCGTACAGGTCTCCAAGTCTGGGCGACTGCCGCAGTTTCCAAGCCAGCGCGTGCTCGCGCCCGCCGCCGCCGACCAGCAGCACATTCACGGGCGCGGCGGCGGCAGGGTGCGTGGGCGGTGTGGCGGGTGTGGGCATGGCCGCGATGGTATGGACGCGGGCGAGCTGCCCCGGCAGTGTCGGATGCCGAGCGCCGCCGGTGGATGTCGGTTGCGTGAAACCGGATGTGGACCGGGCTGCCCCGGGTTGGCGGCGACTCCGATCACGATTCGATTGACGCGGACGGCCGCCGCGCTATCATCGGCCCTGATTGCGGGGTAGAGCAGCCTGGTAGCTCGTCGGGCTCATAACCCGGAGGTCGCTGGTTCAAATCCAGCCCCCGCTATTGCCCGGGTCGTCCAGAAACTGGGCGACCCACCCGTTAGAAGTGAACGCCC
>CAZPWW010000018.1:0-16978 GCA_964590885.1 uncultured Phycisphaeraceae bacterium
CTGCGCTCCACGTCGCGCGTCTTGCAGTCGCGCAGCTTGTGGGGCATCGAGCCGCCGTCGAGGGCGGACTTGCGCCGGGTAAGCTCGCGGGCCTTGCGGGCGGCCTCGCGGGCCTGGGCCGCCACGATGCCCTTGAGGCAGAGCCGCTTGGCCTCGCCGGGGTGCTCCTCGAGCCAGGCCTCCAGTTTCTCGCTCACGGCCGACGCGACAAACGTCTCGATCTCGGGGTTGAGGAGTTTCTCCTTGGGCTGGTTGTTGAAGGTGGGGCTGGCGAGCTTCACCGACACGATCGCCACCAGCCCCTCGCGCAGGTCCTCGCCCGAAGGGACCGGGTCCTTCTCCTTGAGGATGCCCGACTTCTTGGCGTACCCGTTCATGGCCCGCGTGAGGGCCACCTTGAAGCCCTGGGCGTGGGTGCCGCCGTCGACGTTATTGATGTTGTTGGCGAAGGCCAGCAGCGTCTCGTTGTACCCGTCGTGGTACTGGAGCGCCACCTCGCAGCTCAGGTTCTGGGCCGCGTCGTGCTTGATGAACCACACCGTGTCGCTCACGGGCTGCTTGCCCTGCATCAGGTGCTGCACGTACTCCTTGAGCCCTTCCTTGGCGCGGAAAGACTCGGAGCGCACCCTGCCGTCGGGCCCGACGCGCTCGTCGGAAAGTTTGATGGCGATGCCGGGGTTGAGGAAACTCAGTTCGCGCAGCCGGTTCACCAGCGTGGTGTAGTCAAAGGTTGTAACCGGGAAGATCTCGGGGTCGGGGCTGAAGGTGACCTTGGTGCCCGTCTTGAAGGGGGCGTCGGCGGGGATGCTGCCGATCACCTTGAGGGGCTCGCAGGTCTTGCCACGCTCGAAGGCGATGGTGTGGATCTTGCCGTCGCGGTAGACCTCGCACTCCAGCCACTCGCTCAGAGCGTTCACGCACGACACGCCCACGCCGTGCAGGCCGCCCGAGACCTTGTACGCGCTGGCGCCCCCCTCGTTCTCGAACTTGCCGCCGGCGTGCAGCACGGTCATAGCGATCTCGACGGCGGGCTTGCCGTCGTAGGCGGGGTTGGGGTCGCGCTTGACCTCGACGGGGATGCCGCGCCCGTTGTCCTGCACGCAGCAGGAGCCGTCGGGCCGGATGGCGACCCAGACGTTGCTGGCAAAGCCCGCCATGGCCTCGTCGATCGAGTTGTCAACGACCTCGTAGATGAGGTGGTGCAGCGGGCCTATGCCGGTGCCGCCGATGTACATGCCGGGGCGCTTGCGCACCGCTTCCAGCCCCTCAAGGACCTTGATCTGGTCGGCCCCGTAGGCCGCGCTGCTGGCACCGTTCGCGGTGGCGGGTGCACCCGCGCCGGGCTCGACCTGCACGGGCGACTTGCTCTTGGAGGCTTTGGACTCGGGCACGCAAACTCCCTTCGAGACGCGGATCGGAGGTGCCGCGGAGCGGCCCGCGCGGCCCCGTCGGCAGGCCATCCGTGGGTGCCGAACGGGGCACAAAAACCGGGGCCATGATTGTAGGAAATCCGCGGCCCAACCGCAGAAAAATCGCGCGATTGGGTCGTGGTTTTTCTGGTCGCAGGCCGGATTTTGGGGGCACGTAGCCGGCCGTGGGCCTTAGCGGCCCCGGCCGCCGGTGCGGGGCGCGAAAAAGCCCGGACGGCGGGTGCCGCCCGGGCTTGGTGGATGCAGGTCAATAGGCCGCGGGCGCGCCGCTCAGCGCACCGCGTTGTTCGCGTTCACGCTCTTGCCCGTCACCGTCTTGCCGGCCAGGGCCGACACGGCACGGCCGCTCGAGTACAACTTGTCGCGCACCTGGGCGTACGTCCACGTCGGATTCTTGCTCCAGACCAGGGCCGCCACGCCGGTCACGTGGGGCGTGGCCATGCTGGTGCCGCTCAGGTAGGCGTAACTGGTGTTGGAACTGTTGTAGCTCGAGGCGATGGTCGAGCCCGGAGCACCGATATCGACGCTGGTGGAGCCGTAGTTGGAGTAGCGGGCGAGTTTGTCGTTGTTGTCGAGCGCGGCGACGGCGATCACGTTGTCAAAGTTGTAACTGGCGGGGTACTGGGGCGTGGTGTTGTTGTTGTCGCCGCGGCCGTCCAGCCCGCCGTTACCCGCGGCGGCGACCACGATGTGCCCGGCCGTGCGGGCCGCGGAGATGGCGTTGGACAAGCTCTGGTTGAAGGATCCACCGCCCCAGGAGTGGTTGGAGATCTTGATCCCCTTGCCCACGCAGTAGTTGATGGCGTTGACCGCGGCGGTGACGGAGATGGAGCCGCCCGCGGAGGCGATCTTCAGGCCCGCGAGTTTCACGTTCCAGCAGACCCCGACCACGCCCTTGCCGTTGTTGCCCACGGCCCCGATGGTGCCCGACACGTGCGTGCCGTGGCCGTTGTCATCGGTGGGGTTGTTGTCGTTGTTGTAGAAGTCCCAGCCCCACGTGTCGTCGATGCGGCCGTTGCCGTCGTCGTCCACACCGTTGCCCGCGATCTCCCCGGGGTTGGTCCAGATGTTGGCGGCCAGGTCCTCGTGCGTCTTGAGGATGCCCGAGTCGGCCACGCCCACCACAAAGCCCGACGAGCCGGTCCAGACATCCCACGCCAGGTTGGCGTCGATGTCGGCCCCGGCGATGCCGGGGTCGTTGTTCACGGTCTGGCCAGTGTTGTTCATGCCCCACAGCAGGCTGTAGTACGTGTCGTTGGGCGTGGCAAACAACTGGTAGACGCCGTCGGGCTCCACGTACTCCACCGCATCCAGCCACGAGCCGAACTGGCTCAGCGTCTCGATGGTCTCATCCAGATTGCCGGGAATGGCCAGGTGCTGCAGGCCCGGCACGATGCCGAATGACTCCTGGATCGTGGCCGCGCCGCCCAGGTCCTTCAGGAACTGGATCACCTCCTCGGGGGCATCTTCACGGAACTTCACCAGCACGCTGGTGGGATCGCGGTCGATGCCCGGCGTGCCCTCGATGATGGCGTTGCGATCGGCCCGCCACGCCCGCACCCACTCCTGCGTATCGCCCGACACCTCCGCCTGCACCAGTTTGCGCTGGGGCAGCGGCTGCGCGGCGACCACGGACCCGGCGATCGCGCTCAGAACGACGCATGAAACGAACCGGTGCATTGGCGAACTCCTTGACAGACCGCAGAACGCGATCCGCTCGTGATGCCCGCGATGGTCGCACAGCGACGCCGCGCCGAGAACCGGCGCGGTCGGGCGGGTGGACGAACCAGCCGGAGCCGCGGCAACCCCACGCCGCCGCGGACGGCACAAGTGGAGTCTGCCCCATAAACATCGCCCTGTCAACTCGCGCAGCATCCCCATCCGTACACGCTGCGAACAGGCGACCAAGACGTGGGGAGGCGGAGGGAGCGTGGGGGGCAGGGCGGCGCGCACGGTCGGCACCCGGGGTCGGACGCAGGCCCGCGCTACGGTCGGATATGCGGCTTCCCCTTCGGCGCCCAGCCGGAACGCTCGCGCCCGCCTGCCTGCTGGGCGGGCTGGGGGCGATCGGCGCGCTGGGGTGCGCCGTGGGCAGCGCCGTGGTCGCCGTGCCGGTGATGGTGGTGCAGGGAACCGGGCACCTCCTCGCGTCCGTCGGCGACGACGCGCTGCCGCGAGAGGGCGACGCACACGCCTGCGAACTGACCACCCGCGTCGAAGTGGTGAGCGTGGCGTACATCGACGTGCCCGAGCGGGCCGCGTGGAAGCGCGGCGACCCCGTCACGGCCTACGAGCCACTGGCGATCATCACCACGCGGGTGCACGTGAAGAACACCGGGGCACACGGCGTGCGCTGCCGGCAGCAGGCACTCACCGACCTGTGCATCCGCGACGACGACCCCGCCACGCAGGCGGAGCCCTGCCAGACCCGCGGTTGGTGGGGATCGCATCCGTTCGCAGGCCGGCCCGAGACGATCACGCTGGGCCCCGGTGAGTCGGCGACGCTGGCGGAGAGAAAGCTGGAACGCCATGTGGGCGGGGCGCAGCGGATCTGGCTGCGGGCGCCGTACGTGGTGGAGTCCATGCGCGGCTTTGCGGTCCACGTGCGCAGCGAGCCGACGGAGGTGCCGCTGGTGCCGCCCTCGCCGCGCGGTCCGTAGCCGGGGCACTACACTCTGTTCCTATGCCGACGTGGACAGCCAAGACCGGCCCGGTGCTCACCAAGAACATCCCCTGCTGGCCGCACGCCGACCCCAAGGGCCGGCACGTCATCGGCATCGATGAGTACATGCAGAAGGGTGGGTATGCCGCGCTCCGCCGGGTGATCGAGAGCAAGACGCCCGACGAGGTGGTCGACGAAGTGAAGAAGGCCACACTCCGCGGGCGCGGCGGTGCGGGCTTCCCCGCGGGCCTGAAGTGGAGTTTCCTCCCCAAGCCCGATGCCACCGGCGATGGGGGGATGCGCTACCTGGCGATCAACGCGGACGAATCCGAGCCGGCGAGTTTCAAGGACCGCCTGCTGATGGACTTTGACCCCCACCTGGTGCTCGAGGGGATCGCCATCTGCTGCTACGCCTGCCGCATTCCGGTGGCGTACTTCTATATCCGCGGCGAGTATCACCATCAGGCCCACGTCATGGAGACCGCGATCCGCGAGGCGTATGCCAAGGGCATCTTCGGCGGCAGCGGGTTCTTCAACGGGACCAAGACGAAGAACCGCGACCAAGGTTGGAAGGTGGAGTGCTACCTGCACCGGGGCGCGGGGGCGTACATCTGCGGCGAGGAGACGGGGCTGCTTGAGAGCATCGAGGGCAAGCGCGGCTGGCCGCGCAACAAGCCGCCCTTCCCCGCCATCAAGGGCCTCTTCGGCCGGCCCACGATCATCAACAACGTGGAGACGCTGGCGCACGTGCCCAGCATCATGGAGCACGGGTGGGAGTGGTTCAGCAAGCAGGGGTGCAACTCGACGTTTCAGGGCGCGCCGCCCAGTTGGGGCACCAAACTCATGGGCGTGAGCGGGCACGTGAACCGCCCCGGCTGCTACGAGTGCGACCTGGGCATTCCCCTGCGCACGCTCATTGAGAGCAAGGACTACTGCAACGGCATGCGCGGCGGCAAGAAGTTCAAGGGAGCGATCGCGGGCGGCATCAGCATGGGTGTGCTGGGCCCGGACCAGATGGACGCCGAGATGGACTTTGACATCGGCCGCAAGTACAACGTGCTGGGACTGGGCACCGCCTGCCCGACCGTGTTCGATGAGGACACCGACATGGTGGCGGTGGCGCGGAACATCGCCCGCTTCTACAAGCACGAGAGCTGCGGGCAGTGCACGCCCTGCCGCGAGGGGAGCGGGTGGCTGTATCAGTTGCTCGTGAAGATCGAGCGCGGCGACGGCAAGAGCAAGGACCTGGACCTGGCGCTCGAGATCGCCACCAGCATGGGCACCATGCCGGGCACGACGATCTGCGGATTGGCCGACGGCAACAACTGGGCCGTGCGGACGATCATGAACAAGTACCCTTCGGAGTTCGAGGCCCGTGTGAAGCGGACGTTTGTGCCGGTGGGGATTTCGGTGGGCGCGGGGGCGCGATAGACGGGCGACACGTGCAGGGAGACGACCGATGACGACCAACGAACTCGCCAAGCGGCACGGGGCACAACCCTTCACCCCATTCTCGATCGTGATGGCCGACGGCAGCCGCTACCCGGTCTACCACCCCGAGCAACTGGCGTACGTGCAGGGCGCACGGACCTGCGTGGTCTACACGGATGATGGCGAACTCAACATCCTTGACCTGCTGCTGATGACGGCCTTGGAGCCCGCCCCGAGGCGCCAAGGAAGGCGGCGGGCCGCCTGAACCGCCTGGTGCGAGCATTGCCTCCCACGCTGGGCCCCGCTGGCAACCCACGATTCCCGCTGTATGCTCCATGCGCTGCCCCTCCCACGCGGCACCCGGAGGTTTGTCCATGCTCACACGCGCATTGATCGTCGGTTTGGCTTGTGCCGCGGGTCTGCTTGCCGCGCCGGCGGTGGCCCGCGCTGCCGCGCCGCCGGAACTGTTTGCGTGGACGTATCAGGGTGAACTCAAGGACAACGGCGCGCCCGCCACCAGCGCGGATGTGCGCTTCAGTCTGTACGACGCCGACAGCGGCGGCACACAAACCGCGGGGCCGATCGACCACGCCGATGTCGCCCTGGATGCGCAGGGGCGGTTCACTTCCACGCTCGACTTCGGGAGCACGCCCTTCCTGGGCGATGCCGTCTGGCTGCAGATCGAGGTGCGCACGCCCCACTGGGACGGCGTGGGCGCTGAGCCTCCTTTCACGCCGCTGGCAGCGCGGCAGCGCATCCGCCCCGCGCCCTACGCCATCTACGCGCTCAACGGCCCGGCGGGGCCGCAAGGACCGCAGGGCCCACAGGGGCCCCAAGGGGCAACCGGTGCCACGGGCGCAACCGGTGCAACGGGCGCGACGGGTGCCACAGGTGCAACCGGACCCCAAGGCCCGCAAGGCCCGCAGGGGGCAACCGGCGCAACCGGCGCGACCGGCCCGCAGGGGCCACAGGGCACTTCGGGCGTGGTCAGTTCCGGGTTCGCCACCGGACAGGTGCCCGCCATCACCAACACGAATGCGCCGGTCTCCATCATGGCGACTGCGACCGTCGCAGCGGGGCAGAAGGTGCTGGTCACGGCCAACGGGGCCTTCGGTTCCACCCTTGCGGGCGGTGCCAACTCCCTCAACTTGTTCATCGGGTATCGCCCGACCGGCGGCGGGTCAGTCTTTGTGGTGGGCGGCGGCGTGTTCGGCCTCACGGTGCCGCAGAACCAGCGGCACATGTACGGGCTGAGCGCGGTGGTGATGGGCTTGCCCGCGGGCACGTACGACTTCGGCCTGGTTGGCGGTTCAACAAACTTCGCCAACTGGAACAACAACGAGTGGAGTTACGTCACGGTGCTGGTGTTCAACTGAACCCCGGCACCGCGGCACGCAGCCTGCGGAACGGCCGCCGGCCGCATCGACGCGCACTCCATGCCCTCCACTCGATTGGGAGGCCACATTCCTAGGGAAGTCGCCGGTATTTGCGCGGCCTTCATGGCACCTTCACAATCGCGGGGTAGCCTGCACCCGTGGGCGTTCGTTCCGGGCCCACAGCCAGTCTGTGAAGGAGGGAAGGCATGTCATCGCTTGGTTCTGGCGTGGTGCGCGGGGTTCTTGCTGCGTGCGCTCTCTGCGCGGGCACCTTCGTCGCTCCGGCCGCGGCTCAGCCGCCGCGGTTCTTGCTCTCGCCCGCGCAGCCCGCGCCACCCAAACCGGCGTGGTGGGGGCCAAACGGCGGCATCAACGACGGTATGACCGAGACGGTCTGCTACGACTTTGACGACGGGGTCTTTCCCAACCCCACTCCCAGCATGCTCACCGTGGCACCGGGCACGATGCCTCCGTTCTTCAGCGCTGCCACTATCACCGGCGGTGGCAACTTTGGCGTGGGAGGACGGCGCCTGCAGGTGCCGCCCCCGCAGACCGACAACCTGCTGCCCCCCAACGCGTCGCTGGTGCTCGCCCAGGTGTTTGACGTCACCAACCCGCCCGATGAGAAGGAGGTCTACGTGAGCGTGGACCTGTACGCCAACCCCACGGCCCAGCCTCTCGGCGCCAACGGCCTGCCCACGCTGGTGCTCAACTTCTTCAACGTGCTCACGCCCCCGCCCCAGCCGCCCTTCATGTTCAACCTGCTCGCGGCGGGCATCTCGCCCCTGGCGATACCCCCCGGCAGCGGCTATGTCGATGCGGTGCGGATCGCGGCGCTCATCCGCGTCTGCCCGTGCCCGCCAAGTTACTACTTCGGTGTGTTCCAGCCCAACGGCGGCTTCGACATCGACAACCTGTGCATCGGCGGCCGCTGCATGCCGGCCCAGCCCAAGGCGGCCATGAACAACGCGCCGGGCCTGGAGTTCATGATCCCCTCGCCCGGCGCGGCGGCCCTGCTGGGCGGGGCGGGACTGCTGGCCCTGCGGCGGCGGCGCTGAACCGCTCACGCCCCGCCCGGCACGCCGTCAGCACCCCGCGAAGTACGCGGTGATGTAGTCGCCCAGGTTGTCGGGGAAGGGCTCGTTGCACTGCCCGCTGCCGTCGGGCACATACGCGGCTCTGTACCCCTGATCATGGGGCGGATCGTTGTCCGGGCAGGCGATGGCGTAGCCGCCGGGACCGGGGATGGGGGGGCTGGTGAAGTAGTCGGTGATGAAGTCGCCCAGATCATCGGGGTTCAGCACGGTGTCCTGGTTGTAATCCAGCACGCACGCGGGGGCGAACGCCACGAGAAGGACCGGGCGGTGCGCCGGGTTCGTCGCCTCGCGCGAGGAGAACCGCTTGCTCGTCCCCTCCAGCACCTCATCGCCCACCAAGATCAGGCCGAAGTTCGCCGCGCTGTGGTTTGCCCAGCTCTGCACCGCCGCCACAAACGCCGGTGATGAGGGCCATGTGTACGTGCCCGTGCCGCTCAGCACCAGCGTGCTGAGCGCGGCGGGGTCAAAGTCTCCGCCGGGGTTGGCCCACGGCTGAGCGGGAAAGAAGCGGTGGTGCCACGTCGCGTCGCTGGGCGTGGCCGCGGCGCCCTGACCGCCGGGCTCGCCCGCATCGCTGGTGCCCTCGCCCCAGTCGGCCAGCAGGCGGTGCAGGGTCATGGGGTTGTTGGTGCCGTTGGTGCGCGTGGCCTGCAGGCGCAGTTGGGCGGAGAGCACCGTCGCGCCAGGCGGGATCACGCCCGCCAGATCGAACCACAGCACGGCGCGGCGGCGGCCGTCGGGGTCGCGCTGCAGGTGGCCGGCAAACAGGTGCTGGCCCGCGCCGTTGGAGTTCACCTCGTCGATCACGGTGTAGAGGGTGTTGTCTCGCATGGCGGTGAGCTCGACATCCGTGATCGTCCCTTGGGCCCGCGCGCCTGCGGTGGCCGCGCCAACGCACAAGGCACCGGCAACAAGGCGGCCGAACGTGGCCGACGCGCGACGGGAGGTGCGGGTGTGGTGCATCCACGATATGTACACCGGGTTCGGCCCTGTGCCAACCGTGCGCACGGGGTTCACAGGCATTGCACACAGATCGCCCGGCCCTTGCCGGCCGTGGCCAACGAAACAGGGGCCCGGTCTTGCGACCGAGCCCCTGCATCCCTCACTTCGCACGCGGTTGGACTTACACGCCGCGCACGCTTGTTTGGAGTCTGTGGGAAGTGGATCAACGGCGGCGACGGCGGGCCACCACGACACCGCCCAGCACGGCCAGCGCGGCCGCGCCGGGTGTGGGGATGATGCGTGGGTCCACATACAGCGCCAGCAACTGGCCGCCCTGCACAAGTTCGCCGGGGATGCTGTAGTGGGCCTGCACGTCGAGCAGGAACCAGCCGTCGCCCAGGATGTCCTTGGCATCGATGATGCCCGACGACTCTTCATCGCGGGTCAGGAAGCCGGGCAGACCGGGCGTGAAGATGGCGGAATCGTGCTGGGCGACCACGCCCAAGCCGCCAGAGTCGATGTCGTAGACCCAGATCTTGGCGAAGTAGTCCTGGTTTCCCGGGTCTTCCTGGATCAGGATGCGGCCGAGCGAATCGATGCACAGGTTGTCCATCATCTGCGGGCCCTGGGCGAAGCCGTCCACCAGCAGGTCCACCTGACCGCCGGACGTGGGGCTCGTGATGTCGTCGAAGCGCATGCGGTAGAGGCGGCTGTTGCCCTGGCTGCCCGCCTGGTTGAACCGGTCGGTGGTGACGAAGTAGAAGTCGTTCTCCTTGCCGGCGCGGGTGTCCCACGCGCCGTCCTCGGGGCGCAGGAAGTTGGTCACCTGGTTGCTGTTGGAGTTGGTGTTGAGGCTGGCCCCGGTGGTGTTGGAGACATCGCCCTTGTTGAAGAGGTCGAAGCGGCCCGTGGCCGGAACGGGGCGGGTCTCGGTGGGCTTGCCCGTCACCCGCACGCCGTAGAGGCTGCCGTTGGTGAGGCCCGCCTTGTCCACATCGTTGCCCGTGTCGGTCTTGTCGCCGACGTACAGATACACCTGGCCGGGGCTCGAATCATCCGTGCCGATGACCACGGTCTTCTGCTGGGCGAAGGGGCTGGCGATCGCGTTCTCCCACGAGAACCGGCCCAGCCGCGGCAGTTGCCACGACTTGTCGGCGTCCGCCCCGGTGAGCACGTGCCCGAAGGCGCGGCCTTCGGCGCCCGTCTCCTCACCGTTGAGGAAGAGGCGGGCATCGGTGCCGAGGCTGCCGAAGCGGTAGGCGCTGGGGGCCGCCAGATCGGCCGAGCAGAGGCGGCCGTAGGCGGTGGTGCCGGCCGCGTAGCCCGCGCCGTTCCACAGGTTGATGCTGGTGTTGGTCTGGTTCAGGTCGCGCCCGGAGTTCACGGTGAGGTCGGCCGAGCTGATGTTGTACGACGACACGAACGCGCCCGTCGAGCCGTGGGCACGCACGATGCCGTCCGCGGCACCGATCTCGTGGTTCATCACGAGGGTGAACGTGCCGTCGCCGTTGCCGTAGGCGCCCAGGCCGTCGGGGATGCCGACCATCTTGTAGCCGTTGGGTGTCAGGTCGCCGGTGCCGACGGTGAAGATGGAGGTGGTGGTGATCCCCGGAGCGACGGGCAGCACGTAGGGGTTGGTGTTTGTGCTCGGACCCTTGAACTGGGCGTGGGCCGTGCCGGCCGCCGCGATGAGCATGGCCGCACTGAGCGCGTACCGACAACCGGACAACTTGATGGAACGCATGGGCACTCTCCTTCTCTCGCCAACCTTCCGACTATTCTTGCCGCGCCCGGTTGTGAGCGGCACACACCGACCGCCGGACGCGACACGGACGGGTGCATTAGAGCGTGGCTTCCGCGGCGGGCGCGTGCGATGCCGCAATATCGCCGCATCCTTCATCGACTTCGCCGATTCTCAACGCGGGCTTGAGCGTGCGCTCACCGCACCTTCACGATCGCGACGGCAGGGCCGTTTCTTCCACAGGTCTTGCACAAGCGTGCACGCTTCAACGCCCGAGCCCGTGTCCGGTCCGCGGGCGCGGTGCTCCACCGGGCTCAGCACCCCGCGAAGTACGCCGTGATGTAATCGCCCAGGTTGTCCGGAAAGGGCGGGATGCACTGCGCCGAGTTGTCGGCGGTGAAGTTCGCCTTGTACCCCGCGTCGTACGGCGGCGGGTTGCCCGGGCACACACTCGCGTACCCCCCGGGCCCGGGAATGGCCGGGTCGGTGTGGTAGTCGGTGATGTAGTCGCCCAGATCGTCGGGGTTGACGGTGCCGTCGCCGTTGTACTCCACGCGGCAGGCGGGCAGGCTCAGCGTGGTGAGCCACACGCCCCGCCCCAGCGTGGCCGCGACCAGCACGTTGTCCACGGGGTCGTAGCGCACGTCGAAGCACTGAGCTGGCGGCAACACCGTGCCCAGACGGGTCCAGTTTCCCGGCGCCGCGAGGGGCGTCGAGACGATGCCCTGGCGGGCCGCCGCGATGATCCGTTTGACGCTGCCGCCCTGCTCGGGCACGGGAGCGATCACCAGGGCGCGGATGTCGAGATCGTTGAGATTGCCCGAGATGTCCGTCCATGACGCGCCGGCGTTGCCGGAGAGGTAGACGCGGGCCGGTTGGGCCGAGTTGCCCACCACGACGGTGGGCCAGTGGTCGGGGTCGATGGCGACGGTACGGGCCGCGCCGCCGGGATACGCGGTCAGCGCGGCGGGTGTGCCGCCCGGCGTGGTGCGCAGCCGCACCCCCGAGTTGGAGACGATGTAGAGCACCTCGGGGTTGGACGCGCCCCCCAGCATCCCGCCCGCCACGGCGTTGTTGGGCGTGCCCGAGGGCGTGGAGATCTTGGTGACCGTCTCACCGCGGTCGAGCGACTCCCACACGGTGAGGTTCAGCACGAACACCAGGCGCTCGGGGTTCACGGTGTTGAGCACGATGGGCGAGAGCAACTGCGGATTCACGACATTGAACACGCTGCCGCCGGTGGCGGTGTCGATCAGCGCGGGCTCATCCTGCTTGAAAAGCTCGCCCGAGGCGTGGTACCTGGAACGCAGAAGCGATGTCAGGTTCTGGGTGGAGCCGTAGCGGATGGACATGGTCGAGCTGCTGAGGTTGTCGATCAGCACGTCGCCGGCGTCGCCGCCCTGGACGCTGTCCCACGCGGGGTCGTCGAGCGTGCGCTGCACGCAGGTGCCGTTGTCCTGCGTGCCCGCCACGCACACGTTCGAGAGGTTGTCGTACCCCGCCGAGTGCGATTCGATGACCGCCATATCGCCGGTCACGGCCGTCCAGACGCCGCCCGACGTGCGCGGCAGCGTCCGGCGGTAGACCCCGCCGTTGTCGCCGTGCAGCAGGTCGCCGGTGGCATCAAAGGCCATTGACCGGCTGTCGGCGTGGGGCGAGCTGTTGTTGGCCGTGAAGTTGTTGGTGAGGGGCGTCCAGCGCGAGCCCGCCGGCTGCGTGGCGTCGCAGCGGAAGATGCGGCCGCTGTAGTCGTTGGCCCCGATGGAGTTGGGGAACGTGCCCATGCCGTCGGCGTCGGGCTGGCGGTCGCCGCCCGCGTAGAGCAGCGTCGGAACCTGCGGGTCGGCCGCGATCGCAAAGTGGATGGCCCCTTGCGAACCGGGGTGCAGGCCGCGCGACACGTCATTCTCGATGGTGAAGGGCAGACCCAGATTCGTCCACGACGCACCAAGATCGGTGGAGCGGAAGCACCCGGCGGCCCGCCCGTTGTTGCAGAACATGGCGTAGACCACGTTGGCGCCCGGCGTGTCGTGCACGCTGATCTTGATGTTGTTGGTTGTGATCGTGTTGAGATCAATGATGCCGGCCGTGATGCTGACCCAGGTGGCCCCCGCGTCGTCGCTTCGGTAGACCCCCACGTTGGTGCTGAGCACGCCCGCGTACAGGCGGTTGGCGGCCCCGGGATCGCCCGCGACCGTGATGACCGGACCGGGCGGGAGGCCCGTGCCAGCGCCGCCCGAGATGAGCGTCCACGTGGCCCCGCCGTCGGTGCTGCGGTAGAGGCCGGGCGTGCCGACGGTCTCGCCGGTGATCAGGTTCACGCCCACCACCAGCGTGGCCCCGCGGGCCGCCACGCTGGCGATGTTGAAGTTGGTGAAGAAGGCTTCGCCCACGCTCGTCCACGTCGCGCCGCCGTCGGTGGTGCGGATCAGCCCCAGTCGGGTGGCCCCCGCCGAGGCGAGCGCGCTGAAGCGCCCGTAGCCAGCCACCAGCGTGTTGAACGTCGGGTCGGTCGGGTCGGCCACCAGATCGCCGATCGAGGACGACCTCTGCGTGTCGGTGAGCGGCTCCCAATCCGGGTGCAACGCCCGCGCGTTGCTCGTCTTCCAAACGCCCCCGTTCACCGTGCCCGCGTAGCAGACGTCCGGGTCGGTGGGGTGCGGCAGCACCACGCGGCACGCGCCCGAAGCCGGGCTGCCCTGCGCCTGCATGCCCTCCACCTGCGCGCCCAACGCGGGGCCGGGCCCCTGCGGACGCCACACAAACTGCCCCCGGGTCGCCCCCGCGGCCAGCGCCAGCACGCCCGCCCACGCGGCCACCCGGCAGGCGCCGACTCCGCACCTGAGCATACGCATGACGCCTCCGATCGCCGCAACCGACCACCAACCCCGACCCGGTTCAGCACCCCTCAAAGTACGCCGTGATGAAGTCGCCCAGGTTGTCGGGGAAGGGCGGGTTGCACTGGGCCGATCCGTCGACGGTGAAGTTCGCCTTGTACCCAGCGTCGTAGGGCGGGTCGTTCTCCGGGCAGGCGCTGGCGTAGCCGCCGGGGCCGGGAATGGCGGGGTCCGTGAAGTAGTCGGTGATGTAGTCGCCCAGGTCATCGGGGTTCACCACCGTGTCGAGGTTGTAATCGAGCCGGCACGCCGGCGCGAACGTGAGCAGCAGGTGCGGACGGTCTGCGGGTGTCGCGGCCTCACGCGAGGAGAACCGCTTGGCCGTGCCGCCCGGCACCTCGTGCCCCACCACCACGAGGCCGAAGTTGCCCGCCGGCTCGTCCGCCCAGCCCTGCACCGCCGCCACCAACTCGGCCGAGCTGGGCCACGTGTACGTGCCCGCGCCGCTCACGACCAACGTGCTCAACGCCTGGGCCTCAAAGTCGCCGCCCTGATTCGCCCAGGGCTGGCCCGGGAAGAATCGGTTGATCCACGTGGCATCGCCCGGCTCGGGCGCGATGCCCTCGCCGCCGGGCTCGCCCGCGTCGCTCGCCCCTTCGCCCCAATCCGCGAGCACCCTGTGCAGGGTCATGGGGTTGTTTGTGCCCGCGGTGCGGGTCGCCATCAGCCGCAGGCGCGCCGATGCCACCACCATGCCGGGGGGAATCACCTCCGCCACATCAAACCGCAGCAAGGCCCGCCGCAGGCCGTCGGGCACAAACTGCAAGTGCCCCGCGAACAGGTGCACGCCCGACCCGTTGGACACCTCGGCGGTCTCGATGGTGTAGAGCGTGTTGTCGCGCGAGGCCACGACTTCCACCTCTGCGGGTTCGGCGCCCGCTGGCGCGGCGAGCCCCGGCCCCGGGCCGCACAGAGCCAGCACACCACCCACAGCCACCACCCGGCGCAGCCCCGGGCAGACGCACACGGAGGTCTTCATGCCACAGGTATACACCACCGGGGTGATACGGCCACCCGTACGGGGGCACAACGCGCCAGGTTTTGGGCCTGCGCTCCGCCACCGCCCCTCCCCGGCCGCGTCGCGGCGGAGCCGGCTCACGCGTGGATGCAGTGCCCTTCGCTGGCCATGGCCGCCTCGTGGATGGCCTCGTGCATGGTGGGGTGGGCGTGCACGGTGCAGATCAGTTCGGCCGTGGTCGCCTCCAGCCGCCGCGCCAGCGTCATCTCGGCGATGAGTTCGGTCGCCTGGTCGCCGATGATGTGCGCACCCAGAATCTCGCCGCGCGGCACCCCGCGAATGATCTTGACGAAACCGTCGGTGTGGGCCGCGGCGATCGCCTTGCCGTGGGCGGAGAAGTTGTACTTGCCCACCTCGTAGTCCTTGCCCTTGACCAGCCCGTCGGCGATGAGCTTCTGCTCGGTGAAGCCGACGCTCGCCACCTGCGGGATGCAGTAGGTGCACCCGGGGATCACCGTGTAGTTGATGGGGATCGGCTCGTGCGGCTGCTTGGGGTTGCGCAGCCGCCACGCGATCCGCTCCACGCAGATGATCGCCTCTTCGCTCGCCACGTGGGCCAGCCAGGGCGGGCCGATCACGTCGCCGACCGCGTAGACACCGGGCAGGTTGGTCTTGTAGTCGATTGGCTCGTCCTTGGTCTTGTTGGGCACGTAGTCGGTCACGATGTGGCCGCGGTCGACCTTGAGACCCAGCGCCGCGTCGCACAAACCGTCGGTCCGGCCGACGACACCCACGGCGAGGAGCACGCGGTCGGCCTCGAGCACCTGCTTCTTGGATTCGTCGGGCTTCCCGTTCAGCAACGGAGCGACCGTCACCTTCACGCCGCTCGCGGTCTTCTCGACCGCGGTGGTGGTAGTGCCCGTCATGAGTTTCATGCCGTGCTTGGTGTAGATCTTCGCGAGCGCGGCGCTCACGTCCGCGTCTTCAACCGGCAGGATGCGGTCCATCATCTCCACCACCGTCACCTCGGTGCCCATCGAGTGGTAGAAGTAGGCGAACTCCATGCCGATGGCGCCCGCGCCCACCACCACCAGTTTCTTCGGCCGCTCCTTGTTGAACATCGCCTCACGGGCGCCCCAGATGCGGTCGCCGTCAAACTTCGCAAACGGCAGGTCTCTCGCCACGCTGCCCGTCGCCACGATCACGTGCGGAGCCGTGAGCGTCTGCACCGTCTTGCCCGGCGTGGCGGGGGCGCTGGTCAACTCCTCCTTCACGGCGCACTCCTGCACCTCCACCGTGCAGGTGTTGGCGTTGGCGGGTGTGGCGGCCTTGGTGAGTTTGGCGTTGCCCACAAAGTGCGTGATCTTGTTCTTCTTGAACAGAAACCCGATGCCGCCGTTGAGTTTGCCCGCCACCTCGCGGCTGCGGCCGATGATGCGGTCCCAGTCCAGCCCGATGTCGCCGTTCACCTTCAGGCCCCAAAACGCCTGGTCTTCCTTCTTCTTGAGTTTCTCGACCAGTTCGGCGTTGGCGAGCAGGCTCTTGGAGGGAATGCACCCCCAGTTCAGGCAGACGCCGCCGAGCTTGGCCCGCTCCACGCAGGCGGCTTTGAACCCCAGTTGCGCGGCCCGGATCGCGGCCACATACCCGGCGGGCCCGCCGCCGATCACGATGACGTCAAAGTGCGTGTCAGACACGGATGCGTGCTCCCTACACCCGCGGTGCGTGCCGCGCTGCGGCGCGGGCCCGACCGAAGGGGCGGACTATAGGGAGACGGGCCCCGCATTCCGACCCCGCGCTCGCGCGAAGCGGAGCACGCACCACGCCGCCAGCGGGATGTACATGGCGAGGTACAACACCGTGAGCAAGGGTGTGGTGAGCGGCTGGCCCGGCCAGAGCAGCAAGCGGTTGTTGTGCAGGTTGAGGCAGACCCAGCGGCCACTGCCGGGAATATCCCACAGCCACACCGAGAGCGGGAGACCGCACACAAAGATCGGCGCGGCCATCGCCCGCACCCACCACCACCTCCGCCCCACCAAGAACATGCACAGGCACGCCAGAGCGGCCGACGAGGGTGTCGCGTCCTGCGACAGCCACATCTTGAGCGTCTCCCAGTCGGTGTAGTCGACACCGAAGGGGTTCATCATGCAGATGGGCTTCCACCACACACGGTTGTGCAGCACCGCGCCGAACGGAAAGAAGCAGAGCACGCTCGTGGCAAGCCACCACCGCCGCGCGGCCCGATCGGTCAGCGGGTCAGCGGCGGGCGCGAGGGGCGGCGCCACAACCGCCATCCACCACCACCAACGTGAAGGCCCAGGTGTCGGCGAGGGGGGGGGGGGGGGGGGGTAAGTGGCCGGGGAGAATCCACCGTCATGAGGGTTAATGGTACCCCGGGGCACCCAACCCCAGCCAAGAAAAAAACCCCCGCGCGGGCCGGGGCG
>CAZPWW010000018.1:16988-66329 GCA_964590885.1 uncultured Phycisphaeraceae bacterium
CCCCCCCCCCCCCCCCCCCCCGCCGCGCGCGCCGGGGGGGGGGGGGGGGGGGGGGGGGGCCCCCCCGCGAAAGTGGCCGGTCAGATTCCTGCGTCATGAGGGTTCATGGTAACGCGGCGCTCGCTCGCCCAGCCATGAAAAACGCCCCGGCGCGGGCCGGGGCGTGTGCGGGATATCGAGGTTGCGCGGGCGGACAGCATGCCCGCCCCACCAGGACACTCCAGGCCGATCAACGCTTGGAGAACTGGAACCTGCGGCGGGCACCGGCCTGGCCGTACTTCTTGCGTTCCACCTCGCGGGCGTCGCGGGTGAGGCAGCCGGCATCACGCAGCGCGGCCTCCACGGTGGGGTCGTAGTCGCTCAGGCAGCGCGAGAGGCCCATCTTGATCGCCCCGGCCTGGCCCATGAAGCCGCCGCCGTTGACACGCACGAACACGTCCATCTTGCCGGCGGTGCTGGTGATCTTCAGGGGCAGGTTGCAGTCGTTACGGTCGCGGTCTTCGGCGAAGTACTGCTCCACCGTCTTGGTCTTCTTGCCGGCCAGGCAGATGGTGATCACGCCGTTGCCCTCCTTGCTGGGGCGGATGCGCACGCGAGCCGTGGCCCGCTTGCGGCGGCCCACGCCCCACCACCAGCCGCCCTTGGCGGGCTTGGGGGCCCGCAGCGGGCGGACCACCGGCACCGGTGGCGCGGCCACCGCCTCGGCGGGCACGTCCATCAGATCGATGGAGAGCGGATCAAGGTTGTCTCGGTCGGCGTGCTTCTTCATGCGGTGCTCGGCCATGTTCGTGCCTCTTCGCGTGCCTGTGTCTTGCCTTCGTGCCTCGGTACCTTCTTCGTGCCTTCTCTTTGCCTTCACCAGTGCCCGATGCCCAGCGCCTTCTTCACACTTCGAGTTTCACCATGCCGGTCTTGGCGTGGGGGTGCTCGGTGCCGGGGTAGACCTTGAGTTTGCTCAGCATGGCCCGGCCCAGGCGGCTCTTGGGGAGCATGCGCTTGACGGCGTCTTCGATGAGCCGCGCGGGGTGCCGCTCACGCACCTGCCCGTAGCTCTCGGCCTTGAGGCCGCCGGGGTACTCGGTGTAGCGGAGTTTCATCCGCTGGGTCGCCTTGTTGCCGCTCAGGCCCACCTTCGTGCCGTTGAGCACCACCACGTAGTCGCCAGTGTCCACGTGCGGCGTGTACTCGGGACGATGCTTGCCCATGAGCACCACGGCCACCTCGCTGGCCAGACGGCCCAGCGCGGCACCCTCCGCATCAACGACGCGCCAGGCGCGCTTCACTTCGGGGTTCTTGAGGTAAGTCGTTTGACGACGCATTCGGCACCTCCCGACTCGCCGCGCTGGCTGATACGCCAGGCACGCCGGGTCAAGGCTTCGGTTCGCCGCCTACCGGGCGGGGCGGGCCGGGCCGGGTTCAACCCGGGGCCCGGCAGGATTTCCGACGGCTCGCGGCGGCCATGGGGGGCATCCACGAGGGGCAGAGTCTAGACCTCAACCCCCTCCCCGGCAACCCCCCAACCCCGCCTCAGCCCGCGCCGGTAGCATCCCTGGGGCGCCCCCCCGCACCGCACGTCGGCGCGCGGGCCGCATGTCGCAACCCGGAGTTAGCCCATGACCATTCGCACGGCCCTGTCGAGTCTCGTTGCCGCAACGCTGCTCTTGGCTCCGGGAACACTGGCCCAACCCCCCGACAAGCCCAAGAGCGAGGAGAAGCCGCCGCGCCCGCCGAGCGTGACGCGCCACGAGGTCGCCATCGCCGGACAGACGGTGCCGTACCTCGCGGTGGCCGACACGCTGCCGCTGCTCGACGACAAGCAGAAGACTAAGGCGAGCGTCTTCTACGTCGCCTACTCGCGCCTGGCCGACGGCACCGGGCCGCTCGCGGACCGCAAGACGGTCGCGTCCGCAACACCGGGTGCGCGGCCCATCACCTTCGCCTTCAATGGTGGGCCCGGCTCCAGCAGCGTGTGGCTGCACATGGGGGCGCTCGGGCCGCGCCGCGTGAAGATGGCCAACCCCGAGGGCCTGCCCCCGGTGCCGCCGGGCGAGGTGATCGCCAACGAGCAATCGTGGCTCGACTTCACCGACCTGGTCTTCATCGACCCGGTCTCCACCGGCTACAGCCGCGCGGCCGAGGGCGAAGACGCCAAGCAGTTTCACGGGCTGGATGAAGACGTGAAGTGGATGGGCGAGTTCATCCGCCTGTATCTGGTGCGCAGCCAGCGCTGGGCCAGCCCGAAGTACCTCGCGGGCGAGAGTTACGGCACCACCAGGGCCGCGGGGCTCTCGGGCGAGTTGCAGTCACGCCACGGCATCCATCTCAACGGCATCGTGCTCATCTCGCCCATTCTCAACTTCCTCACCACCGGCTTCGACCACGGCAACGACCTGCCCTACGTGCTCTTTCTCCCCACCTACGCCGCCACGGCGCGCTATCACGGCAAGGTGGCCGACACGGTCGCCGCCGACGTGAAGAGCGCGGTGCGCGTGGCCACCGAGTTCGCCAGGGGCGAGTACGCCAGCGCACTCATGCTGGGCGACCGCCTGCCGCCCGATACCCGCGCGGCGGTCGTGAAGCGGCTGAGCGAACTCACCGGCCTGTCGCGCGACTTCATCGAGCGCAGCAACCTGCGCGTGCCCATCTGGGCCTTCACCAAGGAGCTGCTCCGCGACCGGCGCCTCACCGTGGGCCGGCTCGACAGCCGCTACAAGGGGCGCGACGTGAACGCCGCGGGCGAGCGCACCGAGTACGACCCGAGCTACGCGGCCATCCAGGGTGTCTATACCGCCGGCCTGAACGCGTATGTACGGGGTGAACTCGCCTACGAGAGCGACATCAACTACGAGATCCTCACCGGCAACGTGCGCCCCTGGAACTACGCCCCCAACACCAACCGCTACGTCAACGTGGCCGAGACGCTCCGCAACGCCATGAGCCAGAACCCCGGCCTGAGGGTGCTCTCGTGCAGCGGCTACTTTGACTTGGCCACGCCCGTTCACGCAATGGACTACACCATCTCGCACATGCACCTGGAGCCCGACATCCGCAAGAACATCTTCCAGGCCTTTTACGAGAGCGGACACATGATGTACGTGCGCGAGCACGACCTTGCCCAACTCCGCACCGACGCGGCCCGCTTCTACACGCTCCGTTGAGGTGATTGCTCACCCCCTTATTGGGGGATTCTGCTCCGCCGGGCCGGGTTTGCTCGCAGGTTCATGGGTGTTTCTCCATGCCCATTGGTTTGTCCCCCGCTTTCGAGGTACGTTCAACACGGTCACGCGATCGCGTGCCCGCTGATTCGCAGTTCGTTTGGGAGCCACAACATGTTCAGCACCCCTCATCGTGCGGTCGCCGCCACGTGTCTCTTCGGCCTGACCGCCTGGGCTGGGGCCGCCCAAACGCTCCCCTTCACTCTCTGCTCCGGCGTGCCCGAGGGTGATAACGGGTTGCCCTTTGTGTTGGCGGATGATGCGGCCAGCGACGGGGATGAGCTCCCCCGCCGCGGCGTCGCGGCGGCGTACGCCGATGACCTGCGCCGCACGCACCAGGAGATGCTGGCACGCCGCCTGGCCGGGGCCCCGCGGGGCGGGCCCGGCGCGGTCTGCTTCGCACCCGGCACACCCGATGATGTCGTGCAGGCGTTCAACGAGCACTTCGGCCTCGAGAAGCAGTTCCAGAACTTCAACCGCTGGGCCGGCACGGCCTACTCGCCCGGCGGCAGTCTGCCCGGCAAGCCGCTCACGCTTTCGTACTCGGTGGTGCCCGACGGCACCCCCATCGCCGGGTTCAACGGCGAACCGGCCTCCCCCTCGCAACTGCGGGCCCAGCTCAACGCCATCTATGGCTCCGAGGCGGTCTGGCTCCCGATCATCCACGACGCGTTCAACCGCTGGGCCTCCGTCACCGGCATCACCTACATCTACGAGCCCAGCGACGACGGCATCGACCTCGGCACGGCCGTGGGTGTGCCCGGCGTGCGCGGCGACTGCCGCATCGGCGGCCACCCCATCGACGGCAACAGCGGCATCCTCGCCTACAACTTCTTTCCGGAGGTCGGCGGCGGCTTCGGCGGCGACATGGTGATCGACTCGCCCGACAACTTCTACAACAACACCACGATCGATTCGCGCCGCCTGCGCAACGTGCTGCAGCACGAGCACGGGCACGGCCTGGGGATGCGGCACGTCTGCCCCATCGAGACCACCAAACTCATGGAGCCGACGGTGTCCACCGCCTACACGGGTGTGCGCCACGATGATGCGCGGCACGGCCAGTTCCTGTACGGTGATGCCTTTGAGCCCAACGACCTCAGCCTCGAGGCGACCGCGCTGGGCGCACTCGACTCGTGCACCACCGCGACAGTCGGCCCCGTCCCCGCCCCTGACATGAACTTCGGCGTCTCCTCGCTCGCGGCGGTGGACGTGGCCGGAGACCGTGATGTCTACAGCATCACGGTGGACAGCCCGCGGCGGATCTCGGTGCGTCTGACGCCGCAGGGGTGGAACGGCGGGGATTCGGCCCAGGCCTGCTCCGGGCAGACCGCCAGTTGCTGCTCGGGCACCCACTTCAACTCGATCGCGGCCGCGAACCTGACGCTGGAGGTGCTGTCGGACGGGGTGACGGTGATCGCCTCGAGCACCGGCGCGCCCGCGGGAAGCGAAGAGGCCATCACCGATCTCCTGCTGCCCGGGGTGGGCACGTTCTACATCCGCGTGGGCGAGAACGGCTTCACGCAGACGCAGCAGTATCACCTGACCGTTACGCCGCGGTCGGGGGCCCTGTCGGTGGCGCTCCAGGGCACGGCGCACCTGGCTGTGAACGCGGGCACCAACCCCGCCATCGACGCGACCATCACCGCCGGCACCCAGACCCTCGTGTCGGGCACGCTCTTCTACACGATCAACGCGGGCCCCGAAGCGAGCGTGCCGCTCACGCTGCTGAGCGGCAGCACCTACAGGGCGGAACTGCCGCAGGTGCTCTGCACGGACACGCTCACGTTCCGCATGACGGCCACCGGCTCTGGCGGCTCGATTGTCAGCCTTCCGTGCGACGGCTCGTCGTACACCCCCGTGGTGGGCGTGCTTACCACGGCCTTCAGCGACTCTTTCGAGAGTGATCTGGGGTGGACCGTGGGACCGGACACGGCCACGCTGGGCAACTGGACGCGGGTCACGCCGATCTACACGGTGGCCCAGCCGCAGTACGACAACACGCCGGGCGCGGGCACGCAGTGCTTCGTGACCGGGCAGGGCTTACTGGGCGGGGCCGCGGGTACCTTCGACCTTGACAGCGGCGAGACCGTGATCACCAGCCCGGTCTTCAGCCTGAGCGGGCAGGACGACGCCGTGGTCTCCTACGCCCGCTGGCACTCCAACGGGCAGGGTGCCGGCGCGTTCGACGACCGCCTGCGCATCCAGGTTTCCAACAACGGCGGCGCCTCATGGACGGCCGCCGAGACCGTCGGCCCCGGATCCATCACCGACCCGGAAGTGCAGGGCGGCTGGCGCTCCGGCGGGTTCACCCTTTCCGCCACGGGCCTGGCCCCCACGGCCACCATGCGGCTGCGCGTGCTCTCGGAGGACATCAACGCCGCCTCGCTGATCGAGTCCGCCTTCGACGACGTGGTCGTCACCGGCATCGCCTGCTCCTTCACGCCCCCGGTCTCCTGCTACCTCGACTACAACGGCGACACGGTGGTGAACCCCGACGATCTGGGCGACTTCATCACCGATTACTACACCGAGCCCGCCATCCCCGGCCCGGGCGGATACGCCATCCCCTGCCCGGAGAATGACCCGCCCTACGACCAGGGGTACAAGGCCGCTTTCAACTTCGGCAACGTCGGATCGTGCGCCCCGCCGAACCCCGACAACCTCGGCGACTTCATCACCGAGTACTACATGCAAGACGCGATCTGCGGCGCGCCGTAAGCCGGATCCGCGGGGCTACTCGCCGCACGCCCGCCGCAGGCGTGCCAAGGCCGGCTCGGCCCGCGCATCCACCAGCCGCCGCCACAGCGCATCCACCGCACGCACGCCCCAGTAGCCGCGCACGCACGGCAGCCCTGCGCACAGCCCCAGCCCCACGCCGATCACCACGTCGCTGGCCCAGTGGGCATCCGTCATCACCCGCCCCGCGCACACCACCAGCACAAGGCCCGCCACCACGGGCCGCACACGCGGATAGACCGTGCCCAGAAACACCGCCGCCAGCGTGGCAAAGGCGGCGTGCCGCGATGGGCTGCTGGCTAGGTCGTAGCCGCCCGTCCACCCGTTGTGCAACCGCCAGAGCGTGCGCACGCCGCCGGGCGCATCGGTCGCCGTCGCGCCCCGCACCGCGTACAGGCCCAGCGGCCCCGCCGCGTGCTCGGCGTCGCCCAGCAACGGGCGCGGGCGGCCGATCAGGCCCTTGGCCACGGTCACGGCAATGCCCAGCAGCACCGCCCCCGCGATCCAGTCGAGCAGTCGCCGCCGGCGGGCCCGGTCGAGCAGGAAGACACACAGGCCGATGACCACGCTGAAGGCGCCCTGCCCGAACTGCTGCAGCGCCTCCACCTCGCGCTTGAGGTCGCCTGAGATGCCCAGCGACTTCACCCACGCGCGAATGGCCGCATCCCACGGCAGCACAACGATCACCGCCGCGGCCACCAGCAGCATGGGCACAGCCCACCAGTCACGCCCGCGCTCGAAGGCCCAACCCAGCGCCTCTCTCCCCATCTCGCGCAGCCCGCCCACGCCCGCCCACGCCCAGCGCACGGGCCGCGGCAGGCCGCGGTTATAGTCGAGCATCGTGCGGAAACTGTGGGAAAGCATCGAGGATCGGAGCAAGGGGGCGTGGTGGCGGGGCTTCGCGCGCTCATGGGTGCGCGGCGGGCTGGCACTGCTGCTGCTCTGCGCCGCAGTGTATATCCCCGGCCAGACCAGCCTGCCGCCGGTGGACCGCGACGAGTGCCGCTTCGCGCAGGCCAGCCGCCAGATGTTCGAGAGCGTGGCCCTGCCCGAGGCCCAGCGCGATGCCAAGATGCACGCGGGCGGGCTGGTCGTGCCCATGCTGGTGGATGTGCCGCGCCTGAACAAGCCGCCGCTCGTCTACTGGTTGCAGTCGGCGAGCGCGGCCCTCTTCACGTGGGGCAAGCCGCTGGAGGATGCCATCTGGATGTACCGCGTGCCCAGCGCGCTGTGCGCCCTGGTCTCGGTCTTCGCCACCTGGCGGCTGGGCCTGAAGATGCTCGACTGCCGCGCGGCACTGCTGGGGGCCATCCTGCTGGCCGTGGCCCCGATGGTGGTGTGGGATGCCCACCAAGCGCGGGCGGATCAGTTGCTGCTGGCGTGCACGACGGTGTGCATGGGGGCGCTGTGGACGGTCTGGAAAGCACGGAGCAGCGCACAGCACGGCGCTTGGGGGCGGGCTTTCCAGCCCGCCGCGTTCGTCTTCTGGTTCGCTCTAGCCGCCGGCATCATGGCGAAGGGTCCTGTTACGCCGCTCGTCGCCGGCCTGGCGATCGTGTGGCTGAGCCTCACGACCCGCTCGTGGCGGTGGACGCTCGCGCTGCGGCCGGGCTGGGGCCTGGTCATTGTCGGCGCGTGCGTCGCGCCCTGGGTGTGGGCGGTGGCCCAGCGACAGGGCGGGCTGGGCGCGTACGCCGCGCTGGTGTGGGATGAGTTCTTCGCCCGCGGCCTGCGCGGCAGCCGCGAGGGCCACTTCGCGCCGCCGGGCACACACACGTTGTTGCTCGCCGCGCTCTTCTGGCCGGGCTCGCTGCTCACGCTGGCGGGCTTCATCGCTGCGTGGAAGCGGGCCCGGGGGGAAACGGCGGCAGCCGCGAACATGCAGCCCGACCGTCAGGGAGCCCGCGCGGGCGTGATGGGCGCCCTCCGCACGCCTTGGCACGGCCGCGACGCCGAGATGTTCCTCATCGCGTGGATCGTGCCCATGTGGATCGTGTTTGAGTTGAGCATGGCGAAACTGCCCCACTACACGATGCCGATGTACCCGGCGATCGCGCTGGTGAGCGCGCGGATGGTGATGCGGGCGGCCGCCGCGCGTGCCATCTTCGGCCACGCGAGCACCTTCGCATGGGGCTTGATTGGCTGCCTGACGTGCGGCTTCACGCTGGTGATGGCGCGGTTCTGGGTTTCGGCGGCATGGCTGCAAGAGCCCGGCACGGGGTTGATCGGCCTGCGCATCACGGTGCTGCTGATGGCGCTCGGAGCGGTCTGGCTGGGCGGGCTGCTGTGCGCCGTGTGCTTGTGCAATCGCGGGTGGTGGGCCGCGGGCCAGGTGGGCGCGGCCCTGTTGGCGGTGCCGCTGGGCGCGGCCACCATCTCGCTGATCGTCCCGCGCGTGGTACCGGGGGCGGACACGGCGGCAATCGTGCAGGCCGCGGCCGTCGCCGGCTCCGGACGAACGCTTGCCACGGCCGTGCCATCTCCCGAGGCGAGCATGGTGTTCGCCACACGCGGGCGACGCGTGCACGCCAGCGACGCGGCGAACGGGATGCCCACGGCGGCGGCGACGCGGTGGACGGTGCTGCTGGATGCGGACGGGCTCAATGCGGCCCGGGCGGCAGGCTGGCGTGTGTCGGGCGTCGGCCGCACGGCCAAGGGTTCGCCCGTCTGGGTCGCGGTGCCGCCATGAGCGCGTCCGATCCAATCCCGCCCGCGTCTGGCGCGATGCCCACACCGACACCGTGCGGCCTGCTCCTCATCGACAAGCCGCTTGGCCCCACCTCGATGGATGTCTGCCGGCGTGTGCGGCGGTCGCTGGTGGCCGCGGGCGCACCCAAGCGGGTGAAGGTGGGCCACGGCGGCACGCTCGACCCGCTCGCCACCGGCCTGCTCGTGATCCTGATCGGCAAGGCGACGCCCCTGTGCGAACAGATCATGCAGGGTGCCAAGACTTATCTGGCGGATGTGGACCTGTCGGCGTTCTCTTCAACCGACGATGCCGAGGGAGAGAAGACGGTGGTTGATGTGGGCACGGCGGGCGGCCCCTCTACCCGCCCCGCCCCCCCCACTACCACCGCCCTCGCAGCCGCGTGCGCCAGATTTGTCGGCACGATCATGCAGCGCCCGCCCGCCTACTCGGCCATCAAGGTGAACGGTCAGCGGGCGTACGACCTGGCCCGCGGCGGCCGGCCGCCCGCGCTCGTCGCACGGCCGGTGCGCATCGACGCGATCCGCGTGGAGAGTTACGCCTGGCCGCGTGCGGTGTTGAGCGTGGAGTGCGGCAAGGGCGTCTACATCCGCTCGCTGGCGCGAGACCTCGGCACGGCCCTCGGCACGGGCGGCATGTTGGCGGGCCTGCGGCGCACGCGGATCGGACAGTGGGACGTGAAGAACGCGACGGCGCTGGATGCGTTGCCCGCGCGGCTGACGCAGGCGGACCTGCTGCCCGCACCGTAATGGCCGTTATACCCGCGGCCCGCTCTCGCCCAGTTTCGCGATCGCCTCGCCGTACTGCTGCCGCAGGGGCTCAACCACTTCCTTGATGAATCGCTCCGTCTGCTCCACACTGCGGCCGATGTACTTCATGGGATCGAGCAAGCCCGCGTCGGACCAATCGAGTTCGGCGCTCAGCGGCCCGCCGCGTGCTTTGCTCCAGAACGCGCGGTCGCTCTTGAGCCGCTCGATCAAATCGTTGTCGAGTCCCTCGTGTTTCACACGCATCCCCGCGGCCTGGGCGTGCACGCGGATCTTCTCGTGGTACTCCTGCCGGTCGCCCCCCAGTTTCACGCACGCCATCAGGATGTTCTCGGTCGCCATAAACGGCAACTCGGCCATCAGGTTCTTCTTCACCATCGCCTCATGGACGATGAGGCCCGATGCCACGTTGTGCATCAGGTCGAGCGCACCATCGAGCGCGAGGAACGCCTCGGGGAGCGAGAGCCGCCGGTTGCTCGAATCATCGAGCGTCCGCTCCAGCCATTGCGTCGCGGCCGTGTCATAGGCGTTCCCCACCAGGTTCATCACAAACCGGCACAACCCGCAGATGCGCTCGCAACGCATGGGGTTGCGCTTGTAGGGCATCGCGCTGGAACCGATCTGCTTGTCCTCGAACGGCTCGTCGAGTTCCTTGCGGTTGCAGAGAAGGCGGATGTCCGTGGCAATCTTGTGAAGGACGGCGGCGCAGGAGGCGAGATCGGCGAGGATGAACGTGTCGAAGACGCGGGGGTAGGTCTGTGTGGTCACGCCAAGGGTGCACGAAGCGATCTGCCCCGCGGGCGTGTTCAGCCGCTCGAAGACCGCCCGCAGCATCTGCGTCGATGTCGCGGCTTCATCAGCAGACATGCGGACCGGCATGGCCACTTTGCTCATCTCGTGCCGCATTTCCGGCATCGCCTCCCGCGCCTCCTCTTGGTGCTCGGAATAGGACGTGTCCGCGTCAACGCCGCGCCACTGAAGGCGGCGCAGTGCCGTCGCTTCAAAGAGGTCCACGCGCTCTCGATCGGCGGCGAACAGCGACAAATACGATGCTTGCGTGCCCGTCGCCCCGCGAAAGCCCTTCAGCCGAGGGCATTCGTAGGTGTTGAAGAAGCGGAACCATACTTGATGCAGATCCTGTGCCCCTTGGACGAACCGCCGACCGACGGTGATGGGCTGAGCCGCTTGGTAGTGCGTGAAAGCGAGAGTCGGAACCGTCTTGTGCTGCTCGGCCGCGAGCCCGAGCGCGACCATCGTGTTTGATACCTTGCCTTCGATGATACCAAGAGCGTCCTGCAAGATCAGTAGGTCCGCATTGCACACCACGTCCTGGCTCGTCATGCCCAGGTGGATGATCGGGCGCGCCTTGGGGCACGCATCGCCCAGGGCGTGCACGTGGGCCATCACATCGTGCCGCAGTTCGCGTTCGTACTTCTTGGCGCGTTCGATCTCGGCGTCGGTGATGCCGCCAGGGCGGTTCACCACGGCGCGGAGTTCTTCGACCTGCTCGCGCGTGACCAACGGCGCGACCGGCCCCGGGCTTGCGCCCGGGGCTCCTTGGGCCGTCACCTTGTGCTGCGCCTCCGCCACCGCCAGCCAGATGCGCCGCCACGTGTTGAACTTGTGCCGCGCGCTCCACAGCCGCAGCATCTCCGGGCTGGCGTTGCGCTCCGCCAGGGGTGAGGTGTAGGTGTCATTCGGGCTGGGCGTGCCGCTCATGCGGGCAGGATACGAGGGGTGTGCGCCCGCCACGCGGCCCGGCCGCGGGCACCCGCGGCGTGCCCGCATACGCTCGCCTCATGCCCTCGGCACTGGTCATCCGCGCCCCCGGCACCAACTGCGACAGCGAGATGTGCCGCGCCTTTGAGATGGCCGGTGCCCCCGCCACGCTCGTGCCCTTGGAGCGGCTGATCCGCGACGCATCGCCCCTCGAGCAGGCCGACCTCATCGGCTTTCCGGGCGGCTTCAGTTATGGAGACGACGTGGCCAGCGGGCGCATCTTCGCCCTGCGCCTGCGCGAGCATCTTTACCCCGCCCTGCGTGCCGCGGCAGCCCGCGGCGTCCTCATGATCGGGGCCTGCAACGGTTTCCAAGTCATGGTCCAAGCCGGCCTGCTGCCCGGACCCGTCGCCGGCGCGTGGCCTGAAACACCGCCCCCGCAAGAGGTGAGCCTCACGTTCAACGCGGGCGGGCGGTTCATTGACCGCTGGGTGCGCGTGCGGCCCGTGCCCGGCACGGTCTGCGTCTGGACACGCGGGCTTGATGCCGCCTTCGCCACGCGCCCCGAGGCGATGGCCCTGCCGATCGGCCACGGCGAGGGACGCTTTGTCGCAAGAGACTCGACGGTGCTGGCGCGCCTCGAACGCTCCGGCCAGGTGGCCCTCCGCTACGGGCCGGACGACAACCCCAACGGTTCCGACGGCGACGTGGCGGGCATCTGCGACACGAGCGGGCGCATCTTCGCGCTCATGCCGCACCCCGAGCGATACCTCGACTGGAACCGCCACCCCTTCTTCACGCGCCTGGGGCCCGAGGCCGCGCGGGGCGAGACCCCGGGCCTGTCGATCTTCCGCGCCGCCGTGGCAACCGTGCGGCACGCGCTGGTGTAGCCGCGTGCCTCCGGCGGGACGGGGCGGGGGAGCGGGCTTCGTATGACTGAGAAGCAGCGAGCACTCCGCGACACACTCGCCCAGCCCGACGTGGCGACCTCCGGCCGCACCGAGGTGCTGGCCCACGCCAAGCCCAGG
Source organism: uncultured Phycisphaeraceae bacterium (assembly GCA_964590885.1). GTDB lineage: Bacteria > Planctomycetota > Phycisphaerae > Phycisphaerales > UBA1924 > JAEUIX01. The sequence goes on from CAZPWW010000018.1 coordinate 29,164, forward strand.
GTGCACACGCCGCGCCCGCTCCTGCACGTGAACGACCTGCCGCGGCCCGAGCGCACGCGACTCGCGCTCGGCACCACCTGCATGGCGGCGGGGCTGGTGGCACTGAGCGCGCCGCTGGCGGTGGTGTGGCTCGCGCTGTTCGTGCGCTCGCAGAACTGGATCGAGTTCAGGATCGCCGATCTGATGGCCCTGGCCTCCTGGGTGAGCGTGGGCATCTGCCTGCCGGGCGTGTGCGTGTGGGTGGCGGGGTTCGGGCTGCTCACGCCGCCGGTGCCCGCCGCGGTGCAGCCCAGCGCCACCGCAGCGGGCACGTTTGCCCACAGCGTGCGCGGCCTGTGCGTCGGCAAGCCGACGTGGTGGCCGTGGCTGGTGCGGGTGTGCAGCGCGTGCTGGGCACTGCCCCCTGCCTTTATCGTGGCCAGCGTGCAGCAGGGCGGGGCCGACACCGCCGCGGGTGCCGAACTGGCGCGATTGGGCATCTACGCGCTCTTCCTCGCCGCCATCGCCAACGCCGTCTGCTGCGCCCACCTGCGCGAGATCGCGCTGGTGCTGTGCGACGACGCGGCCTTCAACCGCTGCCTGCAGACCATGTGCCTGCTGCCGGTGCTGGTGGTGGTGGCCCCCCTGGCGCTCATGCCGCCCAACCTCATCACCAAAGACATCCAGTTCTTCACGCTCGCCACCAAGGGCTTTCAGGGCATCTTCCTGCTGGTGGGCAGCCTGGCGTTCATCTTCTGCCCGTGCTTCCGCTACGTCGCCGCGGTCTGGTCGCTGGGCGCGTGCGGGCGCTGGTGCGTGGTCAACGACATCGCACGCGAGGAGAAAGACAACCGCCTGCGCGACCGTGCCGCGGCCGTCGCGGCGGCCGCTCAGGCCGAGCGCGAGCGGCTGGGCGAGCACGCCCGGCGCGCGGGAGAGCAGTAGCCCGCGCCTCAGCGGGCCACGAGCGTCATGGTGACGTTGAACGTCGCGGCGCCGCGCCCCCGTCCACGGCGCACGCGCAGGTCCACCCGCGCGCCCGGCTCAAAGTCGCCCAGCACGCGCGTGAGATCGTTGAGATCGGCCACGGGTTGACCGGCCAACTCGATGATCACGTCGCCCGCGGCCAGGGCCCCTCCCGCGCCGCCCCCGACCCCGCCACCCCGCCCCTGCGGTGCCCGCTTCACCAGCACGCCGTCGCCCGCGCCGTTCTCGTAGGTGCCCGGCAGCAGGGCCCCGCCAGGCCGCCCCGCCGTGGCGACCTGCGGCAGAGCGCGCACCCAGGCGCGAAAGTCCCTTTCGATCTGCTCGACGGGCTTGCCCAGCGCCCGCTCCAGCGCGGCCCGGCCGGTCGCGTCGTCGCGGAAGGTGCGGGTGTAGTCGGCGTACCACGCCCCCAGCCGGCCCCGCTCGAAGAGGTACAGGAACACTGCCCGCGCCAGCGCGTAGTTGGCAAGCGGGCCGCTGGAGACGAAGGCATCCTGATCGAGTGTGAACAGGCGGGCCAGACTGGGCGGCTTCCCGCCCGCCAACAGTTGCTTGAGCGAGTTGGTGCGCCAACTGGGCACGGGGCGCACCGACTCATCGCCGTTGCGGCCCCGCTCCACCTCCACGTCCTCCATCAGGCTGCACAACCCCTCCTGTATCCAGATCGGGTGCACCTGGCCCAGAGCCTCCTGCCCGCGCCAATGCAGGGCGTGGCAGAACTCGTGCCGGAGCGTGCCCCCCAGGTCCTGCGCCACCAACTGCCGCTCGTCGTGGTCGTAGATGCCCGCGACGATGCTGGTGGCCCCCGAGGGGCGCGGCCAGCGCCGGGCCGCCCAGCGGTTGTAATCCGTCCGGCTCGGCAAGATCACCAGCGTCCACGGCAGCAGGGCCGCTCCGTCGCCGCCGACCTCGCCGCCCGCACCGCCCCCGCTCGCGCCGATCGCACTGACGTTGGCGCTCCACCACGCCGCCAATCGCGTGAGTTCATCGCGGGCCCGACCAAAGGCCTCGGGCGCCAGCGCGCCAGCTGCCGAATAGGCGATGCGCAGGTCGCGGTCGCGGGCCGTGGTGTACGTGCCCGTCTGCCAGGTCCGTGCCGCGCGCTCGCGTCGCGCCAGTTGGGCATCGAGCAGCGCGGGCCAGTCGTCCACCAGTCGGCGGTACGTCTCGGTCTCGCGCAGCGGGCGCAGGCCGGGGTCGGTGTCGAGGCGGCGGCGGTCGGCGAAGCCGCGCTCCACCGCCGCGGCCAGGTGCGTGGCGGCTTCCTCCACGCTCGCCTGATTGCACAGCAGCACCGCCAGGTTGTAGCGGGGCACGTAGTCGTTGTCGTCAAGGTGGGCCCAGAACCGGCCCGCGTCGATCGCCTTCTGCCACTCCCGGCCGTTGAACGCGTCGAAGAACGCCCGCTCGGCCTGCCGCACCTGCTCGGCCTTGGGCGGCGCGCCGACCGCGCTCGGCTCCGTAACGGCCACGATCGCCAGCAGGAGCACGGCAACAGGCAGCGCACCCCTCACGCGCCCACCCCCTGCCCGGCGAGCAGGCCCGCGATGGCGGCGGGATAGGCGCGGCACTCCTCCTCAAAGACGCGGGCTGCCAGCGTCTCGGCCGTGTCGCCGGGAAGCACCGGGCAGCGGCGTTGAAGCACGATCGGCCCGGTGTCGTAGCGATCGTCGCACAGGTGCACCGTGCAACCGCTCTCGCGTGCACCCGCGGCCAGCACCGCCTCGTGCACGTGGCGACCGTGCATCCCCGGGCCGCCGAAGGCGGGGAGCAGCGCGGGGTGGATGTTCACAACCCTCCCCGCGTAGCCCGGCGGGATGCGCACGAGTTTGAGGTAGCCCGCCAGCACCACCAGCCGCACCCGCGCCGCTTCGAGCAGCGGCCCGAGCACGGCCGGGTCGATGGTGCCCGGCAGAATCCGGGTGTCGATGCCCGCCGCGCGGGCCTTCTCGGCTCCAGGGCACTCGCGCGACGCGATCACCAGCGCCACACGGGCCGCGAGCGTCCTCCGGCCGATCGCCGCAAGAAGATTCTCGAGTGTGCGGCCCGAGCCCGACAGCAGCACGGCCAGCGCGGCCGGGGGAGCGTCTTGGGTGGACGAGCCGGGCATGGGCAAGCGTACCCGTGTAGAGTTGCGGCGCGGCGTGCCACGAACCGCCGCGCACCATGCCCGAGGCCGACCATCACCATCTCGCCCGCGCCGCAGACCTGATCGCCGCGTCGATCAGGGCCGAGCCGCGCACGCGCCACCTGGTGCCCGCCCCAGCGGCCCAGACCGGCCCCGGCCCCTGCCCGCCCACCTGCCCCGTGCCCGACGAGCGGGCCGTGGCCGAACTGCTGGCGATCGCTCGCACGCTGATCTTTCCGGGGTTCTTCACCGGCGCCGACGTCAGCGCGAGCGGCCTGGACGATTATGTGCGCGCCGCCACGGCCCGCCTGCATGCACACGCACGCGCCCAGATCAGCCTGGCCCTCGCGTACATCTGCGGCGAGCGGCCCCTGCCGGCCGAGCGGCCCGGGGAGCCCCCCGCCCCACCCACCGATGCCGACGGCTTCTGGGCGCCCTGGCCGCTGCGGCTGCGCCGGGCCTGCGCCCTGCGCGGCGAGGCCGTGGGCACGCCCATCGACTGCGGTGCCGTGGCGACGGGCACGGCCCGCGCCTTTATCGAAGGGCTGCCCGAGGTGCGCCGCCTGATCGCGCTCGACGTGCAGGCGGCCTTCGACGGCGACCCCGCCGCCGAGCACACCGACGAGATCATCCTCTGCTACCCGGGCATCGCGGCCATGTTTCACCACCGCCTGGCCCACACACTGTACACGCTGGGCGTGCCGCTCTTGCCCCGCATGATCGCCGAAACCGCCCACCGCCTCACCGGCATCGACATCCACCCCGGCGCGCGCATCGGCGAGCGCTTTTTCGTCGATCACGGAGCGGGCACCGTGATCGGCGAAACCACCACCATCGGCAACGACGTGAAGGTGTATCAGGGCGTCACGCTCGGAGCCCGGGGCTTCGACACCGACAGCGAGGGCAAGATCGTGCGCCACACCAAGCGGCACCCCACCGTGGGCAGCCGCGTGGCCATCTATGCGGGTGCCGTGATCCTGGGCGGCGACACGGTGATCGGCGACGACTGCGTGATCAACGGGGGCGTGTTCCTCACGCAGGGCGTGCCGCCGGGGCACATCGTGCGCCAGCGTCAGGCCGAACTCACGCTGCGCTCCAACCCCGCCCTGCGCGGGCGCGGCAACTGATCAGGCCGGACACCCATCGGCACGAACGCGGCTACTTGTCGCCGCGCATGGTGGCCGCGATCTCGGAGGAATCGTCGGCCTTGGGCACCACGGCGTGCACACCGTTGGCCGTCCCCGCCGCAGCCTTGGCCGCCTTGCCCGAGGGCCTCTCCCACAGGCCGTCATCGGGATCCGGAAAGTAGCGGTGCTCCACCATGTCGAGCACAAAGAGCGTGAACAGGGTGGCGATGCCCAGCACGCCGGCCAGCACGTACAGGCCCATGCCGCACGCGGCCCCCAGGGCCGCCACCACCCACACTGCGGCGGCGGTGGTGATGCCACGCACAGCCCGCTTGTTCTGGATCACGGCGCCGGCGCCAAGAAAGCCGATCCCGCCGATCAACCCCTGCAGCACGCGGCTGAGTTCGGCCTGCCCGGGAGCCGGCGCTCCCGGCGGCAGCGCGGCAACGCTCGCGGCGCCGAGATGTTGCATGGTCTCCAGGCCGATCAGGACGTAGCCGCAGGAGCCCAGACTGATCAGGATCATGGTGCGGAAGCCGGCGGGGCGCTGCTTGCGCTCTCGCTCGATACCCACCAAGGCTCCGGTGAGAAGCGCCGCACCAACCCGAAGCCCGATTTCCGTGGGCGAAAGTGGGTCCATCGCAGGGTGTATCGTGCATCACCCGAACGGATTGTCAAGGAATCTTGATGCAAACGCCGTTTTTTCGTCTTCCATCGGATGAGTACGCATCCCCGGCGACGTGTCCGTTTGGGTACACCGCCAGGCAAGGGCACAAACATGTGCTGAGTGCAAAAGGCATCGAGGGGGCCGACGTTGCCGCCAGCCCCCTCGCGCCACACAGGAGAATCTTTTCCAAGGAGCCGCCGTTTGCAGCCCTTGTTGAAATCGTCTCTTCCGGGTATACGCCACGTCCCGCGGCCCGGTTTCATCGCACGGCCGTCCACACGACGAACCGATTGTGGCACACGCACGGGGCCCTGTCAAGCGGCGGACAAGTTTTCCACACAGACCGCACGCCCAGCGGGCAACAAAGCTTGTTCGGATTCTGTACTTATCGGCGGCGCCGTGTCCCGACGAGCAGCCCCAGCGCGGCCAAGCCCGCAAAACCCGGTGTGGGCACGGGCGTGATCAGGTCCTGGAGGTCCCGGTTGACCAGCAGGTAGAGGGCTGTCTGCGGGCCGGGCGCATCCACGGTGGAAAGCCAGGCGTTGGCGAGGTCACCCGAGGCGGTGGTGCCGCCGAAGAGCGAGAACTCGCTGGCCGCGTTGTAGACGTCGAGCGCGCCAAACTCGCCCTCGTACGCGATCTCCCAGACGGCGATCTGGAACGCCGCGGCGGTGGTGAGGTTGCTCTGCATGCTGGGGTCGTAGAACGAGCCCCACAGGCGCTCCATGCGCTGCGTCTTGTTCGCCCCGAAGGTGATCGGGCCGGTGATGCCGCCGTCGTCGGTGCTGCCGCCGAGCAGGTTGAAGACCGAGTGCGTCAGCGTTGCCCCCGTGAAGACCGAACCGACGGAGACATCGATGGGCTCGTCGATCTCGAGACAGAACGTGGGGAAGTTGAGCGGAATGTCGGGGTTCTCGCCGGGCCCGGCGGGCAGGTCTTGCCGCCGGCCGTCGATCTGCGCCGCCCCGGTGTTGATGAACTGAGGCGGCGGCCCCGAGATGGGATTCAGGATCTGGGCCTGCACGTTGAAGCCCGGGTCGAGGGCCACGTCGTACTTGGCCATGATCGTGTCGGCCGCGATCGAAGTGGAGCCGGCCACGGCCACGACCAACGCCGAAACTGACAAGCGAGCACCCATATCTCTCTCCTCGATTGGCCGCCTTTCAGCGGACAGCGGGCGAAACCCCAAGAACACAGGCTCTGCAATGACGCTCAGCGCGCCTCACAAAGCCAAGATCACCAACTCATGTTCACGGTGGGCGCCGCCCTTGCGACAACCCGCACTCTCTCAACTCACTTTCGCCGACGCGGCCGCAGGCACCGCGTCGACCCGATTCAAGATACCGGACGTTCCGCCGGTCGTCAACCCGAACGGACTGCGATTCTGGCAAGACTAGGCAAGATGGGCTGTTTTTGCGCGATGCCGCGGATAGCCGCGTGCAGGCTGGCGCGACCCGCGGGACCGCGTGCGTGCGACCCGATGCCAACAGTTGCCCATGCCCACGACCGTGACCGCCGCGCCGGGACTGGAACGGTACCGGACCCGCCTGCGGGCCTGTTTCCCTGCCCTCGCCACATCCTCAACTGTCTTTCTCGACAACGCCGGCGGCAGCCAACTGCCCGTGTGCGTGATCGAAGCTATGAGCGCCTACCTGCGCTCCAGTTACGCACAGTTGGGCGGCACCTATCCCGAAAGCCTGGCCGCCAGGCGCACCGTGGACGCGGCACACGAAACGGTGAAAGCCATCGTGTACGCCCACGGCGCGGGCGAGGTGGTGCTCGGCGCTTCCACCTCCGTCCTGTGCAACATGCTCGCCCAGTGCTACGCCGATGCCCTGGCCGACGATCCAGACCGCAACGAGATCATCGTGAGCACCGTGGGCCACGAGAGCGACGTGGGGCCGTGGCTGCGGCTGGCCCGCCGGGGCTTCCGCGTCCACCCGTGGAGACTCGACCCCGCCACCGGCACGCAGCGCCTCGAGGACCTTGTGCCGCTGCTCACGAACCGCACGCGCGTGGTGGCCTTCCCGCAGGTGTCGAACATTCTCGGCGAGATCGTGGACGTGGCCGGCGTGGTGCGGGCCGTGAAGGGCCGCGCGGGCCAGCGGGCCCGGGTGGTGGTTGACGGCGTGGCCTTCGCCCCGCACCGGGTGATGGACGTGGCTGCGTGGGGCTGCGACTGGTACGCCTACAGCACCTACAAGGTGTACGGCCCGCATCTGGCCGCGCTCTTCGGGCGCACCGAGGCGATGGACGAACTGACCGGCCCCAACCACGACTTCATCGACCGCAAGGCCCACCCCTACAAGTTTGAGCTCGGGGGAGCGAGCCACGAGGCGTGCGCGGGCGTCGCCGCGCTGAACGACTACCTGCGCGAGACCGCTCAAGACGCCACGCAGCCGCAAGGGCGCGAAGAGGACACGGAGGCTCGCGGGCTTGCCGCGCGGGGTGCGCCGGATCGGGCCACGGTGGTCCGGGCGTTCGAAACGTTCACGGCACTCGAGTTGCCGTTGCAGGCGCGCTTGCTGGAATGGCTGAACGCGCAGCCGCGCGTGCGCGTGTGGGGCCCGCGGCACGCCGGGCCGGGCCGCGTGAGCACGGTGTCGTTTACCGTCGAGGGCCGGCGCTCACGGGATATCGCGCTGGCGCTCAACGCGCGAGGGCTTGGCGTGCGCTTCGGGCACTTCTACTCGAAGCGGTTGTGCGAAGAACTGGGCCTGGACGCGGCCGACGGCGTGGTGCGCGTGAGTCTGGTGCACTACAACACGCCCGACGAGGTGGAGCGCGTGATCGAGGCGGTGGGGAGCGAGATGGGGACGTAACGGGGTCCCGGGCGCGATCGCGCCGGGACGCTGGGCATGCGTGCGCCGCCTGAGACGAATACAAAAAAAACCGCGGCAACCGGTGAGGGAGTGCCGCGGGTATGAAGGATGACTCAAGCAGTACCCGGCAAACAGCGGCGGTCTCATCGGAACGGGGCCGTTGCAAACGCCGGGAGGGTGACCCGCAGTGGGCGGGGGCCTGAGATCTGAATGCTCGCCAGACAGCTGTCGTCGCCTGGCGAGCTCTCTCTCCTCAAAGCCCGCGGCTGCCCGTTAGAGCACTCGCGGGAAGTGGAAGGAAGGAATTCCGGTCGAGCCTGCTGCGTCGCCACGCTGTTGGTCGCGCCCGCGCCGCCATCGGCTCTGCAAAACCTCGCCGGGTTACTCTCGTTCCCCGACGAGGACTCTCTGCCTCCGGTATTCCGGGGGCGTTGAAATCCTCTGAATGTCGCGGGGGGTCTCGTGTGAGCCCTCCGCCCGGAGCCGTCCGCTCCAACGCGCCTGGCGTCGGAGCGGCTGTGAGCCGAGCGGGAGCGTCAAGGTCGGGGCCGTGTGCCGCGGCGTGCCGATTGACCGTTTCGGCTGCGCTGGGGCTTGGGCTCTTCACTTGTCGCCGCCTCTCTCGAACTCACCTCCTCGAACCGGACCGAACTAGCGTGAACCTGCTGGAAAGCCGACCGGCGAAACTCCGCTCTCACTCGGAGTATCGCCGGAAGGAAAGCGATGGGCCTCTCTCTCCAGCGGGGCCACGGTTTGTCGCACCGGGAGACCGTACTCTCGTTCGGTCTCCCGTACTCTCTCTGGACCTCGGCTCTCTCCAACCTCGGTCCAAATCGGTCTGAGTGTTGCGCCGCTCTTTCGGACGGCGAGCACCCAGTCTCTCTCGGCCCACACTTTCGCTTTCCGCTGTCAACCCCTCGAATCGTCGGCCTCCTCCGCTCTCGCTCCAATCGGGGACGTGGGGAGGAAGGAGTGTCGTGTCGGTTTTTGCGTCCGTCGGTCAAAGCTATTCGGGAAGGCCGACGATTCGAAGGGTTGACGCGGTCTGCTGGGTTGGGCCCTCCAGGGGGGACTATTAGGTGGAACTGAATCGAAACGGATCAGCGGCGGCATCATCCGGCAAAGCCCCGAGTGTGGGGAGGAAGGAGTGTCGTGTCAGTTTTTGACACTCGGACCTTTGCCTCGTTTTCGACAACGCCGCTGATCCGCACCGATGCGTCCAGCCCGTTCTTTCCAATCTCAGGCCCGAGCCTCCTTCGCGCTTGCGTTCATGGCCACCACGGTGCTCTCGATCACGTCCGCGCCCGCGTTACCCGGCAGGAGGCAGTCGATGCCCGCCTGGCGAACCCGCGACTCGCGACGCTCCCCGCCGATCCCCATCAGGACCATCGGCACCCAGTGCTGGGCGAGGCGCTCGATCATCGCTTCGGCGACACCGACCGTCTCAGGAATCTGCAGAATGAGAGCCTTCGGCTGAGCGAACATGATCTCTCTCAAAAGCCCCTTCCGCTTCCGACCGTCCATCACACTCCAGCGGTTCTTGAGTGCGGAGCGAGCCAACGACGGCTTCACCTCGTCCTCAAAGACCACCACCATGACCGGTGCACCCGCCGTTGACACGGAAACGACCCCGTTCCCTATGCCGCTTGCGCGACCACCGGTCGGTGAACACAGTGCGAAGGGGGTGCCAGAAGGAGCACGACAAAACCGCGCAATCAATCGCGCGCAAACACTTGTAAAACAAGAGCTTACGCGGCACGCTCCAGCCGGTTTGCCCCACCCCCCAAAGCGCCGGCTTGGTTCAAAATGGCTCACCCAATCAGGCGAGTAACCGCTCTCAATCGTCATTCTGACCCACGCGGCGGCTTGGTCTGTTTTGGCGCGCGGCCTGATTTGGCGCGCTCTCCCAATCCGCTTGGCGGGGGGCGGCCCCTCGCCCCGACGGCACTTTCGGCCGCTTCATTCTCGGTCGCCCGACGCCCGGTGCTTGATCGCGCCCAGCACGGCAGCCGCGCGGGCTAAGCTCGGGCGATGGTGCTCCTGGGCGTGAACATTGACCACGTGGCAACGCTGCGGCAGGCCCGCTATCGGGCGGGCGGCCACGCTACCCCTGCCGCGCCGCCCCCGGGAGCCGAACCCGACCCCGTCGCCGCGGCCCACGAGGCCGTGCTGGGCGGGGCCGACGTCATCACCGTGCATCTGCGTGAGGATCGCCGGCACATCCACGACCGCGACCTGGACCTCTTAGCACGGCTGTGCCCCGCGCGGCTCAACCTGGAGATGGGCGCAACCGAGGAGATGGTGAGCATCGCCCTGCGGCTGCGCGGCGACGCCGCCTGCGGCGGCCGGCCCCAGATGTGCACGCTGGTACCGGAGGGGCGGCAGGAAGTGACCACCGAGGGCGGGCTCGACGTCGCCGGGCAACTTGCCCGCATGAAAGCGATCGTGGCCCGGCTGAAGGGCGCACCGGGCGGGATGGTCGTGTCAGCGTTCATCGACGCGTCGCCCGCCCAGGTGGAAGCGAGCAAGGACGCGGGCTTCGATGCGTGCGAGATTCACACCGGCCCTTTCGCGGCGGCCTTTGCCGCGGCGGGTGGGGATGAGCGGCTGGGCACGCTGGCGCGGGAGCGCGACAGGGTGCTGGACGCGGGGCACCGGGCTCGGGCGATGGGGATGCGGTTTCACGCCGGGCACGCCCTGAACTACGCGAACGTGGGGATGGTGGCGCGGCTGCCGGGCGTGAGCGAGTTGCACATCGGGCACGCGATCGTGAGCCGCGCGGTGTGGACGGGGCTGCGGAAGGCGGTGGCGGAGATGAAGGGGGCGATGGGGGAAGGCACCGGGCACTAGGCACTGGGCAGTGCGCACTGGGCATCGGACAGAGAGCGCGAGGGAGTTGGGATGGCGGTGATCGAAGCACGAACGTGCATGGCTCGCGACGGCGCGGCGTTCACGGTGCGAAGCCCGTGCGCCGAGGATGCAGCGGCCATGCTGGCCCTCGCGCACGATGTGTTCGCCACGTGCGACTACACCAAGACGACGCGCGAGGAGTTCACGATCACCGTCGAGCAGGAGCGGGCCCTGATCGACGAGGCGGCCGCCAGCCCCGACAGCCTCTGGCTGGTGGCCGAGATGAACGCGGCCCTGGTGGGGAGCCTGCAGTTCCGCCCCGCGGCACGCCGGCGTGTGGCGCACCACGGCAGTTTCGGCATGGGCCTCGCCTCGACACACCGCGGGCGCGGCATCGGCGGGCCGCTGCTGGAGGCGCTGCTCGACTGGGCGGCCGCGCACCCGCGCCTGGAGAAGGTGACGCTGGGAGTGTTCCCGGACAACGCCCCGGCGGTCGCGCTCTACCGGCGCCTGGGCTTCGTGGAGGAGGGCCGCACGCCGCGCTACTTCAAACTCGGACCGGGCCGCTACAGCGACGACAGCGTGATGGCGATCTACGTGAAGCCCGGGGTGGCGCCGGCGGGCTATGCCACGTGGCCGCGGCGGTAAAACGCATACGCTGGGGCCATGAGCAGCAAGTTGATCGAGGGCACAGCGATCGTGGGGCAGTCGGGCGGGCCGACGGCCGTCATCAACCAGAGTCTGGTGGGCGTCGTCGAGGGGCTGCAGGGCGTGCGGGGGATCAAGCGGGTGTGGGGCATGCGCCACGGCGTGACCGGCCTGACCAAGGGCATGCCGCTGGTGGACCTGTCGGCCCTCGACGCGGCGACGCTCGCCCGCGTGGCCAAGACCCCGTCGAGTTACCTTGGCTCCAGCCGCGACAAGCCCAACCGCGAGGACTGCGGCAAGATTCTTGAAGCGCTCCAGAAGCACGAGGTGCGCTACTTCTTTTACATCGGGGGCAACGATTCATCGGACACGTGCCGGATCGTCAGTGAGCTGGCCAAGGAGGCGGCGTATGAATTGCGCTGCTTCCACGTTCCCAAGACCGTGGACAACGACCTGATGGTGAATGACCACACACCCGGGTATCCGAGCGCGGCGAAGTTCGTGGCCACGGCCTTCATGGCCGATGACCGCGACAACGCCAGCCTGCCGGGGATCAAGATCAACGTGGTGATGGGGCGGAACGCAGGCTTTTTGACCGCCGCGAGCGCGCTGGCGCGCGAGAAGGAGGGCGACGGCCCGCACCTGATCTACCTGCCCGAGGTCCCCTTTGACACCGAGCGGTTCATCAAGGAGGTGGAGGCGGTGTTCCTGCGCGTCGGGCGGTGCCAGGTGGCCGTGTCGGAGGGGATCAAGAGCAGGGAGGGCAAGGAGATCGGGGCCACGCTCATCGCGGGCGCGCAGACCGATGCCCACGGCAACGTGCAACTCTCGGGGAGCGGTGCGCTGGGCGACCTGCTGGCAAACCTGGTGAAGGATCGGATCAAGACGCCCACGGGCAAGGCCCCGCGCGTGCGGGCCGACACGCTGGGGTACCTGCAGCGCTGCTGGCCGGATGTAAGCCATGTCGACGCGGCCGAGGCACGAGGCGTGGGCACGTTTGCCGCCCAGCAGGCCGCCCATGGCGAGCGCGAGGGCAGCGTGGCGATCATCCGCCTCTCGAACCACCCCTACAAGATCGAGAAGAAGTTGATCGGGCTGGGCGAGGTGGCGGCCAAGACCAAGCACCTGCCGGCGGAGTTCATCAACGGCACGCACGACGTGAGCAAGGCGTTTGTGGAATACCTGCGGCCGCTGGTGGGTGAGTTGCCGCACTTTGCGCGGCTGTGAGCGGGTGCATTCCGTGTCCGCACGTAGAATGGCCTCGATGCCCCTCCTCGAAGCCACCAACCTGCACAAGTCCTACGCCGGGCGCGAGGTGGTGTGCGGTGTCTCCTTCCACGTCGAGCCCGGTGAGATCGTCGGCCTGCTGGGCCGCAACGGCGCGGGCAAGACCACCAGTTTCCGCATGGCCATCGGCATGATCGACGCCGATCAGGGGCGCGTGCTCTTTGACGGGCGCGACGTCAGCGGCCTGCCCATGTACAAGCGGGCCCGCCTGGGCATGGGCTACCTGTCGCAGGAGCCCAGCGTCTTCACGCGCCTCACCTGTGAGCAGAACCTGCTGGCGATTCTCGAAACCCTGCGCCTTGGCAAGCGCGAGCGGCTCGAGATGGCCGCGGCGCTGCTCGCCCAGTTCGGCCTCACCCACAAGGCCAAACAGCAGGCCCGCACCTGCTCGGGCGGCGAGCGTCGCAAACTCGAAATCGCCCGGGCCCTCGTCACCAGCCCCAAACTCATCCTGCTCGACGAGCCCTTCAGCGGCGTCGACCCCATCGCCGTCGAGGACCTGCAACGCGAGATCCGGCGCCTCGCCGCCGCGGGCATCGCCTGCCTCATCACCGACCACAATGTAGTGCAGACCCTGCGCGTGTGCGACCGCGCCTGCATCATCGATGCGGGCAAGACCTTCGCCGAGGGCACGCCGCGCGAACTGATCAACGATGAGATGGTGAAGCGCGTCTACCTGGGCACGTTGTTCCGTGGCGACGAGTTCGATCATGTGAACGGCGCGGCCGGCGCACCCGCCGGGGCGGGAGCCCACGCGTGAAGCCCGGGCGCGATCCACGCGGGCTGCTCGCCGCCGCCGCCCTGGCCCTTGCCGCCTTCGGCCTGGCCACCGCCCTCGACCCGTGGGCCTTCCGCACGCTGCTGAGCAGGCCGCTCATCGACAACCCCTTCCGCGACTGGTGGTGGCTCCTGCGCGTAGCCGGTTACTGGCCCGCGTGGCTGCTTGTGGGCCTGGCCATCTGCGCGGCAGACCGCTCGTGGCGACGCGGGCTCCACCCCCTCGCCGCGGCCGGTCTGGGCGGGCTGCTGGCCGAAGGGGCCAAACTGCTCATCCGGCGGCAGAGGCCGCTCGACACCGAGGGCGCGTACCGGTTTGTGGCGTTCGCCGAGCGCACGTGGGATTCATCCGCCTTCGGCTTGCCCAGCAGCCACGCCGGCGTGGCGTTCGCGGGAGCCTTTGCTCTGGCGCGCCTGTGGCCGGGCACGGCCTGGGTGATGCTGCCCTGGGCCCTGGGCTGCGGGCTGACACGCGTGAGCGTGGGGCAGCACTTTCTGTCCGACATCGCCGGCGGCGCGATCGCGGGGTGGCTGGCCTGCGCCAGCCTCGCGCGGCTGCGCGCGGCCCGCGGCCCCGGCCGGGAGAGCGGGGCGACGCCGTGACCATCCTCGACCGCTACATCGCCCGGCAGTACGTGCTCAACATGCTCATGCTGGTGGCTCTGGTGGCCGCGTTCGTGGTGATGGTCGATCTCTCGCTCAACCTCGACAAGTTCGCCGGTGCCGCGGCGGCCATGGCCGCGGGGGGCGAGGCGGCGGGCAGCGCACACGCCCCCGGGGGCGGCGGCGCCCTGCGCCGGGCCGTGATCACGGTGTTCCTGGTGGCCGACCTGTGGTGGCCCCGCCTGCTGCAACTCTTCAACTTCATCGCGCCGTTGGTGGTGGTCGCGGGCATGGGCTTCACGTTCGCGCAGTTGGTGCGGCAGCGTGAGATGGTGGCGATGCTCGCCGGCGGCGTGAGCCTGCATCGCGCGGGTCTGCCCGTGCTGGTGGTGGCCGCCGCCGTCGGCGCCGTGCAGGTGGCGAATCAGGAGTTGGTCTTGCCGCGCATCGCCCCCCTGCTCACGCGCGGCGCGGCCAGCGCGGGCGAGCGCGACGTGGACGCGTTCAGCGTGCCGCTGGTGGCCGATGGACGCCGCAGGCTCTTCCAGGCCGCCCGCTTCGACCCCGGCACGGGCACGCTCGAGAAGCCCAACATCTGGGACCGCGACGAGGGGGGGCGGGCCGTGCGCCGCATCAGCGCCGAGAGCGCCACCTACGACGAATCCGCCGGAGGCTGGTGGCTCACGGGCGGCGTCGCCATCGACCTCACCCGCGCCGGCCCCGAGCAGGCAGGCCGGGTGCGCCGGCCGCGCGGCACGCCGGTCGATCGCATCGAAACCGACCTCAACCCCACCGCCCTCATCGCCGATCGCTTCAAGGCTTATGGCCAGACGCTCTCCTGGGCCCAGATCGCCCGGGCCCTGGGCGCCGGCGGCCTGCAGCCCGACGTGCGTGCCCGGCTCGAGCGCGTCGCGTGGGGCCGGGTCTCGGCCCTGGTGTGCGGCTTCCTGTCGCTGGTCATCGCCATGCGCTTCTATCTCACCCGTGAACCCGTGAACATGGTGGTGCAGAGCCTGCGCTGCGCGCCGGTGGCGCTGTTGTGCGTCATGGGCGGCGTGCTGGGGCCGGCCCTGCCGGTGCCCGGCCTGCCCGCCGTGGTGGGCGCCTTCGTACCGGTGCTCGTGCTCGTGCCCCTGGCGATCGAGGCCGCCACCGCCGTCCGCACCTGAATCCGCCGCGGGCTCGCCCCCTCAGAGCGTGCCCAGCGCCAGGGCCACATTCGCGGCGTTGAAGCAGACGTGCATCACCACCGGCACGGTGTAGCGGCCGGTGCGCTCGTAGGCCAGGCCCAGGCAGCACGAGAGCACGAACAGCGACACCAGCGCGTGCGGCGGCACACCCGCCCCCGGCGGCGCGTGGGCGAGCGCAAACAGCAGGGACGTGCCCAGCACCGCCAGGCGCGGCCGCGCCATCGCACTCGCCAGCGCACTCTGCAGCAGGACCCGGTAGATCGCTTCCTCCACCACCGGCGCACCGAGCACCGCCCCGACGATCAGGGCCCAGGCCCACGGGCTGGAGCGATGATCGAGTATGGTGCGGAGCAGGTCGTGCGCGATCGGGTCGGGCGGTGTGCCGCGCACGAGTGTGGCCACCCACACCGCCGCCATCGACGCCGCTACCACCACCGGCACGCACAACCCAAAGCCCGCCAGCCCGGCCGGCACATCTCGCGCACGCAGACGCAGTCCCGGGTGCACCGACGCGCTGCCGCGCCCGGCCAGCCACAGCGTGGCCAGCGCCCCCGGCACCAAGAGGCCAAACGTGATGAGCGCGGCCAGCCCCGTGGCCGCCACCGTGTCGGCCGGCCATACCGCCCGCCCCAGCGCACCGGCCGCCAGCGCAATCAGGCCCAAGCCCAGGTAGAGGGCAAGGCCCAGGGCCAGCAGTTCCGCCCACGAGCGCACGCCCGCAGCACGCGGCGGCCAGGCCGCGGGCAGGTGCCACCCCCGGCGGATCGCCAACCCCAGCACCAGCGGCGCAGCGAGCGCCAGGCTGACCTCCACAAAGCCGGGGCCGCTCCGCTCGTGAGCGGGGGAGGCTGAACGCTCCGGAGACGTGGATTCGGTACCGGTTTGGGTTTCGGCGCTCGTTGCCGGTGTCGAGGTGCCCCGAATAGCGACGGCTCCCAGCACGATGGGTGGCGCCGGGTCCATCTGAGGGCAATCTTGGGGCGTAAACATCCGATCTATCGTGGGCGGCCCGCGCGGGCGCGGCAACCCCGCCGCAGCGGCGGGTGTAGGGTTATCGCCCCTGTGGCCCGCGTCGCGGTGCCCCGGGGCATCGACTTCGAGGAGCATGGCATGCGGATGAGCAACGTGGCGGTGGGTGTGGCGTGTGCGGCGACCTGGGTGTGCGCCCCTGTGCAGGTAGCCCGCGCCCAGGAGGGCGAGGCGGCCAAGGCCGCGCCCCAGGTGGACGAACAGGCCAAAGCGATCCTCCTCGAGAGCGCGGCCGCCATCAAGGCGCTCAAGGGCGCGACCTACACCGGCTCGCGCTCGCTCGAGGGCCAGTCACAGTTCACCATGAAGACCGACGGCGAGGTGAAGTTCATCCGCAACGAGGCCAGCCCGTCGACCAGCGCCCTGTGGGTGAAGGGGCGCATGACCCCCCCCATGCAGGCCGAGCGCGACGTGCTGGCGGCCTTCGCCGAGGGCGTGGCGGTGTGGGCCGACTACAACAACAACGTGGTGCTCGAGCGCAAGGCTGTGGCACCCGACACCGTGCAAGACGTGAAGCGGGTGAAGGACCAGCTCATCCCCGACGTGTTCTTCGAGCGCGAGCCGTATGAGAAAATGCTGCGCACGCCCGAGATCACCCTCGTGGGCGTGGAGGAAGTCAACGGCGAGAAGTGCCAGGTGATCAAGACCTGGAACGCGCCGGTGCAGCGGGGCGCGAAGATCGCCGTCTCGATGAACGACCGCCTGCCGCGCCGCCTGGAGTTCCTCAGCGGCTTCAAGGGCGCCAAAGACGGCATGGCGAGCTTCACGCTCAACATCACGAACCTGAAACTCGCCCCCGGGCTGACGCCCGCGGATCTGAAGGTCGAGACGCCCGCGGGCTTCTCGCGCCGCGCCGATGAGGTCAAGAAGGCCGATGTCAAGCCCGAGAGCAACGTGCCCTTCCCGCGCCCGCCGGGCATGAAGGAAGGCCAAACGCCCACGCCCACGCCCACGCCCGCGGCCGATGCCGGCCAGGCCCCGCCCCCGGCCCAGAAGGCCAAGCCGACGGGTGTCGCCGGCGGCTTCCCGCCCGGCACCGTGGCACCCGCGTGGGTGCTCAAGGGGGCCGACGGCTCCGAGCAGAAACTGGCCGGGCACTCCGGCAAGGTCGTGGTGATGGCCTTCTGGGGCCCGCTCTTCACGCAGAGCAAGGCCGCCAACCAGACGCTCGACGAGGTCGCCAAGGCCGTCAGCGGCAAGAATGTGAGCACCTACAGCGTGGTCTGCCGCGACCCGGGCAAGCGCGCCAATGACCTGATGAAGCAGTGGGGCTCGACCGTGCCGCTGCTGCTCGAGGGCGACCAGACCGCCAAGGACTATCAGGTGCAGGGCTACCCGAGTTTCGTGGTGATCAACGGCGAGGGCAAGATCGCCGCGTTCTTCCAGGGGGCCACCGGCAAGGATGCGCTGCTCGCGGCCGTGGACGCCGCGGGGGCGAAGTAAGCCCCCGCGCACGTCCTGCCCCGGGGAGCGAGCGGTTCAGAAGTCGCCGCACCCGAAAACCTGAACCAGGAAGTAGGCCGTGATGTAGTCCCCGAGGTTGTCCGGGTTGGGCTCGATGCACGAGCCCTCGCCCCCGAACGTGAACCCGGCCTGATAGCCCAAGTCGTATGGCGGGGAGTTCTCAGGGCACGCGATGGCGTAGCCGCCCGGACCCGCCAGCGGCGGGAACGTGAAGTAGTCGGTGATGAAGTCGCCCAGGTCGTCGGGGTTCACCACCCCGTCGAAGTTGTAGTCGATCGCGCACAGGTCGGGCACGCTGGCCAGCGCTTCGGTGTCCACCAGGTGCTCGGTCTGCTGACGCAGCGGCTCCTCGGCTGCCCCGTACGGGTACATCAGCCAGTAGCCGCCGAAGGGGTTGCCCGCTTCGACCGTCGCCTCCGCGTGCACGAAGACCTGGTAGTGCAGGAGCGAGCCCGACGTCGCCACCAGCGTGTCGAGCGTGGCGGGGTCGCCTGCCGCCGCGGCATCGAAGGCCGGCAGCCCCGCTCCCGACACCCGCTCGAAGTGCCACGCCCCGCCGGCAGGCGGCAGCGGGTTGCCCCACGGGTCGGTCTCGCCCGCGCCGGGGATGAACGACGCGAGCCATGTGCCGCCCAGCGAATCCGTGAGCGTGGCACCGTCGATCGTCGCATCAAAGACCGCCGACGAGGTGACCGGCACCACCTGGATCGCATCGACCGCGGTGCTGAGCGGCGAAATGAACGTGAGCGGCGTGTGCACGCCCGTGGTCGCCGGGCCGGCCGGGCTCGGGGGGGCCAAGCGTGGGACGGCCACCTGATCGAGCACCGGGCTCTTGGAGATGGTCTCGATGAAATCAATCAGCACGTTGGTGAAGCGCCCTTTGTCCGTCACGTCGCCATCGTGGTCGTCGCTGGCGGCAACGGTGATGGCCTTCTTGAGCGTGCTGGTGTCGAAGTCGAGCCGCGCCACACGATCGGCGATCACCCCCGCGGCCGGGTCGCCCGCTCCGTTGCCCGTCTTGACGATTGGAGCGTCGGCATCGCCGCCCCCGTACTTGCGGGCGTTGACGTTGTCGTCGTCGCCCTTCTTCTTCACGGTGATGCGGCCGGTGTCGGTCGCGTCGGCCCCGTTGAAGAACCGCACGGTTGCGCTGCCGTCGCCGGCCATCGCCAGCACCACCGTCAATTTCTTGGTGATGTCGGCCGCGGCCCCGGTCTTGCCGTCCACGATCGTGTGCTTCTCAAGAAAATCGTTCTTCGCGCGATCGGTGAGGTGGAAGACCCACCCCGCGTGCCCCGCGTCCGCGGCGGTGGTCGGCACACTGCTGCCGATCTTGTAAGTCGCCTTGGCGGAGCGGTTGCCCTTGTTGGAATCAGGGTCGGTCAGGAACATGCGGAACTTGCCGTTCTTCTCGCTCACACCCGTGCCGCCCATCGAGTGGAAGTTCCCCCACCAGACCGTGTCCGAGTAGGTCTTGGCCGGGTCGCGCTTGAACACCACCATCGGCCCCTGCTCGTTCACCAGCAGGCGCTTGTAGATCGTGAACGCGTTGACCGGGGTCTCCGAACCCTTCGGACCTTCCTTGTACACCTTCCCATCAATGGAGACCTCACCCGTCGCGCTGTCAGCCCGGAACTGGTTGAGTTTGAGCGCGGCCTTCCACAACTTCCCGTCATCGGTGGCACGCCGCGCATCCAGGTACCCCTGCACCGAAGCCGCGCCCACCAGCGTCTCGATCGCCGTGTTGGCCGCGGCCCGCCAATCGCCCCCGCCGTCGTTGATCTTGGCCTCCGTCACCCCCTTGAAGCCCCGCGCCTCAAGGCGCGCCATGGCGCCAACCAGCGACGTCTGCCGGCAGACCCCCGCGACCTCCGCCAGGTGCGTGAACGTGGTCGAGGAGTAGCGGCTCTCCCACGAGCTGGTGAGCGCGGCCTCGTACTTCTGGTGCTGATAGAAATCGGGCACGCCCGGAAAGAAGCCGTGCTGGTCGGCGCCGTTGTCGAACCACGCCGGAACCGCCGCGCCCAGGCCGGCGCAGAACGCCAGCACCGCGGCCGGGGCTGCCGCACAGCGGGCGCGAACGCAGACCGGATGCGGGCGGGCGGAACCGGTGGTGTGTGCACGCATCGCAACCTCCTTGGCCCGCGCACACTTGATGCCAAGGGGCCGTGGGCAGTCTACCCGCGCCCACCGTGCACGCCAGCAGCCTCGGCGGACGCAGCCACAATCCACCCGACTCCAGCATCCGGCCCTACGAACAACCGGCGAATCCCGAACGCCATGCGAGCACCAGGTCGTACCATGGCACGAATGGGCCTGCTCGATCGCATCGCCGACCGCTCCGCCGTGGTGTGCGTGATGGGCATGGGCTACGTCGGCCTGCCCCTGGCGCGGGCCTTTGTCGACGGCGGCGTGCGCGTGATCGGCTTCGACGTCGACCCGGCCAAGGTCGAGGCCCTCAACGCCGGGCGCACGTACCTGCACCACCTGGGGGCCGACTTTGTCCATGTGATGCGCTCGCAGCGCATGCGCTCGGGCGGCGACGGCAGCACGCCGCGCTTCGAGGCGACGGCAGACGAGGCCCACCTTGCCGAGGCCGATGCCATCCTCATCTGCGTGCCTACGCCGCTGGATGCGAACAACGAACCCGATCTGTCGTACGTCGAGAAAACCGCCGATGCGATCGCGCGGCACCTGCGTCCGGGGCAACTGGTGGTGCTCGAGTCCACCACGTACCCCGGTACCACGCGCGAGGTGGTGCTGCCGCGTCTGGAGTCGCGCGGGCTGAAGTGCGGCAGCGAGACGGGCTTCTACTTGGCCTTCTCCCCCGAGCGCGAAGACCCCGGCCGCAAGGACCACACCGTCTCGACGATCCCCAAACTGGTGGGTGGGATTGATGCCGCGAGCACTCGCGTGGCCGCCGCGCTGTATCGCGTGGCGGTGAAGCAGGTGATCGAGGTGCGCACGAGCGAGGTGGCCGAGAGCGCCAAACTGGTGGAGAACATCTACCGCGCCGTCAACATCGCCATGGTGAACGAACTCAAGGTGATCTTCGAGGCGATGGGCATCGACGTGTGGGAGGTGATCGAGGCCGCCAAGAGCAAGCCCTTCGGCTTTGCGCCCTTCTACCCCGGGCCCGGCCTGGGGGGCCACTGCATCCCGATCGACCCCTTCTACCTCGCGTGGCGTGCGAAGCAGGTGGGCACGCGCCTCGGCCGCGCCGACATGGAGGCACGCTTCATCGAACTCGCGGGCCGTGTGAACCACGCGATGCCGGAGTACGTGGTGCGCAGGACGATGGAGGCGATGAGAGACAGCAGGCTCCAGACTTCAGACGCGAGTGGGCCTGCGCGTGCCGCCCAGCCGCGCGTCTTGATCCTCGGCCTCGCCTACAAGCCCGACATCGACGACGTACGCGAGAGCCCGAGCTTCGAACTTGTCGAACTCTTCCGCGCGGCGGGCTGCACGGTCGAGTATCACGACCCCCACGTGCCGCGCACGCACGCGATGCGCCGCTACGGCGACCTGCGCATGGAGAGCGTGCCCTGGAGCGCGGCCACGCTCGCGGCGTTTGACGCGGTGGTGATCGCCACGCACCACGCGTGGTACGACTGGGCGTTTGTCGGTGAGCACGCGAAACTGGTGGTGGACACGCGCGGCGTGATGCGGGGCGTGGGGAAGACCAAGGCGAGTGTGGTCGGGGCGTAGGCAGAGGAACTGCGGGGGCGCTAGGGGCGTATCGACTGTGTGTGCATCGAGTTCCCGAGGATCAGGCCGCGATCTGCGAAGGGCAATGGCGCGTGAAGAACAGTCGGACGATCTGGCGCAGTCGGTTGGTGAATCCGGCCACGACGATCGTGATCGGGGTGATCCTCGCGTTGGATGCGCGGCTGCAGCCGTTTCGGCCCGGGCACGCCACGGTGGTCGGAGTCTTGGCGAATCTGGATCGGCCGTGGAGTGGATGCACGCTGTTCAATGATCAGTCCTTTACTGTGATAGACCATGGCACCGCGATGGAGGTGCTCACCGAAACCGCCACAGAAGGGGATCGAGCACGCGTAGGGGCAGCGCTCGCGGCGGGCAGCGCGAAGGGTGTTAACATCGCGTACACGGTGCGAGGGACAAATTGGGGGCTTTGGTCGCCAGTTGCGTACACGCTCAGCAAGTCGCTCCGGTTCGATTCGGCTGACTTCAGCCCAGCACCGGCGATGACCGAAAGCGAACGGGACAACTGGGTCGCAGCGGTTGGCCCCTTCGTGCAGCCGGCGTTCACGCCCGACGAGATGGTTGCGTTGCGGGTTGGCAAGTATCAGAAGGTTGAGGTTCACTGGAGCGGACTGGTGAACGATGGATTCGTCCTCGTCCTTGGTACGCTACTGGTCCGGTCGCTGCGTTGGGTGAGCGCTTTGCGCCGATCGCCGCCTGGGATCCCGTGCAGGGCGTGCGGCTACGACCTGCGCGGCATCAGCGTGAACGTGTGCCCGGAGTGCGGTCGGGCCGTGGGCGGAGCAGGCGAGGGCCCAGTGGAGGCGTGAGGGGCGTGCCGCGAACTCGCGTTCGCGCCTCCCCTGAATACCCTCTCCCACCATGCCTTCCCCCTCTTTCGACCTCCGTTCCAAGCGCATCATCCTCACCGGCGGTGCCGGGTTTGTCGGGCGGGTGGTGCACGCGAAACTGCTCGCCCGCGGCGTACCCGCCGCGAACATCTTTGTGCCGCGGCGCAGGCACTACGACCTCACCGCCGAGGCCGATGCACGCCGGCTCTACGCGACGGCCTTCGGCGGCCCCGGCAAGGTTGACTGCGTCATCCACCTCGCGGCGGAGGTCGGCGGCATCGGCGCCAACCGCGACAACCCCGGCCGCTACTTCTACGCCAACATGGCCATGGCCCTGCACCTCATCGAGCAGGGGCGGGCCGATGGGCTCTGCGCCAAGGCGGGTGCCAGCATCGCCGGCGCGGCGGCGAGCACAGGCGGAGCGGGTCGAGACGGCAAGTTCGTGCAGGTAGGCACCATCTGCTCGTACCCCAAGTTCACGCCCGTGCCGTTCGTGGAGGATGAACTCTGGAACGGCTACCCGGAAGAGACCAACGCGCCCTACGGCGTGGCGAAGAAGGCCGCGGGGCAGATGCTGGATGCGTACCGCCTGCAATACGGCCTGCGCTGCGCCTATGTGCTGCCGGTGAACCTGTACGGCCCGCACGACAACTTCGACCCGCACTCGTCGCACGTCATCCCCGCGCTCATCCGCAAGTGCGTGGAGGCCCAGGCACGCGGCGACAAGCAGATCACCTGCTGGGGCACCGGTTCCGCAAGCCGCGAGTTTCTGTACGTGGACGACGTGGCCGAGGGCATCTGCCGCGCGGCGGAAGTGGTCGATGACCCTACACCCATCAACCTGGGCGCGGGCTTCGAGATCACGATCAAGAACCTGGTCGAACTGATTGTGAAACTCACCGGGTTCAAGGGCGGAATCGAGTGGGACCACACCAAGCCCGACGGCCAGCCGCGCCGGTGCCTGAGTACCACCAAGGCGAGCAAGATGCTCGAGTGGAAGGCCCGGGTGGGCTTTGAGGAGGGGCTGAAGCGGACGATCGAGTGGTGGAGAGCGAACGGGAGGAAGTAGCGCATCGCTACCATCGGCCTCGTGTTCAATTGGGAATCTCAACGCGTGATCGTCACCGGCGGCGCGGGCTTTTTGGGGCGTGCCGTCGTAGGCGCTCTCCGCGCGCGCGGCGTTCATGAATCATCGCTCACCGTGCCGCGCTCGGCCACCTGCGACCTGCGCCGGGCCGACCACGCGCGACAACTGGTGCAGGGCACGCACGAGGCCATGCCGCCCGGCGCAGGCCTCGTCATCATCCACTGCGCGGGCCTCGTGGGCGGTCTGGGCCTGAATCGAGCCCGACCCGCCGACATGCTGCACGACAACCTGCTCATGGGGTTGAATGTGATCCACGCGGCGGCACGGATGGGGGCGGCGCCGCGCACCGACTCTTTCGCCAAGCCTCAAGAGTCGGCGGCACAGAAGGCGCACCGGACGTCCGCCCCACCAGAGCCCACAGGCATCAAGGTGGTCGTCGTCGGCTCGATGACCAGTTACCCGGCCAGCGCCCCGCTGCCATACAGGGAGGAATCGCTCTTCGGTGGCCTGCCCGATCCGGAGATTGCACCGTACGGCCTCAGCAAACTCGGTTTGCTCGCCGCGGTGCGGGCGTACCACGGGCAATACGGCCTGCGCAGCGCGTTCCCGATCCTGGTGAACCTGTACGGACCCGGCGACAACATCGACGACCCGCTCCGCAGCCACGCCGCGGGCGCGATCATGAAGCGGTTCGTGGACGCGGCCAAGGCGCATGCGGCGGAAGTGGTCTGTTGGGGCACGGGCGCGCCGACGCGAGACTTCCTGTTTGTGGATGATGCCGCGGAGGGCGTGGTGCGGTGCGCAGAGGAGATCGATGATGGCACGCCCATCAACATCGCCAGCGGGCTTGAGACGAGCATCAAGAGCCTGAGCGAGATCATCGCGCGGCACGCGGGGTTCACGGGCCGCATCGTGTGGGATGCGACCAAGGGCGACGGCGTGGGGCGGCGCTGCCTGGATATCTCGCGGGCGAGAGAGCGGCTGGGATGGTCGCCGCGCGTGGGGTTGGAGGAGGGGATGCGCCGGACGGTGGAGTGGTACCGGGGAAGACGCGGATAACACAAAGGCGCCAAGACGCGAAGAAGCACCGATGAAACACGGAGAGCACTGAGAATCACGGAGAGTAGCCCCATGCAGAGTGGTTCAACTCCGTGGCCCTCCGTGCTCCGTGTTGGAATCCGATTCTGATCCGCGCCTTCCTTCGCGCCTTCGCCTCCCCGCCACGGCGGGTCTGCGCTTTGCCCTACCCAACCTCCTCGGCCGTGAGCGCGAAGATCACATGATCTTCCCACACGCCGTTGATCTTCAGGTACCGCTGGGCCAACCCCTCTCGCCGGAACCCGACCCGCGCCGCCACCGCCGCGCTGGCCGCGTTGCGCGGTATGATGCCGCACTGCACACGGTGCAGGCCCAGCCCGCCCGGCGCGCTCGCGAGCGCGTGGCGGACCAGCGCGGCCACGCCCTCTGTCGCGTACCCCTTGCGTGTCTGGTCGAGGGCGACCCACCAACCGGCATCCGCGTTCTGGAAGATGCCGCGTGTGATGTTGTTGAGATTGAAGCCGCCGACGAGTGCGCCCGCGGCATCGAACCCGAGCAGGCGGCACGCGGTTCCGTTGGAATAGCCCTCGGCCGCGCGGGCGAGCGACTGCGCGAACATGGCCTCAAAGTCCGGCGTGCCATCCGACAGCACGGGCGGCAGCGGGCTCCACGGCCCCAGATGCGTGGCCCACGAGACACGATGCACACGCAGGAACTCGGACCGGTCGCCTTCGGCCACGGGCCGAAGCGTGAGGCGCGGCGTGCGGATGACCGGAGCATCAGCCATGTGGGAACCGTACCACCGTGCCGCCGCGCGCGCCGCGCCCGCGGCACGTAGGACATCTGCCGAGCGTCAGGCCGACCTCGCGCCAACCAAAAACCCCCGGCTCGCGCCGGGGGCTTTGCATTGGCCTTGCTGCGTGCCTCTGTACCTTCTTCGTGCCTTCCCCGTGCCTTCTTCCTGCCTTCCCTACTTCTTGATCTCAAGCTGCGGGCGCTTGGGCTCGGGCCAATCCACATGGAAGAACTTCCCGCGCGGCTGGTCCACACGCTCGTAGGTGTGGGCGCCGAAGTAGTCGCGCTGGGCCTGCAACAGGTTCGCGGGCAGATTGGCCGAGCGGTACGAGTCGTAGTACGACAGGGCCGAACTGAAGGCCGGCACCGGCACACCCTCGATGGCGGCCCGGGCCACCACCGCCCGCCAGTTGGCCTGATACTTCTCGGTGATGCCCGCGAAGTATGGGTCCAGCAGCAGGTTGGCGAGTTTGGGGTTGCTCTTGTAGGCCTCGTAGATCTTCTGCAGGAAGCGGGCCCGGATGATGCACCCGCCGCGGAAGATCATGGCGATCTCGCCCAGCTTCAGGCCCCACTTCTGGGCGTCGCTGGCGGCCTGCATGAGCGCGAAGCCCTGCGCATACGAGCAGATCTTGGAGCAGTAGAGCGCATCACGCACCGCGCCCACCCAGTCGGTGATGCCGAAGCCGTCGCCGCCCTTCCTGCTCGGCCCCTTGAGCACCCTGCTCGCGGCCACACGCTGGTCCTTGATCGCGCTCATGTTGCGGGCGAACACGGCCTCGCTCATGGTGGCCGCGGGGATGCCCAGGTCGAGGGCCGAGGTAATGGTCCACTTGCCGGTGCCCTTCTGGCCCGCCGCGTCCATCACGATGTCCACAAAGGGCTTGCCCGTAGCCCCGTCGGTGTGCTGGAGAATGTCGGCGGTGATCTCGACCAGGAACGAATCCAGGTCGCCCTTGTTCCACTCGGCCATGATGCCCGACATCTCCTTGGCGCCCTTGCCGAGTACGTCGCGCATGAAGTGGTAGCCCTCGCAGATGAGTTGCATGTCGCCGTATTCGATGCCGTTGTGCACCATCTTCACGTAGTGGCCGGCCCCGTTGGGGCCGATGTACGTGGTGCAGGCGACACCCCCCTTCACGGGCTTGCCCGGCGCGGCACCCTCCAGCGGCTTGCCGGTCTTCTCGTCCACTTTGGCCGCGATCGCCTCCCAGATGGGCTTCAGGCGGTCCCAGCTCTTCGGGTCGCCGCCCGGCATCAAACTGGGGCCGAAGCGGGCACCCGTCTCGCCCCCCGACACGCCCGAACCCACGAAGAGAATGCCCTTGTCTGTCAGCATCTTCTCACGGCGGATGGTGTCCTGCCACTCCGCGTTGCCGCCGTCGATCAAAATGTCGCACTTCTCCACCAGGGGCACCAGGTTGTTGATGGTGATGTCCGTCGGTTCGCCCGCCTTCACCATCATGATGATCACACGCGGCTTCTTGAGCGCGCCCACAAACGCCCTCAGCCGGCTCGGCTCATCATCCGGGCTCTCAAAGCCGAACAGGCCGCCGCCGGGTCCGATCACGCCGGGCGGGTTGTCGTCAAGGAAAGGCTTCACCTTGGCGGCACTGCGGTTGTGGGCCAGCACCTTGAAGCCGTGGTCGGCCATGTTCAGCGCAAGGTTCTTGCCCATGACTTCGAGGCCGATGAGGCCGACATCGCACGATCCGGGGGAGGGTTGACGGGACATGGGTGCGGGCTCCGGGTGATGAACGACCGAGGGAGTCGGGCGGCGGCAACCGCGGGGGTGCACGCCACGCCTCCCGCCATTGTCGCAGAAACCGGCCGGTTTGCCAAGTGGCCTGCCGGGAAGGGGTTTGCACGGGTTTTCCCCACCGTTCGGCGGGTGCCCACCACCAACCGCCGCGCCGTACTACGCCCCCAGCACCACCACGTCGCGGGCATCGATGTGCAACGCCACCTCGGTTCCCGTCGCCCCCACACCGGGCGGCGGGTTCAGGGCGGCCACCTTCATCCGAAGGCTCGCCGCGCCGGGCACCACCGGCTTCAACTCCACCACGTGCTGCGCCAGTTCGCCCAGGTACGTGGTCTCCACCAACCGGCCGTGCAGCGTGCCGCCACCCCCGTCACCCGCGCTCCCCGCCGGGGCCAGCCGCACCGCCTCGGGCCGGATCGACACCATCGCGGTGCCAGCATGGGGAGGCTGGCCAGTGGGCAGGGGGCCAAAGGGTGTCTCGACCCCCCCCGCAGCACGGGGCAGAGCGGGCAGAAAGTTCGTCTCGCCCAGAAACTCCGCCACGAAGCGCGAATCCGGACGGCGGTAGAGGTCTTCCGGCGTGCCCAACTGGGCCACGCCGCCCCCGTGCATCACGGCCACGCGGTCGGCCATCGAGAGCGCTTCCTTCTGGTCGTGAGTCACGTACACCGCCGTCATACCCCGCCCGCTCGCCGTGGGCGCCGTCTTGCAGATGCGGCGGATCTCCGATCGCAGCTCCACGCGCAGTTTGGCGTCCAGGTTCGACAGCGGCTCATCCAGCAGCAGCACATCGGGCCGCACCACCAGGGCCCGCGCCAGCGCGATGCGCTGCTGCTGCCCGCCCGACAACTGATTCGGCTTGCGCTGGGCGTACTCCCCCATCTGCACCACCTCAAGGGCCTCGTGCACGCGGGCCTCGCTCTCGGCCCGGGCCACCCTGCGCACGCTCAACCCGAAGGCGACGTTCTGGGCCACCGTCATGTGCGGCCACAGCGCGTAACTCTGAAACACCATGCCCGTGTTGCGCTTGTTGGGCGGCAGGTGCGTCACGTCGCGGCGCGTGCGGGCGCCGTCCGGACCCGCCACGTCAAACCACACGCGCCCCGCGGTCGGCTCGGTGAAGCCCGCGATCATCCGCAACAGCGTGGTTTTGCCGCACCCGCTGGGACCGAGCAGAAAGAACAACTCCCCCGGCTGC
Organism: uncultured Phycisphaeraceae bacterium; assembly: GCA_964590885.1. Lineage (GTDB taxonomy): Bacteria > Planctomycetota > Phycisphaerae > Phycisphaerales > UBA1924 > JAEUIX01. The sequence continues at coordinate 57,158 of CAZPWW010000018.1, forward strand.
ACCGTCAGGTGCACGCCCGCCACCACCGGCGCCGCGCTGCCATAGGCCTTGGTGATTCCGTCGATCACGATGCCGGTGGACATGAGGCCACGAGGATACCACACCCGCTCAGCCCAGCGGGTTGCGGAAGACACGCAACTCGTGCCCGTACCACAAGCGGTTGAACTCGGCGCGGCGTTCCACCTCCAGCCCCGCCGCCCGCGCCCACACCTCCACCTGCTCCACCGGGGCGTAGGAAATCCACTGGCGGGCCAGCACCAGGTCGTGCAACCGGTTGGCCGCGGCACGCCAGAGCGGGGCCCGGCACATGTCCTTGTAGATCAGCACCCCGCCGGGCGCCACGCGGCGCGCGGCCTGGGCGATCAGGCCCGCCTGATCGGCCGCCGGCACGTGGTGCATCACGTCGATCACACTCACCACATCGAACACCTTGGGGTGCGTGGGCGGGCCCGGCCACGGCTCCTGCACGCGCACGTGGGCAAACGCGGGCGCCAGGCCCGGCAACTCGGCCGCGTGCCGTACCGACCGGGCCACCGCGATCGCACCCGCCGATGCATCAAACCCCACCGAAGCGCCCAGGCCCACCCGCGCCGCCAGCAGGTGCAGAAAGAGACCGCCGCCGCACCCCACATCCATCACCCTCGCGCCGCGCGGCACCAGCGGCAGCAGTTCCTCAAACGGCGCGATGTACGGGCGGTACTGCTGCAAGAGTCGCAAGAGAACCCCGCCGCTCGCCGGTGCGTACAGCGACGCGGCCAGCGCCGCCAGCGCCGCGGGCGTGTCGGCGGGGGCGGCCCCGGTCGGTGCTGAGGGTGGCATGGCCATGCGGTCGATCGGCTCCCCGAGGCCGACAGGGTAGAGTGATCGGCCCGATGGCCGATAAAGCAGGTGCCCGCGCTTCATGCCATGACCGACGCACCCCTCTCACCCCGCGCCCTCGTCCGCCTGGCCCGTCCGGGCCAATGGGTGAAGGGCGCGTTCGTGCTGGTGGGGCCGCTCTACGGCGGGGCTTTGCCGGATCGCGCCCAGGCGGCCGCCGCGTTGCTGGCGTTCCTGGCCTTCGGCCTGGTCTCGAGCGCCTGCTACATCATCAACGACCTGCGCGACGTGGAGGCCGACCGGGCCCACCCCCGCAAGCGCCTGCGGCCCATCGCCAGCGGGGCGGTGAAGCCCGGGCTCGCCCTCGTGCTCGCCGGCGGCTTCGGCGTGCTCAGCGCCCTGGCTGTGACGGGCGTGGCCTTCACCGGGCATGCCCGCGCCGGCACCGCCGCGGCGTGGCTGGGTCTGGCCGTGGCGGTCTACGCGCTCAACGTGGTGCTCTACAGCATGGCCACCAAGCGGGTCGTGATTCTCGACGTGATGGCCCTGGCCCTGGGCTTTGTGCTGCGCGTGCTGGGCGGCTGCGCCTCGGTGCTGGTCGAGCCCTCGAGTTGGCTTCTCAACGTCACCTTCTTCATCGCCATGTTCCTGGCCTTCGGCAAGCGGCTGGGCGAACGCCGCGTGATGGGCGAAACCGCCGTGAGCCAGGTGCGCACCGTGCAGACCAAGTACACCGAGGAACTGCTCCGCATGATGGTGGTCGTCACGGGCGTGGCCACGCTGCTCACCTACGCGGGCTACGTGATCGCCCAGGCCACCCGTTACACCCACGGCTTCAACCTGCTCTGGCTCACCATGCTCCCCGCCACCTACGCCCTGCTGCGCTGCATCGTGCTGCTCGAAAAGGGGACCTACGACGACCCCACCGAACTCGCCACCAAAGACCGCGCCTTCCAGTGCGCGGCGATCGCGTTCGTGGGCCTCACCGTGGGCCTCATGCTGCGGCATCCGGCCGCGGGGTGAGGCCGCTCGCCCTCAGCACCCGGTGTAATACGACGTGATGTAGTCGCCAAGGTTGTCCGGGAAGGGCTCCGAGCACTGCCCGCTCCCGTCGGGCGTGAACGCGGCCTTGTACCCCTGGTCGTAGGGCGCTTCGTTGCCCGGGCACGCGATCGCGTACCCGCCCGGGCCGGCCACGTGCGGGAAGGTGTAGTAGTCGGTGATGAAGTCGCCCAGATCGTCGGGGTTCAGCACCCCGTCGCCGTTGTACTCCTGGATGCACGTGATCGACGTGATCGTGATGACCACGCTGGTGGGGTTGTACGACACGCTGAAGGCGTCCATCGGCTCCACGGTCTCGAACGTGCCCGTGCGCGAGGCGCAGGTGAGGATCGTGTACTGCGTGCCCACGACCGGGAAGTAGCCGGGCTGGCGGTTGATCCGCAGCGTGCCCCCCAGCGCGGCGGCCCCGGTTACGGTCAGCCGGTCGAACTCGCTGCCCGCAACCTCACCCGCCACCTCGATCGTCAGCACCCCGTCGGTCTGCTGGGTGTAGTTGCCCTCGATCGTGAGCAGACCGGGAGATTCGCCCGGAGCCACTTCGCCGCCGGAGTTCACCACGTTGGAATCAACCAGACCCGTCCCCCCCAGCGTGCCCCCTTGCAGCAGGTAACTGTTGGAATCCACCTGAATCTCGCCGTTGGCCAGTACGGTCCCACCGGTCTGAACCCACGAGTTGCCGGGCGCGGCGTGGTGGATGAATCGGCCCGCGTTGGCGGTGACGCTGCCCGAGGTGGCGAACGCGGCCGGGTGGATGGTGATGGTGCCGCCGGAGGCGATGAGCGTGCCCTGATTGTCGAAACTGTTGGCCGCGTCGATGGCGATGCCGCTGGAGGAAGAGGCGTTGATGGTGCCGAAGGGATTGTTGACGATGCTGATGGTGTTGAGGCCGATGCGGCCCGAGCCGGTGATCGTGTTGCCGGCGTTGGTGAGCGTGCGGCCCTGCTGGCCGCCGGTGACGTCGTAGAACTGGTTGTTGGGGCTGTTGGAGAGCGCGATCGTGCCACCGCCGGTGAGCAGGAGGTTCGACGCGAGATAAATGTCCGTGCCGTTGCCCGCGGCACGCATGTCGATCAGGCCCTGATTGTCCAGCGTGCCGGTGAAGACAGCGTCCTGATCGTTGGGGAACTCCAGTTCGCCCAGGTTGGTGAGGTTGTGGAACACGGTGTTGGCACCGGTGCTGTTCATGCTGCACAGGCCGGTGCCCTCGGAGTCGATCTGGCCCGTGTACGTGCCGCCCGAGAAGTAGACCACGCCCCCGGTGCCCGCCACGGCCGGAGCGGTGAATGTGTACGAACCCGCCACGAAGTTGAGGTACGACCCGCTCTCGGCACGCAGCGTGCCCTCGTTGATGAACGTGTTGCCGGGGTCGATCGTCAGGCCCGCGCTCCCCACCGCCACGATCGAACCCGCCGCCTGGTTGGTGATGCTGATGGTGTTGAGGCCGATCCGGCCCGAGCCGGTGATCGTGTTGCCGGCGTTGGTGAGCGTGCGCCCCTGCTGGCCGCCGGTGACGTCGTAGAACTGGTTGTTGGGGCTGTTGGAGAGCGCGATCGTGCCACCGCCGGTGAGCAGGAGGTTCGACGCGAGATAAATGTCCGTGCCGTTGCCCGCGGCACGCATGTCGATCAGGCCCTGGTTGTCCAGCGTGCCGGTGAAGACCGCGTCAAAGTCGTTGGGGAAATCGAGTTCGCCCAAGTTGGTGAGGTTGTTGAAGACGACGGCGGCGCCCGCCGCGTTCATGCGGCAGACGCCCGTGCCTTCGGAGTCGATGGTGCCGGTGTACGTACCGGCTGAGAAGTAGACGATGCCCCCGGTGGCCGCGACGGCGGGGGCGGTGAACGTGTAGATGCCGTGAAGGCAGTTGATGTACGACCCGCTCTCGGCACGCAGCGTGCCCTCGTTGATGAACGTGTTGCCGGGGTCGATCGTCAGGCCCGCGCTCCCCACCGCCACGATCGAACCCGCCGCCTGGTTGGTGATGCTGATGGTGTTGAGGCCGATCCGGCCCGAGCCGGTGATCGTGTTGCCGGCGTTGGTGATTGTGCGGCCTTGCTGGCTAGCGGTGATGTCGTAGAACTGGTTGTTCACGCTGTTCGAGAGGGCGATCGTGCCGCCGCCGCTGAAGACGAAGTTATCGCCGAAGTAGAAGTCGGTGCCGTTGCCGGCCGCCTGCATCTCGATGCTGCCGTTGTTGGTCATGCCCCCGAGCAGGTAGCAGTCGGTGTCGTTGGGGAGGCGCATGATGCCGTTGTTGGTGACGCCGCGCACGATGGTGGAGGCGCCGGCGGTGTTCACCTGGATGCGCCCCGCGCCCGTGGACTCAAAGGTGCCCCCGGTGATGTCGCACCCTTGCAAGAACACGCTCGAATCCATGCTGCGGATGGTGCCCTGGTTGTCGTAGGGGCCGGGCAGCAGCACAAGGCCGCCCGTGTCCGCGGCCAGCAACCCGCCCAGATTGGCCAGCCCCGCCGCGTTGGGGTCGATGAACAAACCCGCCGAGCCCTTGGCGATGATCGAGCCCCGGTTGTCGATCTGGAGAAAGTTCAGGCCGATGCGGCCCGCGCCCTCGATGGTGGAACCGGCCTGCAGATCGAGGCGCTCCGCGCCGTTGAATCCGTAGATCTGGTTGTTGACGCTGTTGCTCATCGAGATCAGGTTCGGGCTGCCCGGCGTGCCCCCCACCGTGAGGTACGACCCGGCGGGGCCGCTCAGGCGCAAGTCGGTGCCGTTACCGACGGCCGACATGAACAGGATGCCCGACAAACTCAGCAGGCCGATGGTGCCGGAGCCGTCGGTCTGCGCCAGGATCGTCATGTCGTAGTCGTTGAGGATCTCAACCTGGCCGCCGTGGTCGATCTGCATCTTGTCGATCGTGATCTGGAGTGGCCCGCCCGTGCCGAAGCGGACGGTCTTGCCGCCGGGGATGAGGGGGACGTGGTTGGCGACGCTGGGGATGCCGAAGGGCGTCCAGTTCCCCGCCGCGTTCCAGTTACCAAAGTCCGCACCCGTGTAGTTGAAGAACGTCTGCTGGGCCGCCGCGCCCGCCGCCGACACCGCCAACCCCGCCGCCGCCACCACGCCAAGTGCACGCGTATTCATGGCCCGCTCCTCAAGCGCACCGGGCCGCCCGGCTCGGGCTCGCCTCGGCGCACCCATCCAATGTACCACCACACCGCCCGTGTGCCCGGGAAAAGCACTCGCGCATGCCCTCACCGGTACGAACAACCGCCTATCACGCCTCCGGGGCCCGGCCCCTCCCGGCCTCACCCGCACCCTCTGCCCCCGACGCCGGAGCGCTGGCCGCGGATTCAACATTCACCGCAGCCTCGACCCACACCGTCGTCCCCCGGCCCCAGATCGAGTCGATCCCCACGCGCCCGCCCAGCGCCCGCACCGCGTGCTTCACGATCGCGAGCCCCAGCCCGGTCCCGCGCTTGGACGTGGCTCCCGTCCGGGCCTGATCGACCTGAAAGAAACGCTCGAAGACCCGCTCCTGCTGATTCAGCGGGATGCCCACGCCCTTGTCGATCACCTCCAGGCGCATGGTCCGCTCGCCCGCCGCCTCGCGCGCCGCGTCGTCAAGCAACCGCACCACCACGCGGACAGTCGTCTGCTCGTGGGCGTACTTGGTCGCGTTGTCCACCAAGTTGCGCAGGATCAGGAGCACGAGCCGCGGGTCCGTCGTCGCGCCGGCCAGACGCGGGTCAAACTCGAAGTTCAGCCCCAGCCGCCGCTGCCTCAGCGCGGGCTCAAACGTGGAGGCCAGCGTGGCCCGCAACTCGTCGAGGTCGAGTTCGCCCGGCCGCACAGGCATCTCCGTCGATTCCAGCCGCGACAGGTCCATCAGGTCGCGCACCATCTCCTCCAGGCGCGTCGCGTGCGTGCCGATCATGCCCAGCAGCCGGTCGGCCATGCCCGCGTCGTCCCTGGCCCCGTCCAAGAGCGTCTCGGCCGCCACCTTGATCGCCGCCACCGGCGTGCGCAACTCGTGGCTGGCATTCGCCACAAAGTCCGTCCGCATCTGCACAGCCTGCGCCAATTCCGTCACGTCGCGCAGCACCAGCAAGGCCCCGAAACGGCCCGCGCCCCACGCCGGCGGCAGCGGCGCGGCACTCACCTGATACGTCCGCAGACCCGACGCCGACACCACCGGCACCTGGGCCCGGGCCGTGCGCCCCGCCTTGCCCTGCTCGTGCAGCCGCACGATCTCATCGCGCGTGAAGAGTTCACGCACCGTGCGCCCGATCAGCCGCCCCGGCCCGGCCCCGATCATCGTCTCCGCGGGGCGGTTGCAGAAGATCACCGCGTCTTGCGCGCCGAACGCCAAGACAGGCTCATCCAGCCCGTCAATGAGCGCTTCCAGGTTGCGGCTCTTCTTGGCCGCCTCCTTCGCGTGGGCATCGAGCCGCACACCGATCGCCACCAGTTGGCTGGCGAGCGTCCCCGCCGCGGCCTCATCGTCAATCGACGCCTGCCCCGCCTCGGCGCCCGCCCCCAGCGCCCCGCTCTGCTCGAGCAGCCCGCGCGCCAGCGCCCGCAGCCGCGCCAGCCGCCGCCGCTGCACCAGGTGATACGCCCCCAGCCCCGCCAGCCCGAGCCCCGTGCCGATGCCCAGCGCGATCCCCTGCACGCGCGGACTCGACCCGCCCGCCCCGCCCGACTCGGTCGAGGCCAGCGCGCTCACGCCCCACGCCACGGCAGGCAGGAGCGCACAGGTCGCGGTGGCGATCACATCGCGGCGGGGCATCGGCTTCATCGTTGGCACGGCAGATGGAGGAAGGGGCAGAGCGGCCCGCTACGGCGGGCACCCCGCGTGGCGGTGTGCTCTGTGCCACCGACCCGCGTCCGCGGGTCGGCGCTGCCCTTGTCTAGACCCCGACCGCACCCTCCGCGCTTCCGTACCGCTCTTCCAACACCCGCGACCAATCCGCCGTGCTGTTCACGTTGATCATCGCCGCCTTCACCTCGTCCGCCCTCGGGTGGTGCTGGGCAAACTTGATCCCGAACTTGCGCATCATCTTCCCCGCCGCCCGCTCACCGTGCAGCGCCACCGAGAGCGCAAAGTGCTGGTGCAGCACTCCCCGCTGCTCCTCCAGCGTGGGCGGCAGCGCGGGCCGCCCGGCCAAGAGCTCGCGCACCTGGCGGAACACCCACGGGTTGCCGATCGCACCCCGGGCCACGCTCACGGCGCTCACGTCCGTGTACGCGATCATCCGCACCACATCCGCCGCCTCCCACACATCCCCCGAGCCGAAGACCAGCACCCCCGGGTTGCGCCGCACCAGGTCGCGCAACAAGTCCCAGCGCGAGGGGCCCATGTACCGCTGCTCCACCGTGCGCGCGTGCACCGTCGTCCACGCGTACCCCAGTTCGTACGCCGCGGCGAAGATCACCTCGAAGTTCCGGGCCATCTCCGCCGTGTCGTCGTACGCGCGCCGCAGTTTCACGCTGCACGGGATGTGCACCGGCACCGCGCTGCGCACGGCCCGCAGAATCTCGATCGCCCCCGCCGGCTCGGTCAGCCAGTGCCCGCCCCGGGCCTTGCGGTCGATCTTCTTCACCGGGCAGGCGAGGTTCACGTCGATCACCGAGAAGGAAGTGGCAGAGTGGCCCGCCGCGGCGGGTAAATTCCGTGGATGAGTGGCAAAGTGCGCGGACCCACGCGCCACAGCCTCTCCGTCTTTGCCACTTCCCGCCCCCGTCCGCCACCTCGTGTCCACATACACAGGCAGTTCGCCCGCCCCGTACGCCATCTCCCGGTACTCGCGCGGCGGCCTCTTGCCCTGCTCGATCATCTTCAGCGCACCCGCCGCCATCTCGTCCGGGTCGCTCCCGATGATCTGGCCCGTCAGCGGGTGATCCTCCCGCCCGCACGGCAGATTCTCCGCCAAGAGCTCCTCGTCGCGCTTGGCCAGGTCGGCCTTGTCAAAGCCCCGCCCACCCCCCAGCAACATGCGATCGAGCAACGCCTCGGTTACGCACATCGGGGCCCCGTGCCGCCGCGCCACGATCCGCATGGCCGCGTCCGAATACCCGGCCAGCCCCGCCTGAAACATGGGTGCATCAAACCCCGGCACCAGGCGCGGCAGGCGCGGATCGACACCCAGCCCGCCGTGGCTGGCGGCGATCGCCCGCGCGGCCGCGGCCACGTCGAGCCCCTCGATGCCGGGGGCCACCGCCGGGCTCGGCGGCGTGGCGTTGTTGCCATGGCAAGACATTCATGCCATGATAGGGAATGACCAGCACGCACCCCCCCTACGAAGCACGCGCTACACGCAGCCCGATCGTGAGGGACGGCTCCTCAAGGGCCGTACACAAGGGTCGCCGTGGTGGCGGAGAAACCCAGAGAAATGCGCAATCTGATTCTGCCGCATACAGCCGGCCTTTCTTCGCTCTGCGTTCCTCTGCTGCTCTCTGCGCCCTCTGCGTACTGGTCTCTGCCTTTCTGCCTTTCGCGGGAGCGGGTTGCGCCAGCGCGCCCGGTGAGATCACCGACGGCCCCGCCTATCCCGTCGTCGCGCAGTCGTCCGTGCTCGACGTGCAGGTCTTCCGCGACGAGACCCGCATCACGCTGACCAACACCTCGCCGCGCACCTTCGGCCCCTGCCGCGTGTGGGTGAACCAGTGGTACGGCCTCGATCTGCCCGGCCTCGTCGCGGGCGAGACCATCACGCTCGAACTGGGCCGCTTCACCGACCGCTACGGCACGCCCTTCCGGGCCGGTGGCTTCTTCGCCACCGAGCGGCCCGACCGCCTGGTCATCGCCCAGATCGAGGAACAGGGCACGCTCACCGGACTCGTGGTCGTCGGCACGCCGATCGAATAGGCCGGGCGCGGCACGCACTCCGCGAGTGGTGAACCCGCGCATCCCTGCCGATACACTCGGCACGCCGCGCCCAGCACACGCCCGCGCGCCAAGCCCCGGAGCGCCCATGCCCCTCGAAACCATCCCCGAAGCCGCCTGCCCCATCCTCTTTGAGATGGCCCGCACCGGCAAGTGCACCGACCCCACCGGCAAGGTTCACGACTTCGCCGGCGCTGTCGGGATGGCCTACGCCCACGCGCTCTACGGCCTCGTCCGCCGTGAGAAGCCGCAAACAATCGTCGAGATCGGCCTGATGCGCGGCGGCAGCGCGCTCGCCATGCTCGCCGCGCTCAAGAAAAACGAAGAAGAAGCCGGGGCGAGCACCGCCGGCGGCGGGGGGGGGGGGGGGCGGCCCGGCGGGCCCCGCGAAGCTTTTCACCCTCGACCCCGGCCAAACCAAGTGGGCCGTCACCGGGGGGCGGCACG
>CAZPWW010000019.1:0-65336 GCA_964590885.1 uncultured Phycisphaeraceae bacterium
AAGCGGGACGTGGTGGGCAAGCAAGATCGGCGGGCTGCCCGCCTGGCAACAAGGCGAGGAGGAGGCCCGAGGACTCGGAAAGTTCTTTGCGGCGTTGCACTCGATCAACCCAGACACGGATGCGTTCCCATTTCCGAATGTACCCACACCACCATCGGATTGGGAAACGCTGTCGCAAGGGTTCTTCAGGCTGGGAGACGTTGGCACCCTCTACCTCTTCTGGGATGGGTCGCGCGTACGGTGGTTGATGCAGTGCGGCTGAACGGGCGGGCCACCGCCGGCAGACGCCCACGCATCAGCCGCCACGACACCGCAGGCGATCGCACGGAACAGGACTGCTCATGCCCACCATCCGCCTCATCACCGAAGCCCGCGCGCCCATCCAGCGTTGCTTCGACCTCGCCCGCAGCGTGGATTTCCACGTCGACTCCATGCAGCACTCCGGCGAGCGGGCCGTCGCGGGCATCACCCGCGGCCTCCTCTCCCTCGACGACCAGGTCACGTGGGAGGCCCGCCACCTCGGCATCCGCCAGCGCCTCACCAGCCGCATCACCGCCTTCGACCCGCCGAATCTCTTTGTCGATGAGATGGTCACGGGCGCGTTCCATTCCTTCCGCCACGAGCACCGCTTCGAAGCCCTCGCGCCAAACCTCACTCGCATCACCGACACGTTCGAGTTCCGCTCGCCCGTCGGCCCGCTCGGCCACGTTGCCAACGCCCTTTTCCTCACCCGCTACATGCGCCAACAACTCACGATCCGCGGCCGCGCCCTGAGGACGGCACTCGAATCCGACCACTGGCGCAGGTTCCTCCGCGCCGACGACGGGACGTGATGCACGCAACCCGCTCGTGCCCGAACGGGTCCCCGGCCGCTCTCGCACCCGCCCCCCGCCCCCCGCCCCACTCCCAAGGCTCCCTCACCGTGCCGCGCCCACCGGCGCGGCCTGCTCGGCACGCCCCTTGGCATGCGTCAGCGAGGTCAAGAACTTTGCGGCCCAGCGATAAATGTTGTACTCCGACACCTGCGCGTACATCCGCGCCATGCGGGCGGCGCGCTCCGCGGCGGGCATCTCCACCGCCGCGCGGATCGCCTCGGCGAACCCCTCGGTGTCGTACGGATTGACGATGAGCGCGTCGGCCAGGTCGCGGGCCGCGCCCGCGAACTCGGAGAGCACAAGCACGCCGTCGCCCGTGGTGCCCGACGCCCCCGGCTCGCCCTGCGCGGCCACAAACTCCTTGGCCACCAGGTTCATGCCGTCGTGCAGCGAACTGACGATGCAGACCGAGGCCATCTTGAGGAAGGCGTAGACCGTCGGCCCGTCGTGGTGTGCCACCAGAAAGTGGATCGGCTTCCAGCCCGCGTTGTCGGCCTTGAACTTCCAGTTGATCGCGTCGGCCAGGGTCTCCAGTTCGCTCACCATGTCGCGGTAACGCGGAATGTGCGTGCGGCTGGGGGCACCCAATTGCACAAACGAGAACTTGCCCCGTTGCTGCGGGTTGCGCTCAAGGAATCGCTCGATGGCGCGGAACCGCTCGGCGATGCCCTTGGTGTAGTCGATCCGGTCCACCCCCACGCCGATGGGCACGTCGCCGATGGCGAACTTGTGGCGGAGAGCCTCGGCCTGGGCCGCGAGTTCCTCACCCGTGGCCACGTGCCGCTCCGACCACAACTGCACGCTGATGGGGAACGGGCGGACGAGTGTGGTGTGCCCGCGCAGTTCGGCCGAGAAGCGGTCCCAGTCGAGTTTCGCCTCCACCATCCGGTCCACCGTGTCCAGGAAGTTGTTGCAGTGCTGCTGGAGGTGGAAGCCGATCAGGTCGGCCCCCAGCATCGCCTGCAGCATCTCGACGCGGAACGGGCAGATGCGGAACGCCTCCGGGTTGGGCCAGGGGATATGCCAGAAGAGGCCCACCCGCAGGTCGGGCCGGCGCTGCTTGATCATGCCCGGCACCAGCGCAAGTTGATAATCCTGCACCATGACGACCGCGGACTCGCCGCCGACCTCCTCGAGCACCGCGTCGGCGAAGCGCTGGTTGGCCCTCACGTACTGCTCCCAGTCGGTGGCGCGGAAGACCGGCCGCTCGTGGGTGAGGTGGCAGAGCGGCCACAGGCCCTCGTTCGAGAAGCCGTAGTAGTACCCCTCCTCTTCCTCCTTGGTGATCCAGACGCGCCGCAGCGTGTAGCGCGGGTCGTCGGGGGGCACCGACACGCAACTGTTGGCGTCAACCGTCATTCTGTCAGCATCGCCCGCGCCGTGAGCCACCCACAGCCCGCCGCACGCCTGCAGCACCGGGTCGAGGCCGGTCACCAGGCCGCTCGCCGGGCGCACGAGGCGCGGCTCGCCGTCCTTGAGTTGGTGCAAATACGGCTCGCGGTTGCTGACCACCACCAGCGTGTCGCTGCCCAGGGCCGAGACGGCGTGCGCCCGCAGCCGTTCACGCGTCCAGGTCTTGTCGGAGCGCGTCAGCGTGTCGGCCGACTCGCGCTCCTTACTGCGGGCGGCGCGGAACGACGCCGCGAGGTGAACGCTCTCATCCTGCAGACGGCTGACCGGCAGGCCGCGCGGCGGCGATTCGGGGGCCGCGCCGAAGCGCAGTTTGCGCATCCACTCCGCCAGGGCGTGCATGGGCCGCTCGAAGAGCGCCCACGCCATGCCCGACGTGAGCACAAAGAGTACCCCCGCGACGATGAGCGCAAGGGCCAGCCCGCGCACCATGCCGCGCGTGAGCCGATCTTCCAGGTACAACGCGTCGTGCAGAACGACGAGCGAGCCGACCGGCTGACCATCTGCGCCGGTGATGGTCGAAGCCCGGATGTGCGTCGTCCCCTCTCCGTCGCGGACAACCGCCCAGGCCTCGGACTGTCCGCGGCCGAGCCGGGCCACGACGGGGGCAATCGTCGGCCCGAGGTCCCTCACGGCCTCGCCCGCGGCCACGGGCCGCCCGTCGGCGCGGAAAAGCGCAAAGCCCAGCAATCGCGAGTGGCCGTTCAGGCGGTCGCCCATGGCTGCGGCAACCTGACCGTCGGGGAGTGCCAAGGCCAAGCGTGCCGCGGGCGTGTTGCGGTACAGGAGCACGCCGGCACGCCGGTCGAGGTCCTCCACGCTCGTCCGGTACTCCTCGCTCACCTGGTGCCAGACAATGGCCCCCGTGCCCAGTGCCGCGAGGAAAGCGACGACCAGCCCGAACCTGATGGAACGCGGCAGACTGAATCGATTCTGGGCAGTCGTCATGCGCGTTCTCCGGCATGCCCACCCGCGGCGGGCGACGTGTGCGAATCCTTCGCGACGCTGAAGCGTTCGAGAACCAAGGCCGCGTTGATCAGGGCCAGATGCGAGTACGCCTGCGGCGCGTTGCCCAGCGGCATGTCCCACTCGGGATCCGCCTGCTCGGCCATCACGCCCGTCGGACCGATCGCACGCACCATCAGATCAAACAACGCGCGTGCCTCATCGACCCGACCCGTGAGCGCCAGCGACTCGATCAGCCAACCGGTGCAGAGGTGGAACCCTCCTTCTCGACCCGGCAGGCCGTCATCAAACCTGTAACGATAGACCGCGGCGCCCGATCGGAGATGCGAGTTCACGGCGTCTGTCGTGGCCACAAACCTCGGGTCACGTGCGTCCAGAAGCCCGGTCAGTCCCACCGAAAGCGCGGCGGCATCCAGCCATCGCCCGCCGTACGTCCCGGTGAACGCGCTCATCTCAGCGTTGAACCCGCTCGCGACCACGTCCGCCCGGATCGCCTCACGCAGTGCCCCCCACGCCGGGTTCGAGCGGCCGATGACACAGTCGTGAACCACCAGCGCCCGGTTCACGGTGTGGAAGCACATGACCTTGGAGTGCACGTGGTGCTCGCGCTCGCCGCGGATCTCCCAGATGCCGTGGTCCCGCTCCTGCCACCGAGCCTCCACCGCATCCACCATCGCCCGCGTCATCCGCCAGTGATCCGGCGAGGTCGGGGCTCCGCTCTCGGCAAGCAGCGCGATCAGGTCGGTGATCGGCCCGAAGACATCGAGTTGAACCTGCTGCGCGGCCGCGTTGCCGACGCGAACCGGCCGGCTCCCGCCGTAGCCAGCCAGACCGCCGATCTCCGCCTCGGGCCCCAACTCCCGCCCGTCGACGGTGTAGATCGGCCGCAGTCGGCCGGGAGATTCGCACTCTTCAAGCACGCCCGAGAGCCAGTCCAGCAACCGCATCGCCGTGCCGGTGTTCCCCAGCCGTACCAGCGCGGCAGCAGCCATCGCCGCGTCTCGCGGCCAGCAGTAGCGATAGTCCCAGTTCCGCTGCCCCCCAAGGTGCTCCGGGAGGCTGGTGGTTGCAGCCGCCGAGATCGCACCGGTCGGGCCATACACCAGGGCCCGGAGCATGATCGCGCTCCGCCGGACGTGCTGCGTGGCGACACTCGGAAGGCGCAGCGTCGCCGCCCACGTGCTCCAGAATCGTCGCGTGGCCTGACGCCGCACGCTTTCCGCGTGCACGTTCGGGCGGGCATTGGCCGACCCGGCACGCAGTTCCAGCACAACCGGCCCCGCGCCGAGGTTGACCTCCGCCTCGGCGGTCTGGTGGAGCCCGTCGTTGATGATCTGCCAGGCAACGCCCGGAGAGAAGAGGAGCATGGGGTCCGAACTGCCCTCCACCTCCAGGCCATGCTCGCGCACGCTCAGGCGGGTCGCCACCCGGCCAAAGTCCAGCCGCGGTGCGAACCGGACGCGACAGGTGGACGTCCCCTCGATCACGCGGATCAGGTCTGTCCTCCCCGCCCGCTGAAACGCGCGTCCAGCGCCGCAGTCCAGATAATCGGTGAGCGTGCATCCCTCCCATTCTGTCCGCAGCACGAGCGAGTCCCCGTCGTAGTGCTGCGACGGAATGCCAGCGTCCTGCACCGGCACGACCTCGAAAAAGCCCGCCCCAGGCCCCCCGAGCAACTCGGCGAACACCGGCGGTGAGTCGATCCGGGGAAGGCACAGCCATGTCACCCTGGCCGCGGGCGTAACCAGCGCGAGTGTGCGCTGGTCTGAGAGCACGGCATGGGCGTTGATCGGCGTGAGGTTCCGGTGCCGTACCCATGCCTCACGCTCCTCGGCCAGGAGCAGCACCAGCCGCGCCACATCGTCCACACTCCCTAGCCGGAACTGGGCGGTCGTGTCGCCCGGACCGACCTTCACCCCGGCATCGGTGAGGGCCAGCGACCGGAACGCGTGCTCATCGGTCAGGTCGTCGCCGATGAAGATCACCGCCGACGCCCCGGTGCGGTGCCGCAACTGACGCAGCCCGTCCGCCTTGGTAACCTTGTCGGCCAGAAACTCGACCACCATCGAGCCCAGCCGCATCTCCAGCGCCGGAAACCGACCGGCGAGTGTCGTGACCGCATCGACGGCTGGCCCCGCGTGCGTGTCGCGAATGCCCCGGTAATGAAAAGCCACGCCACGCGGCTTGACCTCCACAGTGCAACCGGGCGTTCGGGCGACGACCCCCGCGAGCAACACCGCCAGATCACGCAACTGCTCGCCAGCGTCCGCCCGCATCGGCCGATCCGCCTCGCCCGTGGTCTCAGCGCCGTGGCTGCCCGAGAGTTCCCACCGAGGCCGCTCTCCCAGGCGCGTGCGGAGATCAGGAAGGCCCCGTCCCGAAACCACCGCGACATGCGTGTGCGGCACAAGGCCGAGCCGTGTGAGCGCCGCAAGCGCATCGGCGTTGGGCACCGCACGATCCGGGTGCTCAACAATCGGAGCCAAGGTTCCGTCGAAGTCGGTTGCCACCAGCAGGACGGGCGTCGAGGCCACCCGCGTCACGATGTCGATCAATGGGTTGGTCATGACCGGGGGCGTTGACGACACGGTGGTTTCGCTGATCCACGTCCCTTCGTGAGCGTGGGCCCGCAATACTGGCCGCGTCGCGGGGCGCTACAGCGCGGCCTTCGCCACGGACGCGCGCGATTCCGCACAGCCATTGTTCGGATACCCGTACCGTGAGTCCAGAAGCAGAGCCCATCGGCACCGCGGGCGATCTGAGACCGTTGCGCAGAAACCACATCACGCACGCACCAACGCCTGTGATCCTCACTCGCTGTCCGCCGGGCGGCAGCGGCGGGCCGCCCGCGCTCAGGCACGTTCTGCGAGCCCCTCCCGACGGGCTGACTGCGCGGTGCGGCGCTCCGCTTGCGCCGGCAAGCAGCCCGCTTGCGCGGTGTGGCGCTCACAAGCCCCCGCCAGCGCAGCCATCGTGGGTTTCAACGCCCCCATTCTCGACGACAACGCCCCGCGTCAGGGTGTGAGTTTCTTGCCGCCCAAGCAGTGAGGGGGAGCAGGCCCGCGCGTGCGGCAGCACGGCCGCCGCGGTTGCCGGGCTACGGGCCTCAGTCGATGGTCTGAAGGCGGTTGCTGCGCGTCTTATCAATCACGTTCACGCTCTGCGGAGAGTTGTTTGCATCGGAGAAGAACGTGCGTTGGATGTCGTACTTGACCAGTTCCACGTGGTTGTCCGTGAACACAAACTGCGCACCGGCCGTCCCGTGAGCGTCCCATGTGTGCTGATAGCCGACTTGGATCTCGGGAAACGGCCGGTCGCGCGCATCGCCGTACCAGGCTCGCCCCTTGAGGTCGAGGCCGCGTGTCTCATCGCCGAACATCGGCGCGGGCTTGATGACCACCGCCTCGTCAGCCTTGAACCCAGCGATGTACAGGTACGAGACGTTGTAGCGCACGAGGCCGAACTCATTCCCCACGGCCTTGGGCTGCTTGAGTACCGTGTTGGCTGACTGCAAGTCCGGGTACGTGTTGGGGTCGTCGCTTCCCATGCGGCGCGTCGAGTTGTCGCGATTGAAATAGGTGTCTTGCTGGTGCAACGGACACGTGAGCGCAGCCACGCTGTCGGTGAAGTTCCGCATCAGCGGTGCGGTGATCGCAGGGAGGCCAGTCGTGCGGATGTACCCCGGCGGATTGGCGCGGTCGTACGACCCCGTGCTCCCGACGAAACCGAAATCACCGATTGCGGGGGCTTCGCCCCCATCGGGATTCTGATAGAGGCTGTAAAGGCCCGCTACGCCGCCGTAGATCCCTTGATGGGTCATGAAGCCGTTCGTGCGCCACTGCGTGGCCGCCGCGGCATTGAACGGAATGACCGGATACCACCCCTTGAACTCGTTGCTGTAGAGCTGGAAGGCCAGGCCGTTCCCACGCAGGTTGGACGCGCACTTCACCGCCTTGGCCGTCTTCCGTGCGTTCGCCAGCGCGGGCAGCAAGATGCCCACGAGCGTCGCCACGATGGCGATCACCACCAGGAGTTCGATGAGCGTGAAGGCGGGGCGGGCACCGATCGACTGCGCGGCGACCCGTCCGCCGCGCCCGTACACGCCCGGGCGTTGGCCCGAGATGCCGTCTTGACAGCCACCGTCGCCGTGATCCGCGCCCGTTGTCCGCATGGCATCCGCTCCAGCCAACACACCCGCCGGAAACACCGCGCCCGCCCGCATCCGGCACCCCGCCCGCACGAGAGAGTAGTACCGTGCCAGGCGGGATCGTGCAACTCCATTCGCTCCGGCCGGTCGGAAGGTTCGTAGCCACCGCTCCCCGCCGCCCCGGCCCATGGGGGTGCGCAGCCGGGCAGGCATACGTCGGCAGATGCGGGGCGGGCGGTGAGTGAATCGGCACGCACCGCAGCGGTTGGTGTGCCGCGAGCGTGCCAACACCCGCCGGGGCGAGCGCTGATTGAGGCGAAGCGGAAAGAGGGCTGGATGCCGGACCGGTGAACCCTTGGGTCGAGGTGGGCGCGGGTGTGGCGCATCGCTGCATGAAGCGTGCATATTCGATCTGGCGGGATGCGCGGGGTGGCACAGGCCGATGGCATGGCCCATCAGAGGCTAAAAAACGCCGATTCTGGCAGATCGGGCGTGCATCCTGCGGATCAGGGGTTACACTTGGTTGACGGAGTCAAAACGCGGTTTTTGTGCGCTTTTCCCGACCCCCGACGGTTGTTCGCCGGGATCGGGCATCTGGTCTACGCCCGCCGCCGGCGGGCACTTTGGGAGTTTGAGATGCGTAATGCCAAGGGTGTTGTGGCGGCCGCCGCGCTGTGTGCGCTGAGCGGCGCGGCGATGGGCCAAGTGGCGATCGACGGGAAGATCGGCTCGGGCGAGCCGTACACGCTGCTGTTCACGCAGACGAACGCGACGACACTGGGGGACAACTTCCCGGTGGCGTCGTCGGACGCGAGCGCGGTGACGACGGGCGTGGAGATCGCGATCCCGCTCTCGGCGATCGGCAACCCGACGGGCGCGTTCAAGATCTGCGGCCTCGTGAACGGGCAGGGGCACGACTTCGCGAGCAACCAGTGGATCGGCCAACTGCCGGCCAACAGCCCGAACCTGGGCGAGCCGCGCGACATCGATCTGCAGGCGGCACCGTACGACGCGTTCAATACCTTCATCGCGGTCGATCCGCCCGTGGTGGCCGACGGCACGATCATCGTCAACGGCACGCGCGACGCGGCCTACGGCGCCAACGAGGACGCGGCGTTTGTGCAGGCCAACATCACCCAGTTCGGCAACTCAAACCTGGGGCAGGTGAATGCGGCCAACGGCAGCGAGATCGACAACGTGTTCGTGGTGAAGGACTCGACGCACCTCTACATCTTCATCGGTGGCAATCTCGAGACGAACTTCAACAAGATGGACGTGTTCTTTGACACGCAGGAGGGCGGGCAGAACCGCCTGCGCGGCGACAACCCCAACGTGGACTTCAACGGCCTGAACCGCATGGGCGATGCCGGCACGGGCAACGGGCTGCGCTTCAGCCTGGGCTTCGAGGCCGACTACTACTTCATGACCACCGGCAACGCCAGCAACAGTCTGTTCTGCAACTACGCCAGCCTGACCAGCGCCGACGGCGCCGTGCTGGGTACCGGCGGCTACGTGGGGCAGGGCACATACGGCGGCCCGGCGGGGGCGCTGGCGGGCGGGTCGATGGCCTTCGGCACGTTCCGCTGCTCGATCAACAACTCGAACGTGGCGGGCGTGAGCGGCTCTTCGGGCGTGATTCCCAGCCGCGACCTGGCCGACGGCAGCGAGATCGACGGCGTGTGGGCCTACGTGGAGAACGCGGGCGACCACAACAAGCTGCACCTGCTGGTGACGGGCAACCTGCGGACGGACTACACCAAGATGGTGCTGTTCTTCGACACGGGTCTGCCCGGCCAGCCGCGGCTGCTCAGCAACAACCCGAACGTGGACTTCAACGGCCTGAACCGGATGGGCGAGGACCCCGAGAACCCGGGCAACGGCCTGCGGTTTGACCTGGGCTTCAACGCCAACTACTTCCTGAGCCTGTCCAACGGCGACAACGGCGGGAGCATCGCGTACGCCATGAACGCCGCGGTGATCCGCTCGGGCGGCAAACTGGTGGACTTCGGCGGGGCGACGTACGACTACGGCTCTTTCTTCTTCGGCAACAAGGTGGACAACGACCCGGTGGGCCTGAACGGGCTGGACTACCCGGCGTACGACGGCGTGAGCACCGACCTGAGCGCCAACTACGCGCCGCGGCACCTGGTGGAGATCGACCCGGTTCCGGGATTGACGCCGCCGATGACCGGGCTGATCGATGCCTCCATCGACAACAACAACGTGGCGGGCGTAACCGCGACCGCCGTGGGCAACCCCGGCGCGGTGATGACCGGCGCGGAGTTTGTGATCGACATGCGTGAACTGGGCTACGACGGCAGCAACTGCCTGAAGGTGGCCGGCTGGCTCTCCTCCAGTGGCTACGACAACGTGTCGAATCAGGTGATCGGCGGCCTGCCCGCGGGCAGCCCCGACCCCCTGGGCGACCCGCGCGGCGTGGACTTCGGCTCGATCTCGGGCAACCAGTACGTGGTGCTGAGCGGAACGTGCGTGAGCACCTGCTCGATCGACTACAACAACGACACGGTGATCAACCCCGACGACCTGGGGGACTTCATCACCGATTACTTCAGCGACCCGCACGTGGCCGGCCCGGGCGGCTACGCCATTCCCTGCCCCGCCAACAGCCCGCCCTATGACCAGGGCTACAAGGCCGCGTTCGTGCCGGGCGGCGGCGGCCAGTGCAACGAGCCCTTCAGCGACAACCTGGGCGACTGGATCACCCAGTACTTCGGCGACCAGACCTGCGGCGGCTGAGAGCAGGCGCAGAGGGCAGGTTGTTCTCACGTACATCGCAAGGGCGGGCCTTCGGGCCCGCCCTTTTTTCGTGGCCGCGCGGTTGCCCCCGTGCCCCGCATCGTGCACCGTGGGTCAGAGGCGGGCCTGTGCCCGCACCCAATCGGGCAGGGCTTCGTCGCCAGCGGCCCGGTCGAGGGCGGCCCGCAGGCGCTGGTCGCCGGTGGTGCGCCAGGCGCGCGCGATCACCACCAGCGCGTTGCGCTTGAGCATGTCGAGCGTGGCCCGCTTCATGGCGCTGCCGCTGAGTTCGCGGGTGCGGTCAGCGCGGGTCCAGGCGAGCACGCCGAGCGCTTCGAGGGTGCTGCGGCGCGGCGTGTAGGCTGAGAGGGGTGCGGAGCCGGGCGGGCCATCGGCGCGGGGCTGGTTGTAGGGGCACACCTCCTGGCAGACGTCGCAGCCGAAGAGCCACTCGCCGCTCGCGGTCGCGAGATCGGCGGAGATGGTGCCGCGCCGCTCGATGGTGAGGTAGGAGATGCAGCGGGTGGCATCCACGCGGTAGGGCGTGATGGCGGAGGTGGGGCAGGCGTCGATGCAGCGGGTGCAGGTGCCGCAGCGGTCGGCGGTGGTGTCGGGCCCGGTCTCGGGTGGCGGGGCCGCGTCGAGCGTGGTGAGGATGCCGCCGAGCACGAAGTACGAACCGAGCGCGGGGTGGATCACCAGCGTGTGCTTGCCCACCCAGCCCAGCCCGGCGCGCACGGCGTGCTCGCGCTCGAGCACGGGAGCGGTGTCGGCAAACGAGCGGAACGCGGCGCCGGGGAAGGCGGGACGCAGGGCATCGGCCAGGGCGTGGAGTCTCTTCTTGATGACGGCGTGGTAGTCGCGGCCTTGTGCGTAGCGGGCGATGCGCCCGTGCCCCGGTGCAGGAGACGGCGCCCGACCGTCGTGCGCGGCGTAGCGGTCGGCCACCAGCAGCATGGAGCGGGCACCCGGCAGCAGGCGGCCCGGGTCGAGGCGCTCGGCCACGTACTCGGTCATGAAAGCCATGTCGCCGTGGCCGCCCTGTGCGAGCCACTCGCGAAAGTCGGCCGCGCGGCCGCTGGGCAGGGCGGGGCAGATGCCGGCCAGGGCGAAGCCGCGGGCCAGCGCGCCGGATACGAGGCGTTGGCCGAGCGCGACGGGGTCGGGCGTGGAGGAGCGGGGTGGCTCAGCGGGTGCCACGGGGCTCAGGCGTGGGCCGGCTGGGGCGCGGCACACCGGGCGTGCAGCCACCTGGCCGCGGCGGGCAGCACCCGGTCTGCGGGCGCCAGGTCGGGCATCCAGGCGCGGTCCCACTCGAAGATGGCCGGGCCGGCGAAGCCGGCGCGGCGCGCGGCGTCGAGCGCCCGCTCGACGGGCACGGTGCCCGAGCCGAGCGCGACCGGGCGGCCGTCGCGCAGGTCTTTGACACGCAGGGCCATGAGGCCGGGGCCGAGAGCGGCGATGCCGCCGGCCGGGTCTTCACCCGCTGCGTGAGCGAGAGCGACGTTCAGGCACCCGCCGATGAGCGGCCCGCCCGTGCGATGCACCAGCGAAGCGACCGCGCCGGCCGTGGTCCAGGTGCCACCGTTCTCGAGCATGAGGGAGACGCCGGTGCGGTGGGCGTGGTCGCACACCTTCTGCAGGCGTTCGATCACGCGCGCCTCGCCCGGGGCCAGGCGTTCGGCGCTGGGCAACTCGAAGCCGAAGACGCGGACCAGCGGACACTCGATGGTGGCGGCGAGCGTCACGGCCCGCTGCGCCTGGCGGACGCAGCGGTCGATGTCGGCGATGGCGTTGCCGATCACGGGGGGAAAGACGGGT
Source organism: uncultured Phycisphaeraceae bacterium (assembly GCA_964590885.1). Classification (GTDB taxonomy): domain Bacteria; phylum Planctomycetota; class Phycisphaerae; order Phycisphaerales; family UBA1924; genus JAEUIX01. The sequence continues at coordinate 11,977 of CAZPWW010000019.1, forward strand.
TCATCGAACCGGCAGGAGGTGGCGAGCGAGACCACGCGCACGCCGGCCGTGCCCGACCACGCCCGAATCTTCTCGGGAGCGGTGTGGGCGGGTTCGCACGCGAAGGCCCGCGAGGCGTCGCCGAAGGTGCGGAGTTCGACGCCCGCGAACCCGGCCTGCGCGGCCCGCTCGAAGACCGCCGCAAGCGTCCACTCCGGGCAGGCCACGGTGGAGAAGGCGGGGGTGAGGGTGGTCATGGGGCTGAGCGTAGGAGCGGGAGGCTGAGGGTGAAGTCGGTGCCGCGCCCGGGGTCGGTGTGGACGGTGAGACGGCCGTGATGGGCCTCGGCGATGCGGCGGGCGGTGGGCAGTCCCAGGCCCGTGCCGCCGGCCTTGGTGGTGAAGTAGGGGTTGAAGATGTTGGCGACGACCTCGGGCGGGATGCCGGGCCCGGTGTCGATGACGTGGACCTCGGCGGTGCGTGCTCCCGCGTCGTCTTTGGCGAGGCGCGTGCGGATGAAGAGTTGGCCGCCACCCCCGCCCCCCCCACCACCCCCGCCAGACCCGGCCATGGCCTGGGTGGCGTTGAGCACGAGGTTGAGCAGGGCCTGCTTGATGAGCCGGGCATCGGCGTGAACCGTGGCGGGCTGTGGGGCAGGGTCCGTGCGCAGGTCCACGCCCTGGCGCTGGGCCTCGGGCCGGAAGAACTCGGCCAGTTCATCGACCAGCGCGTTCAGGTCAAGGGGAGCGGGCACGGGGCGGAGTTCACCGGCGAACTCGAGGAAGTCGCTGAGGATGCCACGGAGGCGGTCGGTCTCACGGCGGAGCGCCTTCACGCGATTCTGGAGGCGGGCCTTGGCCTCGGGCTCGGCGGCGAGTTCGTCGATCCCCTCGGCGAGCAGCTGCGCGTTGAGGCTCACGGTGCTGAGGGGGTTCTTGATCTCGTGGGCCAGGCCGCTGGTCATGCTGCCCAGTTCGGCCAGGCGCTCGGCGCTGCGTGCCCGGCGTTCGGCAGAGCGCACGCGGGCAAGGTGGCGGCGCACCAGCCACGCCGCGGCGAGCGAACCCGCCAGCAAGCCGAGGCCCAAGCCGAGGAAGAAGAGGCCGCTGAACACGGGCGGATTATGGCCGGGCTAGCGACGGGGCGTGCGTGCGTAGTGGCGCTTGCCCGGCTCAACCGCGGGCACCGCGCCAGACGCCCCCCCGGCCGGGGCGTCGGCGGGGGCGGGGTCCTCGAGCCTGACCACGCGGCTGGCGTGCCACCCCTTGTCGGTCTTGGCGGCGTCGTAGCGGACAGAGGCCCCGTCGCGCAGCACACGGAAGCCGGCACCCTCGATGCAGGTGTAGTGGACGAAGATGTCCTGCCCGTCTGGCCCGATGACGAAGCCGAAGCCCTTTTTGGGGTCGAACCACTTGACGACGCCGGTGGTGTTCGAGATGGAATCGGCGGGAGAGGCCATGTGTGCGTGAGCGGTGCGGCAGCGTAGACGCGTCGCCGCCGCGCGTGGGGAAGTGTGCCGGGGGCCACGGCGGGGCGAGGAAGGAGCGCGGCAGCAGGCCAATGAAAAAGGGCCGCGGAAGGCCGCGGCCCTGAGCGATCAGCATGCGGAGCGTGCCCGCGCCTCAGTCGTTGAGACGGCCGGGAGGGGGCTGCTTGCCGTTCACGTCGCGCCCCCGCAGGCCGTCAACCGTCCACTTGTGGTACCCCAGGAGGTGCTCAACGCCGTCGCCGCCACCGGTTCTTGCGGCAGGGGGAGCCACCGGGTCGGGGTAGGCATCGTCGCCCTGCTGGGGCGTGGCGAACCATGAGCACTCGGTCGCGGGCACGACCTGGGGACGTGAGCGTGGCCCGAGGACCCAGCCGCCCGGATTCGAGTCCGACGACTTGATCACGCGGACGCTGGAATCCCAGAAGACATCGGTCACAAGGGCCGAGGGGTGGCGGTAAGGCAACGGGGTGCGCCCGCTCTGACGGGAGACGCGGTCGAAAAGGAAGATCTTGTCAGAGGGGGAAACCACCTCTGTGAGGCGGCGCTGCCGCAAAATTTTGATGATCGTGTCAAGACTCCGTTCCGCATCGCCAGCATCGCTGCCGCCCTCGATGAACAGGCCGTCGTTGAGGCTGTTGGTGACACCGCGGTCGGCCTGGAGGTGGCCCCAGTTGGGCTCGTACGAACTGGAGAAGCAGAAGACGCGCTGGTTGTTGTCGTCGGTGCCGAAGCCCCAGCGGGTGAGGTTGTCGGCGCGGAGGAACTCGGCCGCATCCGACAGGATCACCGAGCGCACCCGGTCAAGGGGGTTCACGAACGAGGGGTCGGGCAACTTGCCGCCGAGGTAGTTGACCAACAGCAGGGGGTAGTAGCGCAGAAGCGGGTTCCAACCGGTATTACCCGAGCCGCCCATGCGCGCATCAATGTCGCTGTTCGAGAGGCCGCCCGTAGCCGCGAGCACACGGTCCATGGCATCCACGCCGAGGAACGAAAGTGTGGATGTCGTCGTGATACGGGCGGTGCGGCCCCACTCGCTCATGGGGTTGGGCAGCGTTCCCAGCACCTTGGCGCCGAAAGCGCGGGTGAAGTGGGGAATGTAGTCCTTGTTGTCGCTACCGTAAGTCTGGGAGCCGGTGCCCATGCCCTTCATGTTCACCACGTTCTTGGCCTGCTTGCCGGCCCGCCGTGCCTCGGCCAGGCCGGGGAGCAGGATCGCGACCAGCAGGGCCACGATGGCGATGACCACCAGCAGCTCGATCAGCGTGAAAGCCGAACGGGCCGCACGGGCGATGGGATAACGCGAACTCGTCAACATGCTTTGCTCCTCGGAGGTTCCGAGCGATGGACTCACTTCGCGGCCACAGAACGCGGCCACGGCTTAGGGGCCAACTGTAGCTTCGCAAGAGGGGATGTCGAGGTTCCGCCCGCTTGACAAAACTTTTGTCCACCGTACAGATTCCAATCACGGGCTCGCTTCGACGCACGGGCCAACAGCGTTGGCCGGCCGAAGGGGCGAGCCGGGCCGGGGGCTACAGGTTTCCGGGGGGTGGCTGGCGGCCGTTGACATCGCGGCCGCGCAGACCGTCAACGGTCCACTTGTGGTATCCGAATGCGCTGTGGATGATGTCGCCGCCGATCGAAGCCCGCAGAGCGGGCGGGTAGATGGGATCGGGCCACAGGTCGTCGCCCTCGGCGGGGTTCTCGATGTAGATACAGGAGGCAGCCGGGTCGACCTTGCGGCGTGAGGCCGGGCCGAACACCCACCCCCCGGGGTTGGACTCGGAGGTGCGCGTGGTGCGGACGCTGGAGTCCCAGAAGGCATCGGTGATGACCGAAGCCGGGTGGGAGAAGGGGAGCGGCGTGCGCCCGGTCTGGCGGGCGACACGATCGAACATGAAAATCTTGTCGGACGGCGAGAGCACGTCGGAGACGCGTCGTTGGGCGAAGATGCGCTTCCAGGGCCCGACGACCTCGGTGGGGCCTTCCTCCCCCTCACGAAGTTGGCCGTCGCGGCCGTTGCCGAGGCCGCGGTCGAGTTGGATGTGTGCCCAGTTGGTCTGGTAGGAACTGGAGAAGCAAAAGACGGTCTGGAAGTTGGGCAGACCCCACCGGCCCAAACTCGGTGCCCGCAGGAACTCGGGCGTGTCGCCGATGATCAGGTTGCGCACGCGGTCGAGCGGGTTGACGTACGACGGGTCGGGGAGTTTGGCGCTGAGGTGGCTGGCCAGCAGCACGGGGTAGTAGCGTGCGAAGGGGTTGAAGGTGCCGCGTTCGCTGGCGATCTGGTTGGAGACCCCGCCGCTGAGCGCGATCATGCGATCGACAACGTCGACCGACATCCCGTCAAACGGCCTGCCGCCCTGGGCCTCGGTGCGGAACGTGCGGGTGCGGCCCCAGTCGGAGAGCGGGTTGATCAGGCGGTTGTTGGCGCTCAGCAGGGCGCGATTCAGGGTGGCGACGGCGTCTTTGTGCTCGCTGGCGTAGGACTGGCTCGCGGCACCCATGCCCTTGAGATTCACCACGTTTTTCACCTGCTTGCCGGCACGCCGTGCCTCGGCCAACCCGGGCAGGAGGATCGCGACCAGGAGCGCCACGATGGCGATGACAACCAGCAGCTCGATGAGCGTGAAGCCCCGCCAGAGCCGGGCGGGCCGGGAAGCGTGCAAGCGCGCAGTCATGCGTGATCCTCGGTCGCAACGAACGGGCACTTGGCGCCAGCAGAACGCCGGCACCGATGCCACCCACAGGTTCGCAGGGTGTATGGGCAGGGTTCCCGCCGGCTTCAGAAACGACGGCAGGAGCGCTGATGAACGGCTGCCCCGTGCGGCTACGGTTCGGCATGGCGAGCGATGCGAACGCGAAGGGGCCGGGGCGGAAGGGTGAGGGGCCGTCCCGGCGCGGCGCGGGCGCGCCGCGGGGGCCGTTGAGCGCACGCAGTTCGCCGGTGCCGGTGGGTGGCGCACGAGGCGGCCCGCGCGGCGGCCCACGGGGCGACGGACATGCGGGCAGCAAGGGCCCGCGGGGCGGCGGGTTTGCCGGGCCGCGGCGTGGCCCTGCGGCGGGCCCGGGGCGAGGTGCGGGGCCCACGGGCGGTGCGGCGCGGTTTCGGGGCGGCGGATCGGGCGGGAGCGCGGTGCGCGACGACGGCCGACTGCCCGCGGCGGTGCGGGTGGTGCATGATGATGCCGACCTGATCGTGGTGGACAAGCCGCCGGGTTTGCTGACGGCCAACCTGCCCGGTGAGGACCGGCCGGCGCTGTTCGACATGCTGAAGGCATCGGCCCGGGCGCGGGCACGCTGGGCCAGGCCGGCACGCACTGACGGCCCCGGCGGCGGCACGCGCGGGCCGGGGCGGCGGGCGATGCAGAAGGTTTACATCATCCACCGGTTGGACAAGGAGGCGTCGGGCCTGCTCGTCTTTGCGCTCAGCGAGAAGGCCTTCGGCTGGTTGAAGGATGACTTCAAGGCCAAGCGCGTGCACCGCATCTACACGGCGGTGCTTGAAGGGGAGATGGGCAAGGCGGGAGACGCGGGGACGATCCAGTCGTTTTTGCGTGAGCGGGTCGACGGCAAGGTGGAGTCGATCGGACCGGAGGAGTTTCGCGGCGCGGCGGGGGACGAGAGCGATGCCAAGCCTGCGGTTACGCACTATCGCGTGGTGGCGGTGGGGCAGGGACGCACGCTGGTGCAGGTGCGGCTGGAGACGGGCCGCAAGAACCAGATCCGGGCCCACATGGCCGAGCGCGGGCACCCGCTGGTGGGCGACCACCGCTTTGGCGCCAAGACCGACCCCTTGAGCCGCCTGTGTTTGCACGCGAGCGAACTGGGCTTCACGCACCCCGGCAATGGGCAGACCGTGCGCTACCGGAGCGCGGCGGGCGGGGAGTTCTACAGGCTGGTTGGGGCAACGCCGCCGAGTGTGCCGGGTACCGGGATGCCCGAGGTGCCCGGAGCGCGGGGCGTGAAGCCCGCCGCGCCGGCGCGGGGCCGCGGCGCGGATATCGACACGTCGTGGAACGCCGTGGCCGGGTGGTACGACGCGATGCTGAGCCCTGAGCAGATCAACGACCACTACCGCGACCTGATCATTCCCGGCACGGTTCGGCTGGTGCAGCCCCGCGAGGGCATGCGGGTGCTGGACGTGGCGTGCGGGCAGGGCGTGATCGCACGGGCCCTGGCGGACCTGGGTGCCCGGGTGGTGGGAACGGATGCCGCTGGGGCGCTGGTGGAGGCGGCACGGGCACGCGGCAGCGCGGGGGTGGAATATCACGCGCTGGACGCTCGCGAAACGCACCGGCTGGCGGAGGTGTGCCCGCAGGCGGCACCAGCATCGTTTGACGCGGCCACGTGCGTGATGGCGCTCACGAACATCGACCCGATCGAGCCGGTGCTGCGGGGCGTGGCTGGCCTGCTCAAGGCGGGCGGCCGGTTCGTGGCGGTGCTGAGCCACCCGGCCTTCCGTGCGCCCAAGCAGACGGCGTGGGGGTGGGACGAGGCGACGGGCACGCAGTACCGGCGCGTGGACGGGTATCTTTCGAGCGGCCAGCACGCCATTGACATGCACCCCGGCAAGGCCGCAGCAGGGGCGCCTGGGGGCGAGGCTACGACGTGGACGTTTCACAGACCGCTGCAGACGTACGTGCGTCAGTTCGGGGAGAGCGGGCTGTACGTCGAGGCGATGGAGGAGTGGCCGGGGCGGAGGCGGAGCGAGCCCGGCCCGCGTGCTGAGGCGGAGAACCGTGCCCGGCGTGAGATCCCGCTGTTTGTGGCGTTCCGGTGCGTCCGGGTGTGAGAGGTGGCGCGATGCGTGGCCCGGGGCGAGGGATGCGCCCGTACGATCGGCCCGCTTGACGCTGGTGTGCGTGCCCATCTTTGTGGAGACGGTGGCCGGCGCGCTGGCGGATGCGCGTCAGGCGCGGGATGCGGGTGCGGACCTGGTGGAGTTCCGGCTGGACTCGTTCTTCACGGGAGAGCGGGTGGAGGCCGCCCCGCAGGCAGATGCGCTGGCGGGTCTGATCGCGGGCTCGCCGCTGCCGTGCATCGCCACCTGCCGGCCTGTGCTGGAGGGGGGTCAGTACGACGGGCCCGACGATGCCCGGATCGCGCTCTTCGAGCGGTTGAGCGCGGCGGCCGACCGCGGGGCGGCGCCGCGGTACATTGACGTGGAACTGGCGACGTACACGCGCAGCGAGAGCGTGCGGCAGAAGGTGAACCTGGGCGTGGAGCACCCGGGGCAGGTGCGGCCGGTAGAGACTGGGTTGATCCTCTCGCTGCACGATTTTCACACGCGACCGGCGGACCTGTTCCGGCGGGTGGAGGCGATGGCGAAGGAGCCGGCGTGCCGCGTGATGAAGGTGGCGTACCGGGCCCGGTCGGTGCGCGACAACCTGGAGTTGCTGGACGTGCAGGCGGCGGGGCGCGAGACGGGCAAGCCGACGATCGCCCTGGGGATGGGGCCGTACGGGCTGCTCAGCCGCGTGCTGGCACCCAAGTTCGGCGGGTTTCTCACGTTCGCGAGTTTGCGGCGGGAGTCGGGCACGGCCCCGGGCCAGCCCGTGCTGAGCGACCTTCTGGAGACGTACCGGTTCCGGCAGATCGGCACGGCGACGCGTGTGTACGGGGTGGTGGGCGACCCGGTTGAGCACTCGCTCTCGCCGCACGTGCACAACGCGGGGTTTGAAGCGGTGGGGCACGACGGGGTGTATCTGCCGTTGCCGGTGCCGTCGGGGTACGAGCACTTCAAGGCGACTGTGCTGGCGCTGCTCGACCACGGGGAACTTGACCTGGCGGGGCTCTCGGCGACCATCCCGCACAAGGAGAGCCTGGTGCGCCTGGCCCGCGAGATGGCGGCGGAGGGCGACCCGCGCTGGACGCTCGACCTGCTGAGCCAGCGCTGCGGCGCGGCGAACACGCTGAGCGTGAAGCGCGACGGGCGGGGGCGGCCGACGGCCTTCACGGTGCGGAACACCGACGGCCCGGCCGGGGCGGGGTTGATCGAGGGGCCCGGCGTGGTGGTGGTGGTCGGCGTGGGGGGCACGGCCCGGGCTGTGGCGGCGGAACTGATGCACCGCGGGCGGCGGGTGGTGCTCGTGAACCGCACCCACAACCGGGCGGTGGCTCTGGCGGATGAACTCAACGGCGGCGTGGCGGCGGGGCCGGTGCGGGCCAGCACGTGGGACCGGCTCGAACATGACGTGGATGGGGGCTGGGCAGGGGTGTCGGCATTGATGAACTGCACGCCGCTGGGGATGGTGGGCGGCCCGGGCGCCGATGAGAATCCGGTGCCGGATGTGATTTTGGGGAACCTCCCCAAGCACGCCCGCGTATCGGACGCCGTCTACGCACCGCTGGCCACGCCGTTGCTGCGCGAGGCGGCGTCTCTGGGGCTGGCGTGCGTGGATGGCCTGACGATGTTCATCGCTCAGGCGGCGGACCAGTTCGAGACATGGACGGGCAGGGGTGCGCCGCGGTCGCTGTTTGAGCGCGTGGCGAAAGAGACGCTGGCCTCACGAGCGTGAGGCGGCGCGGGTCGCTGTGCTCCCGGGGCGGGGAACCGCACGGCGGACAATCAGGTTTTGTCTCCCTTCATTCGAAGCGGAAAAACGCCAACAACAAACCTGGTTGTCTGCTGCGCGGAGTCTGGTCACCGGCGGGGGGCTGCCCCGGCGGCCCGGCGCGCGGCCGACTCGGCCAGGAGTTTCTTGGTCTCGCCCACCACGTAGAAACTGCCGCAGACGCAGATGAGATCGTCGCGTCCGACGGCGCGGGAGGCGAGGTCGAGTGCTTCCTTCAGCGTGGACGCGGCCTGCGACATCTTGCCGCCCAGTTCGGTGTACGTGCGTTGCAGATCGGCGGGGTTGACCGCCCGCGCGTTGCCTGTGGCACGCGTGAAGATGACCTTGTCGGCGCCGGCGGCCAGGGCCCGGAGCATGCCGGGCACGTCCTTGTCGGCCGCGCAGCCGAAGACCACGATGAGCGAGTCGTACTGGCAGCAGGCCCCGATGGTCTTCATGAGGGCCCGCATGGAGTCGGGGTTGTGGGCGACGTCGAGCAGGAGGCGCGGGCTCTGCAGGGCCATCTCGAAGCGCCCGGGGATCGCCAGGCCCTCGAGCCCGCGCAGAACCTGGGCGTACGGGCAGGAGAAGCCGCGCTCGCTGAGTTTGTCGAGGATCGCGAGGGCGAGGCCGCAGTTGAGGGCCTGGTGCTCGCCCTTGAGGGGCACGGCCACGTGCTCGAATGCGCTGCGCTCGGTGGTGAGGCTGACGCGGCCGCCTTGGCCGGAAGACGCGGCGGGGCCGCGTGAACCGGTGGCGGGCCACTCGAAACGGAAGTTGAAGTCGATGTCTTCGCCCACCACCTGGAGCGGCGCGCCGACCCGCTCGGCCACCGCCCGCAGCACGGCCAGCACTTTGGCGTCTTGCTGGATGGCCAGCGCGGGGACGCCGCGCTTGAAGATTCCGGCCTTCTGAGCGGCGATCTCCTCGACGGTGTCTCCGAGGATCTGGGTGTGGTCGAGGCCGATGGTGGCGACGGCCGCGACCTCGGGGGTGATGACGTTGGTGCAGTCGAGCAGGCCGCCCAGGCCCACCTCGATCACGGCCACGTCGACGGCTTGCTCGGCAAAGTGGGCGAAGCCCATCGCGGTGAGCAGTTCGAAGAAGGTGGCGGGCCCGTGGGCACGCTCCACCGCGGCGGCGGCCTTGGCCACGCGGCGCGTGAGACCGACGAACTCGGCCACGTTCACCATGCGGCGGTTGATGCGGATGCGCTCGCGCACGTCGACCAGGTGCGGGCTGGTGAAGAGCCCGACGCCGTAGCTGCAGGCTTCGAGGCAGGCCGCGACCATCTCGCAGGTGCTCCCCTTGCCCTTGGTGCCGGCCACGTGCACGCATCGCAAGGCCTCGTGGGGGTTGTCGAGGGCGGCGAGCAGGGCCCGGGTGCGGTCGAGCTTGTACTGATCGCGGGTGGCGGGGGTGGGCTTGAGTCGTTCGAGATCGACGCGTCCGAAGAGGTATGCGTGCGCGGCTTCGAGCGTGGCAATCGACGGCCCGGAGACGCGGGGCTTGGCCTCGACTTGAGCCCTGGGCGCGGAGCGCGCGGCGGCCCGCGGGGCGGGCGTGCACTTGCGGGTCGGCTTGGACCTGGCTTTGCTCATGTGCGGCGCGCCCGCGCTCACCCCGTCACGCTCTCACCTGACAACCCTGGTGGAATCCGACGCGGCCGAGCGGCCGCAGGAGCAAGGTACGCAGGCACCCGGCCCGGGGCCAGCGGCTGGCCCCGGTCAGGCGGCAATGGCCGCGGCGGCACCCACGCCCGCCTCGGCGAGCGCGGCGCGCAGCAGCGCGACCGTCTCCGCACGGGCTGCGGTCATGGGCAGCCGCAGCGCGCCGGAATCCCGCCCAAGCAGGCACAACGCGGCCTTGACGGGGATGGGGTTGGTCTCGCTGAAGAGCGCGCGGCAGAGGGGCAGCAGCGAGCGGTGGATGAGCAAGGCCCGGGCGAAGTCGGCCGCGACCGTGGCCCGGCACAGCGCGGCGACACGATCGGGCACGAGGTTGGAGACCACCGACACCACGCCCACCGCCCCGACACTGACGAAGGGGAGCGTCATGGCATCGTCTCCGCTGAGCACGGCGAGCGTCGGGCAGCGGGCGGCGATCTCGCCGCAGGAGTCGGTGGAGCCGGTGGCCTCCTTGATGGCAACGATGCGGTCGTGGGCTGCGAGCCGCGCCACGGTGTCGGGCGTAAGGGCCACGCCCGTGCGACCGGGGATGTTGTAGAGCATCACGGGCAGATCGGCGGCCTCGGCCTGAGCGACGAAGTGGCGGTAGAGACCGTCCTGGCCGGGCTTGTTGTAATAGGGGTTCACCGAGAGCGCGGCGTCGGCACCCGCGGCGGCAGCCAACCGCTGCAACTCGATGGCGTGGTGGGTGCTGTTGCTGCCCGTGCCGGCGATCACGAGCAGGCCCTGGGCGTGGCCGGCCTTGACGGCGGCGGTGAGCAGACGCTCGTACTCGTCGCCTTCGAGTGTGGGCGATTCTCCCGTGGTGCCGGCCACAACGATGCCGCGCACGCCTCCGGCGGCCTGAAAGCCGATCTGGTCGGCAAGGCGGCCGAGATCGAGCGACCGCCCGTCCGCAGAGAAGGGCGTGGTGATGGCGGTGAAGGCACCGCGGAAGCGTGCGTCGGGTCGGCTGGCCATGAGGGAAGTATCGGCAATCGCACGGGCCGGGGCGCAGGAGCGCGATCAGACCGGATGTGCGAGCCACGCCCGCCACATGCGGGTATAGGCGTCCTCGAGGTGCCGCGCCGCGTCTGGCCCGTCGCACAGGGGCGATGCGGCCATGGTGGCCCGCAGGCCGGCGTGCAGGGCATCGAGCCGGGGCCGATCGGCGGCGAGCGCGCCGGCTGCGCGCAGAAAAGCCTCCTCGGAGTCGACCGCGAGTTCGGCCAGACCGACGGCCGCGAGGATGCTCCTGCCCACCCGGCAGACGTGGGCGGGGCCGATGAGCGAGACCACGGGCGTGCCCATCCACAGCGCCTCGCAGGTGGTGGTGGTGCCGTGGTAGGGGTAACTGTCGAGGGCAATGTCGGCGTGGGTGAAACTGGCCATGTGCTCGGCCTTGGATTCGACCCAGCCGCGCAGATCGACACGGTCGGACGGCAGGCCTGCGGCGACGAGTCGGGTGAGCGTTTCGGCTCGCAGGCGCGGGGAGTTCAGCCCGTCGTTCTTGATGAGCAGGCGCGAGCCAGGCACGGCGGCGGCGGCCCGCGCGAAGCGGTCGAGGCACGGGCCGTTGAGTTTGAAGGGGGCGTTGAAGGAGCCGAAGACCAGGGGGCGCGCGCCGCCGGCGAGGGGACCGGAGGCGCGAGCGGTGGAGGCCGGGGCCTCGTCGAGCGGGCGGTAGCACAGGAAGGGGCGGGGCAGGCGGATGAGCGTCTCGGTGGCGAGCGCCTCGGAAGAGCCGGCGGGGTCGGTCAGGTCGTCCACGATCCGCCAGGGCACTGCGGGCAGGCCGAGCGTGTCGGGGTAGCCCAGATAGGTGGCCTGAACCGGGGCGGCACGGCGGCAGAGCACCTCGACAGTGCCCGCGCCGGTCAGGCCGTTGAGGTCCACGAGCACGTCGATGCGGTCGGCCCGGATGCCGTCGACGATCTCCTGATTGCTCGCGCCGTCTGCGTTGCGCCAGACGCTGAAGCATGGGAGGAGGCGGCGCGAGAGGAAGTCGACGCGGCCTGTGTGATAGGCGAACAACTCCACGCGTGCGGGGTCGTGGGCACGCAGGATGGCCTCCATGAAATAGGCCACGGCGTGGTTGCGCAGGTCGCTGGAGAGATATCCGACACGGAGGCGGCGGTCGGGCGTGCGGTCGTTTGGCCAAGCGCACGGCTGCTCGGGGAAAGCGGCCGCGAGGCGGATGCCCATCTCACGGTGAGCCTCGAAGAGGGCCGCGGCGTCGCACGCCGCTCGATAGTGCAGGTTGAAGACATAGGCGGGCCCGAGGCTGGCGCCGATCTCGGGGTGGGCCACGGCCCGGGCGTAAACGGCGGTCGCCTCATCGGGGCGGCCCGCGTGGTTGAGCATCTGGGCAAGGGCGTGATACGCCGCGGCGTAGCCCGGGCGTGTGTCAAGGGCGCGGCGGGCAAAGGCCTCAGCGGCGTCGATGTCGTGGGCGCGGGCGGCGCACCCGGCCACGCCCAGCATGGCCTCGACGTTGCCCGGGTCGAGCGCGAGCGTGCGCTCGTAATAGGGGCGGGCCTGGTCGAAGCGGTCGCTCTGCTGGTAGAGGCAGGCGAGTTTGAACAGCCAGCGGGGGTTGCCGGGGGTGAGCGCCGCGGCCTGATGCACGGCCCGCTCGCCCGCGTCGATCTGGCCGAGGGCGAACAGCATCTCGCCCAGCGCGCCGTGCAGTTCGGCATCGCGGGGTGAGCGGCGGATGCCCAGCCGCAGGGCCTGCACGGCCTCGTCGGCGCGGCCGTCGGCAAAGAGGGCTTCGGCGCGGGCCAGCACGGGCGACACGCTAGCGTCCTCCTGCCACATGGCCGAGGCTCTCGCCGGCGCACACGCGTCGCCACGCGCCGCGCAGCGCGGCCTCGAACGCCGCCGCGTACGCACGCCCGTCGCACACGCGCGAGGCCAGGAACGACGCGCGCAGCGCGGCCCGGCCGGCACGCAGGTCGGCCACGCGAGCGGCGAGGCCGGCGGCGATGGCCACGTACTCGTCGGCCGAGTGCGCCAGCCAGTCGGGCCGACCGGCGTGCGTGAGCAGGCTCAGGCCCACGCGGGCGTGGTGCGTCTCGCCTATGAGCGACACCGTGGGGACACCCATGAAGAGGGCGTCGCAGGTCGTGGTGGTGCCGTGGTAGGGGAAGGTGTCCAGGGCGATATCCACCCCGTGGTAGGCTTCGAGGTGATCTTTGGACCCGGCCGACCAGTCGAGGGCGACGACGCGGGTGCGTTCGACCCCGTGGCGTTCGAAGCAGGCCCGCCATCGTTCCAGGGCTGAGGGGAGTTGCGTGCCCATGTTCTTGAGCACCAGGCGCGAACTGGGCACGGCCATCAGCACACGGGCCCAGAGTTGCAGCAGCGGCTCGTTGAGTTTCCAGCCGTTCGCAAACGAGCCGAAGGCCGGAGGCCGCTCCGCAGCGGGCGCGAGCGCCGTTGCCCCTGTGAACAGCGGGGCGAAGCAGACAAAGCAGCCGCCGAGGCGCACCAGCGCCTCGGTGGCGCGGGTGTCGGCCGGACCGGGAGGATCGGTGAGGGCATCGACGAAACGCACGTCGATGTTGGGCACGCCGGTGGTGTCCGGGTAACCCAGAAACGTGGCCTGCAGCGGCGCGGCCCGTTGGGCCACCACACCCAGGCGGTGGCCGTTGGTCCAGCCGTTGCACTCAAGAAGCACGTCCAGCCTCTGGCCCCGCAGGGCGGCGAGCAGCGCGGCATCGTCGGCGGCGCCGACGTCGTACCCCTCGCCCGCGCGAGCGCCCAGGTAGTCGGTGGTGTCGTCGTGCTTGCCGGTGTTGAAGAGCGCGAAGCGGAGCCGGGCCGGGTCGCTGTTCTCAAGGAGCGGGGTCAGGAAGTTGGCGACGACGTGGCGGTTGAGGTCGGACGAGAGCACGCCCACGCGCAGCACGCGCTCGGCATCGGCGGGACCCGGCCCGGGGCCGGGCCACGGCGGCGGAGCTGGGCCCGCGAACGCCGCGCCCACCGGGCCCCAGCGGCGGTGGGCGGCCGCGATCTCATCGGGCCCGGCGTCGTGGGCGTAGTGCAGCGTCATCAGGTGCTGCTGCACCATGGAAGGAGAAACCTGCACGACCGCCCCGGCGCGCACGCCTGCCCGCAGCGTGTCGGCGCAGGCCTGCGTGAGGAAGTTGTTGAGTTGCGCCCCGGCCAGCAGCGAGACGGCCTCGTGGTCGGCCGGGCCCAGCGTCATGGCCTGCCGCGCGCACTCGAGCGCCCGTTCCATGTGCTTTGTGGCCATGGCGCACACGCCCGCACCCTTCCACGCAGCGGCGGAGCGCGGGTTGAGCGCAGCGGCGGCCTCGAACTGCTGGAGGGCGAGGTCGTAGCGCTGCCTCATGCAGTAGAGGTGGCCCAGGTTGCAGCGCATGGCGTCGGTCGGGCGGAGCGCGATCACACGCAGGAAGCAGTGCTCGGCCTCGTCGATGCGGCCGAGCACCGTGAGCGTCATGCCCAGGATGCCAAGCGCATCCGCATCGGCGGGGGCGCGGCGCAGGGCCTGGCGGAGCGCGGCCTCGGCCTCGGCGAAGCGCTGGGCCCGGTAGAGGGCCGCCGCGTGCTGGACCGCGGGCGAGGGCACGTTTACGCGCCCCCCTTGGTCGAGCCGCGGGCGCACGCCTCGCGCCAGAGTGCGCGATAGGCAGCCTCGACGGCGCGGGTGTGGCCGGGGCCGTCGCACACGGGCGAGGCCAGCAGGCGGGCCCGAAGGGTCGCGCGGTACTCAGCCAGTCGGACCCTGTCGGCAGCGAGGCGCGCGGCGATATCAACGTACTCGTCTTCGGTCGTGGCCACCAACTCCGGGCAGCCCGCGGAACAGAGCAGGCTGACACCCACGCGCGACACGTGGGCCTCGCCCGCGTGGCTCACCACCGGCACGCCCATGAAGAGGGCCTCGCAGGTGGTGGTGGTGCCGTGATACGGCAGCGTGTCGAGGGCGATGTCCACGCGGGAGTAGGCGGCCAGGTGCTCGGCAGGGCCGGCGGCCCAGGCCAGCAGGTCCACGCGCTCGGGCGCCACGCCGCCCGCGTCCAGCACCGCCAGGACGCGGGCGCGGACGGTGGCAGAGGAGAGCGGCCGGTTTTTCAGGACGAGCCGCGAGCCGGGCACTCGCGCCAGGATTCGGGCCCACAGGCCGAGCACGCGCTCGTTGATCTTGGGCGCGGCGTTGAACGAGCCGAACGTGATGTGCCCCGTCGCCGCGTGCGGCGGCGGGCCGCTGTCGGGAGCGGCGCGCGGCGGGGTGTAACAGAGGAAGCAGCGCGCCAGGCGCACGAGGCGCTCGGTGGCGAGGGCATCGGCCGCGGGTTCGGGGTCGGTATCGCGGTCGACCAGACGGTAATCCACATTGGGAACACCGGTGGTGTTGGGGTAGCCGCAATAGGCGACCTGGACGGGAGCGGAGCGCACCGCGAGCGGGAAGAGCCGTCCCCCGTCGGAGTGCCCGGCCAGTTCCACCAGAACGTCGATGCCGTCGCCGCGGATGCGCTGAGCGATCTGCACCTGATCGAGGCTGTCGATCTGGTGGAAGGTGTCGAAGAGGGGGCGCAGTTCGACGGTGCGTGCATCGGCGAGGCCGGTGTGATAGGCCGCGACATGGAAGCGGTCGCGGTTGTGGTGGCGCAGCAGGCACTCGAGGAAGATCGCCACCACGTGCCCGCGGATGTCGGGCGACAAGTAACCGACGCGCAGGCGGCGGTCGGGGTCGAGCGTGCCCGAGAACCGCAATGGCGGCATGGAGCGGGCCAGTGCCAGACGCGGCGCCAGCCGACGGTGGCGCTCAAAGACCTCGGCCGCGGAGAGGCGGTGGTCGTAGTTGAGGGCCATGAGGTAGTTGGGGATGAGGTCTTCGTGGTTGGGATTGGCCGCGAGGCCCTGTTCGGCGACTTCGAGCGACTCGGCGATGAAGCCGGCGCCGCTCAGCGCCGAAGCGAGGTTGAGACGGGCGCCGGCGTCTGCCGGGCTCAGGGCCACGGCGGCCCGGCCGTGCTCGATGGCCTCGTCGTACTCGCAGCGGGCCGAGCGCACCGCGGCCAGGCCCAGGTGGGCCTCGATCGAGTCCGGGCGCAGGCGCAGGGCCTCGTGGTAGTGGTCGACGGCGTCGTCGAGCCGGCGGAGCGACCAGCAGAGGTTGGCGTAGTTGATGTGCAGCGATGCCTGCTGCGGCGCCAGGGCGAGGGCACGCTTCATGTTGAAGTCGGCCTGATCAAACCGCCCCTGGTGGCAGAGTGTGAGGCCCAGCAGCCCGAGGGCCTCGGCGTCGCGCGGGTTTTTGGCAACCAGGCGCCGCAGGATCGGCTCGGCGCGATCGAGTCGGCGGGCCAGGAGGTGATCGATGGCGGTCTGGAGCATCGCGGGCCGTTCGCCTCCCAATCGGGTGCCCATGGTACGGGCGGCCGTGGCAGTATCGGCTGATCCCGCGGCGTGTATGCTCCCCCTCCCACCCGAACCGCTCGCCGTGAGCGGGAGGGGAATCCGTCATCCGTTGGCCCCGAGCCGCGCCGATGCCCGCCGCGCCGGCGCGATTCCCGTCGATGCACCCGATGCCCAGCCCCCTCCCAGCGTCCGCTCCGCTGACCCTGGCCCACTCGGCCGATGCCGACGACGTCTTCATGTGGTGGCCGATCACGGGGCGTGTGGACCCGCGCGACGCGGCCCGGGTGCTGGAACCGCCGGCGATCGAGACGGGCCGGTTCACGTACCGATCGGTGCCCGACGACATCGAGGCGCTGAACGCGCGGGCGGCCGAACGGGGCGACCTCGACATCACGGCCATCTCGATGTTCACGTACGCGAGCGTGCACGAGCGCTACGCGCTGACGCGCTGCGGCTGGTCGCTGGGCGACGGCTTCGGCCCCAAGCTCGTGGCGCGGGCCCGGGGCGGCCCCGGGCTGGCGTCGCTGGGCGGTGGCCACGCGCGGATCGCGGTGCCGGGCGTGCACACGACCTCGTACCTGGCGCTCACGCTGATGCTGGGGCGGGGGGCCTTCACACCCGTCCCCATGCGCTTTGATCGCATCACCGCCAGCGTGGCCCGCGGCGAGACCGACGCGGGCGTGCTCATCCACGAATCGCAACTCGACCACGCGCGGCACGGCCTTGTGGCCCTGATGGACCTGGGCGTGTGGTGGACGCAGCGCACCGGCGTGCCGCTGCCGCTGGGGGCCAACGTGGTGCGGCGCGACTGCGCGGCCCGCTTCGGGGGCGGCGCGCTCAAGGAGATCGAGGAGACGCTCACGGCCAGCATCCGCTACGCCCTGGTGCACCGGGCCACCGGCCTCGACTATGCGCGCACCTTCGCGCCGCCCATCGGTGATGCCGACCTGGACCGCTACGTGCACATGTACGTGAGCGCCCTCACGGTGGATGCGGGTGAGCGCGGACGCGCGGCGGTGGAGCGGCTGCTGGCGGAGGGGGCCGCGGCGGGCCTGTGCCCGGCCGTGGGGCCGATTCGGTTCGCGGGCGAAGTGTGAAGAAGCGCGGGCCGGTGCCGGCCCCGCACGGGGGGCACAGGGCGCAGGCCTACCGTGCCGCATGAGCAAGAAGCCCGCCAAAGAGGCACTCAAGGTCGCGCCGGCCCGGCCTCCCGAGCGGGCGTTTGACCCCAACGCGGCCGCGGACGAGGGCACGGGCATCTTCGGCCTGCCCTTCACACCCGAAGAGGCCCGCATCGTCATCGTGCCGGTGCCCTTTGACGCGACGACCAGTTACGGCGGCGGCTCCTCGGCGGGGCCCGCGGCCGTGCTCGAGGCCTCGCGCCAGGTCGACCTGCTCGACCACCAGTTCGGCGAGGTCTACCGCTGCGGCATCGCCATGCTGGAGGAGAGCGGCAAGGTGCGCAAACTCTCGCGCAAGGCCCGCCGCCTGGCCGCACCGATCATCGAGGCCGGCGGCGTGGAGCACCTGCCCGCCAAGGCACGGCGGGCGGCGGCGCGGGTGAACGCCGCCAGCGAGAAGATGAACGCGTACGTGGAGGCGCACGTGCGCCGGTTGCTGGCCGCGGGCAAGGTGCCGGGCCTCCTGGGGGGCGACCACTCGACGCCCCTGGGCGCGATCGCGGCGTGCTCCGACTTTGTCGCCAAAGGGCCGGGCGGCCGGGGGGGACGGGGGGGGGGCGGGCTGGGCATCCTGCACATCGATGCCCACATGGACCTGCGGGCCGCTTTCGAGGGCTTCACGTGCTCGCACGCCAGCGTCATGTACAACGTGCTCAAGCGCGTGAAGGGCGTGAGCAGGATCGTGCAGGTGGGCATCCGCGATTACTGTCCCGCCGAGCGCGACGTGGTGAAGGCTTCGCGAGGGCGGGTCAGCGTCTATTTCGATCAGGACAACGCCGAGGCGGTGGGGCGGGGCACCGCGTGGGCGAGCCTGTGCGCGCAGATCGTGGGCGAGTTGCCCGCGCACGTCTACGTGAGTTTCGACATCGACGGGCTTGACCCCTCGCTCTGCCCGCACACCGGCACGCCCGTGCCGGGGGGCCTCTCCTTCGCGCAGGCCTCGACGCTCCTCAAGACCCTGGCCGACAGCGGCAAGCGCGTGGTGGGGTTCGATCTTGTCGAGGTCTGCCCCGGCCCCGGCCGCACGCAGACGGAGTGGGACGCCAACGTGGGGGCCCGCATCCTGTACAAACTCTGCGGCGTGGCCGCCGCGACGAACACGTGATCCTCCGCGCCCCGAGCGCCGCCCGGCGCACGGGGGCACCCGCGCGACGCTCAGCCCGCGGCCCCCCCGGCCCGCCCCATCCACTCAAACTCCAGGGGCTCGAGTTCGGCCGCGAGGCGGGCCCGCTCCTCGCCCAGCGTGTGGCACCTGCGGGGGTCGCGCCAGACTTCGGGCGTGCCCATCTCGGCGTCGATCCCCTTGATCCGCGTCTGAATCTTCTCGATGCGTTTCTCGAGGTCGTCCACGCTCAGGCGGGCCAGAGGATTCTTCTTCCCGGCCTCGGCCTGCTGCTGGCCGCCTCGGGCCCTGCGTTCCTCGGCCTCGCGGCGGGCCTTCTCGGCCGCCTCTTTGCGCTCGCGTTCGGCCGCCGCGGCCCGCATGGCCTGCTGCTTGCTCTTCACGGCCCGCTCGTGCCATTCGGTGTAACTGCCCGTGAAGGTCTCGCACCGCCCCTTGCCGTCGAGCACCAGCAGGTGGTCGCAGGTGGCATCGATAAGGGCCCGGTCGTGCGAGATGAGGATCAGCGTCCCCTCGTAGCCGTCGGTGCCGGCTTCCTCATCGGGTCGAGAGAGCGCCTCCTCCAAGCGCTCGGCCGAGGGGATGTCGAGGTGGTTCGTCGGTTCGTCCATCACCAGCACGTTCTTGGCGCTGGCGAGCAGGGCCGCCATCACGGCCCGGCTGCGTTCGCCGCCCGAGAGCACGCCCAGTTCCTTCTCCTGCTCCTCACCGGAAAAGAGAAACGCCCCCGCCAGGTTGCGGGCCTGCTGCTCGCTCAAGAGCGTTCCGCCGGTCTCCTTGAGGATCACGTCCTGCAGGTAGCGGTAGACGGGCTTGTCCATGGGCAGGTGCTCGTGGGTCTGGCGGTAGTGGCCCACGATCACGCTCGACCCCTGCCGCACAGTGCCGGTGTCGGGCTCCTGCTCCTTGAGCAGCACCCGCACCAGCGTGCTCTTGCCCGCGCCGTTGGGGCCGATGATCCCCCAGCGTTCGCCGCGCGAGATCACCACGTCGATGTTGTTGAACAGGACCTTCGCCGCGCCGTCGTCGCCGGTGTATTGCTTGCTGATGCCGCGTGCCGCCAGCACCACGTCTCCAGAGCGGGGTGCCTTGGGCAGTTCCAACTTGAAGGCCTCCACCTCCATGGGCCGCTCGAGTGTGGTCGCGGCCTTGGCCCGGTCGAGTTTGGAGAGCCGTCCCTGGGCCTGCTTGGCCCGCTGCCCGGCCCGATACCGCCGGATGTACGCCTCCTCCTTCTTGAAGCGGTCTTGCTCGTTCTCGAAGGCGCGGAGTTGGCTCAACCGGCGTTGGGCCCTGATCTCCCGAAAATCCTCGTAGTTGCCCGGATAATCAATGAGCCGGCCCTGCTCCACCTCCACGATCCGCTCGACGACGTTATCAAGGAGGTAGCGGTCGTGGCTGATCAGGACCACGGCCCCGCGGTACTCATCCTTGAGAAAGGCCTCCAGCCACAGGCGCCCGTCGAGGTCCAGGTGGTTGGTCGGCTCGTCCAGGAGCAACACGTCCGGCTCTTCGAGAAGGAGTTTGGCCAGCGCCACGCGCCCCTTCTGCCCGCCGCTGAGTCCGCTCACCTT
The DNA here is from genome assembly GCA_964590885.1 of uncultured Phycisphaeraceae bacterium. Classification (GTDB taxonomy): domain Bacteria; phylum Planctomycetota; class Phycisphaerae; order Phycisphaerales; family UBA1924; genus JAEUIX01. The sequence goes on from CAZPWW010000019.1 coordinate 31,937, forward strand.
CACGCCGAACTGGCTGTCGGCAAACCCGAGTCCGTGCAGGACCGCGTCGATCTTGTGGTCGACCGCGAAGCCCCCCGCCTCCTCCATGGCGTGCTCGAGCACGGTCTGCCGCTTGAGGAGCCTGTCGAGATCAGCCCCCTCCGCCGTCGCCATCTTCTCGTACAGAGCATCGAGTTCTCTGTGCAGGTCGTGCAGGCGTGCAAAGGCCGCCTCCGCCGCTCCCCGCAGCGTCTCCTCCGGGTCAAGGTTGGGGTCCTGATGCAAATACCCCGCGCGGCAGCCCTTGCTGAGGGCCACCGTGCCGTGGTCCTGCACCACCAGCCCCGCCATGATCTTCAGGAGCGTGCTCTTGCCGGTGCCGTTGCGGCCGACCATGCCCACGCGCTGGCCAGGCTCGATCGAGAAACTCACGCCTTCGAGCAGCACGCGCTGCCCGAAGTTGTGGCGGATGTTGGTGGCGGTCAGGACGGGCATGAAGAGAGGGTAGAGGGCCGAGGGCCGGGGGCCGAGGGAAGAAGCGGCAAAGTGGCCGAGTGGCGAAGTGGCGAAGTGGTCCTGAGTCCTGGGTCCTCGGTCCTGAGTCCTTCGCGCTCTTGGCGGTGGGTCGGCATCCGGCTTTCGGCATCCGGCATCCGGCAGTCGGCAGTCGGCATGCGGCACCCGGCTCTGCGTTCATCCGCGTCCATCCGCGTCCATCTGTGGCTTGCCTTCTCCGCGTTCCTCTGCGTTGTCTGCGTACCGCCTTTGAGAACCCCTCGCTGCGCTCGGGGCTCGTTGGCCGCGCCTCCGTGCCTTCTTCGTGCCTTCGTGCCTTCTTCCTACGCCTTCCCGGCCTCGCCCAGCGCCACGTCGAGCACGGCGAGCAGGAAGTCGATGTCGGCGTCGCTCAGGCACATGGGCGGCTTGATGCGGAGGACGTTGCCGAAGAAGCCGCCCTTGCCGATGATGAGGCCCAGGTCCTTGCAGCGCTCGAAGACCGCGGCGCACTGGGCGGTGGCGGGAACTTTGGTGGCGCGGTCGCTGATGAGTTCGACGCCGCACATCAGGCCCTTGCCGCGCACGTCGCCGATGAGTTGGTGCTTGTGCTGCAGGGCCCGCAGGCCCGCGAAGAGCCGCTGGCCCTTCTTGTGGGCCTGGGCCTGGTAGTTCTCTTCCAACAGCACCTTGAGCGTGGCGTGCCCCTGGGCCATGCTCACCGGGTTGCCGCCGAAGGTGTTGAAGTGGACGCGGCCGGTGAGGCCCTTGGCGATCGCCGGCGTGGTGACCACGGCCGCGAGAGGGCAGCCGTTGCCGATGCCCTTGGCCATCGTCACGATGTCGGGGAAGACTCCCGGGCCGCCAACGGTCTGGAAGCCCCAGAAGTGCTCGCCGGTGCGGCCGAAGCCGGTCTGCACCTCATCGGCGATGCAGACACCACCCGCGGCACGCACGTGCGCGTAGGCGGCCTTGAGGTAGCCCGGCGGCATCTCGACCACGCCGCCGACACCCTGCATCGGCTCGGCGATGAAGCCCGCGACCTTGCCGGACGTGGCGAAGCGGATGGTCTCCAAAACGTCGGCCGCGTACTTCTCGCCGGCGTTCGCGTCGTCGTAGTTGAACTGGCCGCGGAAGCGGTCGGGCAGCAGCGCGTGGTGGACGCCGAAGCCCTGGGGCGTGTTGAACTTCCAGTTGCTGTGGCTGGTGAGGCCCATGGGCGCTGCGCTGCCGCCGTGGTAGCCGTTCCGCAGGGCGAGCATGTCGTAGTTGCCGGTGTGCAGGCGGGCCATGAGCAGGGCCAGGTCGTTGGCCTCGCTGCCGGAGTTGACAAAGTAGACGACGCTGAGGTTGCTCTCCTTGGGGAACGTGGAGGCGAGCAGCTTGGCGTACTGGGCGACCCCGGGGTGGAGGTAGATGGTGGTGGTGTGCTGGAGCGTGGCGTTCTGGGCGTTCACCGCGGCCAGCACCTTCGGGTGGCAGTGGCCGACACTGACGGTGACGATGCCGCCGAAGGCATCGAGGTAGCGGCGGCCGGTCTCATCAAAGAGGTACTGCATGTGCCCCTGCACAATCATCACCGGCGTCTTGTAATAGGTGACGAGCGCGGGCGTGCAGAACTCCTGCCGCATCGCCAGCACCTCGGCCTTGCTCGGGCCGGTGTAGGGAGCGGGCGTGAAGGAGCACGGCGGGAGCGCGAGGAGCGAAACAGGGGAAGGCTTCGTGGAGGAGGCCGGGGCGGTGGTGCTCATGCGGCAAGTGTATTGGGGGGGCAGGATCGGGGGGCGCACACCCGCATCAGCGCGTAGTAGACCGCCCCGGCGAGGGCCAGGCCCAGGAACCACGCGTAGCCGTAGATGGTGTCGAAGACGGGCGGGAAGACCGGCGCGCTCTGGCGGGAGGCGGCCAGCGCGTTGACGAAGCCGGGGACGTTGGGCGCGAGGGCGACGAGCACGGCGACGAGGGCGCAGGGGTTGAAGCCGCGGCGATACGAATACTCACCCCGCTCTTCGTAGAGGGCGGGCACGTTCAGCCGCGTGCGGCGGATGAGGTAGTAGTCGCACAGCATCACGCCCGCGATCGGGCCCAGCAACGCCGAGTAGCCGATCAGCCACGTGAAGATGTACGCGGCGAGGTTGTTGTAGAGGTACCACGGCATCATCGCAATGCCGATCAGGGCCGTGATGAGGCCGCCGATGCGGAACGAGATGCGCCGGGGAGCAAGGTTCGAGATGTCGTTGGCCGGGCTCACCACGTTGGCCGCAATATTCGTGCTGAGCGTCGCCACCGTCAGCATGAAGAGCGCCAGCACGATCACCGGCACCGAGCCCAGGCGCGCCACCAGGGCCACCGGGTCGGAGATCGTCTCCTTGAAGATGATCGTCGTCGCGCTCGTCGCCACGATGCCGATGAAGCAGAAGAGTGTCATGGTGGTGGGCAGGCCCAGGGCCTGCCCCCACGCCTGCGACTTCTGGCTCTTTGCGTAGCGCGTGAAATCGGGGATGTTCAGGCTGAGCGTGGCCCAGAAGCCCACCATCGCCGTGAGTTGCGGCACAAACACCCTCCAGAACTCGGCGTTCGTCGTGAACTTCGAGCCCTGCGCAAACACCGCGGCGGTGCCACCCGTGATCTCACGCACCCGCACCAACGCCCACGCCAGCAAGGCCAGCCCGGCCACAATCAGCACCGGCGCGGCCCAACTCTCCATCCACTTGATCGCGTTCATGCCCCGCCAGATGAACCAGACGTTCATCGCCCAGAACAGCAGAAAGCAGCCCAGTTGCCACGCCGTGATGCCCACCAGCGGCAGCGCGTTGGCCTTATCCGCGACGAGGTCGATCCACCCCAGCGCGCCGAAGACCTGATAGATGGCATCGCCCCCGATCCACGTCTGGATGCCGAACCATCCGCACGCCACCAGGGCACGGGCCAGCGCGGGGATGTTGGCCCCCACCGTGCCGAAACTGGCACGCATCAGCACCGGGAACGGGATCCCGTACTTGGCCCCGGGGTGGCCGTTGAGGATCATCGGGATCAGCACGATCAGGTTCCCCAGGGCCACCGTGAGCACCGCCTGCCACCAACTCATGCCCTGGGCGATCATGCCCCCCGCCAGCGTGTAGGTCGGGATGCAGACCGCCATGCCGATCCAGAGCGCGGCAATATGCCCGGTGCTCCACGTGCGCTGGGCCGGTGTCGTCGGGGCCAGATCGGCGTTGGAGAGCGTGCTCATCACGAGCCTGTTTCGGCACGCCGGGGCCGCCGCGGCGAGAGAAGGCTGCCGGGGAGCCGGCGGCGGTCTCGACCGGCACGGCCCGCCGACGGTACCATCGGCCTTCGCGACCACACCCGACGAAAGGCGCACGCTGATGTCAACCACGGTTTCTCCCGCCGCGCACGACGCCGCCCTGGCCGTGGCCCGGCCGACACTCGAGGCGATCGTGGCCGACACGGCCACCAAGCCCGGCTACGTGGTGCTGGGCCTGCCCGGCAGCGGCTACGCCCTGCACCTGCGCCCCGTGGCCGGGGCGCGGGCGGACGGCGCGGGGCCGCTGGCGGGCAAGGTGGGCAAACGCGTGTCGGGTGTGATGACCGTGCGGTCGCGGCGCGTGGACGTGGTGCAGACCGGCGGGCGCTTCGTCGAGCCGCTGGTGGGCAGGCCGCGGCGCGTGCAGGGCACCGTGCTGGCACGCGACAGCGCGGCCAACACGCTGACCGTGAACGCGGCGAGCGCCGCGGCGGTGGACGGCCCCTCGCTGCCCATCGTGCTCGCACTGACCGACCCCAGGCAGCGTGCCGAGGCGTTCGAGATCGGCGCCCTGGTGGGGTGCGACGTGCACGACGGCGGCACGTTCGAGCCGCGCTAAGCGGCCCGGCCCGGCGGCGCGGCCTCGCTGTCGTCGGGAAGCAGCACCTCGATGCGTGCGCCCCCCCCGTCCCCCCCACAGCCACCGCTGCCCCCGCCGCCGTTGCTGACGCCGATGCGCCCCCCGTGGGCATCGACGATGCGGTGCACGATGGCCAGGCCCAGGCCCGTGCCGGCGGCCCGCGTGGTGAAGAACGGGTTGAACATGCGCTGCATGGTGTCGGGAGCGAGTCCGGGCCCGGTGTCGGCCACGACCAGAGCGTGCATCAGCCGTGCCGCGCCGCCTGCCGGGTCGGCGGCGCGGGTGGCGCGGGCCTCGAGCGTGAGCACGCGGGGCCGCTCTGGCGGGTTGTCGGCCATGGCCTCGGCAGCGTTGCGGATGAGGTTGACCAGGGCTTGCTGCATGAGCGCGGCATCGCAGAAGATCGTGGTGCCCGCCGCCACCGTGTGGACGGCGAGCCCGGTCCACATCGCACCCTCGCCGCGTGCCGCACGCCAGGCACAGTCGAAGAGTTCGTCCGCGCGGATCAGCTCGGCCCGCACGCGCAGGTCGCGGGCGAAACTGAGCACGTCGCCCACCACGCCGTCGAGCCCGGCCACCGCCTGCCCGATGCGCTCGGCCAGCCGGCGCGGCTCGGGGCGGTCGGCCAGGTCGTGCTGCAGCATGCGGGCGTAGAGGCGGATCGACCCCAGCGGGTTGCGCACCTCATGGGCGATGCCGGCGGCCATCTCGCCCAGGGCCGCGAGGCGCTGCGAGCGGGCGGCCTGCTCGCGGGCCGCGCCGAGTTCGCCCTTGAGCCGCGCCACTTCAGCGGTCAGCGTCTCGTGGGTGGCCTGCAGGCGGGCGGCGGCGGCGTTGAAAGACGCCAGCAACTCGGCGAGGTCGGCGGGTGTGAGCGTGGCCGCCTCCGGGGCGTACAGGGCGGGAGCCGGGCTCACGCCAGCCGCCCCCCGACGGCACCGGAAGGCTCATCGACCGCGGCGTAGGCGCCCAGCGCCGCCCGACCGACGCGCAGGTTGGCGATCTCGGCGGCCAGGGCGTCTTTCATGGCGAGCAGGGCCCGCTCGTCCTGGGCGTCCAGCCGGTTCACAGCCTCGAGCCGCTCCTCGATGCCGGTCAGACGCTCCTGCACCTCGTGGCGCTGGGTGGCGTCGAGCACGCTGGCGGGGCCGCGGGCATCGCGCACGAACGGCTCGATCTCCTCGGCCCGGCGCGTGAGTTCGACCACAAGGGGCTCGCGGGCTTCGAGGTCGCCGAGGATGCCCGGGAGGTCGCCGCTGGCGACGTGGGCGCGCTGGCGGGCCGCCCACGCTTCGAGCCGACCGGCAAGGGCCAGTTGCTCATCGAGCAGACGCAGCAGCCGGGGGTACCACGATGCGGGTTGCTCCGGTGCGGTGTGTCGGACGTCCCGTCCATTCGCGTGATTCATGGCAAGCCTCCTGCCGCCAGGGGTGAACCGGTCCACCCCGCCCACGGGAGCCAGTCTAATGCTCGGCCGATGCCGCGGAGTTTCCCACATCGCCCTTCTGCCGGTCGATGAGGCGGCCCGCGTCGAGCCAGCGTTCCCAGTGCCGGCGCTCCATGGGCAGGTTGGGGTCGTCCCACGTCGAATCGGGCAGGCTGGCGAGTTGCTGCCGGGCCCGTTCGTTGGCCGTGATGGCCTCGGACCAGCGGCGCTCGGCGACGTACGCGTTGACGATCTGCACCATGGCCACGAGCGCGGCGGGATCACCGGAGTACTTCTGGCGTGCGTCGTCGTAGAGCACGATGGCCCGCTGGTAATCACGCTGCTCGAAGGCGACGTCGCCACGGTAGAAGGTGCTGTTGCGAAGGGCGAGACGGTCGAGTGGCGTGTGCTGGCGGGCGTCTTTGGCCGACAGCAGTTCGATGCTCCGCGCGAAGCCCGCGCTCGCCTCGTCGAGCCGCTCGCGCCGGAGGCGCTCGAGTTCCTCGCGCCGGGCCTGGGGGAGCGCGGCCCGCAGTTGGGCATCGATCTCGGCCGCGGAAAGCCGCATGGCATCAGCCAACTTGAACGTCAGCACGCCGGCGCGCTCGTGGTCCGGATAGCGGGCCACGGCCTCGCCCAGACGACTTATCGCGGCAGGGTACCGGCCCGTGCGGTGGGCGCGTTCGCCCAGTTCGATCAGGCCGTCGCGGTAGACCTCCGCTTCGGGTGCCACCACGCCCGAGGCCAGCAGCCGCTCGATCATCTCCTCCGCTCCGGTGTCGTTGCCGGGCTGATCGTCGGCGAAGGCGCAGCGGGCCAGCGGCACCACGGCCCGCAGGCTCACGGGGCCGGCCCCCGCGTCCACCAGTTCGCGGTAACGCGACGCGGCCGTGGCGAAGTCGCGCTGAGCCTCGAAGCCCTGCGCGAGCCTGAAGACGGCCTCGGCCCGGCGGGGGTCTTCGTCGCCGCGCCGCGTGTAGAGGGCCAGGCACGCCTGAGCGCTCTCACGGTCGCCCGCCAGATCGAAGCACTCACCCGCGGCCCAGAGCGAATCGGCGTGGGCGGCGTCGTCGCTCACAAGGACCAGGCGGGCGTGCTCGCGGTAAGCGGCGCCCGCGTCAAGCAGGTGCCGCTTGACCTCCGCCTGCGTGACCGGGCTGACCTCATGCACCGAGATGCGGCCCGCGTCGGTGGCGCGGGCCTCGGCGATCTGCTGCTCACCCAGAGCCCGGTGCAGCGACCCCAGCGCCAGAAAGACCGCCGGGGGCACCGGATCAAGAACATCTCGGGGTGCCGCGGCGCCCGCCGGCGAGACGCCGGCGTCGGCCTGCGCCGCAGGCGACACGACAGACGGTCTGGCCGGGCCGCGCACCGGGCCCAGCCCGCCGCGATACGCCCGCTCGGCAAGGAGCGCGTAGCGCAGTGCCAGACCCAGGGCACCGGCGGCCTGCCGGTCGGCGGTTCTGTCCATCAGGCTCGCACCCGCCTCCGGACCCGAGACACCGCCGGCCCGCGCCTCGATGCGGTCGAGGAGCTCGCGGTAGCGCTCGACGGCGCCGTCATCGTCGCCCAGGCCGGCCAGGGTCTCTGCCAGACCCAGCAGGGCCTCTGGCTTGGCGGCTTCATCGAGCGGGTTCTCGACCACGGCCCGGAAGCGCTCGCGGGCCTCGTCGAGTTCGCCGCGTGCCTGCCTGAGCCGTCCCGCCAGCACCAGTGCCCGGGCCCGCACCGGCGAGGTGCCGGGCAGGATCGCCTCGGCGGCCTCAAGTTGCGCGGTCGCCCCGGCGAGGTCGCCCATGCGCTCGTACGCGCTGCCGAGCAGGTAGACCAACTCGCCGCGGCGCTCAACACTCAGGCCCTGGGCTTTGGGCAGGGCCCGCAGCAGCCGCGTGGCGGCCTCTTGCGGAAAGCCCGAGCGCATGCGCAACTCGGCCTGGCGGGCCAGCGCCCAGGCGTGGTCGTCGGGCGTGGCGGCGGGATCTTCGGCGAGGTCGTTCAGCAGCGCCAGGGTTTCCTCTACCCTGGGGTCGCGCCCCCGCAGGTTGGCATCGACGATGCGTTTGAGAATCGCCTGCCGGCGGGCGGCCTGCTCGGCGGGCAGGGCCTTGGCCATCGCCACCGCGTCGGCCGTGCGCCCTGCGCCCACGAGGGCCTCGGCGAGCGTGCCCTGGTCTTCCTCCGTCCACTCTGCGCCGAGCGTCTTGGCCCGCTCGAAGTCGCTCACGATCGCGCCGTCGTTGTCGCGGGTGCGCACGCCGCGTGCGGCTTGCAGCCCGCTGACCACGCGGGCCCGCAGGAGGTGAAAATCGCGCTCGCCGGCGCCCGCCAGGCGCCCGGCCGCGACCGCCGGGCGCACGGTGTCGTTGAGGACGCCCAGTGCCTCTTCAAACTTGCGCTCGCCGTACGCGATGCGGGCGGCTTCGAGCGGCACCGCAGGACTGACTTTGGGCGCGCGGAGCACGCCCGCAATCACACCCCCCGCCAGCAGCACCAAGCCCGTGAGCAAGAGCGGCACGGGCAGCACGGCCTTCCAGTCGATCCGTCCGCCCGTGGCGGCGGGCGCACCCGCGGCGCTCGGCGCGGTCTGGGCGGCGGGTTGCCTGGAGTCGTCTGCCATTGCTTGGGGCCGGGTGCACAGGGCGGCGCACGACATCGCCGCAGCGATGCGCGGCTGGACGGTGATATCGGATCGCGCCCACCCCCGCCTGTACCCCGCCGGGGTTACGCCTCGGGCTTCTCGGGGGGGATCACCACCACCGTACCCGCGAGCAGGTCGCCGGCGTGTCTCCAGTTGGCGTCAAAGAGCAGCAAGATGCCCAGCGGCGGCACGCCCCGGCAGACCAGGTTCCGCAGGGTCGCCTGCCAGAGCGTGGGCCGGCCGATCACCACCGAGCCGAAGCGGGCACCCTCGATCTCGGGCCCGGGGTCGCGGTGGAGGCCCAGCACCTCAAAGCCGACGAGCCGCTTACCCAGCGTGCGCCCCGTGAGCCACTCCTGCCCGGCCCCGAGCGCCACCGTCAGTGTCCACGCCAGCAGCAGCGGGTGCCAGGCCTCGAACGACGACCCGACCAGCAGGTGCCAGCCCACCAGCGAGCGGGGCGAGGAGCCCGTGAGCAGGCACGCGAGAGCCACGGGCGCGGCCAGGTCGATCAGCGCGGCCAGGGCCCGCCCGCCGGGCCCCGCCAAGGCCACGCCGGTGGGCAGGCTCAGGGTTTGGTGGGCGTCGCTGCGGAGCACAAAGGCCATGACGGCGAGCATGATGCCGCCCACCACGAAGGTGAGGACCTGAAAGTCGCGCGAGGTGAGCACGCCCTCGCGCTTGGCGGGGCCGGCGTGCAGCACCTCGCCCGTCCAGAGCGAGACCTCGCGCACCTGAACACGTGTGGCTGCGGGGGGCGGGCGAGTGCTCACGGTCTCGCGCTGTTGGCCGGTGTCCTGCACAGCCGGTGGTACCGCCTCGGCCCACGCCAGCAGCACTCGCCCCAACCCGTCGAGGGCCACCCCGGCGAGCGCATCGCCCGAAGCGCGGCCGAGATCGACCTGCGCGAGTGTCTGTGCCGCGCCGAGCCCACCCGCGCCCGCACCGATGCGGACGACGGCGACCCCCTCACCGGCGCGCACGAGCGCGAGCAGCAACCCGTCGGCGCTGAGCAGGTGAGCGGCACGGAGGCTGATGCCTGCGGGCGCCTCCGACGCGGCGAGTGCCCCCCACGCCAGCCCTGCGGGAGTCGGGGCATCGCCGGCGGGCGGCTCGGTCGCCGACGGGGCACGCAGCACCTGCACTGCCTCCACCACATCGCCCTCGCCGTGCACGCACCACAGGCTCGCACCCACGCCCACCAAGCGTGCCCACGTGCCGGGGCCAAACGGGCGCGGCGTGGGCAGGGGCTCGGGCAGCCAGCCCGCGACACCCATGCGCAGCAACTCCCAGCGCCCCTGCGCAAACTCGTCGGGGCGCAGAAGGGCGAAGAGACCCGCCGGGCAGGCCACCACGTCCGTGAGCAGCCCGGCACCGGGCAGGGCCGCGCAGGCCTCGACGGTGCCCGGCGGCAGATACTCGTGGCCGCCGGCCACTGTGGGCGCGGCCCGCACGCTCACCACGCGTCGCTGCACCACCGGCGCGGCGGAGAACTCGCTGGCGGTCTGTACACCGGCCCGGGTCTCCCGGCCGAAGACCACGTACACCCGTCCCTCAAACGCCGCCAGCCCTTCGGGCATGGCGTTGAAGCGGGCAGCCACGCGCACCGAGCCCGGGGCCACCAGCCCGCGCTCATCACGGGGCGGCACGTGAAGGAGCGCGAACTCGCGGCGGAGCTTGTCGCCGGCGGCCTGCACCGGGGCGACGAACCACGCATGGCCGGTGCGTTCTGCCGCGCCGGGCGGCCGGGCGGCGGAGGCCGACGGCAGGAAGCCCGAAGCGGGTTGGGCCCTGGCGCTGGCCGCCGCGGCCAGCAGAGACGACAACGCGAGCAGGGCCAGGCGCGCGAAGGGGCGCATCATGGCTTGGCCCCCGGCACGGGGGCCTTGGTCGGGCCGGTGAGGCCGGTGCCGCCGCTTCGGGGAGCGGACCCCGGCACCGGGGGCGCTGCACCAACACGGGCGCGCTCGCGCTGATCGAGGTCCACGACCCGGTCGATGCGCAGGGCTTTGCAGAGCGCATCGAAGTTGAACGCCGCGGGCTTGGCCCGCACGGCCGAGCCCGCTCCCGACTCCAGCCCATCAAGAAAGAGCCGGATCTCGGTGTCGCTGGCGGGGTGCCGCACGAAGACCTTGCCGGCCACGCCCGGGAGAGGGCCGGCCTTACCCTTGAGTTCGACAAACTGCTCCTCGCTGAGTTCGGCGGAGAGTTCGGGCCTGCCGTCAGGGCCGATCAGTTGCACGCGCACGGCGATGTTCTTGCCGGGATCGATCCAGACGCGCTGCCGGGTGCCGCCGCCCGTGCGGCCATCGGTCTCGATGGCGGTGGTGGCGACGATCTGCCGCCCGTCGGCGCTCCACTCCGCCGTGCCGCCCTGGGCCGGCAGCGGAACGATGCCGAGCACCCTTGCCACCGCCCGCGGGCTGACCGAGCCGACCATACCGCCCTGACCCTGGCCGCGTGCCGCGGCGGCGCGGGCCGGCCCGTCGTGCCGACCGACGTGGGCGACGTGCTCGGCGCCGGCGAGGTCCATCCACCAGTAGCGCTCGGCATCGCACCCCAGCCAGAAGAGGACCTGCCCCACCTTGCCGATCGAGAGGGCCACGCGGTCGGGCCGCAGCACCTGCATGTGGCCCTCGCCCTGCTCGATGCGGTTGTCGCCATCCTCGTCCTTGTAGCGCAACTGCGTCGTGGCGCGGCACCACAGGTTGTCGAGCGTGGCGATGTCGGCGTTGTAGCGGGCCGCCACCGCGGCGTAGTCGGGCGCGGGTTTACGGACGACGGGGGCGTCGGCGGACTTGCTGGCATCGCAGCCGCTCGCCAGCAGCACAACAAGCACGCCCACGATACCCGCGCCCAGGGCTCGGGCGTTCACGGCGTGGCTCCGGCCGCAGGGGGAGCGGGTGCGGCGGGGGGCCCGGGTGCTGCGAGGGCCTCCAACTCGGCGGCGACGTCCGCCAGCGTCGCCTCGTCAAGCCCAGGGTCTTCCACGCGGAGTGGCTCGGGCCCCTCGGGCGGCGGGGGGAGCCCGCGTTTGCGCAGGAGCAGAGCCCCGCCCTGGGTGCCGACCTGCACCAGCACCCGCCGCTGCACGAGCATGAGCGCGAGCACGAGGCGCAGGCCGCGGGCACGGTCGTCGCTGCCGGCAAACTGCTCGACCATGTCGAGCATGGCGTCGTCATCAAGGGCCACGCGCCGCTCGGGGCCGCTGCGGGCCGCCGTGCGCCAGTGCCCGAGCAGGTGCAGCGCGGGCCCCGGCCGAGCCCCGGCCTTCCACGCAGCGATGCTGAAATCCTGCCGCTCCAGCCGCCCGTCGGCCGGATACTCGACGAGGGTCGCCTCGACGGCCTCACCCTCGACAAGGGCCCGCCCGGTGGCGGCGCAGACCGATGACCCTCTGCCGACCGGATACGACGTGCCGGTGCTCATGCTCATGCGGTCCCCGCGCTGGCGACGCTCATTCTTGGTCCTCGGGCTGCCGCTCGTGCCGGTTGCCGGGGCCGAAGATGGCCGACCCGACCCGCACCAGGTTTGCCCCTTCGCTCACGGCCACCTCGAAGTCGCCCGACATCCCCATCGACAGGATATTGAAGTGCCCCTTAGGCCCGCCCCCCACGCCCATCTTGGCGATCTCGTCAAAGACGTCGCGGCACTTGGCAAACGCGGCCCGCGAATCCTCCGGGTTGGGCGATTCGGCCGCCATCGTCATCACACCCCGCAGGCGCACGTTGATCATGCCTTCGATCTGCTCGGCCAGGTGCCGGGCCGCGGGCAGGGCGCAGCCGTGCTTCTGCCCTTCACCCGAGCAGTTCACCTGCAGGAGCACGTCAACGGGTGTGGGGCTCTTATAGGCGTAGTTCTGCACCTCTTCGGCGATGCGGAGCGAATCGACCGAGTGGATGAGGGCGCACAGTTCGCAGGCCTTGCGGGCCTTGTTGCGCTGCAGGTGGCCGATCATGTGCCAGCGCACCTCGGCCGGAGATGACGCGGCGCCCGCGCCCTTGCGCAGCCGCGCCTGCCACTCGCCGATCATGGCGGCCCGCTGGATCAGTTGCTGCACATGGTTCTCGCCGAAGTCGGCGTGCCCGAGCGCGAGGAGTTCGCGAACCTCCTCGGCACCCGTGTACTTGGTCACGGCCACCAGGCGCACCGAATCGGGACCGCGCCCCGCGCGCTGCGCGGCCCGGGCGATGCGGTCTTTCACTTCGGCGTAGCGGTCTTTCAGGGTTTCGAGGGTCGTCACGTCGCCTCCTGCTCGGTGATCGGGCTCGGCGCGAGTGTAGCGGCCGCCCGCCGCCCGCGGCAAGCACCCCCGTCCCGCTCCGATCCCCCCGGGGCTACGCTGGGCGCATGACCACACCCGCCACCCTCGCCCCACGCGAGACCATTCTCGCACCCGGCCAACTGGCGCCGGACTTTGAACTCTCGACGCAAGACCGCCAGCCCTGGCGCCTGAGCGATGCCCTCAAGCAGGGTGACGTGGTGCTCTGCTTCTTCCCCTTTGCCTTCACCGGCGTGTGCGGCACCGAGATGAAGTGCATCAGCGAAGAGGCCTCGCGCTGGCGGGCCAAGGGCATGCAGGTGGTGGGTGTCAGTTGCGACAGTTGGGCCGCGCTCAAGGCCTGGGCAGAGAAAGAGGGCTTCACGCACACCCTGCTCTCCGACCTGCACCGATCCGTCTGCCGGGGCTACGGCCTCTTCTGGAGCGACCTCAACGTCGCGTGGCGCGGCACGGTGGTCGTCGGCCGGGGCGGGAAGGTACTGTGGAGCCAGAAGCGCGAGATCAAGAACGCCATGGCCTTGGACGAGGTGCTCGCGGCGGTGAGTTGAGGGCGATGGGCGGCTGGCGCGGCGTGAAACCTACGCTCGGTCCATGCCTGCGACCAAGCCATGCGCCCCCGTCGTGCTGATCATCCGCGACGGCTGGGGCGCCAACCCCCACCCCGCACACGACGAGTTCAACGCTGTGAAGATCGCCTCCGCACGCGGGCTGACGCCCGTGGCCGATCGCCTGATGCGCGAGTATCCGTGGACGCTCATCAAGACCAGCGGCGAGGACGTGGGCCTGCCCGAGGGCACCATGGGCAACAGCGAGGTGGGGCACCAGAACATCGGGGCCGGTCGGGTCGTCGACCAGGAGAGCGTCGCCATCACGAAGGCCTGCCGCGCCGGGCTCCACACCAACCCCGCGATCGCGGCCGCGGTCTCTGCGGCGGTGCGCGACGGGCGCAGCGTGCACCTCTTGTGCATCAATTCCGACGCGGGTGTGCACGGCCAACTCGATCACCTCTTCGCCTGTGTGCGTGCTGCCCGCGACCTGGGCGTGCCGGGCGAGCGTGTGTTCATCCACCTCTTCACCGACGGGCGCGACACCGGGCCGTACACGGGCTTGGAATATGCCCGGCGCGTGGAGGCGGCGTGCCGGGAGATCGGGGCCGGAGGGGTGCCGGCGGCACGCATCGCCACGATCTGCGGCCGCTACTTTGCCATGGACCGCGACCACCGGTGGGAGCGTGTCCGCCGCGCATATGACCTGCTCACGGGCCGGTCCGATGAGCGCGGGCGGAGCGCGCCGGCGTTCGCCACGGCGGAGGAGGCGATCCAGACCCACTACGACCAGCCGACCGATCACGGGCTCAAGGGGGACGAGTTTGTGCCACCCAGCCGCGTGGGCCCTGCCGCGCCGATCGCCGACGGCGATGCGGTCATCTTCGTGAACTATCGCGGCGACCGGCCCCGTGAGCTGTGCAGCGCACTCTGCTTCCCGGAAGCCGTGTGGGCGAACGTGAAGCCCAGCCCGGATACGGGCGCACGCGGATTCGGGCGCGGTACGCGGCCCGGCACGCGATTGGTCATCATGACCGAGTACTGGGATGCCCTGCTGCCGCACGTCGCGGGCGTGGCCTTTCCCAAGCCGCCCAAGATGAAGAACATCGCGGGCGAGTGGCTCGCGGCCCGCGGCCTGCGGCAGTTCCGCTGCGCCGAAACGGAGAAGTACCCGCACGTGACGTTCTTCTTCAACGACTACCGCGAGGAGCCGTTCGCGGGCGAGCGGCGCGAGAACCCGCAGAGCCCCAAGGTGGCGACCTACGACCTGAAGCCCGAGATGAGCGCGGCGGGCGTGCGCGACGCGGTGCTGGCCCGCCTGGCGGCGCCGGACTGTGAGGACGCGCTCATTGTGAACTTCGCCAACGCCGACATGGTCGGGCACACGGGTTCGCTCGAGGCCGCCGTGGCCGCCTGCGCCGCGGTGGATGCCTGCGTTGGCACGATCGTGGACGCGACGCTGAAGCGCGGCGGGGCGTTGATCGTGGCGGCCGACCACGGCAACGCCGAGCAGATGTTCGACCCAGCCACAAACGCCCCGCACACCGCCCATACGGTGTATGACGTGCCGCTCATCGTCGTCAGCGCCGCCACACGGGGCGCGCCCTCGTCCATTCTCCGCGGCGACAACGACGTGGCCAAGTGGTTCGACCCCGCCGCGCGGGCCCGGCGCGGCAGGCTGGCGGACATGGTGCCGACCATGCTGGCGCTGATGGGTGTGCCCAAGCCGGGTGAGATGACCGGGGAGAGCCTGGTGAGGGCAGGCGCTGGGCGGTAGTTACGGGCGGGGATCGTCAGAGCGTGCCGGCAGTGACGGTGAGGGTCGTGGCTTCGGGCCGCGCCCCCTGCGTGTGCAGTTTGCGGGCGCGGTGCAGCGACCAGTCCTTCACGGCCAGGTCGGGCGGCACAGAGCCGTCGGCCCGCGGGACGGTCTGGGCGCGGATGATGTCGTAGGTGTTGTTGCGCTGGGCTGGCGTGAAGCCGGCGTCGCGCACGAGACGACAAAGCACCGCTTCGTCCAGGCAGTACGTGGTACCCGCGGAGGAAACGACGTTCTCTTCCATCATGACGCTGCCCATGTCGTTGGCGCCGAAGGCCAGGCCGACTTGGCCGACGTGCGGGCCCATGGTGACCCACGATGAACCGATGGAGTAGATGTTGTCGAGGAAGAGGCGTGAGAGGGCTTGCGTGCGCAGGTAGTCTGCCGCGCTCGACATGCGGACGCGCTTGCCGAAGAGGTGGGCGGTGGGGAAGGCGGCGCGGTCGATCGCGTCGTAGTCGAACAGGTCCGCCGCGCGGGTGCCGGGGGGCAGGTCGAAGCCGAGCCCACTCTCACGCTCGGGCTGCATGTTGGCGGGCGGGCGGCAGCCGTCGCGGCCAAAGTTCCAAGCACGTGCGATTGCGTCGCCGGGGAACTCGCGTTCCAGGTCGGCGGGGTCGTGCCCCCACTCAGGCACGCGGCCGAGGGGCGTGTTCTCGCGTTGGAAGGGCCACGAGATGAACGCGACGTAGTGGCCGCAGCCCTCACCGCCGCGGGCGAGCGCGCCGTCCTGCTCCTGCCGCACCCGAAGCATGTGGTGCACGCGGTCGGCGTGCCCCTCGATGTGCCCGAACATCATGGTCGCGCTGGTGAACATGCCCAGTTCGTGGGCCACGCGCATGCACGTGAGCCAGCTGTCGGCGTCGCACTTGCCCAGGCCGATCTTGCGGCGCACCGCGGGGGCGAAGACCTCGCCGCCGCCGCCGGGGAGAGAGTCGAGTCCGGCCTCGCGCAGGCGGACCATGACCCAGCGCACCTGCTCGGTGAAGGTGGAACCGGGCGGGTTGAAGAAGTGGACAAACTCGACGAACTCGGGCGGGCTGAAGGCGTGCACGTGCAACCGCGGGAACCTGGACTTGATCGAAGCCAGCAGATCGAGGTACCAGTCGAGTGACAGTGCCGGGTTCATGCCGCCCTGCATCAAGATCTGCGTGCCCCCCACCGCCACCAACTCGGCGATCTTGTCGTGGATCGCCTCCTGGCTGAGCGTGTACGCATCGGCCTCGTCGCCGTCGCGCCGGAACGCGCAGAACGTACACCTGGCGTTGCATACGTTGGTGTAGTTGATGTTGCGGTCGATGATGTATGTACGCAGGGCATCGCCGTGCAGCACGCGGCAGCGACGGTCTGCCCAGCGGCCCAGATCGTGCAGGTCGGCGCGGCGGAAGAGGTCGAGCCCCTGATCGGCCGTGAGGCGTGCCGCGCCGTGGACCACCGCATCGAGCAGGCCGGTGTCGAGCGCATCGAGGCGCGGGTGCTCGGGGGGAGGGCACGCACGAAGCTGCAGGTCGATGGAAGGCAGATCGGGCATGAGATGACTGAACAATAGGTGGAAGCCGGTGGGGTTCGCGCACCCCTGCCGGGCTGCCAGGCCGACACAGGCGGAATCGCGGGAGCCCGCATGAGAACTGCTCAGCACCCCCCACCCCCTCCCTCTGGGAGGGGAAGTCTTGAGACGGTCTCTCCCAAGCGTCAGAGCGGGAACTTGGCGCAGAGGCCGGCGACGGCGGCGCGGATGCGCTCGGTGGTGGCGGGGTCGCCCTTGGCGGAGAGCACCTCGTCGAACCAGGTGGCGATGGAGGCCATTTCGGCGGTGCCGAAGCCGCGCGTAGTGGTGGCGGGCGAACCCAGGCGGATGCCGCTGGTGAACTTGGGTGGGCGCGGGTCGTTGGGGATGCCGTTCTTGTTGGTGATGAGGCCCGCAGCCTCCAGCCACTTCTCCGCGTCGGCGCCTGTGAGGTCCGGGCTCTTGGGGCGCAGGTCAACGAGCATGAGGTGGTTGTCGGTGCCGCCGGTGGTGATGCGGTAGCCGCGCTTGGTGAGGGCCGCGGCGAGGGCCTGAGCGTTCTCGACCACGCGCCGGCAGTAGTCCTTGAACTCGGGCCTCAGGGCCTCGCCGAACGCGACGGCCTTGGCGGCGATGATGTGCATGAGCGGCCCGCCCTGCACGCCGGGGAAGAGGGCCTTGTCGATCTTTTTTGCGAGGTCTTCGTCGTTGGTGAGGATGAGGCCGCCGCGCGGGCCGCGCAGGGTTTTGTGGGTGGTGGTGGTGGCGACGTGGGCGTGTGGGAAGGGCGAAGGGTGGGCGCAGCCGCCGTGGGTGCAGAGGCCGGCGATGTGGGCGATGTCGGCCACGAGCAACGCCCCCACCTCGTCGGCGATGGCGCGGAAGCGGGCGAAGTCGATGACGCGCGGGTAGGCGGAGTAGCCGCACATGAGCACCTTGGGCTTGTGCTCGTGGCACACGCGGCGGACCGCGTCGTAGTCGATGCGTTCAAAGTCCGGGTGGGCCGCGTCGTAGTGCAGGGGGTAGAACACCGGCTTGTGGTAGACGCCGGAGAAGTTGATGCTCATGCCGTGGGAGAGGTGGCCGCCGTCCTTGAGCACGAGGGCGCAGAACGTGTCGCCGGGCTTGAGCAGGGCCATGAACGCGGCGGTGTTGGCCTGGGCGCCCGAGTGCGGCTGCACGTTGGCAAACTTGCACCCGAAGAGAACCTTGGCCCGTTCGCGGGCGAGGGTCTCGATGGCATCGTGGTGCACGCAGCCGCCGTAGTAGCGGGCACCCGGGTAGCCCTCGGCGTACTTGTTGGTGAGCCACGAGCCCATCGTGTGCATCACGGCGGGCGAGACGTGATTCTCGCTGGCGATGAGCTCGATGGTGGTTTCCTGCCGGCGTCGCTCGGCCGCCATGCGGCCGGCCACCTCCGGATCGCGGGCGTTCAGGAGGTCGAGCAGGCTGTCGGCGAGTGCGGAATGAGCCATGTGGCGATGGTAGAGGCCGCACCCCACGCGGTCAGAGCCGCTTGAGCGCGGCCACCAGCGCATCGATATCTGCCGGTGTGTGCGCCGCGCTGATCTGCACGCGCAGGCGGGCGTGGCCCTCGGGCACGACGGGGTAGCCGAAGCCGATGACGAACACGCCGAGTTCGAGCAGGCGTTTGCTCATGGCGATGGCCTTGGCGGTGTCGTGGACGATGATGGGGCAGATGGCGGTGGGCGACTCGAGCACGCTGAGACCCGCGGCGCGGATGCTGTCGCGCGCGTACTTGACGTTGTCGCGCAGGCGCTGCACACGCTGGGGCTCGCGCAGGAGGATCTCGATGGCCTTGGCGGCGGAGCAGGCGACGGTGACCGGGAGTGCGTTGGAGAACAGGGTCGGCCGGCCGCGCTGCACAAGCATGTCGCAGACTCGCTTCGAGCCTGCGACAAAGCCGCCCGCCGCGCCGCCCAGGGCCTTGCCCAGCGTGCCGGTGAAGACGTCCACGCGGCCGCGTTCGCTCCGCGACCCGTCGAGCGCATCGACCATGCCGAAGTGCTCGTGCGTGCCGCGCCCGAGCCGCCCCATGACGCCGTGGCCGTGCGAGTCGTCAACCACGAGGACGGCGCTGTAGCGGTCGCACAGGGCCCGCATGGCGGGGAGGTCGGCGATGGAGCCCTCCATGCTGAAGACACCGTCGGTGACGACCCAGACCACGCCGGTGACGTCCTTGTTGGCGCGGGCCTCTTGCAGCCGCGCCTCAAGGCCTGCCAGGTCATTGTTCTTGTACAGGCACTTGTGCACGCCCTTCTTGATGACGGTGGTGAGGCGGATGGCGTCGATGATGCAGGCGTGGTTCAACTCGTCGGACACGATCATGTCGCCCGGTTCGCACAGGGTGGGAAAGAGGGCCTCCGCCGCCGTCCACGCGCTGACAAACGTGTAGGCCGCCTCCGTGCCCATGAGCCGGGCAATCGCACGCTCCAGGGCCGCGTGCGGGGTGAAGGTGCCGCAGATGAAGCGGACACTGGCGGTGCCGGCCCCGAAGTCGCGCAGGCCCTGATGCCCGGCCTCAACCACCTCCGGGTGATTGGCGAGGCCGAGGTAGTTGTTCGAGCAAAAGCAGAGGGCCTCTCGCAGCGCACCGTCGGGCGTTCGCAGGCGCACCCGCGCATCCATGGGCGAGTCGATGACGCGGAGGTGCTTGTACTGCCCGGAGGTCTGCAAACCCTCCAGCACGCCTGCCAGGCGGGTTTCGAGCGTTGTCATAGGCCGACTGTACGGGCGAAGGGCGGGGCCGTCGGGCGTTGGGGAGTGTCTCGGTTCGAGGAAAAGACCGGCTCGGAGAGCCGGGGTACCCAGGAAACTGAGACCCTGCCGGGCCTTGCGAACCGAAACCCGGAGGGTGCCGTAGACGTAGACTCTCGGGCCGCGCGGCGTCGCCCGGCCGTTTCTCATCACGCCCGGCCACAGGCCGGCCCCTCCCTGGAGTCTTGCACATGCGTGGATTCGCTCTGGTTGCGTCCGGTCTGGTTGTGGCGGCGGGCGGGCTGGCCGTGCTCTCGGGCATGGGCGCGGCGGGCGGTGTCGAGGCGAGGGCCGGGGCGCAGGCCGACGGGTTCAAGGTTGATGCCGTGCACTCGTTCATCTTCTTCAAGGTGCAGCACAACGGCGTGGCGTACAGCGGCGGGCGTTTCAACGACTTCACGGGCGCGTTCAACCTGGACGCGGCCAAGCCCGAGGCGAGCACGCTGGAGATCACGATCAAGACCGAGTCGATCGACACCGCCAACGACAAGCGCAACCAGCACCTGCGCAGCAACGACTTCTTCGCCGCCAAGGAGTTCCCCGAGGCGACGTTCAAGTCCACGGGTGTCAAGGCGGGCAGCGAGCCGGGCACGTTTGATGTCGCGGGCGACCTCACCATCCGCGGCACGACCAAGCCGATCACGGTGCGCGTGAAGGAGACGGGTCGCGGGGCCGGCCCCCGGGGCGGCGAACTCGCCGGGGCCTGGGCCGAGTTCACGATCAAGCGTTCCGACTTCGGCGTGAACTTCATGGTGGGCAAGAACCTGGCGGACGAGGTCGCGCTGACCGTGTCGCTCGAGGGCGCCAAGTGATGCCGGCCCGGCGCGAGCGTGCCGGGCCCTGACCCGTTGCGACCCCTTTCCACGCCCGGCCCGCGCCGGGCGTGTTTCGTTGGCGGCGAGCGGGCAACAATCCGCCCGCATGGCATCGATCGAACAGCACGTGGCATCGGGTCTGCTGGCTGCCCTGACGGCGGGCGTGGCGGGCTTCGGGCTGGTCTGGTGGCGCAAGCGCGGCCCGGCGGAGGGCGAGCACCCGCCCGGCACACCCGCCGCCCACGACCCCACCTGGGCGGCACCCGCGCTGCTGATGCTGGTGTTCATCACCTTGAGCGCGGCCATGCTGGGGGCCGCCCCGCTGCGGCCGCGCTCGGCGGCCGACTGGCTCCCGTGGGCCGCGCTGGTGGCCGGGCTCCTGGGCGTCACGGCCGACAGCGTCCGCATCCGGGCCCCGCTCAAGTGGGGCGTGCGCTGGTGCATGCTCGCGGTGGTCTTTACGCTGGTCGCGGCCAACGCCATCCGCAACTCGTGGCCGTGGTGGGAGACGCTGCTGTGCGTGCCCGGTGCGGCCTCGGTCACGCTCGCGTCGTGGGCCTCGCTCGCCCGCGTGACCAACCACACCCGCGGCCCGCGCGGGCCGATTCTGGCTTTGGGCACGTGTGCGGCGGCCGGGGCGGCCCTCGTGCTCACGGGCGACCTCAAACTCGCCCTCGGCACGTGGTACGTGGCCGCAGCCCTGGGCGGGGCGCTGCTGGTGTCGTGGTTGCGGCCGCGGCTCACGCTCGCGCGGGGCGGCGCTCATGTGCCGGTGGTGATCGCCGGGGCCAGCCTGTTCATCGGCATCGCGTTTGGCGAATGCCAAGGCTGGCATGCTGCCCTGGTGATGGCCATCCCCATGACAGGGGGTGCTGCCGAGGCGTGGCTGCCCGCTGGGCTGCGCGGGTGGAAGCGCACGCTGGCGGTGGCGGCGGCGGGTGCCGCGCCGGGTCTGGCCGTGGTTGTTCCGCTCACGCTCGCTGAAGTCTCGCAAAGGGCGGCCGACCCCGGGCACGGGTCGGGGCAGTTCGAGCCGTAGCGGTCGGATGCACCCGGGCCACGCGCCCCACTACGCTTGCGGACATGGCCCCGCCGCTGGTCGGAATCATCATGGGTTCGCACAGCGACTGGGAGACGCTGCGCCACGCCGCGGACACGCTCGGCGGGCTGGGCGTGGCCCACGAGTCGCGCGTGGTGTCGGCCCATCGCACGCCCGACCTGCTGTTTGAGTACGCCGCGGGTGCAGCGGCCAGGGGCATCCGGGTCATCATCGCCGGCGCGGGCGGCGCGGCCCACCTGCCGGGCATGTGCGCCAGCAAGACCCGCCTGCCCGTGCTGGGCGTGCCGGTCGAGAGCAAGGCTCTGAGCGGCATGGACTCGCTGCTCTCGATGGTGCAGATGCCCGCGGGGGTGCCCGTGGGCACGCTCGCCATCGGGCGTGCGGGGGCGGTGAACGCCGGTCTGCTGGCCGCGAGCATCGTCGCGTTGGACAAGCCGGACGTGTGTGCCGCGCTGGAGCGCTTCCGGGCCGAGCAGACCAGGCGTGTGCTGGCCCACCCGGATCCGACCGCTCCGCCCCCCTGACCCCCCGACCCGCTGCGAGGTGCGCATGACGCTGGGCATACTGGGGGGCGGGCAACTCGGCCGGATGCTCGCGCTCGCGGCGGCTAACTTGGGCGTGAGGGCCCGCTGCTACGAGGAGCAGCCCGATGCCTGCGCCGGCCAGGTGTGCGACCTGCACGTGGGGGGCTATCTCGATGCCACGCGGCTGGATGCGTTCGCGGCGGGGTGCGATGCCATTACGTACGAGTTCGAGAACGTGCCCGTGGAGGCGGCCAGGAGGCTGTCAGCACGCGTGCCCGTGCACCCGGGGCCGGCGGCGCTGGCGGCCAGTCAAGACCGCCTGCACGAGAAGCGCCTGTTTGTGGAGTTGGGCATCGAGACGCCGGCTTTCGCCCCGGTCGATGGTCCGGGCGACCTCGCGGGTGCGATCGAGCGCGTGGGCCTGCCGGCGGTGCTCAAGACGCGGCGCGGCGGGTACGACGGCAAGGGGCAAGCCGTGGCTCGCACCCACGCCGAGGCCGAGCGGGCCGTGCGCACGCTGGGCGGCGATGCGGCTCGCCCCGTGCCGCTGATTGCGGAGGCGTTCGTCCCCTTCACGGCCGAGGCCTCGGTGCTGCACGTGCGCGGGCGGGGGGGTGCGGGCGACACGGCCACGTACCCGCTGTGCCGTAACGTGCACGCCGCGGGAATCCTGCGCCGTACCGAGTGCTGGCACGATGCTCCGGCCGAGCTGGCGGCCCGGGCGGAGGCCGGCGCGCGGGCACTGGCGGAGCATCTGGACTACGCGGGCGTGCTGGCGCTGGAACTGTTCGTGCTCGAGGGGCGTGTGCTCGCCAATGAGATCGCGCCCAGGGTGCACAACAGCGGGCACTGGACCATGAACGGCGCTGCGACGAGCCAGTTTGAGAACCACGTGCGGGCCGTGCTGGGCCTGCCGCTGGGCCCCACGCACGCCACGGCCCTCGCGGCGATGGTGAACCTGATCGGAGCGGCCCCGGCCACGGCCGACCTGCTGGCCCTGCCCGGCGCACACCTGCACCTGTATGGAAAGGAGCCGCGCTCGGGCCGCAAGATCGGCCACGTGAACGTGTCGGCCGACGACGCGGCCACGCTGGCACGGCGGCTGAGCGCAGCCGAGCGGCTCATCGCGTCGGCAACGGCCTAGAAAAAACAAGGCCGCCCGGAACACCCGGACGGCCCTGTTTGGACTACACGTGAGAAGCGGAGACTTTGCCGTCAGGCCGATCAGCGACGGCGACGGGCCACGGCCAGACCACCCAGGCCCAGAAGAGCCGCGGCGCCGGGGGTGGGAAGAACCGTGAAGTCGATGAGTGAGTCGCGCACGCTGCCCGAGCCGACCGTGCCGAGGCTGGTGATGCTGCCGTCGGCGAGGTTCAGGCCGTAGAAGGTGGAGGCGAACGATGAGGTGTCGGTGAGGGAGACGTAGGCATCATCGGTGGGGCCGAAGATGTCGAAGCCGATGTTGTCGGTGCTGGGGCTGCCGAACGCGCCGCCCACGAGGGTGATGGCACCACCGTTGAACGAGGCGTTGCCGCCCGCCATGCTGCCGACCTCGCCGAGGCCGAAACTGGTGAACGTGCCGACGATCACGTACTGCCGGACGGTGAAGAGCGGTGCGTTGAAGCCGAAGTGCCAGTGCCGGTACGCGGTGCCGTAGCCGCCGATCGGGGTGCCACCGACGGTCAGCGGCGTGTCGGTCGCAGCCGCGCCGCCCGTGACCGGGTTCAGCCGGCGGTTGAAGCCGGAGCTATCCACGACGCGGATGCGGTCCACAGTGGGGTTGAAGTCCATGCCGTACTCGACGGCCCCCGAGAGAGGCGGGGCGAAGCCCGTGCCGATCGCCGTGGCCGCCGCCGTGCCGGCATCGACCGTGTAGAGCTTGTTGGCGTTGGTCATGATCACGAGGCTGCCGTTCAGCGGCCGCGCGTCAATGTTCAGGATGGTCTCATCGGCACCCAGGCCAGTGATGGCCGTGTCGGTCAGGAAGACGCTCGGAGCGCCCGGCGCGAACGTCACCAGCCGCTGATCGAACGTGACGCCGTAGACGGTCTGACCGGCGACAGCGGAACCCGCGGCGACGAACAGAGCGCCGGCGGCCAATGCAAGCCTCATCTTCTTCATGCTCAACTCCTTACCCTCGTTCCTTCGATCCCTCACCGCCCCCACCAGACCGTACGGCGACAGCATGCCGAACAGACCGGACGTGCAAGTGAGCGAGGATGAACCAGTGACCCGGTGCGAGAACTACTCTCCGCTTGACCCCGGGAAGGTCCCTTCCTCTCCACATTCCAACGCTCTATTGTGCCCCGGATTCTCGGGCGTGCCAGCAAAGACACGGGTATTTTTGCACCCCGGGCAACATCTGTAACTTCATTAAAGACAGGCATTTATGGCGCAATTTCGAGCAGGGCCCCCGCGACGGGCCTGCCGCTACCAGTCCGCAGATTGGGCGATGACTGGATTGAGTTCTTTGGCCCGCTCCTGGAGTCTGGCCGCTTCGGCTGTTCGCCCCAGCGCGGTGTAAATGTCGGCGGCCCGCAGATGGGCCCGTGCGCTCCCGGGGTTTCGGGCGAGCGCCTCGCGCATGTATCCCACCGCCTCCGCCGACCGCCCGGCCTTGTGCAAGGCCCACGCGGCCACCTCGAACCCCTCCGGGTCGTGACGCACCTCGCGCAGTTCGCGCAGGGCAAACTCCGCCGCGCGGGTCGCGTCTCCACCGTGGGCCAGCCAAAACTCGACCAGTTCTCGCACATGCCCCAGGTCGCCCCGCTCAACTTCGGCAACCATCTCGCTCTCGGCGGCTGCGAACAAGTCCCGGGCGGCCTTGAGATCGGCCTCCTCAGCGTGCCGCAGGTGCACGCGCCCCAGTTGCACCCGGTAGCGCGGCAGGGGGTACTCGGCCACCAGCGCAATCAGGTCGTGCTCCGCCTGTTCGATTTCGCCGCGGGCCGCGGCGAGGCGCGCCAACATGAAGCGGGCGTGGTGCATGGCGGGAGCGCCCTTGAGCGCGTTGGCGTAGCGCGTGGCGGCCTCGTCGAGATTACCGGCGTGGAAGGCGAACTCGCCGAGCATCGACTCGCACCAGGCGATCTGCTCGGCCTCGGCCTTGAGCAGGCCCCCCGCCTCGATCGCCTCGCTCATGGCGGTGCGGGCCTCGGCGCTGCGCCCCTGCGCATCGCGTACCAGCGCCACGCGGCTGAGCGAGTCGAGCGTGAGGTGCGACCGTTCCAACTGCTCGAAGATCAGCCCGGCCTCGGTGGTATTGCCAAGAGCCAGGTGGACGTCGCCCAATAGGGCCAGGGCCGCGGGCGCGTCCGGCTGCTCGTGCACCGCCGCCTGAGCGGCGGTCAGCGCCTCCGCAAAGCGGTGCTGCCCGAGGCGGGCCTGGGCCAGGCCCGCGCGGGCCGTGGTGGTGTCGGGGTTCACCTTCAGGAGCCGCTCGAAGGCCGCGGCAGACTTCTCGAAGTCGGTGTGGCGGGTGGTCTGACGCGCGATCCAGAGCCATGTGCCGCCGAGGCCGGAGAGGGCGAGGGTGTCATCCGGCTCTTGCTGGAGGCGCTCCTCCATCCACTTCAGGCGTTTGTACACCTCGTGGTCGCCGCCGAAGAGGCTGCCCGTCGGCGGCGGCGCATCGTGCGGGTGTGCCAGCAGGGGCGTGCCCGAGAGCATGGCCGCGAGGGCGAGAAGGAGGGGAGCGGTGCGCATGGTCCAAGCCTCCGACGACCGCCCGGGTCGGCCCGGGCGGCCTGTTCGTCGCGGGAAGGGGGCCCAAGCTCACGCCGGCGGCTGATGGGGCTGGGCGAAGTAGGGGAATGTGGAGAGGAAGGGGCGGTCGTTGGCGTTCACGCCGTCGGGCACGACCGTTTGGTTGAAGATGAAGAAGAGGAGGGTGTCGATCACGTCGTCGGCCGGCCCTCGCCCGTTGGGAAAAACGGTGGGGTTGGCCACGTTGACCTTGAGCGTGTCGGGCACGGCGATGGGGGCGAGGATGTTGATGTTGGTGGCGTTGGTGCCCAGGGCCTGCAAACTGGTCACGATGTCGCCCGCGAAGTCGGTGGCGTCGCGGTTGGGCGTGCCGACGTTGAAGAGGTCTTTCTTTGCGGTGGGGATGAGGGCGGTGCTGATCGCCGGGTTGCCCATGCGCTCGATCTGCTCCCAGTCGCCTGTGGAGACCTCGAGTTGACGCCGGGCGCCGCGGCGGAGGGTGAGTCGCTGACGCTCCGTCACCCCCCAGACCTGGAAGATGCCGTCCGCGTCTTGCAGCGCGCTCACCGGGAGTTCAATGCAGATGGTTGAGACGTTGAACCCCGCGAACGAGTCGCGCCCGGCGAAGGTGCCGACGCCGCGCGTGAAGCGGTTGAAGCCCACGAAGTCGAAGAAAAACGGGTCGTCGGTGGGGCCGGCGAAGGCCTGGGTGCCGCTGGCCCCGTGGGTGGTGACCACGGCCGCGCTGGCGGTCGCGTCGGTCGTGGGCAGCGTGACGGGCGCGGTGAACGTCGTTCCGTTGGGCAGGCGCACCGTCATCACCTGACCGGAGCCGACGGCGGAGAACGTGCACTGGATGTCGCGGTCCTGCACGCCGTCGTTGTTGAAGTCGATGGGGAAGCGGTAGCGGACGGTGGGCACAAACCGGCTGGCCAGCGCGTTGGTCGGGGAGACGAAGGGCGTCACCGTCATGGCGAGCACGATGCGCGACGAGTCCGTCGGGCTGCGGAAGACGTAGACGTCGTTGATGTCCGCAGCCGGGTCCTGGTTGATGAGTGGTGCCTCGCGATGATCCGCCGCGTACGCCGCGGCGCCGATCGCGCCGGCGCACCCACACACGGCCAGAACGCGCGTCATCATGTTCTTCATGCCCGACTCCTTGGAAGGTCAAACCCGCCACGTGCCCGCCGGCCACGCGACCGGAGCACGCACCCGCCGGGCGCACCGAGCGCCGCAGACACAGATATTACCAGGTGCTGCATCGATTGCAAGGCGTGCGGGCGGGCCCGCCCCCAACGCCCCCAACAACAGCGTTGCTGGAAGCGAAAGCCGCACGCGGCTGCACAAACCACCGTAGCGCTGTCCGCCCGCCGGGCCGGGCAGCCAGTTCGTCGCGCGACAGAAGACCCGAACTCACGCCGGGGGCTGCTGGGGCTGGGCGAAGTAGGGGAAGGTGGAGAGGAAGGGCACGTCGTTGGCGTTCACGCCGTCGGACGTGGGCACCTGGTTGAAGATGAAGAAGAGGAGCGTGTCGATCACGTCGTCGGGCAACCCGCGCCCGTTGGGGAAGACGGTGGGGTTGGCGAAGTTGACCTTGAGCGTGTCGGGCACGGCGATGGGGGCGAGGATGTTGATATTGGTGGTGTTGGTGCCGAGGCCCTGCAAACTGGCCACGATGTCGCCCGCGAAATCAGTGGCGTCGCGGTTGGGCGTGCCGAGGTTGAACAGGTCCTTCTTGGCCGCGGGAATGAGGGCCGTGCTGATGGCCGGGTTGCCGGTGCGCTCGATCTGCTCCCACTCGCCGGTGGAGACTTCGATCTGCCGCCGGGCCCCGCGGCGCAGGGTGAGACGCTGACGCTCCGTCACCCCCCAGACCTGGAAGATGCCGTCGGCATCGCCCAGGGCCGAGACGGGCAACTCGATGCAGATGGTGGAGCAGTTGAAGGTGGCGAACGTGTCGCGCCCGCCGAACGTGCCCACGCCGCGCACGAAGCGGTTGAAGCCGACGGCATCGAAGAAGAAGGGGTCGTCGGTCGGACCCGCGAAGACCTGCGAACTGCTCGGAGCGTGCGTGGTGACGGTGGCCGCGTTGGCCGCCGCGTTGGTGGTGGGCAGCGTGACGGGCGCCGTGAACGTCGTGCCGTTGGGCAGGCGCACCGTCATCGTCTGGCCGGGGGCGATGGCGCTGAATGTGAACTGGAAGTCGCGGTCCTGGATGCCGTCGTTGTTGAAGTCAACGGCCAACCGGTAGCGGACATTCGGGCTGAAGCGGCTGGCGTTGCCGGCGGTGATGGGCGTGAACGGGTTCACCGTGAGCGCCATCACGATGTTGTTGGCGTTGTTGGGGCTCCTGAACACGTAGATGTCGTTCAGGTCTGCCGCCGGGTCGCCGTTGACCAGCGGGGCCTCCTTGTGGTCGGCCGCGTAAGCGGCGGCGCACAGAGAACCCACGCAGGCCAACAACCCCAGACCGCGTGAAATGCTGCTCATCATCCGCTCCTTGAACATGAAGGCCACCGACCCCGCGCCGGCCTGCGACAGCAGCCGTGCGCCCAACCCAAGGCGCGCCCCGCGCACGCCCTTTAGATGCTACCAGACGGGACGAATCTTGCAAGGCGGTTGCCCCCCCCAAATCAGGGTGGGGCACAGCCGTGCCCGCGACCCGCTATCGCTGGGCCCCGGCCATGCGGAGGGCATCCTCGCGCCGGAGGTACCCGGTCAGATCCCGTTGGTCGGCCAAATCGGCCGCGCCGCTGGCGTTGACGTCGGCCGCGACGGTGGCCTGTGCGTGCAGGTCGTCGAGGCCGACGGAGGCGTCGCCGTTGACGTCGAACGCAGGGCCGAAGGCGGCGAACAACTCGGCCTGATCCTCGCTTGCGGGGTAGAGGAACGTGTAGGCCCCGGGCAGGCGGGCGGCCCACGCGGCCTCGTTGTGCTGGTGGCCGTGCCCGACGGTGTGGCGCAGGTCGCCATCGAGGGCGTAGGCCGCGGCAGGGCCACCGCCGGCCCGCGCGGGGTTGATGAAGTTGTCGCGGAGGTTGAAGATGGGCCAGTAGTTGTCGCTGGCGGCGCCGCTGTCGCCCGAGTCCATATACAACCGGATGGCCCTGCGCGGCTGGGTCTGCACGCGGTTGTAGAAGGTGCTCACCGGCGCGCCGTTGCCGGCGATCTGGAAGGCACCGGACAGGGCACCGATGCGCGTGAAGGTGGCCGCGAAGTCCCACCCGGCGTAGAGCGACACCTGGGCGCCCATGCTCGAACCCATCAGGCCGGTGGTGTCGGCACCGGGCAGCGTGCGGTACTGCGCGTTCAGCACGGGCATGAGTTCATCACGGAGGAAGGCCACGTAGGCGTTGGCCCGCGCCCCGAAGCCGTTCTCGGGGGCCGAGTAGTCGGCCAGGCGCGTGGCGGTGTTGTCGACACCCACGAGGATCACCTCGCGCATCTGGCCGGTCGCCATGAGGCTGGCTGCGGTGGTGTCGGCGTTCCAGGTGCCGAAGGGGCCGGACTCGAAGACGTTCTGCCCGTCGTGCAGGTAGAGGACCGGGTAGCGGCGGCTGGTGTGCTGGTCGTAGCCGCGCGGCAGCCAGACGCGGTAGGCCCGCGCCTGCCCGAGGTTGGCCGAGTTGATGGCCGGCAGGTTGGCGGTGGAGTAGTTGCGGCGGGGGGCGGAAGGGCTGGGCGCGGGTATGTACGTGTAGACCTGGCCGTCTTGCACGAGGGCGGCGTCCAATGACGCGGTGTAGACCGCGCTGCCGGCGGGGTCGCGCCCGCCGGTGGCGGGGTTCGAGAAGAACCACTCCATGGCTCGGCGCGGCGTGCCGAAACCCGTCGCCACCCAGCGGCTCTCGTTGGGGCCGCGGGCCCGGCCGTAGCGCTGCATGGGCACTGCCGTGAAGGCACCGCCCGCCCCCTGCCAGCGCCAGTTCACGACGGGACCACCGAAGCCGCTGTGGTAGAAGAGTGTCTTGGATGTCGGCACCAAAGCCGCCGCGGCTGTGGAACCGGAGAGCAGGGGCGAGACGGGGGTGCCGTTGCCAAGGGCGCCGCCGGTGCCGGGGGCATCGGTGCGGATGTAGTACTGGTACGTGTACGCGCGCCCGGCGGGCAGGCTGATGGTCGCCTTCCAGACGGGGTAGGCCGTCGGCTCGAGTTTCACAGCCCGGCGCAGGTCGCCCGCGCCGAGTTCGGGCAGGTCGCCGAGCACGAACACCGATTGCCCGACCACCGTGGTCTGGCTCACCTGAAACACCACACCCTGCCGGTCTTGGGCCCGCGCCTGCGCCGCGGCCGCGTGCAACACCAGCCACGCCGCCCAGATCACCATGGCACCGCGCGCAGGCACGCCGCGAGCGTATGGGGGCCGGCCCGGCGGGGGCGGTGCGCCACCGGTTATCGGGCCGCCCGTACCGGCACCCACCCTTCGGGCCCTGCATCACCGGCGCGGGCCCGCCGGCCGGGTTGACACCCCACCGGCAACGGCCGATAGCAACCCGGCGCCGGCGCGTGCCGGCAGAGCCTCGCCCGTTGCCCGCATGAAGTCGCTCCGTCCATGGCGCTCGCTCGTGGTCTCGCCGGGCACCGACCTCGCCTCAGCCGGGCTGAGCGCGGCCGTGGCGCTGTGCGTCTGCGCCGCGAGCGCAGGGGCGTGGTGGTTCGCGTACCGCTCCTCCGTCGCACGGGCCGCAGAGGAGGCTACGTTGAAGCGGGCCGCCCTCGCCCAGACACTGGTGGCGACGATGGAGAGTGAGTTGTCGGCGGCAGTGCCCGAGGCCGAGGGCGGCCTGAGCCGGGTGCGCCGCCTGCTGGCAGATGCCGCGGTGCTGCACGGCCTGTCGGCGTGCACGCTCGAAGTCCCGGGTGCGGGGGTGTTGGCAGACGCGGACCCGCGCCGCATCACGCTTAGGCAGGTGCCCGAGCAGTGGCCCGCAGGGCACGAGGGCGGCGAGACCGCCGTGCCCGGCCTCGCGGAGACGCACCCTGTGCGGATCGGCACGCGGGGGTTGGCCCGGCTCGTCATCGCCGGAACCCCCGCGTCCGGGCAGGCGCACGCCGATGCGGCGCTGGGCGCGGGCGCGTGCGCCGTGGCGGGCGCGGGCGCGGGCCTGTGGCTCATCGGGCGGCACGGACGGAGGCAGCGCGGCCTGCGGGTGCTGAGCGAGGCCGTACACGCGGCGACCCGGGGCGATGCCCAGCCGGAAGCGATCGAGATCGACCCCGCGCACGGCACCTTCGCCGAGGCGTGGAACGCTCTGGTGCGCGAGCGTGCGGCCCTGCGCACGCAGCGGACGCTCGCGAGCATCGTGGAACGGGCATCGACAGCGGCGCCGCGCGACGCCGACCTGGCGAGCGCCTGCGAGGCGATGTGGGCGGGTCTGGTGCTGGTGGATGACGCGGGGAACATTCGCTATGTGAACGGCGCGGCGTCGGCGTTTCTGGGCGCCAAGCGCGAGGAACTGGTGGGCAAGCCGGTGCGGGATCTGTTGACCGAGCCCGAGGTCGTCGCGGCGCTCGAGGCGATCGCGCAGGGCAAGGGACGCGGGCGTGTGGTGGCGGAGATCAAGCGGCGCGGCAACGGCGGGCCCAAACTCGCCGACGAGGCATCGGACCGGCGCGGTCAGCCGGCGTGGACCGGCGGCGTGCTGCGGGTGAGCATCCGGCCGATCCGGCGGGCCGACACGGGCACGGCCATGCTGGTGATCGAGGATGTCACGCAGCAGCGGGTGGCGGATGAATCGCGCAACTCGTTTGTGGCTCAGGCGACGCACGAACTGCGCACGCCGCTGACGAATATCCGGCTCTACATCGAGCAACTGACGGATGATGAGCACCTCGACGCGCAGGCACGCGGCAAGGCGATCAACGTGGTGAGCCAGGAGGCCCGCAGGCTGGAGCGGATCGTGGCCGACATGCTCAGCGTGAGCGAGATCGAAGCCGGGTCGCTCAAACTGCGCACCGGCGACGTGCGACTGGCCGAACTGCTGAAGCAACTGGCGGACGACTACAAGCCCCAGGCCGCGGCCAAGGAAATACTGCTGACGTTTGACCTCTCGCCCAAACTGCCGGTGCTGAGTGGCGACCGCGACAAGATCGTCCTGGCGATCCACAACCTCCTGGGCAACGCCATCAAGTACACGCCGGCGGGCGGGGCCGTGAGCCTGCGGGCCGACACCGGGCCCGACGAGCGCAGCGCCGTCATCGTGGTGAGCGACAACGGCATCGGCATCCGACCCGACGAGTGCGAGAAGGTGTTTGAGAAGTTCTACCGCGCTCAAGACCGCCGCATCGCCGGCATCACCGGTTCGGGCCTGGGCCTCGCCCTCGCGCGCGAGGTCGCCCGCATGCACGGAGGCGACATCACGCTTGACAGCCAGATCGACAAGGGGAGCACCTTCACCCTGACGCTGCCGGTCGGCGGCGCGGGAGCGGCGTCCGTGGCCCGCCCCGCTGCTCAGGCCGCCTGACCCGCCAGCACCGACACCACCCGCACACCCCACCGGAGCCCGCCCGCGTGCAGATCGAGCAGAACAGACAGGGAGCGGTCACCATCCTGCGGCCCATCGGCGCGCTGGTGGGGCCCGATGCAGATGCCTTCAAGGCCGAGTTGAGCGCGGCGATGGCGAGCAGCCTGGGCCGGCTGGTGGTGGACGCCTCGGCCATTCCGTGGGCCGACAGCCGCGGGCTGGAGGTGCTGGTTGAAGCGAGCGACGAACTCGCCGCCTCGGGGCAGACGCTGCGCATCTGCGGGGCGGGGGAGACGCTGCGCGAGGTGTTGGAACTGACGGACCTGGCCGGGGGCTTCGAGCACTTCGGCGATGCCACCACGGCGGTGAGGAGTTTCTTGTGAGCGTGCCGCTGCGAGCCACCACACCGCCGCCGAGCCAGGCCGGACCCGGGAACGCGCAGGCGGCACCCCCTGCGGCGGGCGTGCCGGCGCGCCCGCGTGCGAGCCGCGTGCGCATCGGCGATGCGCTGGTGGAGCAGGGGGCGATCTCGCGCGAGCAACTGGATGGCGCGCTCAAGCAGCAGGCCCAGACGAACCGCCTGCTGGGCGAGTTGCTGGTGGAGCAGGGCGTGATCACCAGCGGCACGCTGGTGCGTGCCCTGGCCAAGACGCTGGGCGTGCCGGGCTGCACGCTGCGGCACGGGCTGATGGACCCCGGGCTCCTGACGGTGGTGGACGCGGACGAGTGCGTGCGGCTGCGCGCGCTGCCCATGTTCCGCGTGAAGGGCGTGCTGACGGTGGCGATGGCCGAGCCGCGCAGCCTGCCGACCATCGATCGGCTGCGGCAACTCACGGGGTGCAAGGTGCGGCCGGTGCTGGCCCTGGAAGCGAACATTCTTGAGTACGCGCGCAAGGCCGCGGGTGGCACGGGTGCGGGCAGCGCTGGCGAGGTCGAGGCGTTTCTGACGAGTTTGGCCGAGCAGGACGTGGAGGTGGTGGAGAAGGAATCGGTTGACGAGGGGCCGAGCACCGACCTCGACCGGTCGGTGGCGGGCAGCCCGATCGTGAACCTGGTGAACATCGCCTTCCTGACGGCCGTGAAGGACAAGGCCAGCGACATCCATATCGAGCCCGAGAAGAAGGGCACGCGCATCCGCTATCGCATCGACGGCGTGCTGCGCGACCTGATGCGCCCGCCGCAGGGGATGCACGCGGCGGTGGTGAGCCGCGTGAAGGTGATCGGGAAGATGGACATCGCGGAGAAGCGGCTGCCGCAGGAGGGGCGGGTGCGGATCGTGGCCGAGGGGCGCGAGATCGACCTGCGTGTGAGCAGCATGCCCACGCTGCTGGGCGAGAAGATCGTCGTGCGCATCCTCGACAAGGCCAACCTGAAGGTGAGGATGGAGGACCTGGGCTTCCGCATGGAGGCCCTGGACACCTTCAAGCGCATCCTGCACCAGCCGCACGGCCTGGTGCTCGTAACCGGACCCACCGG
>CAZPWW010000020.1:0-62074 GCA_964590885.1 uncultured Phycisphaeraceae bacterium
GCGCCTCGGTGAGCGTGTGCGTCGTCAGCGACGCGCGCACCATGCCCTCGCGGTCGGCTGGGGCGTCGATCCCTTCGTGCTGCAAGGCCGCGCGGCACAGGTCAAGGGTGTGGGCCACGCGGAGGTCGTCCGCCGCCTCCATGCACGCTGGGCCGAGGGCCTTCTCGGCGAGCGCGGCGAACCCCGCCCGCTTGAGGATCGCCGCCTCGATGACCCGGGCACGTGGGATGTGGCCAGCGCCGCCGCCGGTGATGACGCCGGAGAACACAGGCCGCGAGGCCCGCAGCACCTCGAGCACGCCTGCGCGAAGCTCACTGACAGTCATGTCGCCTGCGACGGCCTTGGCCTTCATATCGTCCACCCGCTTCTGGTGCACGCCCCAGTCCCGCTCGCTGCCACCGGTGAAGACGGGGCGGCAGGTCAGTTCGATCTCCGTCAGCCGGTCGCGCTCATCGGCGCGGATCTGATCCTCGTGTGCGATGTCCGCCATGTTCGTCCGTCCTTGCCGTGAAGCCGCGATGGCCACCGACGTTTCCGCGTCGGCCCCCAGCGGCGTGATGCCGACTTCCCGCAATCGCCCCTTGCGCACAAGCGTGAACCCGCCCGGCGACGACAGCGACCGCCCGTTGACCTCGACCGATTGGTTCGGCTTCACCCGCTCATGTTCGGTGGGCGCGACGCCGACCGACGCCTGGAACTGGAAGCCGCCCCGGGCCATCTCCACGACATGCCGCGCGGGTTCGCCAGCGCCGCTGACGACGCCCGCGACCATCAGCCGCCCGTTGGCGACGGCGGGTTCGCCGTGGCCGACGACGCTGCCGACGCTGGCGTTGTGGTCGGCCAGCAGGGGCACCTGGCCCCCGGCTTCGAGGCCCGCCAGGTCGATCGCGATATCGCCCCAGCCGGGCACGCGCATGATGCGGCCGGTGTACGCAACGACGCTGATCTTGGGCCGGGCGTCCTTGCCCGCGGCCTCGATCTCAACCTCGGCGGCCGACAGGATCATCTCGTTCGGGGTACTCATTGCGCCACCCCCTGCGAGGCGATGTACTCGCGGGTGAGCGCGACGGCCTTGGCGACCGCTGCCTCGTCCCACTCAAGGGCGTCCGGCATGGCGAGGTTGCACGCGTCGGCCACGTCGGGGATCGTGCCGCCCGCGCCATCAGCGACGCGCTGCATGACCGCCAGGCGCTTGGCCCGCACCTGCTTCTGGATCGCAGCGTGCTCGGCGTATGACAGGCCCTGCTCGCGGCGATAGTGCGCGTCGTAGGTCAGGCGGTTGGCCTGATCCAGGCCCTCAGCGACGGCGTCGATGTCGTCGGCGAACCACAGGAGACTGCGGCCGACCTGGCGGCAGCCCGGTGTGGCCCGGCGGGACAACTGGTCCACGTCGATGCGGAGTCCCCGGCGCTTCAACTCCTCCGCCGCCTGCTCGGTGGACTTCGGATACCGCCGGGCCATCGCACGGTCCACAGCGGCGGGGTCATTGGGCGACGCCTCCTCGAACTGCTCCCGGCAGTGGGCGTCGTATTGATCGCGGGATGACAGGTACTTCGACAACGGCATGACTGAACCTCCCGCCCGGCACGCGGGCGCAAAGCGACTCGGACCGCGACTGCACAGTGCGTCGCGGCGGGATGGCGGGTGGATCAGTTGCTGGTTGGCTGGATTGTTTGGGGCGGCGAAGCGCCCCCAGAGATCTTCTACGCGAACGGTCCGCCAAGTGGCGAAACATTCGGCAGATCGGCGGGGTCAGTGCTCGGGCATCCGATGCCCACTACATCTGCACGCCGCCGGGAAAGTGTCGCGCCCATCGAGCAGATTCCCTCGCCGTCTGCATGGGTCCCCCGGAGTACCCCTCTGACGGACACCCCGAGTTGTTGCGCCGACGCCCCGGAATCTCGCACCCGGCACCACAGCGTCCCGCCACAAGGCACCTAACCCATCCGAGGTCGAGATGACGAGTCGATCGGTGATTTTCGTGCAGATTCTGGTCGGTGGCTCGGCGTGCAGTGGTCCTCCCTCTGGTTACCTATGCCAAATGGGCGCGACCTGTCCGCAAAATCTGGAAAATCTGCGATCTCGGGGGACATTGTGCCTCTATCAGGCATCTCGCAGTGCCGGGGGTGATGTCACGACAAGAGCGGCGATGATTGTGGCCTCTGCGCCCGGCGAAGCGCCTTGACGCAATGCGCTTGTGGACCGGGGCACCGATGGTGGCCGCCAGTTCTGAGCCCAAATTCGACCAGTAGCAACCGTGTCATCGCAGCGATACTCTGCCTCCATCATGGAAGAAGACATGTACGTCCCCCCGAAACAGGCTGCGGCTTTGACGCCTGCTTCGGAACTCGCCCGGCGTCTCAAGCCACTGATTGGTCAGCAGTTGCGCCTCACGGGGAAGACGCGTACTGACGGCGCGAACCTGAGGAAACTCGTCGCAGCGACGTTGGCATCCGGGAGCCTGCCCACGGCTGCCAAGGAAGGTGACTGGCGGTGCGTGCCGCCCAAGGGGAAGGGAGTTCCCAGCCTGCTTCGCGAGTACGTTGACACGTACATCGTCACGAGCGGAAACTCCTACAACCTCCAGGTTTGGAATCGAAATCCATCCTCACCGTCCGTTCAAATCGAGTACGCCGATGGGGCCACCCTGCTGGCGAACCAAGTGCGATTCGTTCTCGTCCGCATCGACACGACGAGTCACCGTGTGCGTTGTGTGGCGGTTCTCTCTCCCGACTACATCGTGAGCAGGTTCGGAAAGTTCGGCAAGCCGACGGTAAAGCAGCAGTTGATCATCACCGCGACCGCCAGGCAGCGCGTGTACGACGCGCCCGGCAGCATGGTGTTCTTCCCGGATGACCATCGGGTTGCCAAGCGCACGGTTGCTCGGGCCGACCTCAGCGGCTGCAGCTTTCACAGCGAACCCGAGACAGGTCGGTTGCTGTCGATGGAGGCGATCAAGGCGATCGTTGCGTCCCGCGTGATTGGGGCTGTATTGGAGCCCAAGGCAACCAAGACACGCGGCCAAGCCCTCGAACTGCTGGTCGCGTCCGCTCTGGGCTACAAGGTCAGCGATAAGGACGTGATGATCGGCGGGTATCCAGACGTCCGGCATCAGGCCCTTGAGGTCAAGGTGCAGGATGCGCCGACTGTTGACCTTGGACGCTATTCACCGCAGTTTGAAGAAGAAATCGCCGGGTGCGCCGGCTTCACATCGCAATCGGTTCGGTATCTCATCGCGCTCACGGACGCTACCACTGGGAAGTGTCGAGGCGTCGTCCTGTGTCCAGGTGCTCGCCTCGGCGACCGTTTCACCTACGTCGCTGATGAGAGTTTCAAGTGTCAGCGTTCGATCCCGATGGCGTTCTTCGAGCAGATCGAGGGCACGTCGGTGTCCAATCCCTGAATCACAGGCCCTTCCAACGGTTGTGCCTTGTGGGGCTCCAGACCAAATGATGCCCATACAAGCGAGTCCAGTTCCCTCTGAATCAAGTCGCTCTCGGCAGTGCCCGCGGTTTCGTACACGCGTTTCGCCAGCGTGATGATGCTGCAGGCGATCGGCGTGGTCGGGTCCGGCAGGGGGAACTTCTCGACGTACTGGGTGATGAAGCGCCGACGTCCGGCGTACAACTTGTTGTTGAAGCGGTGGTCGTAGAACGCTTCAATGAAGGTCGAGTTCCCGACGCTGACGGCGAGCCACAGCAGGTCCTCGCGGCGGGGGTCATCACAGATTAGCCAATAGCAGTCCCCGTTCACGATCGTCTTGTCCAGGTCAATCCAGAAACACGGTTCCTCGGAGATGTCGCGGAACACGAGTTTGGGATGAGACCAAGCGGCCGGATCTTGGGGAACCCACACCTCGTACCACTGTCTTCCGGCTTCGATGACGTATGACCGCTCTTCAAGAACGGCGCGGTGCTGAGTCAGGTACTTCTGAGTCCTTGGAAACGCCCCGAGATTGATGGTCTTGCGTTTTCCGTCGATGGACTCGTGCGGGTAAACGATCTGACGGGCGTCAAGGGCTCCATCGGGACGAAAACGCCGTCCGATGTGGTGCGTCGTCAGCGGTCGCAGAAGTTCGGGCCGTTCATCCTCGGGCAAAGATCCCCAGTCGCTGCGAATGAATACGCGATCTGCACAGGTCTTGACGCCGACGCGGACCTTTCCCAGATCGCCAAATGTTGCCCAGGTGTTGCGGTCAACGGTCGCAAGCCAAGCATCATTCGCTTGCGTAGCGACTCGCCAGACTCCGTCAATCTCTCGCGAGGTATCGAGAAGGCCGCTTTGAACTCGGAAACGACGGCCGTCAGGAACGGCGACAACTCCGGGCGTGGAGATGGCGGCGATGACGGATTCCGCCTTGGACTGTGGTTCGTCCTTCGTCTCATAGATGGATGTGAACGTCGGAGTGGTGCGGGGTGACCCGTTCAGGCCCTCTGCGATGAGGACAGCGGGCAACACCGCCGCCTCGAAGAGTTTCGTATCCCCAAGGTCCCAAGCGTGGCGCAGATGAAGGCGTTCGCAAATCGCCCTTCGAACCGTCGCGCCAGCCTTCGTGGTCATGAAGCGGTTTGACACGATGATGCCAGCAACCCCGTGAGGACGAAGACACTTGGCGATAGCGAGCAGGAAGGCGTGATAGAGGTCGACACGTCCAGTTAGCCCGAATTGATCCGCCAGTGCCTGCGCAGTCGACGCCCCCATGATCTGCGTTCGCACGTAGGGGGGATTCGCAATGATCATGTCGAACGTATCGGGACTTCCTGAGCCGAAGAGCCCTCCCGCGCTTCCACTGCTGCATGTGACTTCTAGAAAATCGCCAAAGGCCAGATGCAGCGATGCCAGTGGGTGTGCGGCGGTCAATCGAGTGGTTGCCGCCTCCAACGCTCTCTGATCGTTATCAAAGCCATGCACTTCCACCGGGATATGGCTGGGGATGTGCTTCAAGAGGCTGGCGAGGAGTTCGCCCTCGCCTACGGCGGGATCGAGAATGCGAAGAGGCGACGTCTGTGCGCCGTCCCACTCACGGATCATCTCGGCGGCCACAAAGTCTGCCAACCCAGCCGGGGTGTAGGTCGAACCTGAGGCTTTCTCGTCAGTGACGACCTCGTATCTCCTTGCTCGTGCGATCGGCTGGCCAATCTCCATGAAACTCATTCCTCGCGGGCTGTGCAGTTGCGGTTTGCGGGCGTTTGAATCACTTCACGTGGCAAGGGTAGGGGCGGGCCGGGTTCGGTTCTGACCCGAATGACAAAGCGGGACCGTCTTCGGACCAGTCTACCGCGTTTCCACGCCGCTCTGGCCCCAGGTGAATTGGCGGGCCGTCAGACGGGTAAGCAGCGTGGATGAACTGCTCCCCAACACCGACACGGTGAACCAGACCACGTTCACACCCAACGCGCAGGACGCCACGGCCATCACGGTGGCCAACGGCACACGGTTCCGGGCGGGCGACCAGGTGCGGCCGATGGGGGCCCGCGAGGTGATGTTTGTTGCGAGCGTGGCGGGCAACGTGCTCACGGTGGTGCGGCGTTACGGCTCGAGCCCGGCGAGCAACCTGAGCAACGGGTTGAAGCTGACCATTCTCGGCAACGCCGCCCTCGAGGGAGACGACCGGCCGGATGCCCGGTTCACGAGCCGCGTGCGCAAGCGCAACTACACGCAGATCTTCACGGCGGGCGTGGAGGTGAGCGGGTCGATGCTCGCCAGCAGGCAGATCGCCGTGGCGGACGAGCTCGACTACCAGAAGCAGGAGCGGCTGCGCGAACTGCTGCGCGATCTGGAGAACTGCGTGCTGAACGGTGTCGCCGCGCCGACGAACCCGCAGGGCAACTCGACCACGCGGCGGACGCTGGCGGGGATCATCCCCGGCATCGCCACCAACCAGTTTGTGCCGGGCACGGGCGGGTTCCCCGCGGGCGGGGGGGCCGGCACCGACCTGAACGAGACGCTGGTGAACACGGCCCTGCGCACGATCTGGGAGCAGAGCCAGGGGCGGATCGACACCATCGTGGTGGGCGGGGGCATGAAGCGGCGGATCAACGCGTTTCTGTCGGCGGCCCGCACGGCCACGCCGGCCGAGACACGGTTCCGCGACCTGGTGAGCGTGTACGAGAGCGACTTTGGCGCGTGCCGCGTGCTGCTGAGCCGGTGGATGCCGGCGGACACGGTGCTGCTCTTGGATTCGTCGCGGATCGAGGTGGCACCCTTGCGTGGGCGGAGTTTCTTCTACAAGCCGCTGGCGGCCACGGGCGACCGCGAGAGCGGGCAGGTGATCGGCGAGTACACGCTGGAGTTCCGCAACGAGAACGCCCACGGGCTGATCCGCGGGTTGACGTGAGGTGAAGAGCGAACCACAAAGGCACAGAGGAACCACAAAGGCACAGAGGGCACAAAGGAAGGCACGGAGACGATCCGGCTCTTCCGCCCATCGGCCACTCGCACTCCTTTGTGAACTTTGTGTCTTTGTGGTGAAGTGAATCTTGCCCTGCGCCGCCGGAGACGGCCGCGCGGGGATTCGCAAGGACCCAGGACTCAGGACGCAGGACCCGGCACACAGGAGCCGCCCATGTTCGCCACAGACCGCGACCTGCTCGCGTACGAGCCCAACCTGTTTCGTGATGTGTCGTGGCTGGGGCAGCGGTTGTTTGCGGGCACGTGCAACCTGATCGGCACGACGCTCACGGCCGCCGCGGCGGACTTTGCCGCGCTGGGCGTGGAGGCGGGGCATGTGGTGGTGGTTGACGGGGCGTCGTTTGAGGTGCTGGCCCGCACGGGGGCGACGACGCTCACGGTGTCGCGCCTGCGCGGGTCGCACGATGGCGCGGCGATCCCGCCCCTGCCGGGCACGAGCCGGCCGCTGATGGTGACGACGTTCGCGCCGCAGATCGGGCTGGCGCACCGGCAGGCGTTGGCGATGCTCGACCTGCGCGCGGCGGCGACGAGCGCCGAGCCCGATGCGCTCACGGAGGCGATGGTGATGAACCCGGGCGAGTTGCGAGCCTGGGTGGCACTGGCGGCGCTGCACCTGGTCTACGCGGCCTTGGGCGCGGCGGCGGGCAAGAGCGACGCGGCGGAGCCGGAGCGGGCGGAGATGTACCGCCGGCGTGCCGCGGCCGAGCGGGCCCGGGCGGTGGCCCGGCTGGACACCGATGGCGACGGCGTGGCCGACACGGTGCGAAGGCCGAGTGTGCTCACGCTGGTGCGGGTGTGAGGATGGCACAAAGACGCGAAGACGCGAAGGTGGAACGGTTCGCGATGGCGTGTGGGTGCCCCCGATGCCCACCAGCCCGCGGTTGCAGGCGAGCGGGTGGCGGAGTCCGCCGGGTCTCTCTCTCGGCGGGGCCAATCCACGTTCAGGTCTGGTGTCTGCGCCTCTGGTTCCTTTGCGCCTTCGCGTCTTTGTGTCCGTTTCCGTGAGGCATCCCCCATGCTCATCCTCAACCCCACGTCGGTCTCGTTCGGCTCGGTCGTGCTCACGGGTGTGCGCTCGCTGGCGGTCACCCGCTCGGCGGCCCGCTTCGCCGAGTCGTGGGGCGACGTCGGCCCCTACGCCACGTTTGCCGATGCGCCCGAGGTGCGGGTGGAGATCGTGATCGTGCAGGAACTGGCCGACTCGGTGGCCGAGCTCGCCCTGCCGGGCGAACAGGCGGAGTTGAGCGCGGTCGCCTCGCCCAACGCCTCGCAGGCACGGCGGGTGCGACTGACCACGCAGGCCGTCCTCAAGGGGACCGCGTACACGGTGGGCTCCAGGGGGCCGACCCGCACGCTCACGTTTGTGGCGGTGTCGGCCGAGGGCGACAACCCGATCGCGCTGACGGATGAGAGCGAGGGGGCGTAGAGAGAGGGCGCAGGGAACAGGGGCCGAGGGCCGAGGGAGCAAGGGATCAAGGGAACGAGGGATCGAGGGATCAAGTCGATCGGCGGCGGCGCCTGCGGACCCAGGACTCTGGACCGAGGACTCCATTCATGTCATCATCCTTCAAGTCGCTCGATCTCTTCGGCTCCGGCACGCACCGCTTTGTGCCGCACGTGCGGGGCGTGCAACTCGTGCCGTACCTCGCGCTCGGGGCCCAGGTGCCGGGCAGTTACGTGCTCGGCACGCAGGAACTCACGATCGTGGTGGCGGGGCGGCTGGCGGCGGCGGATGATGCCGCGCTGGATGGGCTCTTGAGCGCGATCCAGGGGCAGTTGGACCTTGTGGGCGCGCCGGGCACGCTGATCGACCACCACGGGCGCACGTACACGACCATGACGTTCACGCGGTTTGAGCCGGAGGACCGCATCGACCGCGGGCGTGCGGTGAGTCTGGCGTACGTGGCGCGGTTCCATCGGTTGAACGCTTAGCAGGGGAGCCACAGCATGGAAACCGAACTGGCGAATGTCGCCGCGCAACTGGGCGCGGCGGGGATCATGGGCGTGATGTGGCTGGCGGAGCGGCGGGCCGGGGCGGTGCGCGAGAAGCACCTGGCCGAGGCCCACGACCGCCTCATGGCCGAGCGGACAAGCCTCGACGTGCTGCTGCGGGCGGTGGAGAGCACCACGCGCGTGCTGGGCGCGATCGAGGCGGGGCAAAGGCAACTGCTGGATGTGCTCACGCGGCGTGCGGCACGCCCCGCCCGCAACGGCCACTCTGGCGCGGCAGCACTCAAGGAGGCCCGGGCGCAAGCCCGGGCACAGGCGCGCTCAGGCGCGGGGGCGGATTGATGGTGCGGATACATACCCGCACTCAGGGCAAGCAGTCCTCGGCGCGAGGCCGACGAGGTTGTAGCCGCAGGCTCGGCAGAGACCGGCGCGGGCGCGGCGGCGGGCGATCATCGCGAGCCGGGTCGTGAGCAAGGCGGTGCCGAATGGCGCAAGCATCCACGGCCACAATGGGAGCCGCGTGGCTGATGGCAGTGTGAGCGTTCTGCTGGACCAGCGGAGGCTACTCATTTCGCCGAAAGGACCCGCGTACCAGCGGCGGGTGCCAACGACCCTGATCCAGCCGCCGGGCGGGAACACGCGGCGATACATCGTGCCGCGTACGAGATCCGTCGTGCTTGTTGTGCTGTACCAACCGGCTTGGTGCCAGTAACTCAGCGTCAAGCCCGCCGCGAGCAGGGCCGTGAGCGTCCACAGCGCGGTCGCGAGCGCGATGAGCCACCGGTGCCGGTGCACGCGGGGAGTTTATCACAAGGCCCGGCAGCGCCACGATTCGCTCGCGGACTCGCTCATCGTGGGCATGAGTGTGTGGCCTCAGCGAGGGCGTGGGGCGCACCGACTCGCTGGCCGCGAGTCGGTGGCACAGTTTCTCGTGCTACGCCGCCAGCCGCCGCTCGAAGCCCTTGGGCCGCACGTTGGCCGCGGCGTCGGGCTTCTCGCACCAGTCTTCGCAGGCGGGCAAGTTGAGGCCGCTGGGCTGGGTCTTGCGGTAGCCCAGCAGGCGGATCACTTCGAGCACGTCGGTCCACGCGGGGAAGCCGCAGCGGTTGGCCTGCTTGAAGGCGTCGATGGCCTTGACGAAGAGGAACTGCTCCTTGGTCATGCTGCCGTCTTCGGCGGAGCGCAGGGCATCGCTCAGGCGGCGGCCCGCGCCGCGGCGGCGTTCGAGGCCGGTGTCGGCCGCGGGAGTCTCGCCGCGCTCGGCGGCTTCGAGGTCGGCCAGCGCGGCGGCGAGTTCGCGGCGGTCGATGCCGGTGCGGCGCTCGGCGTGAGGCGTCTGGGGGTGCGGGGTCTCGGGGTGCACGAGCGAGAGTTGCCGGATGGCGGGGTCTTTGGCCGAGACCGGGGCGATCGGTGCGGGCATGTCGGGCTCCTCGCGTGAGGGGCCGCTGCCGGGCCTGTCAGTGGCGCGGGCTAGAGCTCCTCGTCGTCCTCTTCATCGTCGAAGCCCTCGCCCAGGTCGCCCCCGCCCTCCTCGTCGTCGAGGAAGTCGTCGTCTTCGTCGTCAAACTCGTCCTCGTCGTCGAGCGAGGCATCTTCATCCCCGTCGTCGTCGCCGTCAAGGTCGTCGCCTTCGAGGCCTTCCTCTTCGTCTTCATCGTCGTCGTCGCCGCCCTTGGCGGCCACCGGGCCGGGCGTGCCGGGCAGCAGGGCGATGAGGTCAAGGTTCTCGGTCTCGGCAAGGCAGAGCATGGACATGGTCGCTTCTCGGTCGTGCGTGGGGGGACAAAACTATGCCGCCTGAGCGCCCGCGGCCAACCCGGCGAAGGTACGCGGCGGGCGTGGCCGGTTCAGGTGCGCGTACACTACCCACCTGCGGCCCGGTGTCAAACGCCGCGCCGCGGCGGCCGGGCGGGGCCGCGAGCCCCCTGTGTCGGCGCATTCACGCCAAGGCTTCACGAGATGTCGACACCCGCGCCGACCACACCTGCCACGATGCCCGCCCCTGCCGCGCCTCCCGGTCAGGCTCAGCCTGCGGAGCCGGATCGGCTGCAGGCGGTGGCGGCCCTGGCGGCTCTGGTGCTGCCCGGTGCGGGGCACGTCTATCTGGGCTTCGTGCGCCGGGGCGTGCTGATCGGCGTGGGCGTGCTGGGGCTGTTCTTCGGCGGCCTGTTTGTGGGCGGCATTGATTCGGTGGACGCCGACGAGGACCGCATCTGGTTCATCGGGCAGGCCCTGGTGGGCCCGGTGGCCTTCGGGGCCAACCACGTGAATCAGACGTTCTTCAAGGGGTGGGCGGTCGATCCGCGCAGCAACCGCCAGGTGCTGCGGGCCCCGCGGCCGGGCGAGGCGCTGAAGGTGGAGGAGTTTCCGCCCGGGCGGACGCGGCGCGTGATCGTGGCCGGGGGCACCCCGCCGATCACCAAGAGTCTGGGGCGGGCCAGCGAGTTGGGCGTGCTGATGGCCGCGCTGGCGGGGATGATGAACCTGTTGGTGGTGATCGACGCGGCGTATTCGTGCCGCGCGGCGGACGTGGCGACCGGGAGGCGATCATGAACCCCGGAGCGGGCACGGTGGCGGCGGGGCCCGGGTGGCGGCCGTTTGTCGATCCGCTGCCTTTGGCGGCGTTCACGCACTGGTACGCGTACCTGATCCCGATCTCGTTTCTGATCGCCATGGTGTACAAGGCGGTGCGGCAGCGCGACCTGAAGGGCTACTGGCGCAACGTGGCCGCGATGACCGTGCAGATCATCGGGGGCATGATCGCGCTGGCCCTGGCGAGTTTCCTCTTGATCGAGGTCTACCTGCGCTGGTGGATGACGCGGAGTTAGCCCATGCCCGGCCGTGCCGACACAGCCCGTTTGGCTTTGGGGCGCCGCTACGTGGTGGGCATCTCGGGGGCGTCGGGGGCGGTCTACGCCACGCGGCTGCTGGAGGAACTCCTGGGGCGGGGTGCCGAGGTGCACGTGGTGGCGACCGAGTTCGGCCGGCGGCTGCTAGCGGATGAACTGGGGATCACGGAGTTGTCGTTGGCGACGCTGGCGCCCGGCGTGGCGCGTGCTGCGGCGGGCAAGGCCGCCGC
Source organism: uncultured Phycisphaeraceae bacterium (assembly GCA_964590885.1). GTDB lineage: Bacteria > Planctomycetota > Phycisphaerae > Phycisphaerales > UBA1924 > JAEUIX01. The sequence goes on from CAZPWW010000020.1 coordinate 11,444, forward strand.
GGCGGAAAAGCGGCTCTTCATCCACCCGCACAAGGACGTGGGCGCGGTGATCGCTTCGGGCTCTTTTCTGCACGACGGCATGGTGGTGGTGCCGTGCTCGTCGAGCGCGCTGGGGTACATCGCCGGGGGTTCGGGGAGCAACCTGCTCGGGCGGGCCGCGATGGTCGCGCTCAAGGAGCGGCGGCGGCTGATCCTGGTGCATCGGGAGTCGCCGCTGTCGCTCATCGACATCCGCAACATGGAGACGGTGACGCTGGCGGGGGGGATCATCGCGCCGGCCAACCCGGGCTTTTATCTGCACCCCAAGCGTGTCGACGACCTGGTGGACTTCACCGTGGGCAAGGTGCTGGACCTTTTGGGGGTGGCCCACGACCTGAAGACGCGGTGGCAGGCGGTGCGGGGGCGCTAGCCGCGCGTGTCGAGCCGGCCGCCGTGGGCGGGCGCTGCGGCGGCACGGGCAACGTCGGCCGCGGCGGCGATCAGGGCGACGGCGGCGTGCCCTTCGCTGCGGGCCTGGCGGCGCTGGGCGAGCAGGGCCTTGAGGGAGGCATCGACCGCGGCGGAGGCGGAGGAGGCAGCGGAGTCGTTCACGGCGGTGATGCTGGCCATGCCCACAGCATCGGATTCGCAGCTCGACGGGGCAAGGTCCGGGTGGGGCGGGGCGCGGCCGTGGGCCGGATTTGGTGGTTTATCGGTCGCCCGGAGGCCGGGTGTGTGGTAGGTTTAGGTGGTGGCGCTGCGGACCGCGCGCCCCGGTGAATCGGGACCATGCCATGAAGACACGAGCAGTGGATCGGGTGGCGGTGGGGATTGCGTCGGCGTGCGCGTGGGTGTGCGTGCTGGCGGCGGCGGGGGTTGCCCGCGCCCAGCCGCCGGCCCAGTTGCTCAAAGACCTGCGCACCGGCCACGGCGCGGCCGTGGCCGAAGGGCCGCAGGAGTTGTGCGTGGTGGGGGGCACGGTCTTCTTCCGCGTTCACCACACGCTCACGGGGCGCGAACTGTGGGCCAGCGACGGCACGGCGGCGGGCACGCGGCTGGTGAAGGACATCCGCATCGGCAACGTCTGCTCGATCCCCGAGCGCCTGACGGCGTTTGCGGGCAAGGTGTTCTTCACGGCCGACGACAGTTTCACGGGCACCGAACTGTGGATGAGCGACGGCACGGCGGCGGGCACCGTGCTGGTGAAGGACATCAACCCGGGGGCGGGGGCGAGCACGCCGCGCGACCTGACGGTGCTGACGCCCACGCGGCTGCTGTTTTCGGCGAGCGACGGGGTGAACGGCCGGGAGTTGTGGGTAACCAACGGGACCACGGCGGGCACCATGCTGGTGAAGGACATCAACGCGACGGCGGGCGCCTCGGGCATCACCGAGGGCAAGGGGCGATTCTGTGCAGTGGCGAACAACGTCTACTTCGCGGCCAACGCGGGCACGACGGGCCTCGAGCTGTGGAAGAGCGACGGCTCGCCGGGGGGCACGGTGCTGGTGAAGGAGATCAACACGGCGGCGGGTGCGGGGGGGATGAACACGATCATCGACGGGCAGGTGAGCGTGAACGGCGTGCTGGCCTTCACGGCCGACGACGGCGTGAACGGCGAGGAACTGTGGGTGAGCAACGGCACCACGGCGGGCACGGTGCTGGTGAAGAACATCGCGCCGGGGGCGGGCAACCCGTCGTACCCCAACTCGCTGCGGGTGGTGGGGACCGCGCCCACGCAGATTCTGTACTTCGGCGCGGCGGACGGGAGTAACAACTATGAGCTGTGGCGCACCGACGGCACCACGCCGGGCACCTTCCTGACCAAGGAGGTGGCCGCGGGTACGCTGGCGAGCAACCCGCTGCCGATCGCGTCGATCGGCAACGTGCTGTACTTCTGCGCGACGGATGACGGGGCGAACAACTACGAACTCTACAGCACGCAGGGGACGGGCGCGACCACGGCCCTGGTGAAGGACATCGTGCCGGGGAGCGCGGGGTCGGCACCGTTCCCGGGGATCGCGCTGGGGTCGACGCTGATCTTCACGGCTACGGGTATCACGGTGGGGAACGTGGAGCCGTACGTCTCCGACGGCACGGCCACGGGCACGGTGCGGCTGAAGGACATCAACGTGGGCGCCAACCCCTCGTCGCCGGCGAACTACGCGCTGCTGGGTTCGAGCGTGCTCTTCACGGCCGATGACGGCGTGAGCGGGCCGGAGTTGTGGATCACCGACGGCACCGGTCCGGCGACGCTGTTGCTGAAGAACACGATCGGCGAGATGGCCTCGTCCAGTCCGGCGGGCTTTGCCGCGCTGGGGGATGGAAGGGTGCTCTTCGCGGCGACGGATGGGAGCGCGGGGAACGAGTTGTTCGTCACGGATGCGAACACGGCGGGGGCGACGAACCTGCTGGCGGACCTGGCCTCGGGGCCGACGGGCTCGACGCCGGTGTCGATCACGCCCTGGGGCGTGCCGGGGGCGCCTTCGCCGCTCGCGCTGGTGTTCGCCAAGCCGGCGGGCACGCAGCGGGCGATGGTGGTGAACACGGACACGAGCGCGGCGACCACGCTGCCGACCACGGGCACGATCGCGGCGACGCCTACGGCGGCCGTGATCAACGGGCGGGCGTTTGTGCCCACGAGCACGGGCATCTGGCATTCGGATGGCACGGTGGGCGGCACGGCCCAGGCCCTGCCGGGGCCGGCGACGCTCGCGCTGACCGGGGCGCAGTCGCTGGCGGCGCTGGGCGATAGGTTGGTGTTCTTCGGGGCCAACGGCGACGTCGGGTACGAGCCGTTTGTGCTGTCGGCCCCGGCGGCCCCGGGGGTGGTGGGGACGTACACGCTGCTGAAGAACATCGCGGGCGGCCCGCTGGCGAGCACGGTGGCGGGCACGAACCAGCCGATGGTGGTGCAGGGCGGGTTCGTCTACTTCCTTGCCATCGACGGGCTGTTCACGAATCTGTGGCGGACCGACGGCACGGCGGCAGGGACGGTGGCGGTGAAGCAGGTGCCGATCGACTTTCCCGCCGCGGCCCCGCTGGTGGGCACGGGCACGCGGCTCTTCTTCGTGGCGGGCAACGCGGCCACGCCCAGCGGCGTGGAACTGTGGACCAGCACGGGGAGCGTGGGTTCGGGGCAACTGGTGGTCGATCTCACGCCCGGCGCGGGGTCGAGCAACGTGCAGAACCTCACGGCGTGCGACGGGAGCGCGTACTTCACGGCCTTGACACCGGGCTCGGGGCGCAACGACCTGTACGTGTGCACCGACGGCGCCACGGTGGTGAACCTGACCGGGGCGCTGAGCGGGGGCCTGCCGCCGGGGGCGCTGGTGAGCAGCGTGCGCTGCGCGGGGCGGATCGTGTGGTTCCGGCTGGACGACGGCGTGAACGGCCCGGAACTGTGGCGGACCAACGGCACGGCCGCGGGCACGTTCATGGTGTCGGACGGCGAGGCGGGCCCGCTGGGCGGCCTGCCCGGAGGCATGACCGAGGCGGGCCCGACGCGGGTGGTGTACGCGGCCCAGACCGAGGCGAGCGGGCGCGAGGTGTTTGTTGTGGGTGTGTGCAGCACCGACTTCAACCGCGACGGCATCAAAGACCCGGATGATCTGGGCGACTACATCACGGGGTACTTCAGCGAGCCGCCCGACCCGCGCAGCGAGTTCAACTTTGACACGGTGATCAACCCTGACGACCTGGGGGACTTCATCACGGCGTACTTTGAGGTGTGCGGGTGAGGGGAAGGCACTGTGCATCGGGCACTGGGCACGGGGGAAGGCGCGAAGCGGCCACGTGGCCCGCCCGGGCGGGTGAACTTCGTGGCAACGTGGCGGCGACGCGGGCCCGAGCGGGCCGGGGCTCTCTTGATGGCAGTCTGGTGAAACTGGAGCGCGGAAAGTCATGGTCCGCTGCGGTTATCTGTTGCCGCGTGCGGGCGCGGGTGCATACTGAAGCGTGCCGCCGGCGGTCGGTTCGCCGTGCCGGGCACGGGCACGCCGCGCGGCGTGCCGGAGTGTGAAGGAGGGTTGGCCGCGACGCGGCCGCCGCGTGAGGAGAGGAAAGATGAGCAAGCGTGTCATCGGCGGTGCGTGGGGCGCGATCGGCGTGGCGGCATGGGCCCTCGCGGGAGGCGCGGCCGCGGCGAACATCGTGCCCAACGGCGGCTTTGACGGGGGTGTCGACCCGTGGTTCTTTGTGCACAATGAGAAACTCACGGACATCACGCACAGTGCTTCGCTCGGGCACACTGCCCCAGGCTCGGTGCGGTTTTCGGCGGGCTCGGGGCGAGAGGATGACCTCGTCTTGAATCCGTTCTTTGTGCCCACCGTGGCGGGACAGGAATACCTGCTTTCGTTCTGGGTGTACAACGAGGGCGCGGGCGGTGACTTCCTGGGCGTCACGTGGGAGGGCTTCTCGGTGCTGAACGAGTTTCCGGTGGCCCACCCGCTGGAGCAGTGGGACATGGTGACGCTCAGCGTGGTGGCGACCACGGACGGGTCGGGCCTGCGCTTTGGGGGCTACGACGATTCGGGGGCGTGGTACCTTGATGATGTGAGCCTGGTGGCTGTGCCCGGCCCCGGCGCGGCGGCCCTGGCCGCGTGCGGCGGTGTGCTGGCGGCGCGGCGGCGGAGGCGGTGAGCGCCGGACACGGCCACGCCTGCGGCGAAGCCGTGGCACAGCAAGCGGGCGCACCGAGTCGCCCGGAGCGAGTTCGCTGCGGCGAATCTGCGATCGGTGGCACGCTGAGGCGGCCGGTACCATCCGCGTATCGTGCCCGCGACGCTGTCGGTGGCCATCGTGTGCAAGGACAACGCCCGCACCATCGGGCGGGCGGTGGAGTCGGTGCGCGGGCTGGCCCACGAGGTGGTGGCGGTCGACTCGGGCTCGAGCGACGGCACGGTCGAGATGCTGGAGGCGGCGGGCCGCGCACCGGGCTTTGCGGGCGGCGTGCGCGTGATCCGCTCGGCGTGGCTGGGCTTTGGCCCCACCAAGCAACTCGCGCTGGATGCCTGCACGGGCGACTGGGCGCTGGTGCTGGACAGCGACGAGAGCGTGCAGCCCGACCTGCGCGCGGCGATCGAGGGCGTGCTGGGCGCGGGCGATGCGGGGCGCGCGGCGTACACGGTGAACCGCATGGTCTGGTACGCAGGCCGGCCGCTGCGGCACGTGTGGCACCCGGATCGGGTGCTGCGGCTGGCGCGGCGGGGCGCGTGCCGCTTTACGAGCGACGCGGTGCACGAGCGGCTCGCGCCGGTGGAGGCGGGTGCACGGGTGGCGGACCTGCCGGGCATCCTGCGGCACGACACGCTGGAGAGCGTGGCGGAGCACATGGTGAAGCAGATCGGGTATGCGCGGTTGGCGGCCCGGGAGGCGGTGGCGCGGGGCGAGCGCGGGAGCGTGCTGCGGCTGATCGCGTCGCCGCGCGTGGCGACGGCCGGGCGGCTGCTGCGGGGCGCGTGGCTGGACGGGTGGCGGGGCGTGGTGGTGAGCGTGATGATCGGCATGACGGCGGCGCTCAAGCACGCGCTGGTGATCGAGGCGGCGCGGGGCAAGGCACATGACCAAATGGCCAAATGACCAAAGGGCCAAATGAAGGCGAGAAGGCGTGAGGTGGCAGACGTGAGACGTGAGGGTGCGATGGATGAGCGGTCGAGCGAGATTGAACTGCTCTTGGAGTTGACGCAGATTCCCACAGCCGCGGGGCGCGAGGGGCGCGTGGCCGCGTTCATTGAGCGGTGGGCGGCGGCGCGGGCGGACTTGGAACTGACGCGCGACAAGGCGGGGAACCTCACGCTGGGGTTTGCTCGGGCGCGAGGGAAGCGGGGCAAGGCCGGGCCGGCCCGCGCGGCACCGGGCAAAGCGGTGCGCCCGCTTTACATCACGGCCCACATGGACCACCCGGCGTTCGTCGTGGAGCGGGTGCTGGGTCCGGGCACGGTGGAGGTGAGTTTTCGCGGGGGCGTGCAGGATGTGTTCTTTGTCGATGCACCCATCACGTTGCACACAGGTAGCGGGGGGGCGGGCGGGGTGTTGAGCGCCACGCTCACCGGTGCGTGCGGCGAGGGCCCGCTGGGCAAGCACTACACAGCCGAGGTGGAGGGTGATGATGAGCCGGCCGAGGGGTTGCGGCCGGGGGATGTGGGCACGTGGCGGCTGGGCCCGGCGTTTGTGGATGAGAGCGGGTTGGTGCACACGCACGCGTGCGATGACCTGGCCGCGCTGGCCGCCGCGCTGTGCGCGATGGAGCGGATGCGCGTGGCGCGGCGGGAGAAGAAGAGCGCGGCGATGTTTGAGCACGTGCGGCTGCTCTTCACGCGGGCCGAGGAGATCGGGTTTATCGGGGCGATCGCGGCGGTGAGGCACAGGACGATTCCGGGGCGGGCGGTGGTGATCGCGCTGGAGAACAGCCGCGCGTTTCCGGAGAGCCCGATCGGTGGGGGGCCGATCGTGCGGGTTGGCGACCGGCTGAGCATCTTCACGCCGTGGGTGACGGCGGCGTGCGCGAAGAGGGCCGAGGAGGTGTTTGGCGGGGCCAGCACGCCGACGGCGGCCCAGAAGGCGGCGGATGCGGCCAAGCGGCCGTGGCAGAGGAAACTCATGGCGGGGGGTGCGTGCGAGGCGAGCGTCTTCTGCCACGCGGGGTACGACGCCACGTGCATCTGCCTGCCCCTGGGCAACTACCACAACATGACGCACCTGGAGCGGCACCAGGCGGGCACGTACGACGCGGCGGCGCTGGGGCCGGCCCGGTGCGGCTACGAGCAGATCCATACGAAGGACTTTGACGGGCTGGTGGCGTTGCTTGTGGGCCTGGGGGAGACGGCCTTGGGCGGGCCGGGGGCCCAGGGTGGCGAGTTTGGCAAGCGGTTGGAGAGGCTGTACCGGGAGAAGGGGGTGGTGCTGCGCGAAATGACCAAGTGACCAAATAGCCAAATGGACAAAGGGCCAATTACGGAAATGCTGTGCGCGGGTGGCCGGGCGGGCAAATCAGTGCATGCTTGTGGGGCGGGGTGAAACTGGGGCGGGGCGGGCGGCGAAGGGTGAGGTTGGCCTGGGGGCCAACGCAAAGAAAGCGAGAGCGAACATGAAGCGCGGCGAGACGACGGCGGCGGCGAAGGGCGTGGCGGTGCTGTGCGGGCTGGCGGGTCTGGCCTGCGTGCTGGGCACGGGCTCGGCGGCTCTGGGCGACACGCGGTTCTCGATCTCGATCGGCGGCGGGTCGCGGTGCGCGACGCCGTTTGGCTACTCGACGTACGGCTACAGCGGCTACGGGGGGTACAACTCGTGCGGGCCGCAGTACGTGGTTCCCGCGCCGATCTACTGCCCGCCGCCTGTGGCGTATTGCCCGCCGCGCCCGGTGTATGTGGCGCCGGCCCCGGCCTACTGCCCGCCTCCGGTGGTGTACGTGCAGCCGCGCCGGCATGACCGGCGGCGCGTGGATCGGTGCGACACGCCGGGGTACGGGTACTCGGGCTACGGCAGCGGCATCACGTTCAACTTCAGCGATCGGGACCGGGATGACCGGCGCGATCGGAACGACCGCGGCGACCGACCCTGGTACGGGGCCCGCGCAGATGACGGCCCGGCGCGAGGGACGGTGCAGTGGCAGGCCCGCGAGGATGCGCGGGTGCCGCAGCCGGGGCGGATCGAGTGGTCGGCCAGCGCGGCACCGGGCATCGGCCGGGGTGTTGAGCGGGCCGGTGATGCCGGTGTGGCGGGGCGTGGCAGCCGCGCGGTGATGGAAGACCTGTCGCGCAACGCGGCGGCGGTGGCACAGAGTGTGGCACAGCCGGTGGCGCGGATCATGCCCGCGGCGAGCGTGCAGCCGGCGCAGCCGGCCCTGGTGCTGAGCGCGCCGGCCGAGCTGCCGCAGAAAGCAGCCGCGCCCGCGGCGAACAAGCCCGCGCCCTTGGCGGCGAAGCCGACGCGCTACGTGGCGGCACGCTGAGCCGGTGCGAGGCAGGGGCGTAGGCGGCGGCGGGGGGGGTGATACGCTGTGGGCGAGATGGCCGCAGCGCCGGTTGAGTCTGTGTCTACGGGTCGGGCCGGGGCGACCTTTGCGCCAACGGTTGTGCCTGTGGCCGCGGGTGCTCGCGGCGCGAGCGTGCCGGGCGAGGCTCAGGGCGGCCCGCGCGAGATTGCCATTCCCGGGATGCACGCGCTGGTGATGCCGACCCTGCTGCGGGCGGTGCCGCCCACGCGGGCGGATGGGTCGGCGGCGGTGGCGCTCGACCTGGGCGCGGGGACGGGGGCGTTGTGCGTGCGGCTGAAGGAGGCCGGGTACACCACGCTGGCCTGCGACATGTTCCCGGAGATGTTCGCGTGCCCGGGCGTGGAGTGCCGGCGGGTGGACGTGCACGGCGTGCTGCCGTACGAGGATGCGAGCGTTGATCTCGTGGCGGCGTTTGAACTGGTGGAGCACCTGGAGAGCCACCGCTTCTTGTTCAGCGAGGTGGCGCGGGTGCTGCGTCCGGGTGGCGCGCTGGTGTTCACCACGCCCAACATCATGAGTTTGAAGAGCCGGGTGAAGTTCCTGTTCACGGGCTGCTTCTATTCGCACGCGCCGCTCGACCCGGCGGTGGTGAACCCGGTGCAGCAGCACATCGCGGCGTTCACGCCCGATCGCTACCGCTGGTTGCTTGCCCGATGCGGCCTGCGGCTCACGGAGCTCGCGTGCGACAAGTACGGGCGGTCTTCGGTCGCGCTGGCCGGGTTGTGGCCGCTCATCAAACTCGCCACGCTGCGGGGGTACGGCAAGCACGTGACGGACGATGCGGGCGGGAGGATGCAGAACGGGCCGGCCGCGCTGTTTGGAAGGACGATGGTGGCGGTGGCGAGGAAGGACTGAGTTGATGAGGAGGCGAGTGGACGGCGGCTTCGAGCCACTACCCTGCGGGCATGAAGCGTCTGACATGGATGGCGGCGGTGGTGTGCGGCACGGTGGCGGCTCGTGGCGTGTGCGAGCCGGTGCTGGGGCCCGCGGCGATTTCATCCGTGCCGAGCGCCGCGCTGTACGGGCGGTATGCGGTGGCCGCGGATCATCCGCTGGCCTCGCGGGCCGGAGCGGAGGTGCTGGCGCAGGGTGGCAACGCGGTGGACGCGGCGGCGGCGAGCGCGTTTGCGCTCTCGGTGGTGCGGCCGTTTTCGTGCGGCGTCGGCGGGGGCGGCTTTATGGTGGTGTTCTTGAAGAGCCACCCGCGCCTGGCGGTGGACCCCAGGGGCGAGTTCTTCGCGCTGAACTACCGGGAGACATGCCCGGCGGGCGTGGGGCCGGACTACTTTGAGGGGCTGGGTGAGGGCGCGGGGGCGGCGGCGCGGTTTGGCGGCAAGGCGGTGGCGGTGCCGTCGTCGGCCGTGGGGCTCTTGGCGGCGCAGGCGGAGTGGGGCGTGCTGGAGCGGGCGGCGGTGCTGGCGCCGGCGATCAGGCTTGCGCGGGAGGGCTTTGCGGCGGATGCGGCCTACGCCAAGGCGGCCAGTGACACGGCCAAAAAATTTGGCAACAACCCGGAGTGGAAGGCGCGCTTCGCGTTTGCTTGGACGCGGTATCTGCACGAGGGGCGGGTGGAGGTGGGGGACCGGATTCACGTGCCCGAGCAGGCGGGGGCGCTTGAGCTCTTGGCGCGCGATGGCGCGGAGGCGTTCACACGCGGGCCGATCGCAGAGGCGATGGTGCGGGCGGTGCGCGCGGACGGGGGCGTGCTGACGGCGGCGGACCTGGCGGGGTACACGCCGGCCCGGGCGGCGCCGCTGGTGTTCGGATTCGAGGGGAACGAGGTGGCGACCATGCCGCCGCCCTCGAGCGGCGGCGTGGCTCTGGCCCAGACGCTCTTGTTCATGGAGGCTGCGGGTTTGCGGCGCGTGCTGGATGCGCACCCGCCGGAGGCGGGGTCATTTACGCCGCACTACACGCACCTGTTGGCGGAGGGGTTCAAGCACGCCTTTGCCGATCGGGCCCGGTACATGGCCGACCCGGCGTTCGCAGAGATTCCGCTGGCGACGCTCTTGGCGCCCGAGACGATTGCGGCCCGTGCGGGGCGGTTTTCTCGCTCGACCACGCACGGGCCGGAGGGGTACGGGACGCGCGAGGAGGGTGCCGAACCGGCGGAGGGTGTGCCCGAGGACGGCGGGACCAGCCACGTGAGCGTGGTGGACGCGTGGGGCAACGCCGCGGCGTGCACGGAGACGATCAACCTGGAGTTCGGGTCGCTCCTGGCGGTGCCGGAGTACGGCTTTCTGCTCAACAACCAGATGGACGACTTCACGACGGTGCGGGGGCGTGCCAACGCCTTCGGGCTTGTGCAGAGCGACAAAAACCTGCCGGAACCCGGCAAGCGGCCGCTGTCGAGCATGACGCCGACGATCGTGGTGAAGGCGGGGGAGGACGGGGCGCGGCGCGTGCAGGTGGTGGCGGGTGCGAGCGGGGGGCCGCGGATCATCACGGCGACGACGCAGGCGATCCTCAACGCGCTGGTGCTGGGGCGGGGCAGCGGAGAGGCGGTGGCGCTGCCGCGGATTCACCATCAGTGGATGCCCAACGTGCTGGAGATCGAGGCGGGCTACCCCGGCAGGCACAACGGCCTGGAGACGGCGCTGTGGATGCGGAAGTTGCACCACGAGGTGAAGAACCCGACGAGCGGGGCGTGCGTGCAGATGATCCAGCGGGTGCGGACGAGCAAGGGTGAGCAGTGGGACGCGGCGTGCGACCCGCGCAAGGGGGGCGGGCCGGCGGGGGAGTAGCACCGGTCAGAACCTGATGACGACGCCCGCGAAGAGGCCGGCGAGCGTGCCGACGTACTTAAACTGGCGCGGGCCGGCGTCGTCTTCGAGGCTCACGGCCAGTTGCCGCCACCCGATCTGGGCCCCCACGCCGTCGAGCACACGCCACGTGAAGCCGACGGCCACGTCGAGCGAGTAGACGGTGTGGTCTTCACCGGGCAGGCCGCCGCCGGTGAGTTCGAGGTCGATGGAGAAGTCGCGGGCGAGTTGCAGTTCGGCCCGGGCACCGGCGATGAGTTCGCCGTAGAACTGGTCTGTGCCGCTGGTGGCGCCCAGCGCGTTGGTGATGCGGATGTCGAGGTCGTGCAGGCGCAGGCCCCCGACGGCCTCGAGGCGCAGGACGTAGGCATCGGGCGTGCCGCCGCCCTGCTTGCCGAAGTCGTGGGTGTAGAAGCGGTAGCCGACGTTGGCCCCGAACATGGCGTAATCGAAGTTCATGCGGAACGCCGCGCCGCCCGCGACGGGGGTGGAGCCGAGCGTGAAGGCGAAGGGGGCGGTCGCGTCGTGCGTGATCTCGTAGTTCGCTCCGCTGAGTGTGAAGCGCCACTCATCGGCCTTGAGGCTGATTTCGCCGAAGGGGCTGACGCGGGGTTGGTCGAGGTTGAGGTCGTTGAGGCGGATGTTGCCGCCCGCGGCGGGCGTGCTGGAGGGGAGTGTGAGTTTGCCCGCGGGCGAGACGTACCAGGCCCGGGGCTGCACCTGCACGGTGTAGGCGTAGGGGTCGGTGAGCGTGGGCCAGTCGGGTGTGTCTGGGGTGGCGGGCGCGGTGGGCTGAGCCGCGGCGCGGGGGGCTGCCGCAGCCAGCGCGGCCAGGGCAAGCAGACCGGCGGAAAGGGACGTGGTGCGCGGGTGCATGTGTGTGTCCGAGGACGTGGTGTGCGGGGGCGGGGGCGGGGGCGGCCGGGAGCGGGGCGTGAGCGTAGCCGATTTGTCGCCGCAACAATCAGAGTGCATGGCACCCGCCCCCCCGACCCCGCACACACCCGAGCCCGACGATGCGCTGCCGACGGGCGGGCTGGAGCTTGCGCCGGGCGTGGTGGTGCCGGCGGGGTCGGGCGTCGCCGAGTTCACGTTTGCCCGGGCGAGCGGCCCGGGCGGGCAGAACGTGAACAGGCGCAGCACCAAGGCGGAGTTGCGGGTGGATGTGGCGCGGCTGCCGATGCACGCCGAGGCGCTGGCGCGGTTGGCGCACGCGGCACGCGGGTATCTGGTGGATTCGGGGCACCTGCTCATCGTGTCGGCCGAGCACCGCTCGCAGGGGCAGAACAAGGCGGCGTGCCTGGCGCGGTTGCGGGCCTTGATCGTGGCGGCCCTGGTGCGGCCGCGCGTGCGGAGGGCGACCAAGCCGACGCGCGGCAGCCGGGAGCGGCGGCTGGATGCGAAGAAGCAGACGGGTGAGCGGAAGCGGTTGCGGGGTGGGGGGGGTGGGCGTGGCGGGAGCCACTACGATTAGTCGTGAGCGGGCGCAGGGGCGCTGGTTTGCGGGCGTGGCGGAACTGGCAGACGCGCGGGACTTAGGATCCCGTGGCCGCGAGGCCGTGCAGGTTCAACTCCTGTCGCCCGCATTGATGGTGGGGTGGGTGCGTGGGCACGTGCTTACGCCGCCTGCGCCGGGCGGTACCACAGGCGGACGACCTGGTCGGCCGCGAGCGTGGCGGTGGTGAATGTCGCGCCGTCGAGATCGCTGACGAACTCCACTTCGTAGGTGCCGTCGCCCCAGTCTTCGACGACCGTGCCGACTTGGCCGCGCACGAGGCCGTCTTGCGGGCGGTCTGCCAGCAGGGCGACGACGTCGAGGGGTCGCGGCATGGAGGGGGGCGTGTTCATGGCAGGTAGCAGCGGTGAGGTGTGGCGTGGTGGGCCGGTGCTGTCAACGCGAGTGCCGCGTAGGCCGGGGCAACCTGCGGTTCCCCCGGCATCCCCTCCTTGTCAGGCAAGCCGCGCGTAGCGGGAGGCTTTGAGGCCACCGCCGGCAAGGCGGTGCCACGAGAGAGGGGAGGGCCCGCTCACTGCGTTCGGGGCTCGTGGAGCCGGCGGCCACTACGCTTGGCCGCCGTGGCCAAGTCGTCTGCCAAACCCGTTGCCGCCCCCGCCCCCGCGAAGGTGCCGCCGGTGATGGTCCTGTACGGGCCGGAGCGGTTTTTGCAGGTTGAGGCGACGCGCGCGGCGCGGGTCGCGCTGTTGAGCGCGCACGGCGAGGTGACCACGGTGATGTTCGAGGGGGGCTCGGCCAGGGCGGCCGATATTCTGGATGAGTGCCGCTCGCTGAGCCTGATGCAGTGCCACAAACTGGTGATCGTGGATAACGCCGACCTGCTCTTGAAGGGGGACGGTGAGGAGGAGGGTGCCGCGCCCGTTGCGCCCGCGGCGCGGGGTGGGGGCGGGGGGGGCAAGTCGGCGCGGGAGTTGTTCACCGACTACGCGGCGGCGCCGGACGCGTCGGCCACGCTGGTGCTGCGGGCCTCGGGCCGGTGGTATCCGGGCAAACTCGACAAGGCGGCCCTGGCGACGGGCGGGCCGGGCGCGGTGCGCAGGTGCGATGAGATGAAGCCGTACGAGGCGGCGGCGTGGGTGGCGAGGCGTGCGGGGGAGCACGGGGCGACGCTGGAGGACGACGCGGCGCAGGCTCTGGTGGAGGCGGTGGGGGCCGATCTGGGGCGGCTGGATACGGAACTGGCGAAACTGGCGATGTTCGAGCCGGGCAAGCCGATCGGTCGGGGCGCGGTGGAGGCGCTGACGACGCTGACGCGGCAGGAGAAGTTCTGGACGATTCAGGAGGCGCTGGCCTCTGGCGATGCGGCGCGGTCGCTGGGGCACCTGCACGAGTTGCTGGAGGTTTCGCGGCACAACGAGGTGCCGGTGATGACGTCGTACATCGACCTGGCCCGCAAACTGGTGGCGTTGCAGGCGGGGATGCGGGCGCGGGAGCCGGTGCCGTCGCTGATGGGGAGGCTGCAGATCTACGGCCCGGCGGCGGGGGCGATGGTGAACGCGGCCAAGCGGCTGGGGCCGGACGAGGCGGCGGGGTTGTTTGAGGCGGCGGTGGCCGCGGCGTGGCGGCACCGCTCGGGGCAGCGCGACCCGGTGCTGCTCTTGGAGGAGTTGACGCTGCGGTTTGCAGGGGCGTTTGGCGGCGAGCCGATAGACGCGTGAGCGGCCGGGGCTTTGGCCGCGCCGGGCGGAGCCCGGAGAGCACCCGCACCATCGGGCAGGAGGCCCGTCTTATGCTCAGGCGTACTCGAAGTGCTGTGGCGTCGGGCTTGGCCGCGGCGTGTGTGTGCGCGGCCTGTGTGGGGGGCGGATGCGCCTCGGGCGGTGGCGGCGTCGCGGCGGGCGTGCCCGCGGCGACGGTCGCGAGTACGGCGGCGCCGCCGGCGGCACGCGCCCAACCCGGCGACGGCGCGGCGAAGAGTGAAGCGGCGGTGAATGAGTCCGCGTTGCGGGCGGCTGCGCGGCCGGTGCGGCCCCCCACGGTGTACGAGGCTCCGCCCGAGACGCCGACGGAGGGAGATGCCGCGAGCGCGGAGCCCGAGGCGAAAGCGAACACGGCGGCGGCGAGCACGCCCGCGGCAGCACCCCCGCCTGCGCAAGGTCGGGCTGAACTGACGCGGCTCCTGGCGGCCGAACTCACACCCGAGCGTGCGACGCACGCCTCGGGGGATGCGTTCCGCACCGCTCTGGCCGCGGCCGCGCTGAGCGGGCTGGATGCCGAGGCAGCGGGCCCGGCGGTGCAGGCGTGGGAGGGCAGGCTCACGCCGGCGCAGCGGAAGACGCTGGCGGCGGCACGGGGCGTGTACGCGGGGTTGCCGGGAGCGGCGGGGGACGGTGCCGAGAGCGGGCCGGTGGCGGCGCTCTTGCGTGCTCAGGCGGATGTGCTGGAGCCGGCGGCGGGGTTGGCGGTGGGGCATGCCGCGCTGTGCACGCGCGTGGAGGGATACGGGCGGTACAGCGAGGTCGGGTCGAGCGCGTTGCTGGCGGGGCGGGCCCACCCGGTGATCGTGTACGTGGAGCCGACGGGGTTTGAGCACCGCAGCGTGGAGGGCGGTGGGGAGCCTCGCTGGGCGGTGGAGTTGTCGCAGGAGTTGCACCTGTACCACGATGCGGACGGCACGCTGGCGTGGATGGACCGCGAGCAGAGCGTGAGCGAGGTGTCGCGCCGGCAGCGGCGGGATTTTTACCTGGTGCGGCGGGTGGAACTGCCGGCGACGCTCTCGATCGGGGCGTACCGGCTGAAGGTGATCGTGCGGGACCGGGTGTCGGGGGCGACGGCGGAGGCGATCGTGCCCTTGAGTGTGGTGGCGGATGCGGGGCTGGCGGGCGTGGGGGGGCGGTGAGGGGGAGGTGAGCGCGTTCGGCGCGTGGGTGCGAGATCGACGAGCCCTGAGTGCAGAGCATTATGCAGATCGATGGTGGCCGGGCGTCCGCGACCTGCGGTGCTTTGGGCCAGCCGGGCCGTGGCGGCGCGGACCACGGACGCGGCCCGGGCGCATTCACGTCCCCCTCCACGACGTGGAGGGGGATGGAATCGCGCAGGTGGCGTCCGCAGCCGCATATTGCCCGCAGCCACGGGTTTGAGCGCACAGCCACACGACCCCTCGCCGCGCTCGGGGCTCGTCGGGTGCTCAGTCAGGGCGGCGTTGGCTCAGTCGTTGGGGGAACGCATGAGTTTGCGGAGCAGTGGCGTGAGCAGGATGATGAGCACGCCGCCGCCCACGGAGAGGACGACGAAGAGGCCGAAGAAGTTGGCGTAGCCGCCGCCGAAGTCGATGCCCCACTTCTGGAAGAAGAAGGTCTGCTGGTTGATGGTGGCGGGGTCGGCGTGGCCGGCGAGTTTGCCGCCCACGGTGTAGGCGAGGAAACTGGAGAGGAACCAGACACCCATGAGCATGGAGGTGTGCTTCTTGGGGGCGGCCCGGGAGACGTAGGAGAGGCCGGTGGGTGACAGGAAGAGTTCGCCCACGGTGTGGAGGAAGTAGGTGGCGAAGATGAGCCACATGGCGGCCAAGGCGCCGTCCTGCCGCACCTCGCGGCCGGCGATGACCATGAACATGTAGCCCGCGCCCAGCCAGATGAGGCCCAGGCCGATCTTGACGGGCTGGGGAACGGGCACCTTGCGGCGGGCGAAGGCGACCCACATGGCGGCGAAGACGGGGGAGAGGACGATGATGGTGAAGGGGTTGATGTTCTGGAACCACGACGTGGGGACGAGGAAGCCGTTCAGGTCGCGGTTCATCTTCTCGTCGGTGAAGAAGTTGACGCTGGTGGCGGCCTGCTCGAAGGCGAGCCAGAAGAGGAAGTTGAAGAGCATGTAGATGAAGATGGTGGCGACGGGCCCGCGGTCGCCGGGCCCCTGCATGGCGGTGAAGGCGACGGCCCAGAGCACGCCGCCGCCCAAGAGGGTGTAGAAGACGTACTGGTTGGAGAAGAAGTCGTCGATCTTGCCGAGGGTGCCGTAGTGGAAACCCAGGGCGATGAGGGCGGAGAGGATGATGCCCGAGACGATGAAGAGGGGTGCGCTGGAGCCCTTGCCGTCGGGGGGCAGGCCGATGCCGCGCAGGTACTTGTTGCGGAACTGGATGTAGTTGAGCAGGCCCGCGACCATGCCGATGGCGGCGAGGGTGAAGCCCCAGTGCCAGCCGTAGCGCTCGCCCAGCAGGCCGACGAAGAAGGTGCCCAGCAGAGCGCCCAGGTTGATGCCCATGTAGAAGATGCCGAAGGCGCCCTGCTGGCGCGGGTCGCTCTCGGGGTAGAGTTGGTTGACCATCACGCTGACGCTGGGCTTGAAGTGGCCGGTGCCGATGACGATGAGGGCCAGGCCGCCGATGAACAGGCTCATGCCGTTCTGGTTGGTGGCGAGGTCGCCCAGGCCGGAGAGGCCCAGCACGATGTGGCCCAGGGCGATGAGCACGCCGCCCACGAGCATGGAGCGGTGGGTGCCGATCATCTTGTCGGCGATGAAGCCGCCCGCGATGGGGAGGAGGTAGGCCATGCCGCCGTACCAGCCCGTGAGGTTGCTCGCTTCGGCCTGCGTCCAGCCGCGCCCGGGGTTGAAGCCGGGCTGGGCCCCGGCGGGGAGCGGGTCCATGCCGCTGGTCTTGCACTTGAGGTAGAGGCCGAGGATGGCCCGCATGCCGTAGAAACTGAAGCGCTCCCACATCTCGACGAGGAAGAGCAGGAAGAGCCCGGGGGGGTGGCCCATCACCGTGCGTTCGCTGCCACCGGGGATGCCGGAACCAGAGGGAGCGGACGACGGGGCGGGCGTGCTCATGCGGGTGGCTCCAGACGGCGCGGCGGCGTGAAGCGGGCCGGGTGAACCCCGGAAGCCGCCCGCGGGAAGGGGAGCATAGTAAAACCACCGGCCCGGCGTGTGGCCCGCATCCCGCCGCACTTTGGGTACCCTCAGCACGGCCCGGCGCGGCCCCGGCGGGCGGGATCGGCGGGGGGCCCGAGGGCTTGCACCATGAGCAGCGGATCTGTGCCACCGGTCGGTTCGAGCCCGCAGGCGGGCACGCGCCGGGGGATTCTGGATTGGGTCGAGTGGGCGGGGAACAAACTGCCGGAGCCCGCGCTGCTCTTTGCGCTCCTGGCGGGCGTGGTGATCGTGGTGTCGGCCATCGGCCACGCGGCCCGGTGGAGCGTGCAGCCGGTGCGCGTGCAGGTGGTGATGGAGCCCAAACTCGACGTCGGGGGCACGCCGGTGCTGGACGCGGCGGGGAAGCCGGTGATGGCGGTGAAGCACAAGCCCGACGGCCGGCCGGAAACGACGCTGACGCCGGTGGGCGCGCCGATCGAGCCGCGCAGCCTGGCGACCAAGGACGGCGTCTACTGGATGCTGTCGAGCATGCTGCGGAACTTCACGATGCTGCCGGCGTTGCCGCTGATCTTCGTGGCGATGCTGGGGATCGGACTGGCGGAGAAGTTCGGCTTTTTCAGCGCGCTGATGCGGCAGTTGGCGTTGATGACGCCGCGCGGGCTGCTGACGCCGGTGGTGGTGCTGCTGGGGGCGAACTCGAGCGTGGCGAGCGACGCGGGGTACATCATCCTGCCGCCCTTGGCGGCGGCGCTTTACCTGGCGGTGGGTCGGCATCCGCTTGCGGGGCTGGCGGCGGCGTTCTGCGGGGTGAGCGGGGGGTTCGGGAGCGGGTTCTTTCCCACGGGTGGCGACGGTGTGCTGGCGGGCTTTGCGGAGAACGCGGCCCGGGTGATGGACCCTGATCGCAGCGTGGGGATGCTGCACAACCTGTACTTCAAGTCGGGCAGTTCGATCGTGGTGATGCTGGCGGGGTGGTTTGTAACGGATCGGATCGTGGAGCCGCGCCTGCGGCGCGGGGCGGATGCGGTGCTGGACTCGACGGACACGTCGGCGGTGCAGCAGATGGCGCTGACGGGGCGTGAGAAGCGGGCCCTGGGGTGGGCGCTGGTGGCGATGGCGGCGGTGATCGGGCTGTTTGTGTCGCTGATCGTGGTGCCGGGCGGGCCGCTGCACGGCACGTCCTTGCCGCGCCTGGCGGACCAGCGTGTGCTGGTGCGGCACGCGGTGGACGTGGTGGCGGAGGGAGAGCAGGCGGCGGCGCCGGCCCATGATATTCTGACGCGCGACGGCATGGTGGTGGCGGAGCGTGCGGCGCGGGGCAACCTGGTGGAGGGGCCGGGCCCACGCTGGTCGCACGTGATCGTGCCGATGATCTTCCTGGTGTTCCTCGCGCCCGGCGTGGTGTACGGGACCATGACGGGCGCGCTCAAGAGCCAGAAGGACTTCATCGACGGGATTCACCACGGCATCCGCAGCATCGTGCCGGTGCTGGCCATCGCGTTCTTCATGGGGCAGTTCGTCAACTACTTCGCGTACACGCGGCTGGACAACATGCTCGCGAACGCGGGGGGCGCGCTGCTGGTGCGGGCCGACCTGCCGATCCCCGCGCTCCTGGTGCTGTTTGTGCTGCTGGTGATCGTGGGGGACTTTGCCATCAGCGGGATGCTGAGCAAGTTCGGCGTGCTGGCGCCGATCTTCATCCCCATGTTCATGATGGTGGGTGTGAGCCCGGAGTTGACGACGGCGGCGTACCGCATCGGCGACAGCGTGGTGAACGTGATCACGCCGATGAACAGTTACCTGCTGATCATCTTGATGGTGCTGCAGAAGTACAAGAAGAACGCGGGGCTGGGGAGCCTCATGTCGCTGATGCTGCCCTACTCCGTGGCGCTGGCGCTGGCGTGGACGGGCTTTTTGCTGGTGTGGTACGCCACCGGCCAGCCGCTGGGGCCGGGCGCGGCGCTGACGGTGACACCGCCGTGAGCGGAAGGCTCAGGCCGCCAAGCGCACGGGTGCGGGCGGGTCGGCGGCGAAGACGACGCGGTCCTTGCCGGCGTCTTTGGCCCGGTACTGCATGGTGTCGATCTCGCCCAGGAGTGCATCCGCGGTGGCGGGGGGAAGCGTGAAGGTGCGCACGCCGATGGAGAAGGTGACGGGCCAGCGCTGTGCCCGCATGGCCTCGAGCAGGCGTTCGCGGAGTTTGGGGACGAGGGTGCGGGCATCGTCGCAGGAGAGGCCGGGGAGGAGCACGGCGAACTCGTCGCCGCCGAGGCGGGCGACGTGGTCGGTGGCCCGCAGGCTCTCGCGCATCACGCGGGCCACGGTGCGCAGGACGTTGTCGCCGGCGGCGTGGCCGAGGCGGTCGTTGACGAGTTTGAAGTTGTCGCAGTCGATGTAGGCGGCGGTGAGGGGGGCGTTGCTGCGGGCCATGCGGGCCAGTTCGACGGCGATGGCGGCGCGGAAGGCGCGGGGGTTGGCGATGCCGGTCATCTCGTCGGTGTTGGCGAGGTTGCGCTGCTGCTCGAGGGCGCGGCGGAGGCCGGTGATGAGGCCGGCGACCATGGCGAAGGAGCCGACGCGGGTGATGAGGACCATGGCCAAGTCGAGGCGGGGCAGATCGCGCGGGAGCGAGGGGAAGCCGTAAGCGAAGGCGGCGATGCCGCCGAAGAGCGCAAAGAGCAGGCCCCAGGCCGTGCCCACGTACCAGGTGACGAGGGCGATGGGCAGGGTGTAGAAGAGGGCTAGGGGAGCGTGGGGCCCCGCGAGTTCGTCGAAGGTGGCGACCAGGGCGAGCAGCGCGACGCCCAGGGCCAGGAGCAGCGCCTGGGGCAGACGCGCGGCCACGGCTGAGGCACGGCGGAGCACGCCAGGGATGGCGGTGGGAAGGCCCTTCACGCCGGGGATATCGGCCGGGTGGGGCGGAACGATCAGTGGGCGGTGAGCCGCCCGCGTGGTTATGGGAACCGCGTAGGGCGGATCAGGGGGGTGGTCGGGTCCGTATGGTTGAGCGGTGCTGGTGCTGAATGTCATACAGGGGCCGGACAAGGGCAAGACCTACGAGTTGCCCGACGACGAACCGCAACTGGTGGGGCGGAGCAGCGAGGCCCTGCCCATGACCGACAGCACGGTGTCGCGCCGGCACGCCGAACTCACGCCCGACGAGGGGCAGTGGTGGATCAGCGACCTGGGCTCGCAGAACGGCACGTGGGTGAACGGCGTACGGATCGCCGAGCGCACGCGTCTGAAACTGGGGGACCAGATCCGCACCGGGGCGACGCTGTTTGTGTTCGGCAAGAGCGAGAAGAAGGCGAGCGCCGCGGCCAAGCGGGTGCGGCTGTTGCGCAGCGACCAGGTGGCGGCGAGCGTAGAGCGGACGCTGGCGAGCAACGAGGACTCGGTGATTCTGGCGGAACCGGAGCCGCGCCAGAGCGCCATCGACCACCTGCGGATCATCTACAAACTGGTGACGCTCACGGGGCGGCCGGCCACGCGCGAGGAACTGCTGGAGGGGGTGATGGACCTGGTCTTCAGCGAGTTCAACCCGGAGCGTGGCGTGATCATGATGGCTGACCCGGAGGAGCCGGAGCGGCTGGAGCCGGCGGTGGTGCGCACGAGCGAGGCGCTGGAGACGGCCAGCGCTGGCTCGAGCGCGGGGGGCGTGGCCCTGGAGCCCGACGGCAAGGTGGGTGTCTCGCGCACGATCATCCAGACGGCCGTGACCAAGGGGGAGGGGATCCTGTCGAGCAACGCCATGAGCGACCCGCGCTTCGCGGCGGGCGACAGCGTGGCCCGGCTCAACATCCGCTCGGCGATCTGCTCGCCCATCAAGTTTCGCGAGCGCACCTTCGGCGCGCTTTACATCGACAGCAGCATGGCCAATTACACCTTCACGGCCGAGCAACTGGCCCTGATGAACGCCATCGGCCAGCACACGGGCCTGGCCCTGGCCAACGCCGAGATGTACGCGGGCAAGGTGCGGGCCGAGCGCCTGGCCGCCATGGGCGAGACGGTGGCGAGCCTGTCGCACTCGATCAAGAACATTCTCCAGGGGCTGCGGGGCGGGGCTGACGTGGTGGAGATGGGCCTCAAGAAGGGCGACGTGAAACTCGCCAACAGCGGGTGGGGGATTCTCAAGCGCAACCTCGATCGCATCATCAACCTGACCATGAACATGCTGGCCTATTCGCGGCCGCGCGAGCTCGAGATCGAACTCACGCGGCTGGGCCCGCTGCTGGAAGACTGCGCGAGCCTGCTGAAGGACCAGTGCGCGGCCCGCGGGGTGGCGCTTATTGTGGATGCGGAGCCGGACATGCCCCCGGTGCCGATCGACTCCGGGCAGATCCATCAGGCCCTGATGAATCTGCTGTCGAACGCGCTGGACGCGGTGGAGCCTGAGACCGGTGTGGTGACGGTGCGGGCGGCGGTGCGCACTCGCGACAAGAGCGCGGACAAGGGCGGCGAACGCGCGGGGCCGATGGAAGCCCAGATCGCTGTGATCGACAACGGGCAGGGCATACCGCCCGAGAAGGCTGCGAAGGTGTTCGAGCCCTTCTTCACCACCAAGGGGCTGCGGGGCACGGGCCTGGGGCTGGCGGTGACGAAGCGCGTGATCGACCAGCACGGCGGCACCATCAGTGTGAAGAGCGTGCCGGGCAAGGGCGCGGCGTTCTTGATCGCGTTGCCGGCGGAGCGTGCCCACATGGACCCGGCCCAGACGGCGGGCCCGCGTGGCGAGCACGCGCAGGCCCGGGGCCTGCCGCGCCGGGCCCGGGAGGAGCCATGATCGACGCGCGGGGGTGGAGCGCGGGCGGCGCGTCGGGCGCGGGCGGTCGCGTGCCGATGGCGGAGCGGCCGCTGCCGCGCCTGGTGTCGGGAGTGCTGTCGTTGGCGTTACTCGTAGCGGTGGGGTTGGTGCTGCTGCCGGTGGTGGCGGTGGCGATCGTGCTGTCCGCCGGGTACGCGGGTGTGCTCTTTGCGGGGTGGCTGGTGCGCGAGCGGCTGCGGGCGTGGGGGTGGATGAAGGACGCGGAGGGACGCGAGGGCGTGAAGGTGAGGGGGCGGGCTGGCGGGCCGGATCAGGGTGTGTGAACGGCCGTGGTCGGATGGCGGAGCGGCGCGAATGTCGCCGCCTCCGAACATAAACCAATCAAAAACACGGGTCGGCACGCTTGCAAGTGCGGCCGGCGCGGCCCATACTCCCCTCCCTGTCCGGTTCCGGGCAAGGCGTGTGCCAGTGCGCGGCGGTGTGATGGGCGTGGTGCCCGGGCCGCTTCGTGGGGCCGCGTGCAGTTTGGATCGCCGACGCACTCGATGCCTCGCGGGTCGGGCGCGGTCGGTGTAGACATTGCGGATGCGACTTCCCAGGTTCTCACGTCGCACGTTCGAGCTCACACCTCATCGCTCCGTACCTTCGACCTTGCACCTGATACCTGCGATCTGACCCCTTCCTCCTGACACCTGTTTTCACACGAGGCCACACCATGTCATTCGAAGCCGCCGTTCACGCTCAGGCCATTGAGCTCGACCGTTTGTCTCTGGAGATGTGTGCCGCGGCGGGGAGCGGGCACCCGTCCACGGCCATGAGTCTGGGCCACATCGTCACGGTGCTGATGTTCAACACCATGCGCTGGAGCCCCGACTACCCCGACTACCCGACCAGCGACCGGCTGGTGCTGAGCGAGGGGCACGCGGTGCCCATCATCTACGCGGCGTGCGCGAAACTGGGCGTGAAGGTCGGCAAGGACCCGGAGAACCGGCGCTCGCTGACGACCGACGACCTGAAGAAACTGCGCGACGCCGGGAGCGAACTGGACGGGCACCCGAACCCGATGGAGGGCTTCCCGTTCTTCGACGCGGCCACGGGCTCGCTGGGGCAGGGGCTGAGCGTGGCGGCGGGCATCGCCGAGGCGGCCCGCCTCGATGGGCTGGACCGGCGCGTGTACTGCATCATCGGCGACGGTGAGGCCCGCGAGGGGCAGGTGAGCGAGGCGCTCGATTACATCATCGATCGCAAACTCTCGTGCGTGCTGCCGATCTTCAACTGCAACCAGTACGGCCAGGCCGACCGGGTGAGCTCCCAGCAGAGCGCGGCGACCATCAAGGCCAAACTCGAGGCGACGGGCTTCACGGTGATCGAGATCGACGGGCACAAGCCCGCCGAGATCAAGAGCGCGTTCGAGGCGTTCATCAAGAAGGCGGGCTCGGACACCTGCGTGGCGGTGGTGGCCAACACGGTGAAGGGGTGGGGCTCGGCCACGCTGGCGGGGGCAGGGTGGCACGGCAAGCCCGCGGCGGGCGACCAGTTGGCCAAGGCCCTGGGCGAACTGGACGAGAAGCGGGTGGAACTGACCAGCAGCCTGGTGTCGAGCGATTCGTTCGAGATCCAGCCGCCCGCGGAGTACAAGCCGCGCGAGCAGCGCGGCGGCGACATGGCCCCGCTGAGCGAGACCATGAAGAAGCTGGACATGGGGGGAGTGCTGCACACGGGCAAGATGGCGACGCGGCGTGCGTACGGGATCGCGTTGCGGGCCCTGGGCGCCGTGAACGACCGGGTGGTGGTGCTGGATGCGGACGTGAGCAACAGCACGTACGCGGACATGTTCAAGAAGGACGCGGGGCTGGCCCCGCGCTTCCTGGAGTGCAAGATTGCCGAGCAGAACATGATGAGCGTGGGGGCGGGCCTCTCGGCCGGGGGCAAGGCGCCCTTCTGCTCGACCTTCGCCAAGTTTGTGACGCGGGCGTACGACCAGATCGAGATGGCGATCAACAGCGGGGCCAACCTCAAGATTGTGGGGAGCCACGCGGGCGTGACGCTGGCGGCGGACGGGCCCAGCCAGATGAGCCTGCCCGACATCGCCTGGTTCCGCGCCTTCAGCAACGTGCGCGACCATCGCGGCAACCCTGCGTGCTACGTGTTGCAGCCGGCGGATGCGTACGCCGCGTACGCGTTGACGCACGCCATGGCGGAGTATGAGGGCGTGTGCTACATGCGCACGCTGCGGGCCGACACCGAGTTCATCTACAACGACGAGACGGCGTTCAACCTCGGTGGCTTCGAGGTGCTCAGCGAGGGGCGCGACGTGTTGATCTGCGCCGCCGGGTACATGGTGCACGAGGCCAACAAGGCGCTGGACGAACTGGACAAGAAGGGCGTGAGCGCCACGCTGGTGGACCTGTACTCGCTCCCCTTCGAGACCGAGAAACTGCTCGACATCGCCAACCAGAACGGCGGCTACATCGTCACGGTGGAGGACAACTACGCGGGCGGCATCGGCGCCGCGGTGGCGGATGCCCTCACCGCCTCGGGCGATGCCTTCACGCTCAAGCAGTTGTGCGTGCGGCGCATCCCCAAGAGCGCGCGGACGCCCGAAGAGGTGCTGGCGATGTGCTCGATCTCGTCGGCCGACATCGTGGGCGAGACCATGAAGATGCTGCAGGTGGCGTGAGCCGTCAGAGCCGCATCGGCACCGCAGCCGGCGGTGCGGGCTTCGGTGGCCGGCGGCCGCTCACTCCACGGCGCGGCGTGCGGCGGCGGCGGCCTCGGTGAGGCGGCCCAGCGCGTCCATGGCCTTGCGCACCTGGGTCTCGAGCGGGGCGATGTACTCGGCATCCCACTCGGTGCGGGCCGCGTCGCTCCAGTGGGGGCGTGTGGCCTCGAGTTGCGCGTGCAGCGTCTTGAGCGCATCCTTCAGCCGGGCCTGGCCGACGCTCGCGCTCATTGGGCGGGCTCCGCGGGGGTGGTCGGTGCCGCGGGCGAGCCCGTGCTTGTGTCCGGGGCTTCCCGGGGCTGGTTGGCGGGTGGTGGTGCATCGATCGAAGGAATGTCGGTGCCGAGCGCGGCGTACTTCTGCACGCTGGTCGCCATGCGATCCAGGGCGTGCATGGCCCGGGGCAGGGCGCGCGCGAGGCAGTCGTTCAGGCCCTGCACCTGGCCCTTGAAGAGGGCGAGTTCCTTGTCGAGGTGTGCCGCGCCCTTGCGGACGAGCACGCGCTTCTCGCCCGCCTCGGCGAGGCGGCGCTGGGCCGCGGCCACGGCCTTGCGCTCGTCAACCACAGACGGAGACTCCTGCATGGAGAGGAGTTCCTTCTTGCGGATGAGGGCCTTGGCCTGGGCCACGGCGTCGGCGCGGGTGCGCTCCTCGCGTTCCCAGCGTTTGGCGTCTTCGTGCTTGAGGCGGTCGATGTGGCGCAGGACATCGGCCTCGGCCTCGCCCAGAGCGCGGGAGCACTCGTGGATGAACGCCGCGAGGGCGGCCTTGGCGGCGGTGAGTGCCTCGACGGAGTTGAGATAGGCCTGGGCCATGCTCCGCGCCTTGGTGGGGCGGACATCTTGCCGCCGTCCCTTCGTGCCTTCCCTCTTCCCTCTACCTCTGTGACAGGTAGTCCTCGATCTTCTCGGCCTTGCGCAGCAGCAGGGGCACGTGCTGTTCGGCCTGGTCGCTGAAGCGGGCGAGCACCTTCATGGTCTGCTCGAACTGCTCGACGAACTTGGTGTGCTCCTGGTCGCGCCAGGTCTGGCCCAAACTGGAGAGGCGGCCGGCGAGCACGGCCACCTGCCCTTGCAGGTTGGCGTTGAAGCGCTTGAGGTCGGCGGCGAAGCGGCGGAGTTCGTTGGGATCGACCACGGCCTTGGACATGGGGGGCCTCCGGGGAACGATATCCCGAGGCCGCGGCGGCGCCGCACTACGGCGTGAGCGGTGGGGGCGGCGGGGGCTCATCGGGCAAAGGCGGCGCGGCGGGCTGGTCGGGCGTGGGAGGGGCAGGCTTGCCGTTCTTGTCCGGCTTCTTGTTCTCCAGCACGCGCACACGGCCGTCGGGGTCGGCGGCGGTTACGCCCAGTTCGTGCAGCGCCAGCAGCGCGGCCTGTTGCTCGGCGGCCTTTTTGCTCTGGCCCCAGCAGGGGGCGAAGCGGCGCTCGCCGATCTGCACGCAGACGTGGAAGTGCTTGGCGTGGTCCGGCCCCTTCTGCTCGAGCACGAGGTAGGCGGGCACGCCCTCCATGTGCTGCTGGGCGTGCTGCTGCAGGATCGACTTGAAGTTCTCCTGGTGCCCGCTGTCGAAGGCCTTGTCGATGAGGGGCTCGATGCGGGGCAGCAGGAAGCGGCGGGCGGTTTCGAGGCCGCTGTCGAGGTAGAGGGCGGCGATGATGGACTCGAGCACCGCCGCGGCGAGGCTGGTGGGCAGCTGCTCGTGCACGCGCATGCCCTTGCCGATGGAGAGCAGGTCTTCGAGGCCGAGTTCGCGGGTGATCTGGGCGCAGCACTGGCGGCTGACGACGGTGGACTTGATCTTGGTCATCTCGCCTTCGAGCAGGTGGGGGTAGAGCTCGTAGATGCGCTGGCAGGCGACCAGGCCGAGGACGGCATCGCCCAGGAACTCCATGCGCTCGTTGGAGCGCACGCGGGCCTGGGCCACGCTGGCGTGGGTGAGGGCCTGCTCGAGCAGGCGCGGGTCGGAGAAGGTGTGGCCGATCTTGGACTCGGCGAGTTGACGGGTGGCGTCGGGCAGCATGGCGGATGGAGCCTGCCGCGGACGGCACCCGCTGGCACGCCCGGGCCACAACGGCAACGGGCCGGCCAGCGACATGTCGTCGCGCTCAGGAGAGGGTATCGGCCAAGCGGGCGGCGAACCGCAACCGAACAGGATGGAGGGTTGCCGAGTTGTCGGGTTGATGCGTTGATGAGGGAGCCGTTGACGAGTGGACAGGTTGCCGAGTTGGTGAGGGCGGAGGGGGCAGGATTGGGCCCGCGGGCGATCCCGGGGCTTTCCCGGGCTGCGGATCGGCCCTATTGTCGTGGCCCCAGAGAAAGGCCCGTCTATGTCGATGCACTACCCCAAGCGTGTGAGCAAGATCAAGCGGAAGCGGGCCATCGGCTTCCGGGCCCGGATGAAGACCAAGGCGGGGCGGAAGATGATGAACCGCAAGCGCCGCGTGGGCCGCTCGCTGAACGTGGCGGACAAGTAAGCGGATGCCGGGCTGGAAAGCCCGGCCCCCCCATGCACGAACGAAACCGGCCCGCGAGGGGTGAACCCCGCGGGCCGTGGCGTTTTCACGTGTGGGTCGCGCCGGCGACTGTGCCGGGCACGTGAGGAGAAAGACTGACTACGACGATGCGCCGCTCTTGGCGGGCTCGGGCTTGGGGGTTTCGGCTGGCGCGGGGTCGGGCAGGGCCACCGTCTCGAAGAAGAGGTGGTCGAGGTCCTTGCCGTCGGCGTCCTGCTTGCGCGTCACCACCAGTTTGGTGTTGCTCTTGAGTTCGCCGCCCAGCAGCATCTCGCTGAGCGGGTCTTCGAGGAACTGGCCCACGGCGCGGCGCAGGGGCCGTGCCCCGAAGTCGGGGTTGTAGCCCTTGTCGATCAGGAAGTCCTTGGCCTTCTGGTCGAGTTCGAGCGCCACGCCCTGAGCCTTGACGCGCTCGCCCACCTTCTTCACCTCGAGGTCGACGATGCTGGTGAGGTTCTCCTTGGTGAGGGGGCGGAAGACGACGACGTCGTCGAGGCGGTTGATGAACTCGGGGCGGAAAAACCGCTCGATCTCCTTCATCAAGATGCCCTTGATGTTGTCGAAATCAACCTCGCCCCCGCCGCCGCGCTTCTGGAAGCCGAAGCCGCCGCCGCCCTTGATGAGGTCGGCCCCGATGTTGCTGGTCATGATGAGGATGCAGTTGCGGAAGTCGACGTTGCGGCCGAAGGAGTCGGTGAGGCGGCCCTCCTCCATGATCTGCAGGAGCATGTTGAAGACGTCGGGGTGGGCCTTCTCGACCTCGTCGAGGAGGATGACCGAGTAGGGGCGGCGGCGGACGCGCTCGGTGAGTTGGCCGCCCTCCTCGTAGCCGACGTAGCCCGGGGGCGCCCCGACGAGGCGTGAGACGTTGTGCTTCTCCATGTACTCGCTCATGTCGAGCGTGATGAGGGCCTCTTCGTCGCCGAAGAGGAAGTCGGCCAGGGCCTTGGCGACGAGGGTCTTGCCCACGCCCGACGGGCCGCAGAAGATGAACGAGCCGGCGGGTCGGCGCGGGTCCTTGAGGCCCGCTCTGGCCCGGCGGATCGACTTCGAGATCGCCTTGATGGCGTCGTCCTGCGAGATGATCTTCTTGTGCAGTTCGGCTTCCAGGTCGAGGAGTCTCTGGGCCTCTTCCTTCTTGAGACGCTTGAGGGGCACGCCGGTCATCTTGCTGATGACCTCGGCGATGACCTCTTCGTCGACGGTGCCGGCCTGCACGACGGCCTTCTCGCGCCACTCCTTCTGGGTCTTTTCCTTCTCCTTGCGGAGTTGCTCGGCCTTGTCGCGCAGTTCGGCGGCCTTCTCGTAGTCGGCGGCCTTCACGGCCTCGTCCTTCTCGATGGAGAGGCGTTCGATCTGGCCCTCGATCTCGGCGAGGTTGGGGGGCTTGGTCATGCTCTTGATGCGCACGCGAGCGCCGGCCTCGTCGATGGCGTCGATCGACTTGTCGGGCTGCACGCGGCCGGTGATGTAGCGGCCGGAGAGCTCGACGGCGGCCTTGATGGCGTCGTCCGTGATGCGCACCTTGTGGTGCTGCTCGTACTTCTCGCGCAGGCCCTTGAGGATCTCGACGGCCTGGTCGTTGGAGGGCGGATCGACGGGGATGGGCTGGAAGCGGCGGGCCAGCGCGGCGTCTTTCTCGATGTACTTGCGGTACTCGTCGAAGGTGGTGGCGCCGATGCACTGGATCTCGCCGCGTGCCAGGGCGGGCTTGAGCACGTTGCTGGCGTCGATGGCGCCCTCGGCCCCGCCCGCGCCCACAAGGGTGTGGAGTTCGTCGATGAAGAGGATCACGTTCTTGGCGCGCCGCACTTCGTTCATGACGGCCTTGATGCGCTCCTCGAACTGGCCGCGGTACTTGGTGCCGGCCACCATCATGGCCAGGTCGAGGACGACGAGGCGGCGGTCGTGGAGGATGTCGGGGACTTCACCGGCGATGATGCGCTGCGCGAGGCCCTCGACGATGGCGGTCTTGCCGACGCCGGCCTCGCCCAGGAGCACGGGATTGTTCTTGGTGCGGCGGCAGAGGACCTGCACCAGGCGCTCGATCTCGTTGACGCGGCCGATCACCGGGTCGAGCGTGTTCTCCTTGGCGAGTTCGGTGAGGTCGCGGCCGAAGGAGTCGAGCGCGGGTGTTTTGCTCTTGGCCCCGCGGGCGGAAGACGAGGCACCCGAACCGGTGGGCTCACCCCCGGATTCCTTGGACGAGCCGGATGTGCCGCCGCCCCCGCCGCCGGTGGTGGTCTCCTCGGGCTCGGTGCCGGCGCCGAGCAGGTTGAGCACCTCCTCGCGCACCTGGTCGAGTTTGAGCCCCAGGTTCATGAGCACCTGCGCGGCCACGCCGTCGTGCTCGCGGAGCAGCCCGAGCAGCAGGTGCTCGGTGCCCACGTAGTTGTGGTTGAGGTTGCGTGCCTCTTCGATGGCGTACTCGATCACCTTCTTGGCCCGGGGCGTCTGGGGCAGTTTGCCCATCGTCACCATCTCGGGGCCGGCCTTGACGAGTTTCTCGACCTCGAGCCGCACCTTGCGGAGGTCGACATCCAGGTTCTTGAGCACGTTGGCTCCGACACCCGAGCCCTCTTTGACCAGGCCCAGCAGGATGTGCTCGGTGCCGATGTACTCGTGGTTGAAGCGCTGGGCCTCCTGATTGGCCAGGGCCATCACCTTGCGGGCACGATCGGTAAAACGCTCGAACATGGCATGCTCCTCTACGTGGCCCCTCGGCCCGGCCCCACGCGCTCGCGGCGACCGATTCGGGATCGGCTTGCCGCGCGGGCGGGTTGGGGGGCAAACGGGCCTCTGCGGCCGGATTGCCAGCCCCGATGATGTTCGTTCGGACTATAGCCGGGTGGCGGGGTGATTCAGTCCCCGCAACCCCTACGAGCGGCCCGGCCGCGGCGTTCTGTCGCTTGGTGGGCCAAGCGCCGCGACGGCTCCCCACGCTGCGCTTCGTGGGGCGCAGCGGCGGGGATGCGAGAATCCGAGTCGCCCGCTCCCGAACACCGCGTTCGGGTGTGGGCGAACACCTCGGGAGTGCGAGCGGCGTGCCGCACGCGGCGGCCGCGACAGGCGCAGGAATGGCGTGTGGCGGGCGGTGGTGCGGGTTGGCGTGGCGAGGTGATGGACGATGCGCAGCAGGAGGCGGGGCGCGTGTGCCGCGCGGCGTGGCGAGGTGTCGGAATGGCAGCGTCCCTGTCGTGCGGCCTGTCGGCCGCGGACGGGGCGCACCTGGCGGTGTATGGTGAGCGCATGAGCGAAACGGGCGCGGCGGTGCGGGTGGTTGTGATGCGGCATGGGCATGCGGAGCCGCGGAGCGCGAGCGTGAGCGAGTGGGAGCGGACGCTCACCCCGCGCGGGCGCGCGGAGGCGGCCTACCTGGGGGAGGTGCTCCGGGGCGGGGAGTGCCGGCCGGGTCTGCTGTTGCACAGCCCGCTGGTGCGGGCGATGCAGACGGCGGAGATCGTCGCGGCCGCGTGCGGTGCCGCGCTGCGCGTGGCGCAGGAACTGGCGCTGGATGCGCCGGTGGGGCCGGTGGCGACGTTGATCGAGCGGGAGCGCGGGGGCGCGGCGGTGCTGGGGCTGGTGGGGCACAACCCGCGGCTGGAGGAGTTGGTGGCGGTGCTGTGCCCGGATGTGCGCGGGCGCGGCGTGAGTCTGGGCACGGGCGAGGCGGTGGTGATTGAGGTCGCGGCTGGGGCACGCGCGGCGGGCGGCGGGGTGGCGGCCGCGCGGATCAGACTGGCTGACTAGCGTGGCATCCGCGACCGACTCGAGAACCGCGATTCGCCTTGGCGTGCGCCCGGCACAGGGGTGCGGACCCCGGATCGGTTATCGGGCACGAATCCACGGTTTCGGGCGGTTTTCTGGTTGCCAAGCGGGTTTTTCTGGGACAGGCTGTATGCGCGCGTGTGAGCCGTGCGTGTGGTCTGCGTGCGCGGCCCGGTGTGTCAATGAAGGATCGAGGAAGAGAAGGAGTGAGATCATGGTTTGTCGCAACGAGGGTTGGGCGGTGGGTGCCGCGGCCGCGGCGGTGGCTGTGCTGGCGGCTTCGGCGGTGCGGGCCGACGTGGTGAGCGCGTGGAACCTGGGGTATCAGCAGGCGATCCGCGCCACTGGCTTGCCGGCCGGCGGGCCCGGTGAGGTGGCCCGCTCGGGCGCGATGATGCACGGGGCCATGTTCGATGCACTCAACGCCATCGAGGGCGGGTACAACGGCTATCTGTGGAACACGCCGCAGGCGGTGCAGACCGACAAGAGCGCGGCGATGGCGACCGCAGCGCACGCGATCGTTGTCAACGCCTACAGCGCCCACGCCCCGACCGTGGACGCGGCCAACGCGCTGTACACCGGCCAGATGGCGGCGATCCCGGATGGGCCGGCCAAGAGCGCCGGCGTGGCCCTGGGCGGGCAGGTGGCCCAGAAGTACTTGGAGCGCGCCGCGACCGACGGCGCGGGCAACACAGTGCCGTACACGCCGGGACCCAACCCCGGCGACTGGCAACTGGTGCCTCCCAACAACGGCGGGCCGGTGGGGCCGCACTGGGGGAACGTGACCCCGTGGGCTTTGACCAGCGGCGACCAGTTTCGGCCCGCCGCGCCGCCCGCGCTGGATTCGGCCGCGTACGCCGCGGCGTATGACGACGTGAAGGAACTGGGCAGCCTGAACAGCCCCACGCGCACGGCCGACCAGACGCACACGGCGTGGTTCTGGGCAAACGACCGTGCGGGCACGTATCTCCCGCCGGGGCACCTGAACAACATCTCGCTGGAGGTGCTGGAGCAGCGCTTCGCGGGTTCGTCGCTCACGGAGGAGCAGAAGACCAGTGCGCGGGCGCGGCTCCTAGCGCTCGTGAACTTGGCGATGGCGGATGCGGGGATCGCGGCGTGGGACTGCAAGTACAACACGCCCATCGACCTGTGGCGGCCCACCACGGGCATCCGCGCGGGCGACAGCGACGGGAACGCGGCGACCATCGGGGATGCCAGCTGGCAGCCCCTGAGCGAGACGGTGGCGACGATCAACGGTGTGGACTATGGCGGGTATGTGCCGGGCTTCCCCGCGTACATCAGCGGGCACGCCACCTTCGGCGCGGCCCATGCCGCGATCATGCGGAACTTCTTCGGCACCGATGCGGTGTACTTCACGATCAGCAGTGAGGACCCGTTCAACACGGGCGACCGCAGTTTCACCACGTTCACGCAGGCGGCGCTCGAGAACGCGCGTTCGCGGATTTACCTGGGTGTGCACTGGGACTATGACGGCACCGAGGGCTTTGCGTGCGGCACGGCCGTGGGCGACTGGGCGTACGCCCACGCGTTCACGGCGATCCCCGGTCCGGCGAGCGCCGGGCTCGCGGCGCTGTGCGGGCTGTTGCTCGCACGCCGCCGGCGCTGAGATGGACGCAAAGCCCGGTTGGTCAGCCGGCGCGGCGGCGGCGGAGCGCGGCGAACCCGCTCAGCGCCAGCAGCGATGCCGCGGCGGGCCCGGGGATGGTGGTGAAGGGCGTGAGCGGGCCGGTGATGTTGCCGGTGTTGCCGCTGGTGCCGGGGAAGTTGCCGCCGGCCAGACGCACGTGGAAGCCAAGGCGGTCGATGAGCGAAACGTCGGTGCCGGCGGAGAAGGTGAAGGTGAGGCTCTGGCCGGCGGTGAGCCCCTTGTTGGGGTTGCTCTTCCAGCCCAGGATGCCGCCGGTGCTGGCGTGCTCGAGTCGTTCTTGAAGTTGCCCAGGGCGGCCACGCTCGAGACGGGGGCGAAGTCGAGGTCGTCGGAGAGTGCGTAGAACCCGATCATGTCCTGAATGAGGTAGGAGGAGCCGCCGTGCGTGAACGCCGCGCCGGGAGCAAAGGCCACGGTGCGCTGAAGGCTGGCGGGGTTGGTGACGGTGATGCCGGAGATGGAGGAGACGGAGACGAAACTGGAGCGGGTGGTGGCGTGGGCGCTGCCCGCGGCGGCGAGAGCGAGGGGCAGGGCCACGAGCACGGCGCAACGACGGATGGGCATGCTTCTCTCCTTGAGCGACACGAGCCCGCCGCACGGACCTGAGAGATGAGTGTGCGGCACGCGGTCGCGCGGGGCCAGCACCGTGGCCGGGCCACGGGCGATGCGGACGCGGGGGCGCCCGCCTGTGGCGGGCGTGCTGACGCGACGGGGTGGGCAGGGCCCGGGAATGCGCGGGCCGGGCATGGGTACCGGTCGCGCGGCCGCCGGCCGCGTGCTGGTGGCACAGGGCCTACTTGAGCAACCGCTCGAGGAAGTGGATGTCCACTCCGCCCTTGCGGAAGTCGGCGTTCTGCATCAGGCGCAGGTGGAGCGGGATGGTGGTCTTGATCGGCTCCACCTTGAACTCGCGGAGTGCGCGGATGGCGCGGTCGAGGCACCTGGTGCGGTCGTCGGCGTGCACGATGAGTTTGGCGACCATGCTGTCGTACCACTTGGGCACCACATAGCCGGCGTGGACGTGGGTGTCCATGCGGATGCCGGGGCCGCCGGGGGGCTGCCAGACGTTGACCGGGCCGGGCTGGGGCATGAAGTTGCGGGCCGGGTCCTCGGCGTTGATGCGGCACTCCAGGGCGTGGCCGCGCACCTTGATGTCGGCCTGCTTGAGACCGAGTTTCTCGCCCGCGGCGACGCGGATCATGGTCTGCACGATGTCGATGCCGGTGATCTCTTCGGTCACGGGGTGCTCGACCTGCACGCGGGTGTTGACCTCGAGCATGTAGAAGTTCTGCCTGCCGTCCATCAGGAACTCGACGGTGGCGGCCCCGTGGTATTTGGCCTGCTGGATGAGGCGGACGGCGGCCTCGCACACGGGGCGGATGGTCTCGCGGTCGAGGCCGGGGCTGGGTGCCTCTTCGATGAGTTTCTGGTGGCGGCGCTGCACCGAGCAGTTGCGTTCCCACAGGTGCACGGCGCTGCCGAACTTGTCGCCCAGCACCTGTACCTCGATGTGCTGGGCGTGCTCGAGGAACTTCTCGATGAAGACGGCGCCGTTGCCGAAGGCGGCCTGGGCCTCGGTGCTGGCGGCCTTGATGTTGGCGCGGAGCGCTGCCTCGTCATGGCAGACGCGCATGCCGCGCCCGCCGCCGCCGGCGGAGGCCTTGATGATGACGGGGTAGCCGATCTTGCGGGCGATTGAGCAGGCTTCGTCCTCGTCTTCGATGGCGTCGGGCGAGCCGGGGAAGACGGGCACGCCGGCCTCCTTGGCGGCCTTCTTGCAACTCACCTTGTCGCCCAGGCGGGCCATGGCCTCGGGCGTGGGGCCGATGAACTCGATCTTGCAGTCGCGGCAGGCCTGGGCGAACTCGGCGCGTTCGGAGAGGAAGCCGTAGCCGGGGTGGATGGCGTCTGCGTTGGCCACCTCGGCCGCGGCGATGACGCGGCCGATGTTGATGTAACTCTCCTTGGCGGGCGCGGGGCCGATGCAGATGGACTGGTCGGCGAGTTGCACGTAGGGGGCGTCGCGATCGGCCTCGGAGTAGACGCACACGGCCTGGATGCCCAGCTCGCGGCAGGCGCGGATGACGCGGAGGGCGATCTCGCCACGGTTTGCGATGAGGATCTTTGAGAACATGGAAGGCACTGGGGACTGGGCACTGGGCACTGGTGAACCGCGCGGGGCGCAGACTGGTCTGGGCTGAGGAACCCTGCGAACCGGAACACTAGTGCCCAGTGCCTAGTGCCCGGTCCCTTCTAGTCGGGCTTCACCCCGAACAACGGCTGTCCATACTCCACCGCCTGGCCGTTCTTCACGAGCACCTGCGCGATGGTGCCGGCGCACTCCGCCTTGATCTCGTTGAACACTTTCATCGCTTCGATCAGGCAGACCGTGGTGGCCTCGCTCACCTTGCCCCCTGCGGAGACGAACACGGGTGAATCGGGGTTGGGCGAGAGGTAGACCGTGCCGACCATGGGCGACTTGATGATCGTGAGGCCCGCAGTGGAGGGCGCGGCAGGCGGGGAGGGCGGCGCGGCCGGCGACGCTGGCGCCGGGGCGGGGGTGTGCGGTGCACCGCCGTGGGCCGGTGCGTGTGCGCCCGCGTGCATGGGCGGCGCGGCGGGCGCGCCGGCGGGGGCCCCACCCGCGCCGTAGTAGGCGGGGTGATGGTTGACGATGGTGGTGGGGCTGGAGCCGCGGCGGACGGCCACGGTCTCTTCCTTGTCCTTCAGGTCGAGTTCGGTCAGGTCGTTCTCGACCATGAGGCGCACGAGTTCCTTGAGTTTGCGGATGTCGATCATGGGGGGCTCTTGAACGCGGGAGACTGAACCACAAAGGCACAAAGGTCGCAAAGGAAGGCAGGGACTCAAGGACGCGGATGAACGCGGATGGACGCAGACGAAGGCATGGCGCGCCGTTGCAATGCAGGGGCCGGGTTCCCCCACGCCGAATGCACGGCCGAGTGTCGCGCGTTGCGGGCGCATCCGGCGCGCACGGTTTCTGCTCCACACGTCCCGCCCGCTCTGCGTTGCTCTGCGTTCATCCGCGTCCCTTTACCCGGTCTTCCTTGGCGCTCTTTGTGCCTTGGTGGTTCGTTCCTTGGTGATCACCTCGTTGCCCACTCAAGCGTGGTGGGCAGCGAGCAGAGGTTCTCGTGGCCGGTCTTGGTGATGAGGAAATCGTCTTCGATGCGCACGCCGCCGATACCGGGGAGGTAGATGCCCGGCTCGATGGTGGCGACCATGCCGGGTTCGAGCCTGGTGTCGCCGGCCATGTGGCTCAGGCGCGGGTCTTCGTGGGCGTCGAGCCCGATGCCGTGGCCCAGGCCGTGGCCGAACTGGGGGCCGTAGCCGTAGCGGGTGATGTAGTCGCGGGCGATGGCGTCGATCTCGCGGGTGGCTTTACCCGGCTTGAGGGCCGCGCTCGCGTGCAGGTAGCCGTCGCGCACGATGGTGTAAATCTCGCGGACCTTGGCGGGCCAGCGGCCCCAGCAGACCACGCGGGTCTGGTCTCCGTGGTAGCCCGCGTAGATGGCTCCCCAGTCGATGAGCAGGGGGCTGCCGCGCGTGTGCCTGACGCTTTGCGGGCGGTAGTGGGGCAGGCTGCCGTTGGCCTGCGCGGCGACGATGGTCTCGAAGCCGGGCTTGCCGGCCCCGCGCACCTTCATCTCCGATTCGAGGATGGCGGCGATGTGCAGTTCGGTGATCGAGCCCTTCTTGCGGAGGGCCTCGTCAATCTGCGGGAGCGTGGCTTTGAGCGCGGCCTCTTCGATGGCGATGGCGCGGCGGATGAGGGCGACTTCGTGGGCGTCTTTCACCGCGCGCAGGCGAGCGACCAGTCCGGGGGCCTCGGTGAAGTGCACCCCGGGTGCGCTCTTGGTGAGGGCGGCCCGCAGGGCGAGCGTGGCGTGCTCGGGCTGCAGCGCGATGCGTTTGACGCGTGCCGCGGCGATCGCCTTGCCGACCGCCTCAGCCATGCCGCCGGTGCGGATGACGACGCGGCACAGGGTCTTGACGGGCTGGAGTTCTTCGAGGTAGCGGAAGTCGCTGATGATCGTCGGTTTGCCGGTGGGCCCCAGCAGGAGGTAGGAATCGCCCCCGTGGAAGCCGGTGAGGTAGGCGACGTCGTTGGGCGAGGTGATGAGGAGGGCACCGGCATCGAGCCGTGCCAGGGCCGCCCGCAACCGGCGGAGACGATGGCCGTGGTCGGCACCGGTGCGCGACCCGTGCGATGGCCTCTGAGGGCGTGTGTGAGCGCGGCGTGAAGACCGGACGGCCATGCACCAAGATGATACCGTGGAGGATGGCCGGGTGCGATTGGCCGGGCACTTGTGAGCAAAGTCGCGTGGATTGACCGTGAAATCGCCGCAGATCAAACCAGAATCGCCGTGGCCCACCCCCGGGCGCGAACACCGGCACGACTGGACCCGGGTGTGGCCGTGGCCGGTCTTGGTCGTATTGGGGTGCCTGGTGCTGGTGGCGGCCCGCGGGGGCCTGGGTGTGCTGGTGACCAGCATCGTGGTGGCCGCGCTGGTGGCGTGCGTGGCCGTGGCGTTGGCCTGGCCGCTGGCGTGGTGCGCCGCCCATGCGGGGTCGGTCCGGGGTCGGGCGGCGGCGTGGGCGGGGCTGGTCGCGCCCCTGCTCCTGCCGGGGTACCTGTGGTACGCGGGGTTGAGCGCCGCACGCGGGCCGGGCACCTGGCTCGGGGGCGTGCTCGAGCGCGGGCCGCAGGGGTTGAACGTGGGCGTCGGGCAAGCGCTGGCGGTGGTGGGCGTGGCGGTGCACCTGATGCCGTTGGCGGGCGTGCCGCTGGTGGCGGGCCTGAGCGCCCTGCCCGCGAGCGCGCTGGACTTGGTGCGACTGGAACCGGCGGGGGCACTGCGGCGGTGGTGGCTCATGGCGCGGCTGGCACCCGGTGCGGCGTGGGCGGGGTTTGCGGTGGTGCTGGTGGTGGCGTGGGGGTCGGCCGTGCCCCTGCATTTGGCCCAGGTGCCGACGTACACGATCGACCTGTGGCGGCGGATGGACCTGGCGACGCCGCGCGACACGGTGGGGTTGCTCCTGGGCGTGGCCGCGTTGGTGGGCGTGGCGGGTTTCGGGGCGCTCGTGGTGGCCTACGCGGCGTGGCCTGCTCGCGGCGCGGCGGGTGGCTCGCCGGGAGCAGTGGCACAGGGTGCCGGCACGGCGCCGGATGCGCCCGACGCGGGCCCTGCGGGCGTGAGCGCTGCCGCGCGGGTGGCCGCGTTGCTGGTGGCGCTGGGC
This sequence comes from uncultured Phycisphaeraceae bacterium, assembly GCA_964590885.1. GTDB lineage: Bacteria > Planctomycetota > Phycisphaerae > Phycisphaerales > UBA1924 > JAEUIX01. The sequence continues at coordinate 49,211 of CAZPWW010000020.1, forward strand.
GCCACGGTGCTGCCGCTGGCGGTCCTGGCGCTGAGCCTGCGGAGCGTGGCGCTCGTGGGTCAGTTCGTGCGCGATTCGGGCGGAGCCGTGCGAGAGAGTCTGGCTGTGGCGGCGGTGGTGGGGTGCGTGTGCGTGCTGCTCGCGGCGGGTGCGTGGGCGGCCTTGGCGCGGGGCACGCGGATCGCGGCGGTCTGCGTGCGGTGCGGGTTGGCGGCGGGGCTCACGCTGGCGTTCATGCCGGGTGTCGCGCTGGGTTGGCTGGTGCGCACGGCCAGCGCGGGGCTGGGCGGCGCAGAGTGGTTGGGGGGGGCGGGCGGCGCCGGGGTGTGGGTGGATGATCTGCTCGCCACGACACCGGTGGGGCTGGTGCTCGCCCATGTGCTGCGGTTTGGCGGCGTGGCGGTGCTGCTGGGCGTGGCCGCGGCACGCGCCGAGCCGCCGGGGCTGGTGGAGTTGCGACGCAGCGAAGGGGCCGTGGGTCTGGGCGCGTGGCTGCGGCTGTGCGCGCTGCCCGGGTGGCGTGTGCTGGCGGGCGCGGGGCTGGGCGCGGCGGCCCTGAGTTTGTTTGAGATCGAGGCGGGCGTGATGCTCCAGTCGCCCGGCACGCGCAGCCTGGCCCGGACGCTGCTGGAGCACCTGCACACGCTGCGCGATCAGCAACTCGCGGCCGGCGCGGTGGTGCTGGGCGGGTGCGGCTTGGTGGCGGCGCTCGTCAGCGCGGGGCTGGTGCGGGGGGTGGTGGTGCCGCGGGGTGAGGCGGCATGAGAACGCGCGGGATTTCGGCTGCACGCGGGCAGCTAGCGCAGCCAGACAAGGGCTGGTGAGACCTACAGCCCCAGCCAACACCGCCAACTGACGACTACGGCGTCACGTAAGTGTCGGCAGCCGCACTCGGGGCACTGGACGATAGCATCGCCCGGTTTCACGGCAACAAGTGGATACTCACATTGGTTGCAAAGCAAGCAGCCGTAGTGCTTCAGCCGAGCGCGAAGCCGCAGGAAGCCGGGAATGAACGCGATCGCTACGGCCATAGGCAGAAGAGCCCACGGCAATCGAAGGGCATTGCCGACCAGAGGAACTTGCGGGTCTGGCCACACGCGCAGCCCGATCCCGCAAAGCACGGGCGGCACAGCGGCAACGGCGAGCCACATTGCAAATCGCCGCACCCGGCGCGGTAGGCGCGGCACATCGTCCGTAGTGCGCGGCTGGCGTACCAATGGAGGGGAGTTGCCGGTCACTCGTAGTAAACCCCGACGCCGCAGAAGTCCATACATACCTCGAACGCGTTTTGCGCGATAATGTAAGCCTGGCGGCGTACCCTGTTTGCGGTATCCAGCTCGATGACAAACTGACGCGAAGCAAACACGACGCATCCCCCATACGCGCCTGCGATGCCGATCGAAACCGGCGGGATAGGGATGAGGGCGAACACGAGGCCAGCACAGCACGCGGCGATCGTGTTCTTGTACGTGCGCCGAATGTGGTCGTAGGTGATGCACCAGGTGTTGTCCGCAATCCGCAGGGCGTTGCGGCGAGGACACCTGCATGCGTAAACGCACTCCAAGTCTTCGCAATCCTCGAATTCCAGTGGTGTGCAAGGCGGGACCGGAATCGCCTGACCGCCTGCGGCGTTCGGTACCGGCATCGCGCCGAGGGCCCTTGCCGCGAGTTCAAGATCCCCCGCATTGGCAAACGTTGCCACGGGCACCCAGAGGTGCGCGTGCTCCCATCGGCAAGTGCAAACAGTGCGGGCTCTGTGCGCACCTCTACAGCCAGAACGAGCGAGACGCCGTGCGTGCCGGCGAGCGTGCCCGACACCATATCAATGCGAAGTGCGGAGATGCCACCGCCAATAGGGGGCGTGACCAATGAGGAGACTTGCGTGTCGCGCGACACGACGCTCATCCACGCTGTGCCGGCCTCGACGCCTGGTGGCCCGACCGCAATGCAGTGGACGGTACTGTCCGATGCATCCGGCACCAGGAACAGGTGCGAGTTGTTGGACGCGCCGGGCAGCCCGAGCACTTCTCCAACATGCGCGTACGCTGCGCCACCAACACTGTCGCCGAGTGTCGCTCCGAGTGGATACGTCGTGCCGGTGATGAGCGGGTTCAACTGCACCAGCTGCGTGTTGGGCGCGCCCCGTGCTGGTGCAAAGCACGCAAGGCACGCCACCGGCGGCACGGTCAGGTGTCTCGTCGCGTGCCGCCTGTGGCGGGCTCGCTTCGCAGCATGGGCCGCACTGGCCGCAGCACCATCTGCCGGCCGAAAGGGCCAGCGGTCGACAAGGCGACTCACAAGTTGTTTGTTCGCCGCCCCTGTGCCTGTTGTCTGCTGCCGCATGGCCAATCGCCTCCGTGCCAGAGGAAGATGGGATCAGGGCCATGGCGCCGGGGCCAGGTTGGCCCCTCGGATGATATCTGTACGACAGACCACCCCCCCTGTTCCATTGTCAACAGGAAATCCGGGACAAAGAGAGCGGGTGAAGGGTTCTTTGCGCGGGGAGGGGAGGGTTCGCGCACCTGTCAGGGATCAGCACCGACCGTCGCGGGGCCGACGGTCGGTGGCACAGAGGCGGTGTTCAGCGCCACGATTCGGCCAAAGGCCTCATCGTGGGCATGAGGAGCAGGCATTGAGGAGTGGGTGTGAGCCCCGTTCACGCCGCGAGTGTGGCGGGCTCGCGCTGCTCGGCGCTGCGCAAGAACTCGATCGCCACGCGCTGGGCGCCGTCCGTGCCCGCTCCGGGCAGCGTGCGCACCACGCGCGCGGGGACGAAGGCGCGGGACTTGAGCACGACCGCCGCGCCGGGGGCGATGGCGAGCGCGAGGCGTTCACCCGCGCCCAGGGGGCGGGGCGAGCGGATCTCGATGAGGGCACCGGTGGAGGAGACGTTGAGCGTGCGGGCCGCGTCGTAGCGGGCGGCGCTGGCGCGCTGTACCTTCACGGGCTTGTCCACGCTCAGGCGGTCGGCTTGGCGGCGTTCGAGTGGAAGGCTCATCGCTCTGGCTCGGCGGCACGGACACGCTGCCGGCGGGACAGAACGCCCGATCCGGCTAGCGTGCTATCGGTGCTTTGCCCGTCGGGGTTTGCAAGGGTTTGTGCCGGTGCGCGAAGATTCGCCCGTGGTAACCGTGTGGGGACGTTGACAGTTGGGCGTACAGTGGAAACGCCGTGCCGTGTGGGCCGGCGAGTTGGCTCGCGGGGCGGCCGTCGGCATGGGCACCATTCACACCATCACGCTCGATTGCGGCATGCCCCTGCTCGTTGAAGAGATGTCGGGCGTGCGTTCGGTGGGCGTGTGCTGGCTTTTGCCCGCCGGCGCGGCGTGCGAACCGGCCGAGCGGCGCGGGCTGGCCCCGGTGCTGAGCGAGATGGCGATGCGGGGCGCGGGCGGGCTTGATAGCCGGGCACAGGCCGATGCGTTTGACCGGCTGGGTGTGAACCGGGGTCTGGAGCCGGGGGGTGTCTACCTGCGCCTGACGGGCAGCCTGACGGGCGACCGGCTGCACGAAGCGCTGGGGCTGTACGCGGACATTGTGTTGCGGCCGCGCCTGGAGAACGAGGCTCTGGAGCCGGCGCGGGAACTGGCGTTGCAGTCGCTGGCGGGGATCAAAGACAACCCGCAGGAGCGCGTGTCGATCGCGCTGTCGGAGGCGTTCAACCCGCTGCCGCTGGAGCGGTGCACGCACGGCACGCAGGCGGGGCTGAGCGCGATCACGCGGGGTGACGCGGCGGGGTATTGGGCGGCCCGGGTGCGGCCGGTGGGGAGCATCCTGGGTATCGCCGGCGCGGTGAGGGCGGCAGAAGTCGCGACGCGCTTGAACGGCCTGCTGCGCTCGTGGCAGGGCGAGGCCCCGCTCCCGGCGGTGCGGCCCAACCCGGCGGCGGGTGGTGCGCGGCACATTGACGACGGCACCAGCCAGGTGCAGATCATGGTGGCCCACGCCGGGCCGGCGGAGCGCGAGGCCGACAGTTTGCACGAGAAGATGGCCGCGGCGGTGCTCTCAGGCGGCAGCAGCGCGCGGCTGTTTACGGAGGTGCGCGAGAAGCGGGCGTTGTGCTACTCAGTCAGCGCGGGGTACGGGCCCGACCGCGACTTTGGACGGGTGGTGGCCTATGTCGGCACCACGCCCGAGAAGGCGCAGGAGAGTTTGGACGTGCTGGTGACCGAGTTGGGGCGGCTGCGCAGCCGGGCGGGCGCCGCGACGGCGGAGGAGTTTGCGCGCGCGGTGGTGCGGGCCAAGACGGGCCTGGTGTTCAGCGGCGAGAGCACATCGGCCCGCGCGGCGGCGCTCGCGGGCGACTATCACCGCCTGGGGCGGGCACGCAGCCTTGAGGAGATGGCCGCGACGGTCGATGGCGCCACGCTGGCGGGGTTGAACTCGTATCTGGAGCGCACGCCGCTGGGGCGGCTGACGGTGGCGACGCTGGGGCCGCGGGCGTTGCGCGTGCCGGGGGCGTGAGGTGGCGTGGGCGGGGCGTCAGAAACTGAGTTTGAGTTGCACGACCACGGCGTCGCGCTGCACCTGGCCGGACACGCTCTGCTGCTCGAAGGTGCCGCGCATCATCTGGTAGCCCACGCTGAGTTCGGCGGCCCGGCTCACGCGCCAGCGGGCATCGACGGTCAGATCGGTGAGTCCCTCGGGGTCTCGTGCGGCGGCCACGGCGCTGGCGGAGAGCGAGAGGCGGCGGAGCACGTCCCAGCGCAGGCTGGCCCCGACGATCGGCTCGGGCTCGATGTTGAGCGGGGCGACCTCGGGGGTGTAGGCGGGCAGATAGTCCATCACGCTGGCCCGCACACCGCCCACGAAGTCGAGGGCCAGCGACCCGGCCCGCGCGACTTCGAGGCCCAGGCGGGCTTCGAGGATGTCGACGCCGCCGGCGGGCCCGCGCCGTCCGGCCTGGGGGTCGCGCAGTTCGATGCGGCCCACGCGGGCATCGCCCAGTGTGTCAAAGGCGGTGTAGACACCTTCGAGGCGCAGGCCGGGTGCGAGGTCCACGCTTCCGGCGGTGCGCAGGTCGAGGCCGGGGGCCTGGCCCACGCGCGCGGGCAGGGCCCGGGGGGCATCGGTGGAGAGGTAGAGGTCGGTGCGTGAGCGCAGCGCGGGGGCTTCGGCGGCTTGCTCCGCAGCGCGGGCCCGCGTGCGCACGAAGGCGGTGAGTTCATCGTCCAGCGCCTCGGAGAAAGGAAGGATGAAGACGATGGGGCGGGGTGGTGTGAGCAGCAGGTCGCCCGGGGCGGCGGGGGCTGGCGAAGCCGACATGGATTCCGGGGCGGGCGGGGCCGGAGGTGCCGCGCGCGACGCGGATGGCTCCGACGCGTTCGCAACCGCCAGCAAGAACACCCATAGCATCGCCATGATTACGCCCGGTGAGGTGGTTGGTTTCGCGTTGCTGCCGCGCCCGCGACAGGGTATGAGACCGTTTCGCGCCGCGCTCCGCGTGCTGATCGCGGCGGTTGGCGGCGTGTGGGCGGCGGTAGGGGGTGTGGCGGGCTGCGCGGCACGGGTTGAGCGAGTCGAGCCGGTGGGGGCCGCCAGCCCGGCGTGGAGCGACGTCCAGCGCGACCTGCACATCCGCTCCTTTGATCACGTCTGGCAGACGATCGCGACGAGGCACTTTGATCCGACATTGGGCGGATTGGACTGGGGCGCGGTGCGGGCCGAGTTGCGGCCGCGCGTGGTGCAGGCGACCAGCGCGGCGGCGGCCAGGGCGGCGATGAACGCCATGCTGGGCCGGCTGGGCCAGAGCCACTTCGGCATCATTCCGGCGGAGGCTTACGCGGGACTGAGCGCCGCTCGGCCGACCCGAGAGAAGGCGGCGAGCGCACCGGGCGCGGCGGATGACGGCGGGCCGGGTGAGGCCGGTCTGGCGATCCGGGTGCTCGAGAACCGGGCGGTGGTGTGGCGGGTGCGGGCGGGCGGGCCCGCGGCAGCGGCGGGGATTGCGCCGGGCATGATTGTGGATTCGGTGGATGGCGTGCCTGTTGACGGGTTGATCGGCAAGGTGCGGGCGGCCGGCGGCGATCTGAGCGCGGGGCACCTGAACGCGAACCTGGCCACTTCGCTGGAGGGGCGCTTTGACGGCGCGGCTGGCGAGCGCGTGGCCGTGGCACTGATCGACGGCGCCGGGCGGCGCGTGGAGAAGACGATCGTGCTGGCGCCACCGGCCGGGCTGCGGGCCAGACTGGGCAACCTGCCGGAGATGATCGTGGAGTGCGAGAGCCGGGCGTTGGAACCGGCGGCGGGCACAGGGGGCGGGCGTGTCGCGTATCTGCGGCTGAGCATGTTCTTCGAGCCCGGGGCGATCATGCCCAGGGCGGCGGAAGCGGTTGAGTTGGCCCGCTCGTGCGACGGGCTGATCATCGACCTGCGCGGCAACCTCGGCGGCATCGGGGCCATGGCCATGGGCATCGGCGGTTTGCTGGTGAGCGAGCCCGACCAGCGGCTGGGCGTGATGACGACGCGCAACGCGACGATCAAGTTTGTGCTCAACCCGCGTCTGAACCCGTACACGGGGCCGGTGGCGGTGCTGGTGGACGGCCTGTCGCTCTCGACGTCGGAGATCCTGGCGGGCGGGTTGCAGGACATCGGGCGTGCGCGCGTGTTCGGCGAGCGCACCGGCGGTGCAGCACTGCCCAGCGTGGTGGAGCGCTTGCCGAGCGGCGACGGGTTTCAGTACGCGTTTGCGAACTACATCAGCGCGGGCGGGCAACCGCTGGAGGGGCGCGGCGTAACACCCGACGTGGCGGTGCCGCTCACCCGGGCCGCGCTCCTGGCGGGGCGCGATGAGTGCCTGGACGCGGCGGCGGCGTGGGTGCGGCAGGGGGCGGAGCAGAAGGCACGCAGGGCCCGGGCCCGGTAGCCCGCGAAGAATGGCGGGGGGTGGCGGCGGGCGACTCCGACGCGGCGGGGAGTGCGAAGACAGACGCGGGCGGCCGACGGCCGCGACCGTACGGGAACCTTGATTCGTTCAACCTTCTGGGAGTTTGACTCATGCACGGCAAGCACGCGAAGAACCTGATGGGCCTCGTTTTGTCGGCCGGCCTGTACGGCCTCGGCGGTGGGCATGGTGTGGCGTGGGCGCAGGCACCCGAGGCCCCGAAGCCGGCGGCACCGGCGGCGGACGCGGCCAAGTTGCCCAGCGGCGTGGAAGTGCTGGCGCGGTTTGTGGAGAAGACCGGCGGCCGCGCGGCGTACGAGAGGCACAGCGTGCGGATCGTGAAGGGCAACATGGAAATGGCCGCGATGGGCATCAAGGCCCCCTACACGCTCACGCAGGCGGCGCCCGACAAGTACCGGATGACGATCGAGATCCCCGGCATGGGCCTCTTTGCCAAGGGGAGCGACGGCACCACCGCCTGGAGCATGGACGCGATCTACGGCCCGCAGATTCTGGAGGGCGAAGAGGAGGCCCAGACCAAGCGCAGCATGACCTTCAACGCCGAACTCGAGCCGCTCAAGCAGTGGAAGACGGTCGAGACGATCGGGCTGGAGAACGTGGATGGCAAGCCCGCATACAAGGTGCTGCTCACGCCCGCTTCCGGCGAGCCGCAGACCAGTTACTACGAGGTGGAGACCGGCCTGCTCATCAAGAGCATGGAGACGGTGAGCAGCCGGATGGGGCCGATTCCGACCGAGAGCACCCTGAGCGACTACAAGGAGTTTGACGGGATCAAGGTGGCCGCGATCAACGGGCAGAAGGTGGCGGATATCGAGCAGCGCATGACCATCGAGAGGATGGAGCACCCCGCCAAGGCGGCGGACGGCGTGTTTGACCTGCCGGCCGAGATCAAGGCCCTGCTCGAGAAGAAGGCGGGTGCGCCGGCGGCCCCTGCGGTACCCGCCGCGCCTGCGGCACCCACGGCTGAGCCGAAGAAGTAAGGCAAGTCTGCGCGCAGGTGTGGGCCTCTCCCGGCATCGCTGACACCTTCTTGTCAGTCCGCGGTCGCGCTTGCGCGCGATTGCGCGGTCGTGCCGTACAAACCCCTTGCAACGGCGCGCTCCGCGTGGCACGATGGGTCCGTGGCGGCGCGGCGGCGCGTCGCATCCCCTCGCGTCCACACACGGAGCGCAGCCCATGCAACCACCTCCTTCACACCCGCGCCCGGGCGTGCTGGCCACGCCCGCGGCCCTGCGCCGCGCCGGTGCCCGGGCCCTGGCCGAGCGGGCCGTGCAACGCGCGGCCCACCTGCCCGAGGCTGAGCGGCAACTGGTGCTGGCGGTGTGCCAGCGCGGGCAGAAGGCCACCGAGGTCGCCGCGCTCACCGGGCGGCATCCCCGCGCGGTGCGGCGGCAGTTGGTGCGGCTTCTGCGGCGCGTGAACACGCCGGAGTTCGCGCTGGTGGTGGGGCACGGCGAGGCTTGGTCGGCCACTATGCGGAGCGTGGGCCAGGCGTGCTTTGTGCGCGGGCTCAGCCTGAGCGCGGCGGCCAAGAGCCTGAGCCTCACGTACCACGCGGTGCGGCGGCAGCGCGACGCCGTCTGCGCACTGGCGCGGGGCATGCGGGCCGCGGGTGTCGCGGCGGGGCGGATCAGCTCGCCCGTTTCGGCCCGGCGCGAGGAGGCCGCGTGAAGCCCACGCCGACCTCAGCGCGGGTGCTGCGGGCGGTGGCACCGTTCGGGATCGGCGCGGCGTGCGCGGAGCGCGACGCCCGCGCCCGTGCGGCCCACGCGCGCTACGCGGCCCGTGCGCTGGATCGCGCTCTCGGGCGCGGGCACGTGGCCTTCATCACCGGCCCCAGCGGCGGGGGCAAGAGCACGCTGCTGCGGGCCCTTGCCCTGCGCCTGCGGGCCCGGGGCGAGCGGGTGGTGTGGGCCGATCCGTCGCGCCTGTGCGCCGGTGCACGCCCGCTGGTCGACCGCGTTCCCGGGCCCCTGCCTGCGGCGCTCGGGCACCTGGCCCGCGCGGGCCTGGCCGAGGCCCGCCTGTGGCCGCGCTCCGTGCGGGCGCTGTCGGAAGGGGAGCGGGCCCGGGCTGCGCTGGCGCGATCCATGGCGCTGTGCGAGCGTGCCGGGGCGGCCACGCTGCTGGCCGACGAGTTCTGCTCCGGCCTTGATCGCGCCACGGCCTGCTCGGTGGCGGCGGCGCTGGCCCGCTGGGCACGCGGCACGGGAGGGCGGCGGAGCGTGCGCGTGGTGGTGGCCAGCGCCCACGACGACCTGCTCGAAGCCCTCGACCCGCGCCTGCTCGTGTACGTGGGCCTGCCCGGCGAGGCGGCCCAACTGGAGCGGGCCGCGTGAGGTGCCCCGCCGCCAGCACGGGTTCACTTGCGTCGCTGCCCGCGTGCTTGAGCGCGCGTTGGCGGCGGCTGGGCGCGGCCGCGCCCCCGCAGGCGTGGTGCATCCGGCGCGGGACATGGGCGCAGGCGGCGAGCCTGATGCGTTGGCACTACCAGGCGGGGCATCCCGGCCTCGTCTGCGGCGTGCTGATCGCTGAGGCTGCGGTCGCCTGTGATGTCAGTGCGGATGCGCGCGAGGTGGTGGGGGCGCTCGTGGTGTGCCGCGCGACACTCAACGGCCCGTGGCGCGCGTGGTTGCGCCGGCACGCATCTGCGGCGGATCGGGCCCGGGCGCTCAACCGCACGCTGCGGGTGATCGCGCGGGTGGCGGTCGACCCGCGCTTCCGGGCACGCGGCATCGCCGCGGCGCTGGTGCGGGCGTACCTGGCCCGCCCGCTCACGGTGCGCACCGAGGCCGTGGCCGCCATGGCGACCGCCTGTCCGTTTTTCGAGCGCGCGGGCATGCAGCGGCTCGTGGTCGCGCCGTCGGCACGCGATGCACGCCTGCACGCCGCCCTGCGCGCGGCCCGCCTGCCCCCGTGGCGGCTGGCCGATTGGCCCGGCGCGGCACCGGGACTGGATCGCACGGCCCGCGCTCGCCTCGAGCGGGCCCTGCGTCGCTGGGCCAACGACAGCCGCGCCACTCGCAGCCTGGCCCGCGGGCCACTGAGCGCGATCGCGTTGGCGGCTGCGGCATCGTGCGCCGCCCCGCGCGTGGTGTACGAGCACACGGCCGGAAGCGCACCAAGGAGAACGCATGACTCAAGCCCGCATGCACCGTCGCTGCGAGCCCGCGGCACCCACGCCGGGCCTCACCATCGTGCCGGTGCCGGTGATCAACGCCGGGAGCCCGCCGGCGGATGCGGAGGGTCTGCACCGGTTCGTGCACGACGTGCTGGGTGTGCGCGTGCCGCGCGAGCCGCTCCTGGAGAGCAGCGATGCGCCGTTTGACTACCTCTGCCACGCGTTCTTCGAGGGGACCAGGACGCCATCGTGCCGGGCCGCGCACGAAGCGGGAGAGCCGGGCGAGCGCGAGCGAGCGCTGATCGACCCGGTGGTGTGGGCCGCGCGGGGCGGGGGCAAGACGTTTCTGGGTGCCGTCGCCACGCTGCTCGACCTGCTCTTCAAGGAGCGCTGCCAGGTGCGCATCATCGGCGGCAGCCTGGAGCAGAGCGGCCGCATGCACGAGCACCTGCGGCGTTTGTGCGAGATTCCCGCGGTGGCCGCGCGGGTGTGCGGCAGCGCCACCGCCAGGCGGCTGGTGATGCGCACCGGCGCGCGGGCCGAGGTGCTGGCCCAGAGCCAGACCAGCGTGCGCGGCACACGCGTGCAGAAACTCCGCTGCGACGAGGCCGACCTCTTCGACCCCTTGGTGTGGAGCGCGGCCCAGCTCACGACTCGATCTCTGGACACGCCCGGGCCCTGGGGCGACACCGTGCACGGGCGCGTGGAGGCGCTGAGCACCATGAGCCGACCCGCGGGGATCATGTGGGACCTGGTGGCCCAGACCCACGGCGGCGAAGCCCGCCGGCGACTCTTCCGCTGGGGCGTGGTCGATTGTCTGGAATCATGCCCGCCCCGGCACGTGTGCGAGCCGTGTGTGCTGCTGCCCGAGTGTGGCGGGCGGGCCAAGAGCCGACTGGCCGAGGCGGCGGGGCACCTGAGCGTGGACGACTGCGTGGGCATGAAGGCACGCGTGAGCGCGGCGGTGTGGGCAAGCGAGATGCTCTGCCTGCGGCCCACGGTCGAGAGCAGCGTGATCCCCGAGTTTGACGAGGCCCTGCACGTGGTGCGCGAGTCGGCTGTCCCTGAGCGGGGCGTGTGGCTGGCGGGCATGGACTTTGGCCTGCGCGCGCCCACGGTGATCTTGTGGGCGCACCTGGACGAGGGGGGCGTGCTGCGGGTGATGCACGAGCGCTGCGAGGCGGGCGTGTTGATGGAGGGGCATGTGGATGCGCTGGTGCGGGGAGGTCTGCCGCGCGTGGCGTGGATCGGGGTTGATCCCGCAGGGGGCGCGGCGAATGACCAGACGGGATTGAGCAACGTGGCACTCTTGCGCCGCGCGGGGCTGGTCGTGCGGGCACGGCGCGGGCCGCGGCTGGATGGATTGCACCTGCTGCGGGCGCGGTTCAAGCCCGCGGCGGGGCCGGCGCGGCTGTTTGTGCACGCCCGTTGCCCGCGGCTGATCGAGAGCCTGAAGCGGTACCGGTATCCGGAAGACCGGCCCGAGGCGACCGAACCGATGAAGGACGGGCACGACCACGCGGTGGATGCGCTCAGGTATCTGGTGCTGAACCTTGACCGGCCGTACGAGACGCGGGGGGAGAGGTATGTGGGGTGACGACCGAATCATCCAGCTGGGTTCAGACAGCGTGTGTGATGCTGCGGCGTGGCCGCCGAGGGGGTACCAGATGACGGGAGACTAGGGGCAACATTGGCCGCAGCACACCATCGCGCCGCAGATGAAGCCCTTCTCCCAGAGGACTGTGGACGGGACGCTGTTCGGGTCGAACACCACGATGTCAAGCCGCATGTCGAGCGGGTACGGGCGGCGGTACTCGACCGTCCACATGACGTTGCGGACCCACGAGTCATCAAGAAACCCCTGTGCGCCGCACGGGTAATGCGCATCGCCATGGCTGTCGATCCGAGCCTCGAAGTACCCTTGTGCGGACGAAGCCCGCGACTGCCGCTCGTGCGCGATGCGATGGGTCCAGACGGGCTCACCTGATACGCACAAGCGGCCGCACCCCGTGCAGACGATCTCGATGCGAACTCCGAAGTCGTTCTTCACCGGGCGGATCGAGATCGGAATGCTGAGCGTGAACTGCTCCCACGGATTTTGGTGGCTTGCGCCAAACGAACAGGAGTTGTCGATGGGTGCGTTGCCGATCGGGCCGGGCATGCCACCCTCGATGAGGCGGAAGACAACGGGGGGCGTGGAAACCGTGGGGGGGTCGGGCTGGTGCGAGGCATTGAACGCGGACGCAAGCATCACAGGAGGGAAGCCGGCCTCCAGCCACTCGCCAGCGCACTCGCTTTCCTTCTGCAATGCGTAGGTGTGTGCCAACTGCGTGGCCGTGGCGGCGTCAGCCGTGGTTTCCACAATGTGGATGCGGGCGAGGCTGCCGCGCGATGTCGCGTCCAAGGGGTGGCCGACGCTCAGTTCGACGACGCCGTAGATCGTGCCACGCAGCCCCGTGAAGCGGAAGGCGGCGAAGCCGGCTTGGGTGCTCGCCAACTCGTCCGCGAATGGACTCCAACTCTGCTGCAGCAATGCGTAGTTTGGCGTCGCGTAGGTGTGGAGAGGTTCAAGGTCGCCCAGGACGGAGTGCAATCCCTGCGCAACCGCGTTGGCGTGGTAGCGCACGCGGTACACGGGGCCCGTGGCCAAGGGAATGTAGCGGTACGTGTAGGAGAGAGGCACCTGCGATGGGTAAGGCAAGCCCGCGGCTTCGAACAGCAGGGCTTCAGCGTCCGCACCATCGCGAGCCTCGCTGACTACGGGCGGCAGCACGTCCTCCAGCGGCTCGCCGTCATCGGCGACCTGTGCCGTGGCGACCGGGCACCAGCCAGCGCTGGCG
>CAZPWW010000021.1:0-56491 GCA_964590885.1 uncultured Phycisphaeraceae bacterium
AGGCTCGAAGATGGACGAGGTGATCTTCGAGGAGTTCAAGGGCACGGGCAACAGCGAACTGCACCTGGACCGCAAACTCATGGAGAAGCGCATCTACCCGTGCATCGACATCCCCGCGTCGGGCACCCGGCGTGAGGAACTGCTGCTGGACAAGAAGGAACTTGAACTCGTCCACCGTCTGCGCAAGGTGCTCAGCGACATGAACGTGGTCGAGGCGATGGAACTGATGAAGAGCCGTCTGGGCAAGTACAAGTCGAACGCGGAGTTCCTGCTGTCGGTGGCGATGGGCTGACGCGGGGTTGAGGGCGCGGCGGCCGCGCACGCTTTGCCGTGAGACCGGTGAGCCTTCCCATGCTGGTGGTGCGGGTGGCCCTGGGGTGGGGCTGGGCAGGGCTGCTCGCGCTGGCCGGGCTGTGGGCATTGGACCACGGTGCCGAGCGATTCCCCATGCTGGGCCGGTTCTGGCTGGTGGGCGGCATCACGTGCTTGCTCATGGGACAGTTTGTGTTTGCCGCGGCGGCATCGGATAGGCTCTTTCCCCACGTGCACCCGCGGGTTCAGGCGGGCGTAGAACTGGGCGTGGGCGCGGGCTTTCTGGCGGGGCTGGGTGTGCTGGTGGCGATGGTTCTGGGAGCGATGGCGTGAAGCGACGTGTGGCTGGGGTGATCATGAGCGTGTGGGCAGCCCTGGGCGCGCCGCGGTGGGCCGGCCCGGCGGCTGCCGCGGCCCCCGCGGTGCCGGCGGCACCGGTCGCCGCGACGGCGGCGGCAGCGGCACCGGTCGACGCACACACACTCGACTACGTCGCGCGTGCGGTGGCGCGCGTGGCACTGGTTGACCTGCGCGTGAGCCAGCAGTTGGGCGTGGCCGACTACCTGGCGGCGGCGGAGATTCTGTCCATCGCGCACGACCTGCTGCCGGGCGACGAGGAGATTCTGCGGTTGCTCATGGAGGCGGAGTTGCAGTCGGGGCGGAGCGACCGGCTGCGGGCGCTGACGCGCGTGCTGGTGGGCCTGGCACCGGCCGACACGGTGGCGCAGTTGAGCCTGATCACGGGGCGCATCAACCAGATGCAATCGGCCGACGAGCGGCTGGAGGCGCTGGGCACGCTGCTGGGGCCCAAGGGCGAGGGGCTGGACCCGAGCGTGCGAAGCCGGCTGGCCCTTGATGCCGCGCTGTTGCTTCGCGAGCGGGGCGACGCACCGGGTTTCACGGACCGGCTGCGCGAAGCCTTGCGGCTCGACAGCACCAACCGCGACGCGGCCACGCTCCTGGTGGCGCTGGTCAACGGCGGCGGCGACACGGCGGCTGCGCGGCTGGAAGCGCTGCTGGTGCTGCTCAACGCCGACCCGATCGAGCAGGACACGCACCAGTCGATCGCGAGCGAACTGGCGGAGGCGGGGGCCCTCAAGCAGGCTCTGCGATTTCTGGAGAGCGCCGATGCCCTGGCCCTGGCGTTCACGGGCGACCGTTCGGCGGCGGTGGCGGCCTCGCGCATGCTGGCGCAGTGGCGGCTGCTGGGCCCGGGCAAGCCGCTGGAATTCGTCGAGGAGCAGGTGCTGCGGCGCCGGCGCGAGGCCCAGGGGTACCTTGATCGTGCCCAGGCCGAGGGGCGGGACACCAGCGGCATGCCGCGGGCCGACGCCTTTCGAGCGCCACCCCAGGTGGAACGCGTGTGGCTGATGGCGGCTCACGACGCGGGCGAGAGCACGCTGCGCGATCTGGCCCTGGCCGAACTCGACCGCACCGTGGCACAGGCCGAGCGCAATCTGGCCGACCCCGAACGCCGGGCGGCGCTGGGTGAAGAGACGGCCCGCACGGAACTGGAGACCGTGCAGGCCGACGGCGTGTGGCTGCGCCTGCTGCTGGGCGTGCAGGTCGAGCGTGCGGAAGAGTTACTCACGGCGCTGCGGGCGAACCCCCGCACCGGCGGCCCGGGCCTGGCCCGGCTGGAGACGTGGCTGGCGCTGCGCAAGGCCGCGGCCGCCGACCGCGAGGCCCACGAGCTCGAACTGCAGGCGCAAGCTCCGACCGACCCGCTCGCAGCGTTGGGCGTGGCGTGCGCGCTGGAATTGCGGGGCGAGGGTGCCGCGGCGGCCACGCGGTACGCGGCCTGCGCCTCCGCCCTTTCCGGCACATTGGAAGGCGCCCATGCCGAGCGGCGGCACCTGGCCCTCACGGGCCGGCTGCCGGCACCCCCGCCCGAGGCTGAGGAACTCGCGGCCATGGCCGCGGGCGTGCCGCGTTGGATAGACGACATGGCCCGCGACCCGCGGCGGTTCATGCAGCTCACAGCGACGCCGACGGCGCAGACGTACGCGGCGACGGAACGGGTGGGCCTCACGCTGCGGCTGCGGAACGTGTCGCCGATCGCGCTGGCCCTGGGTGCGGAGAAGACGATCAACAGCCGTTTTTTGCTGGCCCCAAACGTGGAGGTTGGCAGCGTGCCGTTTCGCGCCGGGGTGCCGGAGTTCGCCAGCCTTGAGCGCCGGCTGCGCCTGGCGCCGCGCGAGGACCTGACGGTGACGCTGTGGCCGGACAGCGGTTATGCGCCGTGGTTTCTGGAGTTGTACGCCGGAGAACTCATCCGGCAGCGCTGGCGCGTGGTGCAGGGGTACCGGCTCACCGCCGCGGGCGTGCCCGACACGGGGCCGATGTCGCTCTCGACCGAAACCGCGGGCATCATCCGCAGGCCCTTCACGGCCACCAAGGCGGACGTCGCCGAGGCCTCGTCGCGGCTGGCCGGGTCGAGCGGCAGCGGCCTCATCGACCTGCTGGGGTCGCTGCGGTGGCGGCTGTTTCGCGACGAGCTGACAGTGAAGGTGCTGACGCCCGAAGAGGATGCGGCTGCCCGTGCGGGGTTGCTCGACCGCTACACCCGGGGCACAGCCGTGGAGCGGCTCTTGATCCTCGCGCACCTTCCGCCCGGGTCGTTCATCAAGAAACTGGCCCCCTTTGACCTGGCCTTGGCGGCTGTGCCCGAGAGCGACGAGCGTGTGGGCGTGTTCAAGGTCTTGACGCGCGGGGCCCAGCCGGGCGACGCGATCCTGACCGAGGCCCTGGCTTCACCGTCGGCCCGCGTGCGTGCCGCGGCCAAGGTGGCCGCGCGGCGCATGGTGCCAAACCGCGTGATCTATGCCCGGGCGGTATCGGGTGCGCCGCCGCCGCAGGCCGAGGGGGGCGTCGAGACAGGGGCGGAGACCGTGCGCGACGCGCAGCCGGAGGTGCCCAAACCCGAGGTGCTGCCGCCGGCGACACCCTCAACACCCGATCCGGTGCCGAAGGGGCCGTAGCGTGCCGGAGCAATCGGGCTTGCCGGGACCGGGTTCTCCGCGCGTTGCACGCCCGCTGGTGCGAGCTGGCGCGTACGGCGCGGGTGTGCTGCTGCTCGCGGGCGCGCTCTGGTTCATTTGGCGCGATCGCGATGCGCTCGAGCGGGCGTGGGCGGCGGCACGGGCCGCGCCTGCTTGGATGCCCTTGCTCCTGGTGCTGCTGCCGCTGGCGAGTTGGTCGTGCACGAGCGTGCTGTTCTGGGTGCTCACGCGCCGCTACGGGGCCGTGCGCGCGGGCGAGATGCACGCGCTGATCGGGGCCGCGTGGCTGCTGAACTACCTGCCCCTGCGGCCCGGCATGGTGGGGCGGCTGGCGTGGCACAAAGCGGTGAACGGCATCCCGGTGCGGCACTCGGCCCGTGTGCTGGTGCAGGCCGTGGGGTGCACCGCCGCCAGCGCGTTGCTGCTGGCCGCCGTGGCGGGGCTGGCGGGGGGCACGCGAGTCTGGCCGCTGCTTGTGCCCCTGCCGATCCTGGCGGCCATGGCGCTCTGGGCACGGCGGCGCTGGGCGGATGCGTGGTCTCCGGCCCGCTTGCCCGCGCCGTGCGCGCTCCTGCTGGGCGTGCTGCTGCGCTACGCCGACATGGCCCTGTGGAGCGGGCGCTACTGGGTGGCCTTTGCGCTGATCGGCCAGCCGCTGCCCTTCGCGCAGGCCGCGCTGGTGGCGGCGGTGGCCCAGGTGGCGATGGCCGCGCCGGTGGCTCTGGGCGTGCGCGAGTGGGTGGTGGGGTTGTTCTCGGCGATCACGGTGGTGGGCCTTGCGGCCGACGTGGTGAACCGCGCGGCGGAGATGGCCGCGGCGCTGCCGGTGGGGCTGGCGAGCCTGGCGTGGCTGGCCGCGCAGCGACGGGCCGCCGGCCCCCGTGCGTAGCCGGCCCAGCATGGACCGAGAATCGGGCGGCGGCGGCGTGTTTGCCGGGTGTATGCCCCGGCGCGGCGGGGGTTCAACAAGCCCGAATCCGGGCTTGTCGATGCAACCGGGCGGGCTTGGCGTGCGCATCCATGGTGGGGTGCCCCGGGCCGCGGATGCCGCCCGGGCAGCGTGGGGGTTCGGCCATGATCAACAAGATCGAGCAGGACCACAGCCGCTTCCGGCAGATCGTGAAGGGGCGGATCCGCAAGGACCTGCGGAAGTTCATTGCCAGGGGCGAACTGATCGGCAAGGAAGGGAAGCGCTTCGTGTCGATCCCGGTGCACGATATCGACATTCCCACGTTCCGCTACGGCGACAACTCGGGCGGGGTGGGCATGGGCGAGGGCGACGAGGGGCAGGCCGTGGGCCCGGGCAACCGGGGCGGGGAGGAGGAGGGCCAGCACATTCTGGAGGTGAACGTCGGGCTTGACGAACTGGCGGACATTCTGGCGGAGGAGTTGAAACTGCCGCGCATCGAGCCGAGGGGCGAGCACAAGCTGACGACGATCCGCGACAAGTACACGGGCATCCGGCCGGTGGGCCCGGCGAGCCTGCGACACTTCAAGCGGACGTACCGGGCGGCCCTGAAGCGGCAGGTGACACTGGGCACGTACGACCCCGACAACCCGATCGTGGTGCCCATCAAGGACGATCTGCGTTTCCGCTCGTGGACTGAAGTGAAGAAGCCGCAGTCGAACGCGTTGATCGTGTACATGATGGACATCTCGGGCTCGATGGGCGACGAGCAGAAGGAACTGGTGCGGCTGCAGGCCTTCTGGATCGACACCTGGCTGCGGCGCAACTACGAGGGGATCGAGAGCCGCTACATCGTGCACGACGTGAGCGCCAAGGAGGTGGACCGGGCCACGTTCTTCGCGGTGCGCGAGGATGGGGGCACGCGCATCTCATCCGCCTTTCAGTGTGCCAAGGACGTGCTGGAGGCCCACTACAACCCCGCCGACTGGAACACCTACCTCTTCCACTTCTCGGACGGCGACAACTCGTCGGACTCGGACAACCGCCTGTGCGTGCAGATGCTCGAGAAGCATCTGCTGCCCGTGATCAACTTGTTCGGGTACGTGCAGGTGAAATCGGCCTATGGCAGCGGCCACTTCCTGGGCGTGCTGAAGGACGCCTTCCCCGAGCAGGCGGCGGGCTTCGCCGCGGGCACGGGCCAGCACGCGCCGCAGCACGCGGGCAAGGTCATCACCAGCCGCGTGAACGACCGCGACGACATCTACGAGAGTTTGCGCACGCTGTTCAAGGCCGGGCGCTGACGCGGGGCGGCACGCTCAGCCCGCCAGCAACGACACGATCTCAAAGGGCCGCAGCGACACGCTGGTGATGCCGCGGCGGCGGTCGTGCTTCACGCCCGGATGCCGCTGCACTTCGTCCATGGCGTTGGCGGCTGACACAGCGTGCGGTCTCGTCGACCACCGCACGGCGATGGCCGCGGCCCGCCCGTGCACCTCGGCCAGGCGCAGCACCACGCTGCCGGGCCGCGGCTTGTCGAAGGCGCCCCCCCACTCCGCCGGCTTGAGCGCGCTGATGGTGATGCCGCGGCGGGTGGCCTCGTCGGCTTCGATGGTGGCGATCGACGCGGGAAGCACCCCGGCGGCCGCGGGGGCCTGCCCGAACACACGCACGGGTCGGTGCATGCGCTCGGCCAAGTGCTCGACCCCCTCCCCGTGGGCGCTCCGCCAGTCGCCCGTGTGCGGCACCAAGCCCCACGCGAACTCGTGGTCGCCTTGGTCGGCCTCGGGGTCCGGGTACGTGGGAGACCGCGCCAGGCTCAGTCCCAGCGTGCCGCCGTTCACGCTTGCGCCGTACTTGCTGTCGTTCAGCACGCTCAGCCCCGCGCCCGGCTGCGAGAGGTCCATCCAGCGCTGCACGGGCACCTCAAACGCGGCCTGCTCCCACGTGGTGTTCTTGTGCGTGGGCCGCGTGATGTGGCCGAACTGCGTGCTCAGCGTGGCGTGGGTTGCGTTGACCGCGGCGGGGAACACGGCCCGCAACAGCGTGTGCCGCTCGCGCCACTCCAGCCGGCAGCGCACCACCACGATCGGGCTGGCGGCATCGAGCGAGATCGTCTGCACCATGCGGCTGCGCGTGCCCACGGGGCGAGACACCTCGAGGATTGCCCGCAGGGGGTCGCTGAACGCCACACGCCACGACGTGGCGGGCCGGCGCTCGAGCGTGAAGCGGGCGTGGTCGGCGGCGTCGATATCCCACGCGTCCCACATCCGGGGCGTGTCACCGTGAATCGCCAGGTCCCCCAGCGGGCCCGCGGCCACTTCGGGCCCGCCGGCGGTGCGCAGGCTGGTGATGCGGCCGAGCGGATCAAGCACCGCCTCGACCAAGCCGTTGGAGAGGATCGCGTGCCGCCGGCGGGTGTCGACAGCGAGTCCCACCGTCGATGGTGCCGTGCCCTGGACGCCATCGGCCACGATCCGGCGTTTGGCTCCGCGGCCCCCCGCGTCCACCCGCGCCCAACCGCACGCCTCCACGCGGGGCGTGAGCGCAAGGCGACCGCCGACCTGCACCACCTCTTGGCGGGCGCCCGAGCCGGGGTTGAAAACGAGCGTGCCGGCCGCCTGCTTGCCGCGCGTGCCGGCCCGCCTCGAACCCGCGAGAGCCGACGCGCAAGCTGCCACTTGTTCGGCCACGATGCCCGCGACCCGCGCGTGGTCGCGGCGGGCATCGTCGTAGACCCAGCCGATCGAGGAACCGGGGAGGATGTCGTGAAACTGGTTGAGGAGCAGCAGTTTCCAGGCCGCGTCGCGCTGCGCGGCCAGGCGGCTGCGCGCGCGGACGTTCAGCCGGCCCGCGGCGGCGGCCGACACCGCAAGCATCTCGGCCAGCCGCAGGCCGTCTTCGGCGTCGCGGTTGGCGCGCTTGAGCCAGCCCTGCGTGGTGAGCGTGCCGCGGTGGAGTTCGAGGTAGAGGTCGCCGTGCCACGCGGGCACCGGCACGCCGCGCCGGGTGGCCTCGGCCACGTCGCGGTGCAGGGCGGCGCAGAAGTCGTCGGCGCGGCCGTGCTGGGCCCGGGGCAGGCCCGCGCAGCCGAGCGTGCTGCCGCCGGTGGCGGCCAGGTCGATCCGGTGCAGCATCTCGCTCGTCGGGCCGCCGCCGCCGTCGCCGAAGCCGTAGGGCTGCAACCAGCGGGCCGCCTTGCTGCCGTCGGCCACGATCTGCTTGCTCTTGTGGTTGGCGTCGCCACGGCGCAACTCGCGCGGCGTAACCGTGGCGTTGTAATCGTGGCCCGGTGTGCAGTGCGCCAGCACGCGCGCGTCGCCCAGGCCTCGCCACCAGAACGTGGTGTGCGGGAAGGTGTTGGTGTCGTTCCAACTGAGTTTGTTGGTGATGAATGTGTCGAGCCCCGCGTGAGCCATGATCTGCGGCAGGCAGGCTGGGAAGCCAAAGGTGTCGGGCAGGAAGAGCATCCGCTGGGGCACGTGCCGCTCGCCGAAACGCTCGCGCCAGTACCGGGTGCCGTGCAGAATCTGGCGGATCAGGCTCTCGCCGCTGGGCACGTTGCAATCCGGCTCCACCCACATCGCCCCGCCGGCTTCCCAGCGGCCCTGACGCACCCGGGCCTTGATCCTGACGAAGAGTTCGGGCGAGTCTCGCTCCACCATCGCGTACTGGGCCGCCTGCGTGCACAGGAAGCGGAAGCCCTGGTGCCGGTCCATCAGGCCCAGCGCGTTGGAGAAGGTGCGCAGGCACTTGCGGCGAGTCTCGCGCAGGGGCCAGAGCCAGGCGGTGTCGATGTGGGCGTGGCCGACTGCGTGCATCACCGTCGCCTCGGCCCCGGGCGGCCACGCAAGGGTGGTTTCGAGGAGCCTGCATGCCTCGACCGCAGCCGCTGCCGCGCCGCGGGCCGAGACCAGACCGACCACGCGCTCGAGCGCCGCCGCGAGTTCTTCGGAGCGCCCCTCCTGCCAAACCGGGGGCTTGATGGCCCATGGCTGGTGGTTGCCGGGGGCTGCCGGCGCCGGCGGGGCGAGTTGGGCCAGCAGATCAACCGCGAACACAAAGAGCCGCTGTAATCGCAGCGCGGCGGCGTCGATCAGGACGAGTTCGGCCGCGAGCAGCCGCCCGGGCGCGGGGCTTTCCCAGCGGCGCTTCTCGCCGTCGCTGTCCCACGCCAGGCCGCGTGCCCCGAAGGGGTGATTGCACGCCGCTTCGATCAGGAACTCGAGCCCGCCACTTCCGGGTGCCGCGGCGCCCGTGGCCACACCCAACGGTACGGTGTCGCGGTTGGCGTCAAAGCCCTGGACGGGCACACCCCGCACCCAGAGCAGGGCTTCGGTGTCGCTGGAAAACCGCAGGTGGGCCGAGTGGCGGGCCGCGCCCTTTCCACCGCCCCCCGAGCGCGGGGCCGCCCGCCACAGCGGCGAGCGCGGCAACCGACCACGCAGGCGAAACCAGCAGGTGCTCCAGGCCGGCCCCCACTCCCACCCGAAACGCACGGGCTTGTAGCGGGCCCGCGCGGCCAGGGCGTGCGGCACGGGCTCGCGGCACTGCCAAGCGGCCACCTCGAGCGGGTTACGGTCGACGACCAGCGCGGGCGCGAGCCGCTCGCGTGCGAAGGCCTCGAACCGGGCGGGCAACATCCGTGCGGGCTGCGCCATGGGCGGCTGTCAGTTCTTGCCCTTGCCCTCGGCCTTGAGTTTCACGGCCGACTCCATGAAGAGCTCGGCGAGGGTGAGGCGGTCGGCCTTCTCGTGGCGGAGTTCGGCGGCGGCGGCCTTGAGCGCGGCAGAGAGTTCCGCGTGGTTCCGCTGCTGCTCGTCGCGCAGGGCCTTGCTCTGCTCGAGGATGAGCTTGCGGATGTCGCGCAGGGCCTCGGTGGTGCGGCCGTCGAGGTCGCTGAGTTTCTTCTCGAGGGCCTTGCCGGTGCTCTCGAGTTCGGCGGCCAGTTCGCGGTCGGCCTTCACACGCTCGGTCTGCTCGGCCTTGGCCCGGTCGCTCAGGGCGTCAACCTCGCTCTTGATGAAGGCCTCGACCGCGCTCATGCGCTTGGCGAACTGCTCGCGGGCCTCGGCCAGTTCCTTCTGCAGGCGGTCTTCGATGCGGCCGAAGCGCTTCTCGCTCTCCCGCACCTGCTGGCCGAAGAGGATGTCGCGCACCTTGTCGAGGCTCTGCGTGGTGGGGTCGCCGGGGTCCTTCTTGTCGGTCTTTTTGGCCTTGTCGTCGCTCATGGCGGGCATGGTAGCAGAAGCGCCGCCGGGGGCGTGCCACGGGCGAGGCCGGCCTTTGATTCGGCCATGGAGTCGGACCTGCACCGGGCCCTGAAGCACGCCGCGGCGGCCCACCTGGGCACGCTCGGCTGCACGCACGTGGCCACCGAGGTCTGGTGTCCGCTGCACCGGGCCGTGGTCGACGTGGCCGGTGCCCGCGACAACCCGCGCGACCAGCCACCCGGAACGCTCTTTCCCGGATTGTGGCCCGACACGTTCATCGTGGAGTGCAAGGCCAGCCGGGCCGACCTCCTGGTGTGCGCCCGCCGCCAGGGGCCCATCCGCGCACGCCGCGCGGCCCTGCGCGAGCGGGTGCGGCGCGCGGGGCTGGGCGCTGCCCCGATCCCCGGCGATGCCGAGTGGGCCGCGGTGGCCCGCGCCCTGCGGGTGTCCGAGCGCCGCCTCTACGCGGCCGCCAAGTTCGAGGTGTTCGCCCGCTACCGCATGGCGACGGAACTGTGGCTGGCCGTGCCGCGCGGGCTGATCGGGGCAGACGAAGTGCCCGCGGGCTGGGGCGTGTGGGAGTTTGACGGTGCGCGCCTGTCGGTGCTGGCCGCGGCACCGACGCGGGCGGCGCCCGCGGCACCGCCGGCACCAACGCACTTCCGCGGGCGTCTCTTGGGGAACATCCTGCGGAAACTGGAGCGCGAGGCGCGGGGCGGGCGCGCAGCCACGCCGCCGTCTCCCCCGGCCCCCCCGCTGCCGCCCGGCCCGCGTGTGGAGTGATGTGATGACCTCGCACGGCGGCCCGCCCGCGTCGCGGTACTATCCCGCCCCTGTGAGCGCCGACCCGGGACATCCCGCCCCCCCCGCACCCTCCACCCCACCCGCGTCCGGGCGTGTGCGGGGAGGGCGCCCGTGGTGGCTGCGGCTGGCCGGCGTGCAAGAGGTGGGGCTGGTGGTGGTGATCGCGCTGATGGTGGCGGGCCTGACGCTGGGCACACCGTGGATCGCCCGACCGGAGCGCGTGCCCGTGCCCGAGGGCGCGACGGTCGAAGAGACGGCCGCGGGGTTCACGGTGGCCGAGCCGGGGGCCGGTGGCGCGCGCACGGTCTACGCCGCGGCGGACGGCTGGTCGATCACGCAGCGGGGCACGCTCACGTTTGCCGAGCGGAAGGAGCGGGTCTCGCTGGGGGCGGGTGCGCGCATGGAGGAGGTGGCCGCGGCGGGCGATCAGCGTGCCGGCGTGCGTGTCCTCGCGGGTGGACCGACGGCGGAGGGTGCGTTCTTCGCGTACGACGACGGCTGGCAGATGGGCGAGGCTGCCGACGGCGCGCCGGTCGTCGAGCGCGACCCGCGCGTTAACCGCTTCTTCAACAAGGACAACCTGATCTCGGTGGGCACGTACGCGAGTTTCATCGCCATCATGGCGGTGGGCATGACGGGCATCATCGTGATGGGCGGCATCGACCTCTCCGTGGGCTCGATCTACGCGCTGGCGGCGGTGGTGGGCGCCACGGCCCTGCAGGCGGCGGGCCTAGCGGCCCCGGGCATCTCGGCCTGGGCTGTGGTTCCGCTGGGCGTGGTGGTGTGCTGCGGCGTGGGGGCCCTGTGCGGGCTGATCAACGGCAGCGCCAGCGTGGGGCTGGGCGTGCACCCCTTCATCATCACGCTGGGGGGCATGGCGGTCTACCGGGGCGTCGCCTTCGTGCTCTCCAAGGGCCTGTCGATCGGGGAGTTCCCGCCCGCGTACGCGGGGGTCATCCGCAGCACGGCGCTGGGCATCAACCCGGTGCCGTCGCTCATCATGCTGGTGGTGGGCGTGGCGGGCGCGTTCGTGGCCGCCCGCACGGTCTTCGGCCGGCAGACCTTCGCCATCGGCGGCAACGAGACGGCGGCCCGCTACGCGGGCATCCCGGTGGGGCGCGTCAAGATCCAGCTCTTCGCCATCGTGGGAGCTCTGGCGGGCCTGTCGGCGGCGATCATGCTGGGCTACCTGGGGGCGGGCTCGAGCGACGCGGGCAACGGCTACGAACTCAACGTGATCGCCGCGGCCGTGGTGGGCGGGGCATCCCTCTCGGGCGGGCGCGGCTCGGCCCTGGGCGCAGTGCTGGGCGCGATCATCATCCAACTGATCAACAACGGCTTCGACGTGCTCGGCATCGACTCCAACTACCGGCAGATCGTGATCGGGCTGGCGATCGTGCTGGCGGTGGTGGTCGACCAGACCAAGCACCGGCTGTTTGCGCGCGCGTGAGCGACGCCCCGGGGCGCGGGCACGGCCACGCGGCCCGCCCGCACGCACGCGGCGGCCGCGGTCCACTCTCGGCACATTCCACCCCCCGCTTGAACCGGGGGCGGGAGTGCGCGGTCCACGGACGGGAATGCACCGCGCATTCCCCTCCGTGGGCCGACCAGTCCACGCGACGGCGCGGCTGGCGCGTGGAGCGGACGGCGCAGGGAGCCGGGGCTGTGACCGCGAAGGACGCGAAGGGCACGAAGGCAGGGCCGGGGATCGGACGCGGATCAAGGCGGATCAACGCGGTGCGGAAAGGACAGGGCCACAGATGGACGCAGATCGAGACTGATCGTGCGGGCACCGCGTTCATCGCCGAGTCGCAGAGGCACGCAGAGGCCGGGTAATCGCGGGCCCTTGCGGGCAAATGGCCAAATGGCACATGGTCGAATGGCCAAATGAAGGCCGACACCTGCGGCCTTGAATCCGTGTCCATCTGCGTTCAGCGGCGGCCGACGGCGGTGATGCGCCCCGCGCGCTCCAGGTCGGCAACCCGCGCCAAGGCGGCGCGGAAGTGCTCGGTGTAGGCGATGCGGGCCCGCACCCCCTTCACCGGGTCGCGCCAGCGGTTGGTGTCGTCGGCGATGGCCTTGTAGTTCGCCTCCGTGAACGGGAGGCTCCGCCTCGTGCCGTCGGCGTTCACGATCTCGTGCTCGGGGAACGAGTAGAAGAGCGACTCCATCTCGGCCAGCACGGCGGGCGGAAAGGCGGTGTTGCCGCGGGCCCGGTTGAGGGCCGCCCAGGCCACCCGCAACTCGTCGCCCGCGTCGATCCCGAATGCCCCCATGACCACGATCAGGCCGGTGCGCCAGCCCCGGATGGGCGTGTCGCTGGCGAGGGTGAAGGGGTTGGTCCGGTCAGCGAAGTGCTCGACGTAGCGGTCGTACATGGCGCGCCGCACCGGCATGCGGCGCAGGCGGGCCGAGAGCGGACCCATTCCCGCTTCGCTGTCGGCGGCCCCGGCCCGCCGGGGGTTGCCACGGCTGGCCGGGTCGGAGCGCGGCGGAAACTGCCACAGGGCCTGTCCCTCTTCGCTCAGGCAGAACTCCACGAAACGCCGGGCCAGGTCGGGCTGCGGCGCCCCGCGCAGGATCGACACCGGGTCGGCGTCGATATAGGCCGCGCCGGGCGGGTCGATGTAGCCGACGCGGGCCGATTCGGCCGACTCGCCCGGCCGCTGCACGGCCTGGGCCTGGCCGCGCCCGTAAAAATCAATGGCTACGCCCGCGATGGCGTCGCCCTGCGAGACGTCGATGGGGGGCTGCGTGCTCGAGGAACTGAACGACCGGGCGTTGGCCGACATCTCGCGGAGGATGCGCCACCCCCGCTCCCACCCCTCCTTGTTCAGCACACTGTCGTAGTTGGTGGCAACGCTCCCCGATTGGCGCGGGTCGGCCAGGGCCAGCAGCCCGGCGTAGCGGGGGTCGGCCAGGTCGGCGAACGAGGTCGGCTCGGGAAGGCCGTGGCGGCCCAGGAGGTCGCGGTTGAAGACAATGCCGAAGCCCGAGAGGGCCGTGCCCAGCCAGTGCTGCTCGGGGTCGTAGAGTTTTTCCGACCCGATGCGGTTGGGGCCGTACCAGTCGTCGAGCTGCGCGGGCGAGAAGCCCGCGGGGGCCGACATGCGCACGGTGAGCCGGCGCTCCGTGCGATCCAGATCGAGCGCGACCGGGGCCGCCAGGCCCGCCTTGAGTCGGCCGCGCCAGTCCGGGGTGTCCGGCATCCCGCCGACCGTGCGTGCGGGAACGCGGACGCGAAACGGCGTGTCATCCTGGGCGAACACCGCGTCCACCAGCACCGGGTCGGCCGTGTCGATCGTCGCCAACTCGGGAGCGTTGGGTGGGAGCGTGAGCCAGGCGTTGACCCGGCCCGGCTTGTCGGCCAGCGGGGTCCAGACGGCGACGTTGTTGGCGTCTTTGAGGCGGCCGTGGTCGAAGGAGCCCCCGCCCAGCATGAGGTCGGTCGGCACCGTGTCGGGCGTGAAGAGCGCATCCAGGGAAAAGGTTGAGCGGAGCAGCGCGGCGGGGTCGGTGCGGCGCACCTCGGCCGCGATGCGGCTGGCCGCGGCCGTGTACTGGGCCTGCAGCAGGCGCACGATCTCGGTGGTGCCCCCGGGCGTGCGCCAATCGATCGCCACGCCCGCGCCGTAGACGCGGCGGTGCCAGCGGTCGAACCCCGCGCCGAACTCGGTGCGGATCTGCTCCACGTGCGGGGTGACGATCAGGAGCGTGGCGGCGGGCACGCCTGCGGGGGCGCCCGCGTGGCGCTCGAGCCGGGCACGCACGGCCAGCGGCGTGGCCAGGATCAGCCCGAACAAGCCCAGCACGATGAAGATCGCCATGCGCACGGCGGGAGTGTACCGACGCGCGGCCGCGGCCCGGCCAATACTCTCGCTCACCCGCGGGGCCGAGGACAGACCCATGCACGAACAACCCGTGGCGATCATCACCGGGGCCGGCGGGGGCATCGGGCGGGCCGCCGCCGTCGCCTTTGCCGGGGCGGGCTACGCGCTGGTGCTGGCGGGGCGCAGGCCCGGCCCGCTGGCGGAGACCGCGGCGTGCGTGCAAGGGGCCGAGGTGGCCTCCGCCGACGTGGGCGACGCCGGGGCGTGCCGCGACCTGGTCGAACGGGCTGTCGCCCGCTTCGGGCGGCTGGACGTGCTCGTCAACAACGCCGGGAGCGCGCCCGTGAAGCCGATCGAGGCGTGCGACCCGGCGACCATCGACCACGCCTTCCGCGTCAACGCCCTGGGGCCGGCGTACCTGATCCACCACGCCTGGCCGGTCTTCGTGCGTCAGCGGCGCGGCTGCGTGGTCAACGTGAGTTCGCTGGCGACCGTGGACCCCTTCGCGGGCTTCCTCGCCTACGCCGCGGCCAAGGCGGCCGTGAACCTGATGGCCCGCTCGTGCGCCAAGGAGGGGAAGCGGCACAACATCCGGGCCTTCGCCGTGGCACCGGGGGCCGTGGAGACACCCATGCTGCGGGCCTTCGCCAGCGAGAAGATGCTGCCCCGCGACAGGTGCCTGGCCCCCGAGGCCGTGGCCGCGGTGATGCTGGCGTGCGCCCGGGGCGATCATGACGCGGAGAACGGCGGGACCATCCTCGTGCCCGGCCCGTGAGCGCACGGCGCACCCCGCCCGGTGTCGTCAGTTCATCAACTCGTCGAATCGTCAACTCACGCTCTTGGCACCACGATCTTGCCGGTGAGAAAGGTGACCGCGTGGCCGCCGATGCGGACTCGCTCGCCGGTGTCCTCGCACCAGAGTTCGCCGCCGCGCGGCGAGACCTGATGGGCCTTGAGCGACTCCTTGCCCAGCCGCCGGGCCCAGTAGGGGGCCAGCGTGCAGTGGGCCGAGCCGGTGACCGGGTCTTCGTCGATCCCGGCCCGCGGGGCGAAGAAGCGGCTGACGAAGTCGTGCCCCGAGCCCGGGGCCGTGGCGATCACGCCCAGGCCGCCCAGTTCGGCCACCTTGTGGAAGTCGGGCTTGAGGGTGTAGACGTCGCGGCGGTTCTCGTAGACGGCCATGATCTTGCCCGCGGCCTTGTACGCCTCCGAGGGCTCCTTGCCCAGGGCGAAGCAGAGTTCGTCGCTGACCGGGCAGGGCAGGCCCACGCGCCGGGGAAAGTCGAGCACGATCAGGTTGCCCATGCGCTCCACCGGCAGGTCGCCGCTCTTGGACTCGAACACGACCCGTTCGCCCTTTACGCCCTCGTGGTTCCACAGGGCGTGGGCCGCCGCCAGCGTGGCGTGGCCGCACAGATCGACCTCGATCTTGGGCGTGAACCAGCGCAGGCCGAAGCGGGGCACGCCCGCCCGCCCCCGGGCCGCACGCGGCAGCACGAAGGCGGTCTCGGCCAGATTGTTCTCGGCGGCGATGCTCTGGAGCATCTCATCCGCCGGCCACGCCCGCTCGAGGATCACGATCGCGGCGGGGTTGCCGTGGAAGCGGCGGGTGGTGAAGGCGTCAACCTGGTAGATGGTGCACGAGCCGGGGGTGGAGCGGGCCGGGGGGCGGCGGGTGGCCCTGCGGGGCACGGGCCGCTGGCGCGCGTCGGGCCGGGCCCGCGACCTGCTTGATGAAGACGCCGCTCCCTTTTTCTTGGCCATGGCCTGAGCATACCACGGCGGGCCGGGCCTTCAATCGGCGTGGCCCCCCTCGCCGGGGCGCTTCCGCTCGGTGAGCGGGCCCTTGAGCTTCAGGAAGTGCTTCTCGAAGCCGTGGTACGAGAGCATCGAGAGCGGCAGCACGATCGCCATGGCGAGCACGTAGAACAGGAGTTGCGCGGGGATCTGGGAGCCCAGCCAGTTCGGCCACAGCACCAGGGGCTGCCGCCCGCCGTAGCCGGGGCCGAAGACCACGTCGCGCAAAAAGGCCCGCACCGGCGTGTGGAAGAGGAAGATGCCGTAGGAATAGAGGGCCAGCGTGCGCAGGGGCAGGCTGGTCATGAAGCGGTAGAAAAGCGAGCCGGGCTTGGCCGTGATGCAGGAGATGACCAGCCCGGCGAGGCCGAAGAGCACCAGGAAGTCGCCGAACGTGCGCGTGAAGGGCCCGCCCCGGAAGCCGGCCGTGCCCATGAAGTCGATGCCCGCCACCCGCTCGGCCGCCGTCGCCATCCAGATGCACGGGATGCTGAGGGCGGCGGCCCACGCGGCGGGCACGCGCAGGCGGTCCATCAGCCCCGGCTGCTGCCAGACCAGCGCCAGCAGCGACCCCGTGGCGAGCGAGCCCAGCCTCGCGAACGTGAGCACGTAGGGCGTGATGGGGTGGGCGTTGAGCACGAAGACCAGCAGGAGGCGGAAGGCGAAGCCCAGGGCGATGAGCCCTATGCAGACCGCCGCGAGCCAGCGCTTGCGGCAGACGTAGACCAGCAGCGGCCAGACGAAGTAGAACTGCTCCTCGATCGCGAGCGACCACGTGACGTCGAGGATGCCGTGGCGGAACTCGCCCGCCAGAGCGATCCCGTAGTTCTGCAGGAAGAACCAGTACATCCACCCGTCCGCCCCCACACGGCCGAACGAGACGACCTTGGGGTTGTTGGGGAAGAGGGCCGGCAGCACCACCAACGAGAGCACCGCCACGGCGTAGTACAGCGGCAGCGTCCGCAGGGCACGGCGTATGTAGAAGTTCCGGAAGTAGCGCGGCCGGTCCCGCGTCTTCACGAGGATGCCCGTGATCAGGAACCCCGAGAGCACGAAGAAGAGCAGCGGGGCCAGCCCGTTGAGGAACGTGAGGTGCGTGAAGACCGTCTCGGGCCAGTTGCGCGGCTCGAGCACCGTGCTGTGATAGAAAAACACGAGGAACGCGGCCATGCCGCGGATGCCGTCGAGGCAGACCACCCGGCCGCCGGTCGCCGCGAGCGCGGGCGGCATCTTGGCCGCCTCGGGCCCGTTGCTGGTGCCCCCCGTTTCGGGGCGTGCCGGGTTGACCGGTTCGCTGCCCGCCAAAGCCCGCACTCCTTCAGGCCGGTGCCAAATCGAGACGCCGCCGCGGCACAACGCCGACCTCAGCGTGATATTCTGCACTGTCATCGACCGCACGCCAGCCGCCCTTCCACATCAGAGCAAGGGCGAGCGGAAGTCGGGCATGCACCGCCCTCAAACCGGGGGGGGCGTAACCCGCGGCAGCGGGGTCGCCAGACCCTGCAGGCGCAGCCGCTTCTTCTGGTGCCGCACGATGGCTCCGGTGACAAGGTACATGACGTCTTCGGCGATGTTGGTCATGAGGTCGCCCACGCGCTCGAGTTCGCGCCCGCAGCGGTAGAGCAGCAGCCCCGCGGCCTTGGAGTCGGCGTCGTCGCGCATGGCGTGCAGGCACTCGTCGAAGAGCCGCTTGTCGAGCGAGTCGATCGCCTCGTCCTTGTCGAGGATCAGCCGGGCGTCGTGCACGTCTTCGCTCACCAGAGCGTTGAGCAGGGCGTGGCACAGCATGGGCACGCGCTGGGCCAGTTCGTGCAGCGACGTGGGAATGGCCCGCGGCCCGCCCCCGAGCTTGTGCACCTTGCGGGTCAGTTTGGCGATCGAGTGGGCGTGGTCGCCCACGCGCTCGAGGTCGGCGTTCACCCGCAGGAGCGTGGTGACCGTGCGGAAGTCTTTGGCGAAGGGCTGGAAGAGCGTGAGCAGCCGGAAGCACTCCTCCTCGATGCGCACCTCCTCGCGGTCGATCTCGTCGTCGCGACGCATCACCGCCTCGGCCGCGTCGGGGTCCATGCGCACGAGGGCGTCGCTGGCGCTCTCGATCATGCCCACGGCAAGGTTGGCTTCCAAGATCAGCCTGCGCTTCAGGTCCTTGATATGGCGGGCCAGCGTCGGGTCGGGGGCCCGGGCCGCCACGAACAGCGGCCGCAGCAGTTCGGGCGACGAATCCGGCGTTCCCGCGCCCGCGCCGTCCGACTCCGGTCTGGTTGCTTGCTCGTCCATGCTCGCCGCCGCCCCGCGCACCTCCGGCCTCCGGGGGTGTGCACCCATCGCCCGCCCGCACGGCACCGGCGCGGGCGCCTGGCACACGCGGAGGGGCCAGCATATGCGCGGTTATCGGCCACCCGCACCCCGAACGCCCACCACCCGCGGCGCAAAGGCGCGCCAAAACTGGCGGCCCACGCGCCCGGCGTGCGATTATGATGCCCTTCCATGCACATTGCCCCCGCCACCTCGCCGCTCTCCTTCCGCATCGCCGAGGCTTACGGCCAGATCGCCGCGGCACGCCGCAGCGAGTCTGCCGCGCAGCGCGGCCAGCGGGCCGGCGATGCCGAACGTGCGCTGCCCGATGCGGCCCAGCGTCTCGTGGCCGGCGTGGTGCCCGGCGGGGTCGACTTCCGCACCGGCGGCGCCGCGGCCGCGTCGGCGTCCGGCACGCTGGCCTTCTACCGCAATCCGATCGCGAAGAACGAAGCGGCGGTGGCCGTGGCCGTTGGCCGCTCGCTTGATGTGCAGGCGTAGCCTGAGGCATGCCCGACACCCCCGCTCGCGGCGACCTTCCGCCGTACTCGCCGCTGGTTGAGCACTTCGGCATCGACACCGGCCGCGTCTTCCTGAACCACGGGTCGTTCGGGGCCGTGCCCCGCGCGGTGCGGGCCATGCAGGCTTCCGTGCGCGCGCGCCTGGATGCCGACCCCGTGCGCTTCTTTGTGGAAGACCTCGAGCCGCTGCTCGACGAGGCCCGGGCGGCCATGGCCGCGTTGGTGGGTTGCCCGCCGGAGGACTTTGCGTTTGTCGAGAACGCCAGCGCGGCGGTGAACGCGGTGGTGCGCTCGCTGCGCTTCAGGCCCGGCGACGAACTGCTCACCAACACCCACGAGTACAACGCCTGCAACAACGTGCTGGCCCTGGCCGCGGAGCACTGGGGCGCGAAGGTCGTCTCGGTGCCGCTGCCCTTTCCGCTGCACAGCGACGATGAGGTTGTCGAGCGGATCGCGGGCGCCGCCACCGAGCGCACGCGCCTCGCCCTGGTTTCGCACATCACCAGCCCCACGGGCATGATCCTGCCGGTCAAGCGGGTTGTCGCCGCCCTCGCGGCGCGGGGCATCGACACGCTGGTGGACAGCGCCCACGGCCCCGGCTTTCTGCCCCTGAACGTCTCCGACATCGGCGCGGCGTACTGCGCGGGCAACTTCCACAAGTGGCTGTGTGCGCCGCAGAAGTCGGCGTTCTTGTACGTGCGGCCCGACCGCCAACGTCTGATCCACCCGCTGGTGATCTCGCACGGCTTCAACTCGGCACGGACCGACCGCCCGCGATTTCGCCTGGAGTTTGACTATGTGGGCACGCTCGACACGAGCCCGTGGCTCGCGGCACCGCACGCGGCGCAGGTTGTCGGCGCGATGGTGCCCGGCGGCTGGCCGGAGATCATGAGGCGCAACCGCGACCTGGCCCGCCGCGGCCGCGACCTGCTGTGCCGGGCGCTGGGTGTGGAGCCGCCGGTGCCCGACCAGATGCTGGGCGCGATGGCCGTGGTGCACCTGCCCGACCGGCGCGCGGGCGAGCGCGGCGTGAGCGGCAGGTACCCCGACCCCTTGCAGGAGCGGCTGCTGGAGCGGTGGCGCGTGCAGGTGCCGATCACGCCCTTTCCGGCTACGCCGGCGCGCTGGGTGCGCATCTCGGCCCACGTCTACAACACACTCGAGCAGTACGAGTATCTGGCCCGCGCCCTGAAGGCCGAACTGGCGGGGTGAGCGGGCGCGCTATCGCTATCAGTTGCCGGCGACGCGGTCGGCCTCGTCCAGGCTGGTGGCGCCGCGTGCCGCCAGTTGCCAGCCGCACTGCTGCAGGGTCATGAAGAGGCCCCGCTCGACGACCCGCTTGATGTTGGTCACGGTGGCGTCGCGCAGGATCACGTCGCGCAGTTCGTCGGTCACGTCGAGCATCTCGAACAGGGCCCGCCGCCCCCGGTAGCCCGTGCGCAGGCACTGGGCGCACCCGACACTCTCGAACGATTCGCTCTTGCCCTCGAGGTAGCGGCCGATGCGGCTGAGTTGCCCGGCGGAGATGCGCACGGGCCGCTTGCAGTTGTCGCACAGCACACGCACCAGCCGCTGGGCCACCACCAGGTCGAGCGCGTTTGCAACCAGATAGGGCTCCACCTTCAGGTCCAGCAGGCGGAAGACGCTCGATATCGAGTCCTTGGCGTGGATGGTCGTGAACACCACGTGCCCCGTGATCGAGGCCTGCATGGCCGTGCGGGCCGTCTCTTCGTCGCGGATCTCACCCACCAGGATCACGTCGGGGTCCTGCCGCAGCACCGACCGCAGCAGATCGTTGAACGAGTTGCCCCGGTGCTCGTCCACCGGGATCTGCGTCACGCCCTCCAACTGGTACTCCACCGGGTCCTCGATCGTGACGACGTTGGTGGTGTCGCGGTCGATCTCGCGCAGGGCGTTGTAGAGCGTGGTGGTCTTGCCGCTGCCGGTCGGCCCGCTCACCAGCAGCAGGCCGTGCTCCTTCTCGCACGTGCGCTTCACGCGGTCGTGCATGTAGCCGGGCAGGCCCAGTTCCGTCAGGCTCTTGGGGGCGCTGGTGCCGTCGAGCACGCGCAGCACCATCTTGGGGCCGTGCACGCTGGGGGTGATGCTGGTGCGATAGTCCACCCGCTTGTGCTTGAAGCGCGACGAGAAGTGCCCGTCCACCGCGGTGTCCTTGGCCGCCGCCACCATGTTGCAGGCCGCCCGGGCCACACCCACGCACAGTTCGCCGGTCTTGAGCGGGACCTCGGTGATGGCCGTCATCTGCCCGTCCACACGCATGCGGATGCCGGTGCGGTCCGCCTTGGGCTCCACGTGAATGTCCGTTGCGCGGCTCTTGCTCGCCAACAGGAGCAGCAGGCGCATCAGGCGCGGCCCGTCGGAGTCGGTGGCGAGGATGTTGGAGGGATCGCCGGCGTTGTCGACCAGTTGCAGCGGCTCATCGGCCCCCGTGCCGCGCGGGGCCAGGCTCTCGATCATCCCGCGCAGTTCCGCGGGCCAGGTGCTGGCGGCGCTGGCGCCCAGGTCGATCGACGTGGCCCGAGCCTCGGCCCGGGCCTCGGCCAGACTCTGCTCAACCTCCACCGTGAAGACGTGGGACCCGACCTTGATCGAGTCGCCCTTGCGCAGCGGAGTGGGCCCCTCGATCTTGTGCTTGTTCACCTTGGTGCCGTTGCGTGAACCGAGGTCGGTCACCACGTAGCCGCCCGAGGCGTCGGGCCTGATCTCGCAGTGCCGCCGGCTGGCGAGTTCGTCTTCGGGCAGAGGGATGGTGGCGTCCTCGCTGCGGCCGATCACTGTGGGGCCCCTGGCGAGTGTGTAGAGCAGGCCGCGCCCGTCGGCGCTGGTGAGCATGTAACGGGCCATCGTGCACCAAGAGTACCACGCCCGCCCCACCCTACGCTTGCGCCGCATGATCGACATCAAGCAACTCCGCGAGAACCCCCAGCGCTTCCGCGAGGGGGCGTCGCGCAAGAACATCGAGGTGCAGTTCGAGCAACTCCTGCGGCTCGACGAAGAGCACCGCGCGGCCTTGACCCGCCGTGAGAACCTGCGGGCCGAACAGAAGAAGATCGAGAAGGAACTTGGCCCCCAGATCGGCCAGATCAAGGCCACCCTCGGCCAGGCCAAAGAAGGGTCGCGCCCGAACCTGGAGGCGCAACTCGCCGAACTGCAGGCCCGCCCCAAGGCCCTCAAGGACCAGATCGCCGAGCTCGAGACCGCGGTGCAGCGGACCGAACCGCTCCTGCACGCCCTGCTGCTCACGGTGCCATTGCCCCCCGACCCCGACGTGCCCTTGGGTGCCGGCGCCGACGACAACGTCGAGATCAGCCGCTGGAACCCGCCTGCTTTCGACCCCGCCAAGCCCTTCGCCGACCAGCGCGGGTTCCTTCCCAAGACCCACATCCAACTCGCCAAGGACCTGCGCCTGGCCGACTTCCCGCGTGGCGTCCGCATGGCGGGGTCCCGCTCCTACATCCTCACCGGCCCGGGCATGCTGCTCCACCAGGCCCTCACCCGCTATGCCCTCGACTTCATGGCCCACACCCACGGCTTCACGCCCATGAGCGTGCCCGTGCTCGTGCGCGAGGAGTGCATGGTCGGCACGGGTTTCTTTCCCGCCGGACGCGAGCAGGCGTACCACATCCCCGAAGCGGCCCGAGCGGGGGGTGGGCACGACCTCTACCTCACCGGCACCGGCGAGGTCGGCCTCATGGGCATTCATCAAGACGAAATTCTCGACGAGGCCGCGCTGCCCCTGCGCTACGTCACCGTGAGCACGTGCTTCCGCCGCGAGGCCGGGGCGGCCGGCAAGGACACCTCGGGCCTCTACCGCATCCACCAGTTCGACAAGGTTGAACAGGTCGTGATCTGCAAGGCCGACGAGGCTGACAGCCGCGCCTGGCACCAGAAGATGCTCGGCTACGTGGAGCAGCTCCTGCAAAGCCTCGAACTCCCCTATCGCCTGCTGCAGTGCTGCACGGGCGACTTGGGCCCCAAGAACGCCGACATGGTGGACGTGGAGTGCTGGATGCCCGGGCGCGGCGACGTGAACAAGGCTGGGGTGCCAGCGGGGGGATACGGCGAGACCCACTCCGCCAGCCGCCTCTACGACTACCAGTGCCGCCGCCTGAACATGCGCTACCGCCCGGGCGGCGAGGCGGGCAAGGGGCCGACCACCTTCTGCCACTCGCTCAACAACACCGTGGCCGCCAGCCCGCGCCTCATGATCCCCATTCTGGAGATTCACCAGCAGGCAGACGGCTCGGTGCGCATCCCTGCCCCGCTGCGGCCGTACATGGGCGGTGTGGAACGGATCGGTTGACTCTCATGCCCCCCCGCGTCGCTCTCGAAACCACGCTCCTGGTGCACGGCGTGCCCCGTGAGCAGGCCCTGCCCCTGCACGCCGAACTCTCGGCCCTCATCCGGGCCCGCGGCGCGGAGCCCGCAGTGGTGGGTGTGGTGGGCGGGCGGAGCGTCGTGGGCATGAGCGATGCCGACGTTGCCGCCATGCTCGCGGCCCCGCGCGTGCCCAAGATCAACACCGCCACGGTCGGCATCGCCCGCCATCGCGCCTGGCACGCCGCGACCACCGTGTCGGCCACCATGGAACTCGCGGCCGGTGCGGGCGTGCGGCTCTTTGCCACAGGCGGCCTGGGGGGTGTGCACCGCGACCTCGCCACGCGGCTGGACATCTCCGCCGATTTGGCCGCGTTCACGCGCTTCCCCGTGGCCGTCGTCACCAGCGGGTGCAAGAGCCTGCTCGACGTGGTGGGCACGCGCGAGATGCTCGAGACGCTGGGCATCCCGGTGATCGGCTTCGGCACCGACCGCTTCCCCGCTTTCTACCTGCGCGACGGCGGCGTGAGCGTTGACGAACGCTTCGACGATGTGGCCGACCTCGGCCGCTTCATCATGGCCGAACTGGCGCGCACGTCGCGCGGCGTGGTCGTGTGCAACCCCATCCCCGCTGATCACGAACTCGATGCCTCCGACTGGTCGATCTGGATGGCCAACGCCGCCGACAAGGCCCGCGACAAGGGTGCCGTCGGGCGCGAGGCCACCCCCGCGGTGCTCGGCGCCCTGCACGAGATCAGCGGCGGCAAGACCCTGGCCGCAAACCTGGCACTGGTCAAGAGCAACGCCGAACTCGCGGCCCGGCTGGCCGTGGCGGTGGCGCAGGCCGCATGACCGCGCCAGTCCTCTCACGAGCGGCGTTTCTCGTGGCGCTCGCGGCCGTGTTGATCGGCGCCACCGGCCGCGCGGGCTTCTCGATCGGTGCGCCGGGGGCCCTGGCCATTGGCATGGCGTTGGCGCTGGTGGGCCTGGCGGCGTTCCATCGGGCCGCCCGCGACTGGTCGCGCCGCCTGATTCAGATCAGCATCGTGCTGCTGGGCTTCTCGATCCCGCTGGCCGAT
This sequence comes from uncultured Phycisphaeraceae bacterium, assembly GCA_964590885.1. GTDB lineage: Bacteria > Planctomycetota > Phycisphaerae > Phycisphaerales > UBA1924 > JAEUIX01. The sequence continues at coordinate 24,096 of CAZPWW010000021.1, forward strand.
GTCGCCCGGGCGGGCTTCTCCGGTGTGGGCCTCACGCTCGGCACCATCGGCCTGGCGCTGGCGGGCGGTTTGCTTTTGGCGCGGCTGCTGCGCGTGGAGCCCTACACCGCAACGCTCCTCACGAGCGGCACGGCCATCTGCGGCGGCTCGGCCATCGCGGCCACCGGTGCCGCTATCGCCGCGCCCGCCGCGGCGGTGTCGCTCGCCACGGCCGTGGTGTTTCTCCTGAACGCCTGCGGCGTGTACGCGTATCCGCCGCTGGGCCGGTGGCTGGGGCTGTCGCAGGAGCAGTTCGGCGCGTGGGCGGCCATCGGCATCCACGACACCGCGGGCGTGGTCGCGGCCGCCACCGAGTACGGGTCCTCCGCGCTGGCGCACGCCACCATCATCAAACTCACGCGCGTGCTGTGGATCGTGCCCGTGGCCATGGTGCTGGCGGGGCTGCGCCGCCGAAGCGCCCGCTGTGCCGCGGCCGGCCCCGGCTCGGCTTCTCCTCGCCGCTCGTCGTTGGCGGCGGTCGTTCCGTGGTTCATCGCGGGCTTCATTGCGGCGTGCACGCTGCGGTCGCTGCTGCCGGCGCTCGGTGAGCCGCGGTCGTGGCTGCCCGCCCAGGCCTCGGTCGCACTCGCCATGGCCAGCATGGGCAAGCACCTGCTCACCCTCGCGCTGTTTCTGGTCGGCAGCGGGCTCTCACGCACCGCCCTCGCGGCGGCGGGTTGGCGGCCGCTGGTGATGGGCACGCTGCTCTGGCTGCTGCTCAGCGGGGCGTCGCTCGTGGCGGTGCGAGCGCTGGTGCACTGATGGCCCGGGCACCGATGTCCCCCCGGCTGGAGTGGGCGACAATCCCCCCGCAGAGCCCGTCGGCCCGGCCCGCCCGTTGGTGCACCCCCATGCCCGACCCTTCCGGCAAACAGGTCTTCGAGATTCTCGTCCGCGAGCACTCCGACATGCTGGCCGCGTTCTTGCGCAGCCTGGTCTGGCGGCACGAGGCGGTTGACGACCTCTTCCAAGAGACCATGCTGGTTGCGTGGAAGCGGCTGGACGACTACGACCGCTCCCGTCCCTTCGGCCCGTGGCTGCGCGGCATCGCCGCGCGTCTCGTGATGGCCCATCGCCGCAAGTCCGCGGCCCACGGGGTGCTCTCGTGTGAGCCCGAGGTGCTCGAGGCCCTGGAAGCCGAGTTCCACACGCTCGCTTCGCGCCCGGGCGACTCCTTCCGCGGCCGGGCCGAATCCCTGCACGACTGCCTGGCCAAACTCCCCGACGCCATGCGCGAGGTGATCGAACTCGCCTACGCACGCGGCCTGCTCTTGCGTCAGATCGCCCTGGCCGTCAACGCCGGCGAAGAAGCCGTCAAGAAACGCATCCAGCGGGCCCGCGACCTGCTCGCCGAGTGCTTCCAGCCCGCCGCACCAAACCCCTGACCGTGAGCCACGCCATGAACGCCCCGCACCACGACCACGATCCGCACGAAACCCTCGAGGCCTCAGGGGGGGAGCCCGCGGCCTCGCCCCGCGACCGGGCCCGCCGCCTGTTCATCCACGGCCTGCTCGCCTTCCTGCACCACGACAAGCCACTCGCCCAGGAGCGGCGCGTGCAACGCGTCGTGCAGGCACTCCAGACCGACGCGGGCACCGCCAGCCGCTGGACACTGCGGCCGTTGCGGGCCTTCACCGGCATCGCCGCGGCGGGCGTGCTCGCGGCCTCGGCGTTCCTGCTCTGGCCCGCAACCACCTCCGCCACCGGCATGATCGAGTCGTCGCTGGCCGCCGCCGAGCAGGCCGGAGACCGCCGCTACGAACTCTCCATCTTCGGCCCCGCCGGCAAGCGCGTGGAAGACGGCCCCACCGGCACCATCGACGTGCGCTCCAGCGACCGCTACGTCGTGCAGTTCAAGACCCCGCGGGGCCAGCTCGCCTTCGGCCGCGACGACACCGGCGAGTGGACGCTGCGCCCCGACGGCATGGTTGATCGCCTCAACGCCCAGCGCGGCCGCCCCCGCTGGCTCGATTCGGGCGAGAGCTCGCTCTTCCTCGGCTCCGTCGAGTCGGTGCTGGAGACGCTGAAGACCGAGTACGCCACCAACCGCGTGGAGGCCGCGCCGCTCCCCGGCAGGAGCGACCTGTGCGACCGGCTCACCGCCACCCGCCGCAGCATCGGCGGCCCCGAGCCGCTGCGCATCGAGCTGTGGTTTGACCGCTCCACCAAACTAGTCAATCGCATGGAGATGCACTGGCCCGAGATGAAGTTCCCCGGACCCGGCCCGGACCCGGATGGTCGGCGCGTCGAGATGAACGGCCCCGGCGCACCCGAGCGGCCGGACGGGCCGGCCCGCGAGGGCGACGGGCCACGCCACCCCGAGCGCCGCGACGGGCCACCCCCGCCGCCGGGCGGCGAAGCCGACGCGCGGCCGCGCCCCGAGCGATTTGACGGGCCTGACGGACGCGGGCCGCGCCCGCCGCTCCCCCCCCTGCCCGATGGGCGTGGGCGTGCGCGGATGGAAGGCCGTCCTGAGGGCGGCCCGCCTCCGCCCCATCAGCCTCCCCTGGGCCCGCGCCGCCCCGGCATGCCCGGCCCCGGGGGGATGCACGAGCGCGGCCCCGGCGGCCCGCCCCCCCTCCCTCCCCGCTTCATGGACGGCCCGCCAGACTTCCGCCAGGGCCCCGGCCAGCCCGGCCGCGGCCCCGGCTTGCTCGGCGGTGCCGTGCCGCCGCCCCCGCCCAGCAAGGTGGTGATCGAGATGGTGGACGCTGCGCCGGCCTTCGAGGGCAACTGGTTCGCGCCCGAGCGGCACGCCACGAAGCCACCCGCCCCCGCAGCGGCAGGCCCCGCCGGCACGCCGCGCTGACACGTGCGTGCCCGGGTTGCTCGCAGCGTCCAGATTCTGGCCCTTGTGTCCCGTAACGCCTGCCGCGCTGCAATCACCCTTGCCCACCTCCGTTTCTGTGGCCTCGTGTGCATGGAGTCGCTCATCATGACCAACAAGCGCGCCCTGCCCGCCCTTCTTGTGGCCGCTCTCGCCGCCGCGGCGGCCCACGCGCAACCCGGCCCGCCCCCTCTGCCCCCGCCGCTCCTGCCCCCGCCCGTGCCGGCGCAGAACCCCATCACCGAGGCCAAGCGCGTGCTGGGCAAGATGCTCTTCTGGGACGAGCAACTCTCCACCAACAACGCCGTGAGTTGCGGTACCTGCCACACCGCCCGCAACGGCGGGGCCGACGGGCGCCGCCTGCGGACGCCCGGCTTTGATGGCCTGTTCAACACGCCCGACGATGTCTTCGGCTCCCCCGGCGTGAACGCAGCGGATGCCGGCAACGACTACGAGCTTGACGCGGTCTTCGGCACCGCTGTGCAGGGCACCGGTCGCAACGGCATGCCCGTCTTCACCGCCGCCTACGCGCCCGACACCTTCTGGGACGGCCGGGCCCGCACCACGTTCCTCGATCCCGAAACCGGCGCGGTGGTGATTCCCAACGGCGGCGGCCTCGAGAGTCAGGCCGTGGGCCCGCCCCTGTCCGATGTCGAGATGGCCCACGCGGGCCGCGACTGGCCGCAGATCACCGCCAAGCTCCGCACCGCCCGGCCTCTGGCCCTCGCCACCGACCTGCCGCCCGACGTGGCCGCGCAGCTCACGCCCGACACGCGTTACGCGGCCCTGTTCGCTGCGGCTTTCGGAACCGAGGACGTCAGCGCGGCGCGGATCGCGCTGGCCCTGGCCACGTATCAGCGCACGCTGGTGCCCAACCAGACGCCGCTCGACACCAACACGCTCACACCCAACCAGCGTCAGGGTTTCAACAACATGGCCGCGGCCGGGTGCCTGGTCTGCCACGGCGGCTCGCTCTTCACCGGCAACGGCTTCCGCAACGTGGGCGTGCGGCCCGCCAACGAAGACCTGGGCCGGCAGATCGTGACCGGGCTGGCCGGCGACCGCGGCCGCTTCAAGGTGCCGAGTCTGCGCAACGCCGGCCTGCGCACGTCGTTCATGCACAACGGGCAGATGACCACGATCGTGGACGTGATCCGGTTCTATGCGCGGGCCCCGGGCGCTTTCCCGCAGTTCAACGACAACCTCGACCCTGCCGCCGCGGCCGTGAACGTGCCGCCCCAGAACGTGAATGCCATCGATGACTTCATCCGCAACGGTCTGACGGACCCGCGTGTGGCGGCCCGGACTTTCCCCTTTGATGAGCCGACGCTCTACGTGCAGCGCCCGGCCGATCGACCCGCCATCCTCGCCGGCGGCGTGCCCGGCGCCGGCAACGTCGTGCCCACGGTGCTCGCGGTCGATCCGCCGCTCTTGGGCAACGCCGACTACCGCCTGGGCGTGCAGGGCGGCCCCGCGGGCGCCCGCGCCCGCGTGCAGGTAACCACCAACCCGCCCATCAACGGGCAGCTGGTGGACGGCGAACTCTCCAACGAGGTGCTGCTCGCCGCGGGTGGCGTGGGCACCATGCACTGGGCCATCCCCGCCAACACGTTCCAGCAGGGCGTGCCGTACTTCCTGCAGTGGGTGATCGACGACCCCGCCGCGGCGGGCGGCCGGTCGCGCTCGAACATCGCCCGGGTCACGCCCTTCTGCGCCGGGGCCGGGTGCCCGGCGTGCACGGTGGACTTCGACGGCGACGGCCTGCTCAACGCCGACGACCTGGGGAGTTTTATCACCGTCTACTACACGGCCGGGGGCGGGTTCTTCGAGCGTGACTACAACGCCGACGGGTTCATCAACCCCGACGACCTGGGGGACTACATCACCAACTACTTCTTCGGGTGCGGGTGAGCCGCGCGGCGGAGTGGCCACGGATGGACGCGGGTTGACACGGATTCAAGCCCGAAGGCCATTCAGGGCCGTACGCAGAGCGTACAGGGCGCGGAGAAACGCAGAGGAAAGGCCGGCTCGCTTCAAGGCTCTGCCGACGAGCCCGTAGCGCAACGACGGGGCCGGCCCGGCGCACGCAGATCGTCGATCGGTGTCTAATGCCGTGGCCGACCTAGGCCGTCACGCCGATCGGCTGCGGACGCACCTGGTGGCTCGGGGCCACACTCAGGCCAAGCCCCACGCGCTTGCCGCCCTGGAAGCGCGGCGGGATCCCCTCGTTATCCACGATCCGCTGGATCGCCATGATCCCCTCGATCAACTGCTCGGGGCGAGGCGGGCAGCCGGGCACGTAGACGTCGACCGGGATGTACTGATCCACACCCTGCACCACGGCGTAGGTGTCGAAGACGCCGCCGGTGCTGGCGCAGGCGCCCATGGAGATGACCCACTTAGGCTCCGCCATTTGCAGATAGATTCGCTGCAGCACGGGCATGGTCTTGATGCTCACGCGGCCGGCGACGATCATCAGGTCGCTTTGGCGCGGGCTGAAGCGCACGGCCTCGGCCCCGAAGCGGGCCACGTCGTAGCGGCTGCACGCCGTGGCCATCAGTTCGATGCCGCAGCAGGCGGTGGCGAAGGGCATGGGGAAGAGGCTGGACCGGCGGGCCCAGTTGATCACGCGGCGCAGTTGCGTGGTCAGGAACGTGTCAACCGGCAGTGAGGCTTCGAGGCCCATGGGTGAACATCCTTGTCGGTGCGCACGCAAGCGTAGCGGGGCCTCGCCGGGCGGCACGGCCCCGGCCAGGCCATCACGGCGCGGGCCGGCGCGTCGGCTTCTGCTCGCCGAAGAGCCACCGGTCGATCTCGCCCGACTCCTGATAGGGCTCCTCGGTCTGGATGTTCTCCGAACCCAGGCCCTGGGCCGAGATCACCCGTCGGTAGCACCCGGCAGACGCGGCAGCGCTGACAAGCAGGGCCACGGCCACGATCGCCACCGGGCCGTGGCCGACAGACCGCATTTGCCGTCTTGACGTCTTCATGGGTTGCCACTCGCCAGGGGGGTGGGTTCGGTCGCGGGGCCCCCGGCCGCCGCCCGCCCGCCGGGCCCGGCCTGCCCGATGAGCGATGCCAGCGTAACACCCTCGACGGCCGCGAGTTGGGCGGCCCTGATCCGGCCGATGAGTTCGCCGCTGGCGCCGGGGCCGGTCGGGCCGGTGAGTTCCTGACCCACGGCCACCACGGTCTGCACCAGAATCCGCTCGGGCGGCCGGGCCAGCGCGTAGCCGGCCTCGCGGCTGCTCGAGCCGCCCGCGCCGGTCTCGGCCACGCGGTGCACGATGCCGGCGTGCTCGAGCCTGCGCAGCAGGTGGCGTGTGGTCGCCTCATCGAGCCCGCTGGCGTCGGCCAGACGTTCGACCCGCGCGGGTCTGCCCCGGGCAAACGCCTGGGCCACGGCCTGAGCCACCGCCACGCTCCGGGCCGGCTCAACCCACGCGCCCCCGACACCGCCGCCCCCGACGCCCCCCGCACCGCCGCGGATGGCCGCCAGCAGCAGCCCGTGCTTGCCGTGCTGCATCAGGAAGCTCACGCGCAGGCCCAGCAGCACCACGAACCACGTAATGTACACCCAGAGCAGGAAGAGCGGCAGGAGCGCCAGCGACGAATAGAGCGCGTTGTAGTTTTCCGGGCGCACGAACTTCTGGAACCCGAACTTGGCCAGTTCGAGGAGCAGGCCGCCCGTGAGTGCTCCGCCCAGCGCGGGGACGAGTTTGACCCGCGTGTTGGGAATGAGCGTGTAGAGCGCGAAGAGCAGCAGCGTGCTGATGCCCACCGTGCTCGCGTACTTGGCCACCTCGATCAGGAGCGGCGCGGCGGAGCCGCCCTGCGTGCTGGCGAGTTCCACAGCCTTGTTGGTGAGCACGTCGGCCACGAGGAAACTGCAGTAGAGCAGGCCCGGCCCCAGCGACACCATCAGCCAGTAGCGGGGCACGCGGCTCGTCCAACTCCGGCCGCGCGGCGCGTTGCAGATGTAGTTGAAACTCGCCTCGATGTCCACCAGCAGCGAGATGGCCGCGTAGATCAGCGTCGCCGCGCTCACCACGCCGATGGCCCCGAAGTTGATGGAGTTGAAGTTGTTGACGATGCCCGTCATCCACTCTTCCACCGACTGCTGCCCGGCCGACACCTCGCTCAGGCCCGACACCTTCAGGAAGCGGGTCAGCAGCGTCTTGAGGCGTGTCTCGCTGTCGGCCAGCAGGCGCATCATCACAAACGCCAGCACCATGATGGGGATGATGCTGAAGATGGTGCGGTAGGAGAGCGCCGCCGCCATCCGCGGGATCGAGTCCTGCCCGAGCCAGGCGAACACGCGGGCGGTCCAGGCGTCGAGCCGCTGCATGGGGCCGCGCGGCCTGTCGTAGGGGCTGAGCACGCCGGGAGCCGGAGCGATGCCGCCGTCGTCGGCCGTGGCGGGCAGAGCCCCGGGGCGGGCCGGATCGCCGGGAATCTCGGGGTGCGTGCCGTTGGTGGTCATGACCGTGGCCCCGGGCCGGCGTTGCGAACCGGGCGGCGCTCGGCCCGGCGCGGACCCCCGGCCCGATAGTGTTGTTGTGAAGCGGGCCGCCCGGGTTTCGACGCTGGACGCCCGCGCCCCCGGGCCGCGCCGGCAGGCGGGGGCAACAACGGACCGCTCGAGCGCGGACCGATGCCGGCACCTCCCCCCGCTCCCATCGCCGCTGAGCGCAGGGCCCGCACCTCGCCGGCTTCGAGTTCGCGCCAACGGCCCACGCCCACTCCCCGCAGGGCCAAGGGCCCGATGCCGACGCGAGCCAGTTTCATCACGTGCAGGCCCGCTTCGGCCAGCATGTCGGGCACGCTCCGTGGGCCCGTGTCGACCAGCCGCACCTCGAGCACCGTCTTGTCTTCGTGCACCCGCGCCAGGCCGATGGCGATGGCGCCGGGAGACCGGCCGCCCCGGCGCGCCGGCCCTTCGCTCGCGCGCGATTCAATCGCGGCCCGGCGTTGCTTGAGGTTGATCCCGCGCTCGACGTCGGCCACAAAGGCCGCGTCGAGCACGCCGCGCACGTGTGCGAGGTAGGTCTTCTCCACACCGTAGCGGGCGTGCGTCAGCCTGTTCGCCAGGTCGCCGTCGTTGGTGAGCAGCACCAGGCCGGAGGCGTGAAAATCCAGCCGGCCGACCGGAAAGAGCCTTCCGGCGGCGGGGTGTTGTACCAGGTCGAGAACGGTCTTGCGCCCCCCGTCGTCGCGCGTGGTGGAGAGCACCTTCGCGGGTTTGTGGAGCATGACGTAGACGCTCCGGCCGACGTCTGCGGCCAGCGACGGGCTGTGCCCCGACCCCTGCGCGTGGCGCGGCGCGCGTGCCGCTCGGGCCTTGGGCAGGCCCCGGCCGTCCACCACGATGTGGTCGCTCGCCGGATCGACAAACACGGGCAGGGTGCGCGTCGCCACGCCGTTCACCGACACCCGCCCCGCCAGGATCAGGTCCTCGCACGCCCGCCGCGCGGCGATGCCGTGGGCCGCGAGCACCCGCTGCAACCGCACCCGCGCCGGGTTCTCCGCTTCGGCCTTCACCGGGCGATTCTACGCGGCACCAGGTCGGCCCTATGGAACCGTCAGCACGATCTTGCCGCGCGTGCGGCCCGTCTGGCTCTGGGCAAAGGCCTTGGCCACGTCCGCCAGCGGCAGGGTGGCGCTCACGTGCGGCTTGATCTTGCCGGCCTCGATCATGCCCGCGAGTTCGCTGAGTTGCTTGCCGCTGGGCTTGACGAGAATCACCGCACCCCGCGCGTTTCGCTCCTTCAATCTGGCCTGATTGGGCGGCTCCAGGATCGAGACCGCGATGCCCCCGGCCTTCAGCACGCCGTACGACCGTTCCAGCGTGTCGCCGCCGATGGTGTCGAGCACCACGTCCACGTCCTTGGCGACCGTCTCGAACGGCGTGGCCTTGTAGTCGATCGCCACGTCGGCGCCGAGTTCCTTGAGGAACGACTGGTTGGCCTCGCCCGCCGTGGCCAGCACCCTCGCGCCCCGAGCTTTGGCGATCTGCACGGCAAAGTGCCCGACGCCCCCGGCCCCGGCGTGCACCAAGACCGTCTGGCCGGGCTGCAACTTGGCCGTCTCCACCAGCGCCTGCCACGCCGTGAGCGCGGCCAGCGGCACCGCCGCGGCGTGCACGTGGTCGAGGTTCGCCGGCCGCCGGGCCAAGTCGCCCTCGGGCACGCTTGCGTACTCGGCAAACGCCCCGCCGCGCTGAAGGGAGAGGTAGGCGTAGACCTCATCGCCGGGCTTGAAGGCCGCGGCCCCTTCGCCGACGGCTTCAACTGTGCCGGCGATGTCCTGCCCCAGGGTGGAGGGGGGCGCAGGGGCGAACCCCGCCAGCATGCCCTGCTGGATCTTCCAGTCCACCGGGTTCACGCCCGCGGCCCGCACCCGCACCAGCACCTCGCCCTTGGCGGGCGTCGGGCGGGGCACGTCTTCCACGCGCAGGGCCTCGGGCTTGCCGTAGGCGTGCAGGCGGGCCGCCTTCATCGTCGTCGGCTCCACTCCTGCCAGGCTCGCCGAGCAGGCCACGCCGACAACCGAGGCGACCAAGGACACAACGATCGAGGCACGCAACGGCATGAGCATTCTCCGGGCGGCGGACGTGTACCACGCGGTGGACGGGGCCGCCTCCCCGGCTTGTTGGGGCCTCAAGGCCCCGGGTTGCGGACCCGCCGCCCCGCCTCAGCGGCGGACAGACGTCTTGGCGGGCTTCTTGGCTCGCTTCCCCGCCCCCGGCGCGGGGCGCTCACGCATGCTCTTCACACAGCCGTCCAGCCGCCTGGCCCGGGTCTCGGGTTTCTTCGCCGCGCTGTAGGCCTCCACGTACTCGCGCCGGTGCGTGAAACTCATCGCCTCGAAGCGGTCGAGCACGCCGGCTTGTTTGAGTGCGGCCTTCATCGCGGAGGGAATCTCGATCTGGCGGGGCGTGTCGTCGAAGGTGAGCGTGACCTCCACGCGCTGGCCGGGCTTCACGCCCGCGCCCGCCTGGTGCGACTGGCGGAGCGGCACGAACGTCTCCCCGCACATGCGGAAGATGGTGGAGCGGTAGGTGTACCCATAGATGCTCACCACCACCGGCGCCCGCACCAACCCGAACACGGCCTTGGGGTCAAAGGGCACGGGGATCGCCGACATGGCGGTGCCGCCCTCGCTGTCCTTTTCCAAGCGCGTGGTGTAGGTACGTGAGGCGGGCATGTCCCGAGCATACGCGGCGCGGCAACCGCTAACATGGGGCCGCATGAGCGCGAAGTGGCGGAACAGCCTGGCGTGGGATGACCGGTTCTTCCCGGCGTGGGCATGGCCCGCCAAGTTTCTGCTGCGGGCCTTCAGTTCCATCGCACTGGCGGTGGGCCTGCTCAGCCTTGTCGCCCTCTACGGCATCCTCGCCAGCACGCCCATCGGCATGCTGGCCCTCATCCCCACCGTGCTCGTCTACGCGGCCACGGCCCTGGCGGCCGTGCTGGTGGCCGGTGCCCTGCCCGCGTGGCTGCTGGCCCGCACGCTGGCCGGGGCCCCGCGCGGCACGCGTGTGGTGGTCGCTGGCGCAGCGCTCGTCGTGCTGGGCGGGCTGGCCCTGTGGGCCTGGCATACCTGGGCGTGGCCGCACCTGCGCTACAGCGAGACGACCGGCACGGGCCTGCGCTTCTTCGCACCGTTCGTGGCCGAGTACAGGGCCATCACCGTGCGCCGCCTGCCGGGCCTGGAGATGAGCGAACTCGAGTTCTACTCGTGGTGGCCGCTCAAGGTCGTGCTGCTCGCCTTCGTGCTCAACCTGATGGTCGCCACGGTCCGCCGCATCGACTTCACGCTCCCGAAACTCGGCGTGATCCTCGTGCACAGCGGCATCATCACCATCGCCCTGGGCAGCGTCTACTACTCCGCACTCAAGCAGGAGGGCGACGTGCTCCTGCTCGCCGGCGAACCGGGGCCCGACGGCACGCCGCGCCCCGGCCAGATCGAGAGCGGCTTCTTCGACAACACCCAGCCGGTGCTCTGGGTGCGCCGGGGCGGCGGGCCGGGGGCGGCCGCGCAGGGGTGGGAGCAGCGGGCCTTGCGGGGCCTGCCGCGCTACAACGACTACGCGCTCGACGTGCTGGGCGCGGCCGTGGGCGACGGCGCCGCGACGTCCGGCGGCGGCCCGGCCCGCACGCTCGATCTGCGCGTGCCATCGGGCGCGGGCTTCATCGATGCCGACATCTCCTTCCGCGTCGTCGGTTACGCCACCTACGCCGACCTCACCAAGCGCTGGCGGCCCGTGGACGAGGCCGCCCCACCCCCCCCGGGCACGGCGGACAACCCGCTGCGCATCGTCGAACTCCACAGCAGCATCTCGCCCCCCCCCGGCGGCGACTCGCCGCCACGCGTGGATGAGATTCCCTTTGTGCCGCTCTCGCCCGCCGACCGCCTCGCCACGCTCGGCCGCTTCGTCGCCATCGAGTACACGCGCGGCATGAGCGATGACCGCTGGGAGGCGCTGTCGTCTCCGTTGCCCGCCGGGGTGCAACACGCCCTGCTGGTGGAGGTGCCCGGCTTCAAGCACAAGGCCGTGGTCCCGATCGCGCCCGGCCACACCTTCGACGCCGCGGGCTACAGACTCGAGGTGCGCTCCATCTCCCCCGCACCCCCCTTCGACATCATCACCAAGGGGTACGAGGGGGCCACCAGCAGCGTCTGCGTCGTGCACGTCACACCTCCCGAGCCGCTGGGCGGGGCCAAGGCCGCGTTCGAGCGCTACGTGTATCACCGCTTCGGCGAGATCAACCAGGACATGCTCGACGGCGACACCAACGAGAGGGGCATGCCCCGTCGCCGCAACGCCGACAAGTCGATCCTGCTCACCTACATCGACGCCTCCACCGTGCAGGTCTACCTCGACGAGATCGTGCCCGGGGGGGCCGAGCCCGGCGCCGCCGCCACCGACCCGCTGGTGCGGGCCATCGTGCGTGCACCGGGGGCCGAGCCGCGCGTGATCGACGGCCTGGCCAGCGGCGAGAGCATCCCGTTCGGCCCGCAGGTCTCCCTGAAACTCGGCAAGCGCTGGAACCGGGCCGAACGCGTCGAGGTGCCCGTCCCGGTCCCGGAGCGCGACCGCGAGCGCGAAGCGATCGGCAACCACAAGCGGGCCGCGGTGGCGATCGAGGTCTCGGCCAACCCCCCCCGCGTGGGCGCGCCGCCCGCGTGGAGCCGCGTCGTCTGGGTCCCCTTCACGCAGTACCTGGGCGAGGGCGTGAGCAGCGGCGCCGAGCGCACCGTGTCGATCCCGGTCGGCGCCGCGCCGGCCGGCACAGGCGCAGCGCCGGCGGAGCGCACCATCACACTCGCCTTCGGCCGCCGCTGGCACCCCTTCCCCGACCTGCACCTGCAACTGGCCGACTTCGAGATGTTCCCCTACCCGCACTCCACGCAGCCGCGCGACTTCAAGAGCAACGTGCGCGTCTTCCGGGGCCGCACGCTCGCCGAGGCCGCCGTCGAGGACCGCCACACCAGCCTCAACGACCCGCTGCTGGTGCGCGTCCCCTTCACCTGGAGCCCCGAGCGCCCCGCCCTCGCCAACGCGCTGGGGTGGCTCGTGAGCTGGGTCGCTCCGACGCAGTTCAAGTTCTCGCAGGCCGGGTGGGACCAGCGCGGCTGGACGGCCACCAAAGAAGCGGCGGCCCGCGGCGAACTGCCCCGCCCCTTCGCCAACTTCACCATCCTGGGCGTCGGCAACAGCCCGGGCATCTACATCATCGCGGCCGGGGCCGTCATGATGAGCGTCGGCATCCCCTACGCCTTCTACCTCAAGCCCATCATCCTGCGCCGCCGCAAGGAGGCGATCCAGCGGGCCGTAGCCCGTGGCGAGTACGCGGCGGGGCGTGCCGCGCACCCGCCCTCCCCCACGCCCTCATCGGCTTCGCCCCCGGATGGGGCGGACGTGCCGCCCGCCCAGTCCCGAGACGCTGCCCCTGCCAACGGCCACAGCAACGGGCACGCCGCGACCAGCCAATCAGCCAACCGGAGGTGACCTGTGCGTTCGACACTGCTTTCACTGTGCACGGCCGCCGCCGCGTGCCTGCTCGCGCTCCCGTCGCTTCCACGGATCGCCGCCGCCGCGCAGAGCCCCGCGGGCAACGCCCACCCGCAAACGGTGATGCTGAGCCAGGCCGGCGCGGGGGGCGTCAACCCCTTCGGCGAGCCCGAGCGCAAGGAAGCCGACACGGCCCGCAAGTTCGCCTTTGCCCGGGCGGTTGACGTGGGGCCGCTCCGCGACGTGGCCGTCTTCCACAACGCCCGCACCAAGATCCTCGACACGCTCGCCCGCGAGACCGTGGCGGGCATCACCGGCCGCAAAGACTTCCTCGACTTCGCCCCCCACCCCTCGGGCAAGGGCGTCGAGCGTCTCCGCTACGACCCGCTCTTCACCTTCCTCGACATCATCATCGACCCCTCGTACTACGAGGCCAAGCCGCTGATCTTCGTGAACTACCTGCCGCTCCGCGACGCGTTCCTGGAGCGTGCATTCCCGGCGGACTCCGCCGCGCCGGCCGCCACCGCCGCCTATGACGGTGCGGGCGCGCGTGAGAACTGGCGGCGCATGGGGCGCATCAGCCCCCGCCACCTCAGCGGCCTCTACAACGACGTGAGCGGCCTGAGCATGACCGACGCCTGGCAGAAGGCCCTCGGCTCCGTGCACGAGGGGATGATGCTCTACGCGCTGGGCGCCCAGAACCTGCTCCTGGTCCCCCCCCCCACGACCGCCGCCGCCACGCCCGGTGATCCGTGGCTCCACCTCTCCACGCTCGGCCCCGACACGCCCGGCGGCAAGGCCGTGCGCGCCCTGGGCAGCGCGTGGCGGGCCATGGATGCCCCCGCGACCAACGCCGCCATCAAGGACCTTGCCGCCGCGCTGCCGGCGATCAACCCCGCGACCTACCCCACCACGCGGCGCACGCTCGAACGCATCTACAACGCCTCCAAGCCCTTCGACTACGGGTTCTGGCTCTACGCCCTCGCGCTCGTGAGCCTCCTCGTCTCGATGGCTACGGCACGCAAGGGCCTGCTCTGGCTCGGCTCGGCGTTGCTGGCCGCGGCCGTCTCGCTGCACGCCTTCGGCTTCATCACCCGCTGCGTCATCGCCGAGCGGTTCGCCATCCAGAACCAGTTCGAGAGTTTGACGGGCGTCAGCCTCTTCGCGGCCGCCATCGGCCTGGCCCTCGCCCTCATCAAGCGCCAGGCGATCTTCGGCGCGGCCGTGGCCGCGGTCGGCTTCCTCGTCCTCGTCACGGCCACGCAGACCGGCATCCCCGGCCACGCCATCGAGCGCGAGGCGGCCATCCTCAACACCTCGGTCCTGCTCAAGTACCACGTGACCACGGTGCTCTTCTCCTACGGCCTGATCTCGCTGGGCTTCGTGGTGAGCCTCTTCTACCTCGGCACCCACTACTTCGGGGCCGAAGGCGGGCGGGCACAAAGACGCGAAGGCGCGAAGGACCGCGCGGGGAACAACCCGGCCCCAAGCGCGGCGGGCCCGCACTCTGGCACTCTGCCACTTGCCCACGCTGCCACTTCCTCCCCCTCGGCCCTCTCCACTCGGCCCTCCACCCTTCTGGCCCTCGACTCCGCGACCATGACGATCCTCCACCTCGCCTTCTGGACGCTGGGTGTGGGCATCTTGCTCGGGGCGTGGTGGGCCGACCACTCGTGGGGCCGCTGGTGGGCGTTTGACCCCAAGGAACTCTGGGCTTTGCTCACGTGGATCGTCTACCTGGTCGTCATCCACCTGCGCTTCGCGGCCGTGAAGAACAAGGCCCTCACCACCGCCTGGCTGAGCGTGCTGGGCTTCTTCACGATGCTGTGGTGCTACTTCGGCGTGAACCTCCTGCTGCCGGGCCTGCACGCGTACGCGTGAGCCCAACGGTCCGGCGGCACGAAGACACGAAGGCGCGAAGCAAGCCGGGCTTGCCGCGGATGAACGCGGGTGAACACGGATGAAAGGCCAAAGGCGTTCACCACGGAGACACGGAGGCACAGAGGAAATGCGGATTCGGTTCAAGGCCGTACGCAGATCGAAGACTCGCCCGGGCGAGGCTGCGCAGAGGGCGCGGAGGAACGCGGAGGAGAGGCGGATTCGGTTGAAGGCCTTCCGGCTTTGACCCATTCCTGATCTGTGCCGATCCGCGTCCATCTGTGGCCCTGTCTTTTCGGCTCCGCGTCCCTCCGCGTTGATCCGCGTCCGATCCCCGGCCTTGCCTTCGTGGCCTTCGGGCCCTTCGCGGTTGAATCGCAGGCTCCGTGCGCCGTCCCCGCCACGCAACACCCGCGTGGTTGCGTCCATTGGCGCGTCCCCGGACGGGAATCCTTCGCCCGCTCCACGCAACGCCCGCGCCGTTGCGTCCAGTGGGCCCTCCGCGGAAGGGAATGCGCCGCGGCCACCACGCAACGCTCAAGTGGTTGCGTGGCTTGGTCGATGGGCGCTCGGGCGGCGCGGCCCTCCGTGCCGGCGCGGTCCGCCCCCGGAGCCCACCGCATGAGCCGTGGAGGCAGGCCCTACATCCCGCGCTCGGAGCACGCCTTCGACCCGTGGGCCCGGCGTTTCTGGGCGGGTGTCGATGCGCTGGTCCCGAACCCGGAGATTCCCCAGCCGCTGGTGGACGCGGTGGAGGCGGCCCTGGCCGAGTGGCAGGTGGCCCGCGAGCGCGCGTTCATCGCCCAGCGCGAGTACGAGGCGGCCGTGCAGGGCAAGGCCGCGGCCCGGGTCGCGTTCGAGCGGGCAGCGCGGCCGCTGGCCCGCGTGCTGCAGGCCGCGCCCGGAATCACCGACGCGGAGCGGAAGCGGGCGGGGCTGGTGGTGCGCGAGCCGCGCACCGGAGATCGCGTCCGCCAGGTGCAAGCAGTCCAACCGACGGGGCCGGGCTCCCCTCCGATTTGGCCATTTGGCCATTTGGGATTTGGCCATTTGCCGCCGCCGACGACAGCGCCCTTGCTCCGCGTTGATCGCGCCGCCCGCTTCGAACATGTGCTGCGCTTGACCGACCCGAGCGCGCCGCAGCGTAAGGCATTCCCGACGGGCACGACCCGCGCCGAGGTGTTTCTCGCGCTCGGCCCGGCGGGCTCAGCGCCGCCCGCCGATCCGTCCGTGTATCGCTACTGCCGCTTCACCACCAGCGCGCTCGTGGAGATCACACTCCCGACCGACTCGCCGGGCCTGTCGGCCCACTACCTCGCCCGCTGGATCGGACGCGGCGGTGCACCGGGGCCGTGGAGCGCGGTGGCGAGCGCGACGGTGGCGGCGTAAGGCGCAAGGCCTGCGCAAGGGCGGCCGCGCACACGCTGCGCGGGGCCCACCATCGCTGAGCGACTCTTGATCCACGCACCGTGCCCCCGCTCGATCAATCAGGGACCAGACCGCCGGAGTCCACGAGCCATGACCACCCATTCTTCGAACCCGTCGGGCACGCCCAAGCGACGGTATCGCACCCCGGGGCCGCTGCCTCGGCCGCCGCAGGGCGTCGCGGTGATGACCCGGCCTGAGGCCGCGGCGTTCATGGGCGTGTCATTGAAGACCTTTGGCGAATGGGAGCGGGCCGGGCGCGTGGCGATCACCCGCTCTCGTGAGGCCGCGGGTCCGGGCCGGGCCATTCTCTACGCGGTCGCGGACCTGGCGCGTCTGCGCGAGGAGTTCCGGAAGCTCGAAGAGCCGTATCCCGACCCCGAGCGTCCCGGCGTCTACCGCGTCCGCATCCGCAGCCGCGTCCACACGGTGGAGGCGCTCATCGACGCGGCGGACCTGCCCATGGTCGAGGGCAGGCGTTGGAACGTCCGCGTGAGCGGCGAGGACCGGAAGCCCGAGGTGATGCTCTCAACCGTGACGCAGCGGGTGGTGCCCCTGAAGCGGATCATCATGGGCGTGGACGCTCCGGAGTGCAAGGAACAACTGGTCTGCTTCGTGAACGGGGACCCGCTCGACTGCCGCCGCGCCAACCTGGTGATCAAGAGCCGCTCGGAAGCGAACCTGAAGAGAACCAAGCCGGCGGCGCGGGCCGGCCGCACGGCGTCGTCCAAGTACAAGGGCGTCGACTGGGATGCCACACGCCGCCTGTGGAGAGCGCAGATCGGCACGCGGCAGGAACACCGCCAGCTGGGCCGCTTCCGCGATGAGGGGCAAGCCGCCGCGGCGTACGACGCCGCCGCCCGTGAGTTCTTCGGCGACTCGGCCGTGCTCAACTTTCCCGACGGGCGCATCCCCGCGCCGACGTTCCTGGGCCCGGACGGCCAACCGGTGCGCGAGAAGAACGCCTACCGCGTGCCGCGCGGGCTCCCCGCGCCGCCGCCGGGGGTGCCCATGCTGACGCGCGCGGAAGCCGCCGCGATGCTGGACGTGAGCGGCCACACCTTCGGCGCGTGGGAACTCGCCGGGGAAGTCTCCATCCCCCGCTACCGTGAGCGGGCAACCACAGGCACCCCGATCCTCTACGCCGCCGCCGATGTGGCGCGGCTCCGCGAGCAACTCGACCAGGTCGGGCAGCCCTACCCCGACACCCACCCCGCGCGGGCGGGGGTGTGGCGGGTGCCGCTGCGCACGCTCGGCGGGTTCGTCGAAGCGCTCATCGATGAAGCCGATCTGCCCATCGTGCAAGGGAAGAAATGGAACTACGCCGCGCGCTCCGGTCCGGGGATGGACCGCGGCGTGGTGCTCCAGAGTGGTGCCGACAACACCCCCCGGCCACAACTCAAGAGGCTCATCCTCAACCCGCAGGACCAGGGGCCAGAGACGCGGATCGTCCACGCCAACGGCAACCCGCTCGACTGCCGCCGGGCCAACCTGGTGGCCCGCGGCCCCGACCAGAGCACCCGCCGCGGGTACAAAGTCCTGCAGCGCCGCGGGCGACCGACCTCGTCGCGCTTCAAAGGCATCTACTGGAACGAGCGCGAGGGCGGGTGGCAGGCGCAGATCCGCGTGAACGATGTCCACACGCACCTCGGACTCTTCGACGATGAAGAGGACGCGGCCGCGGCCTACGACGAGGCCGCCCGCGCGGCGTGGGGCCCCGAAGCCCGCGTGAACTTCCCCGAGCCGGGCGAGTTGCCCAGCGCCGCCGCACCGGTCGCGCCCGCCGACCTTGCGGAGGGCGCGGCAGGCCCGGCCGCCAGGCCGCCGGGCAAGCCGACCGACTTTGCCGCCGTGCTCAATGGCGACGGGAGCGTGACACTCTCGTGGCGCTGCGCCCACGCCGCGGCCAGCGCGGGCGTGACCTTCGCGGTGTCGAGGAAACTCCCCGGTCAGAGCGCGTTCGTGCGGATCGGCACGGCGGACGGCACCACCAGCCAGACCAGGCGGCCGACCTTTGTTGACGCCACCGTCCCCGCGTCCGCTCTCGCCGCCGGAGGCCAGGGAGCCGAGTACGTCGTGCAAGGGTCGCGCGGCACCGCCGTCGGCGCGGCCAGCGATGGATTTGTGGTGCAGTTCGGCGCGGGCGGAACCTTCCGGGTGCAGCAAACGCTGGAGCGGGCGGCCTGAACACGAGGGGACGCGGGCGCGGGGGTGTGGGTGAAGCAGGTTGAGGCGGGCCGGACCCTCGACTCGCCCCTCACCGCTCCGCCGACCGATCCGGCTGTGTACCGCTATTGCCGCTTCACCACGTCGGCCCTTGTGGAGATCGCGCTGCCGACCGATTCACCGGGCATGTCGGCACACTACTTGGCCCGCTGGATCGGCCGCGGCGGTTCGCCCGGGCCGTGGAGCACGGTGGCGAGCGCGACCGTGGCGGCGTAGGAAAGGACATTCAACACGGAGAACACGGAGGGCACGGCAAAGAGAACGAGCCCCGCGCATCAGGGCCTTGCGTTACTACTCCGCTCGATGGATTTCAAATACGCGAGCACTTCATCATCGTTCCACAGTACTCGGCATCCATACGCGACGTCGTACTTGAGCGGTGGTGAGCACAAGAGGTTCCCGAGGTTCTTCTCTGTGAAGAATGCATCGCAGTACGCCAAGGCTGGGTGGGCGTGCAAGTGATCCCAATGGTCACCCTGCCTGTATGGCTGCTGGCGGTGTCGCACGGCGGCATGTATACCGGCCCGCACATGCAAGGCCGGAAAGTCCACCGTCCATTTCTTCAAGCGGTAGGCGTGGTAGATGAGATTGGCCATGCGGCGTACGCCCTCCTTCACCTCCGGTGAATCAGGTGGTGGTGGCGACTGCTTCGTCTCGTCCTCAAAATGCCTACCAACGACGGCGGCGATGGTCGGCTTGATGCAGTCGAGCACGCCACCGACCTCGCTCATGAACACCGTGGCGAATGACGTCACTTCGTGCCGGTGCCGTTTCGTGTCGGCGTTGAGCTGCGCGTAGTAGCCCTCGGTATCCGTGAGCCGCGGCCGTGACTCGTCCATGATCGCATCGATCATGCTCGAAAACGGAAGCGACGCCATCGTGTCGAACATGCATTTCTGGATCGCGTTGTTCGTCGCGTCATCGAAGTCCGGATTGCGTGCGACCATCTCCCCGGCAGCCCAGCCCGCGTAGGTCCAGACGAGCTGTTTGAGTGGGTGGGCCGCCCCCTTCTCCGCATTACGCCCCACGAGCAAGTGGTACAACTCGATGCGGAGAAGCTCGGGGAATGGCTGTATGGCAACGCGGCCGCTGAGGCGGTCAATGACTGCGGCCGTCGCCTGGCGACGTTCGCCATCGCCCTGCTTGCACGTTTCGACCCAGACGGGGTAGGCTACAGGGCAGACGACGCGCCCGCGATCAACGAGCGAGCACAGAGAACGCCAAATCAAGTCATGCGACGGCTTGCTGGGCCTTCCAAGAAGCGCCTCCCGGCAGAAGATCCAGAACTTCTGGTCCAGGTAGATACGGTGCCTGCCGAGCACCTCCTTGCCCAAGGAAATGCGACGTGCCAACGAGTGCTGCGCGTCAGAAATGTGCGGCTCGGCGAAGTGGCGAGCGAATCTGTTCTCCAAGTCGGGGTTGTCGGCTACCAACGCGGCAAGCCCATTCGGTTTGGCGACGACGGGGAGCATGCAGCGTCATCTTTGGGGCACTTCAGGGCGGCATCCACGCCGCTTGCCCGCCAGCCGTATTCAGGCCAAGGCCTGCCGCCCCCCGCCACCCCGCGCCGGGAGTGCCGAGGATTCGGAGTGCGTTCGTACATGGGTGGGCGTGTTCGCGTACCCTACGCAAATGGCACCAACGGGTACGGACGCCCCGAGCAGCCGAGCAACGCAGTCTGCCGCAGGGGCCAGGAGCCTTGTCGCGTCGGTCATCTGCCGGACCGCTCGCCACGTTGCCGCGACCGCCGACAAAGACCGGAGGGCCATCGCCCAGATTTTCACGCCCGCGAGCGTCGCCCGCTTCATGGCCGCGCGGGTGGCGCGCATCGGCGAAGAGTTCACGTTCATCGACGCGGGCGCGGGGGTCGGTGTGCTGGCGGCTGCGATGTGCGAGCGGATCGCCGGGCTTGCCAAGCCGCGGCGAGTGACCGCAGAGTTGTACGAAAACGACGCGGCGGTGCTCCCGGCACTCCGGCAGACGATCGCCGAATGTCGCAAAGCCCTCGCCGCGCGCGGGCACCATCTGGATGCGACGGTTCACGAAGAGGATTTCGTTCTGCGCCGCCCGGCCGCGTCGCTCTATGCCCCCTCCCCGCGTACCGGATACGCCGATGTGGTGCTGATGAACCCGCCGTACGCGAAACTGGCGAAGGCCTCGCCGCAGGCACGGGCGTTCGCGGAGATCGTGCACGGGCAGCCGAACGTGTACGCCCTGTTCATGGCCGCGGCGGTCGAACTCTTGAAACCCGGCGGAGAACTCATCGCCATCACACCCCGGAGTTTCTGCAACGGGCTGTACTTCCGCGAGTTTCGGCGCTGGCTCCTCTCTCGGATGAGCCTGCGGCATGTCCACCTGTTCGAGTCGCGGCGGGCGACGTTCAAAGAGGCGGAGGTCTTGCAGGAGAGCATCATCACGGTGGCGGGCAAGCAAAGCGGGCAAGCCGCCGAGGTGCTCGTGAGCGTCTCGCACGGGGCCGACATCGAGGATGCGGAGCCGACCCCGCGAGCCGCGCGCACCATCATCGACGCCGCGGCGGGGGCGTGCGTGATCCGGCTCCCGGCGGAGGCATCGGACCTGGAGATCATGCGGGCGGTGGAGTCGTGGACGGGCACGTTCGCCGATCGCGGGCTGCGGATTTCGACCGGACCGGTTGTGACGTTCCGGGCGACGCAGTATCTCTTAAACTCAACGGTTGATCCCGACGCGGTCCCGCTGCTGTCGATCCACAACGTACGCCCATTCGCCACGGTGTGGCCTGTGGCGAAGGGGTCAAAGCCGATCGCGCTGCGGGCCGTGAACGGGGCGGCGGCGCTGGTGTTGCCCGCGCAGAACTACGTCTTGCTGCGCCGCTTCAGTGCCAAGGAAGAACACCGCCGCTTGACAGCCTCGCCCTATCTCCCGACAGCCGCCGAGCGCTACCGCCCGGTGGCTCTGGAAAACCACATCAACTACGTCACGCACACGCGCCGCGAGTTGACGACCGCCGAAGTGCATGGCTTGGTAGCCCTCTTTAACTCGGCCGTGCTCGACCGCTACTTCCGCGTCCTGAGCGGGAACACGCAGGTCAACGCGACGGAGATTCGCACGATTCCGTTCCCAGACCTTCGGGCAATCGCGCGGATCGGTGACCGTGTCTCCGGGCTCGCGGGGAATAACCGGGCGGAGATCGAGGCGGCGGTGCTTGACGTGCTGGCCCTCTCGCCGTCGCTCCTGCTCGGCGCAGCAGAGAACACCGCATGAGCCGGATTCATGACGCCGTGTCCATCCTGACCGCGCTCGGGCTGCCCAAGGCGCAGCAGAACGAACGATCCGCCCTCACGCTGCTCGCCCTCGCGGGGCTGCGCCCCAAGACCGCGTGGAGCGCGGCCAAGGCCAATCTCCTCCGCACCGTGGACATCATGGACTTCATGCGGGATGCGTACAAGAAGGACTATGCGCCCAACAGCCGCGAAACGATCCGTCGGCAGACCCTTCACCAGTTTGAGCAAGCTCGATTGGTTGATCGCAACCCGGACGACAGAGCGCGGGCGACGAACAGCGGGAAGAACGCGTATCGCCTGACGGAGCCGGCGCTGGCTGTGGTTGCCGCGTTCGGCAGCGGTCTCGGCTTCGAGGCCGCCGTCGCAGACTTCAAGAAGCTGTTTGGAAGTCTGGAGACTGCCTATCGCGGCTCCCGCGAACTTCACCGTGTCTCTTTGGTGCTTTCCGACGGCAAGCAAGTCTCCTTGTCCGCTGGCAACCACAACGTCCTTCAAGCGGCGATCGTCCGCGAGTTTGGACCGCGCTTCGCCCCCGGTGCTCGCGTGCTCTACCTCGGCGACACCGCCGACAAGCATGTTGTCATGGAGACGGCGGCCCTCACCAGTCTCGGCGTGACACTGACGGAGCACGACAAGTTGCCGGACGTGGT
This sequence comes from uncultured Phycisphaeraceae bacterium, assembly GCA_964590885.1. Lineage (GTDB taxonomy): Bacteria > Planctomycetota > Phycisphaerae > Phycisphaerales > UBA1924 > JAEUIX01. The sequence continues at coordinate 46,422 of CAZPWW010000021.1, forward strand.
GCTTTACGACGACAAGCGCGGGTGGCTCTTTCTCATTGAGGCCGTCACTTCGCACGGACCCGTCTCGCCCAAGCGTTACCGCGAGCTCGAAGTCGTATTCGATAAATGCAGCGCGGCTCGCGTCTACGTGACGGCGTTCCCGGATGCCGCCACGTTCCGCAAGTACGTCGCGGATATTGCGTGGGAGAGTGAAGTGTGGCTCGCCGACAGCCCGGACCACATGATCCACTTCAACGGCGACAAGTTCTTGGGGCCATATAAGAAGTAAGACGATCTTTGCTTTGGCAGCCCTATTTCCATGAACTCGTGCGGGGCTGCTCAAGTCGCGTAAATCCATTGCCGAGACAACCCCAAGTGCCCCCCGCGTGCCGCCCCACTGTGGCGGCGGCTCGGGCCGCGGGGGGCGGTTCCACACGGGGCCACATCCACCGGGCCGACGAATCCAGAAAGGCAGTGCAGCACCAATGGCTGATTATTTGCCCGGTCCGGACGCCGACTATCAGGCGTGGGTCTCCAACTTCGTCGCGTACGCCAACGCCAACCTCGCCGCGCTGGGTTTGGTCGCGGCCGACATGACGCCCGTCACCACCAACCAGACCACCTTCAACACCAACTTCGCCGCCCACATCTCGGCCAAGGCCGCCGCCCAGGCCGCCAAGCAGGCCAAAGACGACGCCCGCGGCGGGCTCACGGCCGCCATCCGACCCCTCGTGCGCCGTCTGCAGGCCTCGAGCGTGGTGAGCGACGCCGAGAAGGCCGCGCTGGGCATCACCGTGGCCCAGACGCCCGGACCCATCGGCCCGCCGGTGACCAGCCCGATCGTGAGCGTGGAGTGCGGCAATAGGCTGCAGCACACCCTGCGCTTCGTCGACTCGGCCACGCCCACACGCAAGGCCAAGCCCCCGGGCGTGCTGGGCGTCGAGATCTGGAACCACGTCGGCACCGAGCCCCCGGCGGGCGAGGGCGACCTGCGCTTCGTGGCCGTCGATACCAACGCCCCCTTCGTGCTCAACTTCCCCAGCAGCGAAGGCAACAAGGTGGCGTACTACTGGCTGCGCTGGGTGAGCCCGACGGGCGAACGCGGCCCCTGGAGCGAGCAGGCCCAGGCGACCATTGCCGCCTGAGTGCTGCGCGGCGCGGCGTGAGCCGGGGCTTGCGCTCGCCCCGCGTGCGACCCAACTTGGTTTTTCTGAGGCCCGGTGCGGAGGATACGCCGCATCGGGCCTTTTTCATGCGCCCCCGCCGCGTACGCTCTGGCCGCGATGCCGGGTCCATCCGCCACCTTCCCCACCACGCGCGACTTCGTGCGGGCCCTCGAGGCCGCGGGCGAGTTGCGCCGCGTGCAGGCCCGCGTGAGCCCGGTGCTCGAAGTGAGCGCGCTGGCCGACCGCGAGGCCAAGCGGCCCTGTGCCGGCGCTCCCAGCGCGGCTGCGCAGCGCGACGACCCCGGCCACTGGGACAAGGGCGGCCACGCGCTCCTGTGTGAGAACGTGGCGACCGGCGGCGCGGCGGGAACGGGCGGCGCACCCGGGTCCGGCAGCGCGGCCGGCGAGTTTCCCGTGCTCATCAACGCCTGGGGGAGTTACCGGCGCGTCGAGATGGCCCTCGGCTGCGCGGGCACCGGCTTCGCGGCTATCGCCGAGCGCATCGCCGAACTGGTGAAGCCCCAGCCGCCCCGCTCCCTGCGCGAGGCGCTCGGGCTGGCCCGGCGCTTCTGGCCACTCCTCTCCTTGCCCCCCAAGCGGCAGCGCGGCAGCGGCCTCTCTCAAGAGGTCGTGCTCACCGGCCAGCGGGTGGACCTCACACGCCTGCCGATCATCCGGTGCTGGCCGCTCGACGGCGACCCGCCCGCGGTGGGCTACCCGGCCGGCGTGAACGACGGCGTGCCGGGCCTGGCCACGGGGCCGGAGTGGGAACGCGACTTCCGCGGGCGCTACATCACACTGGGCGGTGTGCACACCATGCACGCCGACGAGCGCGACGACCCCAAGCCGGCCTCGCACAACATCGGCATGTACCGGGCCCAGTTGCTCGCCAAAGACAAACTGGCCATGCACTGGCACCGGCACCACGACGGGGCTCGCCACTGGCGGAGTTGGAAAGCCCTGGGCCGGCCCATGCCCGTCGCCATCGCGCTCGGGGGCGAATCCGTGATGCCCTACGCCGCTACCGCGCCCCTGCCGCCGGGCCTGAGCGAGCTGCTCCTGGCGGGCTTTTTGCACGGGCGCTCGATCGCGCTGGTGCGGGGCAAGACCGTACCGCTCTGGGTGCCCGCGAGCGCCGAGATCGTGATCGAGGGGTTTGTCAGCCACGAGGCGGGCACCATCGGGTGGGACCCGCGCGACCCCGCCGCCGGGCCGCTCGGCCCCGGCGCTGTGTTCGAGGGGCCCTTTGGCGATCACACGGGCTTCTACTCGATGCCCGACCGCTACCCGGTGATGCACGTCACCGCCATCACCCATCGCAGGGATGCGATCTACCCGACCACCATCGTGGGCCTGCCGCCGCAGGAGGACTATTACCTGGGCAAGGCGACCGAGCGCATCTTCCTGCCGCTCTTGAAGACGCTCATCCCCGACATCGAGGACTACCACCTGCCGCTCTTCGGAGCCTTCCACAACTGCGCCTTTGTGAAGATCAGGAAGCACTACCCCTTGCAGGCCCGCCGCGTGATGCACAGCGTCTGGGGAGCGGGGCAGATGGCCTGGACCAAGACCATCTTCGTGGTGGACGACGATGTGGACGTGCACGATGAGCCCGCGGTGCTGCGGGCCGCGGCGGCCCACTGCAAGCCCGAGCGCGACCTGGAGCGGGTGCAGGGCCCGCTCGACATCCTCGACCACGCCGCGCCCAGGCTGGGTGCGGGGACGAAGGTGGGCTTCGACTGCACACGCAAGATTCCCGGCGAGGACGTGGACGGCAAGCCGCTGGCGGACAGGGCCGACACTCCCCCGCCCGCGGCGCACGCCGGGGGGGGCGGCGTCGAGGCGGCGGCACGCACGGTGCCCGGCGTGGTCGATGCCGCGCTGCACGCCGAGCGCTGGCTGATCGTGCGCGTGGCCAAGACCGGGTCCGACGCCGCCGGGCTGGGGCGGCGCGTGATGCGCGCGATCGCCGCCGGGCTGGCGGCCGCGCCGCCGCTGCGCGTGCCGGGGGCCGCGCTGCCCGCGTTCGTGATCGTGGTGGGCCCGGATGCGGACGTGCGCAACCTGGACGATGCGTTCTTTCACTGGCTGGCCCATAGCGATACGGGGCGCGACGCGGAGGTGGTGTACCCGCCGGGTGCGCTGTGTGTGGATGCCACGCCCAAAGGCCCGGGCGACGTACATGCCGGGCAGGCGGTGCGCCCGTGGCCGCCGATCATCCGCATGAGCCACGACGCGGCGGCCCGGGCCGCACAGATCGCAGGCGGGCGATAAACTCGCCCCGTCGCGCACCGCTTGGCAAAGGGCACACGCATGGCATCGCTCTGGGGCGGCCGGTTCGAGCAAGGAAAAGGCACGGCCGACCCGCTGTTCGCACGCTTCAACAACTCGCTCCCCTTTGACCACCGCCTGGTGCGCGAGGACATCGCGGGGTCGATCGCGTGGGCCGGGGCGATCCGCTCGGTGGGCGTGGTCACCGATGCCGAGCACGAGCGGCTGGTGGGGGCTCTGCGCGCACTGCACGCCCGGGTGGACGCCGACACATCGGTGATCGTGGCCAGCGGCGCGGAAGACGTGCACTCGTGGGTCGAGAGTGAACTGGTGAAGGCCGTGGGCGACCTCGGCAAGAAACTGCACACCGGCCGCAGCCGCAACGACCAGGTGGCGACCGATCTGCGCCTGTGGACACGCGCGGCGTGCGAGCGGCTGATCGCGGGCGTGCAGGCCGCTCGCCGCTCGCTCGTGGGGCTGGCCGAGCGCAACCAGGGCACGATCTTGCCAGGCTACACGCACATGCAGCGCGGCCAGCCCGTGCTCTTTGCCCACTGGTGCCTGGCGTACTTCGAGATGCTGGGTCGTGATGCGGAACGCCTGACCGACGCCCGCACCCGGGCCAACCGCTCCCCGCTGGGGTGCGGGGCGCTCGCGGGCACGGCCTACGCGATCGACCGGGCAGCGCTCGCGGCGGACCTCGACTTCGACGAGCCGCTGCGCAACTCGCTGGACGCGGTGGGCGACCGCGACTTCGTCTACGAGGCACTCGCGGCCTGCGCGATGACCGCGATCCACCTCTCTCGCCTCGCCGAAGACCTGATCCTTTACAACACCAGCGAGTTCGGCTTCGTGAGCATGGACGACCGCGTCGCCAGCGGCTCGTCGCTCATGCCGCAGAAGAAGAACCCCGACGCCCTCGAACTCCTCCGCGGCAAGGCGGGCCGCGTGATCGGCGCACAGGTGGCGCTGGCCGTGAGCATGAAGGGCCTGCCCCTGGCGTACAACAAAGACCTGCAGGAAGACAAGGAGCCGCTCTTTGACGCGACGGCCCACCTCGACATGGCCCTGGCGATGGCGGCGGTCGTGCTCGACACGCTCACGGTGAACCGCGCCGCGTGCGAGCGGGCGGCCCTGGGCGACGGCACGATCCTCGCCACTGATCTGGCCGACTACCTCGTGAGCAAGGGCGTGCCCTTTCGCGATGCTCACCACGCCGCGGGCGTGGCCACGCGGCTCTCCATCGAGAGCGGCACGCCGCTGCACGAGATGACCACGGCGGCCTTGCGCAGGGCCCACGCGCTGATCGGCGACGACGTGAAGGGGTGGCTCACGCTCGATGCGAGCGTGGCCCGACGCTCGGCGCTGGGCGGCACAGCGCCGGCTCGCGTGCGCGAGGCGCTGGCGAAGGCGCGGGCGGATGTGGGGACGTAGTGATCGCACCGGTGTGCCGAGATAAAGACACCAGACTGGAGAAGCAGGGTGATCAGGAAGCCGTTTGACCAAGCCCGCCCCCGCGACCCGAGGTTGCTTATCGGCTGGGAGGCAGAGGAGCAGGTCGCGTTTCAGTTGCGGCGCAAGTACGAGTTGGACGGACGGGTACACGTCTACCACAACTTGCGCTTCGAGGTCGCTGCCGAGTACCGCGACTTCTGCGAGATCGACCACTTGGTGCTGCATCGGTGGGGATTTATCATCATCGAGAGCAAGGGCACCGGCAGGGGCGGTGGCGAGTTCATCGTTGATGCCGCCGAGCAGTGGCAACGGCGAGCGGGGAAGAACGCTCCCGAGAACATCGAGTCGCCAATCACGCAGGCAAAGCGCCAGGTGGATGCCCTGAGGAAGGCGCTCGCCAGTGTGGACCCGCCCCTCTTGGGCAAGCGGATGGGGCTGATCCAAGGGAGTTTCACCAACGTGCCGTTCACACCATTCGTGGCTATCAGCAATGCAGCGCGGCTGACCGGCCCCGGTGCCGCGAAACTGACCACCGCGATGAAGTCGGATCGCTTGGTTGACGCGATCGAGGCCGAGATGCGTGAGCAAGAGCGGAGGGGCAAGGTCTCCTTCCGCGACGACACGCTGGTTCGCCTCGCAGAACACGTTGACACCATGCACGTTCCGCTGTTGCGGCCGAAGGCGGCGTCGCAGGCACCAACGCTGCCAGCCGTCCCTGCTCCCGCTGCGGGTCCCTCACCTGGTACGACCGGCAATGCGGTGCACGAGCCGGAGGCGCTGACCTGCGGAAAATGCCGGAGCATCCGGGTGTCGCTCGTGTTCCGCCGCGACTACTGTCTGCTGTGTGCGGAGTGTCAGGGCTACACGCCATTGGCACGCGGCTGCACTCGATGCGGGCTTGAAGCAACCATTCGCAAGCGGGGTCCTGAGTTCTCCCGCGTGTGCGACCGTGCGGGCGGCTGCGGCGCGGTGGTCGTGTTTCACGATGCGGCGGGCTGACGCGGCGGGGCTCCGATTGGCGGTGCGGGCATCCGGACCGTCGTGTATCCTTTCTGCATGCCCCAAAAAGTGTTCCCTTCCGTTGCCGCGTGCTTCGCTGATCTGCGTGCCAAGGGCGTGCTGCGCGACGGCATGACGGTGATGGTCGGCGGCTTCGGCCTCTGCGGGATCCCCGAGCAGCTGATCGCGGCCCTGCGTGATTCGGGGGTGAAGGGTCTCACCTGCATCAGCAACAACGCGGGCGTTGACGATTTCGGGCTGGGCCTGCTGCTCAAGACCCGCCAGATCAGGAAGATGATCTCGAGTTACGTGGGCGAGAACGCCGAGTTCGAGCGGCAGTTTCTCGCCAAGGAACTCGAGATCGAGTTCAACCCTCAGGGCACGCTCGCCGAGCGCATCCGGGCGGGGGGTGCGGGCATCCCTGCCTTCTTCACGGCCACCGGCGTCGGCTCGCCCGTGGCCGAGGGCAAGGAGCACCGCCGCTTCCGCCGTCCCCGCGACGGCAAGACCGGCGCGACCATCGCCACGTCCGCCGACGGGCCCGCCATCGCCCGGGACTACATCCTCGAAACCGGCCTGTACGCCGACCTGGCGCTCGTGAAGGCCGCGGCGGCCGACGAGTTCGGCAATCTCGTCTACAGCAAGACCGCCCGTAACTTCAACCCCATGATGGCCACCGCCGCGGAGTTCGTGATCGCCGAGGTCGACCGCATCGTCGCCACGGGCGAACTCGACCCGGACCGCGTGCACACGCCGGGCAGTTACATCGATCGGGTCGTGCAGACCGTAAGCCAGAAGCGCATCGAACAACGCACCGTCAGCAAGGGCTGAGCGGCGTGCCCATCACGCCCTCTGTGCACGGGGGCACCCTCGGCCCACACCGGTAGGAGCATGTCCAAGGTCTCCCTGCTGCTCTTTGGCTCCCCGCTCGCCGACATTCAGTCGCGAGCCATTCGCCGCATCACGGTTGGGACCGTCGGGGCCGTGCTGGCGGTGCTGCTGCTCGTGCTCGTGAACACGCTGGTGCCGATCCCCGACCGCTGGGGCTGGGTGCCCGTGGCCGTGGTGCTGCTCTTCAGCCTGTGGTGCCTGTGGCACCTGGCCGTCGGCATGCACCTGGCCGCCCAGTGGCTGGGGATCATCAAGGAGCGGCCCGTGCGCTTCGGTGCCCCGCCGGCCGCCACCGAAGCCGACACGACGGAAGCCGACGCGGCCAATGCTCTGGCGCTCACCGATGCCGACGACGACGGCCGACGCTCGATCGCCGCCAGCGAGGGGCCGCGCCGGGCTGGCACCGAACGCTGGCGGCAGCCCGAGGCGCAAGGCGGTACGACCCGTCCACCTCGCACCGGCCCGCCCCCCGACTCCCCGGTTTCCCCCACCGTCGCCGACCCCGGCGACACGCGGGCCATGTCGGCCGATGAGCACCGCCACGCCGCAGCACGCGGCCCCGCAGACGACGATGCGGCCAATCCGGAGCCACCCCTCAACCGGCGTGTGGTCCGCAAGTTGAATCAGAAGGCGGATGACGAGACGGTTGATGAAGATGCGTGAGAACTCCGCCCCGCCGTGCGGCGGGGCTTGAGTGCCCCCGGCCCGCGCGACGATACCCCACCCCTCGCAATCAGGTTCGGCGGCCCGCCGCGCGGCGTGCCCCCCGGCCCTTTCGGGGTTTCGCCCATGTTTCAGATGAGCCCGTCATCCGCCCGCATCTGCACCCGTCTGGGCGTGTTTCTGGTGGTGTTGGGGGCGGGCGTGCCGATGGGTTTGGCCGTGGCGACGGGCGTAGCGGCCCCGTGGCTGATGGAGCAAGGGGCCACGCCCGCCTCGATCGGGGGCCCTTGGCGCACCGCCCTACTGCTGGCGGGCGGGTCGGCGGTCCTGGGCACGGTCCTCACGCTGGCGGGCCAATGGTTCAACGGCACGGCGCGGCGGGCTTGATTCACGGGCGCGTGCGGTCTTTACTTGGCCCCCGCTCGGGATGGTCCGGGCGTGGTCCAGAGGTTCAAGACCCGTATGGCGATCCGCGTCAAAGCCCGTGGTGGCGAGTCGGTCGAGCAGATGCTCCGGCGCTTCAAGAAGCTGTGCGAAAAGGAAGGGCTCACCAAGGACATCAAGCGGAAAGAGTACTACGAGAAGCCCTCCGAGCGGGCACGGCGCGACGTGCGCAAGTCCATCGCCCGCCGGGCCCGAGAGGCCCTGATCGCCTCGGGCGAGAAACCCTCCCGCATCTCCCGCGGCTGAAGGCCGCGAATCCCCCCGCCCCGCCCGTGCCGCTCGGCCCGGTCGGGGCTGATGGTTTTTGGCCCTTGGCGGGCGTGATTGCCGACGTCTTCCGAGTACCCATCATCAAGCCCGGCCCGCCGGGTTCACGGCCCGGTCCCCTCTCTCGGAGCCCACTCGTGGTTCAAGCCCTGACTCAATCGTTCACGGCCCGACTCGCCCGCCTGCTCCCCGCTCTGGCGCTGCTCGCCGCGCTCCTGGCGGGTGCCACGGCCGCACGCGCGGCCGAAGGGGGCCACAAGCCCGGGGGCGAGGTCAACATCGTTCTGCCAGACCTCAGGAACGAGACCGTGAAGACGACCTTCCTGGGCGGCTACAGCGGGCACACTCTGCTGCTGTCGGGGCTGGTAGTGGGCGCTCTGGGCCTGGGCTTCGGGTTGCTGATCTACACGCAACTCAAGAACATGCCCGTGCACAAGAGCATGCTCGACATCAGCGAACTCATCTACGAGACCTGCAAGGCATACCTGCTGCGGCAGGGCAAGTTCCTGCTGGTGCTGTGGGCCTTTGTCGCCGCGGCCATGATCGCGTACTTCAAGCTTCTCGTCGACGTGTCGTGGGGCGACATGGCGATGATCATCATCTTCAGCCTCATCGGCATCGCCGGGTCGTACGGCGTCGCGTGGTTCGGCATCCGTGTGAACACCTTCGCCAACAGCCGCGCCGCCTTCGCCTCGCTGCGCGGCAAGCCCTTCCCATGCTACGACATCCCGCTCAAGGCGGGCATGAGCATCGGCATGGCGCTGATCTCGGTCGAACTGCTCATCATGCTGGTCATCCTGCTCTTCCTGCCGGCCGAACTGGCGGGCAAGTGCTTCATCGGCTTCGCCATCGGCGAGTCGCTGGGCGCGGCGGCCCTGCGCATCGCGGGCGGCATCTTCACCAAGATCGCCGACATCGGGTCGGACCTCATGAAGATCGTCTTCAAGATCAAGGAGGACGACGCCCGCAACCCCGGCGTGATCGCCGACTGCGTGGGCGACAACGCCGGCGACAGCGTGGGCCCCTCGGCCGACGGCTTCGAGACCTACGGCGTCACGGGCGTGGCCCTGATCTCGTTCATCATGCTGGCGATCTTCCCGAGCCTGTACGCCAAGGGCGGCGCCACGCCGGAGGCCGCGGCGGCGGCGGCGGCCGGCGTGCAGGTGCAGTTGCTCGTGTGGATCTTCATGATGCGCATCATCATGGTGCTGGCGTCGGCCGGCGCGTACTTCTTCAACCACGCTCTGGCCAAGGGCGCGTACGGCAACTCGACCAAGATGAACTTCGAGAAGCCGCTCACCAACCTGGTGTTTATCACCTCGGCGGTGTCGATCGTGCTGACGTACGCCGCCAGTTGGCTGCTCATCCCCGAGATCAACGGGGACTCGAGCCTGTGGTGGAAACTCTCCACGATCATCACCTGCGGCACCCTCGCGGGCGCGATCATCCCCGAGCTGGTGAAGGTGTTCACCTCCACCGAGAGCCGGCACGTGCGCGAGGTCGTGACGAGTTCCGAGCAGGGCGGGGCTTCGCTCAACATTCTCTCGGGCTTCGTGGCCGGCAACTTCTCGGCCTACTGGATCGGTCTGGCCATCATGCTGCTGATGGCCGTGGCGTACTACATCTCCAACCTCGGCCTGGGTGGGCTGATGGTGGCCCCGGCCGTGTTCGCCTTCGGCCTGGTCGCCTTCGGCTTCCTGGGCATGGGGCCGGTCACCATCGCCGTGGACAGTTACGGCCCCGTGACCGACAACGCCCAGAGCGTGTTCGAACTCTCGACCATCGAGAGCATCCCCGGCATCAAGGAGGAGGTGAAGCGCGACTTCGGCTTCACGCCCGAGTTCGAGAAGGGCAAGGAGTTCCTCGAGGAGAACGACGGGGCCGGCAACACCTTCAAGGCCACCGCCAAGCCCGTGCTCATCGGCACCGCCGTCG
>CAZPWW010000022.1:0-55580 GCA_964590885.1 uncultured Phycisphaeraceae bacterium
GGCACCGCTTGGAGAAACGCCGACGCGTTGAGGCCGTCGAGCAGGTCCGCGTTGAGGTTCGTGACCAGCGTCGTGCTTGAGACCGAGAAGGGAGCCGCGGCGGCCGTGAACGCCGGCGCGGCAGAAAACACCTTGCCCGCGGTGAAGGTCTGGACGGCGTTGAGCAGGGCGACGTTGGACGACAGCCGGGCATCCGCCAGCGTGCCGGATGAAATGTTGGATGCGTTGAGGCTGGTGAGGCCCGCGCCGCTGCCGAAGTGGCTGCCGGTCAGCGCGTTGGCCGCGTTCGAAAGGGTGATGGCCGTTGAGTACACGCCGCTGAAGCGCGCCGAGGGCAGCGTGCCCGCGTTCAGATTCGATGCGTTCTGGTAGAACGAACCCGGCTGCCCGTTGAGCGTGTCGGCGTTCTCCGCCAGCGCGGCGTTCAGCGCAAACGAAGCGTTCGGCGCGGCGGTCAAGGCTTGGCGCGGGGCGAGCACGACAAACCCTGTGAGGTCGCCGCAGGCCAGGCCCGTGTCGGCGCGGACCTCGATCTCGAGGAAGCCCTGGTCGCCGCGGAAGGCCGGTCCGAAGTCGAGGGCGACGGTGAAGCGGCCGTTGACGACGGAGACGTTGTCAACGCAGACGTAGACGGTCCCACCGCCGCACAGCGCCGGGTCATCACAGACGCGGAAGCGCAGGTCGTAGGTGCCGTTGGCGAGGGCCGATGCGTCGGTCAGTTCGCCCTGATACGTGAACGCGTTGGTCAGCGGCTGAGCCTGTGCGGGGCCGGCCAGAGCGAACGCGAGCGCGATGTGCGCAGCGGCGCGAGAGAGCGTGGAGACGGTCTTCATCGGTCAACTCCGGGGAAAGCGGAACCGGATGGGCTGGTTCCACTATACCGCGAGGCCTGAAGTGGCCCATCGAAAGTCGGGGTCCGGGGTGTCGTTTCGGGGCCTGTTCGCGGGCGCGCGGAGGGCCGTGCCCGCCCCCGGGGCGTGAGGAACCAGCCATGGCCGATGTCAGCGGGCATGAGTCGACTGCGGGGCACGCCTCCGCCGCGCCCGCACGGGGTGAGCGCCACACGGCGACGGCCCGCGAGCGCCGCCACGCCCGCCGTGTGCGGGCCGAAGCGGTCGCGCACAGCCGCTGGGTGCCTTTGGGGTGGTGGGTCGCGGCCGTGGGTCTGTGCATCGGGGGCTTTGCGGCCGGGTGGCGGCGCAGCGTGAGCGCAGAGTTCTACGCGGTCGGTGTGCTCGCGGTGGCCGGTATGGGACACGGCCTGCTGGCGTGGGTGGTGCGCCCGCGCACGCGCGAGCTGCTCGCCGCGGCGGCGCGGGATGCGCCGGCCCGCTGCCCCGCCTGCGGGTACGCGCTCGATGGGTTGAAATCGGATGCGGATGGCGGCCGCGTCTGCCCCGAGTGCGGCGGTGTCTGCCGGCGCGTCAGGGTTTTTTGAACTGGTCGATCACCCAGAGGGCGGCGGACTTGAGCGGGGCCGGGGGAAGGCCGCTCCAGCCGTTCTGCACGCCGCGCGGTGCAAGCGCGGCGAGCGTCGCGTGGCCGCACACTAGCGCGGCAAGCGTGAGCCGCCCGAGCCGGCCGCGCTTGTGGGGCAGGCCGCGCCGTGCCAGCCCGCGGTCGCGGAGCAGCGTGCGTGCGGCGAGGGCCAGGGTGGCGGCGAACACGAGCGCGCAGCCGGCGCGGAGCACCCAGCGACCGTGCCAGACCAGGGCCCTGCCGTCGGGATCGGCCCAGAGCATGGGCCAGAGGATGCACACGCCGGGGGAGAGGGCCAGCACGCCCAGCGCGAGGCGGCCCCAGCCGCTGCCGCCGGGGTACAGGTCGTCAACCCCCTGGGCCACGAAGCCGCACTCGATGCAGGTGCGACCTGGCACCTTGGAGAGGTCGTAGCCGCAGAGCGGGCAGACGCGGTCAAGGCGGCCGAAGCGCAGGCGGGCCAGGCCGGTGTGGAGGAGAAACAAGCCGAAGACGGAGAGAGAGCCGAGCGCGAGCGCGAGGAGTTCGGGCTTCACGCCCCGGCCCCGGCGCTCTGGGAGAGGTCCTTGAGGCGGCGGAGTTCGTCAAAGGCCTGTATGGGCGAGAGGGTGTCGAGTTTGATCTCGCGCAGGGCATCGACCGCGGGGTGCGGCACGTACGACGTGAACAGGTTCAACTCGCCGTCGCCCGGCGACACGGGTGGGGGGGGCAGGCTGGGCGGCGCGGCCGCGCCGACCGCCGCGTGCTCCACTGAGAGCGATTCGAGCACGACGCGTGCCCGCCGGATGGTCGCCTCGGGGATGCCCGCCAGCCGGGCCACGTGCAGGCCGTAGGAGCGGTCTGTGCGGCCGGGCAGGATGCGATGGAGGAAGACGATCTGGCCGTGTGCATCGGGGCTGTCGGCCGGCGTGCTCTCGGCGGCGGGCCACTCGCGCACCGCCACGTGCAGGTTGGCGACGGCGTGCGGGTGGTCGTCGGCGAGGCGGGTGAGTTCGTGGTAGTGGGTGGCAAACAGCGTGCGCGGCCGCGCCGGCGTGCCTGCGCGGCCTCGTGCCCGCCCCACCTCGATCCCCGCCAGCGACTCGGTCACGGCCCACGCGAGGGAGAGGCCGTCGAGTGTGCTGGTGCCGCGCCCGATCTCGTCGAGCACCACGAGCGAGCGGTCGGTGGCGTGGTGCAGGATGGCCGCGGTCTCGGTCATCTCGACCATGAAGGTGGATTGCCCGGCGTGCAGCGCGTCGTCGGCCCCCACACGCGCGAAGACGCGGTCGGCCAGTCCGATGGTCGCGGCCTCGGCGGGGATGAACGAGCCCGCGTGCGCCAGCAGCACCAAGAGCGCGGTCTGGCGGATGTAGGTGCTCTTGCCGGCCATGTTGGGACCGGTGATGAGGGCCAGACGCGGCACGGGGCCGGTTGCGCTCTCCGGGCATTCGCCCAGCGCCACGTCGTTGGGCACAAAGTCGGCGGCCAGGAGTTCATCCAGCACCGGGTGCCGGCCCTGGCGGATGTCGAGCCCGGGCTCGCCGACCATCTCCGGCCGTACCCAGCGCCGGTCGGCCGCCTTGTCGGCAAGGCACTGGAGTGCATCGAGTTCGGCCACGGTCTCCGCGAAGGCGTGGATCGGCCCCAGCGCGGCCTGCGCCGCTTCGCACAGCCCGGCAAACAGGGCCTGCTCGCGCTCCAGCGCGCGGGCCTCGGCGTTGGCGACCTTGTCTTCGAAGTCCTTGAGTTCGGGGGTGAGGTATCGCTCCGCATTCGTGAGCGTCTGGCGGCGGTGGAAGATGGCCGGTGCCCGCTCCGCCGCGCCCTTGGAGAGTTCGATGTAGTACCCGGCCACTTTGTTGTACGCCACCTTGAGCGTGGGCAGGTTGTGCTCGGCGATCAGGCGTGCCTGGTAGGCCGCCAGCCAACTCCCCGCGTCGCGGCGCAGCAGGCGGGCCTCGTCGAGCGCGGCATCGACGCCGTCGCGGATCAGGCCCCCTTCGCGCAGGTGGTGCGGCGGGTTCTCCACGCAGTGCTCGGCGATCGTCGCCGCGAGGGCTTCGAGCGCGGGCCGCCCACCCGCGAGCGCGGCCCGCGCCGGGGCGAAGGCCGCGACGTTCACGAGCGCGGTGTCGATGGCGGCCACGCGGGCCACCGATGCCCCGAGGGCCACGATGTCGCGCGGGCCGGCCCGCCCCAGGGCCACCCGCCCGGCGAGGCGGGGCACGTCCTGCACACCCGTCACGGCGTCGGCGAGTTCGCCGCTGAAGCGGCGGTCGGCCGCCAGCGCGGCGACGCGGTCGTGCCGCGTGCGGATCGGCTCGAGCGCGGCCAGGGGGCGCAGCAGCCAGTCGCGCAGCAGGCGCTTGCCCATGCCGGTGCGGCAGGGGGACTTGCAGGCCGAGCCGAGGAACACACCCAGCAGCGAGCCGTCGTGCGACACCTCCGGCGAAAGCCCGGAGGCGGCCCGGATCGTCGCCGCGACCTCGAGCGAGCGCAGCGTGGAGGCGTCGATCAGCACGCGGTCGGTCGGTTCCTCGCGGCGCGGCGGGCGGATGTGGGCGAGTGTGGAGGGTGTGGAGGGTGTGGGGGGTGTGGGGGAGCTGCCCTCTGCCCGCGGCGCTTGCGTCGCCTGCAAGTAGCGGATGATGACGCCCGCGGGGATGGCGAGCGCATCGTCGGCGGGCAGCCCGAACGCTTCGAGCGTGGCGACGCCGAACTGCGCCAGCAGCGCCTCGCGGGCCTCGCCCAGGCGGAAGTGCCACTGGGGCCTGGGGGTGCCCGCGAGGGACAACGCACCCAGCACGCCGGCGACGCGGGGCGGGGGCTTGAGGTCGGCCGTCTCGGCAAAGAGCACCTCGCTGATGGCCCGACGCGAGAGTTCGTCCACCAGCGCATCGGCCGGGCACCAGAAGACCGAGAGTTCGCCCGTGGAAAGTTCCGCGACCGCGACGGCCACAGCGACAGCGGCCGTGTCGGCCCGGCCCGCCGGCCCCGGCGCGTCGACAAACGCGACGCACGCGAGGTGATTCGGCCGGTCGTCGGCCAGCAGCGATTGATCGACCAGCGTGCCGGGCGTGAGCACGCGCGTCACCGCCCGCTCGACGATCTGCCCGGCCTTGACATGGGCCACATCCTGCACCTGCTCGCAGACGGCCACGCGGAAGCCGGCGGCGATGAAGCGGCGCAGGTACGTGTCGAGTTGGTGGTAGGGCACGCCCGCCATGGGCACGCCCGCCGTGCGCTGCGTGAGCGTGAGGCCGATCGCCTTGCTGGCCTTCACCGCATCGTCATCAAACATCTCGTAGAAGTCGCCGATGCGGAAGAGGAGCAGGCAGTCGGGGTGCAGGGCCTTGAAGCGCGCGTGCTGACGCATCGCGGGCGTGTCGCGCGGGTTGGACGGGGCGGTCGGCCCTTTCGCGGGGTGCATGCCGCCGGCAGGGTAGCGTCGGGCCACCGCGCCACGGACCGACGGTCATGCGACCTTGCCTAACTTCGCGCCGCCCACCGGGGCGTGAGGAACACCGTCAACGCCGCGGCCACGATTGTCCACGCGGCCAACGCCGCACCGGGCGCCAGCCACGCCGCGCGGGCCGCCAGCGACAGCCCCGCGGCGGCGGCGAGCAGGAGCGTGCTGGCGGCGACGGCTTCGACGATGGTCCAGTTGCGGCGGGCGCGGCGGCGGGCATCGGCGTAGGGCACGGTGGTGAAGCTCACCAGGTCGTAGAGCGGTACAAACCAGCGGGGAAAGAGCCGGTTGAGCGCGTGCTCGGCGTGCTTCTTGGTGCGGTAGCGGCGCGTGCGCACCTTGTCGCGCATCTCCACGAAGTTGTCGAGGGCCATGTCGGCGATCGCATCGGCGTGGGCCTTGCGGCGGCGCTGGTAGTGCTCCAGAGCCTCGACCGGGTCGGCGTATTCGCGCAGGCAGCGGTCGAGTTCGTAGCAGTCCTCGAACGCGGCGTTCATGCCCTGACCGAAGAAGGGCACGATGGCGTGGGCCGCGTCGCCCAGCAGCGCGACCTTCCCCGCTCGCCGCCACGGCCAGCAGCGCACGGTGAGGAGCGACGAGGTGGGGTTGGCGAGGTAGTCGGCCGCGAGCGTGGGCATGAGCGGCACGGCATCGGCGTAGTGGGCGCGGAAGTGGGCGAGCACGTCGGCCTCGGTGGCGAGCGAGTCGAAGCGGCCCGGCCCCTCGAGCGGCCAGAAGAGCGTGCAGGTGAACGTCTTGTCGCGGTTGGGGAGGGCGATCATCATCGCGCTCCCGCGCGGCCAGATGTGCAGCGCGGCGGGGTCGAGCGCGAAGCCGCCCCAGCGCCCCGGGTCGGCAACGCCTGAAGGCAGGGCCGCGGCGGCGGGGATGTGCAGTTCCTTGTAGCCGTGGCCGAGGTAGGTTTGGGAAAACTCGAAGCGGTCGGTCTTCTGCATTGCCAGCCGCACCGGCGAGAACGCGCCATCGCCGCCGATGAGCAGGTCGGCCGCGTGGCGGGTGGTTTGGCCGGTACGGTTGTGGCGCGTGGTCGCGGCGGGGGCCTCAAGGTCGATCTCGGTGGCGGTTTCGTCAAAGTGCAGCGACACCGCCGGGTGAGCCGCGGCGGCCTCGAGCAGCCGCAGGTTGAGTCCGGCGCGCGAGACGGAGTTGATGGCGTGCGTGCCCGAGGCGCTGTAGGGATGGAAGGCGAGTTGCCCGTCGGGCGCGTGGATCATCCGGCCGGGCATGGGGCAGGCTTCGAGATCGAGCACGAGCTTGTCGAGGCCAGCGCCCGCGAGGCCGGCCAGACCGCGTGCGGAGAGTGCGAGGTTGATCGAGCGGCCCCCGGCATACCCGGCTGTGCGCGGGTCGGGCCGGCGCTCCACGACGCTGACACGCCAGCCGGCGCGTGCGAGGTAGACGGCCATGAGCGAGCCCGCGAGCCCGGCACCGACGATGAGTGCGCTTCGGCCTTGCGCGTGCTGAGGCCGGCCGTCGGTCATGCCCGCCACGCCTCGGCCGCGAACGTGGCCTCGAGTTCGTGCGCGAAGCGCCAGGCGTCGTGGAACGAGTTGTAGAGGGGCACGGGTGCCACACGCACCACGTTGGGCTCGCGGAAGTCGCACACCACGCCCGCCTGTCGCATGGCGGCGAGGCGGGCCTTGATGGAGGCGCTGGTGCCGCGGATGACGAGCGAGAGTTGGCAGCCGCGCCGGGCCGGGTCGGCGGGCGTGATGATCGACACGGGCTCAGCCCCGGATGCGTCTTTGCCCAAGCGCGCGTTCATGCCCCGCAACTGGGCCTCAAGAAAGCCAGTGAGCGGGACAGATTTTTCGCGCAGCGCGGCGATGCCGCCCGCCTCGCGGAAGAGCGCGAGCGCGGGTCGCAGCGGGGCCAGCGAGAGGATCGGCGGGTTCGACACCGCCCAGCGGTCGGCGCTGGCGGCGGGCTGGAAGCCGGGGGCCATATGAAAGCGCGTGCGCGGATCGACACCCCACCAGCCCGCAAACTGGGCCAGGTCGCGGCGGGCGTGGTGGCGCTCGTGCACAAAGGCACCTGCCACACAGCCCGGGCCGCCGCACAGATACTTGTACGAGCACCAAACGGCGAAATCGGCGCCGGGCGTCGGCCCTCCGCCGGCATCGCGCAGGTTCAGCGGCACGTTGCCGATGGCGTGGGCAAGGTCCCACCCCACCAGCGCGCCAACCTCGTGGCCCAGGCGTGTGACGGCATCGACGTCGAACCACTGGCCGGTGAGGTAGTTCACCGCCCCGAGCATGACCAGCGCGATCTGCGGACCGTTCTCGCGGATGACCAGGTCGATGTCTTCGGCCCGTAGCGTGTGCTCACCCTCGCGGGGCCGCAGGCGGATGACCGCGTCGTTGGGGCCATAGCCACGGAATGCGGCCTGGCTGCGTACGGCGTGCTGATCCGATGGAAACGCCGCGTCTTCGATCACGATCTTGTAGCGTTCCTTCGTGGGGCGATAGAAACTCACCATCATGAGGTGCAGGTTCGCCGTCAGCGAGTTCATTGCAACCACTTCGTGCGGCCGCGCACCGACGAGTGGCGCGACAAGATCGCGGAAGGGCTCGTGATACGGATACCACGGGTTGGCCCCGTGAAAGTGCCCCTCGACGCCCAGCGTGCCCCAGTCGTCGAGTTCGCGGGCGACAGCCGCGCGGGCCGCGGCGGGCATCAGGCCCAGCGAGTTGCCCGCGAGATACGTGCAGGGGCCACGGCGCTCGGGCGTGGGCTCGGAGAGGATGCCGCCGACCTGGGCGACGCTGTGGACCGTGGGAAACTCGAAGCGGGCGCGCAGGCCCCGCAGCGGGTCGCGTTCATCGAGCGCGAGGGCCTCGGCTTCGGCGGGGCTGACGGGCGTGGGCATGGGCCAAGTTTACCGGCGTGCCGCGTCGTGTGGCCGCGCCGCGTCGCCCATCCGCAGAAACTCCCGTGCGGCACCCGAGAGCAGGTCTTCTCGCTCGGGGGTGGAGAGGTCGGCCATGCTTGCGATCACCGCGCCGGGCCGGTCTTCTCCCAGGGGGAACGGGTAGTCGCTTCCCAGGGCCACGCGGGGCGCGCCCATGTGCTTGAGAGCCAGCCGCACGGCATCCGCATCGTGCGTGAGTGAATCCACCCAGAAGCGGGCGGGTTGGACCAGGTCGCCTGCGTTCGACCGCCGCGCCAGATACTCATGCGGGGCGCGTGCGGCGGGCGGGAAGAGGTCCGGCCGGGCCGCGAAGCCGTGGGCGATTCGCCCCAGCGTTCCGAAAAACGACCCCCCGCCGTGCGCGAACGCCACGCGCAGCGTGGGGAGTTCATCCAGCACGCCCCCAAAGAGAATGGACATGACGGCGATGGTGGTGTCGGTGGGCATGCCCACCAGCCAGGGCATCCAGTAGTTGGCCATACGGGCCGAGTCGGCCCCGAGCATGTCCCACGGGTGGATGAAGACCGCCGCGCCGAGTTCCGCCGCCCGCCGCAGCACGCGCCGTGGACCGGCATGGTCAAGGTTGGTGCCGTTGATGTGCGAGCCGATCTGGATGCCGCGCAGGCCCAGGTCGCGCACGCAGCGATCGAGTTCGCGGCAGGCAAGGTCGGCATCCTGCATCGGGAGCGTGCCCAGCCCCTCGAAGCGGCGCAGGTCGCCGTGCATGGGCGCGGCGCGGCAGGTTTCAGCGATGTGATCGTTGAGCAGCCGGGCCAGGTCGTGGGCATCGGCGGGCTTGGCCCAGTACGAGAACATCACGGGCACGGTCGAGAGGACTTGCGTGGTGATGCCGGTGGCATCCATGTCCGCCAGGCGCGCGGCGGGGTCGTAGCAGTTGCAGGCGATGTCGCGGAAGGCTCGGCGCGTGCCATCTGGAGGTGCCCCTACGGGCAGGGTTTGCTCCATGCGAGCGCACCCGGGCTTGTGGTGGGCGAGTTCGATCCAGCCGGCGTAGCCGGTGCGGGCGGTCCAGTTGGGCCAGCGCTCGGGCAGGATGTGCGTGTGCAGGTCGATGCGGGGCACGGGCTGAGGGTACACGGGCGGGCCGGCACCGCACGGCGCAAAGACTGCCGACGGCCGCGAGATGTGCAGGCCCGGCGCGGGAATGGCCGAAACCGCTGGCGACCGGTGGTCAGTTCACGCGGCCGGAGGCCGCGGAGGTGCGTGCATGGCGGATGAGGATCAGGGCCAACCAGGCGGCGCGATGCCCGCAGCACAGGCAGGCAGCGGAGCCGTGTCGGCTGCGGAGGCCGCGCTGAGCGCGGCCAAGGCGGCGCAGGCGGCGGGTGTCCCCGCGCCCGTCGATAGGGCCACGCCCAGCGCATTCACAGTCCCCGCCGTGGCTCAACCCGGCGACGAGCGAGCCCCCGAGGGCATCGCGCTCCTGGGCGATGTGGCGCTCAATGTGAAGATCGAACTGGGCCGCACACGCATGCTGGTGGAGGACGTCTTGCGCCTGGGCGACGGGAGCGTGGTGGAACTTGACAAACTCGCGGGCGACCCGGTGGACGTGTACGTGAACGACAGGCCCGTGGCCCGGGGCGAGGTGCTGGTGCTCAACGACAACTTCTGCGTGCGCATCAACGAGATCCTCAGCCCGCCGGGCGCGGAGGCGGCGTAGCCGATCGGGGTGGAGACGGCGGCGGAGCCCGCCGGAGACTTTGCGAGGCCAGGACGGCCCATGACACGCGGAATCAGCACAACCCGAGCCTGCGCCGCCGCGTTCGCGCTGGGCCTGCTGTTCGCCCCGGTGCGCGCCGCGGCGGCCGATGCCCCGCGCGCTCCGCTGGTGCCCGCAGTAGATACTGAGTCGCGTCCCCTGCCGGGCGCGCCACAAGGCAACGCGGGAAACACGCCCGCCTCCGGCCCGGACAGCCGCGCGGCGGCCGGCGCAGGGGGCGAATGGGCCGACCTCGCTGGCGTGGCTCTGCCGCTGGCGCTGGTCGTCGGTCTGGTGCTGCTGTGCGCCGCGGTCTTGAAGCGTGCCGCGGGCAGCCGGGGCGGCCTGGTGAGCGCCTTGGCCGGCGGACCGGCCCCGGCCGGCCTGGTGCAGGTGCTGGGGCGCTACCCCGTGGCCCGCGGGCAGGCGCTGGTGTTGCTCAAAGTGGATCGGCGCGTGCTTCTGCTGTCGCACACGGTGGGCGGTGGCCGGGCCGGGTCGGGCGGATTCGCCACACTGGCCCAGTTCACGGATGCCGAAGACGTTGCCTCGATCTTGGCGCGTGCGGACGAGGCCGATGACGCGGCCCGCGGTGCGGGGCGCACGGCCAACGCGCGGTTTCACGCCGCGCTGCGTGTCTTCGAGAGTTCGGCAGCGACCGATCGGGACCAAGGCCCGGCGGCGGATGTTGCGGCGGATGTTGCGGCGGGGCGGCGGGTGGTGCGCGGCGAGGCGGTGCGGGCCGCTGCCGACTGCGTGAGCGTGTGGGATGAGCGCGCGGGCGAGGGGGCCTTGGCACGGCTGGCCGCGCTGCGGGGTGCGGGTGCGCAGGCCACGCGGGCACTTCGCGGAGGTGCGGCGTGAGACGGCGCGGGACCGTGGGTGTGTGGCTGGCGGGCGTGCTCCTTGTGCTGAGCGGGGCGGTCAGCGCCGCTGGTCAAGAGGCGTTTGGTCCGGGTGCCCCGGCTCCGGCACGCGGCGCGTTGCCCTTCGAGTTGCCCTCGGCCGAGCGGATTCTGCCGCTGAGTCCGGAGTTGGATGACGGCGACGACCCCATGAACCCGGCCAGCGTGCTGGCCCGCGCGGGGCGGAGCCTGCCCGGTGCCGAAGGGAACAAGGCGCAGGGTTTGAGCGCGGCGTTGAACATCGTGCTGGTGCTGACGGTGATCGGGCTGGCCCCGTCGATCATCCTCATGACGACGTGCTTCCTCCGCATCGTGATCGTGCTGGGGCTGCTCAAGCAGGCCCTGGGCACGCAGCAGATGCCCCCCAGCCAGGTGCTGCTGGGGCTGGCGCTGGTGATGACGCTGGTGGTGATGGCCCCCACGCTTGATCGTGTCAACGCGGAGGCGGTGGAGCCCTACCGGGCCGGGCAGATCACCGATTACACAACGCTCTGGAACCGGGCCAAGCAGCCGGTGCGAGACTTCATGTTCGACCAGATCGAGGCTACGGGCAACCACTCGAGCCTGTACATGGTGCTCAACTACCGGGGCGTGGATACGAGCCGTCCGGAGACCCTGACCCGCGCCAGTGTCGACATGATCTCGCTGGTGCCCGCCTTCGTGCTCAGCGAGATGAAGGTGGCGTTCCTGATGGGCTTCAAGGTCTACCTGCCGTTCCTGGTCATCGACATGGTCATTTCGAGCCTGCTGATCTCCATGAGCATGATGATGCTTCCGCCCGTGCTGATCAGCCTGCCCTTCAAGCTGCTGCTCTTCGTGCTGGTTGACGGCTGGCAACTCGTGGTGGGCAGCCTGATGGCGAGTTTCGCCACGCACGGCCCGGCGGCCGCGGCGGCGGCCGCGCCGCTGCTCAGCGGGTAGCGCGTTGGCGACTCCGGCGAGACAGTCAAGCGGTGCGGGGCGTGCGGCAGGCGGGTACGGGCGGCACGGGGCGGTGAGGTCAGGCATGTCATACGACGAGCACACCCTGGACCTGGTGCGGCAGGCTCTGCTCATCACGCTCAAGATCGCAGGGCCGATCCTGGTGGCGGGCGTCGTCATCGGGCTCATCGTGAGCGTGATCCAGGCCGTCACCAGCATCCAGGATCAGGCCCTCGCGTTTGTTCCCAAGATTGTGGTCATGATCGTGGTGGCGGTGCTCATGATCTCGTGGATCACCGCCCGTCTCGTGGCCTTCGCGGCCGAGATGTTCATGTTGAGGTAAGCGGCCCGGCCGCGGCGGGTTTCATGGACGAACTGGCTCGGCATCTCGTGCCCTTTCTGCTGGTGTTCTGCCGCCTCTCGGGCGTCATGCTGGCCGCGCCGCTGCTCGCCTCGGTGGTGATCCCGGCGCGGGTGCGGGCGCTTCTGGTGGTGACGCTGACGGCCGCGGTGTACCCGACGCTGCTCCCCGTGCTGCTCGCGGGCGGGGTGGCAGATCGCCTCGCGGGGTCTGATGTCGTGCTGCTGGCTGTGGCCGTGGGCACCGAGGTGCTGGTCGGCTTCGTGGTCGGCCTGGTCGCCATGCTCCCGGTGGCGGCCGTGCAGTTGTCGGGCGTGATGATGAGCCTGCAGATGGGCTTCGGGCTGGGGTCGATCGTCAACCCCGCGCTCGAAACCGAGTCCGACGTCATCGGCGAACTCCTCACACACATCGCCATCGGGGCGTTTCTGGCGCTGGGCGGGCTGGAGATGGTGTTCGTGGCGTGCGCCAACACCTTTGCGCGGGTGCCGCTGGCGGGCATGGAGCCCGGCCTCGCGCCCCTCGCCATGCTCACGCGCACGCTGGCGGGCGGCTTTGACCTGGCCCTGCGCGTGAGCCTGCCGCTGATGGGGCTGATCCTGATGGAGACCGTGGCGGTGGCCTTTGTGAGCAAGACCATGCCGCAACTGAACGTGCTCAGTGTGGGCTTCGCCGTCAAGATTTTTCTCGGCCTGGGGGCGCTCGTCGCAGGCCTGCGGGCCATCGATCACGCCATCGGCGACCATGTGCTGAGCGTGGGGCGATCACTTCTCGAATGGACAGCCGGGCTGACCGGTTGAGCGCGTGTTGAGCCATGGCCGAAGACCTGGGTGAAAAAACCGAGCTGCCCACCAGCCGCAAGCTGGGCGATGCCCGCGAGCGCGGGCAAGTTGCCAAGAGCATCGATCTCTCGGGCGCGATCGACCTGATCGGCGCCGTCGTCCTGCTCGCGGCCCTGGGTTCGGGCCTGGTCTCGGGCCTGGCGGGCCTCACGCGGGCGCTGCTGGCCGGCGAGGCGCCCGGCGCGGGCCCGGGCCCGGGCGGCCTGGATGAACTTGTCGCGTGGACGGCCTCGCACGCCGCCCTGACGGCGCTGCCGATCGCGGCCGCGATGTTCGCCGTGGTCTACGCCGGGCAGTTGGTGCAGGTGGGGTTCCTGCTCACCGGCCACCCCTTGCAGCCCAAACTCGAACGGCTGAACCCCGTCGCCAACTTCTCCAAGGTGGCGGGCCGCCGCAACGTGGTGAAGACCGCGGTGAGCGTGCTCAAACTCGCGCTCATCGCCACCGTGGTGGCGCTGTTCGTCGCCCGGCACATGCCCGAGGTGGCGGGGTTGCCGGCTCTCAGTTTCATCGGCGGCTACGCCAAACTGGGCGAGATCATCTGGGCCATGGCCCTGTGGATGCTCGCCGTCATGCTCGCCATCGGCGCGGCCGACTGGGCCTTTCAACGCTGGCAGCACGCGCGCGACCTGCGCATGACCAAGCAGGAGGTCAAGGACGAACGCCGCACCATGGAAGGCGACCTCGAGAGCAAGGCCCGCCGCCTGCGGATGGCCCGCCAGATGATCCTGCAGCGGGCCCGCACCGACGTGCCCGGCGCCGACGTGGTGGTGACCAACCCCACGCACTTCGCCGTCGCCCTGAAGTACGACGGCGAAACCATGGCGGCGCCCAAAGTGGTGGCCAAGGGTGCCGACTTCCTGGCCTTCCGCATCCGCGAGATCGCGCTGGCGGCGGGCGTGCCCATCGTGGAGAAGCCCGCCCTCGCCCGGGCCTTGTATGCGAACGTGGAGGTGGGGCGTGAGGTGAGCGTGGAGCACTACGAGGCCGTCGCAGAGATTCTGGCGTACGTCTACCGGCTGAACCAGCGCGCCTCCGAGCCCGAACCGGTCGGCAGCGCGGCCGGAGGAGTCGGCGAGTAAGAGTCGATTGACCGAGCGCGGAACACCATGACCAAGGGCGGTGTGCAACCTGTGATGGGCCTGGCGGATCGGGCCGCCGCGCTGGTGAAGCGCTACCGCGGCCTGCTGCTGCCCATCTCGTTTGTCTGCCTGCTCGCGGTCATCATCGTTCCCCTGCCCACGTGGCTGATGGACGTGCTCATCTGCCTGAACGTCAGCCTGGCCGTGGTCATCCTCATGACCACGCTTTACATGAAGGAGCCGCTCGAGTTCAGCGTCTTCCCCTCGCTGCTGCTGGCCACCACGCTCTTCCGCCTCGTGCTGAACGTCGCCACCACGCGCCTCATCCTCACGGCCGACGCGGCCACGCCCGAAGAGGCCATGGGTGTCGCGGGGGAGGTCATCAACGCCTTCGGCACGTTCGTGGCCGGCAGTTCGCTCTACGTGGGCGTGGTCATCTTCATCATCCTCGTGGTGGTGCAGTTCATCGTCATCACCAAGGGTGCCACACGCATCAGCGAGGTGGCGGCGCGTTTCACGCTCGATGCCATGCCCGGCAAGCAACTCGCCATCGACGCCGACGTGAACGCGGGCGTCATCGACGAGAAGGAGGCCCGCCGCCGGCGCGAGCGCATCTCTCAGGAGGCCGACTTCTTCGGAGCCATGGACGGCGCCAGCAAGTTTGTGCGGGGCGACGCCATCGCGGGCATCATCATCACGATCGTGAACGTCCTCGGCGGCATCGCGGTGGGTGCGATCGACCGGGGCTGGCCCATCGGCCAGACCGCGGCCACCTTCACACGCCTCACCATCGGCGACGGGCTGGTGTCGCAACTGCCCGCACTCATCATCTCCATCGCTTCGGCGCTCATCGTCACCCGGTCGGGCTCAAAGGAGGAACTCGGCGAGGAGTTCTCCGGCCAACTCATCAGCCAGCCCACCGGCCTGTCGATCACCAGCGGCTTCCTGTTTGTGCTCGCCTTCACGGGCCTGCCCATGCTGCCCCTGCTGGCCACCAGCGCCGCCCTCGGCGGGCTGGCCTGGATGCTCTCCGCCCCGGGCCGCAAACTCGCCCGCACCGCCGCGGCAGCGGCGGGGCTGCCCGCCGCCAAGCCCGAACCCCCCGCCCCCGAAACCCTGCTCAAACTCGACGCCCTGGAACTGGAGGTGGGCTACGGGCTGGTGTCGCTGGTCGACACGCACCAGGGCGGCGACCTGCTCGAGCGCATCAGCGCCATCCGCCGCCAACTCGTGGTCGAACTCGGGATCATCATGCCGCCGGTGCGCATACGCGACAACCTGCAACTCGGGGCCAGCGACTACCGCTTCAAGATCAAGGGCGCCGTGGTGGCCAAAGGCGAGACGTATCCCGGCCGCTACCTCGCCATCGACTCGGGCGTGTCCACCGGCGCTCTGGAGGGCGAACCGGGCCGCGACCCGGCCTTCGGCCTGCCCGCCAAGTGGATCGACGCGGCGGGCAAACCGCGTGCCGAGGCCATGAACTACACCGTCGTCGATGCCGCCAGCGTGCTCGCCACCCACCTCACCGAGGTCGCCCGCACCCACGCCCCCGAACTGCTCAGCCGGCAGGAGGTCGCAGAACTTGTCGCCCAACTCAAGACCAAGGCACCCAAACTGGTCGAGGAGTGCATCCCCGCGCTGGTCAAGACCGCCGACCTGCACCGCGTGCTCCAGAATCTGCTCGCCGAGCGAGTCCCCATCCGTGACATGGAGGCCATCGTCGAGACGCTCGCCGACTGGTCCACCAAGACCAAGGACCTCGACGTGCTGACCGAGTACGTGCGCAACGCCGTGCGCCGCTCGATCTGCCAGCAGTACGGCGTGGTGCAGGAAGGCAGCGGGGGGCGGCTCAAAATCACCTGCTGCACCCTCGACCCTGCCATGGAAGACCTCATCAACTCGTACATCGACCGCGCCGGCGCGGGCACCACCGTCTCCATGCCCCCCGGCGTGGCCGCGCGGGTCGTGAACCAACTCCAGCGCGGCGTGCAGGTCGTCACCACGGCGGGGCATCAGCCCGTGGTGCTCGCCTCACCGCAGGTGCGTTCCGTCGTCCGTCAACTGCTGGCACCCCACGTGCCCGCCGCTGCGGTGCTGGGCTATAACGAGATCGCCAGCAACGTCGATGTGGAATCGCTGGCGCTCATCGGCCCGCCTCCCCCTGTCCCGCCGACCGCGCAGCAACCGTCGGGCACCGCCGAACGGGCCCCCGACCGCGAGCGAGCGGGAGAGCCGGCGCTGGCCGCGTGAGCCATCGCTGTGGACGGTTGCACGGCGGGCGATGAGGGCGGATACTCTGGCGGCCGCGGCGGGCAGGATGCCCGGGTCGCACACGCACGACGACGCAAGCAGCCACGGATGGCCAACCCCGCACTCAAAACCTATCACGCACCGACGATGGCCGAGTGCCTCAGCACCGTGAAGCGGGACCTCGGCAAAGACGCTGTCATTCTGCACACGCGCTCGTACAAGGTCGGCGGGTTCCTCGGCCTGGGGCGCAAGCCCATGGTCGAGATCACCGCCGGTGTCGGTATCGGCGGGGTGGCCAACCCGGCCGACCCGCGACGGGCCGGCCGCGCCCCCTGGGCCGATGCCGCGCCCGCACCGGGCGGGACGCCCAATCCCGCTCTGGCAAGGGTGTACGGCCTGCCCGCGTCCAGCGCCGATCGCGCACCGCGAACCGGTGGCAAGCCCGTGGTGCCCGCCACCGCCGCCGAACCGCCGCGCGAGTTCGCACGCGCCGCCCGCGATGCTGTGGCCGCGGAGAATCAGCAGCGATCCGGCGGCCTCTCGGCGGACCTGCGCGATGAACTCGCCGCCATCCGCACGATGGTCGGCCAGGTCTTGCAGTCCGCCGCGGCGGGCGCGGCCAGCGGCACCGGTGCCCGCGGTGGGCCGGGCCTGGCGATGCCCGAGGCTCTGCTGAAGTACTACCTGCGGCTGATCCAGAATGACGTGGCCCGCGAGATCGCTGACGAGGTGGCCGCAGCCATCCGCGATGAACTCACCCCCGCCGAACTCAAAGACGATGGCGTGGTGCGGGCCTCCTTCCTGCGGCACGTGGAGGGGTTGATCCCCGTCGATGAGGGGCTGACGCCGCCCCGTCCCCAGCCCGACGGCCGCCCGCTCACCGTGGCCCTGGTGGGGCCCACCGGTGTGGGCAAGACCACCACGGTCGCCAAACTCGCGGCGGCCTACCGCCTGCGGCACGGCCGTCGCGTCGGGCTCATCACCGCCGACACGTACCGCATCGCCGCCGTCGATCAGTTGCGCACCTACGCGAACATCATCGGTGTGCCGCTCGAGGTGGTGCACACGCCCGAGGAGATGGCCCGCGCTTGCGACCGCTTCGCCGGCCTTGACGCCGTGCTGATCGACACCGCAGGCCGGTCGCCCGGCGACGGCGAGAGTCTTGCCGAACTCGGGTCATTTCTCGCCGCCGCCCGGCCGCACAAGACTCACCTCGTGCTCGCCAGCGTCGCCAGCCGCGCCGCCCTGGAGCGCACGGCCGGGCGCTTCGTCGCGCTGCGGCCCACGGGCATCATCTTCACGAAGTTGGACGAGGCGGCCAGCCTGGGCGTCCTGCTCGCGGTCGTCGGCATGGTCGATGCGAGGCTGAGCTTTGTTACCACCGGGCAGGCCGTGCCCGACGACATCGAACCGGCCCGCCCCGACCGCCTGGCACGGCTGATCCTTGACGGGGGAGCGCAGGGGCCATGAGCGAATCCGACCAACCGCGTACCGGCTTCACCCACGGCGAGCCCGTGCGCACGCGCGTGCGCGTGCACGACGGCAGCGATCAGGCCCAGCGTCTGCGCGTGCTGGTCGACACGTTGAACCAGCACACCCACATGCACACCGCCCGCATCACCGTGGTCGAGACGCGGGGCCCGGGTGCCGGCGAGGCCATGTACGTGCCCGTAACACCGCTGCCGCCCCGCAGCGTGCGAGTGCTGCCCGGGCCACCGTCTGCGGCAACGCACGCCGTGCCGGTGCCCGAGCCCGCAGCCGGCGCGGCACCGGCGGCCTCGGCAGCACTGCGGGCCCGTGTGCTTGCGGTTGCCTCCGGCAAGGGTGGCGTGGGCAAGACCAACCTGGCCGTCAATCTGTGCGTGGCTCTGGCCCGTCAGGGCCGGCGGGCCATGCTGGTGGATGCCGACATGGGCGTCGCCAACGCCGACGTGCTCTGCGGGCTCAGCCCGCTGGCGCGTCTCGATGCTGCGCTCGCGCCGGCCTTACGCGGGGCGCCGCGCCGCACCCTGGCCGACCTGGCCGTGGATGCACCCGGCGGGTTCCGCCTCGTGCCAGGCATGGTGGCCGGTGTGCGCAACCCCGATGCCGACCCCGCTCTGCGGCAACGCCTCATCGACGGCCTGGCCGACCTGGACGCAGCCAGCGACGTGCTGGTGCTCGATGCCCCCGCCGGCGTGGGGCCGACCGTGCTGGCGTGCCTGCACGTGGCGGACCGGGCCTTGGTGGTCGCCACGCCCGAACCAACCTCGATCGCGGATGCCTACGCCCTCATCAAGTCGTTTCACTTGGCCTCCGGTGACGGCCCGGGGCGTGCCGGAGGCGACGCCCGTGCGGGGGGCGAAGCGGCGCGGGCGGACTTGCGCGTGCAACTGGTTGTGAACCAGGCGGCCGACGAGCGCGAGGCCCTGCGCGTGCACGAGCGCATCGCTGCGGTCGCCCGCCGATTCTTGAAGCAGCGCGTCCCGCTGGCGGGGTGGATTCCGGCCGATGCGCACGTTCCGCAGGCGGTCCGTGCGCGAGAGCCGTTGCTCGTGCGCTACCCGCGGTCGGCCGCGGCCCGGGCCGCGGCACACCTGGCCGACGACGTGGCGGTTTCGCTGGGCTTGCCGGTGCGCTCGCCCGCCCCGCCTCGGGTCAGCCGGGGGTTTGTTCGTCGTTTGCTCGGTCTTTAGCGCACGACTGAACAGTCTGTGCCGGTTCTGCGGGCTGCGGTGCCGGGGTTTTTCCCCGCGGCGCGGCCGTTGCTCATCAAGCCGCGTCGGGGGCGTGCCGATGCACGCGGCTCAAGTTCATTGCGCCGTGTGTGCGCCCGCGTTTGAGGGTGTGGCCAAGCGTGTCAAGGGTGGAACCATCCCGTGTGGTCGCGGCGGTCGTGGGGCTCGCGGGCTTCGCGGTTGCGCTGGTCGCCGGGATCGGTGCCGACAACCCCTTTGAAGTCTGTATCGGACGGTCGGTCTGGGCGCTGGTCGCCTGCTCGGTCGTCGGGCTCGTGCTCGCGCCGGTGCTGCGCATCGCGACGGCGCCGGCCGCACCACGCGCGCCCTCCGACAGGCCGCCCGGTTCATAGTCATCTCTGCACATTCTTTCCACAGGGGCGCGATTCACTTGCACCGCTCGACATTGCCGCGTATGTTGATCCCGTCTGAAAGCCCACGGACGGGCCCATCGGACAGACAACCTCGCGTTCTCCGCTCTGGAGGCCGCGACCCGATCCGATCGATGGTCAAGGAGCCGACCATGCCCCGGACAAGCACCGCTGCCGTTGCCAACCGCCCCGCGCCCGTCTCACGTGCCAAGAAGCCGGCGAAGAGTTCGGCCGCGAGGGCACCGCGCGCCGTCAAGGTCCAGGCTAGCCGCGATATCCGCAGCATGCCCATCAACGAGGTGTGGGCCCGTTACCAGAAGCAGCCCGACGAGGCCACGCGCAACTACCTCTGGACCAAGTACCTGCACCTGGTCCGGTACATCGCCGAGCGCACCAGCGCCCGCCTGCCGGACGAGGTCGACGTCAACGACCTCATGTCGGCCGGGCAGTTCGGCCTGATGGACGCGATCGACGGCTTCGACCTTTCACGCGGCGTGAAGTTCGAGACCTTCTGCGCCGCCCGTATCCGCGGCGCCATCCTCGACGAACTCCGCTCCATGGATTGGGTGCCCCGGCTTGTCCGCAGCCGCGCCGGCAAGGTCTCGAGCGTGCGCCAGAAGTTCGAGATGAAGGAGGGGCGGGCCCCCACGCAGGAAGAACTCGCCGAGAAACTGGGCGTGTGCGGCGAGGAGTTCGACAAGGTCACGCGCGACTCGCGGGCCGTGGGCACGGTCTCGCTCAATCGCAAGTGCTTCTCCTCCGACGGCAACAAGGACGTGACCGAGATCGACATCCTCAAGGACGAGAGCCAGCGCAACCCCTTCGCCGAGACCCAGCGCCGCGACGTAAAGGACCTGATCACCCGCGGCCTCTCGCGGGCCGAGCGGCTCATCGTGGTGCTCTACTACTACGAAGAGATGACCATGAAGGAGATCGGCCTCACGCTTGACCTGTCGGAGAGCCGCGTGAGCCAGATGCACTCCTCCATCCTGCAGCGCCTCAAGGCCCACCTGCACAACAAAGAGGGCGAGTTGCAGCCCGTGAAGGACTGATCGGCCCCGTTCTTCCCGCCCGCGGTCGGATACGCTGCCGCTCGCGTGAGCGTGCGAGCCCTTCAACCTGTGCCGGCCTGCATCGGCCTGGGTGCAAACCTCGGCGACAGGGCCCGCGCCATCCACGCGGCGCTCGGTGAAATCGATGCACTGCCCGGCACGCGGCTGGTGGCCAGCAGTTCATTGCACGAGACCGCGCCGGTGCCGGTGGCCGGCGCCCGGGCCCGCGACCCCGGTGGGCCGTACCTGAACGCCGCGGCTCTCGTCTACACCACCCTGGGTCCGCACGATCTGCTGGCCACGCTGCACGCCATCGAGGCGGGGCTCGGGCGCGACCGGCGGACCATGCCGCACGGCGCGCCGCGCACCATCGACCTCGACCTGCTCCTGTACGGCCAGGACGCGCTCGATGAGCCGGGGCCGGCCGGTGTGCGACTTGTGGTGCCGCACCCACGCCTGCACGAGCGGGCCTTTGCGCTGGCGCCCCTTGCGGAGGTCGCGCCCGACCTGCTCATCCCCACCCTGGGGGTTTCGGTGAGCGAGTGCCTTGCCCGCCTGACCGACGGGCACTGACGCCTATTCGTCCCGGCCCGCCGCGCGGAAGACCGCGACCACGTCCTCGATCGGGATCACGAACAGGCGGTTGTCGCCCTCGAACTCCACCGGCACGGCGTGCTTGGGGTTGAAGAGCACGCGGTCGTACTTCTTCACGGGGTAGTCGCTGTCGCGCTCCACCTTGGCCGAGATCGCCACCACGCGCCCCGTCAGTGTCGGAATCTCGATCTTGTCGGGCAGGTGAATGCCGTGCTTGGTCTGCTTCTTGTCGTCATCCTTGCGGATGAGCACGCGGGCGCCGATCGGCTCGACGGTCTCGAGTTTGCCGGGTGCCTTGCGCGGAGAGGGCTCAGCCATGGGCGAGCGTACGCCGGCACGCTTCGCGTGGGCGGCCCTCAGTACTTCAGCACCGTGTGCACCTCGCCGTAGGGTGCGATGCGGGCCCGCCCGTGCAAAAACGTCAGTTCGATCAGCACCGTGATCCCCACGATCGTCGCCTTGAGCGACTGCACCAGCTTGCAGCACGCCTCCATGGTGCCCCCGGTGGCCAGCAGATCGTCCACCAGCAGCACGCGCTGGCCGGGTCGGATCGCGTCGAGGTGGATCTCCACCTTGTCCGTGCCGTACTCGAGGTCGTAGTTGATGCTCGTGGTCTTGCTCGGCAGTTTGCCGGGCTTGCGCACCGGCACAAAGCCCGCCGAGAGCGTCTGCGCGAGCGCGGTGCCGAAGATGAAACCCCGACTCTCGGCACCCACCACCAGTTCCACCCCCCGCCCGCGATAGGGGTTGGCCATCAACTCCACCGCAAGGGCCAGGGCCCGCGGATCCGCCAGCAGCGGCGTGAAGTCCTTGAACCCGATGCCCTGCTTGGGAAAGTCGGGCACCTCGCGGATGAGGGACTTGAGATCCGGCTGCGGGTCCATGGGCGCTCCGTGGCCTGGCAAACACACCTCGGCCCCGGAGTGTAGCGGAGGGCCCGTCCGGCTCTCCTGCCCGGTGCTACACGCCCACCCGCGAACGCGGCACCGACACCGCAGGCTTGCCGCCGGCCGGCACGCCCGCCACCCGCAGCAGGCTCACCCATTTGCCGTCCGCATCCATCTTCACGCCGTGTGCGGCATAATCGGCCAGGTGGATCGAACCGTCGATCAGGTAGCAGAACTCGTGTTCGCCCTCGGCGATGGGCACGCTGGCCGACCACCAGCCGGGGTACTGGCGCGCCATCGCCACCCGCTCCCGCCCCCAGTCGGTGAACGACCCAACCACTTCCACGCGGGCCGCGTGCGGCAGGTAGACCCGGAAGTGGACACCCGCGCTGTCAAGAGAGATCATCGGCCATCCTCCAAGAAAACGCATTCCTTGGATGCACCCGAACCCGTCACCACGAGCATACCACAAAAAACCGTGCGGTGTGCAAGTCAGCGCAGACCGCCGGTCGCCCGGCATTCGATTTCGCACGCCGCGGCCCCCGTGTTCGCAGACGGTTTGCATCGTAGGTTTTCCCGGCGCGGGTGCCCGGGCCAACCCGGCGGGCCACCTCTCCCCGGCCCCGGAGGCCCATCCCGGGTGAGGCTGCGTCAGTCCGCCGCGACGTTTGTGGACGTCAGACTGACACGGGGCGCCGGCGCGCCGCGGGGATATCCACATCCAGTGCAGCCCAAAGATCGCCCGCCACGCTTACCGGCGAGCAGGGCGTGCCGCGGCCACCAGTGCCCGTGCCCGGGCCGCGTCCGGCGGGCCCGACCAGCGGCCGCTCCGCTTGAGGGCGGAGCCCACGATCGCCGCGTCGGCGTGCCGGAGCAGCGTGCCGATGTTCTCGGGCGTGGCCCCCGAGCCGATGAGTACCGGCAGCGGCGTGGCCGCCCGCAGTTCGGACAGGTCGTCGGCATCGGTGGCGTCGCCCGTGAACCGGCCGGTGGCGATCAGCCCGTCGGCGCGGAAGAATTCCGCGGCGTGGGCCAGGTCGGTCAGCGACAGATCGGCCGTGAGCGCGTGCGACGCGTGCTTCTTATCCAGGTCGCAGAACAGCGCGATGTGATCTGCGCCGATCGCCCTGCGATAACGCAGCAGCGGCCCCGCGGCGGCCCGCGCCAGCAGCCCCTCATCGGCCACGTGCGCGTAGACGAAGTTCTCCACACGGATGAACGATCCGCCCGCCGCGAGAGCGACGGCGAGGGCATCAGCGTGCCCGCCTGAGAGCACCTGCACGCCCAGGGGCAGTTTGGGGGCCGCGCCGCGTACGGCCAGGGCCGCGGCGGTCATGGCCGCGACCACCTCCGGGCCCTGGGGCCCATGCACATACGGTGCATCGTGCATGTTCTCGATCATCAGGCCGTCAAAGCCCGCCCTGGCCAGCAGGCGTGCCTCGTCCGCCGCCTGATCCGCCAGCGCTCGTACGGTCTGGCGTGCCCCCGGTGTGCCGGGGAGCGCGTCCACGTGGATCATGCCGATCAACGGCTTGGGCCGCCCAAAAATGGCCGACAGTGCATTAGGCATGGTTGGGCTATCGGCGGGCGCGGCCCTTGAGCGAGAACGTGCCCGCGCGCTGGATCACGTGCCCGCAGGCCTTGCACGTGCGACGCCGGGCCGGCCCCTCCCAGAAGTCGGTCATGATCACCTTCAGGTCTTCGTCGATCTTCTTGAGCACCCATCGGGCCTCGTGCACCAGCGTGTCGCATGAGGGGCAGTACCAGCGGAGGGCGTCCTTGTTGGGGCGGCCGCCGCGGTCGGTGCCGCGCGGGAACTCGACGATGAGTCCCACGGTTCCGCGCGGCCGCTGCGGGCGATGGGGCACCAGGCGCGGCAGCAGGAACATCTCGCCCTGACGCACCACCACGTCGCGCGGGCGCGAGCCGTCAAGCGGACGAACGCGTACGGCGATGTCGCCCTTGAGTTGGTAGAAGAGTTCTTCGGTCGGGTTGACGTGGTAGTCGTTGCGGGTGTTGGGCCCTCCCGACACGAAGACGATCACGTCGCGGGCCTGTGTGCACAGTTGCCGGTTGGAGACCGGCGGCCTGAGGTGCTTGCGGTTGGCGCGGATCCACGCTTGGAGGTCGAAGGGGGGCGTGATGCCGTTGGACATGTCCTGAGCATATCGGCGCGGCCAAGAACGAGGGCGGGACCTAAGGCCCGCCCTCATGCGTTCACGGTCTGGAGGCCGCAGGCGTCACGGCTGGCACCCGGCACCCGGCACCCGGCACCTGTGCTCAGCCGCAGGTTTGGTCGCCGAAGTACTGGGTGATCCAGTCGCCGAGGTTGTCCGAGAAGGGCTCGTTGCACTGACCCGCGCCGCCCGGCACGAACGCTGCCTTGTAGCCGGCGTCGTAGGGAGGGGTGTTGCCGGGGCAGGAAACGGCGTAGCCGCCGGGGCCGGGCACGTGCGGATCGGAGAAGTAGTCGGTGATGAAGTCGCCCAGGTCGTCGGGGTTGATCACGGTGTCGCTGTTGTAGTCGAGCGAGCAGGCGGGGGCCGGCGCCCCGATCGAGAAGACGTAGACGTTACGGGCCGAGCCTGCATCCAGCACCAGCAGCCGGCCGTTGGCCGGGTTGCCGGCATCTTCCACCCACGCGAAGTCGTAGATGCCGTTGCCGGTGGGCAGCGTGGGCGCGCCGCCCAGGCCGTCGTCGAGCACCAGCGTCATCTGCGGCACCGCGTTGGGGTCGAGGATGCCCGCACCGTCCACCAGGCTCGTGAGCCGGAAGACCTTGATCACGTCGGTGAAGTTCTGGCCCACGGCCGTCGACGAGCGGTCGTTCGCGATGAGCAGGTCGCCCATGCTCGTGCCGTGCAGGATCTGCACGCGCTGCCCGATGACCGAGGCGTTGCTGGCGAGGTCGCCCGAGAGATTGATGCGCTTGCGACGCACCTGGCTGGGCACGCTCGCGTCGCCGGCGATCAGGTTGAACACATCGGGCATGGCCCCCACGGTGCTCACGCGCTCGCCGATCACAATCGAATTGTTGGCCCGGGCCGCGATGACCCCGTTGTGCGGATGGATATCGACGTCGCGCCAGATGGAGTTGGCCGAGTTGGGCAGGATCAGCGGGGCGTTGAACTGGGCCCCGCCGCCGTTCACGGGGTTGTAGATATACGCCTGCAGGCCCGTGGAGACATCCGAGATCACAAACTCCTTGTCCATCCCGTGCGGACGCACATCGCCGAAGGTGAGCACCGC
This sequence comes from uncultured Phycisphaeraceae bacterium, assembly GCA_964590885.1. GTDB lineage: Bacteria > Planctomycetota > Phycisphaerae > Phycisphaerales > UBA1924 > JAEUIX01. Next base: position 24,814 of record CAZPWW010000022.1, read on the forward strand.
CACCAGCGGGCCGGTGCGGGGCAGGCCGAAGTACAGGTCGGTGTAGGCGAAACCGCCCGACGAGATGCCCAAGGGGCCCCAGTCCCACGCCGGGCCCGCCGAGCCGGTCCGGTCGCACGTGGCGAAGAACGAGAACGGGTCGGTCAACTCGTTGATCATCGGGTCGGGGTTCACCGGGCTCATCACGATCGGGTTCTGCTGCCTGTTCACGTCGTACCAGATGTGCTTGTCGTGGTAGCAGAAGTCGCCACCGCGCAGGTCGCGGCTGACGATCAGGCCCACACCCGGCGCGTAGTCCATGCCCGTGATGCCCTCACCGCTGTTGGGGGCGGGAAGGTTCGACCGGCTGGAGGGGATGGCGATGAACGATCGGTTCAGGGCTTCGTCGAAGGTCACGCGGGTGATGCCCACCGACCAGTTGTCCTCAGGGTTCGGCCCGGTGTGCGCGGCCGAGCCCAGCCGGTAGCCGCCTACGAACCAGTTGTTCATGGTGCCGTCGGTCTCGATGCTGTAGAGCGCGTTGCCCACAAAAAACTCGTTCGTGTTCACTGTGAGCGAGTCAAAGTTCTCCGTGCGCTCCAGGCGCAGCGTCACGGTCTCCTGCGCGCCGACCGACGTGGTGAGCCCGGCCAGCGTGGTCAGGGCCAAGAGCGTGTTCCGCGTGAGCATGCCATGAACTCCGTTTTGATCGTGCGAGGTGTGCGCGGCCGGACGTCGCAGCGCGTTCTTTGTTATTCTATAACAAGTTTTGACGACTGCCCAATGCCCGATGGTCAACTTTCCTTCGCGGCATGCGAATACGCCATCAGTTCGCATTGCGTTCGTGTGCCCGCTGAGCCAGGAGTGCTGCGCCGCGTGCTGCATGGTGGTCGTCGCGCCCGCATCCCAGCGTCCAACCGGGGCGGGCCAGGCTGGTCAGGCCGCGCGCCACGGCCGCTCGCAGCGGCCGGACCAGGTGGCCAAGCCTGATCCCGATGCCACCCAGGAGCACCACCGCATCCGGTCGGTACAGGGCATGGGCTATGCGCAGCGTCCGCGTGAGCGCCACCACTGGTGCATCGCCCACGCTCCAGCATGGCAGCATGTTGGCCACGTCCTCGCCGTAGCGTGCCCGCAGCGCGGCCAGCCCGATGTACGCCTCGAGCGACCCCTCGCCCCCATCGCTGCCCACCGGCCGCGCCCGCCCCGGTTCATCAAAGCCGACGTCGATCTGCCCCAGGTGGCCCGATGAGGTGCCGCTCACGATGACCAGCCGCCCAGGCAGCGCACCCGGCTCATCGCGCCCGTCCAGCACGCACGCGCCCACGCCGCTGCCCAGCGAGAGCGCGAGCAGGCGCGCCGGCTTGGGTTCGGGCAGGCCGCACCACGCATCGATCCCCGCGGCGTAGGCGTCGGAAGTGAGGTGCACATCGCGCACGGGCAGGCCCAGAGATGCCAGGCGCGTGCCGACGGACCCCGCGAGGTCAAACCCCACGAGGCCGGGCATGTTCAGGCACGCCGTGATGCGGCCGGTGGCTGGGTCGCGTGTCCCCGGCGCGCACACGCCGACCGCCAGCGCCCGCTCGTGCTCCCCGCGAGCCTCCCCGCCTGCCAGCGCGGCCCGCGTCGCCAGAGACACCGCGTCGAGGAGTTCGTCCGGCGGCGGGTTCACATACGCGGGTGACGTGGCCAGAGCGCATGGGCCGCCCGCCGGCCGCCAAGCCACTTTCACACGTGAGCCGCCGATATCGATTCCCAAGGCGTGCACGGGTGCGAGCGTAGCGGCGTGCCGGGCCGGGGCGGCAGCCGGGGCAGGGCTGCGCAGCGGCCCCGCTACACTCGCCCCGCTTGTATCACGCGCTCCTCACCCGCCGATACCTGACCACCAAACTCATGCCGCTGCTCGCCGCGCTGGCGGTGATGCTCTGCACGGCGATGGTGCTGATTGTCTGGTCCGTGATGGGCGGGTTCCTGAACATGCTCTTGGCCTCCGGTCGCACGATGGCCGGTGACGTGCTGATCACGTGGCCCACGGTGGGCTTCGCGCACTACGAGGACCTGATCACGCGCCTCGAAGCCCGCACCGAAGAGGTGCAGGGCGCCACCCCGATCATCGAGACGCTGGGCGTGATCAACCTGCCCGACGGGCGCGTGGAGGGCGTGCAGGTGAAAGGGGTGGACCCTCGCACGTACGCCGCCGTCGTCGATTACGACGCCTCGCTGTGGTGGCGCCCGCTCGACTGGCCGCTGCCCAAGGATCGCTCCCGCCGCGACTTGCGCCTCAACGCAGACTTCGCCGCGCGCCTCGCCCAGGTGCTCGCCGACGGGCGCACCCTCAGCAAGCCCGACCCCGCGGGCGGCCCGGCCCGCCCGGCCATGGTGGCGGGCATCGAACTGCTCGGTCTCTCGGCCCGGCAGGTTGAGGGCTTCTATTCCGTCAAGAGTTGGGGCCGGCCCAGCCCCCAGGGCGACGTGGAGATGAAGGAGGTCTTCGCCCCTTCGGCAGAGGTGGCCCTGCGTGTGCTGCCGCTCGACAAGAAGGGCCGCGCCATCGACCTGTCCTCGCGGGTCTTCCCCGTCGCCAACGAGTTCCGCACCGGCATCTTCGAGATCGACCGCCGCACCGCCCTGGTGCCCCTGGCCACACTCCAGACCATGCTGAAGATGGACCCGGCCAAGCGGCTCGCCGCCGGTTCCGGTGGGCCGGGCAGCGCCGGCGGCTTTGTGCGCGACGAGGAGACCGGGGAGGAACGCTTCGACGAAGCTCCCGTCGTGGGCGACGAGCCGGCGCGGGTCACGACGGTGCTCGTCCGGGCGCGAGCCGGAGTGTCGCCCGAGCGCCTGCGCGACGCGTGCATCGACGTCTACCGGGCCTTCGGCGAGGCCCACGGGCGCGAGGTGCCGGCCTGGACACTCATGCTCAGCAACCGCCTCATCCGCACCTGGGAGGAGAACAACGCCCAACTGGTCGGGGCGGTGAAGAAGGAGACCATCGTCGTGCTCTCCATTCTCACGTTCATCTCCGTCACCGCGAGTTTCCTGATCCTGGCGATCTTCTGGGCCATGGTGAGTGAGAAGACCCGCGATGTGGGCGTGCTCCGCGCCATCGGGGCCGGACGGGGGGGCGTCGCGTGGCTGTGGCTGCGCTTCGGCCTGGCCATCGGGCTGGTCGGCTCCTGCGGCGGCGGCCTGCTCGCCTTCCTGGTCATCCACAACATCAACGAGATTCACGACTGGCTCGGCGCCACATTCAACGTGGCCGTGTGGGACCCGAAGGTCTACTACTTCACGCAGATCCCCAGCGTCGTGGAGCCGTGGAAGGCCGCCGTCGTGCTCGGTTCCGGCCTGCTCTTCTCGCTGCTGGGCGCCCTCGTGCCCGCCGTGCGTGCCGCCGGCATGGACCCCGTCCGGGCCCTGCGCTTCGAGTGAACCTCTCCGCCCGCCCCTCACCCATGACCATGCTGGCCGCCCACGACGTGCACAAGACCTACCGCCTCGGCCGGGTGGACGTGCCCGTGCTGCGCGGCGTGTCGCTGGCGGTGGACCGCGGCGAGTGGGTCGCCATCCTCGGGGCCTCCGGCTCGGGCAAGAGCACCCTTCTCCACCTGCTCGGCGGCCTCGACCGCCCGGATCGGGCCAAGGGCACCGTGCGTTGCGAGGCCGACGACCTCGGCGGCCTGTCCGCCGCGGCGCTCGACGTCTACCGCAACACCCGCGTTGGTTTCGTCTTCCAGTTCTACCACCTGCTGCCCGAACTCAGCGTCGCCGAGAACGTGCTGCTGAGCGCCATGATCCGTTACGGGCGGCTCGGCTACGCCGGCCGCGCGGCTGAACTCGGGCGCCGGGCCGAAGACCTGCTCAATCTCTTTGGCCTGGGCCACCGCCTCCGCCACCGCCCCGGCGAACTCTCCGGCGGCGAACGCCAGCGCGTGGCGATCGCCCGTGCCCTGATCAACCAGCCCCCCGTGCTGCTGGCGGATGAGCCCACAGGTAATCTCGATCGCGCCTCGGGCCAGACGATCCTCGACCTGATCGCCCAGCGCCGCGCCGCCGACGGGCTGACCGTGGTGATGGTGACGCACGACCGCGAAGTGGCCGCACGGGCCGACCGCGTGGTACGCCTGGCCGACGGCCAACTGGAGCCCGCCGCGGGCTGAGTTCGCTCCGTCCGGCTTACTTGCCCTTCTTGGCCTTGCCCTCGGACTTGTCGGCCTTCTCGGCTTTGGGAGCCTTGTCCGCCTTGGCGGGCTTGTCGCCCTTCTCGCCCTTGGGGGGCTTGGCCGTGTCGCCGCCCGTCGCGGGGGCGGTTGCGGCGGCACCCGCGGCAGGGGCCTTGCCCCAGCCCTTGGTCACTTCGAGGCTGGCCGCGTCGAACTTGGCGATCACGTCGCCGCGCCGCGGACGTTCGGGGCGCTCGCGCCGCTCGCCGCCGCCGAAGCCGCCGAAGCCGCCTTCGGGCCGGTCGGAACGCGGCTTGTCGCCGTGTGGGCGCTCGCCGGCCTTGCGCTCGGGCTTCTTGTCGCCGGCGGGCTTGCCGTCGGCCTTGGGGGCCTCACCCTTGGCATCGCTGGCCTCGCCCTCGGGCTTGGCGACCGCGTCGGCCGCCGGGGCCGCGGGCTCGTCCCCCCTCTTCTCAAGGTCGAGTTTTCGGTCGGCGTTGACGTGAAGTTTGATGACGGCATCGAGATCGGTGTCGAACTTCACGTGCACGTCGTAGTGGTCCACGCGCTTGATCACCTGGCCCAGGCGCACCTCGCGCTGCTTGATGCCGGCAAAGCCCGCCTTGGCCAACTCGTCGCAGATGTCCTGCTGCACCACCGCCCCGTACAAGATGCCTTGGTCGTTGCACGAGCGGATCATCGTGAGTTCGAAGCCGGCCAGTTTCGCCGTCAGGGCCTCGCGGTGCTTGCGCAGTTCGGCCAGTTGTTTCTGGGCCTCGGCCCGCTTGCCCGCAAGTTCCTTCACCCGCTCCTCGCTGGGCTGCGTCGCCAGATTGCGCGGCAGCAGGAAGTTGCGGGCGAAGCCCTTGCGCACGGTCACCACGTCACCGACGATGCCGGTGTTGTCCACATTTTCAATGAGCAGCAGTTTGAGGGTGCGGGGCATCTGAGGCTGTCCTTTCTGGCCGCGTGCCCCGTGTGGGGCCGGGTCAAAGAGTTAGGAGCGGCGGGGCGGCAGCGACGTGCCGCAGCGTTCCCAAGGCCGCCCCAGCGGTTTTTTGAGGCCGCAACGCTAGGCGCGCCAACGCCGGTTGCCAAGCGGGCGCGCCGCGCCAATGATTGCGACCCCGGTTCGCACTCCGTGCGCGGGGCTTTTGGAGCACGCTCATGGCCTTCGTCTGCCACTTCACGGGCAAGAAAACCTCGTTTGGCAAGCAGCGCACCTGGCGCGGCCAGAAGATCTCCAAGGGCGGCTTCGGTCTCAAGCCCACCGGCATCACGCGCCGTCGCTTCCGCCCCAACCTTCAAACCCTCACGGCCCTCATCGACGGCAAGCCCACGCGCATCCGTGTGTCGGCCAAGGCGATCAAGCAGGGGCTGGTGGTCAAGGCGCTCAAGCGCCGCGACGGGTACACCGCCCAGCAGAAGGCCGCGAAGTAGGCTGCCGGCGCACCCACGCCCCGCCGGCCCGCGCTCTCAGCACGCACCCAGAAAGTACGACGTGATGTAGTCGCCGATGTCGTCGGGGTTGAGCGACCCGTCGCCGTTGAAGTCGACACGCGCCGGGTACGACTGCAGCGGCGATTCGGCGTAGAAGAAGTAATCGGTGATGTAGTCGCCCAGATCGTCGGGGTTCACCACGCCGTCGTCGTTGTAATCGAGCGGGCAGGGCGGGCGGTACAAGAAGTAGATGCTGGGCGTGCTCGATGTTCCGCAGGCGTTGCTGCTCCGCAGCGTGTACTCGCCCGCCTCCTCGGGCGCAAACGAAAGAAACGTGAGGGTGGTGCTCGCGGTGCCGGAGACCGTGTCCGTGTCGCTCAAGGGCACGCCGTTGCGGAACCACTGGTGGGTGGCGGGTATCGGGCTGCCCACCTCGACCTGGTACTGACGTGTAGCCCCGCCGGGGATCGCCTCATCCGCCGGGAACACGGTGGCCATGGGCGGCCGGCAGAACATGTCGAAGCGGGCCATCCACGCCTCGACCTGTCCGGAGGGGTTGATGCCCTCGCCCACGAGGGTTGCGCCGTCGCCGCTGATGCCCAGCACGCAGGTGAGCGTCCAGCCCCGCAGGGCCTGCTCGAGGCCGAAACTGCCGCGCAGCAGATCGGCGAGGTTGCTCAGGCCGTAGTACTCGTCCCACAGCACGGCGTAGATCACGCCCGTGCGCGCGGTACGCCCAGCCAGCACGAAGTGGGGGGCGTTGCCCACCGCTGTGGCCACCGCGGGGAAACTGTCTGCGCCGCCCGCTCCGGGTCCGCTGACGCCGCCCGCAGCCGTCCAGCGGAAAGCCTGCTGCTCCAGCCCGGGCACGCCCCGGTACCCCACGATCATCGCTCCGTCGGCCGAAAGCGCGTGGGCCGCACCCCGGTGAACCGCTCCGCCGCTCTCGGCCAGCGCCTCCATGCCCGTGGCCGCGGTCCAGCGCATCGGCACGGGCTGACTGCCTGTCCACGCGTACCCCACGATGGTGCCCCCGTCGCCGCTGATCGCCTCGGCCTCGCTGATGGACTGGCCACCCGCCAGCGCCCCGAGGCTGACCATGCCGGTGCCGGCCGTCCAGCGGAACGCCGCGCTGCCCCCCGCGATCGTGGACGCGCCCACAACGATCGCGCCGTCGGCCGAAACGCCCGAGGCGCGGCCGCGCCCGTCGCCGCCCGGCAGTGCACCCAGGTCCACCAAGCCTCCGGCGGGGGTCCACCGGAATGGACGCGTGCCCGAAGCCGATGTCGCGGTCCCGACTACCACCGAGCCGTCGCCGCTGACCGCTGCCGCGTGGCTGTGCAGCGCGCCGCCCGGCAAGTCGCCCAGGCTCACCATGCCCGTCGTCGCCGTCCAGCGCCACGCCTCCACACCCGACACCGACTCCGCCGCGCCGACCACCACCGTACCATCTGCCGACACCGCGTACGCCGTGGAGCGAAACTGCTCCGGCGCGGCAAAGCCCAGCGGGACAAACACCGGCGTCTGCCCCGGGCACGCACCGGCGCACACGCACAGCATGACCGCCGCGGACGCGGAATGTCGGTTCGACTTTGAACGCATGCGCGGTTTCACAGGGCGAGCCGAGGCCGGCACCGGCCGGCAAGCCGTACCGGGACGCCGGCAACAAGGTATCGGCGGCCCGGACGGCACGGCCCGGCCACACAGACAGTATAACTCGGCCCCCGGACGTGCCCATGAATCTGCCGGTCCGGGCGGGCAGGCTGCTGGGCAAATCGCGCACCCGATCCGAACGGATGGCGAAACCGCGGCCTGGGGCCACGCTCCGCTCTGACAACACCGGCCGCCGGCGGATTTCTGACGTACAATCCGAGGTGAGAGAGAGCATTCGGTCGGCCCGGCCAGCCCGAGCCGCAGTCACCGCCGACCGATGAGGGTGCAATGCCGATTGTGTTGGCCAACGCGCAGGCGCAGCAGGTGGCGTATGTCGCCGCGGTCGCGCCGCTTCCCAGCACGGGTCAAGCGGTGTCGGGCAGTGCGTGGATTTATCCCCGCAAGATGACGCCCCCCGGGCGGCAGGCGATCTTCACGCTCGAGGGCGCCGTGGTGGCGGCCCCGGCGCTCAGTTTCGAGATCAACACCAGCGGTCCCGGCTCACTCGCCGTGGTGCGCGGCAACCCAGCCAGCCCCGACCCCGCGCCCCTCCGGTTGGTGGGAACGCCCAATGTGCTCGGCTTCGGCGTGCCGGTCCGCAACCGCGGCTGGCACCACGTGGCCTTCACCTACGACGGCGGCGTCAACACGAGCGGCATCCGGCTGTTCGTTGACGGCGTGGAGGTTACGACCTTCAGCAGCATCGATGAAGAGGGCCTGCCCCCGCCGCCGGCGGGCACGGGGCAGATCACTGTGGGCGCGTTCGGCGGCAGTGCGGGGCTCGATGGCGCCATCGGCGACGTGGGCCTTTGGTACGGGCGAGTGCTCAGTGAGGCCGAGGTGCTCAGTCTGGCCGACGGCTCGACCACGCCGCGCACTCTGGGCGGCACGGGCTTGGTCTTTGCGCCGCAGTTCGCGGCCGACCTGCGCGACCCCGTCTCCGGGGTCGTCGGGGCCGCCTCACCGGGCGTGGTCGCGGAGCCCCTTGCCGCGCCGCGTGTGCGGGCGGGCCTGATCGCGTTATACGATGCTCGAACGGGCTTGGCGAACTCCGAGACCGGGCTGACGTGGAGGGATGCCAGCGGCGGGGGCAACACGCTGATCCAGAGCAGCGGCGGCAACCAGCCGGGCTTCATGTTCGTGGGCTCGCCGAGCGGCCTTCCTGCCATCGCCTTTGATCCGTATCTCATCAGCTACCTGGGCGGCAAGTGGATGACCACGCAGAGCGCCGCCAACGCCGACCTTCCCTCCGATGCCTTCACCGTGGCGTACGTCGGGTCCGTCCGCTTGCCCGCCGGCTCGGGAGCGGGGGCCGGGCAGAAGTTCATGCAGTGCGTTTTCTCCAGCCCCCAGTTCGCGCTCCGCATCGGGGGGCCCACGGGCAACGCCCTGCGCGACGGCGAGCTGGCTTATACCGACGCGCTGAACCCCGGTGGTGTCTTCGCGGGCAACGCCGTGCGGCCGCTCTCTTCGCCCGGCTTCCTGGCCTGGCGCGGCAACGGTGCGGGCACCATCGACTTCACGTCGATGGACCGTGCCGCGAGCGCCGCCAGAGCGGCCAGCCCTGCCGCCAGCGGCACCTCCTGGCGAATCGGCGCCGCCATGTCGGGCAACGTGAACGGGTTTCTCGGCAACGCCCACCAGGTGATGGTCTACAACCGGCGCCTGAGCGACTCCGAACTCTCCGTCCTGCGCGCTTCGGTGTCGAGTCTCTACAGCATGCCCCTTTCACCGCGCCGGGTCGTGGCGGTCGAGGGATCGTCTTCGGCGGCGGGCTACAACGCGTATGTGAACCGGGAGTACGCGTACCGCTCCGCCAACGAGCGGCATGATTTCGGGTACAACTTTGCCCGGGGCGGCGATGACGTGTCGAGCAACGGCGCGGCCGACATCCGCACGCAGGCCGCGCAGGGGGTTGACACGGTGGTGCGCCCAGGCCTGGCCAACGTGCTCATGGTCCAGATCGGGTCCAACGACCTGTTCTCGCTCCCGGCGGGCAACGACGCGACGCGTGCCCAGAACGTGTTCAACAACATCAAGCAGTACTGCCTGGCCCGCAGGGCGGCCGGATACACCCGCATCGGTGTCATCACCATCTTGTCGCGCAACGCGGCCGGCACGCCGGCGGGTCAGGCCGCGTTCGACAACCGCCGCCGCCTGCTCAACGACCTGTTGCGGCAGAACGCCGGGGGGGCAGCGGGGTACGACGAAGTCATCGACTTCGCGGCCCACCCGCAGATCGGCGCCGACAGCGCATTCAGCCTCTACCCGTGGCTGTATTCCGACAACACGCACCTCTCCGACGAGGGCTTCAACGCGGTGGAGCCGTACCTGGAAGCGTTCCTCGCCTCTCCCCAGCCGCGCGTGCTCGATGCCGAACCCCTGATCGTGCGCTGAGCGACTGCGCACCGCGATGCCCGCACCGCCCCAAAGCACAACCCGCGCTGCCCTCCTTCATGGGGGCAACGCGGGTTGATGACAGCTCAGGGTTGTCCGGCCTTTCAGGCCCGGCGACGCCGAAGCCCGATGAGGCCCGCCGCGGCGAAGAGAGCGGCCGAGCCCGGGGTGGGCACGGTGCCGATGGCATCCAGCGTGAAGTCGGCCCCGGTCTGCGGGAAGAACATCACGTCCACGCGGTCCACGTCGGTGAAGTCGAAGGCCGCGCCGCTCACCAGGGCGAACGCACCGTAGTTGAAAAAGATCTGGAACTGACTGTTGATGGCCGGGGCCATCACCGTCTGCGTAACCCGCGCGGCATCGGCGGTGCCCTGGCGGCTGTACATCTCGACCTTGATGTCCATGACCAAGTCGTTGCGGATGAAGTCAAACCGGATGGCGTTGGCCCCGCCTGCAGCCAGATTCTCGCTCATGTTGTTGAAGCGGCCCACACCCGCGTAACTCAACTGGGCCCACGGCGTCACGCCGGAGTCGGTGCTCAGCGACAGGGCACCCGTGGCCGTCAGCAGCCGCAGGCGGGCGCGGTCGGTCTCGTCCACGTCGGGCGGCGGAAAGCCCACGTACAGGAGGAACGAGTCGCGCTGCCCGCCGATCACGGTCGGCGTCATGCTCGACGCGGCCTTGGTCGTGTTCAGCGGGAACATCGTGGCATCAACCGTCAGCGAGTACGCCGGGTCAACAAACTCATCGATGGTCTTGATGAACGGCCCACCCGCGACGGCCGACGAGGCAAAAGCCCCCAAGGCCAAGCCGGCGGCCGAAAATACTGCAATGGCGGTATGACGCATATTCCCTTCCTCCACTCTGTCCTTCGCACACGATCCAGAACATCCGCGCCCTTCGTGCTCCTCTCCAGAAGCACGGACAACGCGGACACCCGATTATGACCTATTTCCGCACCGGCTGCAACCCAATCACGGACTTTTTTGCCGTTTTCTGACAACCCGGGGTGTTTTCGCTCAGCCAGGCGGTGGAGAGCGGTGATGCCCCCATTGTGTTCGTATCGTGTTCGTACGCGAACGGCCTGCGCGGTGGTCTCGGCGCCCGCCGGTCGCACGTACAACCGTTCGCGCACCCGTATAGTCGCCAGTGCGGGCCGCACGCCCCGTTGGGAGCAGAACATGTCCACCGCCAAGCAGACCGGCGTATCGCCCAGCCCGACCAAGGGCCTGGACCCGCACGCCGTCACCATCTCGGGCATCGTGCTCGACCCTGCCTACGGCCCCGGTGTCGCCGCTGGCACCGGCGACGGGCCTCGCGGCCCAAACGTGCCCCCCGTCTACGCCGCGCCGGGCACGCCCGTCTCGCTGCAGAACCTCGAACGCGACATCGCGGTACCCGGCAGGTTCCCCTTCACGCGCGGCCTGTTCCCGCAGGGCTACCGCACGCGCCTCTGGACCATGCGCCAGTTCGCGGGCTTCGGCTCGGCCGACGACACCAACAAGCGCTTCAAGTACCTGCTCGAGCAGGCCAAGAGCAGCACGGCGGCCAATACCGGCCTCTCCACCGCCTTCGACCTGCCCACGCTGATGGGCCGCGACTCCGACGATGCGCTCTCCACCGGCGAGGTGGGCAAGTGCGGCGTCGCCATCTGCACCATCGAGGACATGCACCGCCTCTACGCCGACATCCCCGTCGGCAAGGTCACCGTCAGCCAGACCATCAACGGTCCCGCGGCTGTGGTCTGGGCCCTGTACCTGGCTCACGCCCTGCAGCGCGGCATCGCCTGGGCCGACCTGGGCGGCACGCTCCAGAACGACATCTTGAAGGAGTTCCACGCCCAGAACGAGTTCATCTACCCCCCCGAGGCGAGCGTGAAACTGGTGGTCGACACCATCGAGTTCCAGAGCCGCTACCTGCCCAAGTGGAACAGTGTCTCCATCAGCGGCTATCACATCCGCGAGGCGGGCAGCACGGCGACGCAGGAACTCGCCTTCACGCTCCGCGACGGCCTCGAGTACGTTGAGGCCTGCCTCGAGCGCGGCCTGCCGCTCGACGACTTCGCACCCCGCATGTCCTTCTTCTTCAACAGCCACAACGAGTTCTTCGAGGAAATCTGCAAACTGCGGGCCGCGCGGCGGATCTGGGCCCGGGCCATGAAGGGGCGCTACGGGGCCACCAGCGAACGCAGCATGTTCATGAAGACGCACGTGCAGACGGCGGGGTGCAGCCTCACCGAGCAGCAGCCGCTGAACAACATCGTGCGCGTGGCCTATCAGGCCATGGCCGCGGTGCTGGGCGGCTGCCAGAGTTTGCACACAGACAGCATGGACGAGACGCTGGGCCTGCCCACCGAGCAGGCCGTCACGGTGGCCCTGCGCACGCAGCAGATTCTGGCCCACGAGACCGGGGTGACGCGCGTGGCCGACCCGCTGGGCGGCGCGTGGTTCATCGAGCACCTCACCGACGTGATGGAACGCGAGGCTCTCGGGTACATCGCGGATGTGGATCGCATGGGGAATGCAAATGGCCAAATGGCCAATGGCCAAGTGGCCAAATCCGAGACCGGCGATTTGACGCGACACGGCGCGTACGCCAGGCGCGATGGCTACGGGCGCGGCGTCGTCAACGGCATCAATCGCGGGTACTTCCGCCGCCAGATCGCCGAGGCCAGTTACCGCTTCAGTGAAGAGATGGAAGCCGGCGACCGCATCACCGTGGGCGTGAACGCGTATCAGGAAGAGAACGAGCAGCGGCCCATCGAAATCCTCCAGATCCCGCACACGGTGGAGGTGGAGCAGTGCGAGCGGCTGACGAAGTTCAAGCAGGCTCGCGACACCGGCAAGGTGAAGCAGGCCATCGACAACGTGCGGTCGGCCTGCCGCGGCGAGTCGTGGATGAGCCAGTTCCCCGGGCAGCTGCCCTGGTCCGGCACCAGTGCCCAGTGCCCAGTCCCTAGTGCCTCGGGTGCATTGCACCCTACCAACGTCATGCCCGCGCTCATCGAGGGCGCCCTGGCCAACTGCACGCTGGGCGAGATGGTGCAGGCGATGGCCGATGTCTACGGGCGCTACACCGGCGGGCCGGAGTGGTGAGATGTCAGCGCGTGATGACCCGGTGCGGAGTATCGCTTGCGCGGAGTCCCTCAAGGCAGACGATGCCGTAACGTGGAGCCGCGAGTTGAGTACGGTCGAGGCAGCCGCAGCCTATGCGTTTGACTTCGGTCCTCTTCAGAACATCGAGCCGTTTGGTGCGAACATCGTCGCCTCAGCAATCCGGCGCTTTACGGCGGATCGGGCCGGCGCTAGGTTCACCAGTGAGAATCACTCCAAGAACTCCTTCGCGGCGCACTATGGGTTTTGGCAGGCGTATGGTATTCCTTATGGCAAGTCGATCGAGGATGTGCGAGGCGGCGATAGATTCATTCCGATCCAGCGGCTTGATGTGCAAGGGCTGCTGGGGGGAGCAAAATACTCCAAACCGCTGCTCGTTATGCGAATTGATGGCCACGCACGTCGCATAGCGCGAGTAATGTGCCAGGGGCACGGTGCTCCGATTCAGGATGCCGTGACGTATGCCATTCGAGAGATTGTGAGAAATGCGATTGAGCACTCCGGGCAGCGAGAGCTGTGGTTTGCCGCTCAGTTCTGGCCCAATCGGAATCGCATCGAAGTTGCCATCGTTGACGAAGGGTGCGGTATTCGTGATGGACTTCAGCGGAACCCGGAGCATTGCGCGCTGGTCGACGAGGTCGCCGCGATTCGGTTGGCGATGAGGGCCGGCGTTACCGGTACCGTCCGACGACCCGCCAGCTTGGAGGAAGTGGCGATGGCGGACAGGGAGTATGGCATTTCTCCTGAGTTCTTTGAGAACTCCGGTTACGGTCTGTTCGTTGTAGGCGAACTCTGTCGGCGAGCTGGGAATCTACTGATCTTGTCAAATGATCGTTGCGTGCGCATCCAAGGTGGCGACGAGACCATCTCCTTAGCAGCGCATCGTGGCACTGCGGTGCGGCTTGTGCTCCACACGGATCAAGTCGAGGCCGAGTTCGCTCGTTTGCTTGAACTCGCACAGGTCGATTCTGTGTCAAAACTCGGACGGGTGTCTGCATCGGTCGCGCGTCGCATCAGTGAGGAGTCCCTATGACTTGTCGTCTGTAAAACAAGGGGAGTATCCAACGTGCCGATTGAGGCCACCCGGGCGTGTCGATCGACTTCGGACGGGGTCAGCTGGCCTGAAGGATGAAGCGCACCAGGCACGGAGCCGGGCGGCCGGGTGCAGACGGCGTGACGCGGCTCGCACGCCCCGGCTGCGAGCGCACTACCCACTTACACTTCATTTGCCGCAGGCGGAGTCGGGCATCGTCCCGTCCGCCACGGCCGGAGGCACCACCATGGCCACACCCCGTGTCGATCAGTTCATCGGCGGCTCCCGCACCAGCGAGGCCGCGCTGGGCGGCAAGGGCGGCGCTACGCACACCGTGCTCAACCCCGCCACGGGCGAGCCCCTCGCCACCGCCGACCTCGACAGCAAGCGCAGCGCCGAGGCCGCGGTTGATGCCGCCCGCGAGGCCTTCCCGAAGTGGAGCGCCACGCCCGTGGGCGACCGCTGCCAGGTGCTCTTCCGCTACAAGCAACTCCTCGAAGAGCACTTCGAGGAGCTTGCCATGTCCATCGTCCGTGAGCACGGCAAGACGCTGGCGGAGGGGCGCGGCGACGTCCGCCGCGGCATCGACTGCGTTGAGTTTGCCTGTGGCGCACCGAGCCTGATGATGGGCCGCACCCTCCCGCAGATCGCCGTGAGTTCATCCTTCTGCCGCACCGAAGACAAGTCCGGCGTGGGCATCGACTCGAGCGTCGATCGCGTGCCGCTGGGTGTCTGTGTCGGCATCACGCCCTTCAACTTCCCCGTCATGGTGCCGCTGTGGATGTGGCCCATGGCCGTGGCCTGCGGCAACACCTTCGTGCTCAAGCCCAGCGAGAAGGTGCCCCTGAGTGCGGTCCGCGAGGTGGAGATCGCCCACGAGGCCGGCCTGCCCGCGGGCGTGCTGAATCTGGTCACGGGCGGCCCCGCCGTGGTTGACCACCTCATCACGCATGAGGACGTGCGGGCCGTGAGTTTCGTGGGCAGCACCAAGGTCGCCCACCACATCTACAAGACCGCCACGCTCGCCGGCAAGCGGGCCCAGTGCATGGGCGGCGCCAAGAACTACATGGTCATCATGCCCGACGCCAACCAGGACGCGGCGGTCGAGGGCATCATCGGCTCCGCCTTCGGCAACAGCGGCCAGCGCTGCCTCGCCGGCAGTGCGTGCGTCGCCGTGGGCGACGCCGGCGACTGGCTCATCCCCAAACTCAAGGCCGCCGCGGCCAAAATCAAGGTCGATCGCGGCGACGCCCCCGGCTGCTCCATGGGCCCGGTGATCGACGACGCGAGCAAGCAGCGCATCCTCGGCTTCATCGACAGCGGCGTGAAGGACGGGGCCACGCTCGTGCTCGACGGGCGGAGCGAGGCCAACCGTCAGGGCTTCTTCGTGGGGCCCACCATCTTCGACAACGTGCGCCCCGGCATGCGCATCGTGGATGAAGAGATCTTCGGCCCCGTGCTCAGCGTGCTGCGCGAGAGCACCCTCGACGCGGCGATCTCCACGCTCAACAAGAGCCGCTACGGCAACATGGGCGTCATCTTCACCGCCAGCGGCTACAGTGCGCGGCGCTTCAAGACCCACGCCCAGGTCGGCATGGTGGGCATCAACGTGGGCGTGCCCGCGCCCATGGCCGTCTTCCCCTTCGCGGGCTGGAAGCAGAGCTTCTTCGGCGACCTGCACGCCAACGGCGAAGACGCGGTGCGCTTCTACACCGAGAGCAAGGTCGTCGTCTCCCGCTGGATGTGAGCGGCGGCGGGAGGGCACGAAGGCACGACGAAGGCACGAAGGCACGAAGGCACGCACGACGTGTAAGGGCCGTGCTCGCGGCACTGGCACCCTGCGCCTGTGTGCCTTCCCCCTGCATTCGTACCTTCTCCCTGCCTTCGTCCCTTCCTCGTGCCTTCCCCTACAGCTCCATCTCCTCCCACTCGGCGTGCTCGGCGATTGCCGCGGGGTCGTCAAGCCAGGCCCGGAACAGCGCCACGGCGAACTCGGCATCGCACGGGCCAGTGGCGAGCGCGAAGTGGCTGTCGCCGGCCGGCTCGTGGTGCTCCACGATCAGCCCGCCCTCCTGAAGCGCACACTGAATGAAGTGGCTGTCGGCCCGCTTGAGGATCACGAAACCGCCGGGCTCCGCGTTGCGGGCCAGGTGCTCCACGATCGAGCGTACGTCGTCGGGCGTCGGACCCTTCACGATGCCGTCGTGCGGCTCGTGCTCATGGTCAGCCCACTCCAGAACGGCGGGTTTGAGGGGCTTCGACGGGGATGTGTTCATGGAGAAGTCCTCGTGAGCGCGCCCCGGAGGTGGCCGCGGGCCCGCCGCAGCAGGGCCGCCGCGGTGCCCGCCGGGCACGCGTGGTGATGCATGACGATCGCGAGTTTCACCGCTCCGCCCGCCTCGTCAAGCAGGGCAAAGGCCCGCTCACGCTCCAGGCCCGTGAGCGTGGAGATGATCCGGGCCGCGCGATCGCGCAGTTTGGCGTTGCTGGCGCGCAGGTCCACCATCAGGTTCCCGAACACGCGCCCCGAGTGCACCATGATCGTGGTCGAGATCGTGTTCAGTGCGAGCTTGGTGGCCGTGCCCGCTTTCATGCGCGTGCTGCCGGTCAGCACCTCCGGCCCCGTCGGCAGCACGATGAGGTGGTCGCACCCGGCCGGCCTGCGTATCGGAGCGCACGTGAGCAGCCCGGTCAGGCACCGGTCGCGCGTGAGGCGCTTGGCGATCGCGAGCGCGCCCAGCACATACGGCGTGGTGCCCCCGGCCGCGATACCCAGCACCGTGTCCGCGGCGGCGAGCCGCAGCCGCCGCAGTTCCGCGAGGGCGCCGCCCGGCTCATCCTCGCGCCCCTCGGAGGAGCATCGCAGCGACCGGTCGCCGCCGGCGATGATCCCGACGATGCGCCCGTGGGGCACCTGGAACGTCGGCGGGGCCTCGCTGGCATCCAGCACGCCCAGTCGGCCTGACGTGCCCGCGCCGATGTAGATCAACCGCCCGGGTGCCCGGGCCGGGTCGCCGCTGCGCGGCTCCGCCACAAAGCGCTTGGCCGCCGCCGCGATGAACCGCGTGAGACCGGGCCGGGCCTTCCGCAGGGCGGCCTGCACCGCCGCGTCCTCGCGCTGAATCAACCCCACGCAGGCCGACACCGAGAGCGCGTGCAATCTGGCCGAGCGCGGGTTGCGCTGCTCGGTCAGCACCCACGACCGATCGGGCACGGCGACCGGCGCGCCCCGGGTCGCGGCCCGCGGGGCCCGGGCTGGTCGGCGTTTGTTCTTCAGGGCCATGCCCACACTCCGGCCACGGGCGCGACGGTGACACCGGTGATCTGCGGCAGGGTAATCGGTACACGGTCGCGGCACAACGCGCCCAGCACGGCAAAGCAGACCGCCTCGCGCGACTCCACCGGCACGCCCTGCTCCGTCGTGGTCTCGACGGGGAAGGTGGCCACCGACGCGAACGCCCGCACAAGAGCGCGGTTCCTGGCACCGCCGCCCGCCACCAGCACGCGTGCCGTGCCGGGCCGAACCCGTGCCACGGCCCGGCACGCCGCATCCGCGATCGCCTCGCAGGCTGTCGTGCACAGGTCCGGCCCGGTCACGCCCGCGCCCCCCTTCCACTGCCGGCCCACCCAACTCGCCACCTCATCGCCCGTGCCCAGAGAGCGCCCGGCCGCACTCTGGGCTGCGAAGATGCCCAGCAGGTCGTCGAGCGCATCCTCGTGAACCGTGCCGCCGAGGGCCGCCGCGCCGCCGGCGTCAAAGGGCGTGCCCAGCACACGCCGCGCCACGGTGTCGAGCACGTGGTTGCAGGCGCACACGTCGCCGCCGCGCACGTGCGGCAGCGCGGCCGTGCGTGCGGCGATCAGGTCGGGTGCGTCGCCAAGGGCAGGCAGCGTCGTGAAGTTGCAGAACCCGCCCAGGTTCACCACCGCACGCGGCTCAGTGGGGTGGCCGAAGAGCACGAGGTCCGCGATCGGTGTGATCGGTGCCCCCTGCCCGCCGGCGGCTAGGTCGGCCGCACGCAGGTCGTAGACGAGGGGCACGTTGGCTTCGCGCGCCAGCACGGGGCCGCTCAAGAGTTGCCACGACAGCGGCGGGTTGTGGAACACCGTCTGGCCGTGGGCGCAGATCAGGTCCGCGCGGGGGCCGGCGGCCGCAAGTTCGCGGATAGCCTCCGCGTGCAGCATGGCCAGGTCTCGCCCCAGCGCGGCAACGTCGGCGGCGGTGTGCGCCAGCTGCTCGGCCACCGCCCGCAGCCGCGGCCCCAGCGGCCCAAGCGGGCGCGACACCGTGCGGACGTGCGTGGCCCGCAGCGCCAGCCCCTCGCCCTCGATGCGAACCAGCGCGGCATCCAGCGCGTCGAGGCTGGTGCCGGTCATGCAGCCGATGATGTGGCGGGTGGAAGGCATGAAGTGGCCGCGTTGCACAGTGCCGGAGCGCCGGCGTGCGGGGTTTCAGTCCGTCAGCGATGCGAGAATGGACTCATAGAACGTCTGGCTGTGGGCCAGCCCCCCGGGTGCTCCGGTGCTGGTGGTGCCGCCGCGCCGGGAGCGGGCCAGCCACGTCCCCGCGTGCTCGGCCATGATGCCGCGCAGATCGTCGGCCAAGGCAACCCGCCAGAGCGAGCCCGGGGAAGCGTGGGGGGCACGCCGCCGCTCGTGCCCGCGAGCGGCGGCGAAACGTGCCACGCGGGATGTGAGGCGCAGTTCCGCGGACAGCAGCGGCGACCCGACGGCGGGCGTGCGGGCAGCGAGCGCCTCCACCCGCTCGCGGGCCTGTGCCCACAGCGCGAGCGGCCCGCCCGCGACGGCGCTGCACGAGGGCTCGTCGTGCAGCGGCTTGTGCATGTCAATGAACAGGGCGGACTGGTTCAGCAATCGGCCGGTTTGGCCCGGACGCGAAAGGCCCAGGGCCGTTTGCCGCAGGGCGTGGTCCGCATCGCCGAGTTCGGCCAGCCAGGGCCCCGCGCCGAGTGAAGAGTCGCCCAGCGCGTGCAGCGACGCGGCCCGCGGGTCGAAGGTGCCGGAGGCCTGGGCGTTCCACGCGGCGTTGGCGCCGTCGGCGAGGCCCAGCATCGCCACCGGCCACTGCTGGTGATGGCCCGTGTCGCCCCAGTCGCAGATCAGGAACCCCTCGACCGCCTGCCCGCGGGCCAGCGCCGCGATGCCCGCCGCCGCCGCCGCGTCGATGTTGCCGCGCCGCTCGGCGGTGCGCCCGAAGATGGACCGCCACGAACTCGTGCCGGGGCACAGCCACACAGAGCGGGCGGACGGGACGTCCGCCCCACCGGTGAGGATTTGGCACCAGCGTTCAAAGGGCGAGTCCGGCTCGTAGCCCCACGCCAGCGCCGTGAGGTCCCTCGGCAGGTCGGCAAGTCGCTCCGGGTGCGACAGCGCGATATCGGCCCAGAAGTGCGGGCGGGTGCCCGATCCTCCGATGCGCTGCACCGCGGCAACCACCCGCGAGACGAAGGCGGCGTACAGGCGCGAGCGTCCCTCCGCCCCGCCACCCAGCCGCTCAGCCTCGGCCTTGCTCCGCCCCGAGCCCACGTCGTACGTCTCATCGCACCCGATGTTTACGCGCCGCGAGCGCAGGCACGGCATCAACTGGCCGAGCAGGTCCTCCACGAAGGCCAGGCTGGCGGGATCAGTCGGGCACAGCGAGAACGGCCCCGACCGCGGCCACACGTCAAACATCCAGGCCCCGTGCGTCTCCGCCAGGTGCGCATACGCCGGCAGCCGCAGCCACGCCGCCAGATGCCCGAAGCAGTTCTGGTTGGCCGCCAGTTCAATCCCGTGGGCTTGGCAGTGGTCATCGAGCCGCCGCAACTCGCAGGGGGTGAGCGGTGCCCAGCCCCGCCACACCGCCTCGTGGCCGCCGTAGGCAAACGTGTGCTCCGTGTAGAGCTGCAGGTGGTTGATCTTCAGCCCCGCGAGCGTCTCCACCAGCGCGAAAAGTTCGGGCATGGCGGGCACCCGGTCGCGCGAAACATCGAGCATCACGCCCCGCACCGCAAATGTCGGCTCATCCTCGATCCGCACCATCGGCCAGCGCGGCCGGCAGCGCCGCCACAGTTGGGCCAGCGTGGCCCGCGCGTGCCGCAGGCCCGCCGGGCTCGCCGCCGTGATCGTGGCGACGTTGCCGAATGCATCGGCCGCGTGCGTGGTCAGCGTGTAGGCCTGGCCGGCCGCGGCGGCGGGCTCGGCCCCGCCCCTGACCCGCTCGACGGCCCGGGGCCCGGGGTCGGCTGGCAGGGTGATGTCGCTGCCCGTCCGTTCCAGCCTGCGGGGCGCGGGCAGCAGCAGCAGGTCTGCGTGATCGGGTCCGGGTGGCACGCTGGTGAGACGCACGCGCCAAGCGTACCGGTCCGCGCACGCCAAAGCCCCGGGGAGATCCCCCGGGGCCCGGCGGGAGGAGGCGTGTCTGCCGTGGCTTTCAGTTGATCGAAACGCGGCGCGGAGTGGCCTTGGCGCTCTTGGGCAGACGCAGCGTCAGCACCCCGTCCTGCAACTCGCCGCGCGGGTCGCCCTCGGCCACGCTGGCCGGCAGGGCGATGCGGCGACCCAGCGAGGCGGTCGTCCGCTCACGCCGGTAGAAGCGCTCGTTCTTGGACTCGCTCGTCTCCGTGCGCGTGGCCCGGATGGTCAGCACGCCCTCGTGCACCTCGGCCTGCACGTCGCTCTTGGCGAAGCCGGGAAGCGAGGCACGCACGATCACGTTCGTGTCGTCTTCCGAGATGTCCACCGCGAGCGTCCCCTCGTCGGTCTCGCAGGCCCCGCAAGCCGCGAGGAACGGCTCGCCGAACGCGGCATCGAACAGCCGGGCGATCGAAGGAACAGCGACGGGCTCACGACGAACCAGCATGGTCATGGGAGGCTCCTTTGCTCAGTTCGACGCGCGCTCGGGCCGGAACCCCCGGCTGCCGGGCCGCGCGCCGGATAGACACGGGCAACGCACGTTGTCGGGCAACAGCCGTGCCAGGCGCGGGTGTGCGGAGCGACGCTCGCCGTGGCTCACCCGGCCCTGCGCGTCCTGTCAGTCTGGCAGCCGGCGGCGCTGGTGGCGGCAGGCAACGCAGGTCGTTCGCACGCGGTTCGTAGGCGTTGCTCACCCGCCGCGTTCCTACGCTTTGCGTATGGGACTAGGCACGAACGGCAGCGCGGCAGACCGGGTCCAGGGCGGGGGCGACGGGGTGATCGACCTGCGCTCCGACACTGTGACGCGCCCGACCGCGGCCATGCGCCAGGCCATGGCGACCGCCGAGGTGGGCGACGACGTACTGGGCGACGACCCAACCGTGATCGCGCTCCAGGAGCGGGTGGCCGCACTCATGGGCAAGGAGGCCGCATGCTTCGTCCCGAGTGGCACGATGGCCAACCAGACGGCGATCCGGGCCCACACCGAGCCGGGCGATGAGGTGATCGCCCACGGCGAGTCGCACATCATTCACTATGAGACCGGAGCGCCGGCCGCGCTCTCGGGCGTGATGGTGCGTCCGCTGAGCGGCGCACTGGGTCTGTTCGACGCGGCCGACGTGGAGGCTGCGGTGCGGCCCGAGAGCAGCCACTTCGCCCGCTCGCGACTGGTCGTCGTCGAGAACACCCAGAACCGCGGCGGCGGCGCGGTCTGGCCGATGGCCCAGATCGAGCGCGTGGCCACGGCCGCTCGCCGGCACAGCCTGCGGCTGCACCTGGACGGCGCCCGCATCTGGAACGCCAGCGCCAAGACCGGCATTGCCGTCGCCGACTATGCCCGGCACTTTGACACGGTCAGTTGCTGCTTCTCCAAGGGGCTGGGCGCACCCGCCGGCTCGGCGGTCTGCGGAGACAAGGCCACCATCACGCGCGTCCACCGCTTCCGCAAGATGTTCGGCGGCACCATGCGGCAGTCGGGCGTGCTGGCGGCGGCGGCCATCCACGCGCTCGACAACCACCGCGCCCGCTTGCCGGACGACCACGCCAACGCCGCCGTTCTCGCCCAGGGCCTGGCCGAGATTCCCGGCGTGCGCATCGCCATGCCCGTCGAGACCAACATGGTCTTCATTGATCTGGCGGAGCCATTGCCCATGGCCGCTGCGGTGTGCGAAGGTCTGAAGGCCAAGGGCGTGTGGTGCCTCCCGACGGGGCTGCGCCGGATCCGGTTTGTCTGCCACCTGGACGTGAGCCGCAGCCAGGTTGAGCGGGCCGTGTCGGTGGCCGGCGAGTTGCTGGGGACCAAGGCCGGGGTCTGAAACCCTCGTGGCGGCGCGGCATCGGAGAGCGAGTTCGCGCATGGCACCACCCCTCAAGTCCGTTCCGCTCAAGCCCTATGTGCCGGAGGTGACGGCTGAGGAAGGCGCGCGGGCGTTTTTCGAGATCATGCGCCAGCGGCGCTCCGTGCGAGAGTTCTCGTCCCGTCCCGTGGGCCGCGCCACGATCGAGTGGTGCGTGCGGGCCGCGGGCACGGCGCCGTCGGGGGCCAACAAGCAGCCGTGGCGGTTTGTGTGCGTGAGCGACCCGGCGCTGAAGGCCGAAATCCGCCGCGGGGCCGAGGCGGAGGAGCGCGAGTTCTACACCCGCCGTGCCCCTGCGGAGTGGCTGGAGGACCTTGCCCCCCTCGGCACGGACGAGCACAAGGAGTTCCTGGAGGTGGCCCCGTGGCTGATCGTCGTGTTCAAACTGGCACGCGGCGACGCGGGCGACCAGGTCTACTACGTGAATGAGTCCGTGGGCATCGCCGTCGGCCTGCTCTTGGCGGCGTTGCACCAGGCCGGGCTCGCCACGCTCACGCACACGCCAAGCCCGATGGGCTTCTTGGGCAAGATCCTCAACCGACCGGACCACGAACGCGCCTACCTGGTGATTCCCGTTGGTTATCCGGCCGATGGATGCACCGTTCCGGACATCCAGCGGAAAGAGTTGGGCGAAGTGATGGTGGTCAACCGAGGAGCCTTGTCGTGACAACAGCAGCGCGCGGTCTGATTGCAGTGTGTGGCCTGTTGGCCGTGTCCGGGTTGTCGGTCGCCGTTGCCGGCGTGGCAACCGCCCAGCCGCCAGCCAAAGACGCGGCGCCCGGGGCGCAACCGGCGGCGAAGCCCGATGCGGGCGCCCCCGCTCCCTCCTCA
Organism: uncultured Phycisphaeraceae bacterium; assembly: GCA_964590885.1. Lineage (GTDB taxonomy): Bacteria > Planctomycetota > Phycisphaerae > Phycisphaerales > UBA1924 > JAEUIX01. The sequence goes on from CAZPWW010000022.1 coordinate 47,690, forward strand.
CCGTCCGCGGCCGCGGGCGCGTGGCAGCCCGGTGTGCCGCTGGGCACCAAGATTCCCTCCGACGTCTCGACCATCAACATCAACGGCGGCGAGAGCATGCTCAGCGTGATGTGGAAGACGCGCCCCAGCGTGGTCGTCTTCTACCGCGGCAACTGGTGCCCCTACTGTGTGCAGCACCTGCGCCTGTGGAACGAGAACCTGGAGGCCCTCCGCCAGTCGGGCGGTTCGGTCATCGTCGTCTCCTACGAGAAGATCTCGCAGATGATGGAGACGCAGAAGAAGTTCACGCTGGCGATGCCGCTGGTGACCGATCATCAGGGCCAGGCCGCCAAGGCCTTCAACGTCGGCTTCACGCTCGACGCCGAGACCCAGGCGAACTACAAGAAGGCCGGCCTCGACCTCGCCGCGCGCAGCAGCCGCGACAACTGGGACCTGCACGTGCCCGCGACCTTCATCGTTGACACCGACGGGTCGGTTCTCTGGTCCAAGGTGGAGAAGGACTACACCCAGCGGGCCAGTCCCAAAGAAGTGATCGAGTGGTTCCAGGCCCGCAAGAAGGCGTGGGAAGAGGCCCAGAAGGCCAAGGGCGCCAAGCCCGCGGCCCCCGCCGGCGGCGTGATCGACCCGAAAAAGAAGCCGCAGTGAGCGCCCCCGGCCCGGCGCGCCCGCGCTGGAGCCACGCCCGCCGATCCTGCTACGCTGCCGCCTCGCATGGCCCGGCTCGGCGTTCTCGGCCATCTCGGCGCGGCGGCCACAGCCATCGTGCTGTGCGCCTGCCTCCTTTCGTGGCCGTACACCTTCGGGTCGGGCGCGGGCGGCCCGCGCTATGACCGCCAGGAGAAAGCCGCTCGCCTGCTTCCCCCGTGGTGGGCTGCCCACACCCACGACGAACGCGCCACGGCCGCAGCGGCCCGGGCCCTGGGTGTGCGCCCGTGGATGGGCACAGACCTGCTCGGGCGAGACATCCTCGTGCGCACACTCGCCGGAGGAGTGGTGAGCCTGGGCATCGGCGTGGCGGCGGCGCTCGTGGCGGTGGTCATCGGCACGCTCTACGGTGCCGCGGCGGGCTGGCTGGGCGGTCGCATGGACGGCGCCATGATGCGACTCGTCGATGTCCTCTACGGCCTGCCCTACGTGCTGCTGGTCGTGCTCCTGGCCGTCGCGGTTGATGCCGTGGTGGAGCGGCGTGTGGCCGGGGGGGCGGTGCTGGGAGACGGCGCACGCGGGGCGATTGGCGTCGGCACGCTGCTCGTCGCCATCGGCGGCGTGAGTTGGCTCACCATGGCCCGCGTGGTCCGGGGGCAGGTGCTCAGCCTGCGGGCCCGGCCGTTCATCGAGGCCGCCCGCGCGGCGGGCGTGCCGGCCCATCGCATCTTCACGCGCCACCTGCTCCCCAACCTCAGCGGCCCCATCATCGTCTACGCCACGCTCACCGTGCCCCAGGCCATCCTGCAGGAGAGTTTCCTGAGCTTTTTGGGTATCGGCGTGCGCCCGCCGCTGCCCAGTTGGGGCACGCTCACGGCCGAGGGGCTCAGCGTGCTGAACCCCGTGCGGGTGCGCTGGTGGCTGCTGGCCTTTCCGTGCGGAATGCTGGCCGGTACGCTCGTGGCCCTGAACTTTCTGGGTGAGGCCCTGCGTATGAGGTGGGACCCCGCCGTGCGCGGCTGAAGCAGCCAAGGAGCATGACCATGTACGACCCCGCCGGGCCGCACCCCGAACTCGCCGCGCTCGCCGCCCTGAGCTCGCCGGACCTGATCGCCCGTTACCGCGTGGGCGTGGAGAACTACGACTCGCGTGTGACGCGCCTGAGCGACGCGCAGCTCGACACGGCCTTCCTGCCCGATGCGGGCGTGGGCCGCTGGCCCTGCCGCGTGTTGCTGGGGCACATGGCCGACGCCGACCCGGTCTGGAACCACCGCATGCGGCGGGCCGTGGGGGAGGAGAACCCGGTGTTCGCGATGTGGGACGAGAACGCGTTCATCGATGCGGGGCTCTACGGCGGGGGGGCGGCACAGGCCGGGGCCGCGGGCGCGGCCGGGGGGTCGCCCTCGATCGGCGCGTTCATCGCCGTGGTGCACACCGAGCGGCAGTGGATCGGCGAGTGGCTGGCCAGCCTGCCGCCGCGCATGCTCGAGCGCAAGGGGATGCACCCGGTGCGGGGCGGCATCACGGTGCGCACCATGCTCGAACTCACCACCTGGCACCTCGAGCACCACGCCTGGTACCTCAACCGCAAGGTGGCGAAGTTGCTGGGGTGAATGGAGAGCGGGCGCTGGGCATCGGGCACGGGCACGCGTCATGGCGCCGGGTCACCCAGGCGCAATGGCACGCCTCAATCGGTCAATCCTCCTCCCGCGGCCCGTCCGTGCGTTCATCGTGCCAGCGCATCTGGATGGTCTCGAGGATCTTCTCGTTCACGGGGTGGGCGGGGTCGGGCGTGAAGCCGGGGAGCGCCTCGACCAGCGTGCGCAGGGCGACGAAACGCAGCGTGAGCGGGTCGGTGTCGGCGTGCGCGGCGTGCAGGGCCTCGGCGATCCGCTCCACGTCGAGCCAGCCGAATGTGGAAGAGGGGGGCATGGGTGCGGTCCCGAGAGGCGGGTCACGGCGGCCGTGGACGGAGCGTGCGTGCCGCGCCTTGACCCATCACTTCGTTCGGGGCTCGTCGGCGTGCCGCGCGGAGGGGGGCGGTCAGTGCGGCACTTCTTTCACCGCGTTGCGGTTCCACGAGGGCACACGCACCACGATCTCACCGGCCCGCTGGATGACGCACTGACACGAGAGGCGGCTGTTGCGCTGCAGGCCGGGGGCTTCTTCGACGCGGTCCTCCTCGGCCTCGGTCGATTCGCTCAGGCACTCGGCGCCCTTCTCGACGTAGACGTGGCAGGTGGAGCAGGCGCAGACGCCGCCGCAGGCGTGCTCCACGTTGATGCCGTTGCCGAGGGCGACTTCGAGCAGGTTCAGCCGCGGGTTGGCGGGCACGAGCACGTCGGTCTCGGTGCCGCCGGTGAGGCCCGCGGGGTCTTCCATCAGAAAACGGACTTTCATGGTGGCGGTGGCGGCGTTGATGGGCGGAACGTGCATGAGGGGTGAGTGTAGAAGGGCGTGGCCGCGTGCGCCGGGGCCGTGGGGGCGTGCGTGCCTGCCCTCCCTAACATGGTGCCCGCATGCCGCACCGCGACAGCCAACCCGAGTTCTCCCCGTCCCAATCGCCCGCCGGGGGGGGGGCGGGGGGCGGTGCCCTTGACCTGACGGTGCTGGCACCGGCCCACAACGAGCAGGACAACGTGGCGGATCTGGCCGGGCAGGTGTGGGGGGCGCTTGCGGGCACGGGCCTGCGCTTCGAACTGCTCATCGTCGACGACGGGTCCACCGACCGGACGCGGGCGGTGCTGTCGGGCCTGATGCGCGACCGCCCGTGGCTCCGCTGCGTCTCCATGCTCGCCACTCCTGCCGGGCGCGGGCACGGGCAGTCTGCCGCGTTTCACGCCGGGATCCGCGCGGCGCGGGGCGAACTCATCGCCACGCTCGACGCCGATCTGCAGAACGACCCCGCCGACCTGCCCGAGATGCTGCGGCTCATGGCCGCCACTGGGGCCGATCTCGTGCAGGGCGACCGCTCCGCGGCCCGGCAGGACAACGCCGTCCGCCGCGTCGGGTCCGCCGTCGGCCGCTGGGCACGCGGGTTGATTCTCGGCGACAGCGTGCGCGACACCGGCTGTTCGCTGCGCGTGATGAAGCGGGCCGTGGCTCTGGCCCTGCCACTCGAGTTCCGCGGGATGCACCGGTTCATCCCCGCGACGGCCGCGAGTTTGGGATACCGGGTGGTGGAGACGCCGGTGCGGCACCGCCCCCGCGTGGCGGGCACGACCAAGTACGGCCTGGGCATCGTGCAACGCGCGATCCCGGGGCTGGTGGATTGCTTCGCGGTGCGCTGGATGGCCGGGCGCCGCCGTCCCGTCGCGGCCGCCGAGGTGCGGCCCTCGCCCGAACACGAGGGGGTGCCGCGCTCCCCGGTGGCGCACGGCGAGGTGAAGGTGCGCGAGGCCACGGGCTCGGTGGGCAGCGTCGGGAGCCGTGGATGAAGTGGGAGCCCGTCGCGGCCATGGTCGTGCTGCTGCTGCTGGGCGTGTGGGCCGTCTACGGACCGACCCTCAAGCACGATCTGCGGCCGGGCGCGACCACGGGACGCTTCACGCTGCCCGGTGTGAAGGGCGAGTTGGAGCTGGTGCGCAGCACCGGCCCGGGTGCGGAGGCGACGTTCCGGTTTCTGCCGGCGGGCGATCAGCCGTCGCGCATCATGTCGGCCGACGAGTTCCGTGCCCTCTTCGGCGGGCCCGCCTACGAGCGCGTGAGCACGGCCACGGGGAACGTCGCGCTGCGCCTGCTGGGCGTGAGCGGCTGGGGCAACCTGGTGTGGGTTGGGGTGGGGCTGGCCGGCCAGGGCCTCTTCTTTGCGCGCATGCTGGTGCAGTGGGTTCAGAGCGAGAAGAAGCGCGTGAGCCACGTGCCCGAGGCGTTCTGGTGGCTGAGCCTGCTGGGGGGTGGCCTGCTGTTCACGTACTTTGCGTGGCGGCAGGATTTGGTCGGGGTGCTCGGGCAGACCAGCGGGGTGGTGATCTACGCACGCAACCTGCGGCTGATCCACAAGCAGCGGCGGCGGGCCGGGCGCGAGGGCGTGCCGGCGGAGAGCGCGGCGCTGTGAGCGTTTGCAAGCGACGGCCGATTCGGAGAGGCTGGATCGATGCGATTGTTTGTCGATGAGCAACCCGTGCCCGTGTCGCGCCACACGCTGGCGGCCGCGTTGGACGCGGGCCGCGCCGCCGCGGCGGCCCGGCAACGGGTCATCGTGGAGGTCAAGGTCGACGGCGTGCGGGTGGCCGATGCGACGCTCGACAGCCCCGGGGATGAGCCGCTGGGCGACGCTGACGTGCGTCTCATGACTGCCGAGCCGCGGGCCCTGGTGCGACTGAGCTTGCTGGACACGCGCGATGCGCTCGATGGCCTGGCCGCCCTGCAGGCGGATGCCGCCGGGCACCTGCAGGCGGGCCGGCTGGCCCGCGGGCTCACGGTGGCGGGCGAGGCGCTCGAGGTGTGGTCGGCCGTGCGCCGCGTGGCCCACGAGGGGCCGGCCCTGCTTGGCGCCGACCACCGCACACTGGCGGCCGCCGGCCGGCCGCTGGCCGGGCGCGCGGGTGAACTGGCCGAGCTGCTCGGGCAGGTCAGGGGGGCGTTATCGGCACAGGACTGGTCGCTCCTGGCCGATCTTCTGGAGGGAGACCTGACCGATGCCGCCCGCGCCTGGCGCGCGGTGTTGGCGGACCTTGCCGACCAGGCCGCCGCCGGGCAACTCGGCCGCAGGCCGGAGCCCTCCGAGTGACCCGAGTGCGCGACAACACGGCTCAGCGCGTGGACACGCTCATGGAAGAGGCCAGCCGTGCGCTCATGGCCCGCGACTACTTCCTCTGCGAGGCCCGCTGCCTTGAGGCTATGGACCTGGCCCACCGCGACCACGATTACGAACGCATGGCCCGTATCTGCCTGCCCATGCAGGAGGCCCGCCGCCAGAAGCGCGACCTCGCGGCCGACTGCGAACAGGTCTTTGTGATCGACGACCAGTTGCCCAACGCCGCCAAGTTGCAGCCGGGGTGCTACCTGGTGCGGCCGCCGCGCGTCGGGCTCGACGGGCGCATGCTCCGCGAGATGCTCGACCACGCCCACGTGCCCGCCATCGTGCTGGTGCGCGAGCCCACCACCAAGGCCGGCCTGTGGCCCGTGGTGGCCCTGGGGCCCGCCACGGTGCGCACCAAGGTGCCCCCCCCCGAGCGCTCCGCCAAGAGGCGCCGCGTGCGCAAGGGTGCCGTGGCGGCGCGGCACGAGGCCGATTCGCCCGAGGTGGCGATCCCGCCCGTGGCGTGGTTCCTGGCGGCGAACGAGGCCCTGTGCGAGGCGGCGCTGGCCGCGGTCGATCCGGCCCGGCCTGTGCTGGCACGCATCGAGGCGCTGCTCTTGCGGTTGGGCGCGCTGCCCGACAACGAGAAGCTCCACCAGGCCCTCGCCGCCGCCTGCACCGAGGCCGCCGCGCTGCCGGTCGACGCACGCCTGGCCATGGACCCAGAGAGCGAAGACGAACTCGACCGCGAACTGGCCGAAGAGGAGCAACTGGCCCGCGAACTGGGCCAGCCGGCTCGGCCCGAAGAGAACTAGGCCGGTGCGGAGCGCGGCCGGCGGGCACGAGCCGGACGACACAACCGGAGCGGGGCATGAACGGTCCTGAAAGAGAAGCCGACGCGCCGTCCGAAGGCCGGGAGGCACGCTTCGTCTGGCCGCCGCGTGCACCCGTCGCCGACCCTGCGGCGCAGAGCGAGCCGAGACACCGGCGTGGGGGTGACCGGCCCTCGATCGACGCGCTCGATCTTGCCGCGGCACGGCGCGAGAGTGCGGGCACCGTGCGGTCGTCGCTCGCAGAGGTGGAACAGGTCTGGCTGGGTGTTGAGGCGCCTCGGCTGGCGGTGCGTGCCCGCGAGGCCGCGTGGGCACCGCAGCCCGCGGCGGAGAGTTGCCCGCGCTGCGGCCGGATGGTGGGCCCGTTTCAGGCGGGCGCGGATGGCTGCACCCGCTGCCGCGGGGCGAGGTTGCCGTGGGGGGCGCTGGTGCGCGTGGGGGCCTATGTGCCGCCGTTGAGCGGCTGGGTGCGCGAGGTGAAGTTTCGCAGACAGCGTGTGCTGGGGCGAGACCTGGGCCTGCTGCTGGGCGCGGCCCTGGCCGATCGGTTGAGCCGGGAGGGGCTGGGTGCGGCGCGGGTGTGGCTGGTGCCTGTTCCCACCAGCGGGTGGAACAGGCTCCGCCGCGGGATCGATCATCCGCTGCACCTGGCCCTGGGCGCGGCGGCGGGGCTGAGCCGGGCCGGTCAGGAAGCGCGGGTTTGGCGGCTGCTCAGGCGCGTGCATGGGTGGTCGCAGACTTCACTTCCAGCGGGTGAGCGCCGGGCCAACGCGGCCCGTGGCGTGCGTCTGGGCCGCGTGCATGAGTGGGCGTCACTGGCGGGATGGGGGGCCGCCGGTGCCTGGCCAGTCGGGCCGGGTGATGTGGTGGTGGTGGTGGACGACATCATGACCACCGGGGCCACGTTGCGTGCGGCGTGTGGGCAGGTGCGGCGTGTGAGGCGCTTGGCGCAGGCTTGGGGAGCCGATGTGCCGCGTGCGATGCCGCCGATCTGGGGGGCGGTGGTGGCAGTTACGCCGACGCGGGAGGAACGTGGGTACGTGAGTGGAGAGGTTGGAATGTACGGAGAATGATCGGTATTTTGGGGCATGGGGGGGGACGGTCGTGGGGGCGTGGGCAGGATCGGGAAGAGCGGTGGAAAGAAAATTCATGCGAACCTTGCCTTGACAGAAGGGCATCGCCCGTTACGATCCCTCCCCTCAGCCGGCACCCGTGTGGCGGCCGGGGTCGTACCGACTCGTTCGGGCGTCATCTTTGACAAGTGAACAGTTGGGATGTCCGCGAGAATGTGCGGTCGCGTCAACCGGCATACGCCGGGGCTTCTAGCCGGAGCCTTCGCGATCGATCCAAAGGTGCGTCGGGGTCTTCACAGCCTCCGGCGCCTGGACATTCTCGTATATGAACCCTCAATCGTCCGCCTCGCAAGGGGTGGGCGGAAATGAAGTTCTTGAGTGATCCGGAAAGAATCGGGCGGCCTTAGCCGGCCGTCCGACACGGTTCGTGCGTACCGCAAGGTGCGTGCGGGTCGTGGACCGGCGGAGAGCCCAATCTCTCCGTGAACGAGTCGAACACACTGTTTGCACGTCTCCGATCCGAAAGGATCGGTCAACAGCAAATCAAGTGAAGAGTTTGATTCTGGCTCAGATTGAACGCTGGCGGCATGGTTAAA
>CAZPWW010000023.1:0-48636 GCA_964590885.1 uncultured Phycisphaeraceae bacterium
CAGTGCCTTCCCCTTCCTTCTTCGCCCGTCTCTGGCACTCCCTCGCACCCGGCCTGCACATCCCCGCCCTCCTGCCGCGCACCGGCATCACACTCCCCGGCGAGACGATCTTCTCCATCTCCGGCGGTGCCTTCCTCGCCTCGCGCGGCCGCCTCTCCATCACGCCACCGCCCAACACCAGTTGACGTGTGCCGGTCATGCCCGAAGAGGCCGGGGCGCAGCCCCGGCACGCCGCCAGCGCCACCATCCGGCCCGGGGACTCGCCGTGGGCATGCCGAAGGCCCGTTCGAGCGCAGGCGGTCATGTCGCCCTGTGCGAGTGTCCCACCCGCCCCGGCTACCCTTCCGCGCGTATGGCTGCGGCACCCGAATCACCACGCCCCGATGGTCCGCTCACGCTCGGTCGCCTTGTCCGCCGCGCCATGGCGGGTGAGGTCTTCGCGTGTCTCACCTGCTACGACGCGACCACGGCCCGGTGGCTTGGCCGCGCTGGCGTGCCCGTGCTCCTGGTGGGCGACACCGCGGCGGAGATGGTCTTGGGCCTGCCCCGCACCATCGACATGAATCTCGACGTCCTGCTCGCGCTCACGGCCGGCGTGAAGCGCGGCGCTCCGCAGTGCCTGGTGATGGGCGACATGCCCTTCATGTCCTATCACGCCGGCGAGAACGAGGCCGTGAAGAACGCCGGGCGGTTCCTCACCGAGGGGCTGGCCGACATCGTCAAGGTGGAGGCCGACGAGACCTTCGCCCCCGTCGTGGCCAAAATGGTCCGGGCCGGCATCCCCGTCTGCGGGCACATCGGCTCGCGCCCCCAGCGCGTGGCCCTCTCGGGCGGCTACGCGGCGGCGGGCCGCACCGCCGCGGCCTGCGAAGAGATCGTGCGCGACGCCGTGGCGCTCCAGCAAGCCGGGTGCTCCATGCTGCTGATCGAGGCCGTGCCCGAAGAGGCCACGCGACGCGTGCTCGAAACCACCAGCGTGCCCGTGATCGGTATCGGAGCGGGCCCGGCCTGCCACGGGCAGGTGGTGGTCCTCCAAGACCTTCTCGGGCTGAATGACCGCACCCCGCCCTTCGTCAAGCCGATCACCAGCGTGGGCAACGCGATCGAGGCCGCCGGGCGCGAGTGGGTACGGATCGTGGCCCAGCGCAGGGCCGGGGCCTCGCCCTACGCCATGCGCGACGTAGACCCCTCCAAGATCGACTCGCGCCGGACGGGGCAACCGTTGCCCGTCGTTCCGCCGATGAAGAAGCGGCGGCCCGGGCCGCGGGGCACCTCCGGGGCCTGACCGGCCGCGCAAGGAACTGGCTATGCCGACGCGTCTGTGGGTGGTGTGCGTGCTGGCCGCGGGCATGGTTGCCGGCGGGGCTTCCGCGCTCACGGGCGCGCAGCCGCCGGTTCCGCCGGCCGACGACGACATCCTCGAACGCATCAACCGGGCCACCCGCCGCATCGCCGCGCAGGTGGAGCCCACCGTCGTCCACATCTCCATCCGCGGCAAGGCACCCCGCGCGCGCCGCGGCGCCGCCTCGCAGGGTTCGGGCTGGGTCTACGACACCCAGGGGCACATCGTCACCAACGCCCACGTGGCCGACGGCGCCGCGGCCATCGTCGTGCAGTTTCACGACGGGCGCACCGCCGCGGCGTCGCTCGTAGGGCTCGACGCCGCGACCGACATCGCCGTCCTGAAGGCCGACGGTGTCGAGGGCCTGGTGGCCGCACGCCGCGCCACCGGCGAGGCCGTGGCCCAGGGAGACACGGTCTTCGCGTTCGGCTCGCCCTTCGGCTTCAAGTTCTCGATGAGCCAGGGCGTGGTGTCGGGCCTCGGACGCGACCCGGGCGCGTTCTCCATCGACGGCTACACGAACTTCATCCAGAGCGACGCGGCGGTGAATCCCGGCAACTCGGGCGGGCCCCTGGTCGACGTGCGCGGGCGCGTGGTGGGCATGTCGGTCGCCATCGCCACCGGGGCCGACCCCGACGGCCAGGCCGAGGCCGGCCAGAGCGCGGGCATCTCGTTCGCCATCCCGCTCAGCACCATCGAGCCGGTGGTGGAGCAACTCATCGCCTCGGGCACCGTCAGCAAGGGCTTTCTGGGCGTCAACATGCCGCTGGACGACGAGGCCAACCGCGTGCGGCTGGCCGAGGTGCCCTTCCTCAACGGCGCCCGTGCCGGCGTCGTGGTCGACGGTCTCGTGGAGGGCGGCCCCGCCGAGGCCGGCGGCCTTCAGCCCGGCGACGTGATCGTGGGTGTGGGTGAGACCGCCGTCGCCGGCGTGGCCCAGTTGCGCTCGCTCATCGCCACCACGCGACCGGGGCAGACCGTCGCCTTCCGGGTGCAGCGCGCCCAGGGCGCCAGCACCGTCTCCGTGGGCCTGGTGAGCCTTGATGCGGCCCGGGCCAACATGGCCGCCTCCGCCCTCGCCCGCTTCGGCATCGCGGCTCTCGACGACGAGGGACAGGCCGAAGATGCCGCCGTGCGCGTACGCGGCGTCGCTCCAGGCTCACCGGCCGAGGCCGCGGGCATCCGCCCCGGCGCGGCCATCGTCTCCGTGCGCGGCATCCCCACACCCACGCGCCACGACCTCACCCAGACGCTGGTCGCCGTCGGTTTCGGCAGCGGGGCCAGGGCCACCATCGCCGTGATCGACCCCGAGCCCGACAGCGGCATCCGCGAGGTGACCCTCACCGGCCGCGGGAGCGCGGCGGGAGGGGGCGGCTGAGCGGTATGCTCGGGCCTTCTCATGTGGGAACGCACCAAGACCGCCGCGCTCGTTGTCGTGATCACGCTGCTGGTGTGGCTCTGGGCCGAGAGCGCCAGCCTGAGTTCGGGGCAGGCGGCGCCGCGCCTGGAGATCGCCCCCTCGGCGACGCTGCGGGCCGTGGCCCTCGATCCCGATTGGACGGGCACGGCCAGGGTGCGCCTGCGCGGCGGCCGCGCGGCCCTGAGCGCGGCGCAGCGGTTGCTGGCCGGCCCGCTGCGACTGGCCGTGGGTGAAGGGGCCATCCCCGCAGTGGCCGGCGAGCACACGGTTGACCTGCGCGAGGCCCTGCGCCGGCACGCCGACCTGCGCCGGGCCGGTGTGGCCATTGATGAAGTGGAGCCCGGCCTGCTGCGCGTGCGGGTCGAGCCGCTGCCCACGCCCACCCCGGCCCCACCCGCCCGGAGGTGAGCGGCAGCACCGGCCGCGGGCAGGCTGGTATGCTCGCGGCATGGCACGACTGCGCGTGGGCGAGACCGCCCCCGACTTCGCCCGCCCCGACCACAACGGCACGCTGGTGCGACTCAGCGGCCTGCGCGGCCGCTGGGTCGTGGTGTTCTTCTATCCCAAGGCCCACACGCCCGCGTGCACGGCCGAGGCGTGCAGTTTCCGCGATGCCCACGTGCGCTTCAGCGCGGCGGGCGCGGTGGTGATCGGCGTGAGCAGCGACAACCTGCCCACGGTGCGCGAGTTCCACGACAAGTACACGCTGCCGTACGCGCTCGTGAGCGACGACGGGAGCATCCGCCGGGCCTGGGGCGTCCCGAAGTTCCTGGGCCTCTTCCCCGGTCGGGTCACGTACGTCATCGATCGCGAGGGCCGCGTGCGGCACATCTTCGTGGGCAACCTGAACGTGGGCAAGCACGTCGCTGAGGCCCTCGCGGTCGTGGCGGGCGAAGTGGCCGATGAGGGGACCCGCTTCGCCACGCCGGCGGCCCAGCCCGACCAGGGGAGCGGCGACCCGAGCGAAACGATGCGGGCCGATCCTCAGCAACTCTCGAAGTAGCGCGTGATGTAGTCGCCCAGGTTGTCGGGGAAGGGCGGGTTGCACTGGCCCGACATGTCGGGCGTGAAGGCGGCCCTGTACCCCGCGTCGTAGGGCGGCTCGTTGCCCGGGCAGGCAACCGCGTAGCCGCCGGGACCGGGAATGGGGGGCTCGGTGAAATAGTCGGTGATGAAGTCGCCCAGGTCGTCGGGGTTCAGCACGCCGTCGCCGTTGTACTCGACGGGGCACGAGGGCGCGAGCGCACCCTCGACGTAGGCCGCGGCGGCGTCGATGTCGCTCTGCGGGGCGTCGCGACCGATGACGATGTGGAAGGGTTCGCTGGTCTGCACGCCCTCGGCGTCGCACCACATGGTGAGCGTGAGCAGATAGACACCGGAGGCCGTGCCCACGACCAGGGGGTTGCACGTGTCGGCCAGGGTGAAGGTGAAGTGGTGGTGGTAGAGCCCGTTGCCGTCGACCGCTACACCGAAGCCCGCGGCGGGCGTGTCGGTGGCGGGCGAGCAGGCCAGAAGCGGCCCGAAGCGTGCACGGATGTGCGGCGTGGCGAGCGCATCGAAGTCGGAGCCGTCCCACACGCGGACCGCACCGGCGAAGTCGAAGCCCACGTTCGTGTTGGCGGGCAGAGCGGATTGGTCGGAGTCGAAGCCGGGCTCGGCGGTGGAGCCGTTGGCCGCAAACGACGTGGTGAAGACGCGGACGGGGAAAGCCGACGCGGGGCTGCCGCTTGCCTCCAAGATGCCCCCGGTCTCGAGACGCCCGTTGTGCACGCGGAGGATGACGTCGCCGTCGTGCACCTGCGCGAGGGCCGGGCTCGCCGCGACGAGGCCGATCGTTGCGGCGGCGAGGGCGAACGTGGCGTGCGGCGCGCTGGTCACTGGGCAACCTCCGGATAAAAGCGATTCTGCAGGTAACTCGTGTAGACCTGATCGAAGCGCAGCACCTGAGCGTGCCCGTCGAGGAAGCCGTACGCGCTGCGGTCGGCCCAGGTCGGGCCGCGCCGGGCGGTGGGGGGCTCGTGTCCCCCGATTTCCATGTGCACGCTGGCGGATTCGGGCGCGCTGCCTTCGGGTCCGTCGTCCCAGGTCTCGGCGTGCACGTGGTCGCTGCGTGCGAACTTGGCCGCGGCGGGGGAGGAGGTGCCCTGGGTCATGAGCAGGAAGTGCACGGTGGAGGCGGGGCGGGGGATGCGCGGCAGCGTGTCGTAGGCCGGGCGGGCCATGAACGCGGCGGGGGGCTTTTTGCTGCGGGTGGTGTAGTTGTTGAGGCCGTAACTGGTCCAGCGGGCGAGTTGCGTGGCGGCGGGGGGGGAGGCGGGTGAGGATTCGAGAGCCGCGGCGTACTGCTTGTACGACATGCCGGGGTAGGCGCCGCCGTCATCGGCGGACCAATAGGGGCTGGCATCGAGGGGCGAGCGGAGAAGGAGGTGGCGGTCGGTGTAGGCGGCCAGCGTGACGGGCCAGGACTTTTTCGGATCGCCGATGCCGCCGTGGGCGAGCGCGGCATCGACGAGAGCACCCTTGTAGGCATCGGCGTACATCTGCTGGGCGAGTTCGAGTTGGCGCACCTGCGAGAGGCAGCGGACACTCTTGGCCGCGCTGCGGGCCTGGCCGAGGGCGGGGAGCAGCATGCCCACGATGAGCGCGACGACGGCGATGACGACGAGGAGTTCGATGAGGGTGAAGCCGGGGCGCCGACGGGTGTCCGCAAACGCTGCAAAGACACTGGTGCATTGTGTATGCAACTGCAACACGATTGCATTATAATCCGCCCCAGTCGGGCCGGCAACCCGTCGCCGGGCCCCAAATCGGCGACGTGCGGCCTGGCTAGCGGGGCCACACGAGCGCGGCCGCGGCCATGGCCGCCATGCCCAGATCCTCGACCAGCGTGACGGTGGTCATGGGCAGGTTGAGGGCCGTGCCCAGGCACGCACAGCGAATGGCTTTCTAGTTCAGAATCGCCCGCAGCACACCCACGGAGCCGATGAGCATGAGGCCCAGCGCGACCGAGTTGGTGATTGTCGGCTGCCAGCGAACGAGATAGGCCACGCCCAGTGCGAGTTCGAGGAACGGGTAGGCCAACGCGTAGGCGCGCGAGCGGCGTGCGAGCACGTCGTAGGACTGGTACGCGTCGGCGAAGCCGCGCAGGTCGAGCAACTTGAAGAACGAGAAGACGAGGAAGAACCCCGCCATGAAGTCGAGCATCAGCGTGTGCCAAGACCACGACCATTCACCACCCCTGCCGGCGCCGCGCAAACCCGTTGTCAGCGCGGCGGTGCCGGCGATGAACGCGACGATGAGGATCAGCGGGTAGAGGCTTGGTTTGGGCGCTGCCGGGCTCGACGACGGTGCCGAGGGGGGCGGGGGCGGGGGCGCGGCATGGTTGTCGGCCTGCGACACGGTGACGCTGTAGTTCCCCGCCGCGCGTGCCGCGGCGTGCAGGGCATCCAGCGGCACAGGCCCGTCGCTCTCGATGTGGGCTTCGGGCGGGGCGAGCGTTACGCGAGCAGACGCGACGCCGGCAACCGCCCCGAACGCCTCGGTCAGGCGTTTCACGCAGGCCGGGCAGTGCATCCCGGTGATGCTGAGTGTGGTCTTCATGGTCCGCCTTCCTTCCATTGCGCGCGGTGCTCAGAACAAGAACCTGAAGCCAAAGCCGACGCCGAAGTCGAGTTCGGGGCGCTCGTCGAGGTCGTGCCAGAGGGGCATCTGGGCCATGAGCTCAAAGGCGAACTCGCGTCCTTCGTACATGATGCCGGGAGACCAGCGGATCTCGTGGTCGCCGTTGGTCTCGTACAGGCCGTTGGCCTCGATGGTGAGGTACCAGGCGCCCGTGCTGGTGCTTGTGTAGCGCTCCGGGCTGAAACGCCACAAGTACGCCGCGTTGTAGTGGAAGGCGTCGCTGGGCCCCTCGCCACCCAGGTTGTGCTCGCGCTCGCCGCCGGTGGTGAGCGTGTAGCCCACCTCCAGGTTGAAGCCGTGCCGTCCGGTCACCTTGGTGACCACCGCTCCGATGCGCGGGTCGGCGTGCACGGAGTCGTCGGTCTGCACGGTGACGCCGGCAAGGATGGCGGCGCGGAGGGTGTCGATGCCGCCGGTGTCTTCGCGGAAGAACCGCCACTTGAAGAGCACCTCGACTTCGTCCGCGCCCACGTCAACCGTCTGCGAGGCCCCGCCCGGGCCGGTGCCGGGGGCGAGGTCGTCGCGCGAGATTTCCACGGGCACGTCGATGATGAGCGAGAGGTCTTTGACGAGGCCGAACTGCACGGGCTGATGGAGTGTCCACTCGGTGGTCGAACGGACGTTGGTGCCGGGCCGTGTGCCGTACACCTCGTAGGTGATGTGAGGCTGGTAGATGAGAGTCCCCGCGCTGGGCATGGTTGCCGCGGCGGTGTACATGGCTTCTTGCGCCGAGGCGAGCGCGGGCAGTGTGAGGGGCGCGAGCGCAGCGGCCGCGCGGCAAAGCGTGGTGATGGTCATGGATGTCCTTTCGGGCCTGGGCGGCCTCAGTTGTCGGCTCTGATCTTCACGAGGGTGAGGCCGGCGTTGTCAACGGCCTCGGCGAGTTGGGCCGGGCTGGGGCGAGTCTTGCCGACGAAACCGACGTGGACCGTGCCCGCGCCCAGGTCGACGCGGATGGAGTCGATCCCCTTGACGCGTTCGAGTTGCTTGTCGACGTTGCTCACGCAGAGCGGGCAGCCCATACCGTTGATGAAGAGCGTGGCGGATGCCGCGCTGAGCGGGTCCTTGTCGTGGGCCGCGGCGTAGTCCGCGGGCGTGTAGGTGTGCATCACGGCGTTCTCGTCGGCGTCGGGAGCACGGGTGGCGGCGGTGGAGGATGAGGACGCGGCGCAGCCGCCGAGCACGGGAAGAATGATGAGCGCAGACAAACCGGCGATCTTGAGGGTCATGGCTTGGTACTCCGGCGCGGGCGGCGGCCCGCGCATCAGGTGTGGATGGATGTGAGGACCGGCGGCGTGGCACAGGGCCGGCCGCCAAGAAGGACAGGCGTGGCTGAACCGACGTGGCCGTGGGGGGCGCGCGCCTAGGTTGTCCAGCGGCAGAGCACGGCCTGCACGCGCACGGCGGTGCGGGCGGGGGCACGCGATTCGCCCGCGCTGGCTCGCAGGGTGGGCGCGGCGGCGGCCCACACGGGCCCTGTGTGCGCGGGCAGATCGGCGACGGGCAGCGGGTCGATGCCGCGCGGGCCGGGAGGGGTGGCGGGGTCGCCGGGCGCGGGGGCGAGCGGGAGGGGGGCCTGCTCGCAGCAGGGGCACGCGGCCTGGTCGGCGCAGCAGGCGCACGCGGCGGGAGCGCAGGCCGTGCCGCACGGTGTGCAGGCGGCGCGGGCCGCGACGGGCAGGGCGATCACCTGCACGGCGACCAGCAGCAGCGAGATGAAGGCGCGGAAGGCCATCAGCGTAATGATATCGGTCCGTGCCGCGTGGGGCTGCACGGGGGTGTTTCCTACCCTTGTGTGATGCCCGCGTGCAGGTACAAGTTGCTGGCGATAGACCTTGACGGCACGCTGGTGGACCACCACGGGCGGGTGAGCGAGGGGAATCTGCGGGCGCTGGCGGCGGCGCGGGCCGCGGGCGTGATGACGGTGGTGTGCACTGGGCGGGCCTTGATCGAGTCGATGCCGGTGATCCGCGCGATCGGGCAGGAAGACCCGGTGATCGTTGCCGGGGGCGCGATGGTGGCGTGCCCCGGCACGGGGCGGACGCTGGAGCGGTTTGCTCTGGACCCCGCGCTCACGCGCGAGGTGGTGGGCCACCTCTCGGAGCGCGGGCACGCGGCGCTGCTCTTGAAGGACCCGCACGCGGCGGGCTACGACTACCTGGTGGTGTCGGAGCGCGGCTTGGAGGCGGTGGACCCCGCAAGCCGGTGGTGGTTCGGCAACATGGGGGCGCGGGTGCGCACGGTGGCGCGGCTGGAAGATGACGAGCACCCCGAGCACTCGGTGCGGATCGGCGCGTACGCGGCCAACACGCCGGTGGATACCTTGGCCGCCGAGTTGCAGGCGCGCTTCGGGGGCGTCGCCATGCTCCAGCACTTCGCGGGTGTGATGCTGCCGGCGGAGCGGCGCTTGGCGGGCATCGAGAGCGTGCACATCGTGGAGTTGTTTCACTCGAGCGCCGACAAGTGGCAGGCGTTGGATCGGCTGGCGATGCGGCTGGGCGTGCCGCGCGGGGAGACCGCGGCGATCGGCGATCAACTCAACGACCTCTCGATGATCACGCACGCGGGGCTGGGCGTCGCCATGGGCAACGCCCACGAGCGCGTGGCTGCGGCGGCCGACCGCCGCACGCTGAGCGTGGATCAGGACGGCGTGGCGCACGCCATCGGCATGATGTTGGAGGGGGCGTGGTGAGCGGCAAACCGGTGGCCGTGGTGCTCCTGTCGGGCGGGCTGGACAGCGCCGTGGCTCTGGCGTGCGCGCGGCGCGACGGCTTCGCGGCGGCGGCGGTGAGTTTCGATTACGGGCAGCGGCACCGCGTTGAACTGGCCGCGGCGGCCCGCGTGGCGGCGGCGCTGGGCGTAGTTCGGCATGTGGTCATCAAGGTTGATCTGGCGGCGATCGGCGGCTCGGCGCTGACGGATGCGGGCATCAATGTGCCCAAGCACCAAACGATACAGGGGGCCGGGCTTTCCAGCCCGGCGCGTGCTGTGCCGAGCACGTATGTGCCAGCGCGAAACCTCACGTTTGTCGCGCTCGCGGCAGGGTTGGCCGAGACGCTGGGCTCGACGGACATCTATCTGGGTGTGAACGCGGTGGACTATTCGGGGTATCCGGACTGCCGCGCGGAGTTTTTGCGGAGTTTGGAGGCGACGCTGGCGCTCGGCACGCGCGCGGGAGCGGAGCGCGGGCCGGGGGGGCGGCCGTGGCGGCTGCACGCGCCGCTGGTGCACCTGTCGAAGGGTGAGATCATCGGGCTGGGCGTGGAACTGGGCGTGCCGCTGGGGCTCACGCACAGTTGCTACGACCCGGTGGGGAGCGACGACGGGCCGCGGGCGTGCGGGCGGTGCGAGTCGTGCCAGATTCGCAGGGCCGGGTTTGTGGCTGCGGGCGTGAGCGACCCGACGGTGTACGTCTGATGAGCGGCGGCCATGCCCAGCCCGCGGTGGCACTCGGCAGGGCCGGAACGGACACGCTGCCGGTGAGCGAGACGTTCATCTCGGTGCAGGGAGAGGGCGTGCTGGCGGGGACGCCGAGTTGGTTTGTGCGGCTGAGCGGGTGCAACCTGCGCTGCGCGTGGTGCGACACGCCGTACGCGAGCTGGCGGCCGGCGACGGCGGGAGGGCGCGGAGCGGGCCTGCGCACGGTGGCCGATCTCTGCGCCGAGGCGACGGCGGCGCGGTGGAAGGGATCACCCGTGCGGCACGCGGTGGTGACGGGCGGCGAGCCGATGATGTTCGAGGGGGTGGGTGCGCTGTGCAGCGCGCTGGCGACGAGCCTGCACCTCACCATCGAGACGGCGGGCACCGTGTTGCGGCCGGTGGCGTGCCACCTGATGAGCATCAGCCCCAAACTCGCCAACTCCACGCCGACTGTGCAGCAAGCGGTGGCGCTGGGCGGTGCGGGGGCGGCGCCTTGGCCCGCGCGGCACGAGGCCACGCGCCTGAACGTGCCCGCGCTGCAGGGGCTGCTGGATGCGCACGGTGCCCCGGGGAGGCAACTCAAGTTTGTGGTGAGGGCGGATGCGCTGGCCGCGGATGTGGCGGAGATCGATGCGCTGTTGGTGCGGCTGCGCGGGTGGAGCGCGGCGGATGTGCTCCTGATGCCCGAGGGGGTGGTGCCGCCGACGGCCGATGCACGCGAGCGTGTCGAGCAGGTGTGCGCCCGGTACGGATGGCGCTATTGCCCGCGGCTGCACATTGAACTCTTCGGCAATGTGCGGGGGACGTAGCGGGTGGGGGGCGCTCGCGCTCGCGCCGGGAATCGCCTGCCCACCCTCTGCCCCCTCTCTCCGGGAGGGGGTGTGCAGCAGCCGCGCGGGCCGGTGGGCGTGTTCAGGGGTCGACGGCGCGGTAGTCCATCTCGACATCCGCATCGCGCAGGCGCACCGTGCAGACGCTCACGGTGCGGGCATCGGCCCGGCTCATGAGCACGGAGACGTTGGATCGCGACGGCTCGGGCCAGCGGTGGGCATGAAAGGCGGTCTGAGCGGGCAGGGTCGGGTGGCGGGCGACCAACTCGTCAAACAGCGGCAGTCGGCACGCCACCAGTGCATCGCCGAGGCCGGAACTGGTGAAGCAGGCCGCGGGCGTGGTGCGATCGGTCCGCGCGAGGGCGAGGCCGTTCCAGACGAGGTCGATCACCAGCGCGGCGGGCGCGGCGCGGCCCTCGTGCGCGCGCTGCATGGCCACGAAGCGAAAGGGGCGGAAAGCGCCGAGGTCGAGGCTCGCCACGGCGTTGGCCGTGGCGGCGGCATCGGGGGAATCGATCACGACGGGGATGATGCTGCCGCGCGAGCGTTCGTGTGCCGGGTCGAGGCGTGGTGGGGGTGTGTCGGGGTTGCCGTTGAGGAGGGCGCAGATCAGTCCGCGGGTGCTGGCGGCGATCCAGGTGCCGCCGCCGGCGGGATCGGTGGGCCAGATGGCGCGTGTGCCGGAGGGGAGCGTGCGCCATGCGGGGGGGAGCGCGGGCGGGCGGGTGCGCTGCTCGTCGCGGTTCATGATCACGCTGAGGCCGGCCGCGCCCGCGATGACCGAGAGCGTGCACACGGCTCAGGCGTGCCGCTCGTGGTGCAGCGTGCTGGGGGCCTTGCCGAAACCCTCGGGTGGCGTGAGGCCGTGCTCGCGGCAGATGGCCCCGATCATGGCGAAGTGGTGGGTTGCGTGATGGGCGGCAAACGCGAGTTCGCGGGCGAGCGTGGAGCCCAGGGTGGCGCAGGCGCCGTCGTCGCTCAGCATCACCAGGGTGCGCACCGGGCGTGTGCCGGTGGCCGCGGTGATGCCTGCGAGTGCGGTTCGCACGGTGGTGATGCGGGTGCGGGCGGCGCTGCGCGAGGTCTCGTCGGCGGTGTCGCGTTGGCGGTGGTCGTAGTCGATGGTCGCGCCGGGGTCGTGGAGCGCCACCAGCGCGGCGGCGAAGTGGTCCACGATGTGGCGCACGTGTTTGCCGATGGTGCCGCCGGGGAGCAGACGCGAGGGGGCGGCGTAGAGCGTGTCGTCGATCTGGCCGAGCAGCCGATCGCAGCGAGCCAGCAGGGCTGCGGCGGCAGCGGCGGCGGGGCAAGCGGGCCCGGCGGGCTTGGCCTCGGCTTCGACGCGCACGGGCTGGGGCTGTGTGTTGTGCGGGTGAGCGCGCGTCATGGCGTGGCCTTCACGGGGGCGGGCGAGCGAGGGCGGGAGACTGTACGTCGCGGCCTTTGATGCTGGTTCGGAACCGGAGAAGACCCGCCCACCCCCCGCCCCCTCCCTCTGGGAGGGGGTGTTGCAAACGGCCGGCTACTTTGTGGTCGCGCCCCAGGCGGAGACGCGGAGGAACTCGATGCCGCCGAGGCTGAGCACGCGGCCGCGCAGCAGGGCACGCTCGCCGACGAGGGGGAGCAGTTGGGCGTTCATGGGCCGGCCGTCGGCGGTTGTGAGGAGCAGGCAGCGGTCGCCCGTCGCGTCGCGCACCACCAGGACCGGGGCGATGCCGCCGGCTACGCAACGGATGGCGCAGGCCTTGTGGGTCTTGCCCTCGCCGGGCTTCATGGCGCCGAAGAAGCACTTGGGATCGACGATCTCGCCGCGCAGTTCGGCCTCGCCCAGGTCGTGGGGCGCGATGGCGGGCGGGGTGGGTGCGCGGGCGGGGGCGGGGGGTGTGGCGGGTGCGGGTTCGATGGCCTGCACTTCGAGCATCTCGCGCCCCGCGCGGCGGAGGAGCGTGCCGCGCAGGGTGGCGTGCGTGCCCGCGGCGGCCTTGAGGCGGGCGACAAGGGCCTCGCGATCGGGGTCGGCGGGTGGGGGGGTGATGTCGCCGCCGCAGTAGTCGGCCGGGTCGAGCAGGCCGAACTTGGCGGGGGCCGTGAGCAGCACGTGGCGTGTGCCGTCGCTGCCGTCGGCGCGGGCTGACTCGAGGCGAGGGTAGGGGTCGAAGACCACGCGTCCGGAGATGGTGGTGATCGTGTCTTCCCACACGCTGGGGGCGGGGCGATTCTGTGCGCCCGCGGCGAGGAGGGCGGCGGCGATGGCGAGGGCGATGAGCGCGGCAGCTGCGATCCGCACGCGTCGGGCGATGCCCGGCGGCATGCGATCAAGGTATCCGATGAAGAACTCATCGCTGGCTGTGCCGCGGCGGAGGGGTTCAGGCATCGGGCACCTCGGCGGGCGGGGCGGGCGTGCCGGGGGGGAGGGCTGCGGGATCGACGAGCACGTGCTCGCCCCGCAGGGTGACGCGGTAGGTGGCGACCTTCTCGGTGAAGGGCGGGGGCGAGCAGCCGGTGGCGGGGTGGTACTGGTAGCCGTGCCAGGGGCAGGTGAGGCAGCCGTCGATGACCTTGCCCTCGCCCAGGGGGCCTTGCTGGTGGGCGCAGACATTGGCGACGGCACAGACGCGGGCGCGGCCGTCCTGGGTGTAGCGGAAGACGGCGATGCGCTCGCCGCCGGGTGCGCAGATGACGCGGGCACGGTCGAGCGGAATGTCGCCAGCGGGGCCGGCATCGAGCAGGGCGGGGGCGCTGGAGGTGGCGGGCAGGAGCGGATCAGGGCGGCGGTCGCGGCGGTGCTCGCGCAGGCCCGTGGCCAGGTGGAGGGCCACGGTGGTGGCGAGGCCGGCGGCGAGCAAGGCGGTGAGCACGGGGCTGCGTTCCTGTTGCAGCGCCCCCAGGGCCACGTGCATGATGAGCAGGCCGTAGGCGATGTAGACGGCCATGTGCAGGCCCTTCCACACGCGCGGCGAGAGCACGGCCAGCCAGAAGTCGTGGCTGGTGGCGGCCATGATGAAGAGGATGGCGAGAGCGACGACGCCGAGCAACTCGAAGGGGAACTCGGCGAGCGAGCCGAAGCGCGTGTTCGACACCAGCAGCGACACCAGCGGGTTGAGGTTGCCGAAGCCGTGGTACTGCACGATGGAGATGGCGGCGTGCCCGAGCCCGAGCAGGAACGTGAGCACGCCCAGGTGGCGGCGGTTGTAGAGCAGCGGCAGGAAGCGCGTGTCGATGCGGGCCAGCGGGCCGATCCAGAGCACGATGTGCAGCAGGGCCAGAGCGGCGGTGCCGAGGCCGCGGATGAGCAGCATGGCGTCGTCGTGGAGGCGTTCGGATTCGGGGCCGCGCCCGGTGAGTTTGCCAATGGCGAAGAAGGCGGCGAGATACGCGAGCACGCCGCCCAACGCCGCCAGGTCGTAGAGGCGCTTGTGGCGGTTCCAGCCCACGGCGGTGTAGGCAACGCTCATGGGCCACCCCACTCCGGGCCGGGGCGCACCCACAGCGCGGCGAGCACGCCCGCCGCCAGCAACAGGCCGAGGAGCAGCCACACCCACGCGTGCAGGCGGCGTTGCGGGCGGGTCATGCGTGGCCCCTGATGCCGGGCGGCGTGCTGCGCACGGACGCGAGCCAGCGCAGGGCCAGATACGGCCAGAGCGCGGCAGATGCGGGCAGGATGAGGAGGCGGAAGCCCCCCGAGCCGGCGACCGCCGACGGGTTCAAGCGGCCGGCACCCCGCCAGGCGAAGGCGAGGGCGAAGAGCGCACCGACAGCCGTGTAGACGAGCGCGACCCACAGGATTGACTGCGCGATGAGCATGGGGACGGTTGATTGGATGCCCGCCGAACGGCCACGTTACCGGGGGACGGGTGGGCTTTCCGGACTACACCGTGCGGCGGATGGCAAGCCGCGCGGGCTGGCCAGCGTGGGCAACAGCGGTGGATGGCCCGAATGGGCCCGGCGGGCCCGCTGGCCCGCCTGGGCACGGGCGGAGGGCCGATGCACAGGGCACGCGCCGCAGCGCGCCCGGAGACCATGCCCATGCTCACGCTCGCACAGTCAAGCCTCGCGCCCACCGGTGAACAGATTCAGATCGTGCGGACGAGCATCGCGGCCCTGGCCCCGCGGTTTGACGAGATCGCGCGGGGGTTCTTCCAGCGGCTGGGCGCGCAGGTGCCCGCGTTCGGCGCCGCCGGGGGGCTGGCCGGGGGGGCGGTCTTCGATCCGTTTGCGAGCCGCGCGGCCCGGCACGAGTTTGCCTCCTGCGTGATGCACATCGCCAAAAACCTGGGCGACGACGGGGCGTGCTGGCCGGTGCTGGAGCACGCGCGGCGGTTCTTTGCCCGTGTGCACTTTGCCTCGCCCAGGATGGGCGTGGCCCGCACCGCTCTGTACGCGGCCATCCGCGAGGCGCACGGCGACCCGGCCGCGGGCGAAGACGGGTGGAACGAGCGGCTGGCCGGTGCCTGGAACGCGGTGCTGCACGATCTGTTCGCGTGCATGACACCGGCGGCGGAGCAGGCGGCGGCGAGGCCCGCGCGTCTTGCCGCCTGAGGGGTCGAGCGAGGAGGGCGGGCGAGGCTACTTCCTGACTTTGGCCGTGGCGGCCCGCGCAGCGCGTTTGGCGCGGGCGGCGGCTCCGCCGGCGGCCTTCTTCACTTTGTGGACGGCGACGGCCGCCTTGAGGGCCAGGGTGAGTTTGTTCATGGCGGATTCTTGGCTCCGCCGCGGGGGGCGCGGGGCCTAATCTTGGCCCATGCCCCAGCCCGATTTCTTCACCGGCCAGTTGGTGGTCTCGGCGCTCACGATCTTCGTGGTGATCCACCTGATTCTGGTGGGGTGCGCCTACTGCATCTATTTTGAGCGCAAGACGAGCGCGTGGATGCAGGACCGGTTGGGTCCGAACCGCTGCGGTCTGGACTTCGGCCTGCCCGCGCTGTCGTTTTTGAAGGGGATGTACGGCGTGGGGCAGCCGCTGGCGGACGGCATCAAGTTCATGCTGAAGGAGGATTACACGCCGCACGGGGCGGACAAGGCCCTGTTCACGCTCGCGCCCGCGGTGATCGTGGTCCCGGCGCTGATCGGGTTTGCGATCATTCCGTGGGGCGGGTACTGGATGATGCCCGAGATCACGATCCCGGTGCTCGACTGGAAGATCGGCGGCGGGCTGGTGGCGGTGATGGGTGCGAACATCAACATCGGCCTGGTGTTTCTGCTGGCGGTGGCGTCGCTGGGCATTTACGGGGTCACGCTGGGCGGCTGGGCCAGCAACAACAAGTACTCGTTTCTGGGGGGGCTGCGTGCCTCGAGCCAGATGCTGAGTTACGAGATCCCCATGGGGCTCTCGATCCTGGTTGTGCTGCTGACCACGGGCACGCTGGTGCCGATGAAGATCGTGGAGTTTCAGCACGCGCACGGCTGGCTCATCATCAGCCAGCCGATCGCCTGCGTGATCTTCATGATCTGCGCACTGGCGGAGTGCAACCGGGCCCCGTTCGACAACGCCGAGTGCGAGGCGGAGTTGGTCGGGGGGTACCACACCGAGTACTCGTCGATGAAGTTCGCCCTGTTCTTTCTGGCCGAGTACGCGCACATGATCACGAACTCGGCGATCTTCGCGGTGCTGTTTTTGGGCGGGTTCAGCCTGCTGCCGTTCGTTGATCTGCCGCTGCTCCGGCCGGAGGACACGACGCTGCTCGCGGTGCTGGCCAAGTTCGGCGTGATGTTTGTGAAGGTGTGCCTCCTGATCGGGTTCATGATGCTGGTGCGGTGGACGCTGCCGCGGCTGCGGTTTGACCAGGTGATGTCGGCGGCGTGGCAGGGGGTGATTCCCGTGGCGCTGGCGGTGGTGCTGCTGAACTCGGTGCTGATCTACACGGGGAGCACGGAGTGGTACGTGCAACTCGCGGCCAACGCCGCGCTCGCGCTCGTGCTGGTGGCGATCCAGCCGCTGGTGCCCAAGCCCCGCAACAAGAAACTGCGGATGGCGGGGTCGCGGTACTCGCCCCTGGAGAGCGGGCAGGCCGCGACCGGTGCACGGGGCGCGGCACGCGAAGACCGGCCGGTGCGGACCGCGGCCACGCTCGGGGCCGTGTGAGGGCTTACTTCACGCCCACCAAGTCGCCGGCGCGGTTGATCACGTACATGCTGGGCAGCAGGTAGTTCTTGCCCTTGTAGACAAAGACCTGGCCGGAGACGGTGAACGTGAGGGTGTCGCCGGCGCGCTCCGCGATTTTCTCCATGCTCATCAGGTTGAGGCAGGGCATCAGGATCATGGGCGGGTCGGCCGGGCCGGTGGCGTCGGCGTCGAAGGTCATGGCCCAGTCGCCGGAGGATGCGCGCACCATGCGCCCCTTGCGGTTGGCGATGAAACTGCCCTCGCGCAGCAGGCGGCCGCTGGCCGTGCGGGCCTCGGAGCCGTCCTTCCGCTCGCCCTCTGGCGCGGGTGTCGCTGCGGGTGCCGGCGCATCCTTGGGCCGGGCCTTCTCCACCTCGTCCATGATCTGCGCGGGCGAGGGCTGAGCCGAGGCCGCGGGCGCGGCGGGCTTCTCGGGGGCTGGTTGCGCGGGCGGGGGAGTGGCGGGCGGCGCGGCGGGCGGCGCGGCGGGCGCGGGCGGCTCGGGTGCCACACAAGCCAGGGTGGCGGCGGCGATGACGAAGGGGGCGATGAGCATGGGTATTTCTCGCGACCTGCCCTAGCATACATCGGCACCGCCGGGCTCGTGCACGCACGCCCCGCGGGGCCGAAAACTAGGGCCGCGTACCAAAGTGGTTGAATGGAACGGATTGCAAATCCGTTGGTCGCAAGACCCTCGTCGGTTCGAATCCGACCGCGGCCTTTGGCGTGCCTGCCGACCGGCATTATCGGGCGGCGCGGCTGAGTGGAGCGCGGGCCCGCGCGGCGGTGAAGCCCGCGTCCTGGCGTGCCGAATCTGCCGGCGTGGGCTTCCTCGAACAACTCGCCGGGTTGCCGATCTTCGGTCGGTCTGCCCGGGCCCGCCCGGCGCGGTATCGCACCGAGGCGGCCCGATGTGGTCTGGGCGCGGTGCTGGATGTATCGGCCAGCGGCTGCCGCGTGCGCTGCGACCAGCCGCCCGCGCTGGTGAAGGGGCAGGGCGTGCCGCTGCGGGTGCAGTGCGGGCAGAGCGCGGTGAGTTTGAGCGCGACGGTGGCGTGGGCGCGGCGCGTGGGGGGCGCATGGCAGATGGGGCTGCGCTTCACGGGCGTGACGGCGGCCCAGGCCCAGGTGCTGCGACACCTGTGCGAGTACGGCTTTCTGCCCGAGGCGGGCAGGGCGAAGGCGCAGCAGCCGGCCGCGGCGACGGACGGGCCGGTGGCGGATGCGGGCGCGGGGCCGCCAGCGAGCGTGGAGATCGAGGACCTGTACGCGGTGCTGGGCGTGGATGCGCGGGCGGATGGCGAGCGGGTGCGGCGGGCGTATCACGCGCTGGCCCAGGAGTTGCACCCGGATCGCAACCCGTCGCCCGCCGCGGCGGAGCGGTTTGCGCTGGCGAGCAAGGCGTATTCGGTGCTGCGCGATGCGCGGGCGAGGGAGCGCTACGACGCGATGCTGGCCGGAGCGCGGCGGGCGGCGTGAGTTGCGGTCAGGCGCGTGCGGCCGAGCGCATCTCCATGCAGAGGAGGGTGAGTTCCTTGAGGGTGGCGGCGAAAGCCGGAGAGGTTTCGACGAAGGCGACGCCCGCCTGGCAGCAGTCTTGACCCGAGCGGCGGACCCAGGCCACGCGGACGATGGCGGCGAGGGACTGGCCCCCGGCCCGCAGGGTGAGGGGGAGCGTCTGGCCGGGCTGCACGGGGCAGACCTTGCCGCAGTCGATGCGGGCACCCGTGGCGGAGACGTCGCGCACGCTGCCGAGTTCGCAGGTGAGCAGTTCGCAGCGGAGGCGGCCCTTGCCGCGCTTGTTCGGGCCGGCGTGGGCGGGCGACCCCGGCACGGGCATCATGTTGCGGATGGGGCGCATGCAAAGGGGCATCGGCCGGGGCGGGCCTGAGGCGGGGCGGAATCGGCCGCGGGCGAAGGCAGGGGCCGAGAACCGGCTTGCCCACGCGGCAGGAAAGAAAAAGGCCCCCGCTCCGGGAGCAGGGGCCTTGAAGGGGACGGGAGATTGGGGCCGCGATCAGATGTCGCCCTGCTCGTTGATGGCGCTGAAGAGGTCGTTGAGGAGCGAGCGGGTGGTGGAGTTGTTGGAGTAGAGGGTGCCGCCGGAGGCGACGTTGTTGGCCTTCTTGAGGATGTCGAAGATGCTGAGCACGCTGCCGTTGCTCACGCCCAGGCCGCTGCCCGCAGAGCCGACGCCGAAGGTCTTGGCGCCGGTGCCCGCCGAGGAGACATTGAAGCCGTAGGCCGCGGCGTAGGTGCCGCCCGCGAGGTCGACGTCGGTGACGTAGACGGCGAGGGCGACGGCCATGACCTGGGCATCGATCTTCATGCCGCTGACGGCGAACTTGCTGGTGAAGGCCGAGGCGACCTGGCTGTTGGTCTTGCCGGCGAGGTTGTTGCCCGAGCCGGCCTGGGAGCCGAAGAGTTTGGGGAAGTTGCTGGCG
The DNA here is from genome assembly GCA_964590885.1 of uncultured Phycisphaeraceae bacterium. Lineage (GTDB taxonomy): Bacteria > Planctomycetota > Phycisphaerae > Phycisphaerales > UBA1924 > JAEUIX01. Next base: position 19,241 of record CAZPWW010000023.1, read on the forward strand.
AGCCAGTTGCCGAGGTGCTTGGCGCCCGATGAGCCGTTGAGGCTCTTGATGAGGTTCTGACCGTTCTTGTTGCGCCAGAAGCCGATGGTGGCGGTGTCGCCGGCCGTGAGCGTGGCCGCGCTGGCCGTTTTCTCGCCGAAGTTGTTGTTGATGGCCTCGGTGTTGGCGGGGAGCACGATCGAGGAGATCTTGTCGTTGGTGGCGGTGGAGCCGCCGAGCGAGCCGGCGGAGTCCTTGCCGTCGGTGTAGGCGCCCGGCTGGGTCTCGGCCACGGTGTAGGTGCCGGGCTTGAGGTTGCCGAAGACGTAGGAGCCGTCGGAGTAGGTCTGCTTGGTGATGCTCACGGACTGGCCGTAGATGTCGGTGCCGGTGAGTTTGATCGTGACTCCGGCGATGCCGACCTCGGTGTTGTCGAAGATGCCGTCGTTGTCCTTGTCGACGTAGACGTTGCCGGAGATGGTGCTGGCGTTCATCACGCAGGCGTTGCACCCGTCGTTGTCGGCGGAGAACAGGCGGTTCTGGGTGCCGTAGAAGATGTTGCTGCCGGCGGGGCCGAACTGCTCGATGGCCGCGCCGCAGACGAAGTCGATCTGGTAGTTGCAATCGGGGTTGATGACGGTGAGGGTGTAGGTGCCGGCGGTGAAGAAGCCGGTGGCGACGTCGTAGATGCGCTGCAGGTGGGCGTCTTCACGCACGAAGGTGGGGCCGGGGGCGGTGTAGGAGACGAGCGTGATCTGCACCGGCTCGACCACGTGGCTGGCGATGGTGAAGACCACCGTCACCTCGTCGCCCTGGTTCGTGTTGCCGCGCAGGTCGGAGACGCGGGTGACACCGTTGATGATGAACTCGTAACTGGCCATCGCGCACTTGCAGTCGGTCTTGGCGTTGGCGAAGTCGATGCCCGAGACGGTCTGGCCCGCGCCCAGATTGACGCTGTACTCGTCGGCGAGCGTGGGGAAGGTGCGGACGTAGTCGGCGGGCACCACCTCACGCACGACGTAGGTGCCGGCGGCGAGGCCGGTGAAGCTGAACCCGCCGTCGGGGGCCGTGGTGGTGCGGGTCTCGCTCGAGTCGAGGGCGTTGTTGCCGTTGGCGTCGATGTAGACGGTCACCCCGCCCAGGCCGGTGTCGTCGCCGGTGAGGCCGTTGCCGGTGACATCGAACCACTTGGTGCCGCGGATGGTGCCCAGTTGTGGTGCTTGCGGGTTGGCCGTGTAGTTGGCCGGGTCCATGTCGGTGATGGGGCCGCCCAGGGGGTCGCCCGCGTCGCTGATGGGCGTGCCGTAGACCGCGGCGTTGTTGGTGTGCTGGCCGGCCTCCACCACGCGGGAGGCGGTGTAAAGCCAGGTCTCGCCGTTCTCGAGGATGTTGTTCTGGTTCTCGTCGCCCACGTTGAAACCGCCCGCCAGCGTGGGCGTGGGGCTGTAGTCGTCGGCGGTGTTGCCGGGCGTCTGGTTGTCGTCGACCACGACCACGTTTGCCAGCGCGATGACGCCGGGGTTGGTCACCACGAAGGTGAACACCGCGGTGTCGCCGGCGGTGAAGGTGGGGCCGGGAGCGGAATCGGCATCGTCGCCGAAGCCGGGAAGCACGGGGCCGCCGCCACCGCCGCCGCTTGACAGGTCGGCACCCTTCTCGTTCTCACCGGCGAGCAGGTTCTTGGGGCCCTCGAACGTGCTCGACGCGTAGGCGCCCTGTACCAGCGCGATGATCGCGGCGGCGCTGTAGGCGTACTCCACGTTGGGGTGAGCCGCGTTGAGAAGGGCGGCCACGGCGTGCCGGCCCAGGGCCTGGTTGCCGCCGCCACCGCGCTGGAGCGCACCGAGCAGGGTGAGCGAGGGGTCTTCCTGTGCGGAGGTGAGGCCGAAGACGGAGTTGTAGTTCTGGCTCTGGGTGTAGGTGTACCAGTCGTCGAAGTGGTGCGATTGCTTCCAGTAGCCGGGCGTGAGGCCCTCGCCGCCCTGAGCGCCGACGGCGTTCACGTACTTCTCGATGTCGATGAAGGCGAGCACCTCACCGAAGTTGTTCTGCACGCCGTCGAAGCCGGCGGGCAGGATGATGTTCGAGAACTGGTCGTTGCTGGTGCTGCCGCCCGGGGTGCCGATGGTGTCCTTGCCGTCGAGGAACGCCGCGGGCTGGGTCTCGTTGAGTTGATAGGTGCCGGGGCGCAGGTCGCCGAAGAAGTAGTAGCCGGTGCCGTCGGTGGTGGTGGTCAGGTCGACGGGGTTGCCCAGGTCGTCGGTGCCGGTGAGGCGGATGAGCGTGCCGGGGATGGGGGTCTCGGTGTTGTCGAAGTTGCCGTCGTTGTTGCGGTCGTGGTAGACGTAGCCGGAGATGCTGGAGACGGGCGGCGTGCAGATCTCACCGAAGTCGTACCCGACGGCATCCGAGCCGGCGGGGATCACGATGTTGGTGATCACGTCGTTGCCCACCGTGCCGCCGAAAGTGCCGGCGTTGTCGGGCCCGTCGGTGGTGCCCGCCGGCTGGGTCTCGGTAAGGGCGTAGGTGCCGGGGCGCAGGCCGTCGAAGATGTACGAGCCGTCGGCGTTCGTCGTCACCGTGCGGTCCACGGGCCGGCCGGCCTCGTCGGTGCCGGTCAGACGCACGGTGGTCACGAGGCCGCTGTCGGTCGGGTCGTAGCGGCCGTTCATGGTGGGCAGGTCGCAGTAGACGTGGCCGGAGATGCTCGAGGGGAGGGGCGCGGCGGTGGGACCGATGAAGCCCTTGGCCTCGGCCGTGAAGCTCGACTCCATGTTGCCGACCATGGTTGACTGCTCGGCCGTGTGCAGCACGCCCGCGTCCTTGCCCGCGAAGAAGGGGGCGAGGATGCCGCCCGTCACCACGAAGCGGTAGTCGAAACTGTCGGTGGGGCCGTCGTCGTTCACGAAGCCGAACTGGGCGAGTTCGCCGGTGAGGAGCGTGCCCTGCTCGTGGGCCTCGATGGTGCCGTTGCCGTCGAGGTCGATGCCGCCGGTGATGACCAGGTCGTCGCCGTTGGCGTTGACCGCGCCCACCAGGGCCGTGTCGCCCGCCTGGGCGCCGCGGATGATGGTGCCGCCCGCCCCGATCCGCGCGTGGATCTGGAAGTCGCCGTGGGTGGCCACGATGTCCTTGGGGCCGTCGGCGAAGAAGACCGTGACGGGCGTGGCCGACACGTCAAACGATCCGGTGGCGGAGTCGTACGCCGTCTGCCCCGAACTGTTGAAGAAACCGATGGGCAGGTCGAGCAGTTCCACGCCGATCAGGGCCATCAACTGGCGGGCTTCGAGGGTCTCGAGGTGCCCGTGCCCGGCGGCGCGGCTCAGGTGGCGGGCATCGCGCAGGGTCGAGGTGCGGGGCGTGAATCGGCTGGTGCGCTTGGTGAGTCTCATCGGTGGGCTCCGAGGCGAGGCGGGGCAGACGGGATGGAAGTCCGGGTCATTGTGCTGGTCTGGGGAAAGCCCCGTGGTGCGTAAAAGGCGAGAGCGCGGGAGACCGGACTGCTTGTGGCAGTCCGCCCGCGCTCTCGGGCGTTTCTGACTTTTCAGCGCCGGCGGCGGCGACCCGCGGCCAGCATACCAACCAGACCCAGCGCGGCGGTGCCGGGCGTGGGGATAAAGAACGTGTCGGCGTTGCCGGTCGCGGGGACCTGCGGGAGCGGCCGGTTGTTGAAGCTGCTGGTGAAGCTCGGCACGCCGCCCGGGAAGGAGAGGCCGTTGCCGATCAGGATCACGCCGATCTCGCCGTTGACCGGGAGGATCTCGCCGGTGTCGTTGAGGAACACGAACTCGAACTTGCGGGTGGCCCCGAAGCCGAAGGCCTGCAGGCGGCTCGACTTGAAGAGCACGCGGTCGTTGGTGATGAAGTTGCCGCGCACCTCGAGGGTGGCGCTGGAGGCGTTGCCGGCGTTGTCGATGGTGGCCTGCAGGCTGAACAACTTGTTGCCCAGCGCGTTGTTGATGCCGAAGCCGGGCATGTTCAGGTTCTGGGTGAGGCCCACGGCGCTGAAGGCGCCCGAGCCGGCGTTGTACGTGACATGGATGAAACCGGCCGAGGCGTCGGGCAGGCCGCCCACAAGATTCAGGGGCGCGGCAACCGCCGTGCCCGCAAGGGCGACCGCAACGATGGACGAAACCACAGCCGTGGGGCGAGTCATGGGCGTTCCTCTCTTCTCTGATTCCTGCAGGACTCTCTCAACTCTCTCGTACGCGGCGGACGGCCCTACCGCTCCCGCGTGCATCGCGGGCCGCTGGAGTCTACACGAAACGGGTGCAAAGTCATGCAAAAACCCGCGATTCGCCCTGTCTCGTGACGGAATCTTCGGAACGCCCGGGGGCGAGAACGCCGCGAGGGCCCACGGTATGTAAAAATGGGTAGACCTGGGTCGGGGGTGACTAGGAACTTCACCCTAAGCCGGAGACGGCGCTGGCATCCTGTCGCATTCCTACATTGGGAGTATGACCAGCAATGTCCCACCCGACCTTGCCCCCGCGATCGACGCACCCGCCGCGGCCCAGCGATTCGCGGCGGATTACCAGCGTGTTCGTGCGGCGGTGCAGGGTGCGGTGGTGGGCCAGGCGGCGGTGATCGACGGGGTGCTGACGGCCCTGTTCTGCGGGGGGCACGTGCTGCTGGAGGGTGTGCCGGGCGTGGGGAAGACGCTGCTGGTGCGCACGCTGGCCCGGGCGCTCGACCTGCCGTTCGCGCGCGTGCAGTTCACGCCCGACCTGATGCCGGCGGACATCACGGGCACGACGGTGGTGATGGAGAGCAAGGGGCCGGGCGGCGAAACCCACCGCCAGTTTGTCTTCCAGCGCGGGCCGGTGTTCGCGAGCATTGTGCTGGCGGACGAGATCAACCGGGCCACGCCCAAGACGCAGTCGGCCATGCTGGAAGCGATGCAGGAGGCGAGCGTGACGGTGGGCGGGACCACGCACGCCATCGAGTTGCCCTTCTTTGTGATGGCGACGCAGAACCCGATCGAGCAGGAGGGCACGTATCCGCTGCCGGAGGCGCAACTGGACCGGTTCTTCTTCAAACTCAACGTGGGCTACGCGGACCGGGAGGAACTGAGCGAGATCCTGGACCGCACCACGGCCGGCGCGGGGGCGGCCACGCCCCGCTGCCTGGACCGGGGCGCGCTGCTGGGGCACCAGGCTCTGGTGCGGCGCGTGGTGATCGCGCCGCACGTGCGCGACTACGCGGTGCGGCTGGTGCTGGCCACCCACCCGAAGACCGACGGGCTGGGCGGCGGCGAGTTTGCCACGCCGCTGGTGAACCGCTTCGTGCGCGTGGGGGCCTCGCCCCGCGCGGCACAGGCCCTGGTGCTGGCGGGCAAGTGCCGGGCCCTGCTCGAGGGCCGGCCGGCGGTGAGCACCGACGACCTGCGCTGGGCCGCGCTGCCGGCGCTCCGGCACCGCCTGGTGATGAACTTCGAGAGCTTCGCCGAGGGCGTGAGCGCCGACGCGGTGGTGGCGAACATTCTCGACACGCTGCCGGTGGCTGCGCTGGTGTAGCGGACGGTCCGGGGGCGGCCCACGCTAGCGGAGCGTTTCGGGCAGGGTCTGAATGAAGGCCCTGATCTGGTCGCGGACGCGACGGTAGTGGGGCATGGCCTCGTCGTCGTTGGGCGCGGTGCGGGCGAGTTCGGGCGGATCGTCGAAGCCGACGTGCAGCACGCGCGGGGCCCCTGCAAAGACGGGGCAGGTCTCGTGGGCGTGCCCGCAGACGGTGACGACCACGTCGAGGGGCAGGCCGGCCACGTCGGCGACGGTCTTGGAGCGCTGGGCGGTGATATCGACACCGGCCTCGCGCATGGCGCGCACGGCCAGCGGGTTGAGCCCTTTGGCCACCAAGCCCGCAGAGTGCGCCTCGATCAGGTCCGGATGGAGGGCCCGCGCGAATCCCTCGGCCATCTGGCTGCGGCAGGAGTTGCCCGTACACAGGAACAGCACGCGCTGCATGGGACATGATTGGCGGGCCCGGTCGGTGCGGGCGTGAAGGGTGTGCGAAGTCCGAGAACGCCGGTGGGTGGCAGGCTGTGTGGCCCGGGGCCAGCGGCGGGGCATGGCGTGCGGGCGGTACACTCCGGGCTCGTGCACTCGCGCCCGCGTGCGGTCGATTCACCCTGCCGCCCCGCACTGCCCGCCATGGCTGCCGCACCGACTCAACCCGCGCCGCCCGTGTCAGCAGACACCCCGGCTCCGCTGTCGCCGGAGGGCGCGCAGGACCTCGATGCGCAGGTGGAGGCCATCGTGCGCTCCGCCGCCGCCACCGCCGACGAGGTGCGGGCGGTGGTCGAGCCCGAGGACGCAACGGGTCCGGCCGAACCGAACCTTGACGAGTTGGTGAGATCGGCGACAGCCCTGCAGGCGGCACCGGGGGAGGATGACGAGTTCGTCGACCCCTCGGCAGAACTGGCCGCGGTCCTGGACGCGCAGGTGGCCGCCGCGCTGCAGGTGGAGCCGGCGACGGAGAGCCCTCCGTGTGCGGCCGGGCCCGGGGCTGATAGCCAGCCCGAGACGGGGGCACCCGCGGGCCCGGTTGAGAGCCCGCCGGTGGCGACGGGGGAGGCGGAGCAGGAGTCTGCTGACCCGCCCGCTCCTGCGCCGACTTCGCTGCCCGTGCCCGTGGCCGCGACAGGCGAACCGGTGCTGGCGGCGGTGGCTGCGGTGCCGGTTGCGGTCGCGGCACCGCCGCGCGACGGGCAGCCCGCACCTGAGCCGATGCAGGCTCCTGCGGCCCCGGCGGTTCCGGTTGCGACGGGGCCCTCCGCCGCGCCCGCCAAGCCGGCCGGCCCGTCGTGGGCGCGGCGGGTGGTGGTGGTGTTGGAGGAGGCGGTGGAGCCGCTGGCGCTGCGGCTGGGCGCCCTGCCCAAGGGCACGCGCGACACGATCGGGTGGGTGGCGATGGGCACGCTCTTCTGGGCCAGCGTGGTGTGGGTGTACGTGCTGGCGTTTGCTCCGCGCGGCGACATGACGGACGTGGACCCGCGCACCTTCTTGCCCGGGCCGGCCCGCAGCGCGACGGCGGGCGACGGGCACGGCGAGAAGAAAGGCGATGCGAAGAGCGGCCAGGGAGACGGGAAGAAGGAGAGCGCCAAGAAGAAGGAGAAGAAGGACGACCACGGCTCGGCCAAGCAGGCCAGGGGCAAGAGCGCGGGCCAGGGCGCGAAGAAGGAAGCCCCGGGCGGGGGGCATTGACGCGCGGCGTCAGCGTGTGCCGGAGGGCGGCGCGGGTTCGCGCTCGGGGCCGGGGCCGCTGCCCACGGGCGGCGCGGGCAGCAGGCGGGCCGCGGTGATGGTGATGGGCTCGACGGGCTTGTCGGCGGGATCGACGCGTGCGGCGGCGATGGCGCGGAGCGTGTCGGCCCCGGCCACGAGTTGGGCGAAGGTGGCGTAGGCCCCGTCGAGGCCTGCGGTGCCGGCCCGCGAGAGCGCGATGTAGAACTGCGAGCCGGCGCTGTCGGGCTGGCTCTGGCGGGCAAGGGCCGCCACGCCGAAGCCGTGGGGCAGCGGTGAGTCTTCGAGTGCGATGGCGAAGCCCGGCCCGCCGGTGCCGGTGCCGAGCGGGTCGCCGGCCTGCACCATGAAGGGCGCGGGGCCGCCCGTGGCGCCCACCGAGGAGGGCGTGCCGGCGATCACGCGGTGGAAACCGGTGCCGGCGTAGAAGCCCCCGGCCACGAGCGAGCGGAAGTGCCACGCGCTGTTGGGGGCGCAGTCGGGCCGGAGCGCGAGCGTGAGTGAGCCGAGGGTGGTGTCGATCTGGATGCGGTGATCGACGTAGATGCGCAGGCCTGTGTAGAGCGGCTTGGCGGGCGCGGTGAACCGGACGGTGGCGCCCTTGGGGTCGAGGGCCGCGGCCCGGGGCTGGGCACGCATGGGTTGCAGCACCAGCGGGGGCCCGGTGCGCACGCCGCCGAGCACGAGTTGGGCGCACAGAAGCTCGGGGTCGATGCGCGTCCACAGGAGAGGGAAAAGCGTGGAAAGGTCAACCGGGCCCGGCAGCGCGGCGGCCCGGGCGACGGCCGTGCCCGGGGAACCGGGATCGGCGGGGCGGATGAGTTCGATCTCGACGGCCGGGGATGTGGGTGGCGCCGGCTCAGCGGGTGCGTGCGGCCCGGTCGTGGCGGGCGCGGGCACGGAGACGATCACGCGCAGGGGGCGGTTGATGAGGTTGTAGAGCTGCACGGGCTCGAGGCCGGGAGTTGCGGCCGCGTGGGTCCCGATGCACGACAGCGCGATGAGCGCGCCGGCGACCATGAGAAGGCGATGCGCGATCATGGCCCGAGCCCCGGGAACGGCTGAGGCCGCATGTCGCGCGGGTGGGGCCATGTGGCGAGGTCGAAGGCGGCGGAGGCGGGAGCGAGTTGCCAAGGGAGGCAGGGCCGGGGCCAGGCGCTGCGCCGGCCGCGGACGTCGGTGCGGGTGATGGCGATGCGGAGGAGGCCGTCGGGGCCGAGGGCGGAGTCGGGAACCCAGAAGCGGTGCAGCGTGCGCGACCGCTCGCGCACCGTGGCCGCGGCGAATTCCGGGTTGACGTCTGTGACGCGGGATTCGATCGTGCTGGACGTGCGCGGCAGGCGCTCGCGCTCACTGCCCCACCAGACGCTCACGCTGTCCAGGGTGGGGGGCTGCGACGGGCCGACCTCGGGCGCGGGCGGGGGTGTGTGTGCCGGGTCGCTGCGAGCCTCGACCCAGACACACAGGCGGCCGGTGGTGCCGTCGCGTCCGATGAACGCGGCGGTCGCCCACGGGTCGAGCACGGCTTGGGCGCGCGCGGACCCCGTGGGGGGTGGGGCTTGGCCGCGGTGGGCGCGGCTCCACGAGGCCATGGTCCAATCGGGCTCGAAGGGGGCGGAGTTGAAGCCGGGCGGCGCGATCGGCGTGGGGCGTGGTTCGGCCGGGGAAACGGCCAGCGATTCGGGCGGGGGGCCGAGGGCCGTGAGCCAGGCACGGGCCCGCGACGCGACAGCGGCCGGGGTGAGTCTCTCGTCGCACAGGTCGGTGAGCAGGCGATCCAGCCCGTCTTCATCGGTGGGCCAGACCGGGGCGACGCGCAGGGCGTGCGGGCGCGGGCCGGAATCGTCCGCAGCGCAGGGCACCAGCGTGAGCAGGTGATCGGCCACTGCGGCAGCCAGCGCGGCGTCGGCCGAAGCGAGCGTGCCCAGGGCGGTGGCCCACGCGGCCTCGGTCTGCCGGGCGAGCGCCTCGGCCGCGCCGTCGCCGGGGCGGCGCGTGCGCACGGTGCCGGGGGCCTCGTCGGGGCGGAGCGCGGCCGAGTCGCCGCGGATGGCGGCGAGCAGGGGTGCGGCCCGCCAACGCTGCGCGGGTGAGGCGTGCATGGGGGCGAGCAGATCGGCCAGTGCGCTGCGGGCGGGGAAGTCGTCTGCCACGGGACGAAGTGCGCGGCGTGCGGCCTCGCTGAGCAGGGCGCTGCCGCGCTCGGCCCGCGCGTCGGTGGTGCGGAGGGCGACGGGTGCGATCCCCACGCGCAGGGGGTGGGCGCTGCCCGGCTCGGCCACGGCGCTCAGGTCGATGGCGATAAGCCACGCGCCCAGATCGGGTGCGCGGGGGTCGGCGGCGGGGCGGAGCGTCCACGTGCCGGGGCGGCCCATCCAGTGAACGGCGTGGTCATCGGCGTAGTCGATTCCGATGCGGACCAGTTCGGCGGGCAGGGGCGTGCCGGTGGCGGTTGACACCGCAGGGCAGGGGGGCGGTGGGGTGCCGTCGATGCGCACAGGCACGACCACGCGGGTTGCGCCGGCGGCCAGCCACACGCGGCGATCGGGCTGGGCCAGGCGCAACGAGCCGTCCTGGGCGTGGGCGGTACATGGGGCGGCGAGCAGGCTTGCGGCGGCGATGAGTGCCGCGCCGCATGAGGTAATCGGACGTGGCCGGTGCGCCGAACCTGCGCGGCGTGGCGACCGGCGGCGAAGTTCTGCGTGCGTGGGCGGGGTTCGCAAGTGGTACACCGGACCTTCCGATAAGGTTACGGCTCGCGGGCCATCGGTTGCCGCTGCGGGCGCCCGGGGCGCGGATTCGCGTGCGGGCCGGAGCGCAACCGCTGGAACCGCCCATGATCTCCACGCTCGCCAACGGCGCCACCCGCTTCCGGGTCTTTCTCCCGCACGCATCGAGCGTGCAGGTGGTGGGCACGTTCACCGAGTGGCGGCAGGGGGCGATCAGCATGAACCGCCGCCACCCGGGCTGGTGGGAGGTGGAGGTGCCCGTGGAGGCGGGCGAGCACCAGTTCTGCTATCTGGTCGATGGCAACCTGCTGCTGGCCGACTACGCCGCCCACGGCGTGAAGCTCAACGGCTACGGCGGGTGGGTGAGCCGCTTGCAGGTGCAGGCGGCCACGGCCGAGGCCCCGGCGGCGGGTGCGGCCCTTGCGGTCGCGGCCTGAAGGGGTGGATCAGCACGTACTCTCGCGGAGCGGCGCGGCCGGTGGGCTGTGCCGCTTTGCTTTTTGGACAGGGGCCTGCCACACTGGGGCCCGGCAGGCGGGCGGCCGTGCGGGTCCGTGGCCCGTGCGGGCGCAGCGCCACGGAGGCCCGCGCATGAAGTCGCTCGTTCCCGGCTGCGTCGCCGAGTTTCTCGGCACCTTTGCGCTCACGTTCTTCGGGTGTGCCTCGATCATGCTCACGGCCCCCGCGGCGGGGAGCGCGGGGAGCCTGATCACGGTGGCGCTGGCTCACACGCTGATCCTGTTCGTGTTCATCGCCGGGTGCGTGTACATCAGCGGTGCTCAGTTCAACCCGGCGGTGTCCATTGGCGCGGTTGTCGCGGGCAAGCAGGGGCTGGGGCAGGCGGTGGCGTTCATCGTGTGCCAGTTGCTGGCCGCGGCGTGCGCCGTGGGCATGCTGCGGGTGCTGCTGCCCGACGGAATCGCCAACAGCGCCGAGGCCATGCACGGTGCGACGATCGGCAGCATGACCAAGGCCGGACTGTTCGGCAAGGTGGTGGGCGTGGAGGCGATCCTCACGTTCGCGCTGATGTTCGTGATCCTGACGAGCACGGTGGATGAGCGGGGGCACAAGTTGGGCGGGCTGCCGATCGCCTGCACGGTGGGGGCGTGCATCCTGGCGGCGGGTCCGCTCACGGGCGCGAGCATGAACCCGGCCCGCAGTTTCGGGCCGGCCGTGTGCGGCAACCACTGGGAGATGTTCTCGGCATACATCATCGGGCCGGTGGTGGGGGCGGTGGTCGCCGCGCTGGTCTACCGGTTGTTCTGGGCCAAGCCGGCCGCCTGACGCATGAGCACGCACCGGGTGTATGTTGATCGGGCCCTGGGCCCGGCGGACATCGGCTCGACGCTGTTGGTCGAGGGCGACGAGGCCCGGCACGCGCTCGGCTCCAAGCGTTTGACCGAGGGCGACGGTGTTCTGGTGCTCGATGGGCTCGGGCGTGTGGCCGAGTGCGTGCTGGACCGGGCCGAGGCCGCCAAGGGGAAGCGCCCGCCGGTGGCGCGGCTGGTGGTGCGGGCTGTGCGCGAGGTGCCGGCGGTGGTGCCGCGCGTGCGGGTGCTGACGCCCATCCCCAAGGCGGACCGGCTGAGTTGGATGCTGGAGCAACTGTCGCAGGCCGGTGCCGCGGCGTGGGCACCGCTGACCACGCAGCGGTCGATCGGCGATGCGCGCGACCTGCGGCCCGATCGGTTGGCTCGGATTGCGCGCGAGGCGGCCAAGCAGTGCGGGCGGGCGTATGTGCTGGCGATCGAGCCCGGGGTGGACCTGGGCACGCTCGACCCGGCGGGGCTGCGCGGCGCGGGCGGGGTGCTGGTGGCGGACAGCGCGGGATCGCGCGGACCGGTCGACGCGGCGGCGCACGCGGCGTGGAGCGTGCTGGTCGGGCCCGAGGGCGGGTTCGCGCCGGATGAGTTGGCCCGTTTGCAGGCCGCGGGTGTGCCGCGCGTGGCGCTGGGGCCGCACGTGATGCGGATCGAGACGGCGGCCCTCGCGGCGGCCACGCTGCTGCTGCGTGGCGCGGCTGGCGGATAACCTGCGCCGCGGCGATGCTGCCGCGGAGGCTTGATCATGCGAGCGTTGCTGTGTGCGTGCGTGGGTGTGGTGGTGGGGTGGGCGAGCGTGCAGGTGGTGGCCCGGCAGGTTGAGCCGGTGAACGTACCCAAGGCGGAGGCGACGATCGCGCGGGCGATCGCGTATCTGCGTTCGCAGCAAGACGCGGAGCGCGGCGGCTGGAGTGTGCCGCCCAAGGGGACGGCCGCACCGACCTTTCCGGCGATCACGGCCCTGGTGCTGACGGGGCTGCTGATGGAGCCGGGCGTGGATGAACGCGACCCGGCGGTGAGCGCGGGGGCGAGGTTTGTGCTCGGCTACGCGAAGCCGGACGGGGGCATCTACGACACGCTGCTCCCCTCGTACAACACGGCCATCTCGGTGTCGGCCCTGGCGAAGTTGCAGAGCCCCGAAGCGAAGGGGGCGATCGCGCCGGGCCTTGAGTTTCTGCGGCGCAGCCAGTGGGGGGCGAGCGAGCCCGTGGGGGTGGGCGGTGCGGGCGGGGCGGAGGCCCCCAGCACCGTGGGGCCCGAGCACCCGTTCTACGGCGGGCTGGGGTACGGCAACCGGGGCCGGCCCGACCTCTCCAACGTGGGCTTCATGCTGCAGGCCTTTCACGATGCCGGTGTACCGAGCGACGACCCGGCCGTGCAGCGGGCACTGATCTTCGTGCAACGGTGTCAGATGCAGGAGAAGGCCGGGGGCGTGGTGATCAACGACCAGCCGTTCGCCAAGGGAAGCCGCCAGGGCGGGTTTGTCTACGCGACCGCAGAGAACGACAAGACGCTGGGCGAGGGGCAGAGTTTCTCGGGCCGGATCGAGGAGACGCTGGATGACGGGACGCGCGTGAGCAAGCTCGCGGCCTACGGCTCCATCACGTACGTCGGCTTCAAGTCGCTGCTCTACGCCGGGCTTGGGCCCACAGACCCGCGCGTGCAGAGCGCGTACGACTGGATGGTGCGGCACTACGACCTGTCGTGCAACCCCGGGATGCCGCCGGATGAAGGCCGCCGCCACGAGGGGTACTACTACTACCTCCTGGCGATGGGCAGAGCCCTGGACGCGGCGGGCACCACGGCCGTTCGCACGGTGACGGCCGACGGGGCCATCGTGCCGCGCAACTGGCGGGCGGATATGCTGGCGCGCCTGGCGGAGTTGCAGCAGGAGGATGGGAGTTTCAAGCCGCTGGACGACCGGTGGATGGAGAACAACCCGGTGTTGATCACGGCGTACGGGCTCATCGCGGCGCAGCACGCGCTGCGGGGTGGGGGCATCGGGCGGTGAGGGGTGCGAGTCGGGCGGAGTACGCTCGTGGGCGGGGCGAGGCGGCTGAAGAGATCACCTATGACCACGAGACGCGTTCACGACTCCTTGCGCGGCAAGACCATGCTTGTTACCGGCGGCACCAGCGGCATCGGTGAGGCGACCGCGCTGGCGCTGGCCGCGGCGGGCGCGCACGTTGCGCTCACGGGGCGGCGCGTGAAGGAGGGCGAGGCCGTGGCCGAGCGGGTGCGGGCCGCGGGTGTGAAGGGCGTGTTCATTCAGGGCGATGCCACCAAAGAGGCCGACATCGCGCGCTTCGTGTCCGGCGCGGCGGGGCTGACGGGCGCGTTGCACGGGGCGTTCAACAACGCGGGTGTCGAACTCATGGGCGTGAACATCGCCGACACGACCGAGGCCCAGTACCGCCAGGTGTTCGATGTCAACGTGCTGGGCGTGCTCCTGAGCATGAAGCACGAGTTTCCGGCACTGCTCAAGAGCGACGGAGGGGCGATCGTGAACAACGCCTCTATCGCGGGGCGCATCGGCATGGCCGGGGTGAGCGTCTACATCGCCAGCAAGCACGCCGTGATCGGCCTGACCAAGTGCGCCGCGATGGAGGGGGCGGGCCAGAAGATCCGCGTGAACTCGGTGTCGCCGGCGGCGATCGAGACGCCGATGATGGACCGGTTCACGGGCAACCGCGACCCCGAGGCGCTCAAGTACATGCAGGGCCTGCACCCGATCGGCCGCTTCGGCAAGCCCGAGGAGATCGCGTCGGCGGTGCTGTTTCTGCTCTCCGATGCCGCGTCGTTCATCACCGGGCACGATCTGCTGGTGGACGGCGGCTTCACCGTTCCCTGAACCGTCTGGAGCCTCTCCATGCCTGTGCACGCCATGGCAGCGTCGGCGCCGAAGAGCGCACTCAAGCCTTTCACGTTCGAGCCCGGCCCGCTGGGCGAAGAGGAGGTGGAGATCAGGGTGGAGTCGTGCGGCATCTGCCACAGCGACCTGTCGATGATCGACAACGAGTGGGGCATCAGCGCGTACCCGCTGGTGCCGGGGCACGAGGTGGTGGGCAGCATCGTGGCCGCGGGCAAGGGCGTGAAGGGGCGGCGCGTGGGTGAGCGTGTGGGTCTGGGGTGGTACAGCGCCTCGTGCCTCTCGTGCCGGGCGTGTCTGGGGGGCGACCACAACCTGTGCACGGGCAACCAGCAGACCATCGTGGCCCGGCACGGGGGCTTTGCCACGCGGGTGCGCTGCCAGTGGGCGTGGGCGACGCCGCTGCCCGCGGCGATCGATGCGGGCAAGGCGGGTCCGCTCTTCTGCGGCGGCATCACGGTGTTCAACCCGATCGTGCAACTGGGTGTGCAGCCGACGCAGCGCGTGGGCGTGGTGGGCATCGGCGGGCTGGGGCACCTAGCGGTGCAGTTTCTGAACAAGTGGGGATGCGAGGTGGTGGCCTTCACCAGCAGCGAGGCCAAGGCGGCCGAGGCCCGCAGCCTGGGCGCGCACCGCACCGTGAACAGCACCAGCGATGCCGACCTGGCCAAGATCAAGGGCGGGCTGGACTTTCTGCTCGTTACGGTGAACGTGCCCCTGAACTGGGGGGCCTATATGGAGGCCCTGGCACCGCGCGGCCGGATGCACTTTGTGGGGGCCGTGCTGGCGCCCGTGCCGGTCTCCGCGTGGAGCCTTATCGCGGGGCAGAGGTCGATCTCGGGTACGCCCCTGGGCAGCCCGGCGATCACGCTCGACATGATCAACTTCGCGGCCCGGCACAAGGTTGCGCCTATCACCGAGGAGTTTGCGCTCAGCGACGTGAACGCCGCGCTCGTACGGCTGCGCTCGGGCAAGGCCCGCTACCGCATCGTGCTCAAGAACGACCTCGATTGACACCGGTGCCGCGACACCGGCATCCGACCCGCAACCCGTTTGCCCGTGTGCTCGCCGTTGTGTTCAGGAGCCCGCCATGACCACGCTCACCCCCGATGCCCTGCTCAACCAGCTCCGCTGGCGCTACGCCACCAAGAAGTTTGACACCGCCCGGCGCATTCCCGAGGCGACGTGGAACGCGCTCGAGCAGTCGCTGGTGCTCGCGCCCTCCTCTTTCGGGCTGCAGCCGTGGCGGTTCGCCGTCATCACCGACGCGGCGGTGAAGGCCAGACTCCCCGCCATCTCGTGGAATCAGACACAGCCCGCCGAGTGCTCGCACATGGTGGTGATCGCGGGGCGCACCGAGATGAGCGTTGCCGATGTGGACCGCTACTTCGACCGCAGCGCAGCCCTGCGCGGCGAGGCTTCGCGGGCGGCGGTCGAGGGGTACAAGGCGATGATGCTGGGCTTCGTGTCGCGCCTGAGCAAGCCCCAGGCCGCCGAGTGGGCGGCCCGCCAGTGTTACATCGCGCTGGGGCAACTGATGGCCGCGGCGGCGGTGGTGGGTGTTGATGCGTGCCCGATGGAGGGGATCGTGGAGGCCGAGTACGACAAACTGCTCGACCTGCCACGGCAGGGGTACACGAGCGTGGTGGGGTGCGCGCTGGGCTACCGTGCCGCGGACGACAAGTACGCCGGCATGGCCAAGGTGCGCTACGAGGCCCGTGATGTGGTGCAGCGGGTGTGAGCGGGCGGCTCAGGTGAGCCCCACCCAGTCGGCGGGCGCCGTGGATTGCCAGCGGGCACGGATGGCCTGGTACTCGGCGGTGGGCAGCGTGTCGCCGGTCGCGAGCAGCGCGGCGTTGGCGGCCACACGGCCGGCGCGGCTGGTGCCCACGATGGCGGTGTGCACGCCCGGCACGGTCAGGGTGAAGCGGAGGGCGGCCGGGGCGCTCTGGGCCGGCGGCAGGGCCGTGAGCGGCAGGGCGAGGGCCGTGAGCCGCCCGACGTATTCGTAGCCGTAATCGCCCGGACCGAGGTTGGCGATCCACGCGGCGTTGGCGATGGGCCGCTTGGCGATGATGCCCATGGTGCGGGCCGCGGCGGCCCGCACCCAGCGGTCGATGCCCGCCTGATCGGCGATGCTGATGCTGGTCTGGAGCGTGTCGAAACGACCGGTGGCGACGGCGAAGTCGGCGGCCTCGTTGTCGCCCGAGTAGCCGATGAATCGGGCCTTTCCCTGGGCCTTGGCCCGCTCGAGGGCCGCGATGCACTCGCCCCGGCGCAGCGTCTCCACGCCGCAGGAGTGGAGTTGCACGAGTTCGACGCGGTCGGTTCGGAGGCGCGTGAGCGAGCGGTCGATGGTCCGGGCGAGCGCATCGGCGGAGTAGTCTTCACCCTTGTCCCACCCGTGCTCGTGGCCGACCTTGGTGAAGAGGTGGAAGCGGTCGCGGCGGGCGCCGAGTGTGCGCCCGAGTTTCTCTTCGCTCTCGCCGTAGCACTCGGCGGTGTCGATCACGTTCACCCCGGCATCGATGGCTTCGCCCAGCAGGCGGCTGACCACATCGTCGGTGGCGTGGGCGGCGCGGATCTCGCTGGCGCCGATGCCCAGGGGTGAAACCGCCAGGCCGGTGGAACCGAACGTTCGGGTGCGCATGGGGGAGTATTCGCGTCCCGGCGCGGCGGTGCAGAGTGGCCGGGCGGCCCGCGAGGCGGTATCACGTGCGCCATGATCCGAGGAGCCGACCATGCCCGACCGTGCGCTGGAAGCAGAAGTGCGTGCTGTATTGGACCGATTGCTCGCCCCGGTGCTGCGCGAATCGGCGACGGCCCGCGCCTACGCCGGTGCGCTGCGGGATTGGCTTAGCGCGGCGGTGGGTGAGGGGCAGGCCCCGCCCTCGGTTGTGCGGGCGGAGGAGGGTGCTGGTCCGGCCGGCGCGACGGCCTGGGGGCCGGAGCTCCATGCGCCGCGGGCGTTGCCGGTGGTGGTGCCCCAGCGCGGGCCAAAGGCCGTGGTGCCGCTGCGCATCGGCGGTGCCGAGGTTGAGGTGGTGGTGCCGGTGACGAGCGCCGGCGACGTGGCCGCGGCTCAACGCGCGGCGGAGCGGGGCGACGACGGGCCGGGCCACGTAGACCCCGCGCTCGAGGCGGGCAAGGGCGTGGACCTCGATCTAATCGCGTGGCGCTGCGACCTGAAGGCGCGGGCGTGCCGGGTGGCGATGGAGCGGCGTGCGGCGGCGGGGGACCCGGTGCGTGAGCCGGCCGCCCTGAGTGAGTTGAACGCCATGATCGCGCAGGGTAAGGCCAGCACCAACTGCTACCTGTGGATGTTCAACCACAAGCGCCCGCTGGCGGGCGACGAGGACCTGCGCACCATCGCCGCGTGCTACACGGCCCTGGGCGGGTGCGCGGCTCACGTGGGGCGCGTGCTGCCGGCCGAGGCGGATGCCGCGACCGACGACCTGCGGGCCGCGATGGCCCTGTTGGCGGAAGCGTGCTCGGCGCTGCGCGTGGCGCTGCGTGCCAGCTGGCTCGACAAGCCGGACCACGATCAGGACGATGCGCACCTCTGGCTGAAGCGAGAGACGGCGGTGCGGCGCGTGCTCATCGACCGGCACATGCGGCTGGATGACCCGGCCGACCCGACCCGGGCGGGGGCCATCCTGGACGAACTGCACGCCCTGCGCGAGCGCGCCAACGCGGCCCGGCGTGATGAGAGCGACGTGCACAGGCGGCTCAGCACGGTCGGCTTCCACGCCAAGAAGCTCGCCCACGGCAGCGACGACCCGGCCGATGACGTCGCCCACATCGAGCACGCACTGGCCGCGCTCGAGGGGCTGGGCGTGCCGCCCGCCGACCGGCGCGTGGGCGACAAGCTCTGCGAAGCCGCGGCCCGGGCGGTGGCGGCGCTGGCCGGCCCGCCCGCGCGCGCGCTCAGCGCGGCCCGCCGCGTGATCGAGCGTGCCGAGCGGGCGGCCGGGGCGGAGATCGAGGGCAAGCCCGCGCGCGTCTACTCGGCCAACGTGGCGCGGGTGCGCGACCTGATCGGCGGCCGCGCCGCCGTGGTCGTGGGTGGAGAGGCCCGGGCGGAGCACCGTGAGAACCTGCGCGAGGCCTTCGGCCTGACGCGGGTGGATTGGGTGCAGCTCAACGAGCACGCCAGCGCCGAGCCGCTGCGGGCGCCGATCGCCCGGCCGGACGTGGCGCTGGTGATGGTGCTGATCAAACTCGGCGGCCACCACCACATCGACGAGGCCCGGCGGCTGGCCGGGGTGGCGGGCGTGCCGTATGTGAATCTGCCGGCGGGGTACAACGCCGAGCAGGTCGCGGCGGCGGTGCTGGCGCAGGCCGGGGCACGGCTGCACGGCGGCAAGTAAGCCGGCCCGGGGCTACGTCGCGGCGCGGATCACCAGGCAATCGTTCTGCCCGCCGAAGCCGTAGGCGTTGCACAGGCAGGCGGTGATGGCGCTCGAGCCGTCGGGGCGGACCAGCGCGCGAGAGGCGTTGGGCACATAGTCAAGGTCGAGCCCGGCGTCGGGCGTGCCGTAGTTAACGGTGGGGGGGATGCGCCCCGTGCGGATCGCCTGCACGCAGGTGATCACGCCGCTCACGCCCGCGGCGGCGATGAGGTGGCCCATCATGCTCTTGATGCTGGAGACAGGGATGGCGGGTGCCAGCGCCCCGAAGACCTGCTTGATGGCGTGGGTCTCGATCTTGTCGTTCTCCTTTGTGCCGGTGCCGTGTGCGGCAATGTACTGAACCGGGGGGCGACCGTCGGCGAGTTTCTCGCGCGGGTTGATGCCGGCGCGCCGGAGCGCACCGGTCATGGCGCTCTGCGGCCCCTTGCCCTCAGGATGCATGTCGGTGATGCGAAAGGCATCGGCCGAGGAGCCGTAGCCCGCGACCTCGGCCAGGATGGCGGCCCCGCGGGCCCGGGCGTGGGCCTCGGTCTCGAGCACCAGCATGCCCGCGCCCTCGCCCATCACGAAGCCGTCGCGGGTCTGGTCGAAGGGGCGGGCCGCCGTGGTCGGGTCTTCACGGCGCGACGACAGGGCCGTGAGCCGGATAAAGCCGGTTACGCCCAGCGGGTGGATCATGCTGTGGGCGCCGCCGGCGAACATCACGTCGGCCTCGCCGCCGGCCAGCAGGTCGCAGGCCTCGCCGATGGCCTGGTTGCTGGCGGCGCAGGCGGTGAGGCAGTTGCTGGCGGGCCCGCGGCAGCCGAACGCCCAGGCCACGTGGCTGAGCGTCATGTTGGCCTCCTGCTCGATCTCGCGCTGCGGCACCATGCGCCGGTAGGCCGCCGCGGCCCACGCCTTGCCGTCGATCCTGCGCTCGGCCTCGTTCCAGCCGGCGACGTGGGCGGCGGCGTAGTTGTCAAAGTCGAGCGTGCCCTCGCCCGAGCCCAGATAGAGCCCGAAGCGCCGGGTCGCGATCTTGAAGGGCGACGTGCCCTCGAGGTGCGTGCCGAGCCCCGCCTGCGCAAAGGCCTGGGCCGCGGCCCCGAGCGCGAAGCGGGCGTGGTGCCCCGCGGCGGCGTGCCGGGCCGAGCCCGCGAGCGCGGGTGGGAGCGTGAAGCCCTTGACCTCGGCGGCGAAGTCGGTCTTGAAGGTGGAGGCGTTGAAGCGCGAGATGCGCCCCATGCCCGAGCGGCCGGCGCAGAGGGCTGCCCACGTGCCGGGCACGTCGTGGGCCAGCGGGTTCACCCAGCCCATGCCCGTGATGACGATGCGGGGTGCGCTCATGTCGGCCTCAGGCCCGATCGCCTTCGTCGTGGCCGCCCCCGGCCCCGGCCGCGCCCGCCTCGCGCATGGCGTTGAGTTTGTCGGGGTTGAGCACGCGTACCAGGCCGTCCTTGAGCCGGCCCTCGGCGAAGTTGATGATGAGGCCCAGTTCCAGGTCGCGGGCCCGCAGTTGGGCCCGCAGCGCAGCCCGCTTTACCGAGCCGATCTCACGGTGCTCGGCGCAGACATCGACCAGGAAGCGATCGTCGACATAGAGGTCGACGGTGAAGGAGCCCACGGGCTTGTCTTTGTAACGCACGTCGAACTTTGCGCGGGCCTGGTAGCGCACACCGAGGGAGTCGAGTTCGGCGCACAGTGCCGCGAGGTAGACCTCTTCGGGGAAGCCCGGGCCGATCGCCTTGTGCACGTCGATCGAGGCCCCGATCACCTTGCGGGAGACGTCTGTCAGGGCCGGGTCGAGGTCGGAGAGGGGCGTGGCCCGGCGTGGCCCCCGTGCGTCGCCGTCGCGCGGGCCGTGGTTCGGGCGCGGGCCGGAGCGGCGCTGGTCGTGTTCGTAGCCGTCGGAGTGGTCGTAGCCGGGCATGGTGATCTTTCCGCGTGGTTGGGCGTGGGGTTGTGGGGTGTGGGGTGTGGGGTGGGTGAGAGGAGCCGACGTGGCGACCGCAGGTTATGACGGGGCCCCAAGCACGAGAGCGGCGTGCTGACCGTGCTGCGACCCGCTGCAGACCAGCAGGCGGCGCAAACGGGCCGGGCGGCTCTCGGCCGGCGCGGCTTGCAGGTCGGGCGCAGGGGTGCCCGCGTGCAGGCGCGCGGGCAGGCGCTGGTGGCGGATGCAGAGTGCGCCAACCGCGGCTTGGAGGGCACCGGTGCCGGAGACGCAGCCGCCGATCTGCGGGCTGAGCGTGACGAGGGGGATGTCTTTGAGCCGCGAGCCGAACACGCGGCGGAGCGCGCCGGCCTCGCCCGCGTCGCCGTCGGGGTTGCCCAGGGCCATGGGCACGATCGCGTCGATCTCCTCGGGTCGCACGCGGGCCTGCTCGAGGGCGTTCTGTACGGCGTCGAGGCAGCCGCTGTCGTGGTCGCCCGGTGTGCCCTCGGGCGGGCTGTGGGCGGCCCCGACGCTGAGCACCTCGGCCCGCACCGCCGCGCCGCGGGCCGTCGCGGCCTCGAGCGACTCGAGGATGAGGATGCCACCGCCCTCGCCGAGCAGGCCGCCGGGCGATGCCGGGTCAAAGGGGCGCACCACCGCCGCCCCGTCGGTCGCGTCTCCGGTGTGGGCCAGGCGGCGGGCGAAGTCCATGCGCAACAGGCCCATGTAGTTGAGCTTGCTCTCGGCCCCCCCGGCGAAGCAGGCGTCGGCGTCGCCGCGCCGGATCACGCGTGTGGATTCGCCGATCGACAGCAGCCCGCTGGCCTCGGCGCACGTGATGGTGTTGCTGGGCCCCTCGCACCCGTGCAGAATCGTCACGTGGCACGAGAGCATGTTGGGCAGGTACTTGAGCAGCCACAGCGGCGTGAGGTTGTCCATCTTCCCGGCCACGCCGTGCCCGGCCGTGCCGCCCCAGGCCGTCAGGTCCACGTCCTCACCGCCCGGGGCGGCTCGAGCCGTGGCGAGGGCGGCGGCCAGTTCATCCGCATCGGCCGCGATCAGTCCCGCCCCGATGTGGCACCCGACCCGCTCTGATCGGTGTGTGGTCGGGTCTGTCGCGTTCTCCACGAGGGTGCCGCGTGTCGTCAGCCCGGCGTCGCCAACCGCGTCGCGTGCGGCGGCCACGGCGATCTCGATGTCGCGGGCCATCACCTTCACGGCCTTGCGGTAGTGCTTGGGGACGAAGTCCTTGGCGGAGAAGCCCGCCGCGCCCCCGGGTTCGGCGGCGCCCACTTCCGAGCCGAGGCGCGACGGGAAGCCGGAGGCGTCAAAGCGCGTGATCGGGCGCAGTGCGGAGCGACCGGCGCAGAGCGCGTCCCACGTGGCGCGGGCGGAGAGCCCCAGGCCGCAGACCGCGCCGATGCCCGTGATGACGACCCTTTGGCGCATGGGGTCATAGTAGAAGCGGGCGGGCCGGCTGTCGGGGGCGCGGCACTACGCGCGCGCCGGGCTACGCTTGCCGCCCTGCGCCGGCGGCGTGGGGGGGTAATCCGGACCGGCCGGCAACACCGGCCCGGGCCGGTGCGTATCGACCGGGCGTGCCCGAGTGGGTATCTTGCCGGGCGGGCCGGCCGTGGGCGGACGGTGCGAGGAAGACCAGACATGGCACAAGCAAGTTGCTGGGGCGTAGAGGTCGGGGCGGGGGCCGTCAAGGCCGTGAAACTCGTGCGCGACGGCGAGGGCGTGGCCGTGGCGGAGTTCATGGTCATCCCCCACAAGCGGCCTCTGAGCAGCCCGGAGATCGATGAGAAAGAGGCCAAGCGCGTCGCCCTGGGCACGCTCATCAGCCAGCACGACCTCACCAAGACCGGCGTGGCGATCAGCGTGCCGGGCCACACCGCCTTTGCACGCTTCGCCAAACTGCCGCCGGTGGAGCCCAAGAAGATCCCCGACATCGTGAAGTTCGAGGCGGTGCAGCAGATCCCCTTCCCGATCGAGGAAGTGGAGTGGGACTACCAGACGTTTGCCGCGCCCGACTCGCCCGACGTCGAGGTGGGCATCTTCGCGATGACGGGCGAGAAGGTGCGCGAGAAACTGGCCAAGTGGAAGGACATCGGCATCACACCAGACACGCTGACGCTCAGCCCGCTGGCGGCGTACAACGCGCTCTCGTACGACCTGCAGTTCACGGAGAGCACGCCGGGCACGGTGATCGTGGACGTGGGCACCACCAGCACCGACCTGATCGTGGCCGAGGCCGGGCGGCTGTGGATCCGCACGTTCCCGATCGGCGGCCACAACTTCACCGAGGCTCTTGTCAGCGCGTTCAACCTCTCGTACAACAAGGCCGAGAAACTCAAGCGCGAGGCCGAGAGCACGCAGCACACGCGGCACATTCTCCAGGCCCTGCGCCCCGTCTTCGGCGACCTGGCGCAGGACGTGCAGCGCAGTATCGGGTACTACAACTCGCTGCACCGGGACGCCAAACTCACGCGGCTGATCGGCCTGGGGGAGACCTTCAACCTGCCCGGCCTGCGCAAGTTCCTCTCGCAGCAACTCCAGATCGAGGTCAGCCGGCTGGAGGCGTTCGAGCGCGTGAAGCACAAGACCGAGGAGAAGAACGCGGAGTTCCAGAAGTCGGCCATGACCATGGCCACGGCCGTGGGGTGCGCCCTGCAGGGGCTGGGCCTCGAAACCATCGGTGCCAACCTCATGCCCGTCTCCGTGGCACGTGAGGCGGTCTGGGTCCGCAAGAACCCGTGGTTCCTGGCGGCGGCCGGGTTGGGCATCGCCGCGGGCGGCGTCGGCTTCCTGCGCCCTCTGATGGACAAGGCGGCCGTGGCGGGCATGGTCCGCGACCCGGTGATCGAACAGGTGAAGGGCGAGGCCGGGCAACTCAAGGCCGCCTGGGGCGAGGTGGAGGGGGCTTGGAAGCCCGACCCCAACGCCGCGACCGCGCTGTGGCTGGTGCAGAACCGTGATGCCTATCCGCGCCTGCTGGAGGACTTCGGCCGCATGATGGAGCACGCGGCGGGGGAGTCTCCGAAGTACGGCGGCGCTGCAACCAAGGTGCAGTTCCGCTCGCTCAGCACCCGCTACGTCTCAGGTGCCGAGGCGGGGTCGGGCGAGCAATCGGGCTTCGACCCCAACGCCGGGGGCGCGCCGGCCGCGCCGCGCGTGAAGATGGCCCTCGAAATCGCCACGGCCCGGCCGGTGGCCGACGCCGAGCGGTTTGTGAACGACGCGTTCCAGAAGTACCTTGTTGACAATGCCGACCGACCTGGCAACCCCTTTGTTGTCGACACGGCGAGCGTGAAGTGGCAGCGCACCGGCGAGGCGCCCATCACCGCCGAAGGCGAGGGCGCTCTGCAACCCACGGCCCAGCCTGCCGGGGGGCGCGGCGGCCCGGGTGGGGCCCGCCCGGCGGACGGCGGCCGCCGCCCCGGTGGCGGCGGAGACGCTCCGCGACGCGGGACGGGCGGTGACGGCGGCATGCCCCGGCCCGGTGGCGACGGCGGCGGCGGCGGGCCGGGTGGCGGGGGTGCACCCGCACGCGGCGGCGGCCCTGAAGACCTTGACCGCGCGGCGCCCCTGCCCAAGCCCGAGGCCCTGGGTCCGCCCGGGTCGATTGTCTACACATTCACGATTCAGTGGGATGCGCTCGTGCGCCCGCCCGCTGCTCCGGCCCAGCCGGGCGACCAGCCCGCAGCGGGAGGTGGCCAGTGAAGAAGCCCGACCCCAAGGCGATGCTCGCGTTTCTCAAGAAGCGGTGGCTGATGCTGGTGTGCATCGTGGTGATGCTCGCGGCCGTGCCGGCCGGACTGATCGTGAGTTCGGGCATGAGCAAGGCGATCGTTGACGACGTGGCCAGGAAGGTGAAGGCCGATCTCGACGCCATCGGCCCCAGCGGCTCGTCGAGCAAGGTGGCCTATTCGGTTCCGGCGCGCTCGCCGGTTGAGCCCGCCGTGGAGGTACGCTACGCGCCGAACGAGAAGATGATCGCCGCCTTCAAGGCCCGGCGCGAAGCGGAGATGGAGCAGTTGACACGGGTGGCCACCCAGGCCCGCGAGTTCAACGCCACCAGCGTGTTCATCAACGGCGATCAGGTTGTGCGCAAGCCGCGCACGCCGCTGGTTGAGGGCCTGTTTCCCCAGCCCCGGACCGACGACAAGATCCGCCGGTCCGAGTTCCAGCGTCTGTACCTGGGCAAGGCGCACGCTGACCTGCTGCCGCGCTTCCGCTGCGGGCCGCCGGCCAACAACACCACGGTGCGCGAGGAGATCGACGACCTGCTGCGCCAGCAGGAAAAGTCGGCCCGCGAACTGGGCACGGCCCTCACGGCCGACGACCAGAAGCGCATGCAGGAAGAGGCCACCCGCGTGCGCATCGGCAAGTACCAGCGTCGGGCCGCCGAGTTGTCGTTTTACATCACGCCCGAGGTCTTTGCGCTGCCGGCCGAAACCCCCGAGCCGCCCCAGTTGGTCAAGTGCTGGGACATGCAGACGCAGTACTGGATCCGTGAGGACATCCTTGCGGCGGCGGCTCTGGCCAACCTGCGCGGGCGCGACGCCGGTGTGGGGGCCAGCGTGGTCAAGCGCATCGAGGCGATCACGATTCCCGAACAGAAACTCGGCGACTCCGCCGCGGCCGGGGGCTTTGAGTCCTCCGGCGGCGTGCCCCAGGTCGCGGCCCCCGGCACGCCCGATCCGCGTTCCATCACCGGGCGTTTCGGCCCCACCACGGCGTATGACCAGCGGATCGTGCGGGTGTCGGCCATCGTCGCCACGCGCGATGTGCCCGCGTTCGTCGATGCCCTGGCGGCCACCAACTTCATGAGCGTGGCCTCGCTCGACATGGAGCGGGTGGACCCCGCCGAGGAACTCAAGGCCGGTTACTACTACGGGCCCGATCACGTGTCGCGTGTAACACTGAGCATCGAAACCAACTGGCTCTACGACTGGATGGGCCCGATGTTGCCCCCCGCGGTGCGCACCGCGGTCGGGCTGCCCGCTCTGGAAACTCCGGGTCAGGCCCCGGGCGACGGCTCGGCGCCCGCCGCGCCGCCCACCGGCGGCTGAAGACACGCCGAGACCAACCCGCTCGCTTTCGTCCGTCCGCCCCACTCCTGGCACCGTCGCGAGACCCCCGCATGGCCGTCAACAAGATCGGGTTCATCGAGCAGCACTTCGAAAAGGTGATCGTGGGCTTCGCGGGTGCCGCGCTTGTGGGTGTGCTGGGCTGGCAGTTTGCGGGCGGCCGCAGCACGGTGCCCATGGGCGCGGGTCCGGCCGTGCCGCTTGACCAGGCGTACGCCCGAGTGGCCGACGATGCCAACCGGCTGAAGGGCGAACTCAAGTCTGAGACACCGCCCGTGCCCGACTTCCCCGCCAGCGCGGGCCCCGCCGAAGTCTTTGCTCAGGCCCTGCGCTCGCCCGTAGCCGGCCGCCCCATTCGGCTCGCCGATGCCTTCGAGAAGTACAAGGTGGGCGACGGTATCGACTTTGCGGCCGGCGGCACCGAGGGCGCCGTGGTCGTGCCGGCGGTGCCGGCGGTGGGCACTCCGACGGCGCACACCTTCCTGTCCACCATCGCCCCCGCGGAAGTTGAGGCTCACCCCGCGCTCGCCGCCCTGCTGCCGGCCCGCGCGCCGTATGACAAGGCGGCGATCAGCGTCGAGGGCCGCTTTGACGGCGTGGCCCTGCAGGCCGCGCTGCAGGCAGCGCCCGCTGCGGGCCAGCGGGCTCTTCCGCGCGGCTGGTGGGAGAACCAGACCGCGATCCTGAAGGTCGAACTGATACGCCAGCAGCGCAAGCCCAACGGCACCTGGACAGACCCGGCCCCGGTGCCCCCTGCACCCGGTCGCGAGGGGCTGGCCCCGCGGCTGGCGGAACTCGGCCCAGGCGCCGACCTTGTTCCGATTCTGACCGAGGCCTGGGCCATGGAGGATGCCATCCAGCGCCCGGCGTGGTATGAGCGGCCGGTGGTCGGCAAACTCACGGTGGGCGAAGAGTGGCAGCCGCCGATGGAGGCGCTGGCCGCCCTCGACAGCGATGCCGATGCGGAGAGCGTGCCCGCCCTGCAGCGGCAACTGGCCGCGGCACGAGCGGGGCTGGATCGGGCCAGAAAGAAACTCGCCGACATATCGCGTGGCGAGCCCGCGGCCGGCGGCCGCACGGGTCAGCCGGCACGGCGTGAGGGTGGCCGCCCGCCAGCGGGCGGCGCGGGTCAGCCCGCGCCGGGCGCCGCAAACCGCGGCGAGCTGGTGCAGCAGGAACGCCTAGTGAAAGATGCGGAGGAGCGCGTGAAGCGCCTCGAGGCACGGCTCGCCGCGCTGGGCGTGCAGGCCAAGCCGGCCGCGCCGGCCAAGCCCGCCTCCGGCGACAACAAGAGCGCGGCGTTGCTCGCCAACAACTCCGTGCAGGTGTGGAACCACGACCTCACGGTCGAGCGCGGCCAGACGTATCGGTACATGATCCGCGTCCTGGTTGCGAACCCGCTCTTTGGCAAGAGCAACGTGGGCGCCGACCAGAAGGACCTGGCGGCACAGCCCGCGCTCGCGTCGGCCGATTCGGCGTGGACGGAGCCGGTGCGGGTGGACGAGGAGACGATGTTCTTCTTCACGAGCGCCCAGGATCGTGCCGACGGCACGGCCATCGGCCGCGGCGCTCAGGCTTCGGGCGAACTTTACACGTTTGCGTGGGGGCACTGGCGCCGCGCGGCGGTGGCGCTGCAGCCGGGTGATTCGCCCTCTGGCGAGGCCCGCGTGCCCGATATCGACAAGATCACGGAGATGGGCGGCCAGGCCGCGCCGGCGGGCGGTCCGGGTGGGGGTGGGGGTGGCCCCGCGGGCGGCGATGGTGGGGGCGGTGCGGGCGGTGCGGGCGGTGGGGGTGGGGTCAAGCCCGGTGCCCCGGGCGCCTCGCAGGAAACCCAGTTGCCCACCAGGCCGGTGCGGTTGACCAAGGATCTGGTGCTGCTCGACGCGGTGGCGGCGATGGACACATCGGTGTCGATCGCTGGGCGCAGCCAGCCCTTTGTGGCCTACGTCGTGGACCGGACAGGTGTCATTGCCATCCGATCGCCTGAGGCCGAGCGGGGCAGCGAGGTCTACCGCCGCTTGCGAGCCTCGGCGAACGCGGGGGAGGCGGCGCTCGTGCTCAAGCCCGAAATCGATCCGGACGCGGCCCGGCGCGAGCGCGAGCAGAAGAAGCGCGAGGAAGAGGCCAACCGGCCCCGGCGGCCGGCCGGCGGCGGTGGCGGCGGAGGTGGTGCTGGCAATTGAGTCAGTGTCTCGGGGCGTGAAGCCGTGGGGGCGGTTGCAGCGGAGCCTCGTCGGGCGGGTTTTGTGAGGTATGTGTGCTGGCTGTGGGCGACGTGTCGGCAGGGTGTGGGGGTGAAGGTTTTTTGACGATGGGCTTGACCGAAAGTGGGCCGGGCGTACACTCCTCCCCCGCCAAACGGCCGCTGTGCCGGTAGGCGACTCGTGTAGGAGGTCTCATCGATCTCACGACTCGGGACAGGTTCGAGGTCTTTGGCAACCGGATACGGATGGATGTCTTCTTCGACGGCTCCGGCCGCGCGAGGGGTGCGAACCTCTGGCGTGCGGGCGAGACGCTGCGTCTTGGGGTCGGCCGTGAGGCCGTGCCCGGCGGTCGAAGAATGTGAATGAAGATTTGGATTGCCGAGGCGAATCGAGCAACTGAAGACCCGACCAGGTCCGTGCAGCAAACACGGTCAACAGGTCGGGCATCAATCAAGCAAAGAAGAACTCATTGATTGAAAGGCTTCTTGAAGGGCGCGGCGGCCCGGGACGGATGGCGACGGGGCAACCTGTCGTGATGCGGCCCGAGGTTGACGCGACCCAATCAAGGGCACACGGTGGATGTCTTGGCGTCAAGAGGCGATGAAGGACGTAGGAACCTGCGATAAGCCCAGAGGAGCTGGTAACCGAGCATTGATCCTGGGATTTCCGAATGGGGCAACCCACCCGCAAGGGTACTTCACTCTGAATGCATAGGGGTGAAGAGCGAACGAGGGGAACTGAAACATCTCAGTACTCTCAGGAAAGGAAAGCAAAAGCGACTCCGTCAGTATCGGCGAGCGAACGCGGATAAACCAGTGGGACGAACGAACCGGATGGAATGCCGGGCCAAAGAAGGTGAAAGCCCTGTAGTCGGATACTGGCCATGCCCTCGAGTAAACTCGGGCTCGTGAAACCCGGGTTGAACATGGGGAGTCCACTCTCCAAGGCTGAGCACTCCTTGACGACCGATAGCGAACCAGTAAGGCGACTGAACGATGACAAGCACCGCGACGAGCGGAGTGAAAGAGCACCTGAAACCGTGTGCTTACAAGCGGTCGGAGCCCCCGCAAGGGGGTGACGGCGTGCCTTTTGCATAATGAGCCGGCGAGTTAGTCTGTACGGCGAGCCTAAGGCCTACCGGGCCGGAGGCGGAGCGAAAGCGAGTCTGAACAGGGCGTTCAGTCGTACGGACTAGACACGAAACCTAAGTGATCTACCGTTGGCCAGACTGAAGGGCGGGTAACTCCGCCTGGAGGGTCGAACGCGTGAACGTTGAAAAGTTCTGCGATGAGCTGACGGGAGGACTAAAAGTGTAATCAAACTGGGAGATAGCTTGTTCTTCCCGAAATACCTTTAGGGGTAGCCTCGCGGGCCAGCCATTGGAGGTAGAGCGACTGGATCGATAAAGGGGCCTACCCGGTCACCTTGTCGAACCAAACTCCGAATGCCGATGGCGTTGCCGCGGGAGAAAGACTTCGAGTGACAATATCCGAGGTCAAAAGGAGAAAAATCCTGACCACCGGCTAAGGCCCCGAATGTGCGCTCAGTTCGAAAGGAAGTCAGAGTGCTGCGACATCCAGGATGTTGGCTTAGAAGCAGCCATCATTTAAAGAGTGCGTAACAGCT
>CAZPWW010000024.1:0-45715 GCA_964590885.1 uncultured Phycisphaeraceae bacterium
GATCGAGTTCGGCATGATTCCCGAGTTTGTCGGCCGCCTGCCCGTGCTGGCCCCGCTCATGCCGCTCACTGTCGAGGCCATGATGAGCGTGCTCACCGACCCCAAGAACGCGCTGGTGCGGCAGTACCAGTTCCAGTTCTCGCAGGAAGGGGCACAACTCACCTTCACGGAAGAGGCCCTGCGCGGGATCGCCGCCAAGGCGCTTTCGCGAGAGACCGGCGCCCGCGGCCTGCGGGCCGTGATGGAAGAGATCATGATCGATCTCATGTACGAACTGCCCGAGATGGACAACACGGCAGCCGAGTACGTGATCTCCGCCCACGATGTGCAGCACCGCCGCCACCTGCGTGAACTGCGCGTGAAGCGCAAAGAGACCGCCTGAGCCGCGGGCGGTCCCCGGTTACGCGCCCGTCAGGTCGTCGTCGGCGATGTCGAAGTTGGCGTAGGCCTTCTGTACGTCGTCGTTGTCTTCGAGCGCTTCCATGAGCGCCAGCACGCCCTTGGCATGCTCGCCCGCAACCGCGACCAACGCCGTGGGGATGAGTTCGATCCGTGCTTCGGCCACAGCGAATCCCGCCGCCTCGATGGCGGTGCGCACGGCGTGCAGCGCGGCCGGGGGGGTGAGCACCACCCACCGGGCCGGGTCTCCAGCCTCTTCGGGCTGCACGTCGTCCGCCCCCGCGTCGGCGACGGCCTCGAACAGCCTTTCGCCGCCTGACGGAGCCGCCACCCCCGCGGCCACGATGCGGCCCTTGGTGTCGAACTGGTGGGCCACGCAGCCGCTGGTGCCGAGTTTGCCCGCGTGGTCGGTGAAAATCAGTCGGAGGTCGGCCGCGGTGCGTGTGCGGTTGTTGGTCAGGGCATCGGCGATGATCGCCACACCGCCCGGTCCGTACCCCTCATACCGCACATTCTCCCATGTTTCATCGCCGATCTCGCCGGAGCCCTTCTTGACGGCCCGCTCGATGGTGTCGCGGGGTACGTTGTAGTAGCGGGCGTCGTCGATCGCATAGCGGAGCGAGAGGTTGCTGGCCGGGTCCCCGCCCCCGTTGCGGGCCGCCACCATGATCGCCTTTACGCACTTGGACCACGCCTTGCCCCGCTTGGCATCGGAGATGGCCTTCTTGTGCTTGATGTTGTGCCAGCGGCTGTGCCCGGCCACGGTCTAGCGCACTCCCTTGCCGCGTGCCCCTCGTGCGCCGCGCGGCACTGGCGATCGCTTCGCGGCCGTGGGCCGGGTGCCCCGTGCGGGGCTGCCGCGCTTGGCCGGGGCTCGCCGCGCCTTCACCACCGGGGTCTGCCCCTCGTCGGCCCACGCTTGCAGCAGGTGGTAGGCCTCGCCGAGTTCGCCCGCCCGCAGCGTGCGCTCCAGCCACGCGCAGGCTTCGTCCAGCGGCACGTGCTCGTCGAGCACACCGGCCTGCACGAGCATGTCGCGCAGCCGCTCGTCGAGCGGGAAGGCGTGGCCCCCGAGGGCCACCAGCAAGACGCGCGCGGCGACATACGGAGGCACGACCGGTGCCGGCGCGGGCTGCCCGGCCCCGTTCACCGGCGGCTGTGTGCCCAGAGACTCAAGGAAAGCCCGTGATTCACGCTTGCCGCGCTCGCTCAGGTGGGCCAGGCGCAGACGGTGCTCGTGGCGGTACAGCCCGTGCAGGGCCTGCTTGAGGCGCAGGGCCCGCTCGGCCGCTCGCGGGTAGCTGGTGCCGAAGAGTTCGACCATCTCCTCCGGGAGCATCACGCGAAAGTCGTTGAGGTCGACGGTGGCCTCGTCGATGCGGCGGAGCGCCGCCTCGGCCCTGGGCAGGGTGCACTCCCACGCCAGAAACGCACGCACGAACTCGCGCAACACGGCGTCGTGCCCTTCCGGAGCCGGCCCGGCGGCGCGCGGCTCGGACCCGCGCATCCGCGCCCGCAACCGGGCGATGAGGGCTGAGAGTTTCTTGGCACGGTCCTGCGGCATCCTCGTCTCCGTGCCGGCGGCGCGGGCCGGCCTGCCCAAACCCGATCACTCATTGTTCCCAGCGTTGCCGCGCGGGTCGAGCCCGCTCCCTGCATCGACGGTGGCGCTCCCGCCCTTGGCGGCCCGCTCCTCGGCCACGCGGGCCAGGGCCCCGATCACACCGGCCTGCCGCTTCAGGCTCTTGTCGATCTGGAAGATCAGGTCGGGCACCCGGGCGGTGTCGATCCGTTCCGAGACCCCTCGGCGGATGAACCCGGCCGAATGGCGCAGCCCCCCCAGCACCCTGGCCTCACTCTTCTCGGGCAGCACCGACACGTGCACCGTGGCGGCCGACAAGTCGGCCGCCACGTCGACCCCGGTGACCGTGATGAGGCCCACCAGGCGGGGATCGCTGATGCCGCGTGCCAGCACGTCCTGCACGGCCCGCTTCAGGCTCGAGGCCAACTGGCCGCGCTTGCGTGCGTGGGCTGCGGGGCCGGGCCGGGGCTTCATGCGCCCTCCTGCAGGGCGCGGGCCGCGTGCGTGCCCGCGGCGAGCATGGCGATGCGCTCGGCCGGGCTGAGCACGGAATCAAGATCCAGCAGCCCGTCCTCATCGACGTCGGGCCCGTCGATCACCCGCCCGCTGACGGCGCCGAGTCGGGCATCGGGCAGTGCGCGGAGTTTCTCGACCAGATGGGCCAGCAACGACTGAAGGTGCTTCACGTCGGTTCCCACAGCCACGGCCGCGAGCCGGGCCGCGCCGCGCTCGTCGAGCGCCCCGACCTCGGCCACGGCCACCATGTGCTCGCGGTGCAGGCGGTCTTTGAGACTTTTGACCACGCGGCGCTTGTCCTTGAGCGATTCGGCGTGGCCGATCAGCAGTTCGAACTGGAGCACGGCGAGTTTCATGCTCAGAGCGTCCGCTTGACTTCGACCTTCTTGTAGCACTCGAGCACGTCGCCCTCCTTGATATCGTCGTAGCCGACGATCTTCATGCCGCACTCCATGCCGGCCCGGGCGTCTCGGGCGTCGTCCTTGAAACGCTTGAGTTGCTCGAGCACGCGGTCGTTCTCGATCACCACGCCGTTGCGGGTCACGCGGATCAGTGCGTCGCGCAGCACCATGCCGTCGGTGACGTAGCAGCCGGCGATCGTGCCGACCTTGGTCACCTTGAACACCTTGCGCACGTCGGCGTGCCCGAGGATCTCCTGGCGGATCTCCGGCTCCAGCAAGCCGCTGGCCGCCTTCTTCACGTCCTCCACGATGTCGTAGATGACCTGATAGGTGCGGACCTCGACGCCCTTGATGTCGCTCATCGACCGGGCCTTGCCGTTGGGGATGACGTTGAACCCCACGATCACGGCCTTGCTGGCATCGGCCAGAAGCACGTCGCTCTCCTGGATGCCGCCCACGGCCGAGTGCAGCACGCGCACCTTGACCTCCGCCGTCGACAGTTTCTCGATCTGCGACCGGATCACATCGACCGAGCCCTGCACATCGGCCTTGAGAACGATGAGGATCTCCTTGACGTTGGCGTCCTTCATCTGGCTGAAGAGCGAGTCCAGGGTCACCTTCGGCTGGTGCAACTGGGCCAGGCGGTCGCGTTCGCGGCGTTGCTCGGCCGCCTCTTCGGCCTTGCGCAGGCTCTCGGTCACGAAGACCGGGTCGCCCGCCGCGGGCACCTCGTCGATGCCCGAGACCTGCACGGGCATGGCGGGGCCCGCCGACTTGAGCCGGTTGCCGCGGTCGTCGGTGATGTCGCGCACGCGCCCGAACGCGCGGCCCGCCACCACGCAGTCGCCCACCTTCAGGTCGCCGTCGAGCACCAGGATCGTGGCGATCGGTCCGCGCCCCTCGTCGCGGGTGGCCTCCACCACGCGCCCGCGGGCGGCCCCGGCAAAGTCGGACTTGAGTTCGAGCACCTGGCTCTGCAGGTCGATGGTCTCGAGCAGTTCCTTGATGCCCGTGCCCTTAAGGGCGCTGGTCTTGACCACCTCGGTCTGCCCGCCCCACTCCACCGGGTTGAGCCCGTGCTCGTTGAGCTGGCCGTAGATCTTCTGAACCTGGCCCTCGGTGGCCTGGGGTGAGTCCATCTTGTTGAGCGCCACCACGATCGGCACCTTGGCGGCCCTGGCGTGGTTGATGCACTCGACCGTCTGCGGCATCACGCCCTCAGGGGCGCCCACCACCAGCACCACCACGTCCGTCAGATTCGCGCCGCGCGAGCGCATCTCGGTGAAGGCCTCGTGGCCGGGCGTGTCGAGGAACACGATGTGCTTGGTCTCGCCCGCCACCTGCACCTCGGTCCGGAAGGCCGAGGTCTTCTGGGTGATGCCCCCGGCCTCGCCCTCCGCCACCTTGGCGTTGCGGATCTTGTCGAGCAGGCTGGTTTTGCCGTGGTCGACGTGCCCCATGATGGTCACGATCGGCGCCCGCGGCCGCTCGTCGATGCGCTTGCGATCAGTAAAGACGTCGGCGACGGTCTCCTCGGCGGTCTTGGCCGTCCGGACATCGAGTTCGATGTCGAAGTCGATCATGATCTCCTGAGCCCGGGCCGCGTCGATCCCCGAGTTGGCCGTGGCCATGATCCCCTGCATGAAGAGTTTCTTGATGATGTCGGAACTCTTGATGCCCGTGGCCGCCGCCAGTTCCTTGATCGTGAAGGGCGAGGTGATCTCCACCTTGCCGCCCAGTTCGGCGGCGGTGTGGGCCCGCTCGCCCGACGAGG
This sequence comes from uncultured Phycisphaeraceae bacterium, assembly GCA_964590885.1. GTDB lineage: Bacteria > Planctomycetota > Phycisphaerae > Phycisphaerales > UBA1924 > JAEUIX01. The sequence continues at coordinate 4,673 of CAZPWW010000024.1, forward strand.
TCTCGCGGGCCCGCAACTCGCGGCGGCGCTGCTTCAGGTAGCCGCCGGCGCGGGCCAGGCGTGCCTCGCGCTCGGCCAAGTCGGCCTCGGAGAAGCCCGTGCCCACCGGCACGTCTTCGGCACCGCCGGGGCGCCGCTTGGCCGTGCTCGCCAGGCCGCTGTCGCCCGCGCTGCGGCGCTTGTTGCGGCGTGCGCCCTTGTCGTCTTCGCCGCCCGTCACGCCGCGCCCGCGGGCCGGGCCGCCCACGCCCGGCGTCGGCCGGCGCGGTGTGCGCACGTCGATCTGCTCGGGGGCTTCGACACGCACGACTTTGGGGCCACTGAGTTTGACCGCGGTCTTGATCTCGAGTTTCTTGCCCGCCGGGGCCACCACTTTGGGCCGCTCCGGAACGTTCATCGGTGCCGGCTTCACCACCGTGCGAGGCAGCGCGGAGGGTGCAGGTGGAGTGTGCGGGGGCGCGGGCGGGGCCGGGGCCGCGGGTGGCGGCGGCGGTGCCACCGGCCTGGCCGCCGGCGCAGGCGGGCCGGGCGGTGCGGGTGCCCGCGTCGGCGAAACGGGCGGAGGCGGAGGGGCCACGGGCCTGGCCCGCCCGATACCGGGCAGGGGTTTGGGCTCGGCCGCAGGAGGAGGAACGGGAGCGGGTGCTGCGGGGGTGGTCGTGATCCTCAGGTTCGCGGCGCTCGGGGCGGCGGTCATCGCGGACGAGGCACCGTTGGCGGGCGCGTCATCGTCTCCGGCTGCGGCGGGCTTCTTGGCCCGGGGGGCCGGCTTGGCCTTGATTTTGGCGACATCCACGTGCTGCGTGGTTTCGACTGCGGTGGCCACCGTGCCCGAACCAAACCACTCGCGGATGCTCAGTTCCAGACCGGCGGAGACGACCGAGGCATGGCTCTTCACCATGGTGTCGGGGATGCCCTCGGCCTTGCACTTGCTGATCACGTCCTTGGCAGGTATGCCCAGGTCTTTGGCGATCTCGCTGATTCTCTTGCCCTTGGCCAAGGATTGCTCCGATCTGAAACCCGCCCGACCGCGTCCACACCATCAAACACGCACGCTCACGATCCGCACCACCGGCCCACCCGGCGGCGACCCTCTTCAGGCCGCGGGGGCTCCGCCGCCGAGGATGTCGGCGGCGCGGGCCTCGTCGGTGGGGGCCGGGGCGGCCGCCGCCGGGGCATCGCCACCCAGAATGCCGCCCACCCCGACACCCGCCGCCATCTCTTCGCGGCGTTTCTGCTCGGCGGCCTCCTTCTCCTTCTGCTGCTGCTCGGCCACCTCGCGGGCCTTGATCCCCGCGGCCTCAACGGCCGACTTGGCCGTCGCCTCGTCCATCCCCACCTCGTTCATCAGGATGTCCAGTCCGACCTCCTCGACGTCGAACACGCTCACCATGCCCAGCGCGGCGAGTTTGTCCAGGTGCTCGTCGGTGGTGCCCGGCACGGCCTTCATGGTCTCGGCCATGATCTCCAGGCCCTTGCTGAACTCGCCGGGCGTGAGGATGTCAACGTCCCAGCCGGTCAGGCGGGCCGCGAGGCGCACGTTCTGTCCGCGTTTACCGATGGCGAGCGAGAGTTGATCGTCGCGCACGACCACCGTGGCCCTGCCCAACTCGAAGCACAGGCTGATCTCGGCCACCTCGGCCGGCTTGAGGGCGTTGCCGATGAGAATCTGGCTCGACTCGTTCCAGCGGACGATGTCGATCTTCTCGCCGTTGAGTTCGTCGACGATGTTCTTGATGCGGCTGCCGCGCACGCCGACGCACGCGCCGACGGGATCGACCTTGGAATCGACCGACGCGACGGCGATCTTGGTGCGGTAGCCCGCCTCGCGGGCCATGGCCTTCACCTCGATGATCTTCTCGGCCACCTCTGGCACCTCGACCTCGAAGAGCCGCTTGATGAAGTCGGGATGGGCGCGGCTGAGCACGATCTTGACGGCGTTGCCCACGTCGCGCACGTCGAGCACGAAGCAGCGCACCCGGTCGCCCGGCTGAAACTGCTCGCCGGGGATCTGTTCGGAACGGGGCATGAAGGCCTCGGCCCGGTCGATGTTGATCACCAGCGACCCGCCCTCGTACCGCTGCACCACGCCCGTGACGATGTCGCCGACGCGCTTGGAGAACTCGCCGATCAGGCTCGTGCGCTCATCGTCTCGGAAGCCCTGGATCATCACCTGCTTGAAGGTCTGCGCGGCGATGCGGCCCAGCTCGGCGGGCGACAGCACCATGGGCTCGCCGTGGCGGAAGAGCGTCATGCCGCCACTGACCAAGTCGAACTCGCAGCGGAACTCCTCGGTGTCGAGCGTGTTGAAGTGCTTGCGGGCCGCGGAAACCATCGCCCGCTCCAGGTCTTTGATCAGCGAGGCCTTCTCGATCTTGCGATCGCGGGCGATCGAGTCGAGGATGCGCATCATTTCGGCTGTGTTCACGCTCATGGACGGGCTCCACAATCAGGTTGACGAGTTGCTGGGTTGACGGGTTGACGAGATGGCGAGGCACCAAAAACACACGAGGCCACGGGCATCGCTGGTCGCGCCCGTGGCCCGCACGCGGCGAAGACGCCGCGCCCCTCGCGCCGGGTGGCGGGAGGAAAGGCAAACACCCGTATGCAGCGGCTACGGCATGGGTGCCTCCGTGAAGAGGACCGGGCCGGGCCGCGTGCGCCGAGACACCGGGCGACACGCTGGAGCGCCAGGGGCCATGATTACCGGCGGGCGGGCATGGGAGTTTCCTTGCAAGCCAAGAACACGGACAGGATGTCTGTAGGGAGTTTAGAAGGGTCGCGGTCCGGCTTCCACAAGCCGGGCCCACCCGAGCCGCTTGGGGCCGATGCGCTATGCTGGTGCCGCATGGTGCCGCTCGCATCTGAACTGCTGGGGCGCGACAAGGAGGTGCTCACGCTGCGCCTGCCCTCCATGGTCACCGACGAGCAGGTTTCGCTCATCCGCGAAGAGGTGCGGGCCCGCATGCCCCGCGTAGCGGGCGCGGGGCTGGTGCTCGACTTCGCGGCCGTTGAACTCATCAACTCGATCGGGATCACCTGCCTCCTGCAACTGGAGGAAGACTGCCGCCGCCAGAAGGCGGTGATGCTGCTCTGCCAGGTGTCGGGCCCGATCTCGCAGTTCCTTCGGCAACTGAAACTGGACAAGCGGTTTGTGCTGGTGCGCGACGTGGACACGGCGGTCGACACCATCGCCAGCCAGTCGACCCGCTGATCGACCCGCCGGGGCTACACGCGGTCCTTGGGCGTGACCGCCCGTGCCACGCGCAGGGCCCGCGAACCCTTGTGCTGCCCGATGCTGGCGAGAAACTTCTTCTGACCCTCTACGCACAGCACCACCGGCTTGGCTACCGGCTTGTCGGTGGCGATCAGGTCTCCCACCGCCAGCCCGCGCAGGTCGCTCAACGTCATGGTGGTCTCAGCGAGCAGGCCGGTCACCAGCAGTTGGGCACGGTGCAGCGACCCGGCGATGCGCCGCGGCGTGTCGTCTTCACTGCCCGCCTTGGCCACGCTGAACCACGATTGGCTCGCCAGGTCTTCCATGATCGGCTCGATCACGTTGTACGGGATGCACAGGTTCATTGTCCCGGCCCGGCTGGCCATTTTGAGTTCAAACCCGATCACCACCACCACCTCGTTGGGCGGCACGATCTGCACCAGTTGCGGGTTGCTTTCGGTGGCGGTGATCTCGAATGTGATGTGCTTCACGCTCTCCCACGCCTCGGTGAGCGCGGCAAGGCCGCGGCTCGTGACGTTGGAGATCAGGCGGCTCTCGATCAGCGTCATGGGCCGCTGCGGGATGAACAGGTCCTGGTTCGTGCCCCCCAGCAGGCGATCGATGATCGGGTAGATGATCAGCGGCGACACCTCGAGGCACACCTGGCCTTCGAGCGGCTTGGCGCTGATGAGGTTGAAACTCGTGGGGTTGGGCAGCCCCGCGATGAACTCCCCGTACGTCATCTGCTCGCTGCTGGAGACCTTCACCTCGACAATGGTGCGGAGAAAACCCGAGAGCGCGGCACCGAAGTTGCGTGCGAACCCCTCGTGCAGGGTTTGCAAGGCACGCATCTGGTCTTTGCTCACGCGCTCGGGCCGCTTGAAGTCGTAAGGCCGGATCTCCACCGTGGCCAGATCCCGACGATTGCGGCTGAAGATCTCCGTGCCGCCGCCCGGCTCGGCGTGCACCGCCGGGCCGCCCGCGTCCACGGCCGACATCAGGGCATCGATCTCGGATTGGTCGAGCACTTCGGCCATTCGAACCACGGCGCGGCAGGGCGACAGACGTGTGAGGCACACCGCCGGTGCGCGGCGGCATCGAACCCCGATAGGTATCGGACGTACAGATGCCTGACCTTGAGGCCCGCCGCGTGCTCCGAGTACCCTCACCTATGCCCGCACTCCCTCAGCGTCTCATTGTCGGTGTGTTGGCCGCGCTCTGCGGCGTGGCCCTGGCCGGCCCGCCCCCCGAGATCGGAGCCCCGGCCACCGCCCCGACCGCGCGCACGCCGGGTGCGCGGGTGCCCGAGGTGGTGGTGCGGGCCCTGCTGCCGCGTACGCATGTGTACGCGGGCGAGCAGTTTCCACTGGCGGTGGTGCTCGAGCACGCCGAGGGCTTTCACACCTGGCCGCAGCAGGACGTACTCCCCCAGGACGTGGCCGAGTTCGCGATCCGCACACACATCGAAGCGAAGGCGAGCCCGGGGCTGAAGGCCACGCTGGGCCGTGTCCAGTACCCGGAGCACCACCCGGCCCCGGTCGCAAATCCGACCGGCGACGGCACCATTGAGGTGGCGGCCTACTCGGGCGTGGCCGTGGCGTTTGTGCCCGTGTCGCTCGCGGCCGATGCGGCACCGGGGGCGGGCGAGGTCTCGCTCAACGTGAAGTACCAGGCCTGTAACGACCGCTTCTGCCTGCAACCCCAGACCATCACGCTCACCGTGCCGGTGGAGGTGCGTGCCCTGCCCGCCGGTAGCGAGGCTCCCACGCGTCCGCAGCAGGACCCGGAGTTGTTCGCCACCTTTGACACGGGCGTGTTCGCACGAGGCGCGGCGGTCGCCGACGTGCGGTTTGATGTCTTCGGGTGGTCCTTCTCGATCAATCCCGGCGGGACGGGCGGCGTGGCCGTGCTGCTGGCCCTGGCCGCGCTGGGCGGCCTGCTGCTGAACTTCACGCCGTGTGTGCTCCCCGTGATCCCCATCAAGATTCTGGGACTGAGTCAGGCCGCGGGTGATCCGCGCCGCTGCCTGTTGCTGGGTGGGGTGATGTCGGCGGGCGTGGTGCTGTTCTGGCTCGCCATCGGCGCAGCCATCGCCTTCATCGCCGGTTTCAAGGCCATCAACACCCTGTTCCAGAACCCCATGTTTCCCATCTTCGTGGGGGCGTTCATGCTGGTCATGGGTGCGGGCATGCTCGGCGCCTTTGACATCCGCCTGCCCAACTTCATTTACATGATCGACCCCAGCCGCGAGAGCATGCCGGGGTCACTCGGCTTCGGTGTGATGACCGCGGTGCTCAGCACACCTTGTACCGCCCCCTTCATGGGTGCCGCGGCGGCGTGGGCCGCAACGCAGCCGCCCGCCCTCACGCTGGCCACGTTCGCGTCGATCGGCGTCGGCATGGCCTTGCCGTACCTGGTGCTGGCGGCCCGCCCGGGGTTGGTGAAGCGCCTGCCGCGCACGGGCCCGGCGAGTGTGCTGCTGAAGCAGACGATGGGCATCCTGATCCTGGCGGTGGCGGCGTTCTTTCTCGGGCTGGGCCTGGCCTCGGTGAGCACACGCCCGCCGGCACCGCCGACGCTCGCGTATTGGTGGGCGGTCGGGGGGCTGGTCGCCTTGGCGGGGTTGTGGCTTGCGTGGCGCACGCTGGGCGTGGCGCGCTCCGGCCCGCGCCGCGCGGTCTTTGTCGGCCTGGGCCTGGTCTTGGCCGCCGCGGGGGTCTTCGGCGCGGCCCGGCTCGCCGACCGGGGCCCGATCGCCTGGGTCTACTACACGCCCGAACTGGCGGCCCAGGCTGCGCGGGAGAAGAAGGTGGTGGTGATGGACTTCACCGCCGACTGGTGCCTGAACTGCAAGGCGCTCGAGGCCGCGGTGCTGCACAGGCCCGAGATCGTCGCGTTGCTGGGCGAGTCGGGCGTGGTGCCCATGAAGGTGGACCTGACGGCCGACAATCAGGCCGGCAACGACAAACTCCGAGAACTCAACTGGGTGGGCATCCCGCTGCTCGCCGTCTTTGGCCCCGGCCTCGGCGAGCCGATCAAACTCGACACCTACACCGTGCAGGTGGTGAAGGATGCCGTCGCCAGGGCTCGCGGCGGTTGACCCGACCGCCGATACGGTCTAGGTTTCCTCCCCGTCCGGACCCGCACCGGACGGCTGACAACCCGCGGGCGTAGCTCAGTGGTAGAGCATCACGTTGCCAACGTGAGGGTCGAGGGTTCAAGTCCCTTCGCCCGCTTTCTTCGAGCCGGGGGGCCCTTCCTCCGGCTCGGGTTGTTTTTGCCTCTCGCGTGCCCACTCCACGGCGCCTGCGGGGTTGTATCGCGGGCTGCGGGCCGTTAGCATCCGCTCCCGCTCGCACCCTCGTGCAGTCTGGAGATCGGTTGCCCGGCCCACGCTCAGGTCTGACCGCCCCCTTGTGCCTCCTCGCCGCCGCGGGCGGGGTGGCCGTGCCGCGTGCTGTATGTGCGCAGTCGCAGGCGGGCACGGCCCCGAGCGCCGCGCGAGGCGATGCAGGTCGCTTGAGCGGGCGCGACTTTGGCGGTGTGCTGATCGACGCGCCTCGCCAACGCGGAGCCCTTCGCTTCGCGGGCCAGCGGGCCACCGCGTGGACGGTCGAACCCGAGGCCGGCGTGCAGGCCGGCACGACCGTGGGTGCTCACGTGCAGCGGCTGGTGCTGCGTGGCGACGTGCGCGTGGCGCTCGGGGTCTACGAGTTCTCGGCCGCGCGGGCCGTGGTGTGGATCGAGCGCGTCGAGCGCGGGGCCGACCCCAAGGCCGGCGTGCACCAAGTGGCCGTCTACTTTGATCGCGTGGGCGACCCCACCGGCGCTCCGGGGTCGGCACAGGCCGGCGACCGTCTCCTGGTCACAGGGCTCGTTGAGGGCGTGCCCGAACTGCGCGCCGATGCGTTCCTTGTGGGCCCGCCGTCGGGCGGGGCCACCCCCGTCGCCGTGGCCGAGGCCGCGTTCCTGGCCGAAGGCGAAGCCCGCCTGGCCCGGTTGCTCGAAGACTTGTTGGCGCCCCCGGGCGAGTCTCAGGGTGGCCCCGTGGTGCTCGTGCCGGGCTCGGCCCTGGTGGTGCCCGCTCCCGGCACCGGGCCGGTGCTGCCGGGCCTCAGCCGTCCGTATGAGCCCAACTCTCCCCTGGCGCAGGAGGCCGCACGCGGGCGAGTGCGCGGGCTGCGCCCCGCCGCGGCCGACCGCCCCGATCGCACCGACCCGCTGTTCACGCGTGAGGGGCTTGTCACGTTCGCCGCGGGCGAGCCCACACTCGTCGCCGGTGGAGACCGTGGCGGCGACAACGCGGTCATCATCACCGGCGGCGTCGTGGTGCAATACACCGATGCCCGGCGCGAGCGCACGCTGCAGGTGTCGGCCGAGCGCGCGGTGGCCTTCTTTGACGGCGGCCCTCCGGCGGATGTGCTCCGCGCTCCCGCCGACAAGGTCCAGGGCATCTATCTCGAGGGCGACGTGGTCGCCACCGACGGTGTGTTCACCATCCGCGGGCCGCAGATGTACTACGACCTGCGGGCTAACCGCGCCCTGGCGGCCGATGCGGTCTTCTTCACGCACGATCAGCGCACGGGTATGCCCTTGTACGTGCGGGCCAGGTCGCTGATGCAGACCGCGGCCAACCAGGTGCGGGGCGAGGGCGTCACGCTCGCCAACTCGAGTTTCTTCACGCCTCACCTGTCGCTCGGTGCGCGCGAACTCACGGTCACACGCCAGCGGGCCGGTGTCGACGCCGGGGCGGGTGCATCCGGCACGTTTGTGCAGGGCTCGGGTCTCACGCTCAACGCCGGGCCGGTGCCCTTCTTCTACTTCCCCAGTTTCGAGGGCGATGTGGAGCGGTTTCCCCTCCGCGACATCCGCGTGGAGAACTCCTCGCGGGCCGGGGCCGCGATCAAGACCAGTTTCGACCTCTTCGGCCTGCTCGGCATCACCGCCCCCGCCAATGCGCGGGCAGACCTGCTCATCGACGGCTACACCAAGCGCGGCGTGGGTCTGGGCACGGTCGGCAACTTCTCGTTGCCCGATCTGCGGGGCGACTTCCTCGCCTACCTCGTGCCCGACGACCGGGGCACCGACCAGTTGACCACGGGGGCCGAGCGCAAGCGCTTCGGAGAGGCCCGCGGGGCCTTCGTCGCCGACACGGTGATCGCGCTGGGCGATCACTGGGATCTGTTCCTCGAGGGCGCGTACATCTCCGACGCCAACTTCATCGATGCCTACTACGAGCCGCTCGCCGAGACCCGGCGCGAATTCGCCACGTCGGCGTACCTGCGATATCTCGACGACAACCAACTCTTCAGCGTGCTGGCAAAGGGCTCGGTGAACGAGTTCACGCCCAACGAGTACCTGATCCAGAGCCAGGGGTACACGGTTGACAAGATGCCCGAGGCCGCGTTCTACAGCATCGCGGACGATCTGCTTGGCGGCTGGGCGCCGGGGCTGATCAGTTGGTCCAGCGAGTACCGCCTCAGCCGCATGGAGTTCAGCCTGCCCGAGCGCACACCCCGCGACCTGGGCTTGGAGAGCAACACGCTGGCGCAGCGGGTGCTGGGGCTGAACGCGCTCGACAACATCGCCGCCTCGCTGCGGGCCGCGGGCTTCCCCGATCACGACGTCCACCGTTTCGACACCCGCCAGGAGTTCTCCAGCACGTTCGCCGTCGGGCCGCTCACCATCACGCCCTTCGCCGTCGGCAGAGCCACAGCCTACGACCAGGACTTTCAGCCCTTCCGCGCCGCCAGCGACCCAGGCAACAACGACAAACTCCGCGTCTGGTACGCCGCGGGCGTGACCGCTTCCACGAGCGTGCAGCGGGTCGACGATTCTGTTGAGAGTCGGTTCTTCGATCTGCACCGCGTCCGGCACATCATCGAGCCTTCGGCGACGCTGTGGACCGCCGGAACCAACATCAAGCAGAACGCGCTGCCGGTGTACGACGAGGCGGTGGAGAGCCTTGCGGAGGGAACCGCCGCGAGGTTCAGCCTCGCCAACACCTGGCAGACCTACCGCGGCGGCGAAGGCCGCTGGCGCAGCGTTGACTTCCTCAAGGTGGACCCGTCGCTCCAGTTCGCGACCAGCGACACCGACCGCGAATCGGCCCTCAAGCGGTTCTTCGATTACCGCCCCGAATACTCGCAACTGGGCGACGCCTTCAACCTCGATGTGGTCTGGCAGGCGACCGACGCCGCCGCCCTGACCTTCAACCAGATCTACGACCTTGATGTACACCAGGCCCAGCGCATCAGCACCGGCCTGCTGCTCGACCACTCGGCCGACTTCCGGTCCTTTGTCGAGTTGCACTACCTCCACCCACGCGAGTCCACCTTCGTTTCACTGGGGGGGCGCTACCGCTTCACGCGCAAGTACACCGTCGAGGCTGCCGCGACCTACGACGTGGATTCGACCGACGTGCAGGAACTCTCGGCTCGCCTCAACCGCGAGTTCCCGTCGTTCATTCTCGGGCTCAAACTGCGTTACAACAACATCACCGACGAGGTCAGTCTGGGCTTCGTGGTCTCGCCGCAGACGCGCGACACGCGCCGCGATCAACTCCGCCGCCTCGGCCGCGACCAGATCGGCGACGGGCTCACGGACGGGGGCACCGGCAGCGCGGGAGAGGGGCCGCTCCCGTGAGCGTCACGCAGCCAGGTGGATTCGCCGCCGCGGCGTGCAAGGCCGGTATCAAGCCCAGCGGCAAGCCCGACCTTGCCCTGATCGTGCGCACCGCGCCCGACGGCCCCGGTGCCGGCTTCGCAGCCAGTTTCACCACGAACGTGATCGTCGGCGCGCCGATCGAGATCGCCCGGCAGCAGCGGGCCGCAGCCCTTGCGGGCTGCGCGCCGGCTGCCCGTACGCCCCGGGCCTTCCTCGTCAACGCCGGCAACTCCAACTCCGCCACCGGCGAACAGGGCCTGCGCGACGCCCGCGAGTGCATGGCCGCCGCGGCCGCCGCGCTCAACTGCGAACGCGACCGCATCATGCCCAGTTCCACCGGCGTGATCGGGCGACTGCTGCCGGCCCGCAAGATTGTTGACGCGGTGCCCGAACTCGCCAGAGCGCTCGCCGCTGGCCCCGAGGCCGACGCGGCCGTCGCTGCGGCGATCATGACCACCGACCTGGTGCCCAAGACGGCCCTGCGCGAGGTGCATCTCGGTGGCGGGGGCGACAGCGTCCGCATCGGGGCCGTCGCCAAAGGCTCGGGCATGATCGCCCCCCGACTCGATTCGGCCAACGGGCCGCTGCCGCCCAGCGCGACCATGCTCGCGTTCATCACCACCGACGCCAACATCGCCTCGCCCGACCTCCAGGCCGCGCTCGACGCGGCGTGCTCCCGCAGTTTCAACCGCATCACGGTCGACAACCACCCCTCGTGCAGCGACACCGCGGCGATCATGTCGAGCGGCTTGGTTGGCCCGCTGCTGCGGCGCGGCACACCCGCGTTTGAGGCCTTCGCCGGCGCGCTGCGCGACCTGTGCGTGGACCTCTCGGAGCAGATCGTGGCAGACGGCGAGGGGGCGACCCGCACCTTCCGCGTGGCGGTGAGCGGGGCCGCAACCGCTGCCGACGCGGAACAGATGGCCCGCCAGATCGCCAACTCACCGCTGGTGAAGTGCGCGATTCACGGGCGAGATCCCAACTGGGGGCGGATCGTGACCGCCGCGGGCAACGCGGGCGTGCCCTTCGACCCCGCGCACGCATCGCTGTCGATCGGCCCGGTGGAGGTGTATCGGGCGGGGGTGCCGCTGCCGGCCGCGCTCCAGGACCCACGCCTGAAGGAAGCGATGGCGGGCCGGCGGGTGGAGGTCGCCCTGCGTGTGGGGCCCGGTGCGGGCAGCGCGTGGATGATCGGCTGCGACCTGAGCGACCAGTACGTGCGCATCAACGCCGACTACACCACGTGAGGTGCGTGGCGGGCCGCCCGCACTACCATGCCGCAGATGCCCGAGCGCGTCCGTATCACCGACGTTTCTCCCCGCGACGGCCTGCAGAACGAGGCGGGAGTCATCTCCACGGCCGACAAGGTGCGGCTGGTGGAACTGCTGATCGAGGCCGAGGTCGATGAGATCGAGGTTTCCAGTTTCGTCAGCCCCAAGTGGGTGCCGCAGCTCGGAGACGCGGCCGAGGTGTTCGGTGCACTGTCCCCAATGCTGGCGCGGCGAAGCCACGCACCGTGCGGATCCCCTCCCTTTGGGAGGGGGCAGGGGGAGGGCTCTGGTTCGCCGCCTGCGCGGCCCAGGAACTCGCGCGAGATGACGGTGTTCGCACGCGGCCTGCGCCGGGAGATGACGGCCGCGGAGGTGTTGCTGTGGTCGCGCCTCCAGCGGCGGCAGGTGGGTGGGCTCAAGTTCCGTCGCCAGCAACCGTTTGGTCCGTTTGTGCTCGATTTTTACTGCGCCAGTTGTCGGGTGGCGGTGGAAGTTGACGGCGCGTCCCATTCGGGCCTGGTGGCCACCGAGCGCGATGCGCGGCGCGAGGCGTACCTGCGCGATCATGGCGTGCGTGTTGGGAGGTTTGCGAACGACGAAGTGCGGTTGGCGCTCGATCGTGTGGTGGAGATCATCGGGCGGGTCTGCCGGGGCGAGATCCATGAGTTCCGCACGCGTGAGGGCGTGGTCGCGGCCATACCGGATCATCCGACGTTTGACCCCCTCCGCCCTGGTCGCAGGGCCGACCAGGGCACCTCCCCCAGTGGGGGAGGATCCGCAGCCATGCTCTCCGCGCTGGTCCCCAACGAGCGCGGCCTCGACGCCGCGCTCGAGGTCAACCGGGCCGCCGGATTCCCGCTCATAGGCAAAGTCAGTGTCTTCACCGCCGCGTCCGAGGCGTTCGCCCGCAAGAACACCAACGCGTCCATCGCCGAAACCCTCGATCGCTTCAAGCCTGTGGTGGCGCGGGTCCACGCCGCCGGTCTGCTCGTGCGAGGCTACCTCTCCTGCGTGATCGCCTGCCCCTTCGACGGGCCGACCGCGCCCGGTGCCGTGGCCGAGTGGAGCGGCCGGCTGCTCGAACTGGGGGTAGATGAACTCGATCTGGGCGACACCATCGGCGCGGGCACGCCGGAGACAGTGCGCGTGATGCTCGACGCGGTGTCGCGTGTCTGCCCCATCGACGGTTCGCGTGTGCCGCTCACGCTGCACCTGCACGACACCTTCGGCCGCGCCGCTGACTGTGTGCGGGCCGCGCTCCAGATGGGTGTCGGCTCGTTCGACGGCTCGGTCGCGGGCCTGGGCGGGTGCCCCTACGCCGCCACCCGGCTGGCCGACGGCACGATGCGGCCCGCCCCCGGCAACATCAGCACCGAGCTGCTTGTGGAAACCATCGAGGATGCCGGGTTCGATACGGGCGTCGACCACGACGGTCTGGACGATGCGGCCGCGTTCGCACGCGAGGTTGTGGCCGCGGCCCGTGCCGCCCCGGCCGTGCGGCCCGAGGGGGGTGCCTCGTGATCCTCCGCAACATCGCCGGTGGCATCGCCACCATCACGCTCGATCGGCCCCAGCGCCGCAACGCGCTGACGCCCGAGATGCTGGTGGCCCTGTGCCGCGAGGTCGGCCATGTGCGGGCCCTCGCGGGTCCGGGTGATGAGGAGTGCCGCGTGCTGGTGCTGCGCGGCTCGGGCAAGGTCTTCTGTTCGGGATTCGACCTGGATCTGTGCCGCGACAGGCCCGACGGCGCGGTGATGCGGGCGCTCCTGAGCGGGCTTTCGTCCGCGGTGGCCGCTCTGCGGGCATGCGGCGTGCCCGTGGTGGCCGCGGCCCACGGCGCGGCGATCGCCGGTGGATGTGCGCTGCTGGGCGGTGCCGATTTCGTCGTGGCCGAGGCCGGCGCGAAGTTCGGTTACCCCGTAGTCAAACTCGGCGTGTCGCCCGCCGTCTCGATCCCGTTTCTTCGCCACGCTGTCGGCGACGGCGCGGCCCGTGCCCGCACGCTCGACACCGCGCTCATTGATGGAACAGCGGCGCATGCCCTGGGCTTGGTCACGGATCTTGTGGCGGCTTCGGATGATGTGCTGCCCGCCGCTCAGGCGCTGGCGGTTGACCTGGCCGCCAAGCCGTACCCGGGGATGGCGTTCACACGCCGGTGGCTCGACGCACTCACGCCCGCCGACGGCCCGCGCGGGTTGGCGGCTTCGCTCGCGCTCACCGGCGGACCCGAAGAGCGCAGCCTGCTGCCCCAAGTCTGGAGTGCCCGACCGTGAGCGACCTTGCCCTGCTTCACCTCGCCGGTCCCGTCGCCACGCTCACGCTGAACCGGCCCGATGCCCGCAACGCGCTCTCGGTGGACCTGCTGGCGGCGCTGCACGCGCGCCTGGACGATCTCGCCGCGGCTCCGACCCCGCCCACCGTGCTCGTGCTCGCCGGAGCGGGCAAGGCCTTCTGCGCCGGCATGGACCTTAAGGCCGTGCTGGGCGACCACGCCACGGCGCACCGCCTGCTCACTTCGCTTGCCGACGTCACGCTCCGCCTGCGAGCCCTGCCCTGCGTCTCGGTCGCCAGGGTGAACGGTGCAGCGATCGGCGGTGGCTGCGGCCTCGCCACCGTCTGCGATCTGGCCATCACGCACGCCGACAGCAAGATGGGCTTCCCTGAGGTTGACCTTGGCGTCTGCCCGGCCGTGGTGGCTCCCTGGCTGATGCGCAAGGTGGGGGCCGGCCGGGCCCGCGCCATCCTGCTCCGTGGCGGCCTCATGTCGGGTCAGCAGGCCCTCGCCTGTGGCATCGTCAACGAGTGCGTCCCGACGCCCGACGAACTCAACGCGGCGGCCGATGCTCTGACCGCCCGGCTGGCCCAGGGCGGGCCCGCCGCGCTCCGCGCCACCAAGGGGCTGCTCAACGACCTCGACGGCTCCAACGACCCCGCCCTCGTGCGCCGCGGGGCCGACCTCTCGGCTCAGGTGCTGGGCACGCCCGAGGCTCAGGCCGCGCTGCGGGCCAAACTGGGCTAGCCGCGTGTGAGTGTCATCGCCACCAGCATCGGCCACCCCATATGCCGCTCGGCCCGGGGTGCCGCGCTGACCAGCGCCGCATCCACGGCGTGTTCGCTCAGGTGCTCAATGGTGAGTCCCGCCCGCACCGCCCCCATCACGTAGTCGCTAAGTTGGTTGGGCACGCTCGCCGGCATCACCTTGACGCCGGTGCCCGGATCGGTGAAGCGGGCCTGCACCCCGCGCAGCAGCATCGCGGGGTGCATCACCGTGATCAACACAAATCCGCCCAGCGCGGCAGGCTTCACGATCCGCCTCAGTTCACCCATCAACGCCCGCACATCGGTCACGTGGTCGAGCACCAGGGCGCACACCACGCGGTCAAAGGCGCCCGAGTCGAGCGGCAGCGGCTGGGCGAGATCGTGCTCTACCCACCGCACCCGCTCCGCTCCCGGCTTGGCCCGGGCCGCGGCCAGCATGCCGGCCGAGAAGTCGGCCGCGACGACGTCCGCCCCTGCCGCGGCCATGCGGAGAGCGTGCCGGCCTGTACCGCAGCCGATGTCGGCCGCGCGCAACCCGCCCACGGGGCCGAGCAGAGGCACGGCCACCAGTTCTTCCAGGGCCACCAGCGGGTTGCCATCGTCGTCGTAGATACCAGCCCAGCGGTCGTACCCCTGGCGGGTCGGCACGTTCACGGGCTCGGCGTCGCTCACAATTGTCAGCGTAGACGACCCGGGGGCGCTGGTCCGGTGCCCGAACCGGCCGCACTTTCAAGGCCCGCCGGGAGGAGGTCCGATAGTTTCAGCGCGGATTCGGCTCGGGGTTCTCCCGGACGCGAACCGCCCTCGCGCGAGCCCGCTCACGCCGCGCCCAACCCGGAGCCCTCACCTGTGCGCACCATCGCGATCATCAACCAGAAGGGCGGCTGCGGCAAGACCACCACGGCCATCAACCTTGCCGGGGTCTTCAGCCGCTCGGGCCTGCGCACCCTGCTGGTCGACCTTGACCCGCAGAGCCACTGCGCCGCCGGCCTGGCCATCCCCGAGCAACGCATCGAGTTCCACATCGGCGATGCCATGCTCACGCCCGACGAGCAGCCCATCGACTGGATGAAGTTGCTCTGGCGGGTGAGCCGCAATCTCGACCTGGCCCCCAGTTCGGTGCGATTGGCGGGTCTGGAGTCTGCACGCGGCGGCCTGGCCGCGATGGAACGCAGCCACCAGAGGCTCACCAGCGTCATCTCGCGCTTGGCCGACCAGTACGACATGTGCCTCATCGACTGCCCGCCCGCCATCGGCCTGCTGACGTACAACGCTCTCGCCGCGTGCACCGAGGTGCTGATCCCCGTGGAGACGGCCTTCTTCGCGCTGCAGGGCGCCGGCCGCCAGGTGAGCACGATCAAGGCACTGGGCAAGCGCCTGGGTGTAGCCCCGCCGCACCGGCTGCTCGCGACCATGCACCATGAAGAAAACCCGCTTGCCTGCGAACTCCTCACCGACCTGCGGGGCCGCTTCGAGGGCCACGTCCTGCCGGTGGTCGTGCGCTACGACCCTCACCTCCGCGAGGCCGTCTCTTTCGGCCAGCCAGTGGTCGAGTATGCGCCCCACTCGCCGGGCGCGGAGGACTACGCGGCACTCGGGCGCGATCTCATCGAGCACCCGGCCGCTCAAGCCACCATGCCCCAGTCCGTGCCCGGTGCGGCCATCCACGCGCCGGCCGCCCCGCTGCCGGTGGTCGTGACCAGGTCGGTGCCTGAATCGGCAGCGTCAGCCCAGCCCGGTCGCCCTGCACTGGCAGACGAGCCTGTGCTCAGCCGTGCCGCCGACCTCGCGGCCCGGGCTGAGCGGCTGCTGGCCCGGACCAGCGCCGCGCAGCCTGCGCCTGCCGCCCCGCTGCCAACGCTCGAGACACTTGCCAAGCACCGGGCCGGGGCCCGGGCGGCCCGCGAGGCCGGCGAGTCGTTGCTGGGCGTGCGCCACACGGGTCAGGGCGTGCTGTTTGTGCAGCCCGCGTGCACCGGCAAGCACCTGGCGATCGCCGGCGATTTCAACCGCTGGTCGCCCGAAGCCACGCCCATGCGGCTCAATCAGGCCATGAACGTGTTTGAGGCGGTGGTTCCGCTGCCGCCCGGCCGCTTTCAGTACCGCATCGTGGTTGACGGTCAGTGGGTGACCGACATGCACAACCCCGAACTCGAACCCAACCCTTTCGGCGAGGCCAACAGCGTCGTGAGCGTGTCGCCCGAGCAGGCCGCAGTGCAAGCCCCGGCCCCCCCCGCCCCGGCCCCTGCGGCTGCAGTGTTGGCCGTGCCTCTCGCTGGGGTCATCGCCTGATGCCCGGAGGCGTGCCACCGACCCGGGCGCAGGTATCGAGGAGTCCGTGCCGATGATCGCCGATCCAGGGCTCATTCGAGCGCAGCACGAAGCCGCGTACGATGCGCTGGCCGAGCTGTTCCTGGGTGAGTTAGCACCGGTCTCGGCCCGCGACGCGGCCGTTGGCGTGCAGCCGGCGCACCGGACCGATGCACCGGCGCACGCCGTGGGCCCCGCCACCCCCTCGCGATCGGTCCCGCCTCTCCACCTCGTCAGCGGCGATTCGTGCGATGAGGATGCCCCGCCCCCCGGCGACGGCGGCCCTGCGCTGGCCCCGCCCGTGCAGGTGGAAGCACTCGTGCTGGGGCACCTGCCGGTGATGGCGGGAGCGTGGGCCGGTCAGTACGTCCGCCATGTGGCCGCATCGTCTGTCGTTCCCGTCGCCCACGTGCGGCTGTGCGCCGGGCGCGTTCGGATCGAGTTGGTCGAAGGCGCGGCGGGTGGCAGCGGCGGGAGCGCTGCTCGGCCCCACACCTTCGTGGCCGCCGGCACCCTTGCCGACGCGGCCGCCATCCTGCGCCAGCGCGGTGCCCGCCTCGTGATGCACGTGGACGGTGAGCACGAACTCACGCTCGCCCAGACGTGCGCCGTCGGCCGGGGTCAGCGCGTCACCATGCTCACCAGCGCGGATGAAGCCGGCGTGGTGGGCGCGTACCGCACGATCAAGTCGCTCGCGGCCCGCGTCGAGGCCGCCCAGGCACTGACCGATTCCACCGTCGTGAACGTGGTCATCATGGGTGCTCCTGAGCCCCGCGCCCGCTATGTGTGGAGACGCCTGCAAGAAGCCGCCGAGACGTTTCTGGGTGTCGAACTCGCCCTCGCGGCCCGCATCGAACGCATCGGCCCGGGTCGGGCGGGCGGCGTGGTCTACGAAGGCGACTGCCCCCACGGCGGGGCCGAACTCGTCTCACTGCTCACCACCGGGCCCGCGCTGGCACGCCCTGGCGAGACCGAGCCGCTGCCTTCGTCGCAGGAATCGCGCACCGCCGCGGCGCGGGCGATTGAGCACGCCGCGCCCACGGTCGCTGCCAACCCGCCGATCACCTCGCATCCGCCGCCGCAGGTGGCGCACGTGGCGATACCGGTTTCCCTGGCCGCCTGCCTGCCCGGTCTCACATCCATGCAGGCCCGCTGTCCGCACGCTGAAGACGTGGAACTGGCCATCGACCGCGCCGGCGCTCTGCATCTGCTGGCCCGCTACCGCGCCCACGAACCCGATGCCCGTGTGGTTGAGCGCCTGCACGCGGCCGGCTGCTGGGCCGCGCTGCACCGGCGTGTGCTGTCCTTGACGGTGCCCGGCGCGCTCTTCGATGCCGCCGCGCCGGTTCGCCACCTCTTCACCGATCGGCCCGCCGAGCACCGCGCTCTCTTCGACAGTGATGTGCGAATGCACTTGCTGGTGCCCGTGAAACCCGATGCCGCGGTGCCGTGGGTCTGCGCTCCAGTGAACTGACGGCGTCCAGCCTCACAGGCGACACCCGCGGCCGGAGCCGGCTTCGGCTGTATATCTTTCGGCTCGCGGCCCGCCGCGTCCCGGAGTAACCAATGCGCACCGCCCGTTTCCTGGTCGTTTTGCTGGTCCTGACGGCGTTCACCGCGTGGGCGGGCACGGTTCGTGCCGCCGCGGGAGACAAGGCAGCCGTCGCCATCATCGAGATCGAGGGGGCGGTGCCCGAGCGCCACGCCACCGTGGGATTGGCCGGCATGACCAAGGGGGCCGCGACCCTCCGCGAGTACGTTGACGCGATCGATGCCGTGGCGGGCGAAACCGACCTGAGCGGTCTCGTGCTCAAACTCACGGACGCCGCGCTCAAGCCCAGCCAGGTTGAAGAACTCGGCCTGGCGCTGCAGCGCGTGCGTGCCGCCGGAAAGCGCGTGCACGTCTATTCGTACTTCTACGACACCGCCGAACTCCTGCTCGGTTCGTACGCGGATGAGGTGATCGCGCAGGCCGGCAGCGCCGTGTCGCTGCCCGGGCTGCACGTGGAGGAGATGTACCTGGCCGACACGCTCGCGTGGGCCGGTGTGAAGGCCGACTTCGTGCAGATCGGCGATTACAAGGGCGCGAGTGAAACCCTGGTGAACGCCCGCCCCAGCAAGGCCTGGGAGGAGAACATCGAGCAACTGCTGGACGGCATGTACGCGGCGATCCGCACGCAGATCAAGGCTGGCCGCCGCCTTGACGACGCCCGACTCGACAGCGCGATGGAGAAGGTGTGGGAGGCCACCGCCGACGACGCGAAGGCCGCCGGGCTTGTGGACACGGTGCTCGATCTCCCCGACCTCGACGCCCACCTCGCCCGTGCCTACGGCAAGGAGATTGCCTGGCGCGACGATCTGCTCGCCTCCGGCGACGGCGCGGCCCTCGACACCGCCAATCCCTTCGCCCTCTTCTCCATGCTCATGAGCAAGAAGGAACGCGCGATCACCCGGCCCACCATCGCCGTGCTGCACATCGACGGGGCCATTGTCGACGGCGACTCCACCCCCGGCGGCTTCTTGGGCGACGAAGCGTCGGTCGGCAGCCTCACCATCCGGCGGGCCCTCGCCGAGATCGAGGAGAGCCCGCTCGTGAAGGGGCTCATTGTCCGCATCGATTCGCCGGGTGGCTCGGCCGTGGCCAGCGAGGTGATCTGGCGCGGCATCCGCCGGGTTCGGGACGCGGGCAAGCCCGTCTGGGCCAGCGTCGGCTCCATGGCGGCCAGCGGCGGCTACTACATCGCTGTCGCCGGAGACAAGATTTATCTCACCCCTTCGAGCATCGTGGGCTCGATCGGGGTGGTGGGGGGCAAACTCGCCCTCGGCGGACTCTACGAGAAGTTCAAGCTCAACACCGTGAGCCGGGGCCGCGGCCCGCGCCACATGATGGCCGCGTCCGCGCAGCCGTGGTCTGAGAGCGAGCGGGCTCTGGTCCGCGCGCAGATGAAGCAGACCTACGACTTGTTCGCGTCGCGCGTCTCCGCCGGCCGCAAGGGGATCGACCTGGGCGCGACCGCCGAGGGGCGGTTGTTCGCCGGTGAGAAGGCCATCGCCCTGAAGATGGCCGACACGCTCGGCGGGCTTGACACCGCGGTGGACGATCTCTCCGCCGCGCTGGCGCTGGCTCCCGGCTCGTTTGACGTGCTCGACTTCCCCGCACCAAAGGGGCTTGATGAAGTACTCGAGGACCTGCTCGGCGGCTTCGGCATGAGCGCCGCGGCACGCACCGGCCGGCAGCCGCTTGCCGCGTCGCTCGAGGCGGGCTTGCACAGCCTGGAGCAACTGGCCGGCCCCGAGTCGGCCGCCAGCCTGCGCGCCTCGGCACGGGCGCTGTGGCAACTGCGCTCTGAGCCGGTACTGCTCCTTTCGCCGCGCGTGCTGACCTTCAGGTAACCGGCCGTATCCGAACATGTACCGTGCGGACCGCACCCGTGCAAGCGGCCGTCGGCACCGCGACATGGGCCGGCCTGGCCCGGAAACGCGGAACCGGGTCGCATTCTGTACGTATTGACCTGAGTCAGACGGGCATTCGTCCCACCTTGTGCTAGGTTGTACCCATGACCAATGACCATGCCGAGCTCTCCCGCCGCGCGGGTGTGTGTGGTGCCCTCGTCCTCACGGTGGCGGCCAGTGCGCACTCACCTGTGATGCACGACGCGTGCCTTATCGCCTCGCAGAACGCGGTGGGCTTTGAGGCGCATCACTGCGAGATCGCCGGTTGCGGCAAGCAGGCGGCCTTGCGCCTGCGCCTGGCCGGGGCCGATGCCGTTGGCGAAGACGACCCCTTTGCAGGCCTCACCCGTCAGGAGGCGTTCAACGCGACCGATCTGCAGAGCGTGGTGATCGACCTGGAGGTCAACCACCCCGCCAGCAACCACCTGACAGGAACGTGCGCCTATGTCGTGAAGGTGCTCACGCCGGGCACCAACCAGTTCACGGTGCGGCTGCGCAACCAGTTCACTATCACGGGCATGACGCTCAACGGCGCGCCGTGGGCGACGACCAACGCCGCGGCCCCCAGCAGCACCACCCGCGTCATCACGCTCGACCGCGCCTACGCGGCCGACGAGACCATCACGCTCTCCATCTCGTACACCGGGCAGGCCGTAAGCCGCGGCTTCGGCTCCATCGAACTCACCACGCAGAACGGCCTGCCGCTGGTCACCACGCTCAGCGAGCCCTACTTCGCGTACACGTGGTGGCCCGCCAAAGACGGCGACTTCGGCCAGCCCGGCGACAACGCCGACAAGTTCACAATGGAGATGCGGCTCACCGCACCGGACACGATGGTCACCGCCAGCAACGGCCTGCTGCAGGGTGTGGACACGCTGCCGGGGGCCCGCAAGCGCTACCGCTACCTCACGAACTATCCGGTCGCCACCTACCTCGTGGCCTTCTCCAGCACGCCCTACAACCAATGGACCGTGCCGTGGTCCATCCCCGGCGGCGGGGGCGCGACCATGCCCGTCGACTTCTACCTCTGGCCCGCCAGCGACACGCCGGCCAACCGCGCCAGCTGGGAGATCGCGCTCCCTGCTCTCGACCTCTACACCAGCCTCTTCGGCATGTACCCCTTCGTGGACGAGAAGTACGGCATGTACCAGTTCCACTTTCAGGGGGGCATGGAGCACCAGACCATGACCGGTCAGGGCGTGTTCCTCGAGTTCGTCACCGTGCACGAACTCGCCCATCAGTGGTGGGGCGACGACGTCACCTGCCGCACCTGGCACGACATCTGGCTCAACGAGGGGCTGGCCGACTACTCGGAAGCTCTTTGGTTTGAGAAGAAGACCGGCAGCACGGGCCTGCCCGCGCTCAAGTCCGCCATGGCGGCCCGCCGTCCTCCCACCAACTCCGGCACCGTCTACGTGTTCGATACCACCAACGCCAGCCGCATCTTCCAGACTTCGACCACGTATTACAAGGCCGGGTGGGTGTTCCACATGCTCCGGCACATGCTGGGCGACACCGCGTTCTTCGCTGCGCTGGCCGATTACCGGGGTGCCTACACCGGCTCGGCCGCCACCACGCAAGACCTGCGTGCATCCCTCGAATCCTCCACCGGTTTGGACCTCGGCCAGTTCTTCGAGCAGTGGGTCTTCGGCACGGGCGAGGTGGCCTACGCCTCGGGCTTCGACACCATCACGGTGAACGGCCAGCGCTACTGCCGCTTCCACATCCGGCAGACCCAGGATCCCTCCCACGGTTCGGGGGCGCGCTTCGAGATGCCCGTGCCCGTGCGCATCTCCCAGGGCACGCCCGTCGCCAACGTGCTGGTGCAGAACACCCAGGCCGAGGCCCAGTTCTACTGTGTGCCCATCGCGCTCAGCGCGGTTTCACTCACGGTCGACCCGGACGACTGGATCCTCGCAAGCGGCAAGGTCAACGAGCCTCTGCTGGTCGGCCCCCCCAAGATCGTGCAGACCGTGCCCGCTCCGGGGGCGACGCTCGCCTTCGAGGCCGCCACTCAGCAGATCGACGTCTACTTCACCGCCACGGTGAACACCGTCG
Source organism: uncultured Phycisphaeraceae bacterium (assembly GCA_964590885.1). Taxonomy (GTDB): domain Bacteria; phylum Planctomycetota; class Phycisphaerae; order Phycisphaerales; family UBA1924; genus JAEUIX01. The sequence continues at coordinate 26,687 of CAZPWW010000024.1, forward strand.
CTGGCCACTACACGCTCACGGGTCCCTCCGGCGCGGTGCCGGTGTCGCTGACCTACTCCCCGGCCGACAACCGGGCTCGCCTGAGCACCTCCGGCCCGCTCGCGCCGGGCCTGCACACCCTCACCGTCTCTGACGGCATCACCGAATCGCTGGGTGGGCGCGCCCTTGACGGCGAGGTCGTCGCGTCCGTGGCCGCGCCGCTCCCCTCCGGCAACGGCATCGCGGGCGGCAACGCGGTGATCACGTTCACCGTCTCCGCCCCCGCCTGCGTGCTCGAGTACAACAACGATGGCACGCTCAATCCGGACGACCTGGGCGATTTCATCACCGACTACTACACCGATCCGCCGCTGCCCGGCCCCGGCGGGTACGCCATCGCCTGCCCCGGCGAGGCCGCGCCCTACGACCAGGGCTACAAGGCTGCGTTCACACCCGACGGCTCCGGGCAGTGCATCCCGCCCTTCCCCGACAACCTCGGCGATTACATCACGGGCTACTTCCAGGGCTGCGCCCCCTGAGCGCGGCCACCTGGGCCTCCAGTTCCCGCACGCGGCGGGCCAGCCGCTCCCGGTCGAGCGCCAGTTCGTTGCCGATCTGCTGCATCTGCTGGCGCGTGCGCACCTCGGCCGACGCGTCCAGCAGCAGCACCCAGGTCTGGTCGCCTTCGCGCAGCAGGTGCAGGTCGGCCGACACTCCGGCCACCACCTCCAACCCGCGGAAACTCGCCGACGCGGCCTCCAGCGGCAGCAGCCCGGTAAGAAAGTCCACGCTCCGCTCCGCCTCGGCACCGGCCACTAGGCCCGACACACCGTAGTGCGACAGGCTGCCGCCCCAGTCGATCAGCCGCTGGTCGCCGTCCACGCGCAAGTAGGCCGGGGCACGCCCCTGCGTCGCCAGGCTCTGCACAAACGCGGCGATGGTGGGGGGGATCGGCTCGGCCATGGTGCGTGCACAAGCGTACCCGCGGGCCGTGCCACGGCGCGCCGACATACGCTCCCCGGATGCCCGCCACCCGGTTGCCGCGGCTTGTTCTCTTCATCCTGATGCTCGCGCTCGCCGGCTGCGCCGCGACGCCGCGGTCCGGCCAAGAGGCTTATGCGCGCCGGGGCGATGAGATTATGGTGGCCGGCCGCCTCTTTCACACCGGCGCGCCCGTGGTGCTCTTCTCCGACCCGGGCGGCTACGACGCCTACCGCGTCGAGCGGCGATTCGCGCCCCTCGAGAAATCGTCGTGGGAGGAGATCAAGAAGGAGGGCGGCGGCCCGGACTCCCCGAACCGCTACGGCCTGCGCCGTGCCGGGCTCACCCCTGAGGAGATCGCCCGCGTGCGCGGGGGCGGCTGGGACCTGCCCCTGCTCCGGCGCGTGGTCGATCAGTTCGTGTTGCACTATGACGTCTGCGGCACCTCGCGCACCTGCTTCCGGGTGCTCCACGACCTGCGCGGCCTGAGCATCCACTTCATGCTCGACATCGACGGCACCATCTACCAGACGCTCGATCTCAAGGAGCGGGCCTGGCACGCCACCATCGCCAACGACCGCTCCATCGGCATCGAGATCGCCAACATGGGGGCCTACGCGGCCGACGAGAAGAACCCCTTCGCCCGCTGGTACGCCCGGGACGAGCGCGGCACCGTCATCGCCGTGCCCCCCGATCTCGGCGACGGCGGGGTACGCACGCCCGGCTTCGTCGGGCGCCCAGTCCGGCCCGAACCCGTGGTCGGCGTGGTGCACCAACGCACGCTCATGCAGTACGACCTGACGCCCGAGCAGTACGACTCGCTCATCAAGCTCACCGCGGCCCTGTCCACGATCTTCCCCAACATGCCGCCCGAAGCGCCGCGCGATGCCGAGGGCCGGGTGCTGACGCGGCAACTTTCGCGCCCTGAGTGGGAGGCGTTTCGCGGCGTGCTCGGCCACAGCCACGTGCAAGACGACAAGTCGGACCCCGGACCGGCCCTCCAGTGGGATTACCTGCTGAGCGAGGCCCGCCGGAGAATGCCCGCGACCATGCCTGAATAGCCGGGACCGGCGCCCGTCCGCCCCCCTTGTCCGCCAACTCGTGAGCGTGCTCACTTCCCGAGCTGCATCCACCTGTCCATCTGTCTCACCAGCCGCTCGTGCAGTTCCTTGGCCGAGCCGCCCGGGCCCATCTTCGCCGTGTCGTTCACCAGGATGGCGAACGCCAGACGCCGGCCGTCGCTGTGCGTGAGGTAGCCCGACAGGCACTGCACCCCGTTGATGTAGCCGCTCTTGGCGGCCAGGTCGCCCGTGAGTCTGTCCTTGCCCTTGAAGCGAGACGCCAGCGTGCCCTCGCCGGGCACGGCCTGGCTCTCGATGAAGGCGTCGCGCGTGGCAGGGTCGCGGGCCAGAGCCGCCAGCCATGCCGCCAGCAGCCGGGCCGACACGCGATTCTCGCGCGACAGGCCCGACCCGTCCACCATCACCAGTTCGCCGGCCTCGTGCCCGAGTTTCTCGCTGGCCAGCATCCGCACAACGGTCGCCCCGTTGGCCCAGGAGCCCGGCTGCCCGCTCACCTCGCGCCCGGTGCGTTTCAAAAGTGCCTCGGCGTAGAGGTTGTAGCTATCCGCGTTGCACCGCTTGAGCACGCGTGCCATCGGCGTGCGCACCACCGCCAGCACCGCCCCCTTGTCAAACTGTTCTTCCGCCGTAGCCAAGCGCGGGACGGCCGCCGCGCTCATCAGCCCCGCGGTCGCGAGCCGATCGCTCAGCAAGCGTGCGAAGATCATGCCCCCGTCGTGCACCGCCACCTCCACCGGCTCGGCGGGCGTGGTACGGATGCTCCCCATGAGTTTGTATCGAAACGCGGCACTCTCGTCGCGCACGCACCACAGCGCGGTCGAGCCGGTCGCCACGGTCTGAGCCGCGTTGGCAACCTCGAGCCACGGTGCGCTCGGTTCGGTCCGCACCTGCGGCGAAGGGCCGGGGCGGCTCGCCGCGCTCGCGAACACCTGCAACAGGTTGCCGTGAAACATCACGCCGCTCACCTCGGCGGCGTACCAGCGGTTCAACTGATCGTCGGGCCAGCCGGGGTGCACCCAGTTGCGGTCAAACACCCTGTCGTCGATCACCACCTCGCGGATGCCCGTGAACCCGCTCTGCCGTACGGCCTCGGCCAGGCGGTCAACAAACGCCCCCGCGGTTATTTTCATCTCCTCGAGCATGCGCGGCTCGGCCAGGGCCGGGTCTCCCGCGCCCTCGATCACCAGCGTGTCGCCCACCCGCAGCAGCCGCGTGCGGAACTCAAAGTCCCTGCCCAGCGTCCACAGCGCGGCTCCCGACGACAGCAACTTCAGGTTGCTGGCGGGGATCAGCGGTGTCTTCTCGTTGATGGTGGCCACCATCTCGCCCGTGGCCGCGTCGGCTACGCACACGCCCACCACCGCCCCGCCCACCTTGCTGTCGGCGAGCACGTCGCGCAACTGCCGCTCCAGCCCCTGTGCCAGGGCCGCACCGCACACCGCCACCCACGTCGCCGCCACCGCCAGCACCCGACTTGCTCGTGCCACACGCATCCGGAGCCCTCCGTGGCCGGGCGTGCGGCCCCCACGGACCCGCCGGCGCAACCATCGCGGTCAGGGTATCGGCCATGCCCGACACGGGGCTGCACACGCCGCGGGGGCCGTCTGCACCGCCGCCCGCACCGTAGAATTATCCGACCATGACCGACTCCACACGCCATTGGGGCGCCCCGCGGCTCGACATCGACCAGAGTTTGGGCGGCAAGCCCGGCCCCGCCATTCTGGTGGTGGACGACAACGAACAGAATCTGGAACTGCTCAGCGCGTACATGGAGGAGCTGGGCGGTACGGTGCGTACCGCCGCCGACGGCGTGGTCGCCCTGCGCGCCGTGGAGGCGGCCAGGCCCGACCTCATGCTGGTCGACATCATGATGCCGCGCATGAGCGGCTACCAACTCTGCAAGAAGATCAAGTCGAGCCCGGCCACGAAGCACATCCCCGTTGTGATGGTCACGGCCCTGAGCGAGGTGAGCGACGTGGAGCACGCCACCGAGTGCGGGGCCGACGGCTTCCTTTCCAAACCCGTGAACAAGGCCGACCTCCTTGCACGCGTCCGCGAACTGCTGGCCCGCCCCAAGGCCTGACCGTCTTCCCCTGCCCGCCCGCACTCACCAGTCCCCCCCGGCCGAGCCCACACCCATGCCCAGCAAGCCCTCATCCCGCAAGCCGGCGTCGCCCCGCGGCGGCAACGGCTCGCACGCCCCCGTCGCGCCCAGAGCCCGTGCCGGCATGCGCCTCGAACAAGACACGATGGGGGCGATGGAGGTGCCCGGCGACGTGCTGTACGGCGCCAGCACCCAGCGGGCGGTGCTGAACTTTCCGGTTTCCGGCCAGCCCGTGCCCCGCGGCATCGTCGAGGCGTATGCGGCCATCAAGGCCGCTTGCGCCACCGCCAACGAGAAACTCGGGCGGCTCGACAAGGCCCGGGCCAGGGCCATCCGCGCCGCGTGCGACCAGGTCGCCGCCGGCCTGCCCGACCACGGCGGATGGGTCAAGCACTTCCCCATCGATGTCTTTCAGACCGGTTCGGGCACCAGCACCAACATGAACGCCAACGAGGTGATCGCCAACCTCGTCTGCCTGTCGCGCTCCAAGCCCATCGGATCGAGCAAGGACAAGGCCTACTTGCAGGCGGGCGGCGTGCACCCCAACGACCACGTGAACATGGGGCAGTCGAGCAACGACACCTTCCCGACGGCCATCCACGTCGCCGCGGCGGTCGCCATCAAGGGCGACCTCCTCCCCGCGGTGCGGGCCATGGCCCGCAAACTCGAAGAGCAGGCCGAGGCGTGGGACAAGATCGTCAAGATCGGCCGCACCCACCTGCAGGACGCCACCCCCATCCGCCTCGGCCAGGAGTTCTCCGGCTTCGCCGCCCAGCTCTACCACGCCGAGACGCGCCTCGACCGTGCCCTGGAAGCGCTGGGCGAACTGGCCATCGGCGGCACGGCGGTCGGCACCGGCATCAACGCCCACGAGCGCTTCGGCAAGATGGTGGCCGCGGAACTCAGCCGCGCCACCGGCTGCACATTCCGCGAGGCCGACAATCACTTCGAGGCCCAGCACGCCAAGGACGCGTGCGTCGAGGCCTCCGGCCACCTCAAGACTCTGGCCACCAGCCTGACCAAGGTCGCCGGCGACATCCGCCTGATGGGCATGGGGCCGCGCTGCGGCCTGGGTGAACTCATCATCCCTGCGGTCCAGCCCGGGTCCAGCATCATGCCCGGCAAGGTGAACCCCGTCATCGCCGAGAGCCTCATCATGGTCTGCGGGCAGGTGATCGGCAACGACACGGCCATCACGTACGGCAACCTGGGCGCCCTCAACAGCACGCTCGACCTGAACGTGGCCATGCCGCTCATCGCCCGCAACCTGCTCGAATCTATCCACCTGCTGGCCGCGGGCTGCCGCATGTTCACCGCCAACCTGCTCGCCGCCCTGCAGCCCGACCGCAAGCGCTGCGCGGAGTTGATCGAGGGCTCGTTGGCCATGTGCACGAGCCTGGTGCCCGTGATCGGCTACGACGCCGCCGCCGCGCTCGCCAAGCAGGCCTTCAAGGAGGGCAAGACCGTCCGCCAACTGGCTCTCGAACAGGGAATCCTCCCCCCAGATCGCCTCGACCAACTCCTCAACCCTTGGAGCATGACTCTGCCAGGCGGCGAGGGGAGCGCCGGGGGCTGACAAGAAAACCGGCGCGTGTGGCGGCTGTTCGGCTTGCCATCTCGGCCGGGCGGTGTAAAGTTCTTGCGCGGCTTCCCACGGGGAGCCGCGAGCGCCTCACAGGGCCAGTCTCGGTTTTTGGGAAGAGCGATCCACCGGTGCTTCCACGCCGGTGGTTTGCTTTTTGGAGGGCGCTCTTTCCTGAACCCTGGGGGGCGGACATCCTGTCCGCCTTCGCGTCCGCTGACTGGTCCCGCTCGACCATCAGGCTGGCAACGCCTCAAGGGCCCGCTCCACCCCGCTCCACGTGCGCTCGATCCGGGCCGGCGTGAAATCAAACTCCAGCCCCGCCGCGGCGAAGAGCGCGGGCAGCGGGCGCGACCCGCCCAGAGAGAGCCCTCGCTTGTAGGCCGCGATGGCCGCCGGCGCATCCGCCCGATAGCGCTGCCAGAGTTGCAGCGCGCCCAGTTGAGCGATTCCGTACTCGATGTAGTAGAACGGTGCTCCGAAGAGATGCAGTTGCCGCTGCCACATCCAGCGTCGCGCATCCTCGAGCCCGGTCCAATCCAGATCGGCCCCGAACCGGGCCTGCAGGTCGATCCAGACGCTCGCACGCTGCTCGCGCGTGTGCCCGGGGTGCGTGTAGAGCCAGTGCTGAAACTGGTCGATCGTGGCGATCCACGGCAGGATCGTGGCGATCCCCTCCAGGTGCACACGCCGCGCCCGGTCCGCATCGCCGGGCTGCACATAAAACTCACCCAGGAACGGGTGGGTGGTCAGTTCCATGCTCATGCTCGCCACCTCGGCGAACTCGAGCGGGATCTCGGCCCGGTTGAAGAGCACGTTGTCCGCCCTGCACAACAGCGAGTGAAAGGCGTGCCCCGCCTCGTGCACCATCGTCTCCACGTCGCGCTGCACGCCCGCGGCATTCATGAAGATGAAGGGCAGCCGTCGCCGGTCGCGGTTGGCCTGGTACCCGCCCGGGGCCTTGCCCTTGCGGCTGTCGAGGTCGAGGCACGAATCGCCCGCCGGGCCCTCCGCGCCATCGGCCAGAGCATCGAAGAGGTCGGCCAGCCCGCCGGGCGAAGCGTCCATCCGGCGGAACACCCGCCGCGTGCGGGCGACCATGTCCGCCCCGTCGGCAAACGGCCGCAGCGGGGGCCGGCCCAGCGGATCGACCGCCAGGTCCCACGGCCGCAGCCGGTCGAGGCTGAGCGTGCCGGCCCGCTGGGCGTGCAGCCGCCGCATCGCCGGCACCACGTGCCGCTCCACACCGTCGGCGAAGCGGTGGCAGTCGTCGGGCGTGTAGTCGAAGCGGCGTTTGGCCTTGAAGGCGTAGCCGCGATAGTCTCGGAACCCCGCGTTCACCGCCACGGCCTGCCGCAGGGCCAGCATCTCGTCAAAGATGCCCTCGATCGCCTCGCGGTCTTGCAGCCGCCGGGCCACCACCAGCCGCCACGCCTCCTCGCGTACGGCCCGATCCGTCTCCTCCTGGTAGCGGCCCATCTGGGGCAGCGTTTTCTCCTCACCGCGGAATGCCACCGTCATCGCCCCGCACACTTCGTCGTAACGCTGGTTGAGTTTGGTCAGTTCCGTCTCGATCGGCACATTCTCCGGCCGGAAGAGTTCGACCGCCGCACGCGTGTCGCGCAGCAGCACGCCATACCGATCGCCCGGCAGCGCGGCCGCGTGCGGCGAGCCCGCCACCTTCTTGTCCAGTTCAAACGACACCCGCTTCAGGCGCGGCTCCACATTCTCGACAAAGTCAAGGTAGCGGGCCTTCACCCCGGCGTCGTCGGTGCGGCAGGTCATGTCGATGTGGTTGGTGCTGGCCCGTTCGGCCGCCGCGGCGTCGAGTTCGCTGCGATCGAGGATCAGCGCCTCGAGGTCGGCCGGGTTGTTGATGGGGCGGGTCAGCAGGGCGGCGTAGAGCGGCTCCAGGGCTTCCCAGCGAGAGGCATCGAGGTCCGGGGGGGCGAAGGTGGAGGCGGGCGTAAAGGGTGGCAGCATGGCTTTCTCGCGGGACCAGAGGGCCAGGCGGCGAGGATAGCGGCGGGGACGGCGGCCAAAGCCAAAAAGACAACGGCCCCGGAGTGATCCGGGGCCGCTGCGAAGAAGCGAAGGAAACGGACTCAGGCCGGTGCCACGCTCAGGCGCGGCGGCGGCGAGCCACCATCAGGCCGCCGATACCCACCAGCGCAGCCGCGCCGGGCGTGGGGATCTGACGCGTCTTGTAGGTGATTTCGAGCTCGACCGCGGCGGCCGTGTTGATGATCGAGACGATGTTGCCGGCGCCCGAGACGGTGCTGAGGCCCTCGGCGTCCACCGGAATCAGGATGTTGCCCAGACCGATGTAGGGGCTGAGGTCGGCGGGCAGGCCCACCGAGTTGCTGTCCATGTCGCCGCCGACCTGCGTGCCGGTGTCGAAGCCCGAGGTGCCGCCAAAGTCGATGTTGCCGTCGAACGCGGTGGCGTTGAACATCACGTTCGTCAGCGGAACCGTGATGACCTGCAGACCGGCGGGAGCGTTGGCCGTGATCTGGGCCGAGATCGCGGCCGTGATGAGCGAGACATCGTTGTCGAGGCTCTCGGCGCGAATCCGGCCCTCGACGCCGCCCGTGAGTTTGATCACCACGCACCACATCTCCTCGCCGGGAGCGAGCAGGGCGGGGTCAAACTGGGGCACGCTGATGCTGCTCATCCAGTTCGTGTTGGTGAGGGGCACCGAGCCGTTGTACGACACATCCGCCAAGGCGGAGGCCGCAAGGCCGGCGACAGCAACGGTGGCAAGGGCAATCTGCTTCTTCATCTCTCTCTCTCCTCAAACAGGTCGATCACATGGGTGATCGTCTAGGACAAACCCAGCGTACCCATCCATGGGCTACCGCTCGGACGCACAAGTCTACACCAAAAGCGCCCGGTGCCAGCCTCGGAGGCCGGTTTTTCATCGATTCGGCGCAAATCGTTGAGAAGAGGACCTGGTCTTGGGGTATCTGCGACGACCTGTTAGGTGTATGGACGTAAAAACACCGCGACGGAAGATCGTCGCGGTGTATTGGGTGCGCGTTATCGGTCCAATCCGCGGCTCAGCGGCGGCGGCGGGCAACGAGGAGCCCGCCGAGACCAACGAGCGCCGCAGCGCCCGGGGTCGGGATGATGCGGGTCACGTACGTGATCTCGAGTTCGGCCCCCGCGGCCGTGTTGATGATCGAGACGATATTGCCCGCTCCGCTCACGCTGGAGAGCCCGTCCGCGGCCAGGTCCACGGAAATGTTCCCCGCACCAATGTACGCCGAAAGGTCGGTCGGGAGCGAGAGGGTGTTGGTGTCCATGTCGGAGCCGTTCAGGGCACCCGTGTCGAATCCGGAGGTGCCGCCGAAGTCGATGGCGCCGTCGAAGGCCGTGGCGTTGAAGACCTGGTTCGCCAGGGGCAGGCTGATCACCTGCAGGCCGGACGGCGCGTTGGCCATCACCTGGGCGGACAGGGCCGCGGTGATCACCGATTCGGCGTTGTCGAGGCTCTCGGCACGGATGCGGCCGTCGATCGACGCCGACAGTTTCAGCGAGACGCTGACGAGTTCCTCACCGGGGAACAGGGCCGGGTCCCACTGGGGCAGGGCCACCGACGTGATCCAGTTGGTGTTGGTAGACGGGAAGCCATTGGTGTACGACACGTCGGCGAGCGCGGAGCCCGCGAGTGCAGCGACAGCCACAGCGGAAACAATCACACTCTTCATGGAATCAATCCCTCCTTCTCTTGTCGCCGGAGCGCGGCACAAGCCTTCCGTTTCGCGGCGAAACCCGCCGCTCCCCCCTAACACTGCGTGGAGTTTACCGCGCGCAGGGCAGAAGCCAAGAAAAACGCCCCCACGTATCGGAAAATCGGCATTCCCTCACATGTAGACCCCCATTTTTAGGGGGGTGATAGAGGGTTCACGACTTGTGCAGCGTCGAGCGCCTGAACGAGGGCCAAAAGGACCTGCGCAGCCACGTAGAGCCCGAAGTGGGTTCCTGCGACCACCGCCACCACACGGGGGTTGCGGGCCATGAGCGCCCACAGTACCGCGAGGTACGCCGCCAGCCCGGCCAGCCACGCCGCCCCAACCGAGAACGCCCCGGCGGGTATCGGCAGGCGGTGCACGAGCAGGAACGCGGACCAGGCCAGCGCGATCCGTGCAGCCCCGAGTTCAACCCGCCCCAGCCGTTCACCCAGATAGAACGCCGCCACCGACAGCGCGATCAACCCCGTGCCCGTGTGCAAGATGCCGTCGAGGGCGGTGAGGCCGACGCGAGCGGCGACGTTGCCCGGCGTGGCCGAAGCCGGTGCCGTCACACCCGCGGCCACGCAGGCACCAACCAGCATCGCGGCCGCGCCGATGCCAATCACTTTGGGCGAGCCGCGCCCCGGCCGGATCAGGTCGTGGTCGCCACCGTGTGGGGCGGGCGCGTGGCCGGGTTTGACTATGGGTTCGGCAGCGGCGCCAGTGGCGGTTGCCAGCTTTGCGCCTTTGCGGAAGTCGTAGCCGCAGTGGATGCACACGAGCGCGTCGGCCTTGATTTCCTTGCGGCAGCCCGGACAGGGGTCGGTGTCGCGGAACGCGAGCGGCCCCGTGCCCGGGTCCGATGCGGGCGGGGGTGCGGGAGGTGGGGGATCGGGCGGGTCGGCGTTGGCGCTGTGGCTCATGGGGGCACCCACGTGGGGGCCTCGGGCCGTTCCAGAAACACGTCCATGAGGCGGTGTCCTTCGGCAAGGTGGCCGCGGCCGTGTGCCGCGTGCTTCTCGGTGAAGCGCGCACCCGCGCGCGGCGCCGCCAAACCGGCCCTTCCGCCGGCCATGAGCACGGGCACGGGTGTCGCATCGTGCTTGCGCGTGCTCACGAGCGTGTAGTGGTCGGGCAGCACCATGACCCGCCACGATCGGCCCGTGGGGTCGCGTTCCATCAGATGATCCGCCACCGGCCCCACCACGAAGCGATCGATGTGCTCGATGCCGGCGACCTTGGTCTGCCAATCCGCCTGGTGGCTGGCCTCATCGGGCGACTCCACGTGGCAGCACACGATGTCGAAGTGCCCCAGTGCCTGCCACGCCGCCCGTCCCTGTGCCGCGTAGTCGGTGTCGTGGTAACTCGTCACGCCCGCCACGTTCAGACGCTCCCATCCGATGAGCCGCGCGATGCCCGCGAGCAGATCGACGGCCGTGATCATGGCTCCGCTCAGGCCGTAGCGCCCGTGGAAGGCGGGCATATCGGGCCTTGTGCCCTGTCCCCACAGCCAGGCCATGTTGGCGGGGTGCTTCCCCGCGCGTATGCGGGCGGAGTTCACCGGGTGGTCGCGCAGCACGTGCCCGGCTTGCTCCATGAGCGTGTTGATGAACGCGGCTGCCCCGGCCGCCCCGGCTTGCGTCGGGCGGGGCAGGTGGTTGCGCCACGGTTGACGGGGAATCTCATGCGGCGGGGTTGTGAGAAGCGAGGCGGCGTCGTGGCCGCCCCCGTCAACGAGGATGCTGCGGTAACTCACTCCGTGCTGCACGAGCAGGCGCGGCTCCGCCAGGGCGGGGTTGAGCCGTTGCCAGTGCGCCGCCACGTCGCGCACGAGTTGCCACGCCTCGCCGTCGCTGATCGCGCCGGCCGAGTGGTCGAGCATCAGGCCGTCATCGGGCGTGCCCGGGTCGCCCACGGTTACGAGGTTCAGTCGGTAAATCCAGTCCGCGGGCCCGGCGGGCACGCCGATCGCCGCGGCTTCGAGCGGTGCCCTCCCGGTGTGATACACGCGCGGGTCGTAGCCCAGCAGGTCCATCGTGCAGACATCGCTGCCCGCCTGCCACCCTCGCGGCGTCGTGGCCACGGTCAGCAGGTCGCCAGTCTCGGCCAGCCGATCGAGGTTGGGCGTGCTGGCGGCCTCAAGCGGCGTGCGGCCCCCCAGTTGGGCGAGCGGCAGATCGCCGGCACCATCGGCGATGATGATGACGTGCTTCATCCGGCCACGGTAGGAGGAGCCGCGCCGGTGCGCCCGCCGCGCTCAAGCCGCCTTGGCTGTTGTGGCCTTGCTCACGGCGGTCTTGCAGATCTCGTCGAAGGTCTTGGCGTCGAAGATCGCCAGTTCGCTGAGCATCTTGCGGTTGAGCGCGATGCCCGCGTTCTTCAGGCCGTTGATGAAGACGCTGTAGCGCGTGCCTCGGGCCTCGCACGCGGCGGTCAGGCGTGTGATCCACAGGCCGCGCATGTCGCGCTTGAGCGCACGCCGGTCGCGGTAGGCGTAGACGCCGCTGGAGCGGATGGCGCCCTTCATCTCGCCGCGCTGGGCGGTGCGGCTCTTGCTGTAGCCCCGGGTGGCGATGCGTAGACGCTTGCGGGCCTGGTTGCGGGCTGCGCCCTTGCGGATACGAGGCATGAGAAACTCCGAGTCAGGGGCCGGTGGCGGGGGAGGGCTGCGTGCTCTCGCTTGGTGCCCGACAGGCCGGGAGGGGGGAACGGCTCACAGAGCGATGCGGCGCGCGGGTTGCGGGCGACGGGCTCCGGCCGATCAGGGCGGGGAGGGGGGGACGCGGTCGATCAGGCCTTGCCGGCAGCCGCGGCGACCTCGGCCGCCTTGCGCTGCTCGGGGGAGGGGCTGGACTTGATCGCGGTGCGGGGCTGGGTGCGGCCACGGATGCGGCGGTAGAGCATCCGCTCGATGTTCTTGGCATCGGCGGTGGAGACGAACTTGTCCTTGCGGAGGCGGCGGAGCCGGTTTGGGCTCTTGCTGCTCTTCAAGTGCTTGCTGTTGGCGCTCTTGTGTTTCACCTTGCCGGTCTTGGTGATTTTGACGCGCTTGAGCAGGGCTTTGTGGGGCTTGTTGGCTTTCATGGGGCGCGAACTCCGGGCGAAAACTGGGGCGGGGAGGATAGGCGCGGGGGGTGGCTGAATCGAGGGGCGCGGCGGCTCCGGCGGCACCGCTATCCTCGGCCCGTGCTCACGCTCACGTCCGTCCGCAAGGCGTTTGGCCCGCTCGTGGCGGTAGACGGCCTGAGCCTCGACGTGCGCCCGGGCGAGGTGTTCGGCCTGCTGGGGCCCAACGGCGCTGGCAAGACCACCACGATCTCGATGGCCGTGGGCCTGTTTGCCCCCGACAGAGGCCGCGTCGGCATCGGGGAGCACGGCGCTCCCACCGACCCGGCGGTGCGGGCCAAGATCGGTGTTGCTCCGCAGGCCCTGGCGCTGTACGACGATCTGACAGCCGAGGAGAACCTGCGCTTCTTCGCGTCGCTCTACGGGGCCTATGCAGTGGTGCCGCCGACTCGCGCGGGCGAGGTGCTGGAGCGCGTGGGTCTGACGGCCCGGCGCCGCGACCGCGTGAAGACGTTTTCCGGCGGCATGAAGCGGCGGCTGAACCTGGGGGCCGCGCTTCTGCACGACCCGCCCATGCTGCTGCTCGATGAGCCGACGGCGGGTGTGGATCCGCAGAGCCGCAACAACATTCTGGAAATGGTCGCGGCGCTGAGAGCCGAGGGGCGGACGGTCGTCTACACCACGCACTACATGGAGGAGGCCGCACGCGTCTGCGACCGGGTGGCGATCATGGATAGGGGACGGCTCCTCGCACTTGGTACAGTGGACGAACTGGTTGCCCGGCACGGCGGCCGGTCGACGGTGACGCTGGAGAGAGGCGAGGTGCGCGAGCGGATCGCCACGATGGACCCCTTGGGTGAACTGACCCGCGTGCTTGGCCCGGGCGGGGCGAACGCAAGCGGGGCCGACCTGACCGGTGTGCGCGTTGAGCGGCCCAACCTGGAAACGGTCTTTCTTTCGTTGACGGGCCGGAGCCTCCGCGATTGACGGGAAGGGACGCACGCATGAAGCCGCTGATCGCGATCGCGCTCAAGGACCTGAAACTGCTGCTACGCGACCGCACGGGCGCATTCTTCACGCTGCTGTTTCCGCTGGGCATCGCCTTCTTCTTCGGGCTCATGTTCGGCGGAGGCGGGGGCGGCAGCGCGCTGAAGGTGGCCCTGGTGAACGAAGACGGCGGTCCGGCGGCCGCGGCCTTCGTCGCCGACCTGAGCGCCGCCGAGGGGCTCACGGTGCAGCCCGCGGCGACCCGCGAAGACGGCGTGGCCCTGGTCCGCAAGGGCAAGGTGGCCGCCTGCGTGCTGGTGCCCAAAGGGTTTCAGGCCCAGAGCGAGAACCTGTTCTTTGGCGGTGCGATGAAGGTCGAGGGACTGGTCGACCCGGCTCGCAAGGCGGAGGCGGGTTTGCTGACCGGCAAGTTGAACGAAGCGGCGTTCAAGCAGATGGCCGGTGCCATGGGCGATGCCGACCGCATGGCGGGGCTTGTGGCCAACGCACGGGTTGCGGCGGCCATCGCGCCGACACTGTCGCGGGATGAGCGAGGCACGCTCACCAGCATGTTCGATTCGCTGGACGCGTTCACCAAGAGCCGGCGGCGGCTCGGCGACGAGCGGGCAGCGCTCGGTCAGGGCGGTGCGCGGCCCGCAGGCGGATTGGCGTTCAAGCCGGTTGACGTCGTGATCACCGAGGTCAGGCCCGAAGACAACCAGCCCCAGTCGGCCTTCGATCTGTCGTTTCCGCAGGGGATCGTGTGGGGCCTGATGGGCTGCGTGACGGCGTTCGGCGCGTCGATGGCCCACGAACGCGCGGGGGGCACACTCATGCGGCTGACCGTCTCTCCGCTCACCCCGGGCCGCGTGCTCCTGGGCAAGGCCCTTGGGTGCTTCATCGCCTGCCTGATCGTGCAGGCGGTGCTGATCGCCGCGGGCGTGGTGATCGTGGGTGTGAAGGTCCGGCAACCGGGGCTGATGACGGCGGCGATAGTGTGCGCGGCCGTGGGGTTCGTGGGCATCATGGCCGTGATGGCCGGCGTCTGCCGAACCGAGGCCGCGGCGGGGGGCATGGGGCGGGCCGTGATTCTGGTGCTCGCGATGATCGGGGGCGGCACGATCCCCGTGGTTTTCATGCCCGCGTGGATGCAGACGGCGAGCGGAATCAGCCCGTTCAAGTGGGCCGCCGATGCCGTGCAGGGGGCCATGTGGCGGGGGCTGACCGCGGCCGAGATGCTCGTGCCCTGCGGGGTCCTGCTGGGTATGGGCGTGGCCGGGTACGCGCTGGGCGCGGCGCTCCTGCGCCGCGCGGGCCCGGCTTGATCGGCGGCTACACCGTGGCGACCATGTCGGAGTAACTCAGCGAGATGGGTTCGCCCAAGACCGGTGCGAACCGGGCCCGCAGGTGCGCGACGGCCGCGTGGCAGGCGTCGACGGGGTGGCGGCTGGAGACCATCGCCTCAAACTCGATGAACGCCCCCAGGCCGTCCACGCTGTCGAGGTGGATGCGCACATGCTCGTGCATCCAGACATGGCGGGTCTTGCTCACCACCACCCAGGGCGGGCCGGGGTCAACCCGTCCGAAGCGTTCGAGGGCCTCGCTGGCTGTGTAGATGGTGAAGCGGCTGAGGCGCGGCCGGGCGTCGTTCTCGCGGTGGTAGAAGATGTACTCGTCGGGTAGCGCCCCCTGGCCGTGGTCGATGGCGGCCCGCTTCTTCAGCCGGCCGTCGGCGAGCCGGTAGTACGTGTCGGTCTGCGTGAGCGTGGCGGCCAGCGCCGCCCCCATGTTTCGGCAGAGGGCCTCGGCCAGGGCCGGATCGCGCAGTTCGGCCTTGAACTCGACGTTCTGCATCAGGCATCACCTCCGGCCGCGTCGGCATCCAGTCGGACGCTGGCGGCGCGCGCCCCGAGGCTCATCGCCCAGGCTCTGACCGGTGCGGCGATCACGCCTCGGTGCGGGCGCTCTGCAAAGGGAGCAAGTTCGGGCGGCGCACTGCGGATCCCGCGGCGCCGTGCCTTGGCGAGTGCGTAGTGCAAACTGGCGTGCACGCGGTGCAGCACGCCGTCGGTGATGAGCACGCCCTCGCGGCGCATGGCCGCCAGCGACCACGCCCACGCGTGATACTCCTCCAGGCAGCGCGGCCGGTAGCGGTTGAAGCCGATGGCGTGGTGGCCCACCTCGTGCAAGAAGATTGCCGCCGACATGGGACCCTTGGGCCTGGGCGATTCGAGCAGCCGCACCACGCGCCCGTCGTGATAGGCCAGTTCCCACGCCATGCCGCTCATGCCGCTGCGCCAGCGGCGCACGCGGATGCCGTGCGTGCTCAACATGCCGCGGGTAAGCCGCTCGTACCTGTCGGCCGCACCCGCAGGGGTTGCGGGGTGCGCACGGGGCCGGCGTGCGGCCCGCGAGCGTGCGGCGGGTTGTGCCGGGCCTGGCGCGGGACGCAACGCCCGCACGACCGGCTTCATGATGTCCCAGAGCGTGAGCACGGGTCTTCCTTGACGGGGTGTGCCGCCGAGTCGGGCTTCAGGCACGGGGCGGCACGGGTTGGACCGAGGCCACGACCGAGCCGGCCTGGGGTGCCTGCCCCGCCGCGAAAGCGCTCCAGCGCATCGGCCGCCCGCCCTCGGGCTGCACATCGAGCATACAGAGCACGCCCGCGCCGCACGCGACCAACCCCGCGTGTGGATCGATCAGCGTCCCCGGCGCTGCCGGGCCGCCCGCCGGTGTTTCATGGGCGGCGACGCGCAGGAGTTTCACCACGCGGTCGCCCTTCACGGTCGGGAGCCGCACCGCCACGCCCGGCCACGGCGTCAGCCCGTGCACGCGGGCGCGGCATGCGCGTGCGGCGGCGCAGAAATCAATCCACGAGTCGGCCCGCCCGAGTTTGGGTGCGCGGGTGGCGAGCGATTCATCCTGCGGCACGCCCCTGGCCCCGCCCTCGGCCAGGGCCGTCAGGACCCGTGCGACGAGCGCGGGCCCGTCGGCCGCGAGCAGATCGTGCAGTTCACCCGCGGTCTGCTCGGGCTCGATCGGGCGGCGGGTCTGCCCGAAGACCAGCCCCGCATCCATGCGCTGCGCGAGCGAGATCACGGTGTTGCCCGTCGTCGTGTCGCCCGCGAGCACGGCGGCGTTGATGGGTGCCGCGCCGCGCCAGCGCGGCAGGAGCGAGGCGTGCAGATTGATCGCGCGCACACCTTCGAGCAACGGCTCGGAGAGTTTCTGCCCGAACGCGATCACCACCCACGCATCGACGCGCTGCGTGCCGCCCGGGCCGAAGTCCCGGCGGAGCGCCGCGAGCGTGCCTGCCTCGTTCACGCTGTCGGGCTTCGCCACGGGCAGGTGCGGCGCGTGATCGCCGACCCAGGCGGCCACGGGTGTTGGCGTCAGTGTGCGGCCCCGGCCCGCGGGCTTGTCGGGCTGCGTGCAGATGCCCACGACCTCATGGCCGTGGGGCGCAGCACGCTGCGCAAGGTGGGCGAGCGTGGGCACGCCGAACGCCCCGGAGCCGAGGAACAGCAGCCGCATGACGCGAGGCTAGGCCCCGGCCGGAGTGCGGCGGCGAGTTACTTCAGCCCTGCGGCATCGGCGGCGGCCCGCGCCAGCGCGGCCATCTGCTCCACCGCTCCAGGCTCGCTGCTGCGACGCATCGCCAGCACCTCGCCCTTGGGCCCGATGAGCACGAAGTGCCCCGGGTGGGTGATGTTGTGCATGGTGGTGCCGTCGGGCAGCGTGATTGTGCGGGCGGTGTCGGGCCCCATCTCGAAGCGCAGGGCACCCTTCACGATGGCCTCCACCGCGCCGGTCGCGCCGGTCAGCAGATGCCAGCGTGCGGTGCCGATGGCCTTCTCGGACGCGTATGCCTTGAGACGGGCCGGGGTGTCGCGCTCGGGGTCGACGCTGAAACTGGCGAAGCGAACAGGCGTGCCCTTGAGCGCTTCCGCCATTTCGAGCATCTGGGCGGTGAGCCGCGGGCAGATGAACGGGCAGTGCGTGAAAAAGTAGTCGGTGATCGTCACGCGCCCCTTGAAATCAGCCAGCGAGACCGGCACGCCATCCTGGTTCACGAGTGAGAACTCGGGCAGCGTGAGGCCCGCGATGCCGGGCTCGGGCACCAGCGGGCCGGGCGCGGCAGTGGCCGCCGCGATTCGCGGCGAGCGGGCCGACCGGGCCACGCTGCCCAGCATGATGATCGCGCCCAGCGAGAGCACGAAGAGCACCCCGCCCAGCGCCATGATGACCTTGAGAGACTTCGGCATGGGTTGGCCTCTGTGGCGGCGAGGGTGTCAGCGTCCCAGCCACGCCACGACCGCCGCGTCGCCCACCAGGGCCACCAGCAACAGGGGCAGGTGCACGATGCTCGCGAGGAATACGGCTCGCGCCCGGGCCCGCGTGCGGCTGGCCGCGAGCCAGAGGGTGAGACCCAGATAGGCCACGCTCGACGCGGCCGCCACGAGCGCATATCCGAGAGAGAGCAAGCCCGGCACAACCAGCCACGGCAGCAGCGACGCGGGCACGAGCAGCGCGGCCCACGCCACCATGTGTGCACTCGTCAGCGCGCCCGTCTCGTCGTGGAGCGGCAGCATCTTGTACCCGCCGCGGGCGTAGTCGTCTTTGTGCATCCACGCGATCGCGAGGAAGTGGGGGATCTGCCACACAACCATCAGGGCGAAGAGTGCCCAGCCGCCTGATTGTGCCAAGGGGGCCCACCATGGCCCTGCCTGTCCGGCTCCGCCGACCCACGCCGCGGCGCACCAGCCGATCAGTGGCGGGAGCGCACCCGGCACCGCACCCACCCACGTGTTCAGCGGCGTGAGCACCTTCATGGGGGTGTAGATCAGCAGGTAGCAGGCGATGGTGATGCCCGACACGGCCGCCGCGGCGGGCCCGCACAGGGCCAGCAGCACGAGCAGCCCGGCGATGCTCAGCAACCCTCCCGCGAGCCACGCGTGCGCGGGGCGGATGCGCCCGCTTGGCAGAGGCCGCCCCGCAGTGCGCACCATGCGGGCATCGCGCGCGGCCTCCATGCATTGGTTGAGCGCGTTGGCCCCCCCCGATGACAGGGCGGTGCCGAGCACGCACCCCAGGCCGACCACCAGCGCGCCACCCCAACCCGCCCACGCCCACGCGCCGGCGGGCAGGACCAGCAGGCCGAGGGCGAAGCCCACGGCCGCGGTCATAGCCACCAACTTGGTGATGCGGGGCTTGCCCAGTTCAAGCACAAGCGCGAAGGTGGTCTGCGGGCGTCGGGTCGCGCCCTGCTCGCCCGGCTCATGGCCGCCGGCGAGCCGGAGTTTGGGCTCGATGGTCGCAGACGGCAGGGGCTCGTGGCCGGGCCGGGCCCGGGTCGGGCCGGTCTGCTCGGTGCGGGTGTCCATGCGGGGAGGGTACGCCCGGCGTGCGTGCCGGCCACGCACCGTACGATGCCCGCGCTGTCCCGGTAGCTCAGTTGGATAGAGCAGCCGCCTTCTAAGCGGCAGGTCGGGCGTTCGAATCGCCCCCGGGACG
>CAZPWW010000025.1:0-43162 GCA_964590885.1 uncultured Phycisphaeraceae bacterium
ATTGGCAGACGCACTACCTTGAGGTGGTAGCGCCCGCAAGGGCATGGAGGTTCAACTCCTGTCCTGGGCATTCCTTTCTTGTGGGGCGGACGTCCCGTCCGCCGGGCGTCGGAGGGCTCAGGTGCGCCGCACCAGCTGTCCCGTGCCCGGCTTGCCCACAAACTTCCCGTCGCGGGCCACCACGCTGCCGCGCACGGCCACCGCGCTGGGCCGCCCCTTGATCTCCCACCCCTCAAAGGCGGAGTAGTCGGTCGCCATCTGGTGGGTCTTGGCGCTGATGGCGCCGCGATACGCCGGGTCATAGACCACCAGGTCGGCATCGGCCCCCACGGCGATGCGGCCCTTGCCCGTCATGCCGAAGATGCGGGCCGCGTTGGTGCTGGCGAGCGCGACAAACTGGTTGAGGGAGATGCGGCCCTCGCAGACGCCGCGCGTGTAGAGGAGGTTCACGCGGTCTTCCACGCTGGGGATGCCGTTGGGGATCTTGGTGAAGGCGTCTTTGCCCATGGTCTTCTGGGTGGCGAAGTCGAAGGGCGCGTGGTCTGTGGCGACGGTGGCGACGGCTCCGCTGGCGAGGTGGCCCCACATGCGGGGCAGTTGGGACTTGTCGCGCAGGGGCGGGCTCATCACGTACTTGGCACCCTCGAAGCCCCCGTCGCCGGTCTTCTGCGTGTACGACTGATCGAGCACGAGGTGGGGGAGTACCACCTCGGTGTGGGCGCGCACGCCGCGGGCCACGCCGCGGCGGATGGCCCGCACGGCCTCGTCGCAACTGGTGTGCACCACGTACACCTCGGCCCCGGTGAGTTCGGCGAAGGCCATGAGGTGCTCGCAGCCCAGGGCCTCCACGCGGGGCGGGCGCGAGGGCTCGTGAAACTCCGGGGATGCCTTGCCCGCCTTGAGCAACTCGTCGCAGCGTTCGGCGACGAGCGTTTCGTTCTCGCAGTGGGCCGTCACGACCACGCCCAGTTCGCGGGCCAGGCGCAGGGTGTGGTAGAGTTCGCGGTCGTCCACGCCCAGCGCGCCCTTGTACGCGAGAAAGACCTTGAAGGAGCGGATGCCGCGCTTCACGATCTCGCGGAGCTGCTTCTCGGCGAGGCCGTCGAAGCGGGTGACGCCCATGTGGAACGTGAAGTCGCAGGGGGCGGAATCTCGGGCCTTGCCCAGCCAGGTCTCGAAGGCGGCGAGGGGCTCATCGGCCTTGCCGGGGCAGATCATTTCGATGAGCGTGGTGGTGCCGCCCACGAGCGCGGCACGCCCGGCCGTCTCCCACGTGTCCTTGGCGTAGGTGCCCATGAAGGGGAGGTAGATGTGCACGTGCGGGTCGATGAAGCCGGGGAAAACGTACTTGCCCGAGGCGTCGATCACCTGGGTGCCGGCGGGGCAGGCTTTCGGGTCGATCGCGGCCTCGATGCGCGAGATGGTCTCGCCCGCGCACAGCACGTCGGCGTGGTAGTCGTCGGTGGCGGTGATGACGCGGCCGTCTTTGATGAGCAGGGGCATGGCGGTTCCTCGTTCCTGCGCGTGCGCTCGCACAGCCTAGCAATTCCCGACACCGTGCGGCTTTGCGGCCCCACGTCTCCAACAATCCGCTTCTCCGCGCCTTCGCGCCTTTGTGCCGTTCTCTGCCTTCCTTTGTGCACTCTGTGCCTTTGTGGTGAGTCCCATGCCCCGCGTGTTGATGATCGACAACTACGACTCCTTCACGTTCAACCTCGTGCAGTACCTGCGCGAGTTGGGTGCCGAGGTGGACGTGTTCCGCAACGACGCGATCACGGCCGACGCGGCCCTTGCCGCGACGCGGACCGCGGGCGGGGGCGGCTACACGCACCTGGTGGTGTCGCCGGGGCCGGGCACGCCGGCGGAGGCGGGCCACTCCAAGGCGATCATCAAGGCGCTGGCACCGCACATCCCGGTGCTGGGCGTCTGTCTGGGGCATCAGGCCATGGCGGAGGTGTTCGGCGGGCGGGTGGTGCGGGCACCGTCGCTCATGCACGGCAAGCCCTCGGTGATCGAGCACGACGGCAAGGGCGTGTTCACCGGCCTGCCGCAGGGGATCGAGGTGGGAAGGTACCACTCGCTGTGTGTGCCCGCGGCGGATGTGCCGCCGGGCTTCGCGGCCACCAGCCGCGCCGTGAACACCGACGGCAGCGCGGGCGAGGTGATGGGCATCCGCCACGAGTCGTGGCCCTGCGAGGGCGTGCAGTTTCACCCCGAGAGCGTGCTCACGCCCACGGGCAAGACGATGGTGGCGAACTTTTTGGGCGTGGCCTGGGTGGCCACCACCGCGGTCGCGAGCGGAGCGGGAGCGGCCGCGGCGTGAGCGCGTCGCTGCACAGGCTGGAGGCGGGACACACGCTGACCGCGGCCGAGGCGGAAGCGCTCTTCCGGGCCATGGCCTCCGGTGAACTCGACGGCTCGGCGAGCGAGCGGGCCCTGGTGCTGCTGCGCGACCGGGGCGAGACGGCCGATGAGGTGGCGGGGTTCGCACGGGGCATGAGATCGCGGGCCACCAACCCCGGCCTGGATGCCGCGCTGGTGGCCGGCGCGATCGACATCGTGGGCACGGGAGGAGACAACGCCGGCTCGCACAACATCTCGACGGGCGCCGCGCTGCTGGTGGCGGCGTGCGGTGTGCCGGTGGTGAAGCACGGCAACCGTGCGGTCTCGTCGCGCTCGGGGAGCGCGGATGTGCTCGAGGCGCTGGGCCTGCCGATGCCCATGACGCCCGCCGCGGCGGCCGCGTGCCTGACCGAGACCGGGTTCACGTTCTTGTTCGCGCCGGCGTATCACCCCACGCTGGCCCGCATCGGGCCGATCCGCAAGGCGATCGGCACACGCACCATCTTCAACATTCTGGGGCCGCTCACGAACCCCGCCCGGCCGCCCTTCGCGTTGATCGGGGCGTACTCGATGCCCGTGGCGGGGCTCATGGCCGGCGCGTTGGCCGCGCTGGGCGTGCGCCGGGGGGCGGTGGTGCATGCGGAGAACGGGTTGGATGAGGCGACCTGCGCCGGGCCCTGCACGCTGATCTCTGTCGCGTCTCCCCTCCCTCTGGGAGGGGCCGGGAGAGAGTGTGCGCAGTGTCGGCTCGATCCCGCCGACCTCGGCTTTGCCCGCTGTACGCTCGATGCCCTGCGTGGCGGTGATGCCGCGCACAACGCGGCTGCGCTGCGTGCCGCGCTCGCGCCCGGCGACGCGGGTGCGGGCCCGCTGCGCGACACACTGATCCTGAACGCCGGCCTTGCGCTGCACATCGTCGACACGGGCGGGGCGGATTTCCCGTCCGCCCTCCTTGCCATCGACGCACAAGGTTTGGCGAGTCAGTCGGGGCGTGCCGCGCAGATCATCTCCTCGGGCCGCGCCCTGGCGCTGCTCGACCGCCTCGCCGCGTTTGGCGCCACGCTTCGCAAGGAGCGCGCGTGAGCACGTTTCTGGCCGAGATGGCCCGCACGAGCCGCGAACGCATGACCGCAGCGCGGGCCCGCGAGCCGCTGACAGCACTGGAGGCGCGGGCGCGCTCGATCGCGCCGCTGCGGCCGCTGACGCTGTCGGCGTTTGACCTGATCGCCGAGGTGAAGCCGGCGAGCCCGTCGCGGGGGCCGCTGCTACGCGCGGGAGAGGATGCCACAGGCGGCTGCGTGGCCCGCGCGCAGGCGTACGCCGCGGGCGGGGCGGCGGCCATCTCGGTGCTCACCGAGCCCTCGCGCTTCGGCGGCAGCGTTGAAGTGCTGCGGGCCGTGAGCGCGGGCGTGGCCGTGCCCACCATGCGCAAGGACTTTCTGGTGGACCCGTACCAGGTGGTGCAGGCCCGGGCCGAAGGCGCGGCAGGCGTGCTGCTCATCACACGCATGCTGTCCGATTCCCAACTGGCCGACATGCTCGGCGCGGCAGGGGAGCACGGCCTGTTTGTCCTTATCGAGGGCTTCGACGAAGCCGACTTGGCGCGCGTGGCGTTTCCCCTCCCTCCGGGAGGGGCAGGGGGAGGGCGATCCGCGGCGCCACTCCTCCTCGGCCTCAACACGCGCAACCTGGCGGACCTGACCGTGGACGCGAGCCGCCTGGAGCGGCTGGCCGGCGTGTTTCCGCCCGGGTGCGTGCGGGTTGCCGAGTCCGGGCTGGAGACGTCCGACGACGCGGCCCGGGTGGCGCGGCTGGGCTATGGCGTCGCCCTTGTGGGCACGGCGCTGATGCGGGCGTCCCGGCCCGATGCCCTGGTGCGGTCCATGATCGAGGCCGGGCGCGCCGCGGCGGCCCGACCCTCCAACGATGGGAGCCGATGAGCATCCTCATCAAAGTGTGCGGCATCACCACGCCCGAGGCGCTCGATGCCGCGGTGAGCGCGGGCGCGCACGCCGTCGGCTTTGTGTTCGCCGACTCGCCCCGCAAGGTCTCGACCGCGATTGCGGCGAAACTGGCCAAGAAGGTGCCCGGCTCGGTGCTCAAGGTGGGCGTTTTCCGCCACCCATCTCCCGAACTGGTGGCCCGCGTGGCCGCCAGTGTGCCGCTCGACTACGTGCAGAGCGACGCGGCGGACGAGCCGGCGTTCAAGGGGCTGGTGCCGCAGAAGTTCCAGTTCTTGCCCGTGCTGCGCGACGGGCCCGGGCTTGCGAACGAGCTGGAAGCCGAACTTGAACGCGGGCGCGGCCGGCCGATCTTGATCGAGGCCCCGGTGAGCGGCGCGGGCGTGAAGCCCGATTGGCGGCGGATCGCTTCGCTGCGAGAGCGACCGCGCACCTTCCTTGCCGGCGGGCTCACCGCCGAGAACATCGCCGAGGCCATCCGCCTCGTGAAGCCGTACGCGGTGGATGTCTCGAGCGGTGTGGAGTCGGCCCCCGGCATCAAAGACCCCGACAAGATCAAGGCCTTTGTCAACGCGGTGCGCCAGGCCGAGGCGGCTGCGAAGGTGGTCGTGGCGCGTTGACCGCACGCATGACCGCCACCACAACGCAATCCGACGCACTCGCCCCCGCCCTCGGCCCGCCCGCCGATGAACTGGCCCGCCTTCTGAGCGGCGACTACCCCGACGCTCGCGGCCGCTACGGCCCCTTTGGCGGGCGTTTCGTGCCCGAGACGCTCATGGGCGCGATCACGCGGCTGGAGGCGGTTGCGCGTGAGGCCTTCGCCGATGCCGCGTTTCTGAAATCGCTCGACGATGAGAGCCGCGCGTGGGTGGGGCGGCCCACGCCCCTGTGCCGCGCGGCGAACCTGAGCAGGCAGTGGGGGGTTGATCTCTGGTTCAAGCGTGAGGACCTGGCCCACACCGGCGCCCACAAGATCAACAACGCGCTCGGCCAGGCGTTGCTCGCCAAGCGACTGGGCGTGAAACGCATCATCGCGGAGACCGGCGCCGGCCAGCACGGTGTGGCGACCGCCGCGGCGTGCGCGCGGGTGGGTTTTCCGTGCCGCGTCTACATGGGGGCGGTGGATGTGGAGCGGCAGGCGCCCAACGTGCAACGCATGAAGCGGCTGGGGGCCGAGGTGGTGCCGGTGACGAGCGGCGACCGCACGCTGCGGGCCGCGATCGATGAGGCTCTGCGCGATTGGGTGAGCGACCCGATCGGTACGCACTACCTGCTGGGCTCGGCGGTGGGTCCGCATCCGTTCCCGGTCATCGTCCGGACGTTTCAGGCGGTCATCGGGCGCGAGGCGCGGCAGCAGATGCTCGATGCGAAAACGGGGCCGGGCCGATTGCCCGATGCGCTCTTCGCGTGCGTGGGCGGCGGGTCAAACGCCATTGGCATCTTCCACGGCTTTCTCGCCGACCCAAGCGTGGCCATCTTCGGCATCGAGGCGGGCGGCCACGGGCCCGGCCTGGGCCAGCACTCGGCCACCATCACGCACGGGAGGCCCGGTGTGCTGCACGGCTGCTACTCGATGTTGCTGCACGATGCGGGTGGGCAGGTGCAGGAGACGCACTCGGTTTCCGCCGGGCTGGATTACCCCGGCGTGGGGCCGGAGCACGCCTTTCTCGCCGCGATCGGGCGCGTGCACTACCAGCCCATCACCGATGCCGATGCGCTCGCGGGGGTGAACGACTGCTGCCGGCACGAGGGCATCTTGCCCGCGCTCGAGCCCAGCCACGCACTCGCGGCAGTGAAGCACTGGGCCGCGAAGAACCGGGGCAAGACGGTGCTGATGCACCTGTGCGGGCGCGGCGACAAGGACATGCCGATCTTGACCGCGGTGGTGCCGATGACGTGAGCGGTTCGAAATGGCCAAAGAGCAAATGGCCAAAGGGCCAAAGAGAAGCACAGAACGAGCGCATGACTTCCGTTTCTCCCATCTCTGCCGCCATCCGGTCCGCCGCGGCGCGCCACGGCGCGGGCGGCCCCGCGCTGATTCCTTACATCACGGCGGGCTTCCCGACCAAGGCCGCGTTCATCCCGCAGTTGCGGGCCTTGTCCAAGCACGCGGCTGTTATCGAGGTGGGCGTCCCCTTTTCCGACCCCATGGCCGACGGTGTGACGATCCAGCGTTCCAGCCGCGTGGCGCTCGAGCAGGGTGTGAGCCTGGATTGGATTCTCGCTGAGCTCGCCGCGGCCCGCGCCACCCTGAACGCCAGCGTCCCGCTCTGCCTGATGTCGTACCTCAACCCGTTGCTGTCCGTGGGCTTGGACCAACTCGGTCCGCGCTGTGCCGCGGCGGGAGTCGCCGGCCTCATCATCCCCGACCTGCCCTTTGAGGAGAGCGCGCAACTGCGGCGCGAGGTGAACGGGTACGGTGTGGGCCTCATCCAACTCGTGTCGCCCATCACGCCCCACGATCGCGCCAGCGCGATCGCCGCCGCGAGCGACGGGTTTCTCTACGCCGTCACGATGACGGGTGTGACGGGCGCGGGTCGTGCCACTGAAGTCGCGTCTGCGACTTCAGTGCCCTCGGCTGCGGAATCCACATCCGCCTACCTCGCTCGCCTCCGTTCCATTTCTCCCGTCCCCGTGTGCGCCGGCTTCGGCATTCGCACGCGCGAGCATGTCGCTGCGCTGCGTGGCCACGCCGACGGCGCGATCATCGGCTCGGCGCTGATCGAGGCGATCGAGCGGGGTGAGGATGCGGGAGCGTTTCTGGCGGGGCTGGCGGGGTGATCGGCAGTTGCCGCCGCATCAGCCCGCCTGCTTGGCGCGATCCCCGACATCTGGCGCGACACCCGCTGGCCACGTCTGTTGCAACTGGCGGAGCGACTCGACGAGCCTGCCCAGGTCGTTGCCGTGCTGCTCCATCACCGCTCGTCGCGCGGCCCGGACCTCGTCGATCAGGGGATCGGGCGAGTTCGCGAAGGGGTCGGGCTCGGCCGGGCTCGGGGTCGATGCGGTGGTCATGGTTCGTCCCAGAAATAGTTGTCGGGCGTGAGGTTACGCGGGGGTGGACGCCGCTTCCCAGCCCGCTTCAGCGGGCTTGCTCGCTCTCAGGCCACCGCTTCAGTGGTGCCGCGGCAGCCCGACCCCATTCCCATCTCCCACCATGTTCTCAGCCCGTTTCAACGGGCTTTCACGACCCTGCAATCGATCAGTAGACTGCCCGCATGCCCCGCAACGTGCACTGGGAACTCTTCTACCACCTTGTCTGGCGCACCAAGGAGAGCGCCCCGTTGCTCACCCCCACGGTGGAGCCGCTCACGCACAAGTATCTCACGCACCGCGCACTCCAGACGACCGAGGCGATTGTTCACGCCGTGGGCGGCATCGAGGATCACATCCACATGGCCGTCAGTCTCCCGCCGACCGTCGAGATTGCCAAGTGGGTCGGCGACCTCAAGGGTGCGTGCGCCCACAGCATCAACCACGGACCGTGCGGCCTTGGCGCGCTCGCGTGGCAGACCGGCTACGGGGTCGTCTCGTTCGGTCAGCGCGACCTGCCGTGGGTGGTGGATTACGTTCGACACCAGCGTGAGCATCACCGTGCGGGACGCGCCCAAGACCGCCTCGAACGGATCACGCAGATCGAGCCGCGCTCGCCTGAAGGCGGCCACGCATCGGAAGCCCGTTGAAACGGGCTGCGGGAACATGGAGGGCAGGGGACGGGTGGGGCGGCCTCGAACCACGCCTCAAGGCGTGGCCTGAAAGCGGGCAAGCCCCCTGAAGGGGGCTGGGGAGGCGCGCCACCGGCAATCCGCAGTGGCGGGTGCGCACCGGCGTGCAGGACGCACAGGAAGGGCAGGCCCAAACCCTGGAGAGTCGGTGCCCAACCCAAACCACCCGCCATTCCCACAGTCGCTCGCCCTGCCCCTTTGCCCGATTCCCACTGGCATCTTGCCCGCCTTCGTGTATGCTCTACCTCGTTCCGCCGCCGTTTCAGGGCCTCTGCCCCGTGGCGTGCCCGAAGAGAGTTGCCAGAAATGGCACGAGGAGGAAGGAGCGATGATGCGTACTTGGCATGGTGCGATTCGCGTCGCCGGGCTGCCCGTTGTTGCCGCGTTGTGCCTGGGCGTGGGTGCGTCGACCGCGAGGGCATCGTGGACTGTCGTCAACCTTCATCCCGTCGCCGCCACTGCTTCTGAGGCGCGTGGTGCGGGTGGAGGCCAGCAGGTGGGCGGGGTTGCACTGGGTGGGATCACCCGCGCAAGCCTGTGGAGCGGATCGGCGTCAACATGGGTCGATCTTCATCCTGACGGAGAGGCACGCTCGTACGCCTACGCCACTCGCGGGGTGCAGCAAGTCGGCTATGTCGGATCGGCACACGTGTCGCGCGCGAGTCTCTGGACCGGCTCGGCCTCTTCCTTGGTCAACCTGCACCCGGGCGGCGCGAGTTGGTCCGTCGCGCTGGGCGTTGATGGCGGGCAGCAGGTCGGTGAAGCGTTCGTCAATGGCCTTGCTCGCGCAAGTCTCTGGACTGGGACCGCCGCGACGTGGGTCGATCTCACGCCCGCCGGGTCCACGCAGGCGACGGCGTACGGCGTGAGTGGGGGTCAGCAGGTTGGGGCCGCCGTTGTGGGCGCACAGACCCGCGCAAGCCTGTGGAGCGGCGCGGCGGGAACATGGACAGACCTCCACCCCGGAGGCGCTGGTGATTCCATCGCCTTCGGCGCGGGTGGCGGACAACAGGTTGGGTTCGCCGACGTTGGCGGGTCCCAGCGCGCAAGCCTCTGGAGTGGATCCGCCGCCTCGTGGACGGACCTGCATCCATCCGGCGCAGATCGCTCGCGAGCCACAGGCGTAGACGGCGGCACTCAAGTGGGCACGGCGTACTTCGGTGCGGTCACCCACGCGGGTGTCTGGACCGGGAGCGCGGCTTCGTGGCAGGATTTGCACACATTTCTCCCCGCAGCGTTCGCATCGTCAGAAGCCCACGGCATCTGGGTTGACGGCTCAGTGGTGCATGTGATCGGGAACGGGTTCAACAGCGCGACCGGGCGTGCTGAAGCGCTGATGTGGACGAGTGTGGTGCCGGGGCCCACTTCCGCAGCGTGCGCATTGCTGCCCATCCTCGTGTGCCACGTGCGAAGGCGGCGGCGCTCAGGTTGCGTGTGCCAGCAGCACTCCTAGACTGCCGAATGCCTTGGCAAGAGTTGCGATTTCCCTCCGTCGATGCGCTCGGTTCATACCTGTTCAGCACGTATGGCAACCCGGCGCACCGGGTACCGGTGTGGCGCGGGGAGTCTCAGGAATTCCCAAGCATGTTGCCTCGCATCGACCGCGAATTCAATGTCCTCGTGGGTCGCCCGTGCTGCCGTCGGGACTTCGAGCAGGCTGTCTTCACGGAGTTCTGGGAGTTGGCGCGACCGCTCCTCCGCCGCGATCATTTGGTCGGCACTCGTCGTCCGCACGGCGGGCTGACCATTGACGCCTTGAACTTTGTGCAGCATCATGGCTGCCCAACCCGGCTTCTTGATTGGTCATCCTCTTCTTGGGTTGCGCTCTATTTCGCTGCCTGCGCCGATGCGACCTGCGACGGGCGGCTGTGGGGCTTCGACTCCCACGCGCTGGAGTCTGTGCTGCACTCCCGATGGGATGGGCTGTGCGTCCCGAAGATTGCCGGCAGCGCCGACCGAGACCTGGAAGCCGCACTGTTCGATCTGCCACCGACGCGGTGGGTATCCGTCCAGTACAACTTCCGCCCATGTCCGCGCATGGCGGCTCAACAGGGCTTGTTCACCCTTGCTGGCTCCCTCGGCGTGTCGCACCATGATCTCCTCGCCGAGGTGCTTCCGGAGGAAGCCCTTTGGTGCATCCACATCCCGGCGGGCTGGAAGGCAGGCCTCTTGGGGCAACTCCGGAACTTCGGTGTGCACCATGACAGCCTGCAATTCCCGATCTTGGATGCGTTTGCGCAACAGGTGGTGTCGAAATACCAGACGTACACACCCACGGTTCCGCTGCGCGTGCAGCAGCCATAGGCCACGCTCACCCCTTCCCATACATCCCCGCCGTCTGCCCCGCCAACTCCTTCACCCGCTCCGCCAACTCGCGCGGCTTCACCACGCGGCAGTGCGGGCCGCGTGCGAGCACCCACCACACGATCTCATCCAGGCCGCTCACCCTGCAGCGGAACGTGATGCGTCCGTCGTCGTGCTCTTCGATCTCCTGCGTCGGGTGCCACTGCGTGTCCACGATGTTCTGGCCGAACGCGGCGTCGAAGTCGATCTCCACGTCGTAGTCCTTCTTGCCGCGCACCATCTGCCAGGCGTTGCCGCGCACGTCTTCGAGCGAGAAGTCTTTGGGGATGGCGTACGGCTTGTCGGTGAGTCGGGCCTGCACGAAGCGGCTGAGTTTCAGGCTGCGGACCTCTTTGCGGCCCGCGTGGTAGCCGACGGCGTACCACGAGCGCACGCTGAAGACGAGGCCGTAGGGGTGGAAGAGGAAGGTTTCGGCCGCGCCCTTGCCCCGTGCGCCGGAGCGGTCGAGGGATTCGTAGCGGCACTCGAGGGCGATGCGCTTGGCGAGGGCGAGGCGGACCTTCTCGTAGACGTCGGCGTAGGCATCGCTCTGGGCGCTCTGGGCCGTCTGGATGGTGACGGCGCCCGCGAGGGCCTCGAGGTCTTTGCGGAGTTCGGCGGGGAGCAGGGCACGCACTTTGGCCATGGCCTTCCACGCGGGGCGCATCATGCCGATCTGGTCCTTGCCGGCGATGTGCTCGCACAGCAGCGTGAGGGCGAGGGCTTCGTCGCCGGTGAGGTGCACCGGCGGCAGGAAGAAGTCGCCCGCGACGCGGTAGCCGTCGGTGGCGTCGTCGAACACCAGCGGCACCTTGGTGTCTTCGAGCGCCTTGAGGTCGCGGTAGACGCTGCGCTCGGCCACGCCCAGTTCCTTCGCCAGGCGCGGGGCGTTCCACCCCGGGCCGGTCTGCACCAGCGTGAGGATGCGGATGAGGCGGTGGATGCGTGAGTAGTCCATAAGGCCGGCCACAGATCAACACGCATGGAGACAGATCAAGGCAGGTGGCGCGGCGACGTACCGGCCGCACAGGCCAGGGAAGGTTGGCAAACGGGCGGAGCGTACCACGGTTGGTGCAGCCACCGGCGGGCACCACAGATCGCCCGCGCGTGAGCGTCGGAACAGGCGGCGCCACACGGGTTTGATCCGCCCCGATGGGTGTTCATCTCTGGCTGGCTCGCTCTGTGTCTACAGCGTCAGGTTGCGGCCCGCCTCGCCCGGCTCGAACACGTGCAGACCCTCGGGGTCGAGGGTGAGCGCGAGTGCCGTGCCGGGCGCGAGGCCGTCGCGCACGGCCGTGCGGGCCACGATGCGCTGGCCGCCGGGCGCCACGCCGATCACGTCCATGCTGTCGCCCAGCGGCTCCACCACCTGCACGGTCATGGTCAGTGCGCCGGGTGCGCCGTCGTGTGCGGGGGGGGCGGGTCTGAGCGCCTGGGGGCGCACGCCCAGCGTGGCGCTCTTGCCCGCGTGGTCACGCAGGGCGTGATCGAGCCGCGCGGGCAGCGTCAGGGGCGGGCAGCCCGGCGCGGCGAACACGAGGCCGCCGCCGCCGGCGCGGTCCACGGTCCCGTCGAGGAAGTTCATTGGGGGCGTGCCCACGAAGCCGGCCACGAAGCGGTTGGCGGGGCGGCGGTAGACCTCCATGGGCGGCGCCGCCTGCTGGATGAGGCCGGTCCGCATCACCACGATGCGGTCGCCCAGCGTCATGGCCTCTTCCTGGTCGTGGGTCACGTAGATGGTGGTGGTCTTGAGGCGCTGCTGCAGGGCCTTGATGTCGGTGCGGGTGGTGATGCGGAGTTTGGCGTCGAGGTTGGAGAGGGGCTCGTCGAAGAGAAAGGCCTTGGGCTCGCGCACGATGGCGCGCCCCACGGCCACGCGTTGCCGCTGGCCGCCCGAGAGGGCCCTGGGCTTGCGCTCGAGCAGGTCTTCCAGCCCCAGCATGGCCGCGGCGGAGCGGACGCGCCGGTCGATCTCGGGCTTGGGCAGGCGGCGCAGCGTGAGCGCGAAGGCCATGTTCTTGTACACGCTCATGTGCGGGTAGAGCGCGTAGTTCTGGAAGACCATGGCGATGTCGCGGTCTTTGGGGTGCACATCGTTCACCACCCGCCCGCCGATCGAGACCTGCCCGGAGGTGATCTCTTCGAGGCCGGCGATCATGCGGAGCGTGGTGCTCTTGCCGCAGCCGGAGGGGCCGACAAAGACGACGAACTCCCCGTCGGCGGTGTCGAGGTCGAAGCCGCGCACGGCGACAACGCCGCTGGGATAACTCTTGTGCACGCCCTTGAGGCAGACGGTGGCCATGGCGGCCGGATGGTAGCGGATGCTCTGCCGCTACTCGCCCAGGGGATCGGGACGGAAGAGTTTGGTGTCGAGGGCCCACTGCTTCTCGGTGAAGTTGCCGCCCAGGGCGACGGGGTTGGCCCGGTCGGGGCGCGCCCCGGTGAGTGCGTAGGTGGTCTTGGCGTCGAGGTTGTCGAGCAGGGAGACGAGGATGGCCTCGGGAGTCATCGGGGGCTTGGCGGCCCCGAACTCGGGTTTCTCGTGGTGGCTGAGGATGATGTGCTGCAGCACCATCACCGCGTGCTTGGGCAGGCGCTGGCCGGTGGAGCGGATCACCTGCTGGGCCCGGTCGTGGAGCATGATGGCCCCCTCGACGATGTGGCCGATGAGTTCGCCGCGGTCGGTGTAGGTGAAGGCGCGGTCGTAGACGAGTTCGCGGGTCTTGCCCAGGTCGTGCAGGAACAGACCCATGAGCACGATGTCGCGGTTCAGGCGCGGGTAGAGCGGGCAGACCGCATCGGCCAGGCGCAGGAGCATGAGCGTGTGCTCGAGCAGACCGCCGAGATAGGCGTGGTGCATGCTCTTGGCCGCCGGGCAGCGGCGGAACGCGTCCATGAGCGCGGCGTCGTCAAGGTAGACTTTGGCCAGGGCCTTCATGCCCGGGTGCTTGAGCGTGTCGAGCAGGGTCACCACGGAGGCAAACATCTCGTCCACGTTGTGGGCGGTGGTGGGGAGCAGCTCGCTCATCTGGTCCGGGCTGGGCTCGGCCGGGTCGATGGAGCGGATGATGAGTTGCAGCTCACCCTGATACGGCTGCGTCTCGCCCTCCACGTACACGAACCCCTCGGTGGGGATACGGCGGAAGTGCTCGGGCTCGATCGACCACATCCGCCCGGGCATCTCGCCCGTCTTGTCGCGGATCAGGCACTTGAGGAATGGCTTGTCGTTCTTGGTGCGCCCAAGTTGGGCGTTGGAGATGCAGAAGAGGCCCTGCACGTACTCCGCGGCGTCGAACTCACGGATGTAGCGGCGGGTGCCGTTGGCGGTGGGAAACATGCGGCAAGTGTAGGTTGACGAGTTGCCGGGTTGACGAGTGGACGTGTTGCTGATGGGCAGCGAGGCTGTGAGGCTCGCGTCGTACGCTTGGGCCATGGCCCGCCGCCGCGCTCTGCACGACCACTACTTCAAGAAGGCCAAGGCCGAGGGGTACGCGGCCCGCTCGGCGTACAAACTCATGCAGATCAACGACCGCCGCCACATCATCAAGCGCGGCCTGGCGGTGCTCGATCTCGGATGCGCGCCCGGCTCGTGGCTCCAGGTGGTCTGCGAGAAGGTCGGCCCGACCGGCCGCGTGGTCGGCCTCGACCTGCAACCCGTGAGCGTGGACCTGCCCGAGTGGGGCGCGGCACTCGTGGGCGACGTGTTCAGCACCGAAGCCGCCACCCTGCTCGCCGAGGCCGGCTCGGAATATCGCGACGGCTTCGACGTGGTGCTCAGCGACATGGCCCCCGGCACCACGGGCAACCCCGGCGGCGACCACTTCAAGAGCGTGGAACTCTGCCGGCGCGTGCTGGCCTTGCTGCCCGGGCTCCTGCGCCCGGGCGGCAGCATGGCCATGAAGGTGTTCGAGGGGGAGGAGTACCCCGCGCTGCTCAAGGAGTGCGCCGCGGCCTTCGGCTTCTGCAAGGGGTACAAGCCCGAGGCCACCCGCGACGTGAGCCGCGAGATGTACCTGATCGGCGACCACTATCAGGGGCGGCAGCCCGTGCCGGCACGGGCAACGCGGGGCGGCACGCAGCCCGTGGCGCCGCCCAAGCCACGCCCCCGCGCGGGGTGGGGCGATGGGGGGGGAGGAGCGGCATGAGTTTCGCCGCGCCGTGGGCGGGTGTGCTGGCGCTGGCGCTCACGGTGCCGGTGCTGGTCGCCCTCTATCTGTTGAAGCTGCGGCGGCGGGCCTTGCGCGTGGGGAGCACCCTGCTGTGGGAGCGGGCCGTGCAGGACCTGCAGGTGAACGTGCCGCTGCGCTGGTTGCGGGTGTCGCTGCCGCTGGTGCTGCAAGCGCTGGCGCTGGCCGCCCTGTGCGCGGCGGTGGCGCGGCCGGTGTTCAATCCGCTGGGGTCGGGCGGCGGGCGCGTCGCTCTGCTCATCGATCGCTCGGGTGTGATGAACGCTCGCGACGGAGGGCCGGGCACGCCCACGCGGCTGGACGAGGCCAAACGCCGCGCCCTCGACACCCTCGAGGCCCTGCGCCGCGCCAGCCCGCCACCAGAGGTGATGGTCGTGCAGTTCGCGCACTCGGCCCAGGTGCTCGCGGCCTTCACCACCGACCTGCCCACGCTGCGCGAGGCCATCGAGGGCATCAGGCCCACCGACCAGCCGGCGAACTTGCCGGCGGCTCTGAAACTGCTCGAGCCGTTTGCCGGCCCGGCCACCGGTGAAGAGGGCGGCGCAAGCGGGCCCGCGCCGCGGCCGGAGGCGCTGGTGTTTTCCGCGCATCCGCTGAACGCGGGTGTGGGGGGCTCGGCCGGGGGCGCACGCCTTGTGCGCATCGGCCCCGCCGTCGGCGAGGGCGTGGGCAACCTCGGCATCGTGGGCCTGAGCGCCCGCCGCGACAGCGACGACGCGGGCACCCTGCGCCTGCTGGCCCGCGTGGCCAGCGCGTGGCCCGGGGCCCGCGACACCACGCTGCGCGTCACGCTGATCGGCGAGGGCGAGGGTGCGTCCGAGCCGCTCCTGCTGCCCGTGCGGGTGCCGGGCGCGACGGCCGACGGCCCGGGCGAGGCGACCGTCACCGGGCTTGTTGCCGGCGAACGCGCGGGCGCGCTGCTGTGCGAGTTACCCGGCGGCGATGCGCTGGCCGCCGACGACGCCGCCGCGCTGGTGATCAGCGCGCCGCTGCGGCCGCGCGTGCTGCTGGTGGGGCCGGGCGGGGGCGGGCCCGCGGCGGGCACCGATCCATTCTTGCGTTCGGCCCTGGAGGCGGCCGAGCCGGGCGTTCTCGAAGTGGTTGACGTGCCGGGGTACGAAGCCCGCGCCGCCGCACCCGGCTGGGCCGACGGCGTCGATCTGGTGGTGCTCGATCGTGCCCGCGTGGCGGCGGCCGCGCCGCCGGGGGCGGGTGTGCTGGCGGTGGGCTGCGTGCCGCCGTTGGCGGGCGTCGCAGCGGGCGAGGGGTGGCGGCTGCGCGCGGTGGAGGGGGCGGGGCCCACGCGCTGCCTGGTGTGGGACCGAGCGCACCCGGTGCTGCGCCACGCGCCGTTGGACACGCTGTACGTCTCTCCGCCGATGCTGCTTGAGGGGCCCGACCGGCCGGCGGGCGTGCCCGTACGCACGCTCGCCGAGGGGAGCGCGGGGCCGCTGCTGGTGGCCGTCGACGGGCGCGGGTGGGCGGGCAGCACGCACGTGCCCGGGCGCGTGGTCGTGGTGTGCTTCGATCTCGCACGCAGCAACTGGGGCCCGGATGCGACGTTTCCGGTCTTCATGGCCGCGGCGGTCGATTGGCTGAGCGGGCGGGGCGATGCGCTGGCCGGAAGGGCCGCGACCACAACTGAAGCGGTCGCCGTCGTGCCCGCACCGGGCACCGGCGAACCACGGCTCGAGCGATTGGGCGGCGAGGGGGCCGACGCGGGGGCGCTGCCCGTGCCGTCCGTGCAAGCCGCGCCCGTGCCCGGCGTGTCTGCCGCGGCCTCGCGGCGGATGCTCGGCCCGGTGGAGCGGGCTGGCCTCTATCGCGTGGTGGGAGGCACCATCGAAGGCGCCCGCCCCGGTGCCGGCGGGTCGCTTGTGGCCGTGAACATGTTTGATGTGCGGGCCACCGGTCTGGGCGCTGGGGCGACGGGCGACGCGTCGCCGGCGCGGGGTTCGGCGTCCGGGGCGCGGGGCGGCACGGGTTCACCGACCGAGGGGTGGCCCTACCTGGTGGCGGCCGCGCTGGTGCTGTCGTCGCTGGAGTGGCTGGTGTTCGCGCTGCGTATGCGTGGCTGAGGGTGTGAACCCCCGGCGGGGCGCAGGGCTCGCTCCAGCAGCCGCCCCACGCGCTGGTCGCGGCGCGAGCCGTCGTGAAACAGGTCGTTCGCCCGTGCGGCCAGACGCGAGAGGGCTGCTTCGCGGGCGGCCCCGGACCCTGGGGATGAGGCCGGCGATACCGGGCGCGCCGTCGGGTGCACGCGCGTGGCGGGCACCAGTGGCGCGGGCGTGCGCGCCCGCGACAGGTCGGCCGTGGCCACGCCGGTGTCGATGCGGGCGGCCCCCTCGGGCCCGCTCGCGCTGGGCCTGTCGCCGCGTGCCGGAGGGCCGGGGGCGCGGTCAAGGGGGATGCCGCCGATGAAAAACTCGGCGCTGCTGGGCACCTGTGCGAGCACCCCATCGGGCGTGATGGCGTACTGCGAGCGGGGGAAGACCGCGATCACGGCACCGTCGGCCCGTGCGAACCAGCCGGCGTACTTCGTGGGCGCATCCGCAGGAATCTGGAAGACATCGCCGAAGCCGCGCGGCTGGCGCAGGTCGGCGGGCAGCACCCGGTTGGAGGTGCGCAGCGGGCCGACATCGGCCTCGGTGGCCTCCACACGGCGCAGGTCTTTGGGTTGCAGCGTGTCGGCGGCTTCCAGCGACGGCGATGGCGCGGGCGTGGTGCGGGCCGAGGGGGCCAACATCAGCCACGCGATGGAGACGAGCACGAACACGGATACAGGGTATCGGCCGTGCCGGCACCGGCACGGCAGCGTGGTCAGCCGCTGAGGTGCTCGGCGGGCACGCGCCCGTGGTGAGCCCGGATCACCGAGCGGATGCCGCCGCGCCCGCGCCAGTGGGTTTCGACGGTCAGCCACGCGGGCCGGAGCAGGGCGGCCAGGTGGTCGCGGATGGTGCCGGTAACGGCCTCGTAGTAGATGCCCTGATTGCGGAACGACTGGTAGTAGAGTTTGAGAGACTTGAGTTCCACGCAGCCGCGCTTGCCGGCGGGTGTGCCGGGGGGCGCGGGCTGATAGCGGAGCACGACCGAGCCGAAGTCGGGGTGGCCCGTCTTGGGGCAGACCGACGTGAACTCTTCGGCGATGTGCTCGATAACGATCGGGCGGGCCGAGGGGGTGGGGAACGCTTCAAGGAGTTTGGCGTTGGGCATGGGGCCGGGCACCCGTTCACCGGTAACGGGTGAGCAACTCCTCGATGCGGGGCTGATTGCGGTTGAGTTGCAGCGAGCGGCGCAGATGGCCCAGGCCGCGCTCCAGCGCGGCGGCATCGCGCCGCTCCGACCAGACGTAGGTGTTGAGTTCGCACACGCCCATGCCGTTGAGCGCGGGGAAGTAATCCGGGTCGAGGGCGAGGGCGGCCCGGAAACTGGCCGCGGCCGGTTCGTACTCGCGCAACTTGAAGCGGGCGTAGCCGAGCCGCTCGTGGGCGGCTGCGGTCGGGGCCGCCTTCACCGCCTGCTCGGCCGCGTTGCGCATCTCCTCGTAGCGGTTGAGGCGGCTGAGGCTCTCGGCCAGGCTCAGCAGCAGCCCGGGCGTCAGGTCGCCGTGCTCGGCGGCCTGCTGGTATTCGACCACGGCCTCGGCGTGCCGATCCAGCGCGGCGTAGACCGCCCCGAGATTGGCGCGGGCCGGTCCGTCGTCGGGCCTGAGGCGCACCGCAGATTGCGAATAGACCATGGCCTGACGGTGTTCGCCGGCCTGGTAGTAGGCTGTGGCGAGGTTCAGGTTCGCCTCGTAACTCTCCGGGCGGATCTGCAAGGCCCGCAGGTAGGCCCCGATGGCATCGGCCATGCGGTTGAGCGCGTGCAGCACCAGCCCGTGCAGGTACTGGGCGTCGAAGTTCAAGGGCTCCACCCGCGCGGCGTTGGCGTAACTCACCTCGGCCCGGCCGTAGTCGCCGGCCAAGCGGTGGGCGTCGCCCATGCCCAGATGGGCGCGGGTTAGTTGCGGGTTCACCTCGATCGCCCTGGCAAACTCGGCCAGCGCGGCCTCGCGGTCGCCGCGAAGCAGCAGCGCCTGGCCGCGATCGGCCAGAGCTTCGGCCGAGCCGTCGGCCGCCTCGCGCGAGCCGCCCGTGCGGCAGCCCGGCGTGCCGAGCAGGGCCGCCAGCGCCAAGAACACACACAGATGGAACGGTGAGCGGGAGAGCGTCATGGTGCCAACACGGAGACTTTCGCGCCCTGCCCCCCGGCCTGCGCGTGGTGATGAGGATACCGCCCCCGCCCTCACCCTGCGCGCCGGCGCTGGGCTTTGGCGGCACCGGGTCGCGTGGCGGCGGGCTGCTTCCGTG
The DNA here is from genome assembly GCA_964590885.1 of uncultured Phycisphaeraceae bacterium. GTDB lineage: Bacteria > Planctomycetota > Phycisphaerae > Phycisphaerales > UBA1924 > JAEUIX01. The sequence goes on from CAZPWW010000025.1 coordinate 18,912, forward strand.
TCGTGCCGCGCTTTGGGGCGGGCTTGGCGCGAGCCGCCCCGCGCTTGGGCCGCGGCTGGGTACGCTGGGCGGCCGCGCCGGGCACGGGTGCGATGGCCGGTGGCGCCGGCAGGCCGGTCAGTTCGCGGAGCAGGGCCACGTTCAGGCTGTCCCACGGCGTGCCTTTGGGGCCGTCGCCCTTGGGTGTCTCCATGATCTTGGGCAAGCCAGCGAGGGCGGGGTGCGAGAGAAACACGGCGAAGCCCGCCCGCCCGATGGTGCCCGCGCCGATGTGGTCGTGGCGGTCAACGCGGCTGCCGGCGGCCCCTTTGCTGTCGTTGACGTGCAGGCAGCGCACATGGGCCAGGCCCAGCACCCGGTCGAGTTCGGCCAACGCTGCCCGGGCCGATGCCGCGCTGGAGAGGTCGTATCCCGCGGCGTGAGCGTGGCAGGTGTCGATGCAGAAGCCCACGCGGGCGGAGTGCTCCGGTGCCGCGGCAAGCACGCGGGACCGCAGATCGGCCAGTTCCTCGAAGCGGCGGCCGATGGTGGTGCCCTGCCCCGCCACGTTCTCGAAGCAGAGGGCCACCCGGTAGCCGCGCGTGGCGACCAGCAGCCCGGCGCATGCATCGGCGATCCGCGCGGTGCCCTCTTCGAGCGTGGCGGTGGTGAACGCGCCGGGGTGGAACACCAGCGACCGGATCGAGAGGGCCTCGCAGCGCTCCATCTCGTCGCGCATCAGGTCGATCGAGCGTGCCCGCAGTGTGGCATCGTGCGAGGCCATGTTGATGAGGTACGAGGCGTGTGACACCACGCGGCGGTCGTCGCCCACCCAGCCCATGCGGGCGAGTTCATCGTGCCAGGCGCGGATGGCTTCGGGCTTGAGGGGCGGGGCCTTCCATTGCTGCTGGTTCTTGGTGAACACCTGCACGCAATCCAGTCGCAGGGCCGCGGCCTCGGCCAGGGCGTTGGTCATCGAGCCCGCGATGGAGAGGTGGCTGCCGAACATGACCCGCGCGACCGCGCGAGTGTATCAGGGCAGGGTGCGGGGCCGATGGGGCGGCGCGCCCCCCGGGCGGGTTTCGGCTAATCTACGGTGAGTATGCCCGCGCCCTCGCACGTGCCCCGCCCCCTTGTCGCCCAGCCCAGGGTGGGCGTGCGCATCGCCGGCACGGGCTCGGCCGTGCCCAGCCGCGTGCTCAGCAACGCCGAGGTGGCCTGTCTGGTGGAGACCACCGACGAGTGGATCGCCCAGCGCACCGGCATCCGCGAGCGCCGCCTGGTGGATTGGAAGAAGGGCGAGAGCAACCTCTCGCTCTGCACCGATGCGCTCCGCAACGCCCTCAGCGCGGCGGGCATGAAGGCCGCGGACCTCGACCTCATCATCTGCGGAACCATCACGCAGGACATGCGCTGCCCGAGCGCCGCCTGCATGGTGGGGCAGGCCCTGGGGGCCGGCCACGCGGGCGCGTGGGACCTGGGCGCGGCGTGCAGCGGCTTTGTTTTCGGTGTCAACGCGGCCCACGACATGATCCGGGCGGGTTCGCACCGGTCGATCGGCGTGATCGGCTGCGACGTGGTGAGTTCGATCATCGATTACACCAACCGCGGGGTGTGCATCCTCTTCGGCGACGCGGCCGGGGCGGTTGTCCTGCGGGCTACCGACGACACCACCAAGGGCATCATCGCCCAGGTAACCAGGGCCGACGGCAGCGGCTGGCGCGACCTCTACATGCCGGGCCTGCAGGAGCACATCGCGGGCGGTGCCGATCTGTCGGTCTACCGGCCCAACTGCCTGCAGATGAACGGGCGCGAGGTGTTCAAGTTCGCTGTGGGCACCTTCAGCGAACTCATCGACGAGACGCTCAAAAAGGCGGGTGTCTCCGCCGACCAGGTGGACATGTTCGTGGCCCACCAGAGCAACGCACGCATCCTCGAAGCCGCCCGCGAACGCTTCGGCATACCGCCCGAAAAACTCTACATCAACATCGACCGCATCGGCAACTCCTCGGCGGGCAGCGTGCCCTTGTGCCTTGACGAACTGGTGAAGGCCGGCCGCGTGAAAGAGGGCCAACTGGTGATGATGGTTGCCTTCGGCGCGGGCCTCACGTGGGGCTCGTGCCTGTGGCAGATGTGAGAAGGGAAGGCACTGGGGACTGGGCACTGGTGGGGCGGACATCCTGTCCGCCCGCTCGGGCATCTCCCTCAACCCGCTACTTGGGCAACAACCTGCCCACCGTCCGCGGGCTCCACGGCAACTCGGCCAGCACCCGCCGCACGTCGGCCGTTGACACCGCGTCGATGCGGGCGACTTCCTCCTCCAGCGTGGTGTGCGTGCGCAGGCTGGTCCACAGACGCCCGATGCGGTGCATCCGTCCGTCCGGGCGTTCGCCCGCCAGCACGGCCCCGGTCGCCACGCGGGCCTTGATGCGTGCCACGTCGTCATCGCTGATGTTCGCCGCCAGCGTGTCGATCTCGCGTTCAACGATCGCCGCGGCCTCGTCGGTCCGCTCCGGGTCGCACCCCAAAAACACCTGCCACAGGCCGGTGCCATCGAGCGTCTCCACGCCGCTGCTGGCCTCTTCGGCGATGCCCGTCTCGATCAGTGCCCAATGCAAGCGGCTGTTGTCGGGGGCTCCCAGCGCCAGCGCCGCCACGCTCGCGGCGTAGCGCCGGTCGTCCGCCGCGCCGGGGCCGGGGGCCAGCACCATCAGGTACGCGCGGGCCACCTTGTCGCTTGTCATCTCGAAACGCCGCCCCGCGGCGGGCGGCGGCCCCGCGTCGCGGGCCGCGCCTGTGCGCTGCCAGTGCCCGCACACCCGCTCCGCGTGCCGCACGCAGGCGTCAAAGTCCACCCGCCCCGCGAGCGCCAGCGTGGTGTTGTCGGCGCTGTAGCGGTGCTCGAAGTACCCGCGCATCTGGGCCGCGCTCAGGTGCGAGATCGTGCCCTTCGTGCCCAGCACGCGGTGGGCCAGCGGGTGGCTGCCGAAGTGCTCTTCCAGGCACTTCTCGTACAGCACCCACATCGGCTCATCCTCGTACATGGCGATCTCTTCGAGGATCACGCCGCGCTCGGTGTTGAAGTCGCTTTCGCGGAGCGCGGGGCGCATCATGTCGGCGAGCACGTCGAGGGCCGCGGGCAGGTGCTCGGGCAGCGTGGCCGCGTGAAAGGCGGTGAGTTCGTTGCTGGTGTAGGCGTTCGCCTTGGCCCCGATCTCGTCGAAAGCCCGGTTGATGTCGTCGGACGTGCGCGTGGGGGTGCCCTTGAACATCATGTGTTCAAGGAAGTGCGAAACGCCCATGATGGTGCCGCTCTCGTCGCGGGCCCCGGTGCGCACGAAGAACCCTGCCGCGGCGGTCATGGCCGCGTCGTCGGCCTCAGCGATGATGGTGAGGCCGTTGGGGAGCGTGTGCTGCTTGAAGGCGACGGGCATGGCGCGAGTGTACGACCGGAGTGCGAACGGCCGGGGGCGGTGCGGCGCTCGCGGCCGTGCGCCCACTCGGGAGACCGTCGTAGGGAAGCGGCCGTGTTCTGATAAGAATGCCTCTGGGCATCGGGATACCGCTTGCAGGGGTCCTTCACTCGTGTACTCTCACGCAGGGGTGGTGGGCCGTGCGCGCGAGTACGCGGCCAACCGGTTCCTGTGGATTGAAGGAGGGAAGACGAGATGTTGACTTCGCAAAGGGTTTCGATCCGCGTCAGCGCGGCGTGCTGTCTGCTGGCCTCGGCCGGCTGGGCCGCGGCGGGCGTCTCCGTCACGGGCACCGCTGTCAAGAACGGCATGGCGTGCAGCGCCAACTGGATCTACGACACCGGTGCCAGCGAAACGCTGCTGTCGCGGGCCTGCGCCACCATGATGGGCCTGTTGGACGGCACGGGCATGCCCGCCATGGGCACGCCTATGAAGAACTTCAACAACGGCGAGGTGCAGACCTGGTGCTTCGACAGCGTGGCCTTGGCGTCGACCGACAACTTTGGCAATATCTGCGTGGCGACCACCACGATGTATGTTTCCAAGAACAACGACAGTTGGGCCACCACCAACCTGCTGGGCCGCGACTGGCGCAAGAAGGTGAAGGGCCAGTGGGACGACGAGACCGAGAAGGTGCGGTGGCCCAAGGCGGCCCCCGCGGCCCCGGTCAAGCCCGCCGTGCCCAAGCCGGACAACGGCGGCGGCGTGAAGCGGGTGTACGAGGACATCCGCTTCTTCCACGGCGCGAACCAGAGCCTGCTGGACATGACCTACATGACCGGCAGCCCCTTCTCGTTCATCCCCGTGCAGACGGCCGTGGCGCTCAACGCCACGCCCATCGGCACGGTCGACCTGCTCAACAGTTTCCCCGATGTCTACACCCGCCTAGCCATCGCCGAGCAGAACATGGGCTTCCAGTCCATGTTCACGGTGGTGCAGGTTGAGGGCTTTGACTTCGGGCTGGGCCCCACGGGCGGCATGCGCCAGTTCCTCGTCAGCAACGACCAGAACAGCCGCTTCGGCATCATGGGCAACGACTTCTTCCAGACCCCGGGCATGACCGACTTCGGCTACAGCCACCTCGAAGACTTCGACAACGAGGGCAACGACGCCATCCAGTTCGGCGCCATCCCCTCGCCCGGTGCCGCGTCGCTCGTGCTGCTTGGCGGGCTCGTGGCCGCACGCCGCCGCCGCTGATCGGGCGCCCCGGCCTGGCTCACCTCACGGCCCCGTCGCTCGCGGCGGGGCTGTTTTATTGCGCTCTATCCCACCCGCTCCGGCCACCACGCCGGCACCTCGAGCCGGGCCGCGTAGTGGCACAGCGGCGGGCTCTCCGGCAGCGTGATGCCCGCCGCCGCGGCCATCGTGTTCGCGCGCACCACCGCTTCGGCCGGTTGCAGCGGCCACGGTGCGTGGTGAATCTCGCCGCGCAGAAGTCCGCGCCGCCCCTGGGCGTAGAGGCAGTAGCGCTCCGTGAGAAACGCCTCGAGCGTGCCCGGCCCGGCGCGGAAGCGGGGGCCAACGGGCTGATAGGAGACATCGAGGCGCGCGGAGGGCTGGCCGCGATGGGTGCGCACGCTCGTGTAGTCCACCCATTCGCCGCGCCGCGCGAGCGCCATCCGTGCATCCATGTACGGCAGGCGGAACGTGGCCCGGGCCACCCGCACGGCCAGCCGGTTGTCCGCGTCGAGGCTGAAGAACCACACGCCCGCCTTGCCGCCGACGCCCACGTACGTTCGCACGTTGAGTTCGAGAAACGCGTGCGTGCCCGGCACACGCGGCAGCCGCCAATGCCGCACGCCGCTCATGGCAAACGGCACGACGCCCACCCACGCCGAGCCCGAGTGCTGGTCGATCCTGAGCCCCGCTGGCACCAGCGGCCGCAGCGCATCGGCAGGCACCGGCCAGTGCAGAAAGCACAGGTCGGTCCACACCATCGCCATGGCGGGTGCCCGCGCGGGCAACGGCCAGGGGCGATGGTCTGCGGGTGCGATGCGCATGCGGCTCCGGGGCTCGGGGGTTCAGCCGGGCTTGTCCCGGTTGAGGGCGGCGATCAACTCGCGGCACACGCGCTCCGGGTCCGCCCCGCCGCACACCACGCCGCTCACGGCTACGCCCCGGCACCCGACGGCCACAAGGTGGCGGATGTTCTCCGGCGCGACCCCGCCGATCGCCAGGTGCGGAATCCGGGCCGTCTCCGGGTTTGACAAATAGGCCCGCAGGTACGCCGCTCCGCTCACCTCGCGCGGCTTGGTGGCGGTGGCAAACATCGCGCCCACGCCGCAGTAATCGGCTCCATCCGCCGCGGCACGCGCGGCCTCGGCCGCATCGTGCGTGCTCACGCCTACCAGCAACCGCGCGCCCGCGAGCGCCCGCACGGCTCTGACGGGCAGATCGTGCTGGCCGAGGTGCACTCCGTCGGCACCCGCCGCCAGCGCGACGTCGGCGCGGTCGTTGATGATCACGGTGGCTCGGGGGGGGCGGGTATCGTGTCCTTCTGTGGTTCTGCGGGGGCGGTCGCCATGGCGTGCGCCTTCCCGTGCCAAGTCCATGAGTGCGCAGGCCCGGCGGAGCAGTTCCGTCCCGCCCAGTTCCTTCTCGCGCAGTTGCAGGCAATCGGCTCCGCCCGCGATCGCCGCGCGGGCCACGTCCAGCCAGGGCCGCTTGCACAGGCTCTGGGAGATCAGCACGCACAGCCGCCATTGCGTGCCGCGCCCGGTGCCCAGGGCCAGCGCGACTCGCTGCTCGAGGTCGTACACGCGGTAGCGAAGGTCCTTGACCAGCGCCCACGGAGCACGGGCTGCACGCCCGGGGTTGGCCTGCCCGGATGAGGCGGGCAGCGTCTTGAGAGCCTCTTCCAGCACCCGCAGGGCTTCACCGGCCCGCTTGCCCGCTGCCACGGCCAGCCCCTGCGCGTCGCCCCGCGAGGCTTCTCCCGTACCTGTCAGGTCCGTCCCCACATCGCCGGGCGTGTCGCGCCCCGCGGCGAGCAGCAGGGGGTCAAGCCCCGCGGCCTCCAGCGCGGTGCGCAGGTCGTGGCGGGCAGCCTTCAGGCCCGCCGCAAGGGGTTCGCTGGCGAGGGTGAACCGGGCGACGTCCTCCAGCGTGCGCAGGGCCTCGCGGGCCCGGTTGGTGTTGGCGTCGATGACACGGCTGAGGCCCGGCATGGGGCACGGTAGGGGTGGCCTGTGGTCCTGAGTCCCGGGTCCCGGGTCCTGGGTCCGCGGCTCCGCGCGGGCGGGACGCCCGCCCCACCGGTGCCCGGTGCCGAGTGCCTTCCGTGTCCCCGTGCCCAGTGCCTTGGCTCTTTGGTAGACTGCTCCGCATGAGCACTCCCGCACCCCTCACGGCCGAGCCCAGCGTGATCGTCATCTTCGGTGCCTCGGGCGACCTGACGAAGCGCAAACTCATCCCCGCGCTCTACGACCAGGATCGGCAGGGGCGATTGCCCAAGGGCAGTTGCATCCTCGGTGTCTCGCGCACGCCCACATCCGACGACAAGTTCCGCGACGACATGGCCCCGTGGGTGAAGGAGCACTCCGCCAAGTTTGACGAGAAGACCTGGCCGCAGTTCGCCCGGCGCCTCTATTACCACGCCGGCGACGGCTCGCAGTCGGAGTGCTTCCCCGGCCTCAAGGCCCGCATCGCCGCCATCGGCAAGGAGGCGGGCATCCTCAAGGGCGAGGCTCCCAACGTGCTCTTCTACCTCAGCACGTCGCCCAACCTGTTCGAGCCCATCATCGACAACATCGGCACCTCGGGCATGGTGATGGAGGGGCACCGCTGGTGCGCCCTCAAGCCCGAGCAGATGCCCTGGCAGCGCGTCATCATCGAGAAGCCCTTCGGCGTCGATCTCGCCACCACCGTCTCGCTCAACCGCTGCCTGGGCCGCGTGTTCGAGGAGGAGGCCACCTTCCGCATCGACCACTACCTGGGCAAGGAGCTCGTGCAGAACATCCTCGTGATGCGCTTCTGCAACAGCATCTTCGAGCCGCTCTGGAACCGCGACCACATCGACCACGTGCAACTCACCGCGGCCGAGACCGTCACGGTCGGCAGCCGCGCCGCGAACTTCTACGACGGCGCCGGGGCCCTGCGCGACATGATCCAGAGCCACCTCATGCAGGTGCTCACGCTGGTGGCCATGGAGCCGCCCAGCGTGTTCGACGGCGCCTCGATCATGCGCGAGAAGATCAAACTCATCAACTGCTCGCCCACGCTCAGCGACGGCGAGGTGCACCACTTCGGCGTCTTCGGCCGCTACGGCAAGGGCAACAGCGGCAAGCCCGACGACGTGGCCTATGTGGATGAGAAGGGCGTGGACGCGGGCAAGAAGACCGAGACCTTCGGGGCCATGCGCCTGCACTTTGACAACTGGCGCTGGGCGGGCGTGCCCTTCTTCATGCGCTCGGGCAAGCGCATGGCGACCAAACTCACCGAGGTGGTGGTGCAGTTCAAGAAGCCGCCCATGAACATCTTCAAGAACATCGATGCCTCGCTGGGCGACCGCCCCGCCAACCGCCTCATCCTCAACGTCGCCCCGCGCGAGGGGATCAGCCTCCGCATCGAGGGCAAGGTGCCCGGCTCGGGCCTCAAGATCGATTCGGCCAAACTCGAACTCGACTACATGGAGCGCTTCGGCGGCGAGGTGGTGGAGGCCTACGGGCCGCTGATCGTCGATGCCATCCGCGGCGACCGCACCCTCTACAAGCACCGCGACGAGGTTGAAGGGGGCTGGCGCATCTGCGAGCCCTTCCTCAACAGCCGCCGCCTGCGCGACAACATCGAGACCTACAACCCCGGGTCGTGGGGCCCGCCGGGGGCCGATGCCCTCATCGCGCGAGGTGCCAGCGAGCACCAGCCGCGCTCGTGGCACAACCCCCACTCGAGCGACGTGCGATAGGGCCGCGCCGTCTTCTAGAAGATGCAGGGTCGCACCGATCATTATGCAAACACGAGCGGATGCTGCCAGGAAACCGCCTGAGCGCCACGCCCGAAGCGCCGGCGTATCGGGGCCGGTGGAAGGGGTCGTGCCGGATGCGCGGCTCGGCTGCACGTCCGAAGAACCCCTTGCCGGGGCACCCCCTCCGCGGCCGGTTGCACGAAAGTCAAGGGTACTTGGCCGCGAGAGCGTGTTTTTTTGTTGACAATCCCCTGATCCGTGGTACATGTAGGTTTGGCGTTTTTCACGCTTAGAGCGATTTTCTCGCTGAGGAGGCATTCATGTCCAGAGGTACGCTCCTGTCCGCCGCTGTGTTGGCCGCCCTGGCCGGAACGGCTTATGCCGCCGAGCCCACGGATGTGGTCGACGTTCCCGCCCGCAAGATCGAGAATGCGCCGCCCGGCATGAACTTCAAGCCGAAGACCGAGTTGAACTCGGCCGTTTGGGAAGTCACGCAGCCGACGACGCCCGGTCTGGTCAACGCCGGTAACGGCGGTTCGGCCGTGGCCGTCGACATCGGGCAGTTCCCCAACTTCCCCCCTGTGCAGATGGTTCCCAACCCGCTGCCGATCAACGGCATCGACGTGGGCTGGTTCGCCCGTATCCCCGCCATCCCCGGCGACTTCGACTACCAGGTCCTGTTCTTCCAGGACACCGAGGCGCTGAACGCCCCGACGGCGACCACCGACCCGTTCTACCAGAACGCGTTCGGCGGCTTCGCGCTCTTGGGCTTCACGCCCCCGTGGGGCTTCATCGAGTGGTTCGGTGAGTTCATCGAGATCACCAGCCCCATCATGTTCGACCGCACCAAGAACTTCGCCTACGAAGTGCGCTTGCTGCAGTCGGCCAACGGCCTGATGTGGCCGGGCAACGCCACCGGCAACGCCAACGGCTCGTCGGTGATGCAGCCCTTCGCCCGTGGCCGCGGCCCGCTGGGCGTCGGCAACTCCGACGTTCGTCGTTGGAACGACGCGACCCGGACCGGGGCCCCCTTCAGCCTCGACCCGACGCTGCCCGTGCACTTCACCTCGTGCTTCCCGGCCCTGCCCACGACGGTCACCGATCGCCGCGACATCTTCCTGCGTCTGCAGGCCGATGTGAACGTGATCCCGCCCGCCGTGTTCACCGACCTGGGCCGCGACACGACCGAGCCCGAGAATCTTCCCCCGGCCTATGACTGCAACGCCGTTCACGCGTCGTTCAACCAGGTCGTGGATCAGGACGAGGGCCTCGTGTCGTGGTACCGCCTGCAGTTGGACCGCGCCGTGGCCCGCGATGACGACACCTACCTCGACATCGTGATCCAGGACGGCCCCGATCAGCTCGGCGACGTGGGCGCGGCGGTCGGCCTGTACAACAGCGACGGCCAGCTCGTCCGCTCCAACCGTGAAGAGGGCAACGCGGACATCGAGACCGATACCCCCGCGACGTTCCCCTTCGGGCACCTGACCTTCGGCCGCGGCCGTCGCGCCAATCCGCTCGGCTCGGGCTACGCCCTTGACGGCCGGCACGGCGAACTGCCCGCGGGCACGTACTTCATCGCGGTCTCGGGTTCCAACGCGGTGTTCGGCGGCTCACTCTTCACGGTGAACGCCACCAACGCTCTGGACATCGGCTCGGTGGAGATGGACGTGATCTCGAACGTGGGCAGCGATGCCCCCGCTCGCGGCCTGTCCGCCAACTGCGCCAATGATCCCCCGATCCAGCCCCAGGTTCGCGCCGCCGAGGAGGTTGGTGATCTCACCAACGGCCTCACGACCCGCGACCTGGTCCGTACGGGCATCAGCATCGTGCGTTGGATCCGCTTCAACGTGACCATGGATCAGGAAGTGACGCCCTCCAACGCGGCCTTCCTGGATGCCAACCAGAACGGCACCCCGGTGACCGATCCCTCGCTGGGTCTGTACGACAACGCTGGTAACCTTGTGGCCTTCGACCGCGACAGCGGCCCGAGCCTCAACGCGACCCAGCGTCTCGGCCAGATCTCCATCGGTGGCGCGGCTTCGGGCTCCCGCCCGGCCGACGGCGACGGCGCCGTCTACGCCAACCAGAACGGCAACACCCTGGCTCCGGGCACCTACTGGATGGCCGTGGGCATGGACGGCGACACCGAGAGCACCACCGGCATCCCGATGCGGTTCGACGCCGCGGGCTGGCTGGCCTACCACAACAGCGGTTCGCGCATCACGGTCACGGTCAACATCAAGACCCCGACCGGCTGCCGGATCGACTACAACAACGACGGCTCGGTGAACCCCGACGACATCGGCGACTTCATCACCGACTACTACACCGATCCGCCGGTTCCCGGCCCCGGTGGCTACGCCGTGCCCTGCCCCGAGAACGAGGCCCCCTATGACCAGGGCTACAAGGCCGCGTACAACAGCAGCGGTGCCGGTCAGTGCAACCCGCCCTTCTCCGACAACCTCGGTGACTTCATCACCGACTACTTCGACGAGAACCTCTGTGCGCCCCCGGCCTGAGGATCGGGTCTGAGGTTCGCTCCGTCCTCCGGTCCGCGGAAGCGGATCGCGGGGTGAACCGTGGATCTCTAGCGTGAAACCACCGGCCGGGCCCCAAAGGGTCCGGCCGGTTTTTTGTTCCCGCCTCACACTCCCGTCGCGCCGATACGCTCGGGCATGCCGCCGCCCGCCACCCGCGATCAGCGAGACCCCATGCCCATGTCACCGCGTCGCCGTCTGTCTACCCGGTTTGCCCTGAGTGCCACAGCGTGCTGCGCGGCTGCGCCGCTTGCGGCCCAGCAGAAACTCCACTTCACCTACATGTGGCACATGGAGCAGCCGATCTACTGGCCCGACCGCCAGGCCGCCGGCGACGACCGCTACGAACTGGCTTGGACCAGCATCCAGCGCAAGGACGGCGGCGCGGCCAATCCGGCCAACAACCTGCGCGAGATCTTCGGGATCGACGACCGGCGCGCCAGTTACCAGTACCGCATGCGCGACGCGATCAACGCCATCCGCGGGCAGCCTGAGGCGGGGGCGCAGATCTCCTACTCCGGCGGCCTCATCGAGAATATCACCAGTCTGGGCAACTCCAACCAACTCGGCTACGGGCCGCAGTGGTACAACTGGCTGCGCGAGGCCCGCGGCTGGACCACCACGAGCGGCGCCGCCAAGCCGCGTGCCGACATCGTGCAGTTCTCCTTCCACCACGCGCTCCTGCCGCTGCTCGAGCCGAGCACGGTGCGCAAGGAACTTCAACTCTACAAAAGCATCTACCCGGATGCATGGGGCACCAGCCCCGCCCGCTCCAGCGGCCTCTTCCCCAGTGAGATGGCCTTCAGCATGCGGCTGATCGAGCCGCTGGTCCAGGAGGGCGTGCAGTGGGCGATCGTGAGCGGGGAGAAACTCAGCCGCGCCTGCCCGGATTTTCCGGTGATCTACGGCTCGGGCGGCATCAACTGCGACCCGCCGAACAAGGCGGACCAACTGAACCCCGGGCAGGGAGGGTTCTACTTCCGCCAGACGATCGACCGGGGGTGCTCGCCGGCGGAGGCGTATCCGTTCGCCTTTGTGCCGCGCCGGGCCAGGTATGTGAACCCCGACACGGGGGCGGCCTCCACGATCACGGTCGTGCCCGCCAGCCAGAGCCTGGGGTGGAAAGACGGCTACGCCCCCATGGGCACGAGTTTCTTCGACACGCTCCAGGCCCGCAACGACGGGTCTCGCCCCCAACTGGTGGTGCTGGCCCACGACGGCGACAACGCCTGGGGTGGCGGCTACTCGTACTACCTCGAGGCCACGCCCAACCTCGTCGCCAGCGCGGCCAGCCAGGGCTACGTGCCCACGGTGATCGAGCGCTATCTGAACGACCACCCCGTGCCCGCGAGCGACTACGCCCACGTGGAAGACGGTGCGTGGGTGAACGCCGACGGCGACTTCGGCGCTCCGCAGTTTCTCAACTGGCTCTGGCCGCTGTTGAACAGCGCGGGGCAGATCGACATTCCCAATGGCTGGCACGAAGATGCCCGCAACTGGGCCGTCATCACGGCCGCGCAGAACCGCGTGGACACGGCCGAGCAGATCGCCACCCGCCCCGGCGGGCCGCAGCCGGGCGGGCTGGACATCCGGCGGATTCTGTACCCCTCCGCGGCAACGACCAACGCGGAGCGGGCCTGGCACTACTTTCTCGGGTCGCTCAACAGCGGCTACATGTACTACGGGGTCTCGCTGGACATGGAGGTGAAGCCGACGATCGCCTGCAACGAGGCCGCGCGGCTGGCGAATGTGGTGATCGGCGATGCGAGCCTGGATGCCACGCCGCCCACGATCTTCATCCCGCAGCGCGAGGTGTGGAACCCTGGCTCGACCAACTTCGGGCCCCAGCACGGCTACAGGCAGGTGGTGAACAACGGCGACTTCTGGGTGTGGACATTCGTGGCGGATGTGAGCGGTGTGGCCTCGGCCACGCTCAAGTACCGGGTGGATGCCGACGGCGTGCGGCCGCTCCTGGGCACCGAGAACGAGACGTACGCGGGCGGCCCCGGCGTGGGCGCGTGGGCGAGCATCCCCATGACGCGCCGGGCCTTCCCGGCGGGCAACGTCTACAACAACCCGGAGATCAACTTCTTCGAGATGCCCGCCCACATCGCCGAGCAGTTCTCCGGGCGGATCACGGGTGTGCGATCGGCCCTCATCGATTACTACGTGGAGGCGATCGACAACAAGGGCCTCACCAAGCGTTCGCCCATCCAGCACGTCTGGATCGGCGACGGCAGCGGGGCGCCGCCGCCGGGTGGCGGCGGGGGCGGTGGAGGGGCCGTGGTCGCCACCTCTCCCGACCCGCCTGTGGCGGGCCAGCCGGTCACGGTGAAGTACAACCCCGCAGGCCGCAACCTGGCATCCGCGAATCCTGTCCGTATCCACTACGGGTTCAACGTGTGGCAGAGCGTGCCCAGCCCCGACCCCGTGATGACCGCCGGAACGGGCCCCGACGCGGGCCTGTGGCTCCACACACTCACGCTCCCGATCACCGCCAATCAACTCGACGTCGTCTTCAACAACGGCGCGGGCACGTGGGACAACAACGGCGGGGCCGACTGGCACATCACCACGACCGGAGCGGTGCAGCCCTTCGTGATGGATGGCCAACTCGACGCGGGCGTGCGGGTCATCAGCGCGGCGGGCGGGCGCACGCTCTACGCCGATGTGCGAGGGAACCTGCTCTATGTGGCCGCGCCCAACGCGGGTGCGGGCGGCGCCCGCGACTCGTTCATCTTCGTGGCCGAGCAGCCCGGCGCGCTGCGCACGGCCCAATGGGGCAAGGGCGGGCAGGTGAGCAACTGGGACGCCTTCCTCGCGGCCGAGAACGACAACACCTACGCGGGCTGGTTTGACGCCGCCGGCGGTGTCAGCACGGCCCAGGCTCGCGGGGCCAGCGGCACGGGCGTGCTCGAGGGCACCATTGACCTTGCCGCTGAGCGTGCCGGCGTGCTGCCGGCCCGTGTGCATCTGGCCTTCGGCCAGTGGCCGACGGCCGACGGCCAGGCGCTGATCGCGGCCTCGCAGATCCCCGCCAGCGGCGACGGCAACGGCACGCTCAACGACGTGGAGTACGCGGCGGTGGACCTGTGCGTGTTCACGCCCGGCGGCTGCTGCCCCAGCGAGTACAACGGCGACGGCACGCTGAACCCCGATGACCTGGGCGACTTCATCACCGATTACTTTGCCGCGCCGCCCCTGCCCGGCCCCGGTGGCTACGCGGCGGCCTGCCCCGGCAACAGCCCGCCCTACGACGCGGGGTACCGCGCGGCGTTCACGGCCGACGGATCGCCGCAGTGCGACCCGCCCTTCCCCGACAACCTGGGCGATTACATCACGGCGTACTTCGCCGGGTGTGGGGCGGGCTGAAACCCCCGGGGGCACGGGGCATCTCAGGCAGGCGTGGGCGCGCGACACGTGGCGCCGGCGCTGTTCCTGGGTCCTCGTGGGCATTCGACGGGCGGGCGTGAAATGCGGACACGGTACTTCCAGAGCGCGGTGCGCGTTGCTGCGGGTGTGGTCCTGGCGACGGTTGCGGACCCCAGCCGCGGGCAGGACCCCGTGGTGCTCGGGGGCATCTCGTTCGTCGAGCGGGGCGGCACGGCCGGGCCCATCACCCTGGGTGCACCACGCGGCTCGCTGGGCGTGATCGACTACGACAACGACGGCTTCTACGACCTGTTCTTTGCCACCCAGCCCGGCCAGCCCCACCGGCTGTATCAGAACGTGCCAGGCCTCGGTGTGCCGGGCGGGCGCGCGTTCGTGGAGCGCACGGTGCAGTCCGGCCTCGCAGCCGACACCGACGGCATCGCCCGCGGCGACGGCGGCGTGGTGATCCTCGACTACGACAACGACGGCTGGTCCGACATCTTCACGGTGGCGGTGAACCCCGGCTTCGAGGAGGAGCAGGCCGACGCGGGGCTGCTCTACCGCAACAACGGCGACGGCACGTTTGCCAACGTGAGCGTGGCCGCGGGCGTGCGTGTGGCCGGCATCAACCCCCTCAGCACCACGGCCGCCGACTTTGACCACGACGGGCACGTGGATCTGACGCTGGTGAGCAACGGCACGCCCGGCCGCCCGATCGTGCTGCTGCGCAACAACGGCGACGGCACGTTCACCGATCGACCCGACCTGCTGCCGCCGCTTGCGTTCGGAGGCATCACCTACGCCAGCGCGTGGAACGACTACGACCACGACGGCTGGGAGGACTACCTGGTCTGCTTCAACGCGGGCCGGCCGCTCTTGCTCAAGAACGTGCCCGACGGGGCGGGTGGCCGCCGCTTCATGGACGCCACCACCGCCTCGGGCTTCACATTCGTCGGCCCCGCCCCCATGGGCATCGCGCTGGGCGACATCAACAACGACGGCTGGCTCGATATCTCCATCACCGATGCGCTGGTGGGCACGTATTACGAGAACCGCAACGGCACGTTCGTCCGCACCACGCCCTTCACCACGTTCTTTGGCTGGGGCACCACCTGGCTCGACGCCGACAACGACGGCAACCTCGACAACTACCAGGCCGGCTCCTTCGGCCGGTCCAATGTTGACCGCCTGCACCGCAACGAAGGCGGCGGCGTCTTCACCGACGTCCGCGCCGCCCTGAACACCACCTCGCTGCCCAGCCAGTATTGTGCCCGCCTGGATTTCGACAACGACGGGCGCGAGGACATCGTCACCATCAACCCGCTCAGCAGCGTGAATGTGCACCACAACCAATCGCCCTCGGGCCACCACTGGGCCCGTGTGCGCCTGGTGGGCGCCGGAGACGTGGCCCGCGACGCCGCGGGTGCCCGCGTGCTTCTCAGCGCGGGCGGCACCACGCGCACGCGCGAACTGGCTCTGGGCACCAGTTTCAGCGCGGGCGAAGACCCGCGCCTGCACTTCGGGCTGGGCGGCGCCACCCAGATCGACAGCATCACGGTGATCTGGCCCCGCCCGGGGCCGCTGGCCCGGCGCACCGAGGTGTTCGCCGGCCCCTTCCCGGCCGACACGCAGATCACGCTCTCGCCTCGGGCGCTCTGCCTGGCCGACTACACGCCCGACGGTGTGCTCAACCCGGATGACCTGGGCGACTTCATCACCGATTACTTCGCCCGGCCGCCGCAGCCCGGCCCGGGCGGATACGCCGCGCCCTGCTCGGCCAATCCCTCGCCCTACCACGCGGGCTACCGCGCGGCGTACACGCTCGACGATGCCGGGCAGTGCACAGAGCCCTTCTCCGATAACCTGGGCGACTACATCACCGCCTACTTTGCAGGCGGATGCTGACGCACGCCGGGGCGGGCCGCCCGAGTCGCCGCCACCACGGGCGACATACGCAACAATCTCCTCCCCGCAGCGTTGTGCTTCTCGGAGGTGCTCTCATGCCCGCTTACCCCACGTTCGCCGTCGTGTGCGCCGCTGCGGCAGCCGCGCTGTGCCTGTCGGCCGCGTGCGCGGCCGACCAGCCCGCGTCCCCTCCCGAGCCGGCGAACCCTCTTGCCGGCCCGCGCGTGGCCGAGAAGAAGGCCGAAGTTCGCACTCTCGTGGAGCGCGACATGGCGGGCAAACTCGTGCGACTGGAGCGACGGCCCGAGGCGCTGGCCGTGGGCCTGCTCGGCCTTGCGGGTGCGGAGCGGGAGAAGGCCGACGCGGCCTTGGCCGAGCGGGCGAAGGTCGTGTCGCGCGTACTGTGGGCCAATCTGAACGACTTCCTCGCGGTGCAGGGCGCGTTGCAGGCGGGCGACCGCGCCACCGCGGCATCACTCATCATGAAACTCCGCCCTGCGCTGAGCGACCTGCTCGACCCGCCGCTGGTCGACCGCGTGGCGGGTGCGCTGCCGGCGGAGAAGCAGGGGGCTTACCGCGACATGGTCGCCGAGTACACGCGTGCCCTTGCCGAGGAGGAGCCCGGCCCGGCAGGTGATGCGGCCTCAGGCCCCGCCCGGTCGCGTCCCCTCGTGCCGCCTGCCCGCCGGGTGGAGATGAACCTCACGCTCCGCGAACTGGCCCGGTCGCTGGGCGACACCGTCAACGAGCGCAAAGAGCGCACGGAAGAGATCGTCCGTCTGTCCGAAGCCACGCCCGAGCAGGCCGAGGCGATCCGCGCCGCGGCCCGCACCGTGGCCGAGAGGGCCCTGGCCGAGGGGCGGGCTCAGTACACGCCCAGCCCCGAGCAGCGGGCCGAACTGATGCGGAAGATCGCCGCGGTGCTCACCGCAGAGCAGCGGGGCAAACTGGTGGAGGGGCTGCGGGCACGCGGCGGGTGAGTTCGGGTGCCCAGGTTGCCCGCCAACAGGGAATGCGGCTGGGGTCCCATGCCGCGCTCGCAGACTTGGTAAATGCCCTTGGTCTGGTGTACCCGGTGCAGGAGTGCCGCTATACTCCCTCCGTGATCGTTCGTTGGTGGCGCGGCCTGTCGCGCCCGGCCCTCGACCGCCCGACGCTTCCTCCGCCCGAGTTCAAGCACCGGTTCACTTCAGTCTCGGGCACAGATGGAAGCGCATCATGAAGCTGTACGTCGGCAACCTCTCGTTCAAGACCTCTGAGGACCAGCTCCGCGAGATCTTCTCGCAGTTCGGCGACGTGGCCTCGGCCTCGCTCGTCATGGACCGCGAAACCGGCCGCCCCCGCGGCTTCGGCTTCGTCGAGTTCGCCAACGATGAGCACGCCAAGGCCGCCATCGAGGGCTTGAACGGCAAGAACGTGGACGGCCGCGACCTGACCGTCAACGAGGCCCGCCCCCGCGAGGGCGGCGGTGGCGGCGGCCGCGGCGGCGGTGGCGGTGGTTGGGGTGGTGGCGGCGGCGGCGGCGGCGGTGGGCGTCGCGGCGGCGGCGGTGGCGGCGGCGGCCGCTGGTAAGCAGCCACGCTCGGGCCTCCGCTCCCGGGCTGCTCGCAGTCAGACAAGTCACAGCCGGCGGCCCTCCGAGGGCCGCCGTTTTTATTGGTTCCCTCGCCCGGTTTGCGGAGCATCCGCCAGTCCTCCGGCCGGTAGCGCAGACGGGGCACGGGTCTGGATGTCATGCCGCACCCGCCTGGGTCCATCTCGCGCCGGGACTTCTCACGCGGCGCGGTTGGTGCGCTCGCGTTGCTCAGCGCTCACGACCTGCTCATGGCCGGGCACGGTTGCGGGCCCGAGGGTCCGTCGGGTGCCGGGCCGCTCATCCGCTCTATCACGCTGCGCACGGCCGTGCCCCTGGCGGAGATGCGGGCCTTCTACGCCGAGCGCCTCGGGCTGGCTGTGGTTGAGAGCACGCCCGCGCGCCTGGTCTTGCGTGTCGGCGCCACGCTCGTGGAGTTCGTCGCGCACACGGAGTACGGCTCGCCGCGGGGGCGCGAGTCTGGGGTAGGTGCGCCCGCCGCCGCCCATGACCGCGGGCCGTTCTATCACTTCGCGTTCAACATCCCGCCCGGCAAGGTGATGGCGGCCCGAGCGTGGCTGCTGGAGCGGACCGCCCTGGTCCCCACGCCGGCCCAACTGCGCGACCCGGCCTACCCCGATGACGTCCGCCACTTCGCCTCGTGGAACGCCCACTCGCTCTTTTTCTTTGACCCCGCGTACAACATCGTGGAGTTCATCGCCCGCCACGACCTGCCGCCCGACCCGCCCTGGCCCGCGGGCGATGGGTTTGGCGTGCCCGACATCCTCTACGCCAGCGAGATCGGCTACGTCGTGGCGGAGCCCGCCCGCCACGCGCGGGTGCTGCACGAGGCGCTGGGTCTCAGCGCGTTTCCGCGGGGCACAGACAACTGGTGGGCGATGGGCGACGAGCGCGGCCTGATCCTGTGCCTGCCCACGGGCCGCGTGTTCGGTGAGAACACGACCACGCCCAAGGCGTTTGACGTGTTCGAGACGGAAGCGACGGTGGCGTTGGCGCCGAACCGGCACACCAAGCCCGTGGTGTTTGAGGGTCTGCCCTACACCGTCAACATCCAGTCTTGAGTCCCAGCCGCGAATCAGCGGCGGCGGCGTGCCGCGGCCAGCAGGGCGAGGCACCCCGCCGCAACCGCGCCGGGCGCGGGAATGGCGTCGAACGTTGCAGCGGCCAAGAAGGGGACGCCATCCAGGAATGAGGAAACGGGACCGCCGCTGAACCGCAGTTCCGTCACGGTCTCACCGGCAAATGACGGGCCAAGTTCGAGCACCTGCCGGTCAAGCCGCACGCCGCCGAAGTCCGTGGAAAACACGCTGGGGTCGCTGATGTCGTTCTGGTAGACGCTCTGGTTATGGTCGCGGATGTTGAAGCCCTGCACGAGTTCGAGGGCCGCGTACGCGCCGTTGGTGCCGAAGACTTCGACCAGACCGTTGGACACGTCGGGCGACCCGAACGCGCTGTTGATGAGTGTGTACACGCGCAGGGCACCGGGAATGTTCACGGCGAAGGAGTGTGCCTCCTCGATGCCGATGCCGTTGGTCTGGACGGCGCCGAGGCTGGAGGGGTCATCGAAGCGCAGGCCCAGCGAGAAGGGAACACCGCCGAAGTCCAGCGTCTGTCCGCCGACGGGATATGCACCGCCGTTGCTGTAAGTTCGAAGGTCGGCGTTCACGCCGGACGAGAGATCGACGACCACAAAGTCGGCCCGTGCCAACGACGCGAGCGATGAAAAGAGACCAACCGCCGAGGCGGTAACAAGCGTGCGAGTGTTCATAGCTTCCTTCTCTTCCTCGATGTTCCTCTGTCCACCCGCGGCGTGAGAACCGCACCCGCAGACGGTTTAGAGTACCTCGGAATTACGGCCGTTGCCACCCGAACGGGAGCCGATTCTGCCGACGGCGCGGCACGCGTCCAGGCCTTCCTCAAACCCTGCAGGGCGGATCAGCGCCGCCGCCTCGCCGCCAGGGCAAGCGCCGGCGCGCCTGCGGGCGCTGAAATCGGCGAGAACGATACGGCGTCGATCGCGGCACCGGCATTGCCGCGCGGGCGTCGCGGGGTGCGGGCGGTGAAGTTTGGCGCGTTGCCCTATATCGGCTGACCGTGGCGGAGTAGCGGGGGCACGGTCGCGGGCCGGCACGGCGGGCACCGCCTCACACGATCCGCTTCTCAAAGCACAGGCTCTCGGCCACGCCGTGATAGTGGCCGAAGTTCGGGATGCGTGCGTAGCCCGAGCGCTCGTAGAGCGCGATCGCCTCCGGCTGGCGGTTGCCGGTTTCGAGGCGCAGGACGGTGTAGCCCATGGCGGCGGCGCGGCGTTCCAGATCCATGAGCACCGCCCGCGAGTAGCGCCGGCCGCGCACGGCCGGGGCCACGAACATGCGTTTCACCTCGGCCACGTGGGGCTCGTCCATCGGGCGCAGAGCCCCGCACGCCACAGGTTCGCCGTTGACTCTGCCGACGACGAAGACGGCACGCGGCACGAGCACGTCCTCGGGCTTGAAGTGGCCCGAGCCGTCTTCCGCGTAGTCGTAGCGGCCGGCCAGTTCGGCCGAGAGCAGCGCGATCAGTGCCGCGGCCTCGGGCGAGCGCGGGTCGGTGGGCGTGATGATGATGGGAGCGTGGGTGAGGGGCACGGCGGAAAGGCTAGGCCGTGCACCCCTCGCCGCGGTAGACTCACACCATGCTCACCCGCACACGCTGGTCCTTCGCGCTCTTTGCTTCGCTCTCCGGCCTCGCTTGCCCGGCCACACTGGCCGCCGGGCCGCTCGATCGGCTGGATGCCCTCTACCCCTCGCTCGATGCGCTCTATATCGACCTGCACCAGACCCCCGAACTGTCGCTGCGCGAGGAGAAGACCGCCGCGAAGATGGCGGCGAAACTGCGCGAACTGGGCCTCGAAGTCACCGAGCGCGTGGGCGGCTGGGGCGTGGTCGGCGTGCTGAAGAACGGCCCCGGCCCCACCGTGCTGCTGCGGGCCGACATGGACGGCCTGCCCGTGAAGGAGCAGACCGATCTGCCGTACGCCAGCACCGCCACGGGCACGAACTCCGCGGGCGAGACCGTTCCGACCATGCACGCCTGCGGGCACGACGTGCACATGACGGCGTGGGTGGGCACCGCCGCGCTGCTCGCGGCGAGCAAGACGGAGTGGAAGGGCACGGTGCTCTTCGTGGGCCAACCCGCGGAGGAAGTTGTGGCGGGCGCCCGCGCGATGGTGGCCGACGGGCTGTTCACGAAGTTCCCCAAGCCCGACCACTGCATCGGCATCCATGTCACCAACACGATGCCCGCGGGCCAGATCGGCGTGGTGTCGGGCCCCGCGTGGGCAGCGTCGAGTTCGGTTGACATCACCTTCTACGGGCGCGGCGGGCACGGGGCGATGCCGCACCGCAGCGTCGACCCGATCGTGATCGCCGCGCGGGCCGTGGGCACGTTGCAGACGCTGGTGAGCCGCGAGACCAACCCGCTCGATTCGGCGGTCGTAACGGTGGGCACGTTCCACGCGGGCACGAAGCGGAACATCATCCCCGATGAGGCCAAGATCGAACTCACGGTGCGCTCGTACAAGCCCGAGGTGCACAAGGCCCTGCTGGCGGGCATCGCGCGGATCGCCAAGGCGGAAGCCGCCGCGGCGGGGGCGGCAAGGGAGCCGACCGTGCTGGTGCGTGAGAACGAAGGGGTGGATGCCACCGTGAACGACCCCGCGCTGTGTGCCCGCCTGAGCGCGGCGATGAAGCGCGGCATGGGCGATGAGGCGGTGCAGCCCACCGACCCCATGATGGGCAGCGAAGACTTCGGCGTGTTCGGAAAAGTTGCGGGCGCACCGTCGGTGCAGTTACGCGTGGGCGTGATCGAGCCGGGCGTGTTCGCGCGGGCCAAGGAGGCGGGGCGGCTGCTCTTGCTCCCCGCTATGCACAGCCCGCAGTTCGCCCCCGACAAGGAACGGACCATCCGCGCGGCGACCGCGGCGATGACGCTGAGTGCGCTGGAGGTGCTGGGGAAGTAGGGGGGAGTACGGGCACAGAGCCTAAGCGGACGGGAAGGTGGTGGGGGCACGTCCGGCACTAACGACGCTTTCCTCGCGCGACTTTCCGACCGACAACCACGTGAACCTTTGGTGGTTGAGTGCGATGAAAGTAGATTCTTCGAAGAGCCGCTTTCGAGTCATCTTCGGCAAGCCATCTGGTGGCATCCCCGTGGAACGGCTCCGGAGGCGCGGCCTGGCATTCGATCGCCCGATACAGAGCTTGCAGAAAGATCGCCTCGTCATACCCCATGTCGCGAGCGCAATCCGCGAACGCGATCAACTCGTGAATATCGATCGTTGCAAACGCTGGCGACGCCACGATCGGGCCAAAGTGTTTGGCGGCGGTTGCCCAGTTGCAACGAAGCAGCTGAAGGACAGCGATGTCCAGTTCTGCAACCACGCGCTCGGGCTCTTGGAGCTGCGAAAGGTCTAGTTTCTGCATCAGGGCCAAAGCCACGTCAAGCTGTCCCGCGAAGAAGTAGTTCCGAGCTTGTGGATGGTGGAGGTTTGGAAATTGCTGCCCGAACAACGCCATGGCTCTCTCGCAGTCAGCGATGGCGCGCTCCAAGGCAAGTTCACCCGGTGGCTGCTTTGCCGTGTAAACGGACGACCGCGTAAGGCACCAGACGGCGTATTCCCGCGCGGCGAGCCGCGGGTTGTGCTGCGGTGGCTGCTTACTCGCGAGGCGTCGGTCGATGACGCAGAAAATAGCCGCCGCTTCGTCGAAGTCGTTGGAACCCAGACACTCCGCGGCTACTGCGAACAGCAAGACATCGATCAAGCTGCTTGCCCGTTGGCGCAACGCGTCAGCGAGGGAGTTTGACAGGGTTCCGAGAGCCAGGAGCGCTGCACAGTGCTGTGCGGTGGCGGTTCGGGCAGCGAGTGCCAAACGGTCTCGAGAAACCGTGTGTAGCTTGATCGAGATGCTCTGGGCTGCCGTGGTGCTTGACGAGGGCGAGACCGACATCCAGAGTACGCTCGTCAGCCCAAAGCGCCGCTGGAAGCGCTGGCAGCGCTCGTCAGGTGCCACAAGTTCTCGCGGGAGGAATTTCACGACGATGTGTTGGCGGGTGGCTCCCTCCTGTGCAAGGTCGCGAAGTTCACGCATCGTCTCCTCTAACTGTTCGTGCGGGATACCCACGCCATCGACGAAGACGCCAACTCGTCGGCCACGGCCGGAACGCAGGTAGAGCTGTCGCCATCCCACGAGCATCCCCCAGCCAGCGAGGCCGCCAAGGACACCGGCAGCGAGATTGATGGACTCGGTCACCATCGCTGCTGGCGGTTGCGATGCCAGTTCGCGATTTGCGGGCGAGTTGAGAATGTGGAACAGGGCTGGCCCCGCGCCAAGATTCCTGCTTAGGGAGTATGCCCCGACGAGCGACACCGCCACTACGAGCACCAAGCCCTTCTTGGTAAGCCAGAAGGCTGCGTCGGTTGCGTGGTGGTGCGCGAGCTCGAGGAACTTGCTCATGCCGGCCTAGGAGAAATGGCCGAGCCGAGGTTTCCCGCGGCACGACCGAATTGTTGTTCAATAATCCATGTCATCCATCCCGCCGCCACCACCGCCTCCGCCACCCTTGCTCTTCTTTTCCTTGATGTCCACGATGGCGGCATCGGTGGTCAGGAGCAGGGCCGCGATGCTGGCCGCGTTCTGGAGCGCCACACGCTCCACCTTGGTGGGCACGATCACGCCCATCTTGATCAGGTCGCCGTACTCGTGCGTCAGGGCGTTGTAGCCGAACGAGTTGTCGTTCGCCTCTTCCACCTTGCTCATCACGATCGACCCGTCGAGCCCGCCGTTGACGGCGATCTGCTTGATGGGGGCGCTCACGGCCCGCCAGATAATGTCCATGCCGATGCGCTCGTCGCCCTTGGCGTTCTTCTTCACCTTCTCGATGACGCGCCGGGCCCGCAGAATGGCCGTGCCGCCGCCGGCGAGGATGCCCTCTTCGACCGCCGCGCGGCAGGCGTGGAGCGCATCCTCCACGCGGGCCTTCTTCTCCTTCATCTCGACCTCGGTGGCCGCGCCCACGTTGATCTGGGCCACTCCGCCGGCGAGCTTGGCGAGGCGCTCTTCGAGCTTCTCGCGGTCGTAGTCGCTGGTGGTGGTCTCGATCTGGTGGCGGATCTGCTCGATCCGCCCCTTGATCTCGCTGGCCTTGCCGCCGCCCTCGACGATGGTGGTGTTGTCCTTGTCGATGGTCACCTTCGCGGCCCGGCCCAGGTCGCCGAGTTCGACCTTTTCGAGGTCGATGCCGAGCTCTTCCATGATGGCCTTGCCGCCGGTGAGCGTGGCGATGTCGCCCAGCATCTCCTTGCGGCGGTCGCCGAAGCCGGGGGCCTTGACGGCCGCGACCTTCAGGATGCCGCGCAGCTTGTTCACGACGAGCGTCGCGAGCGCTTCGCCTTCGACTTCTTCGGCGATGATGAGCATGGGCTTGCCGACCTTGGCGACCTTCTC
>CAZPWW010000026.1:0-42442 GCA_964590885.1 uncultured Phycisphaeraceae bacterium
CAGTGCCTTCCCCTTCCTTCTTCGCCCGTCTCTGGCACTCCCTCGCACCCGGCCTCCCAATCCCCGCGCTCCTGCCACGCACCGGCATCACCCTCCCCGGCGGTGAAATCTTCTCCATCCCCGGCGACCTCTTCCTCGCCTCGCGCGGCCCATTCACCACCACACCACACGCCCCCAACACAAGTTGACCGATGCCCGGCCGCCCGGTCCTCGCGCTACCCTTCGCTGAATGGCTCGCGCATCGGTCTACATCGAGACGTTCGGCTGCCAGATGAACGAACTCGACAGCGAACTCGTCTGCGGCAGCCTGCGCGCTCTGGGCTACACGTTCGTCACCGATCCGGCCGCCGCGGGCGTGGTGCTCTACAACACCTGCTCGGTCCGCGAGCACGCCGAGCAGAAGGTCTGGAGCCGCCTTGGTGAACTCGCCCTCCGCAAGGCCCGCGAGCCCGGCCTCGTGGTCGGCGTGCTGGGGTGCATGGCCGAGCGCGAGGGTGAAGCCCTGATGCGGCGCATGCCCGTGGTTGACATCATGGTCGGCCCGGCCGAGCTCGACAAGGTCCCCGCGCTCCTCGACAACGCCGTGCGCACCCGCGCCGCATTGCTCACCGACGACGCGACCCTCGCCCTGCTCGCCACACCAGAGGACGAGAAGCCCGACGTGCGCCGCCTCGCCTCCGCCGGTCAGGCCGCGCTCGCCGGCGGCACCAGCCGCCGCAGTTCCACGCTCAGCGCCGCCGCAGACCAACTCGAGATGCTCGATCTGGCCCGGGCCCTCGCGCCGGATCACGGCCCGGGGGCCCGCTCCGCCTACGTGCGCATCACGCGCGGCTGCAACAAGTTCTGCACCTACTGCGTCGTCCCCTTCACGCGCGGGGCCGAGGTGCACCGCCCCCCGGACCACATCGTCGATGAGTGCAAACGCCTCGCCGACGCCGGCACCATCGAGATCACTCTTCTCGGCCAGACCGTCAACCACTACCGCTTCGAGCACGGCGCGGCGGTCAGCATCGGCGGAATCACCCAGCCCCAGAAGGGCCGCGTCTACAAGTCCGACGACGGCTTCCGCGACGCGTACGCGGGGGCCAACACCACCACGTTCGCCGACCTGCTCGCCCACATCCACGACGCCGTGCCCGCCATCCAACGCCTGCGATTTGTAACCAGTTACCCCAAGTCGTTTGGCGACGATGTGCTCGCGGTCATCCGCGACCACCCCCGCATCTGCCGCTACCTGCACGTGCCCGCCCAGAGCGGGTCGGACCGCATCCTGGGCCTTATGAACCGCGGTTACACCGTGGGCGAATACCTCGAGTTCCTCGAGCGTGCCCGCGCGTTCCTGCACCAGCCCGAGATCGGGCGACCGCTCACGCTGGCGGGCGACATTATCGTCGGGTTCCCCACCGAGACCGAGGCCGACCACGCCGCCACGGCCGACCTGCTGCGGCGGGCCCGCTACAAGAACTGCTTCATCTTCAAGTACTCGCCCCGCCCCGGCACGACCGCCATCGAGCGCTTCAGCGACGACGTTCCCGACAGCGTCAAACGACGGCGCAACGCTGAACTGCTGGCCCTGCAGAGCGAGATCAGTGAGCGTGTGGGGCGCGAGTTCATCGGCCAGACCCTCAGCGTGATGGTGGAGGGTGTGAGCAAGCGAGAGCGCCGGCGAGCCACCGCCCGCGCGGCATCCCCCGGCCACGTAGCGCTCACCGTCTCGGCCCGGTCTGCCGAGTCCGCTTCCGACGTTGAGGCAGCCGGTTGCGGCGACGACTGCGGGTGCGTAAGCGAGCCCGTTGCCACGGCCCCCGTCGCCGACGACAATGCACCCATGCAGATGTCCGCCCGCACCGACGGCGACCTGATCGTGTTCTTCGATCTGCCGCGCGGCACCGCGCCAGACGACGTGACGGGCCGCGTCGTTCCCGTCCGCATCACGGGCTCACGCCCGCTGGCCCTTGACGGCCGCCTTGTGGATGTCCAGAACGCGGCTTCGTCTATCGCCTGATCTCGAAACCCTTGTCGCCCGCCCGGTCGGCCATCGGCTGCCGGTCTTCTCCCTTGATGCTGCCGCCCAACTCGTCGCGCACCGCCGCCAGCAGGTGCTCCACCGCCGCGGCCTCACCCTGGGCTTCCAGCAGCACGGTGCCGTCGGGCTCGTTCCGCACCCATCCCGAGACGACGGTGCCCGAGGCCAGCCCCCGCACCGTGGCGCGGAAGCCCACGCCCTGCACCCGGCCCGAATACCGCACCCGCACGCGCATGGC
This sequence comes from uncultured Phycisphaeraceae bacterium, assembly GCA_964590885.1. Taxonomy (GTDB): domain Bacteria; phylum Planctomycetota; class Phycisphaerae; order Phycisphaerales; family UBA1924; genus JAEUIX01. Next base: position 2,265 of record CAZPWW010000026.1, read on the forward strand.
CCACGGTACGCCCGCGCCCCCCGGCCCGGTGCCCTCGTAGCATGACCCCGTGCCGCCCGCCCCGTACAGCCCGGTGCCGTTCAACGACGACAAACGTCGCGTGCTCGAGGCGACCGACCTTGTGCGTCTCATCGGCGAGCAGGTATCGCTGAAGCGAGCCGGGCGCGAGTACAAGTGCATTTGCCCGTTTCACGACGACCACAACCCCAGCATGTGCGTGGTGCCGCACAAGCAGATCTACCACTGCTTTGTCTGCGGTGCGGGCGGCGATGCCCTGTCGTTCGCCATCAACTACCACAAGATGTCGTTCCGCGAGGCTCTGCAGTTCCTCGCGGATCGCGCCGGCATCACGCTCAGCCCGCCCCCGCGCCGGTCCGGGCCCAGTGGCACGCCCGAGGGTGAAGCCGAGCCGGCGGGCATCTCGCGCGGCGCGCTGCTGGACGCCAACGGCGTGGCCCAGTCGTTCTTCGTCGGCATCTTGCGGCACGCCGAGCACGGGGCCGCGGCCCGGGCCATCCTTGAGCGCCGCGGCGTGTCGCCCGCCATGATCGAACAGTTCGGCCTCGGCGCGTCGCCCGATCGCTGGGATGGGTTGGCCCTCACGCTCGCCAACAAGGGTCTCGATCAGAACGCCTATCTCTCCGCGGGCCTGCTCAAGCAGCGCGAGAACGGATCCGGCGTGTACGACTCGCTCCGCAACCGCCTCACCTTCCCCATCCACGATTCGCTCGGCCGCGTCATCGCCTTCGGCGGCCGGCGCGTGAACGACGCCGACGAGCCCAAGTACCTCAACAGCCCAGAGACCATGCTCTTCTCCAAGAGCGCGACGCTGTACGCTCTGCATCACGCGGCCCAGGCCATCCGCACGGAGAAGACCGTCATCGTGTGCGAGGGGTACATGGATGCCATCGCCTGCCACCAGGCGGGCGTGCAGAACGCAGTCGCCACGCTGGGCACGGCGCTCAACGCCGCGGGTGCCCACGTGCTGCGCCGTCTGGCCGAGACCATCGTGCTGCTCTTTGACGGCGATGAGGCCGGCCAGCGGGCCGCCGGCCGGGCCGTCGAGGTGCTGTTCGCCGAACCCGTCGATGTGCGCATCGCCCTCATGAGCGGCGTGCCGCCCGAACCCGGACAGCCGACACCCAAAGACCCGGATGAGTTGCTCAAGCAGCCGCGCGGCGTGGAACGCTTCAAGGCCATGATCGCCTCCGCGGTTGACGCACTCGAGTTCCGCTTCACGCGCCTGCGGGCCGCCGCGGCGGGCCAGTCGCTGGCCGGCCGCTCCCGCCTGTTCGACGAAGAGATCGTCCGCCTGGCCGAGTTGGGGCTTGACCGCGTGCCCCCCGTGCGCCGCGAATTGATCGTGCAGCAGCTCGCGGCCATCACGCGCGTGCCCGCCGAGACGGTGCGGGCCGCGCTCGCGACAGCCGCCGCTCGCGCCGGGCGGACCCGCACCGGCGCCCCCCCCGCCTCGACCGGCCCGACGGATGCTCCGGCCGCCGCGCCCGCGCCAAGCCCGCCCCGCACCGATGCGGCGTGGGTGGTGGCCTGTGCCCTCAGCGAGTCGGCGGTGCTGCGCACCTTTGACGAGGGCGACCAGGCCTGGCTCACGGCCGGCGCGGGCCTCGACGGCGACGCCGCCGAGGTGGCCCGCACGCTGGCGACCCTCGCGGCCACGCGCGGCAAGGTGGGCGTGGCCGACGTGCTGAGCGAACTGGGCACGGCGGCCCAGCGGGGCTTGGTCGCCGCGTGGGTGAGCGCGGTGGAGCAGACCAGCGGCGGCGACCCGAACACGATCGCCTCCACCTGCGCCGAGGCTCTGGCGAGCGTGCGCAAGCGTCGCGAGTTGGAGGCCAGCCTGCGGGCCGCACCGGATATCGAGACACGGATCCGCGAGCGGCAGCGGCTGCACGCCGCCAACCGGCCGCGCGCGTAGGGCCGCTTCACGCCCGGCCTGTGGCGTGCCGATACGCTCTTGCCGTGGCCGGTATCCCGCACACCCAACCCGCGCAGTGGCCCGAGACCTCTCCCTCGCGTCTCGCGGCCCGCATACGGCCTCTGGCCACCTCTGCGACGTCCGACGCGCGCACAGTGTGCCTGCTGGGCTGCCCTGACGACACGGGCGTGGGCATGAACGGCGGGCGTGTCGGTGCCCGCGGCGGGCCGGCGGCGTTACGGGCCGCGCTGGCCCGCTACGGCGTGGCGGAGCCGGCACCGCCGCTCGTGGCCTACCCGCCGGTGTACGACGCGGGGGATGTCGTGCCGGGCGCCACCATGGACGAAACTCACGCGCGGGTCTCTGCGGCCAGCCGCGCCATCGTGGAGCGAGGCCTCTTTCCCGTGGCGATCGGCGGCGGGCACGACCTCACGTTCGCGTTCGTGCGGGGTGTGATCGAAGGCCTGCGCGGTACGCGGGCCGCCGCAGTGCCCGTGGCGGGTGTGTACGTGGATGCCCACCTCGACGTGCGGGCCGAACCCGGTTCGGGCATGCCGATGCGGGCGCTGGTCGAGCGGTGCGGCATCCGGTCGCTCACGTGCATCGGCACGGAGCCGCTGGTGAACAGCGCCGAGCACGCGGCGTGGTTCGCCGCCCACGGCGGGCGGGCCGCGGGTGTGCGCGAGGCCGGGCAGTCTGCGCCCGACGCGTGGGTGCCCGCCCAGCCGTGCTTCGTGTCGATGGACATGGACGGGCTCGACGCGGCGTACGCGCCGGGCGTTTCGGCGACCAACCCGTGCGGACTCGACCCGGCAACCGTGAGCGCGATCGCTCACGCCGCGGGTTGCTCGTCAAGCGTGACGTGCTTTGACATCATGGAACTGAACCCGGCGTTTGATGTGGACGGTCGCACGGCGCGGCTCGCGGCGTACCTGTTCCTGTCGTTTGTGACGGGCCATGCGGAGCGGGGAGCGTGAAGGGGACGCTGATCCGCAAGGCGCGTGTGCTGCGGGCCGACGCTTCTGCCACCCCCGGCGATGTGCTCATCGAGCGCGGCCAGATCGTGCGCGTGGGGCCGGCGGCGCTCACCGCGCCAACAACGCAGGGAGTCGATGTGGTTGACGCGGCGGGCCGCGTGCTGATGCCGGGCGTTATCGATTGCCACACGCACGTCTGCTGGTTTGACCCCGGGGGCGTGAACGGCGAGCACCGGCTGGACGAATGGGAGATGAAGCGGCGCGGCGTGCCGTACCTCGACATCTTGGCCGCGGGCGGCGGGATCATGGCCACGGTGCGGGAGGTGCGGCACGCCACCCACGGGCAGCTCGCCGAGCAACTGACGGACCGGCTGGCGTTGCTGACCGCGAACGGAGCGACGACCGTCGAGGTCAAGAGTGGCTACGGCCTCACGACCGCGGATGAACTCAAGATGCTGCGAGCCATCGCCGACGTGGCGGCCACGACCGACGGCAGCGTGGTTGCCACGGCCTTGCTCGGCCACGCCATCGATCCGGATGTGCCCCGCGATGTGCTCGTGAAACGCACCATCGGCGAGACACTGGACGCCGTGCACGCCGAGTTCCCCGGCATCACCATCGATGCGTACTGCGAGAACGGCGCGTGGAGCCCGGAGGAGTGCGAGGCTCTGTTCCGCCGCGCGGCAGACCTCGGGCACCCCTGCCGCGTGCATGTCGATCAGTTCAACAGCCTCGGCTTCACACCCCGGGCCATCGCGCTGGGTGCCCGGAGCGTGGACCACCTGGAGGCTTCGACGCCGGCCGACCTCGATGCGATCGCGCGGGCCGCGCCGCTGGCGGATGGGGAGCGGCCCTTCGCCGTGGCTCTGCCCGCGTGCGGCTTTCACCTGGATGGCCGCTACGCCAACCTCGCCTCCCTCGCGGCGGCGTGCCCGGAGCGCATCTGCATCGCCACCAACCTCAACCCCGGGTCGGCCCCGTGCTACAGCATGGCCACGGTCATCGCTCTGGCCGTTCATCACTGCGGGCTGTCGTTCCCGCAGGCTCTGGCCGCGGCCACCATCAACCCAGCCCGGCTGCTCGGCCTGACAGACCGTGGCGAGATCGCGCCGGGCAAGCGGGCTGACCTGGTGCTGCTCAACTCCACCGATGCGCGGTCGCTGGCGTTCACATCGGGCATCAACCTGGTGGCCGCGGTGTGGCAACGCGGCCGCCTGTGCAAGGGGCCCTGACCACCATCGCACTCGGGAGTCGGTCCTTCTCCACGCGCAGATTGCCTCCGACCGTATCCGACCGACTCTGCGGCTGGGCGAGCCAACGGCTCGCGCTACCATCGGCCCTTCGCATGGCACGCATCCCCAAACTTGGCCCGCGCGAGATCGACATGGCGTATGCCGCCGCGCAGTGCGTGGTGGAGGCCCACCGGCGCATCGTGCCCACTTTGCGGGTGGGCCAGACGCTGGCGCAGATCGACGCGGAGGTGGCCCGCGTGCTCGAGTCGATGGGCTGCCAGTCGTGCTTTCACGGCTACCGCGTGGGCCGCACGCCGGCGTTTGCCGGGCACGCCTGCCTGAGCGTGAACGACTGCGTGGTGCACGGCTTCCCCGGTGCGTACGAGAAGCCCGTGCGCGAGGGCGACCTTCTCAAGATCGACATCGGCGTCTGGAAGAACGGCTTTGTGGGCGATGCGGGGTGGACCTACTGCTTCAAGGCCTATCCCTCGCCGGAGGCCAAGCGCCTCATGGATGTGGGCAAGGAGTCGCTCCGGCGGGGCGTGGCCACACTCGCGCCGGGCAACACCTACATGGCCTGGGCCCGCGAGGTGCAGACCTGCGTCGAGCATGAGCACAAGCTCCACCTGGTGCGCGGCCTCGGCGGCCACGGCATCGGCATGAAGAAGAACGACCGCGAGCGCGGCCTGCACCTGCCGCCGTTCGTGGCCAACGTGGTGCCCGACACGCAGCGCGACTGGCCCGAGGGGTGGCTGCCCTGCGAACCGGGTGTGCTCGTGGCGGTGGAGCCGATGCTGGCGCTGGGCACCGGCGAGACGGTGCAGAGGGGCAACCCCTGGCCGGTGTACACCAGGGACGGCTCGCTGAGTTCGCACTACGAGCACGACGTGCTCATCACGGAGAAGGGGCCGCGCGTGATGACCGAGGGCATGGAGAGCCTGCCCGACCTGGTGGGCTGAGGGGCAGGGTCGGGCATGGCGGCGCACCTATCGTTCCTCCGCACCGCCAAGCGAGGCCCGACATGTCCCACGCCAAGAAGACCGCCGGCAACCCCAACGACTTCATCCTGCCCGATCTGGGTGAAGGTGTGCACGAGGCCGAACTCATCAAGTGGCGCGTGAAGGTCGGGCAGTACGTCGAGGAGCACGCCATCCTGGCCGACATGGAGACCGACAAGGCCCTGGTGGAGGTGCCCAGCCCGCGCTCGGGCACCATCTCCGTCCTCCACGGCGGCGAGGGCGAGATTCTCAAGGTGGGCAACCCGCTGGTGAGCTTCGAGGGCGATGCCGGCGCACCCGCGGCATCAGCGACGGGCACCGACCAAGCCGCGTGCGACATGGGCTCCCAGATCGCTGCCGGGGCAACCACCAACGGCAAGCACACCGCCGCACCGTCTGCCGCGCTGGCACCGGCAGCCGAGCGTGAAGACGCTGGCACGGTGGTGGGCGCCGTGGGCGGCGCGCTGGGCGGCATCTCTGCCGCGCCGGGCAAGGCACTGGCGACTCCGGCGGTGCGCCGGCTCGCCAAAGACCTGGGCGTTGACATCGACCGCATCAGCGGCACGGGCATCGGCGGGCGCGTGCTCGAGACCGATGTGCGGAGCGCGGCATCGGGCGCGGCTGCCAAGCCCACCGCATCATCACGCGACGCGTCTCCCCTCCCTCCGGGAGCGGCCAGGGGAGGGCTTGCCACGGTCGCGCGCAGCGATGTCGGCCGCGTGCCCGCCGCGAGCGCGGCACCCACGCCGCGCCACGCGCCCTCTCCCATTCCGCCGGGCGAGACCGAGGTCCGCATCCCCTTCCGGGGTGTGCGCCGCACCATCGCCAACCGCCTGCGTGAGTCGATCACGCAGACCGTGCACTTCACGGTGATGGACGAGGCCGATGTGACGGCGCTCGACCATTTGCGACGGAAGCTGGCCGCGGCGAGCGGCGAGAAGGTGAGTTTCCTGCCGTTCGTGGCGTCGGCGGTCTGCCGCTGCCTGATCGGTGAGTTCGGCGAGTTCAACGCGACGACCGACGACAAGTTTGATGAGATCGTGCGGCACCGCACGGTGAACCTGGGGATCGCCACGGATACCGACAACGGGCTGATGGTGCCGGTGGTGCGTGATGCTGACAAGCTGGGCGTGCTGGAGATCGGCCGGCACATCGCCAGTGCCGCGCAGGGCGCCCGCGACCGCTCGGCACCGCGCGAGGCACTCATGGGCAGCACCTTCACCATCAGTAACGTCGGCAGCCACGCGGGGCGATTCGCCACCCCCATTATCAACTACCCCGAGGTCGGCATCCTGGCCGTGGGCCGGGCCCGCGAGGGCGTGGTGGTGCAGCGCGGCATGCTGGGCGTGGGCAAACTGCTGCCCCTGAGCCTGGCCTGCGACCACCGCGTGGTGGACGGGGCGAGCGCGGCGCTCATGCTGGCGAAGATGATCGAACTCTTGCAGAGCCCGGAGCAGTTGATGGAGCCGGCGAGGCGGTAACGCATGGACGCCGCCGGCACCGCTCCCCGCTACCGCTTCACGCTTCTCCGGGCCGGCGAGTTCCGCCTCGACGGCGGCTCGATGTTCGGGCTGATCCCGCGCTCGGTCTGGTCGCGCACGGTGCCCACCGACGAGCGCGGCCGCATCACCGTGCAGCACAACTGCCTGCTGCTGGAGCGGCTCGATGAGGTGCCCGCGGCGTGCGCGCTGCCGACCCCCAAGATGGTGCTGCTGGAGGTGGGCACTGGCGACAAACTCACGGAGAAGGACCGCGACATCTTCGCGCTGGGCACGCGGAGCATTCTCGATGCGCTGGCCGAAGCGAACTGCCGGCCCGACGACATCGGGGCGGTGGTGCCCTCGCACTTGCACTTTGACCACGCGGGCGGGCTGACGCGCCTGTGCCGCGCGGGGGAGAAGGCGGATTGGACGGGACCGGGTTCGTCGTTTGGCGGATCGCGGGAGGCGCTGGCGGTGAAGTTCACGTTCCCGAACGCGCGGGTGTTCACACAGCGACGCGAGTGGGCGGATGCGCTGGCGAATCGCAGCGTGATGACGCGGACGTACTTTGCGGATCACGTGCTTCCGTACGCACGGGTGTTGTCCGGCGGGCTGGAAAGCCCGCCCTCCGGGGCCACGTCCGCGGGCATGGCCGGGGGGCCGCGCGTTCACCTCGTTGACTCCCCGCCGCCGTTTGCCCCGGGCCTGACACCCGAGCGCGACGCGGCCCCGCCTGCCCCGCACGAGGCTCGCGAGACCGAGATTCTGCCCGGCGTGTTCGTGTTCAAGGTGCCCGGCCACACATGGGGCCAGCAGGCGACGCGGTTCACCGATGAACGCGGCCGGAACATCGTCTTCACGCCCGATGTGATGCCTACCGCGTGGCATGTGGGGCAGGCGTACTCGCTCGCGTACGACGTGGAGCCGTACACGAGCATGGTGAGCCGCGGCTGGTTCTTGGCGGAGGCGGCGGCGCGCGGGTGGACGCTCTGCCTGGATCACGAGGCGGGCCACCCGTTGCGGACCGTGAAGCCGAACGGCAAGGGGTGGTACGAACTGCTGGAGGCATGACCGGCGCGGCCATGTGTTGCGAGGTGCTTCCCAAGCCCCGGCCGCGCCACGGCACACGGGGGCACGGCAAGAAGACAAGCCCCCCACTACACTTGGCTTTGGCGGCGACCCGCCGCCAAGCGAGGTGCCCAGCGTGAGCGGTCAGGCCGTTGCCAACGCGATCGACCAAGCCCACGCGAGCAACGCGCCGCTGGGTGGCGCGGAGGCGGCCCCCGAAGCGCCGGCCGACGCCGCGCCCAAGACCGGCCCGGCGGCACCCCGCAAGCGCTCCATGTACGACCGGCTGGAGGCGTACATCTCCGGCCTCACCAGCCGCAGCCCGTTCTGGCACCGCGTCGCCAGCATGATCTGGCTGCCGTATGCCTTTCGCTCGGGCATCCGCATCAAGCGCGAGAGCGACAGCACGTTTTCGGCGATTCTGCCGTTCCGCAAGTTCAACCGCAACTGGTACAACGCCATGGCGGGTGCGAGCCTGCTGGCCAACAGCGAGATCGCGGGGGGCATGTACCTGTACGGGCGGTGCGGGGGCGACTACACCGTGGTGTGCAAGCGGCTGGAATACAAGTTCCTGCGGCCGTGCTTCGGGCCGGCCATTTACCGGGTGAGCCCCAAGCACGACCTTGACACCCAACTCGCCACGGGCGGCGAGTTCAACTTCGAGATGGAACTGGACGTGGTGCAGAGCATCCCCACGCGGGGGCTGGGGCGCGAGGTGCGCGTGGGCAAGTGCTTCGCCACGTTTCATGTGACGCCCAAGGCTCTGCACGAGGCCCGCGCGGCGCGCCGGGCAGCGGGGAAGACGGACGGCGCGGGAGCGCCGCAGGCGAACACGGATGAACGCGGATGAACGCGACCGGCCCCGGTTCGGAGGCTCAGCCAGAGCCCGGTGATGGCAAGCCCGCGTCGGCCTTCGCGGTGCTGGGCTGGGCCGCGTACCTCGCCTGCTCGTGGACGTGGTGCATCGGGATGTTCTTGCCGGTGCTCCTGATCCGCGACTTCGGGTTGTGGGGGTTTGTGGTGTTCGCGGTGCCCAACGTGGTGGGCGCGGCGGCGATGGGGTGGGTGCTGAAACCGGGCGCGGCGGAACGGATCGTGTCGGCGCATGCCGCGGCAACACGGTGGTTCTCGATCATTACGGCCATGTTCCAGTTCGCGTTCATGGGCATGGCTTTCTCGTACTTCCAGCCGGTGTTGGCGGCCGCGCCCTCGTGGGGTCCATGGGTTCCCACAGTCGGCTTACTGTTGGTCTTGGTCCTCGCAAGCCGGCGGCAGGGGTACGTGTTCGTCTGGGCCGTGTCGGCGGCAGTCGGGCTCACTTTGCTCACCGGTGGCCGGCTCCAGATGCCCGACGTGGTGCCTGCTCTCGCGCGCACTGATGCGGCTCCCTTGGCACTGGTCTGCCTCTTGGGCTTTGGGCTTTGCCCGTACCTCGATCGCACCTTCTTGCTCGCGCGCCAGGCCCTGACGTCTTCCGCCAGCCGTGTGGCGTTTGGCCTCGGCTTCGGTGTCTTCTTCGCGGCCATGCTCGCGATGACCCTGGGTTACGCGGCGTGGTTCATCACACGCCCGGGCGGGGCACCCGACCTACGCGGGCAGGGAACGCTGGCGCTGCTCCTGTGGGTGCACATCTTCATACAACTCATCCTCACGGTGCTTGCCCACTTCGCGGCTCACGTGGGGTATCAGCCCAGGCCCCGCAGGTCGAGCGGTAGGCCAGCGATCTCGCTGAGCGGATTGGCGGGCGCGATGCCCGTTGCGCTTCTGTGCATGGCCACATTCATTCTGTCCATGGCGCTGTCGGTTCGATCCAACCAACCGATGCTGGGAATCACGCTGGGCGAGTTCGTCTATCGCCTCTTCATGTCGTTCTACGGCCTGGTCTTCCCTGCGTATGTGTGGGTGTGCCTCATTCCTCGCCGCGGCGGCTTTATCGCCCCGCCCACACGCGCGTCGCTGGTTGTGTGCGGCGTGGCGGTGGCGCTGGCGTCGCCCTGCTACTGGCTGGGCTTCATTGAGCGGCAGACGTGGTGGCTGGTGCCGGGTGTGGCGATCGTGATCTTGGCCAGGTGGTGCGTGCCGGCTGGGAGGCCAGTGGAAACCCCGCACCCGGCGACTTCTCGTTCCTGAAGCCCGATCTGGCGCTGTAATCCGGGGTCCGGTGGCGGGCGGCCAAGAGATTATGTAATATGCAGCCGGAGGCCCCCTTCATGCCCAAACTCCGGACTCGACCATCCGCACAGCCGTCTTCCCGAGCGACCGCCCGCGGGGCGGCCCCGCGCCCCGGTGCTGTGGGCCCGCACGATGCCGCGCGGGGTGTGGAGCGGATTCCGCTGTGGGTGTTTGAGTCGTCGGCGCAGGCGAGCAAGGCGGTGGCGGCGGAGATCGCGGAACTGATCCGGGCTCGTGCCGCGGCGGGCAAGATGGCGGTGCTCGGTCTGGCGACGGGCTCGACGCCCGTGGGCGTGTACGACGAACTGGTGAGGCTGCACCGTGCGGAGGGACTGTCGTTCAAGAACGTGGCGACGTTCAACCTGGACGAATACTGGCCCATGCAGCCGCGCGAGTTGCAGAGTTACGTGCGGTTCATGCGCGAGCACCTGTTCGATCTGGTGGACATTCCCAAGGGGCAGTGGCATGTGCCCGACGGCACGCTGGGCCTGGGCGAGGTGGGCGAGTTCTGCCGCGCGTACGAGCGGGCCATCGCGGAGGCGGGGGGCATCGACCTGCAACTGCTGGGGATTGGGCGCACGGGGCACATCGGTTTTAACGAGCCGGGCTCGGGGCGCGAGAGCCGCACGCGGCTGATCACGCTGGACCGGGTGACGAAGATGGACGCGGCCAGCGACTTCTTCGGCGAGTGGAACGTGCCCAAGAAGGCGATCACGATGGGCGTGGGGAGCATTCTCGCGGCCAAGAGGGTGATTCTGCTCGCCTTCGGTGAGCACAAGGCGCATGTGGTGAAGCGGGCGGTGGAGGGCGAGGTCAGCGACGTGATCGCGGCGTCGTTTTTGCAGGAGCACCCGTCCGCGAAGATGTATCTCGATGCGGCATCGGCCGCGGAACTCACGCGTTTCAAGACACCGTGGCGGCTGGGCCCTTTGGCGCAACTGGGGCAGGCGTGGAACGCGCGGCTGACCAAGAAAGCCGCGATCTGGCTGGCCCGCGAGGTGAACAAGCCGATCCTGAAACTGACGGACGAGGACTACAACGAGCACGGCTTGCAGGAACTGGTGAGCACGCGGCACGGGGGCGCCTACGACGTGAACATCGAGGTGTTCAAGAGTCTGCAGGCGACGATCACGGGGTGGCCGGGGGGCAGGCCGGGCGAGAGCAAGGCCGGCCCCTTTCCCAAGCGGGTGGTGGTCTTCTCACCGCACCCGGATGACGACGTGATCAGCATGGGGGGCACGTTCATCCGCCTGTGCGAGCAGGGGCACGATGTGCACGTGGCGTATCAGACCAGCGGCAACATCGCGGTGTTCGACGACACGGCGGTGCGGCACGCCGACTTTGTGGCGGAGTTTGCGCGGGCCTTCGGCCTGTTTGGCAAGCAGGTGGAGAAACTGGATCGTGCGGTGCGGTCGTTTGTGAAGCGCAAGGAGCCGGGTGAGATCGACTCGCCGGAGTTGCAGACGATCAAGGGGTTGATCCGGCGAACGGAGGCGCGGGCCGGTGCCCGCTACAGCGGCGTGAAGCCCGAGCGCGTGCACTTTCTCGATTTGCCCTTCTACGAGACGGGACGGGTGAAGAAGAAGCCGTTGAGCGAGGCGGATATCCGCATCACGGTCGATCTGCTGGAGCGGGTGAAGCCGCACCAGATTTACGCCGCGGGAGACCTTTCGGACCCGCACGGCACGCACCGGGTGTGCCTGGGGGCGATCATCACGGCGGTGCGGCGGCTGGCGGCGCGCCCGTGGATGAAGGCCTGCGAGGTGTGGCTGTACCGCGGCGCGTGGCAGGAATGGGGTCCTGAAGAGGTGGAGATGGCGGTGCCCCTGTCGCCGGATGAGGTGGCCCGCAAGCGGATGGCGATCTTCAAGCACGAGAGCCAGAAGGACAAGGCGCTGTTCCCGGGGCCGAGCGACACGCGCGAGTTCTGGCAGCGTGCCGAAGACCGCAACCGCGCCACGGCACAGATCTACGACCGCCTGGGCCTGCCGGAGTACCAGGCGATCGAGGGCTTTGTGCGCTGGCGGGCCAGCGCGGCGGATGGGGCGATGGTGGAGGTGAAGCCGGCAGGGGCCGCGAAGGGCCGTGGGCGCTGAGGCACCGCCCACGGGTGCTGCCGTGTGGCGGGGTGGCGGCGCGGCGATACCCTCGCGGAGTGCGTGTCTTTGTGCTCATTCCCACCCACACCACGCGGCACCTGGCCGCGTGCCTGGCGAGTCTCGCTCACCAGACCGCCGCGCCGGCGGGGGTGGTGGTGTCGTGCGACACCGATGCCCCGGAGATCGGCGCGCTGCTGGACGCGTGGTGGCCCCGCGTGGCGGCGGGGCAGCGAGAGCGGATTGGGACAGCCGCGCACCTGTGGCACGTGTGCCGGGCGCACCACGGGCGGCCGCACCTGAATCAGGTGCGCAACAACGGCCTGCGCGTGCTGCGCGACCGCGGCGGCATCGTGCAGAGCGACGCGGTGCTGGTGCTCGACGGCGACACGATGCTCGCGCCCGATGCGGTGGAGCGGCACCTGGCCCTGCGCACCGCTGGGGCGGACCTGGTGATTCCGTACCGCTACATGCTGAGCGAGCAGGCCAGCTCGGCAGTGGAGGCTGAGCGGGTGCTGCTGGGGGGTGTGGATGAGGCCGGGCTCGCCGATGCCGTGCAGACGGCCGAACTGGCGGCTCGCGACCGCCGCTATCGCAAGAACCTGTGGCTCAGCCGCTGGGGCCTGACCAAGGTGCACAAGCCCAAACTGGTGGGCGGGCACCACTCGTTCAGTTGGCTGGCGGCGTGCCGGGTGAACGGGTTTGATGAGGAGTACATCGGGTACCGGTTCAACGACGATGATTTCTGCCGGCGGCTCAAGTCGCTGCGGCCGCGCATCGGCGTGGAGATCGCGGTGGCGTCGATCCGAGCCTATCACCTGTGGCACCCGATCCGGGCACCCGAGCGCCTGCAAGAGGCCCCGGGGTATGCGCGATGGGCCCGGCGCGATCTGCCGGTGGCGTGCCGGCACGGGCTTGATCACCCGCTGCCGCAGCCCAAGCCCGCGGTGCGGCCGGTGCCGGGCGACCCGCCGGAGGAGCGGAGCAGCGAGACCGGGCCATTCGCCAACCCGGCGGCTACTCGAACCTGATGCCCTGGGCGAGTTCCACCCTGCCGGTGGAGTTGATGACGACACCCTGGCGGCGCATGTACTGCTTCCAGGCGTCGCTGCCGCTCTCGCGGCCGCCGCCAGTGTCCTTCTCGCCCCCAAAGGCACCGCCGATCTCGGCTCCGCTCGTGCCCATGTTCACGTAGGCGAGGCCGCAGTCAGAGCCGGAGCCGTCAGAGGCGAGGAATCGCTCGCTGACGCGCAGACTCTCGGTGAACACGGCTGAGGCAAGGCCCTGGTCAACGCTATTGTGCAGGGCGAGCGCGGCGTCGAGGTCGCGATAGGTGAAGACGTAGAGGATGGGCGCGAAGGTCTCTTCTTGAGATATCGGAAGTGGCGGGCTGGAAAGCCCGCCCCCCGGGGGTGCGGGTGCGCGGATGATGGTGGGCTCAACGAAGTGTCCGCTGAGCCCAGCCGGTGCAACACGCCTGCCACCCACCAGCACCTCGCCGCCCTGCAGTTTGGCAAGCGTGATCGCACGCTCGTACCCCTCGACGGCTCGCTCGTTGATGAGCGGACCGACCAGCGTGCCGGGGGCGAGGGGGTCGCCGATCTTGCCGCCGTCAATGATCGAGCGGTAGGCGGCCACGAGACGGGGCACCAGTGCGGGCGCGACCTTCTCGTGCACGATGAGGCGGCGGGTGGTGGTGCAGCGTTGGCCCGCGGTGCCGACCGCCGCGAACACGATCGCGGGGAGCGCCACATCCAAGTCGGCATCCTCATGCACGATGCAGGCATTGTTGCCGCCGAGTTCGAGGAGGCAGCGGCCGAGGCGCTGGGCCACCACCTGGCCGACGCGGCGGCCCATGCGGCAGGAGCCGGTGGCGGAGACAAGGGGAAGGCGCTTGTCGGCAATAAGTCGCTCGCCGATCACATCATCGGTGCCGATGATGAGCCGGAACAATCCCGGGAAGCCGTGGGCCTCGGCCACGCGTTGGGCCAGGGTGTTGCACACCAGGGCGGTGAGCGGCGCCAGGAGCGAGGGCTTCCAGACGGTGGTGTCGCCGCAGACTGTGGCGATCATGGCGTTCCACCCCCAGACCGCGGCGGGGAAGTTGAAGGCGCTGATGACACCGATGGGCCCGAGAGGCAGCCACTGCTCGAACATCCGGTGGCCGGCACGCTCGCTGGGCACGACGCTGCCGGGGAGTTGGCGCGAGAGGCCGAGGGCGAAGTCGGCGATGTCGATGATCTCCTGAATCTCGCCCGCGCCCTCGGCCCTGATCTTGCCGACCTCGAGGCTCACGAGTTCGCCCAGGGCATCGCGCTGGGCCCGGAAGGCGTTGCCGATCTCTCGCACGATCTGGCCCCGTACGGGAGCGGGGACTGCGCGGAAGCGCCGGAAGGTCGCCACCGAATCCGCCACGGCGGCCTCGAAGCAGTCGGCGGTGTTGAGGCGGACCCAGCAGAGGGGCCGGCGTGTGGCGGGGCTTGTGCTGGCAACCCAAGCCGCGGCCTCGGCCGGTGGGGGCGGACTGGTGCGCAGGCGGGGGTGGTCGGCCATGCCCAGCGTGCGGAGCAGGGGAAGGGCCGGAGAGGGCTGAGCGGGATCGGGCATGGGGCAGTGTAGTTTCGCGGCGGGTGCCCGGTGCCGGGCGCGGCGGGGCCGCCACCGGAAGGGCGAGCGGCCATACAAATACCCGACCGGCCCGGCACTTTGCCCGGCCCCGAGGAGCCTCGACATGCGCAGTCTGCGTTCTCCCGTGGCGTTTTTGCAGGTTCTGGTGCTGGTGGCGGGTGGTGCGGTGGCGCTGGCCGCACCGATCAGTTACCCGGCGGCGGAGAAGTCCGGCCAGAAGGACGAGTACTTCGGCACGACCGTGGCGGACCCGTATCGGTGGCTCGAGGAGAACGACTCTTCCAAGACGCGCGAGTGGATCGAGGCGCAGAACAAGGTGACGTTCGCCTATCTGGCGGGCATCCCTCAGCGCGGGGCGATCAAGCAGCGGCTGACGGCCCTGTGGAACTACGAGCGCTACACGGCGCCCGGCAAGGAGGGGGGCAAGTACTTCTACAGCCGCAACGACGGCCTGCAGAACCAGAACGTGTTGTTCTGGACCACGGCCCTCGAGACCCCCCCCACCGTGCTGATTGATCCGAACACCCTCAGCAAAGACGGCACGGTGGCGCTCTCGGGCGTGAGCGTGAGCGACTGCGGGAAGTTGGTGGCCTATGGCATCGCCGACGCAGGCAGCGACTGGAACACGTGGCGTGTTCGCGACATCGAGAGCGGCCGGGACATGGCCGATGAACTCAAGTGGGTCAAGTTCTCCGGGGCCAGTTGGACGAAGGACAGCAAGGGCTTCTTCTACAGCCGCTACGACGAGCCCACCGGCGACAAGCTCCAAGCCCTGAACAAGTACCCCAAGGCCTTCTACCACACCGTGGGCACGAAGCAGGCCGACAACATCCCCATCTACCAGCGCCCCGACCAGGCCGACTGGGGCTTCGGCATCGGGGTGACCGACGACGGGCAGTACGCGGCGATGAATGTCTCTCACGGCACCGACCGCAAGAACCGCTTCTATTACCGCGACCTCAAGACGCACCCGCTGTCCGGAGCACCGACCGCGGGCGACATGGCGGTGCGTGCGGCGGAGGAGGCGGTGAAGGAGATCGCCGTCAAGGTGGCGGCTCTCAAGCCCGATGACCAGAGCGAGGCGGCCACGGGGCTGCGGGCGGAGCTGGCCAAGCGGCACGCGGCACGGGCCGCGGCGGTGAAGGCCAACGGCAACATGGCCTTCGGCTTTGTCGAACTGCTCAACGACTTTGATGCCTCGTACGACATGATCGGGAACGACGGGCCCGTGTTCTGGTTCCAGACCGACCTGAACGCCCCGCGCGGCAAGGTGATCGCCATCGACACGCGCAACCCCGCGCGTGCGAACTGGAAGGACGTGATCCCGCAGAGCGACGCGACGCTGACGGGCGTCAGCCACGTGGGCGGGCGGCTGGTCGCGCAGTATCTGAAGGATGCCAGCAGCCAGGTGAAGGTGTTCGGCATCGACGGCACCTTCATGACCGACGTGAAACTGCCGGGCATCGGCACGGCGGGCGGCTTCGGCGGCAAGCCGGGGGACCCGGAGACGTTTTACTCGTTCTCGAGTTACGCGGTGCCGCCCAGCATCTACTCGTACAACGTGGTGACGGGCGCGACGAAACTCTTCAAGCAGGCCAAGGTGGACTTCAACCCGGCCGACTATGAGACCAAGCAGGTGTTCTTTGCGAGCAAGGACGGCACGAAGGTGCCCATGTTCATCACGCACAAGAAGAGCCTGAAACTCGACGGCACCAACCCCACGCTGCTCTACGGCTACGGCGGGTTCAACATCAGCATCACGCCCGGCTTCAGCCCCGCCAACCTGCAGTGGATGGAGATGGGCGGCGTGTACGCGGTCGCCAACATCCGCGGCGGGGGCGAGTACGGTGAGTCGTGGCACCAGGCCGGCACCAAACTCACGAAGCAGAACGTCTTTGATGACTTCATCGCCGCGGGCGAGCACCTGGTCAAGGAGAAGTACACGAGCCCGGCGAAACTGGCCATCCAGGGCGGCTCCAACGGGGGCCTGCTGGTGGGGGCCTGCATGACGCAGCGGCCCGACCTCTTCGGCGCGGCTCTGCCCGCGGTGGGCGTGATGGACATGCTGCGGTTCCACACGTTCACCATCGGCCACGCGTGGCGGAGCGACTACGGCTCGAGCGAGAACGCCGAGCAGTTCAAGGTGCTCAACGCCTACTCGCCGTATCACGTGCTGGTGCGTGCGGCGGAGGCGAAGTCGGGGAAGCGGTACCCGAGCACGCTGGTGACGACCGCCGACCATGACGACCGCGTGGTGCCCGCCCACTCGTTCAAGTTTGCCGCGGCGCTGCAGGCGGCCCACACGGGCGACAACCCCGTGCTGATCCGCATCGAGACCCGGGCCGGGCACGGGGCGGGCAAGCCGACGGGCAAGCGGATCGAGGAGGTGGCCGACCAGTGGGGCTTCCTGGTGAAGTCGCTGGGCTTCGAGCCGGTGATTCCCGGGGCGGCCAGCGCGGCGAACGCCGACACAGCGACGAAGTGAGCGGCACGGTTCGGGCATAGCGTTTCGCGTGAGCGACGGGCGGCTGCGCATCGTGTTCGAGGGGTGGCGGGGCATCCCCCACTCCTACTGCGTTCTGGGCATGAACTTCGGCGCCCACCTGGCGCGGGACCCGCGCTTCGACGTGCGCTGGGTGGATCGGCCCATGCCTGGCAAGGCTTGGGCGGTGCGCGAGGGGATCATCGAGCGGCATGATGAACGCCGCGTGATGCAGATTCCGGCACCGGAGCCGGGCTGGGTGCCCGACGCGGTGGTGCGCATGGATTACCCGCTGCGTCTTGATCGTCCGCCGGGTGCGGCCTCGCACGCGCCGGTCTTCGTGCTGGCCACCAGCGAGTTTGGCCTGACGACGCCGGCGTACTTCGCTGATGCTGCCGCGGCCGAGGCGGGCAAGCACGACGCGGAGATACGCATCGTCTCCTTCACGCGCTGGTCGTGCGCGGGCTTTACGGCCAGCGGGTTTGTGCCCGAGCGCGTGCACTTGGTGCCGCTGGGTATCGACCCGCGCGTCTACCGGCCGATCGACGCGCCGGAGCGGGCGGCTTTGCGGGCACGCTTGTGGCCGCGGTGGCACGGGACGGAGCATGAACCGGTGGTCTATTACCACACCAGCGCCATGACGCCCAACAAGAATGTGGCGGATGTGCTGGTGGCCTTTGCCGCGGTCGCCAGAGACGATCCGCGTGCCCGGCTCCTGCTCAAGGGGCTGGATGCGGCCTACGGATCGGAGGGCTGGCTCGCCGATGCGATGAAGGACCTGCCCGCCTGGCAGCGCGACCTGATCGGGCAACGCAGCCTGTACCTGGGTGGCGCGCTGTCGCCCCGGCGCATGGCCGAGTTGTATCAGGCGGCTGATTGCATGGTGATGCCGTACACAGCCGAGGGCTTCTGCCTGCCGGTGCTGGAGGGGGCGGCGTGCGGCTGCCCGTCGATCTGCACGGCGGGCGGGAGCACGGACGATTTCACGACGGACGCGTTCGCGCTGAGGATTCCCAGCGATGTCTGCCGCGGGCCGGTGCCGGGGAGCAAGACCTTGCGGCCGCGCCTGATGGACCTGATCGGCCACATGCGCCGCGTGCTGAGCGACGGGGCGTGGTGCAGGGCGGCCCGTGCGGCGGGCCCGGCCTTGGCGCACGGGGGCTACACGTGGGCGGGGGTCTCGGCCCAGCTGGCCGATCTGGTGCTCGGTGCGGGCCGCCGGGCAGGGCACGGGAGCGCGGCGGGATGAGCACTCGCCTGCGCATCCTGATCGAGGGCTGGCGGGGCGTGCCGCACTCGTACTGCGTGGTGACGATGAACTACGCGCGGCACCTGCTCGACCGGGCCGATTGCGACCTGCGCTTCGCGGACCAACCGTACTTTGACCCGGCGTGGAAGCCCGTTCGGGGCGTGCTGGCGGGCGACGGGGACGCGCGCGTGGGCGCGCTGGCGGCCCCCGAACCGGGATGGGAGCCGAGCGTGGTGGTGCGGGGCGACTACCCGATGCGGCTGGACACGCATCCGGCGGCCCGCGTCTTCTGCCTGGGCACCACCGAGTTCGGGATCGCTATCGATGGGGCACTTTCCGGGGGCACGCTGCGCGAGCGTGCGGATGGCCGACGCGTCAGCGTGGTGACCCCCTCGCGATGGTCACGCGACGGCTATCTGCGCTCCGGGGCGCCCGCCCGTGGCGTGCACCTGGTGCCGCTGGGGGTTGATACGGCGCTCTTCCGCCCCCCCACGCTCGAGCAGCGGGCGGCGGCCCGAACCACGCTGGGGATCGCGGCCGACCGCTTCGTCTTCCTGTCGCTGGGGGGCATGACGGACAACAAGGGCGTGGGCAACATCATCGCGGGCTTCGGCCAGCGCGTGCTGGAGGACCCGCGTGCCGCGCTGGTGCTCAAGGGACTGAGCGACATGTACGCGAGCGAGGCGCGCATCCGCCGGCACCTGGAAGGCCTGCCTGCGGAGGCCGCGGCCCTCGTCGAGCGGAATCTGATCTACGTGGGGGCGGCTCAGAGCCTCGATGGGGTGGCGCGTCTGTACCACGCCGCTGATGCCTACTTCGCACCGTACACGGCCGAGGGGTTTTGCCTGCCGGCGCTGGAGGCGAGCGCGTGCGGTCTGCCCGTGCTGTGCACCCGGGGCGGCCCGACCGACGAGTTCTTGCCCAGGGCGGGCACCATCTTCATCGCGTCCGACCGCAAGCCCTTTCACAACGACGCGCGGCGTATCGGCCACTTCCCGCGGCCGCAGGCGCTGATCGACGCGACGCGGCGTGTGATGGCCGATACGGGCCTGCGGGAGGCGGCCCTGCGAGAGGGGCCGGCCAACGCCCGGCGTGCGTACACGTGGCAGCACTCGACCGACCACCTGGTGCGCGTGATGCGCGATGGGGAGAACGGCTCATGAATCAGGTCGTGTGGCTGTTGGCGTTGTGGGCCGCGATGACGCCGGGTGCGCCCAAGCCGCCGCCGCCCGTGGTGGGGCAGTCGCCGCCGCACGCTGAGCCGGGGGCACGCCCCGCCCGCGTCGCTCCGGGCAGCCCGCAAACGCGGCGTGATCGGGCGGCTGCACCGCTGCCGCGCGAACTCAGCCAGGTGTACGCGTTCATCGCGTGCGCGAGCGCGGACAACGCGAAGGACCGGTGGAGCGACCCGGCGTGGGTGAAGCGCGGGTTGGCGGCGATCGCCACCGATCAGGCGATGGGCCTGTACCGGATGGGCTGGTGCAGGTTCTACGTTGATTCGCCCTTCGGGAAGGACACGACAGAGAAGGGCGGGCCGGCGTTCACGTTCTTCGGGGCTCTGCGGACACCGCCGGATTCACCGTGGCGGAAGGGGTTCGAGAGGGCCTGGGGCGGGCTCAACGCCAGGCCGGACGTGTACGCCATCGCCTACATGGGCAACCCCGCGTGGGATGCCAACTTTGTCAAACTGGCCGGGAATGAGCAGACGCCGGCGGCGCAGGCTCCCGACCGGGCGGCGGCCATGGCGATGCTGCGCGAGGCGATCCGACCGCTGGTGGAGGCGGGCTTCAAGGGGCTGGCTGTGGACGCCACCAGCACGCTGCCCGAGCACCACGTGGTGGCCGAGTTTCTCAAGGCGGTGCAGGATGCGGGCATCGATGTGTATGTGGAGTCGACACCGGTGGCGCGGGAGCGGTGGCTGACGCGCTTCGGCACGATCCGCACCACGTGGTTTGCACGGGGCGCGCCGCGCTTTCAGGGCTTGGTTGACCCGTTCGAGTGCCGGCCCGAGCGCATCGTGCTCTTTGAGGGGACGGCTCCCTGGCCGGAGGCGGATGGGCAGGAGCCGACAACCTGGCTGCGCCGCTGGGTGCACGAGTGCCTGGCCAGGGGCGAGCACCCGGCCCTGGGCGCGGCAACCCTGAAGCAGCCCAAACTCTTGCTCGATCTGCGGTAGGGCCCGTACAGCAACAGCATTTTTGTTCAGAGCGGTTGCCTTTGTCTGGCCTTGCCGTATACTACTCTTCTAGTGGAGTAGCATGAAACGAAGGCCGACCCAACCCGCCGCGCCATCCGACCACGCCGGCCCGCCCGGCCCGCTGGGGTTGACGCCCTTGGAGGCCGCCGCATATGCGTGGCTGCTGGCCCATGGCCCGGCCACGGGCTACCGGCTCGCGCAGGCCTTGGGCAAGTCGATGGGCAGCACGTACAAGACGGTGGCCGGCCTGGAGCACGCCGGGGCGGTGAGCACCAGCGACGACGGGGGCACGCGCCTGGTGCGGGCTACGCCCGCGACCGAGTTTGCCGAGGCCCGCCGGGCGACCCTGGAACGATCGCTGGCCGCGCTGGCCGCGGCGACCGGCACCGGCCGGGCGCCCGACCCGCGCGTGTACACCCTGCACACGCGCGACCAGACCCTGGCCAAGGCCCGGGCCCTGCTGGCGGAAGCGACCGACTTCGCGCTGGTGGTGGCGACGCCGGCCCTGCTCCCCGAACTCGCGGGCGATCTCGAACGTGCCGCGGCCCGGGCGGTGCACGTGGGCATCAAGGTGTTCGAGCCCGTCGGACTTGCCGGTGTGCACGTCTTTCACGACCATCGGGGCTCGGGGGCCGTGGCACGCGGTCCGGGCCAATGGCTGATCGTGGCTGTCGATGGCCGCGAGCACGTGCAGGCGGTGTTCAGCGAAGACGGGCGAGAGCTGCGGCTGGCGTTCACCACGAGCGAAGCCCTGATGAACTGGACGCTCTACACCGGGCACGGCGCCAACCTGCTGCTGGCGGGCGTGCGTCAGTGGCTGGCCGAGGGTGCCAGCGCCGAGCAGATCAAGGCCCGTCTGAGCGAGTACGACTTCTTCCGCACGGCCCGATCAGACGGGAAGCGCGAACTGATGAACCGATTCCGGTCGGTCGAGCGCGGCTGACGCCCACGCCTTCCGCATGCCCCACCACCACCCGCCGACTGAGGAGCGAGATATGAAGCCATTGATGACGACGACCCTGATTTGCTGCGCCGCCGCGGCGCTGGGAGCGGCTCACGCCGCCCTGGCCCAGGAACTGCTCGTGAGCAACTTCGGCTCGAGCACGATCACGCGCTACGACATGAACACGCGCCAGTTGATCGCCACGCACGGGGCAGGGTCGGGCCTGGTGAACCCGCTGGCCGCGCGGGTGGGGCCCGATGGGAAGCTGTACGTGACGAGCGAGGGGTCGAACGCGATCCTGCGTTTCAACGCCAACACGGGGGCGTTCATCGACACCTTTGTGGCCGCGGGGGCGGGCGGACTGACGCAGCCGAGCGGGCTGGACTGGGGCCCGGACGGCAACCTGTACGTGGCGAGTTTCGACGGCAACCGTGTGCTGCGCTACCACGGGGCGACGGGCGCGTTTCTGAGCACGTTCATCACCACGGGGCTGGGGGGCCTGAACGGGGCGGACAACGGCATGATCTTCGGGCCCGACGGCCACCTGTACATACCGTCGTACTTCGGCAGCCGCGTGCTGCGCTACAACGGCGCCACGGGCGCCTTCATGGGCAACTTCATGACGGTGAGCCGGCCGCGCGTGCTGGTGTTCCGCGAGAACGACATCCTTGTCACCAGCGAAACCCAGGGCATCCGCCGGCACAACAAGAGCACGGGCGCGTTTCTCAGCACGTTTGCGCTGGCGGGCACCAACGGCCTGAGCACGCCCATCGGGCTCGCGATCGGCCCGGACGGCAGCGTCTACGCCGCCACCGGGGGCAACAGCCGCGTGCTCAAGTACTCGGGCGCGGGCACCTTTCAGCAGACGTTCTTGAACGCCGCGGCGGGGGTGAATCTGCCCGTGTATCTGACGGTGATCGTGCCGGCCGCAGGCACGGCGGGGCCGTTGGCGTGCCTGGCCGTGCTGTGTGCGCGGCGGCGCCGCCGCTGAGAACGCTCACGCCGTACGAGCCTGTGCGACGAGTCTCGCGCACTCCAGGGCGCATCCCCACGACAGCGTGACGCCGCTGCGGCCGTGGCCGTAGTTGTGCACGACAGGGCCGCGCGGGGTGAGTTCGGCTTCGAGGCGGATCGACTCACTGGTTGCTGCGTGCATCTGGCCGATCCCCTCGCCTCCCGCCGCGCCGCCACCGGCCTGCCGGCAAGGCCGGGCGGCCGCGCGTACGTCGAGCACGCGCTCGCCCAGGCGCTCGACACCCCGCTGTCCGTCCACGGTGAGCAAGCGGCGGCAGCGCTCGATAATCGCCCGTGTGGCGTGCGTGTTCACTTCTGCCCCGGCGTGCCCCGGCTCGAACGTGCCCCCGAGCACGAGGCGATCCGGAAAGGTGAAGATGTAGGCGACTTCGCGGGCCGGGTCGGGGGCATCGTCGTGCAGGCTGTGGCGCAGTCCCATGGTGTTGGGCACGTGCACCACCTGCCCACGGGCGGGTTGCACAAGGCCGTCGCCCGCCAGCGGCCCCGCGCCCAACCCGGCGCAGTTCACGACCACGCCGAAGCCCTCGGCGAAGAGGTCGGCGAGGGAGGCCACGTGGCGCGGCACCGGGCGCACACCGTGCTCTGCCAGGCGGGCCGAGAGGAATGGCAGGTAGCGGTCGGTGTCGATGTGCGGGCGCGTGCCCGCCAGCACGGTGTGCCAGCCTTGGGGGGCGGCCAGGGTGCGAACCCCGAGCGCCTCGTCGAGCCACGGGGTGCGCCAGGGCGGGCGCGAGCAATACTCACGAAGTTCGAGCAGAGACACCCCGGCCCGAGGCTCGGTGCGTGCCAGGTGGGCAAAGTGTGCGAAGGAGGCGAGCGTCCACGCGCGAAGCCGGACATCGGGGGCCCCCGGATAGGGGGTGAAGCCGGCCGGAGCCACGCCCGAGGCCGGCCGGGCCGCCTGTGCAGAGCCGAACACCACCACCTCGCCCCCCCCCCGGGCGAGCACGAAGGCCGTGGACAGGCCCGTGACACCCGCGCCGATGATCGCGATGGGTGTGCCGGGCATGGGTCAATGTAGCCGCGCGGCGGCCAGGGTGAACATGCCGCGCGGCTGTAGGCGGCAGGCCGCATCGGTCCGGCGGCGGAGGTCGAAGCCACCGGGTTGGGGGGCGGCCGTACACTCCCGTGGTCGATCCCGTTTCAAGGAGCCCCTCATGTGCCCGTGTGCTTTTTCGTCGCGTACCGGTGTGTTGGCGGTGTTGGCGGCGTGCTCGATCGCCGGATTGGGGGCCCTGCGTGCGGGCGTGGAACCGGCGGCGGAGGCGAAGAGGCCCGCCGCCCCTCCTGCACCGGCCGCGCCTGATGCCAAGCCCGCCGAGAAGCCCAGGAGCGAGTCCGCGCCCGCGAGTGCTCTGGCGTTTACGGTGAAGACGATCGACAACAAGGAGGTCGACCTTGCCAAGGAGTACGGCGGCAAGGTGGTGCTGATCGTGAACGTCGCGAGCAAGTGCGGCTTTACGGGGCAGTACGACGGTCTGGAAAAGCTCTACAAGGAGAAGGGCGGGAAGGGGTTCGTGGTGCTGGGCTTTCCGGCGAACAACTTCGGGGGCCAGGAACCGGGCAGCAACGAGGAGATCGCCAAGTTCTGCCAGAGCAAGTACAACGTGTCGTTCCCCATGTTTGCCAAGATCAGCGTGAAGGGCGACGACCAGCACCCGCTGTACAAACTGCTGGCGTCGCAGCCGGCCCCGGTGGGCGGCGACCCGAAGTGGAACTTCACGAAGTTTCTGGTGGATCGCGCGGGGAAGGTCGTGGGGCGGTACGACTCGTCGGTGCGGCCCAACGACAAGGAACTGCTGGGCAAGATCGACGAACTGCTGGCGGCCAAGTGAACGCCTCGATTCCGGTGCCCCGTGCATGCTGACCCGCGACGGATACGCGGGCCGGGGGCATCTCAAGGATGAACCATGTCAAACCGCACGCTTGTGGCAGCGTTGGCCGTGGCCGTGGCCCTCGGGTTGATGGTGCTGTGGGTGGTGCGCGGCCAGCCGGGCGGGCGTGCCGCGTTGGCACCAGGCGAACGCCTTCTGGCGATGTCTGCTGCGGACATCACCGGCCTCACGCTCGCGGCACCCGGGGCGCCCGTG
Source organism: uncultured Phycisphaeraceae bacterium (assembly GCA_964590885.1). GTDB lineage: Bacteria > Planctomycetota > Phycisphaerae > Phycisphaerales > UBA1924 > JAEUIX01. Next base: position 26,849 of record CAZPWW010000026.1, read on the forward strand.
CTGCGCCTCAGCCGCGCCGGCGACGGCACGGGGTGGACGCTGACGGGGCTTGGCGCGACCTCGGCCCCCCGCGCCTGGCCGCTGGAGCCGGAGCGCGTGCACGATGTGCTGCGGTTGCTGACCGAAGTGCGGGCTGTGGGCACACCGGCACCCGATGCGAAAGCCGATCCGAGCGACCTGCGCGTGTTGATCGAGGCCGTGCCCGGCGCGACACCGGGCGGCCTGGACGCGGGGATGACAGAACTTCGCCTGAGCACCAGGCCCTTGAGCGGCAACGTGCTCGCGACCGTGGCGGTCGAGAGGCCCGATGGCTCGCAAGGCGAGGCCCGCAGCGCGTTGGTGGCCGACAGCCTGCTGCACCTGCTGACGACACCCGGCCCGGCCGGATGGCGCGAGCGGGCCGTGCTGCCGTGGGTGCCCGAAGCGGCGCGGCTGCGGCTGCAGGGCGGCGGCACCTCGGTGGCTCTCGCGCGGGTGGGCGGCCAGTGGTCGCTGAGCGAGCCGGTGGCGGCACCGGCAGACCAGGCGGCGGCGCTGCGCACACTCGGCACGCTGCAACTCGTGCGGATCGCGGACTTTTGCGATCAGCAACCGGCCGCGGGTGCGACAGGGCTGGACAACCCCGTGGCCCGCGTGGTCATCGAGCGCGAGGCGGGCGGCAAGGTCGAGCGGCGCGAGTTGATCGTGGGCAAGGCGGCGGACGCGGCCGCGAGCACGCTGTACGCCAGCCTTGACGGGGGCGAGTCGGTCTGCATCGTGGCGGCGGACAAACTCGCGCAGGTGGCGACGGACCCGGCCCGGTATGTGTCGCGGGTGGCGTCCGCCCTGCAGCCGGCCGACATCGGGGGGCTGCTGTTCCACGCTGCGCCCCCGGATGGCGGAGCGTCCAAGGCCGACAGCGCGGCATCGCTGGGGGTGCGGCGCGTGGTGGACGGCTGGGTGGAGGTGCGCCCCGACGGGTCGCAGGTGGCTCAAGACCCGGCACGGGTGGCGGTGATCACCGGCATGGTGGCGTTCCTCACCGGCGTGCCCGCGACGACGGTGTCGCTGGAGCCGCCCGCGGGCTTCACGCCTGTGGGGTCGCTCACGGTGCTCGACCTGGCGGGCGCACCCCGCGAGGAGGTGGTGGTGGGCCGCGGTGCCGGCACGGGCGTATTGCTGCGCTCCGGGGGGGTGTATCGCGGGCACGCGAGCATGCCGCAGTTCTTGTTGCTGGCCCTCGGACCGATCGCGCCGGCGGCGGCCCAGGCAGCGGCGGAGGGGCCCGAGATCAACAAGTAGCCCGGCAGCGCGCCGCAAACGCGGCGTACTGCTCGGGCGTGTCGATGCCCGGGTGGGCCGCGGGCACGCGTGCCACGGCGATGGCGTGGCCGTGTTCGATGACGCGGAGTTGCTCGAGTTGCTCGGCTTGTTCGGCCGGCGTGGCGGGCAGCGCGACGTAACGGCGCAGGAAACCCACGCGATAGGCGTAAACGCCCACGTGGCGGAGCCAGTCAGGGGCACCCGCCGCGGCATCTCGCAGGTGCGGGATACAGGCCCTTGAGAAGTAGAGGGCGTGGCCGTCGGTGGTGAGGCAGACTTTCACCACGTTGGGGTCGGCGGCCTCGCGCGGGTCGGCGATGGGCGCCGCGGCGGTGCCCACGACGGCGCGGGGAGACGCGCCCAGGGCGGCCACGGCCGCGTCGATCACGCCGCCGGGCATCTCGGGCTCATCGCCCTGTGCGTTAACCACGATGTGATCATCCGCGAGGCCGAGCAGGCGGGAGGCCTCTTCGAGGCGGCTGGTGCCGTTGGGGTGGTCGGCTCGCGTGAGGAGCACGTGCGTGCCGAAGGGGCGGAGCGCGGCGGCGATGCGCTCGTGATCGGCGGCGACCACCACGCGGTCGGCGCAGGAGGCGCGGGCCGCGGCCTCGGCCACGTGCTGCACGAGGGGCTTGCCGGTGGCGCTGGCCAGCACTTTTTCCGGGAAGCGTGTGGAGGCAAGGCGGGCCGGGATCACGATGGTGGCGGTGGTCGTCATCGGGGTGCGCCGGCCGGGTGGCGCTCACCCACTGGCGGGCTGCTTGAGTTGAGCGACGAGCGCCTTGATCTGGTCGCGGCGGGCGCGGATGTCCTTGAAGCCCATCTGCTGGACCGCGATGGCCGAGGCGAGTTTGTAGGCCTCTTCCGCGGCGGGGAGGTCCCTGCCCTCGGCGGCCCGCTCTTGCAGCGAGGTGAGCAGGCCGTAGCGGAGTTCGAGGCCGCCCGCGTCGTTGGGGTCCTGATGAGACTCGAGTGCCTGCCGGTACGTGTCCACCGCCTCTTCGTGCCAACCGATCGCGGCGAAGGAGCGACCGAGGTAACTCATGGCGGCGGCCTTGTTCCGGCCGTCGGACTTGGCCACCTGGAACATCTCGATCGCCTCGTTGTGCCGGCCGGCATCGAAGTAGCGGCGGCCGAGGTCAAACTTGATCGCCAGATCGGTGGGGTAGGCCTGGGCTCGGGCCGAGTACTCGGCGATCTCGAGTTCGAGAAACTTCGCCTGCGCGGCCGCCAGCGCGGCCCCGGCGGTTTCGTCCGCCGGATTGGCCTCGTGGGCGGTCTGGAGCGGCTTCATGGCTCGCCTGGCCTGGCGGATGCGGATTTCGCCCGCGAGCATGCGGAAGCGGAACTCCTGCGTGGCCGCGTGGGCCTTGGTGAGAATCTCGATCGCGAGGGCCTCGTCGTCGGGCGTGCCGCGGTCGAGCAGGGCCTTGGCGTATCGCTGCACGTTGGGCTTGTCGAGGGGGTTGGCCTCGTAATTGGCACGGGCGGCGGCGACGACGCGCTCGACCGTGTCGGTGTTCTTGGCCATGCGGTCCTGGTCTTCGAGTTTGCGTTGCTTCTCCGCGTCGCGGATGTTGGCGCGGAAGCCGCCCTCCTCGCCGCTCTTCTCGAAGCCGCCCGTGTTCATGGTCGATTGGGCGGCGAGGTTGCGCACGTAGCCGGAGAGTTGGGCATCGCCCGGGTCCATGCGCAGGGCCTGCTCCGCGGCTTTGGCGGCCAGGTCAAACCGCTCGCAGCGCTCGAAGACGTCGGCCATGGCCAGGTAATCGGCCTTCCTCTGCTTGGGCGCCTTGAGCACAAGTGCAAAGGCCTGGGGGCCCATGAACGCGGCCGGCTCCTTCAACCCCAGCGTGGCGGCCCGCTCGACCGTGGCGATGGCGTGCTCGGTGCTCGACTGGTCGCAGGACCACTCGAGCAGTTCGCGCAGGTACTTGTCGAGGTCGGTCTTGCCGGCCACCGACGAGAGCATGTCTTTGGAGGGGGGCTGGGCGTACTCAGCCGCGGAGCGAAAGAATGCCTTGAGCGCGTCCATGTTCGTCGGATCGAGCCGCAGGCCCGAGAGCCAGCAGGCCATGGCGTACTCGTGGTTGCCGGTGTCGTGCACGGTGCGGGCACGCTCGAACCAGGAGCGGGCCTTTTCCGGGGAAAACGTGAGCCCCCCGCTTGCGGGTTCCTTTTTGGCTTCGCCGGCCGCCTCTTTCTTACCCCAACCGAAGATCGCCAAGGCAGTGCTCCTCACGCGGCAAAGCCCGCGCGTTCCGCGGCTATGGTAGATGAACCGCGCGGGGGGTCAATCGGCCGCCGGGTCGCGACCCCCTGCCCGAGGAGCCGCCGATGCTCAGCCTGACCCTGGCCGCGTCCGCCGTCGCCCTGCTCAACCCGCCGCCCGCCGCGGCCGAACCCGCCTTTCCGCGGTCGTGGAGCGGGCGGTGGCGGGGTCCTTCGTCCGTGTTCGCGCCGGGTCGGCCGCCCGTGCAGTTCACCATGGAACTGCACGTGGGGCCGACGGACAGGCCCGACCGCCACACGTGGACGATCGTGTACGACGGGGCCGCGGGCCGGCAGGAACGCCCGTACGAGCTGGTGGTGCGCGACGCGGCGGAGGGGCGCTACGCCATCGACGAGAAGCAGTCGATCGTGATCGAGAGCACGCTGCTGGACGGCGCGCTCTACAGCCAGTTTGTGGTGATGGGCAACCGCATCTCGGCCGTTTACCGGCGCGGCAGCGACGCCGACGGCACGCCCACGATCACCGTTGAACTGGTTACGGTGCGCGATGACGATGCCAAGGACACCGGCGGGGAGGCGCCCGCGCCGGTGGTGCGGACGCTGCCGCCGCGCTCGCTGCAGCGGGCGGTGATGAAGCGGGTGGCGGAGTGAGGCGGGGGGATCAGCCCTTGACGGCGCCGCCGAACAACTCCGGCCGCACGAAGCGCTGGCAGAGGGCGAACACAACGAGCACGGGGACGAGGGCCAGAATGCTGGCGGCGTAGGCGAGGCGTACGTTGGTGGCGAACTCGCCGAGGAGCTGGTTCACGGCCACGGGCAGGGTGTACTGATCGGCGGATTGGAGCACCACCAGCGGCCAGAGCAGGTCGCTCCACGCGCCCAGCACGGAGAAGAGCGCGAGGGTGCCCAGGGCGGGCGCGGCAAGGGGGAGCATGACGTGCCGCCAGACGTGCCACGCGTTGGCCCCGTCGATGCGGGCGGCCTCTTCGAGGCTGGCCGGAATCGCCAGGAAGGCCTGGCGGCACATGTAGATGCCGAAGGCCGATACCGAGAACGGAAGGACCACCGCGGCGAGTGTGTCGGCCAAGCCCAGGCCCACCACGGTGCGGTACATGGGCACGACGATCACCTGCTCGGGGATCATCATGGTCGCCAGAATGGCGGTGAGGGCGAACGAGCGGCCCCGGAAACTCATGCGGGCCAGCGGGTAGGCGGCCAGCGCGGCGAGCAGCACATTGAGCGTGGCCCGCACGACCGCGACACCCACGCTGTTGAGGAAGGGGCGGGCCAGGCCGCCGTCCTTCCACGCGCCGGAGAAGTTGCCGAGGGTGAAGGACGCACCGGGCTTGAGCAGGTCGGAGCCGGGGGGCTGGAGGGCGACCGCCAGCAGATAGAGCGCCGGACCGACGGCGAGCAGGGCGAGCGCGGCCGCGCACATCCCGAGGGCCAGTGAGAGCCACCACGGCCTGCGTTGCGGCGGGCCGCTCATGCCGCGGCCTCGCGCTCGCGCCGTGCGGAGAGGCGCAGGTGCACCAGAGAGAACGACAGGATGATCACGAAGAGGGCCATGCCGATGGCGCTGGCCATGCCGTACTCGCCCTTCTCAAAGGCCTCGGTGTAGATGAGGGGCACCACGGTCAGGTGCTCCACGGGCACGCCCTTGAGCGTGACGTACAACTCCTCGAACACCTTGAGGGCGGAGATGGACGAGACGAGGCCCACCAGGGCGACCGAGGGGCGTATGGCGGGCAGGGTGACGTGCGCAAAGGTGTGCCAGCGCCCGGCCCCGTCAAGGTGGGCGGCCTCCTTCAACTCGCGCGGCACGGCCACCAGCGCGGCCAGGAACACCATCATGTAGAAGCCGAAGCCCTTCCAGAGCGTGACCATCATCGCGCTGAGCAGCGTGAAGGGGCGCTGGGTGAGCCACGGCAGCGGATCCAACCCGGCGATGGCGAGGAGGGCGTTGATGAGGCCGCCGTCTTCGCGCAGGAGCGCGGCGAAGGCCACCGAGCCGACGATGGTGGGAGTGACTACGGGCAGGAAGAGCAGCAGCCGCAGCGGGCGCGTGCCGCGCAGGCCGGCGTCGACCACGAGCGCGGCGAGCAGGCTGAGCACGATAAGCACGGGCGTCACCAGGAGGTAGAGGGCGCTGTTGGCCAGGCAGAGCCAGAAGCGGTCGCCGGCGACGAGGCGCGCGTAGTTTGCCAGCCCGACATAATCCGGGCCCGTGAACGCGGAATAGCGCGTGAGTGAGTAGCCAGCTACCTGCACCATGGAACCGATCCAGAAGACACCCAGGACCGCCGCGGCGGGCAGCAGGAAGAGAAACGGGGTGGCGCGTTGCTGGGCCTTCATGGCGACAAGCCCCCGCCCGCGGTTGCGGCCGCCGGGCCGGCGTCCCGCGGCTCTGCCCGGGGAATCGCGTCGATGGAGGGCCCGCCGGTGTCAGGGGTCGAGCCGGCCGCGGCCAGCATGGCGTCCCACTCGCGGTCGATGGCTGCGAGGGTGGCCCGCACATCGGCGCCGTCGAGCAGGGCCCGCTTGATGCCCTCCTCGAACACGCGGCGGAGGTCGGGCCAGATGGCCATGGCGGGGGTGAAGGCGACGGCGTCGCGCAGCACTGCGGCGGTGGTGGCGCGGGCCTGCTGCACGCGCGCATCGCCCGCCAGAGCCGCGTCCGTGGAGGCGAGTTGGGCCGTGTCGGGCCCGGAGAACATGGGGTGATCGAGCGAGGCGGCCGTGCTGGGCAGGATCACCGCCAGTGCGCAGAACTTCTCCTGGCTCTCGGGGCTGGTGATGAAGGCGGCCAGTTGCGCGGCCAGGGCGGGGTGGCGGCTCTGGGTGGTTGCCCCCACCATCATCACGGCGATGTGCCCGCGCCCGAGCGCGCCGGTTACGGGCGGACCTGATTCCGTGGCCGCGAACACGGAGGGGGCCGCGTCGCGGATGCGCTTGAGGAAGTTGGGCCCGCTGTTGATGAGGGCGACGCGGCCGTTCTGGTAGTTTTCGGCGAGGTGGGCCACGCCGGCGGTGGCGGCCTCGCGGGGCAGGGCGCCGGCGCGGTACAAATCGACCCAGGCCCGGATGTACTCGACCACCTGCGGCTTGTCGAGCGCGCCGCGCAAGCCGATGCCGCCGGGGCCCGTCTCGAAGGCCAGCAACCCTTCGGAGAGCAGCATCATCGGCAGGTCGCTCTCCTGACCGAGGGGGATCGTGAAGAGGTAGGCCCCGGTGCGGGCCTTGAAGTCAACGGCGAGAGCACGCAGCGCGGCCCAGTCGCGGGGCAGGGCGGCGGCGCTCAGACCGCCGCGGGCCAGGAGTTGGGTGTTGGCGAGCACGGCCTGCGTGGTCAGGTACCAGGGCAGACCCACGATCCGACCGCCCATGCGGCCCAGCCGCATGGGCTCGGGCAGATACGCCTGAAGCGTGGCCGGCGACAGGTGGGGGCCGAGGTCTGCGAGCGCCCCCAGAGCAGCGAAACGGGCGGCGGTCATGTCGGAGAGGTTCACCACGTCGGGCGCGAGGCCCGAGCCGGCGGCGGCGATCAACTTGCGATCCATCGCCCCGAAGGGCACATCGACCCAGCGCACGGAGACGCCCGGGTGCAGAGCCTCGAACGCGGCCACCCGCTCCTTCATGTAGCCGTCAAACGGCCCGGCGAGGGCGAGCGTCCAGAGGGAAAGGGAGACCGTGCCCCCCGGCGTCGCGGCACGCCGGCAGCCCGTCCAGCCCGCTGCGACGAGAGCCGCGGCCGCTGCCAACACTGCGGTGAGTCTCTGGGTCGGCACGGATGGAGAGTAACCCGGACGGAGCGACTGCCGGCGCGAGCGCTTCAGAGTTCCTGATCGCGGTCTTTGGGCGTCCAGAGCACCTTGTAGGTGCTCTTGCCGGTGGCGGGGTCGTACAGGGTGTTGGCCGCGGGGGTCTCCACGTGGCCGTCAACGAAAACGATGTGCGACTGGCCCTTGGTGGTGTAGCGGTCGATGCGGCGGTTGGGGTGGCGGTAACTGGGGATGTAGGAGCGGGGGTTGCCGCGCTCGACGTACTCGGGTGCCCGCGGCCAGCCCCCCACGGCGAGGAAGCCGGTGTCTGTGCCCGCGCCGGTGCCGCCGCCAAAGCGCTCGCCCGGCTTGAACTGGGCACCGATTGACGAGACCGTCACGTAGCCGATGAACAGGTTGCCGTCACCGGGGCTCGGGTTGCCGTTGGCCTTGTAGATCTGCAGGGGCTGCTTGCCCCACGCCTCGGCGAAGAGCAGGGTGCTCGCGGGGAAGCCGGAGGTGGCGTCAAAGCCGATGATGTTGGATGAACTCTGCCCGCTGTTGGTCCACCCCGGTTTGGCGAAGCGGTCGGGCACGCGCTCGCGCAGGGCCGTGGGCGGGTCGCCGCTGGCCGGGTAGTAGTTCCACGCGCTGGCGGCCCATTGATTCATGGAGTAGGAACGCTCGCCCAACTGGTGGTTTGGACACGTGACCGCGGCCCCGGAGAGCGTCCCCTCCTGAACCTCCTCGCCCAGCGTGGGCACGTACTTCATGAGGCGCGGCCGGTCGTACCAGTAGCGACCGTTGATATCGCGGTAGTCGGAACTGATGGTGCGGTCGACGTTCAGCGGATACTTGTCCTTGTTCTCAAGCGCGTACTGGTTGGCGGCCAGGCCGAGTTGTCGCAGGATGCTGGTGCACTTGGTGGCGCGGGCGTTTTCGCGGGCGCTGCCGATGGCGGGCAGCAGGATGCTCACCAGCACGGCCACGATGGCGATGACCACCAGCAGTTCGATGAGGGTGAAGGCGGCGCCGGCGTGCCGCCCGCCTGGTTTCGCCAGTTTGCCCGTTGTGATACTGGTCATGACACCGACTCCGTGACCCCGGTGCCCGGCGGGCGGGCCGGGAGCGCTGTGCAGCCTTGCGCGGCCCGCTTTACGCCGGCGGGGCGGTCGACTGCCGCACGATCAACTCAGCCTTGAGCATGGTGTGCCGGGGCTGGTCGCCCGGCGCTTCGAGCGTGTGAAAAAGCCGCGAGGCCGCGAGGCGGCCCATCTGCTCCAGCGGCTGGCGCAACGTGGTGAGGCCCGGCGAGAGGTGCCCCGCGCTGGGCGCATCATCCACGCCCACCACCGAGATGTCCCGGGGAATCGCCAGCCCGGCCCGGTTGGCCGCGGCGTAGACATCCAGAGCGAAGTAGTAGCCGGCGGCGAAGATGGCTGTGGGGCGATCGGGGCGTGCCAGCATGGCGGCGAGGGCGGCCCTGCCTGCGTCGTCCAGCCGCCAGCCCGGCGCGTGCAGCACGTGCCCGTCGTCAAAGACCAGGCCCCGCGAGGTGCAGGCGGCCTGGAAGCCCCGCCACCGGTCCACGCTGTTGGCGACCTCCGTGCTGCCGCCGACGTAGCCGATGCGGCGGTGGCCTAGCTCGGTGAGGTGGTCAAAGGCTTGCCGCGCGATGTCCGCGTTGTCGGTGTCGATCGAGTGGGCGTGCTCACGGTCGAAACTGGCCCCCACCACGACCACGGGGCGGCGTACGCGGCGCGAGCCGGTGGCCGCGGCCTCGAACCACGGGCTCTTGTCCAGTTGATCCTGCATGGGGTTCACGTACAGGAAGCCGTGGCACTCTTTGCGCCAGTCTTCGCCGAACTGGAGCAGGACGAGATCGGCACCGATCTCCTGCGAGCCGCGCCGGACGCCCTCGAGGACGTGGCAGTGGTAGAAGTCGGCGAGCGAGCACTCGGAGTGGAAGACCAGGCCGAAGCGCAGGCCCTGGCTGGTGCGGGCCCGCGCGAGGTAGTCTTCGTGCACGAACGTGCCCTTGCCCTGCCCGCGGCGGAGCACGCCGCTGGCGACGAGTTCTTGCAGGGCCCGGTGCACGGTGACAAGCGAGACGGAGAGTTGCTCGGAGAGGGCTTTGGTGCTGGGCAGGCGGTCGCCCGGCGCGAACTGACCCGCATCGACCGCCGCCCGGACCGCCTCCTTCACCGCGTGAAAGAGGGGGCGGCCGTGCGTGGCCTCAACCGGACGCAGATCTGCCGACTTGCTCATGAAGACCGACCGTCGGCTTTCGCCGATGGTCGGGTTGAAAACCAGCCTAAGCCCGGCGACGCCGGGACGCAAGCAGCCCGCCCAGACCCAGGAGCGCGGCGGCCCCCGGCGTGGGCAACTGGTAGATGCTGACCTCGCGGTTCGCGAAGTCGACGATGGCGAGCGTCTGGGTGCCCGAGTCCCAGGCGAAGTCAAACCAGCCGACTCCGGCCGCCTTGGACCCCAGCGTGTGGACCAGGCTCAGGGTGCGGTTGGCCGCCGAGGCGTCGGTCGTGGCCAGGCGCATGTTCAGGCCGTAGGTCTGACCGGTGCCGGCGTTGCTGCGGTCGTTCCAGATCACCAGTTCGCCGCCCAGGGCACCCTCGAGCACGGCGATGTTCTGGCCGGCGTTGGTGCTGGTGCCCGCCTGCAGGCGGGTGAAGGGGATGTTGGGCACGGCCGGTGGCGCGGCCAGCGGAGCCACGAAGCCGTTGGGGTCCATCCGATACACGCCGTTGCGCTCACGCAGCCACAGCATGCCGTTGGAATCGACATCGATGTCGCGGAAGAGGTTGTTGTTGTTGGGGGTGGCTGTCGGTGAGCCGTTGAGCACACCGATCGTGGGGCCGCCGTTGGCGCCGAAGTTGCTCGTCCAGATGCCCGTGCCGGTGCCCGCCGCGCGCTTGCGCAGGAAGTTGGAGGCGAGCACGGGGTTGAGCACGTCGCCGTTGTTGTCATAGGCCACGCCCGAGCCGCCGCGCTCGTTGGCGGACCACAGGGCCGAGGCCGCGTCGCCGGTGTTGGCGCCCACGCTGAACTCGCCGATGTAGTTGTTGGCCGGTGCCTCGTTGAGGTCGTAGGCGGCGGCGAGCTTGTCGTTGCCGGCCCCGTCGCTGACGAGCTGCAGGCCGCTGTAGCCGCGCCCGGCGAGTGCGCCCATGGGCACCACGCCGAAGCGGTTGCCGTAGGTGCCCTGGCCACCCAGGCTCATGGGGTTGGTTACCTCGACAATCGCCGTGTCGGTGCCGCTGAAGCCGGCGTTGCGGAAGCCGCCCACAAACAGGCGGCCGTTCTTCCACGCCACCGCCGAGGGGTTGCCCCCGATGAAGGCGGGGTTGGGCTGACCGTTGAAGGTGGTGAACTGGGTCTGATCGAGCTTGACACGGCTGATTTCCATGAAGCTCACGGTTTGGGCCCCGGCCGCGGCACATGTGCCCGCCACCAGCGCTATCGCAAAAACTGCTCTCATCTCTCGTCCTCCAAAGACCTGGCCCGATGGTCTCGGGCGACTGACCGGATCTGCGGCTCTCTCAAACCGACAGACCTCCCTCATCCCATGCCCGCCACAAGCAGGCCGGGTGCAATGCACGCGTCATCCGGCGCACCCTGCCGCGCCCGCCTCGTCTCGTCGCACCGTGTGCACCGCGCTGCGCGAAGCAAACACGATCTGAGAAGAGGCTGGCCGCACCCGCAAGGCTCCGATACGAGGGGAAGGGTCAGAAAATGCCCTCTCCCTCGTATTCTATAACTTTGCGCCGAGTGTGCGCATCGTCAAGTAGTCCTGTGGAAAAACAGCGCACTCTGCACACAAACCTTTTCCTAACGCACGACCGCGCGTGGCGGGGCAGATCAGGCGATGGCCGGGATTTCGATCCATTCACCGCCGCGCTCGATAGAGGCGTTGCCCGCCTGCATGACGGCGACGTTCTCGACGATGTCGCGGAGGTCGACGGGGGCGGCGCCGCCCTCGAAGAACCGCACCATGCCCTCGACGAGGTGCGTGTAGACGGGTGCGAAGTCAACGACGAACTGCTGCACACCCTTCTTGCCGTGGACGGTGGCACCGAAGGCCCACGCGCCGTTGCGGTCGCAGCGGATGCGGGCCAGGCGGCCGTCGTGGTACTCCATGTCGAGGAGGTGGTAGCCGCTGGAAGCGTTGCCGGAGGCGACCGCCGAGACGCGCTTGACGCCCGGGCCCTGGCCCGACCACTTGAAGATGGCATCGACCATCTCGATGGCGTGGCAGCCGTAGTGCCAGAGACCCGGCATCATGTCGAGCACCTCGCCGTTGCCGAAGGCATCGACGGCGACGACCTCGCCGAGTTTCTCGTTGTCGAGGCGGGGGATCTCGGTGATGAACCGCAGGCTGCTGGCGGAGTAGCAGCGCGCGTGGTACTGGCGGGTCATGGCGAGCAGGCTGCGGGCCTGATCGAGCGAGCAGGTGAGGGGCTTGTCGATGTAGGTGGGCATGCCCCGGGCGATGGGGCCGATGGCCAGTTCGAGGTGGCGGTGGCCGTTGATGTTGAGCACGAGCACACCGTCAACGCTCTTGAGCAGGTCCTCGAGCGAGTCGACCTGCCGGGCGCCTTCCCTGATCGTGTCCTCGCGCCACGTGGCGATGTCCTTGGCGGACTGGGCCGGACCGTCGAGGTGCTGCCATTCGTGCCGGCCGGGGTCCCAGAAGGCGACCACCTGGCACTTCGACTTGCCCTCCTTGTGCATGGCGTTGATGCGGTTGGTGAAGACGGGGGTGTGGGAGGAGTCGATGCCGATGCAGCCGAGTTTCATAATCATCTCGCGGGGGTGGCTTCGCCGCCTCGTCGTGAGGTGCCGGACGAAGGGTCGGAGCGTACGCCGACGGGCACGGGTGTCGAGCCGGCACCGCGACGTCGCGCGGCAAGCGGGCATGTTCGCGGGTTGTTCGGACGCACCTCGCGCGGAAAAATGTCCGGGAGTCGATGGAACCCGCCCACCTTGACACGCGAAGAGAGGGGGGTACTCTTCACGTGGCTGACGGCCCCTTTGCGACATACCTGATGGGCCTGCTCTGATTGGCGACCTTCGCGTCGCCGATTGATACCGAACCGCAAGGTTCCCGCCAGCCGACAACCCGAGGCCCCGAGCGATGCCGGTCGCCGCGCCTGTGGGCGCGGGCAGATGGGTGCGTCTCTCGCTGCGGCCGCCCGTGTCGGCATCCCCCGCGGTGGGCTCGATTCCCACAACCGAGGATTTCGCCCGCTCGCGTGCCCGTTCTTCGGGCCAGGTGAGCCCGGCGAAGCGCCGCTCACGGGCACGCGGAGTTCGGTGTTCGGCGGTTTGGGTGTTCCAAACTGCTTCCCAGTCGTGGCCGCGGGGCGGGCGTGTGAATCGCCCGACCGACGGCCGAGTCGTAAGGAGTTTCAGCATGAAGCGTGCATTTACGCTGATCGAGCTGCTGGTGGTCATCGCGATCATCGCCCTCTTGGTCGGCATCCTGCTGCCGGCCCTGGGCAAGGCGCGGGCCAGCGCCCGCCAGATCAAGGACGGCACCCAGGTGCGCAACGTGGTTCAGGCCATGATGACCTGGGCCCAGAACAACCGCGAGCAGTACCCGCTGCCGAGCGAACTCGACCGGGCCAATCTGACCGTGAAGGTCGCGACCACGCCGGTGGGTATTGAGGAGACCAAGAACAACACCGGCAACATCATGTCGATCCTGATCTGGAACGGCTCGATCTCGCCGGAACTGTGCGTGAGCCCGGCCGAGGCCAACGGCTCGATCAAGATCTACTCCGACTACGAGAGCACCCAGCCCAAGGCGACGGTCGCCGCGGGCGTGTCTGACGCCAAGGGCGCGCTGTGGGACCCCGGCATGGCCGGCTCGCCCCACACCAAGGAGCCCTCGTACCGTGCCGTGCGGGACACGGGGCACAACTCGTACGCGCACGCCTTCTTGTGGGGCTCGCGTCGCTCGCGCTGGAGCAACTCGTTCAGCAGCACCGAGGCGATCATGGGCAACCGTGGCGCCCTGTGGCAGATGGGCAACGCGGCCGGCACCAACTGGAAGGCCGAGGGGTGGCGCCTGGTTCCGACTTCGGCGGGCGCCCTGGGCTCGCTGGGTGAGGGCAGCCAGACGCTGCTGATCCACGGCTCGCGCAACACGTGGGAGGGCAACATCGCCTACAACGACGGGCACGTGAACTTCGAGAGCAAGCCCGATCCGGGTGAGGTGACCTACCGCCGCTTCGTGCAGGGCCAGCAGGGGCCGAACAACCCCGGCTCCCCGGCCGACAACATCTTCATGGACGAGTTTGATGACGCGGCCACGCCGCCCAGCAACATCGGTCCGGTGCCGACCAGCAACGGCAAGGTGCGCTTCAACGCCATCAACCAGTTGCTGGCCGTGATCCCCAACGTGACCGGCAGCACGGCCAGCGGCTTCAGCACGCTGGGCTTTGACGGCAACGGCTCGGGCGACGGTCTCGTCGGCTTCCGCGACTGATGCCGCGCGGCAAAGACTCGGACCCGGGCCTCACGGCCCGATCCGTGTGCACGCCGCTCGGTGCGGATGCGGGATTCACAACCTCAAGGGCTCGCCGACGGCGGCGGGCCCTTTTTTCATTGGCACGGCGGGCAGCGGGCCGGTCAGCGGCGCGCGGCCGACCGGCGGGCGCCGTTGGCGCGGGCCTTGCCCGCGGCACGGGTGCCGGGCACGGGGGCGCCCTCGGCGGGGGCGATGGGGTTGGCGAAGTGGGCGTTCTGCACGGGCACCACGCACTCGAGGATGTGCGACAGCACCGAGGCGGGGGAGCCCATGGCGTCCACCGTGGCGATCAGTTTGCGCGGGTAGAACTCGAGCACCGGGTAGGTCTCAGCCTCGTAGACGGCCCAGCGCTTGCGGATGACGTCTTCCTTGGCGTCGTCGGCACGGTTCTCCTTGATGGCCCGGCGGCGGAGGCGGTCGATCATCTTCTCCTTGTCGCGGCAGACCAGGTGGATCACCTTGAGCACCTCAAGGTGCTTCTCGAGCAGGCGGGCCTGGTGCACGTTGCGGGGGATGCCGTCGAGAACGAGCAGATCGACGTGGGGCTTGTAGTCGCTGAGCACGGTGCGGGCGTGCATGTTCTCGTGCCACATCTGGATGGTGTAACTGTCGGGCACGAGCAGGCCCTTGCTGGAATACTCCTTGAAGACCTTGCCGAGCGGGCTGGACATGTCGAGCGTGCGGAAGACGTCGCCGCAGGAGATGTGGTAGAAGCCGGGCACCTGGCCGAGGATCTTGCCCTGTGTGCCCTTGCCGGCGCCGGGGGCGCCGAAGAGGAGGATGGTGCGGAAGCGTTGCGACATGCTGTGAACCCCACGGGAGCCACCGGTGCCCGCCGACGCGGGCGCCACCAACATCGGCACGCGCGGCGGGCGCGATGAGCCATTATGGGCCGTCCGCCGCCGCCGGTGGACAAGGCCCCGAGGGCGCGCGGCGGGTGCCGCCGGGTGAAAGAAAACGCCCCGGCCGGGGCCGGGGCGTGGAGGGAGCGGTGGGTGCTGCCGCGCGGGGGAGCTTCAGCCCTGGGCCTTCTTCAAGACCTCGTCCTGCAGGGTGCGGGGCATGGGGCGGTAGGCGAGGAACTCCATGGTGTTGCTGGCCCGGCCCTGGGTGAGGGAGCGGAGGGTGGTGGTGTAGCCGAACATCTCGGAGAGGGGCACCTCGGCGGTGATCATCTTGACGACACCCCGGTCTTCGGTGTCGGCGATGATGCCGCGCCGGCTGGAGACGTCGCCCGTGACCGCGCCGAAGTAGTCGTCGGGGCAGGTGATGACGACCTTCATGATCGGCTCGAGCAACTGGAAGCCGGCCTTCTCGACGGCCTCCATGAGGGCGAGGCGGCCGGCCTGCTCGAAGGCGACCTGCGACGAATCGACGGGGTGATAGGAGCCGTAGGTGACGGCGACCTTGATGTTGATGAGCGGGAAGCCCGACTTGACGCCGGCGAGGGCGGTCTGGCGGACGCCGTACTCAACGGAGGGGATGTACTCCTTGGGAATCGACCCGCCGACGATGGCGTTCTCGAAGGCGACGTTGTTGTCGAAGTCGAGTTCCTCGGCCTGGGCCTGGGCGGCGGTGAAGGGCTCGAGGGAGATGACGCAGTCGCCGAACTGGCCGCGGCCGCCGGTCTGCTTGACGAACTTGCCGCGCACCTCGGTGACCTTGCGGGTGATGGTCTCGCGGTAGGCGACCTGCACCAACATCCTGCTGACCGCAGGAGAACGCACTGGAGACTTGAAGCAGTCCTTG
>CAZPWW010000027.1:0-841 GCA_964590885.1 uncultured Phycisphaeraceae bacterium
AGCCGCAGTCGAGGTGATCGCGCCCGATCACGATCGGAGCCGAGACCGCGCCGGACGCGACCAGGTCGTTGAAGATGAGGCCCGCCTTGGCCCGCTCGCCCTGCCCCAGCCAGCAGATCCGCGCGGGCAGGCCCTGGAAGGCGATGCGCTCGCCCGCGAGCGTGAGCCAGCGGCGCAGGCCGTGGTTGTCCGGGAAGGCGTCGATGAGGGCGCGGTCGGTGGTCGCGATGTCGGCCCCGTCGCCCGAGAGGGCCACCCAGCGGAAGGGGCCGCGCCCCACGCAGAACTGCGGGCGGATAAACGCGGGTACGAAACCCGGAAACGCGAACGCGTCGGCCACGCCGCGGTCAAAGGCCCGCTGGCGGAGGTTGTTGCCGTAGTCAAAGGTGATCGCGCCCGCCTCTTGCAAGGCCAGCATGGCCCGCACGTGGCGGGCCATGGTGTCGAGTGAATGGGCCTCGTACTCGGCCCGGCTCACCATTCGCAACACCGCGGCCTCTTCCACCGTGAGTTCGGCCGGGATGTAACTGTGCACGTCGTGCGCGCTGGTCTGGTCGGTGAGCACGTCCACGCGCACCTGGCGGTCGAGCAGCCGCTCGAGCAGTTCCACCGCGTTGCAGGGCACGCCCACGGAGAGCGCCCGCCTCGCGGCCGCGTGGGCGCAGGCCCTGTCGATGGCGGCGTCGAGGTCGTCGACCACCTCGTCGAGGTAGCGGTGCTTCTGGCGGCGGTTCAGGCAGCGGCGGTCGACGTCGGCGATCAGGCAGGCCGCGCCGTTCAGCGTGGCGGCCAGCGGCTGCGCGCCACCCATGCCGCCGCACCCGGCGGTAACACACAGCCG
>CAZPWW010000027.1:851-36649 GCA_964590885.1 uncultured Phycisphaeraceae bacterium
TCCCCCGAAGTGCTGCCGCGCACACTCGGCGAAGGTTTCGTACGTGCCCTGCACGATGCCCTGGCTGCCGATATAGATCCACGATCCGGCCGTCATCTGGCCGTACATGATGAGGCCCTTGGCGGCCAGCTCGTCAAAGTGCTTCTGCGTGGCCCAGTGGGGCACGAGGTTCGAGTTGGCGATCAGCACGCGCGGGGCATCGGCGTGGGTGCGCAGCACGCCCACAGGCTTGCCGGATTGCACCAGCAGCGTCTCATCCGCCTCCAGCCGCGCCAGTTCGCGGCAGATCGCATCGAACGCCGGCCACGAGCGGGCCGCCTGACCCCGCCCGCCGTACACCACCAGCGCGGCGGGGTTCTCCGCGACCTCCGGGTCGAGGTTGTTCATGAGCATGCGCAGCGCGGCCTCGGCCTGCCAGGTCTTGCAGGTGCGCGTGCTGCCGCGCGCTGCGCGCACGATGCGGGACGGATCGGGCACCAAACCGGGAAACACCGCGGACGGCCCGGGCGATGAGGAGTGGGGGGGGGGCGGTGCCGTCGCGTGGGCCGCGCTCGGGGCGCGGGCCGTGCCGTCGCGCGGTGTGCCTGCCGAACGCGGTGAGCGGGTGGGAAGGGTCGTCATGCCGCGGGTACTCATCGGCAAACTCCTTGTTGCTCGTCCGCTTCGTGCGCCGCTCCCGGGGGGGCCCGCGCGGCGGCCCGACCACCGCACCCCCATGGTGTACGACATCCGGCGGCAAAACGCAAGCGAACCGGCCCGCATGGCCGCGAGATTGCGCGCAAAGCACGGCCCGCACGCTGGATGCGCCCCGACGCGGCCCGCGTGAGCCGGGCGTGGATGGTCGGTGCGAAAGCGCCGCGGCCTACGCGAACGCACCCGCACGGATCAGGCCCACGATCGCCTCGATGTCGGGCGTGAGCGGCCGGTCGTCTTCAAGCCGGGGGACAACGCGCCTGATCCTGGCGTGGGCCGCCTCGACACCCTTGCCCGACTTGAGCGGGCGGTGGTGTTCGAGGGCCTGCGCGGCACACAGCAACTCGATCGCGACCACGTGCTCGGCGAGTTCGAGGGTGCGGCGGGCCTTGGCCGCCGAGCGCGGGCCGAAGGAGTTGTAGTCTTCCATGCCGGCGCAGGTGGAAAGGTTGGCGACGGAGGCGGGCGTGGCCAGGCCGATCATCTCGTTCACGCACGCCGCGGCGGTGTACTGCGCGATCATCAGGCCGCTCTGCAGGCCGGGGCGGGGCGCGAGGAAGGGCTTGAGGTGCGATTCGGGCTCGAACGCGCCGGTGAGCAGGTACGTGCGGCGCTCGCTGATGCCGGCGAGGTGGCACAGGGCGATGGCGAGTGTGTCGAGCGGGATGGCCAGGGGCATGCCGTGGAAGTTGGCGCCGGAGACGATCGGCGAAGCCCGGCCTGAGCCGGCAAACACGAGGGGGTTGTCGGTGGCGGCCGCGAGTTCGGCCGAGAGAGCAGCGTGCAGGGCGGACGCGCCGTCGAGGGCCGCGGCGAGCACGGTGGGCCCGGCTCGCAGCGAGTAGGGGTCTTGCACGCGCGGGTCGTTGTCCACATGGCTGCGCGCGATCGCCCCGCCGCGCAGCAGGGCCCGCAGGCGGCCCGCCGCGGCCGCGAGGGCCGGGTGCGGGCGGGCCGCGTAGAGGCGGTCGTCCAGAAACGCGTGGCTGGCGCGGCAGCCGTCGATCGACATGGCGAGCGCAGCGAGGCTGGCATCCGCGAGCCTCGCGGCATCGTGCGTGAGCAAGGCCCCCTCGGCGCACATCAGGTGCGTGCCGTTGATGAGGGCCAGGCCCTCCTTGGCTTCGAGGATGAGTGGCTTGATGCCCGCTTTACGTAACCCCGCGGCGGCGGGGATACGCGTGCCCATCCAGCGGGGGCTGGCGCCCCGGCCTCTCTGGACGTGCGCGCGCTGCGCGGCCTTCCCTGGCTGCCAAACTTCACCCTCACCGATGAGCGCCAGCGCGATGTGCGCGAGTGGGGCGAGGTCGCCCGATGCGCCAACAGACCCGATCGATGGAACCACCGGCGTGACGCCGGCGTTCAGGCAATCGACGATGGTTTGGGCCACAAGCGGACGCACTCCCGAGAAGCCCCGGCACAACGACGCCGCCAGAATCACCATCATCGCCCGGACCAGTTCGGGCCGCAGCGGCTCACCTACGCCCGCCGCGTGCGAGCGGATCAGGTTCCGCTGCAACGTCCGCAGGTCGCCGGCGGAGATGCGCTGCTTGGCCAGCGAGCCGAAGCCGGTGTTGATGCCGTAATGGGGCTCGTCGTCGGTGAGCGAGGCCTCGACGACCCGGCGCGAGGCCTTCATCGCGGCGAGGGCTTTGGTGCCGATGCGCACGTGCGAGTGGTTGCGGGCGACGGCGACGACGCCTAGAACATCGAGGGCGTTGGCATTGAGAACAAGTGTAAACGTACCCTGCTTCATGCTTGTTCTTCATCGGCCTTGAAGAGGCGGCGGGTGCCCAGCGGGCCTTGCAGGCTCACTCGCTCGTCGCGTCGCGCAGCCGGTCGCAGTATGTCAATAACCCGCCTGCCCACCCAGCGAACTCGGGTCTGAAGGCAATCTGCTTCCTCGCTTGCCACGTTGGGCCACTTGCGGACGACATCCGCCAATGCCGACAGTGCGCGTCGATCAATATCTACCTGCGTCTCCAGGAACTCGCACGCCAGAACCAAGTCAGTCTCTGATGACTCCGTACGTCGGCGGCGAGCCACGGCCCTTGTAACCCACGCCGCGACGGCGGGAACCGCTCGGCGCGTCCCGTGCTCTCGAAAATACGCCATCAAGCGATACGCATCGCCTCGATGTCCGCCCTCAAGTTCCGCGAGCACGAGCGGCTCCGCCCGCGCCCCTTCCAAACCGATGATGGCGGAGAGAACCATGCCGCGCACGCTCGACGCCGGGTCCTGCAGGGCCCGGCAGAGTACGGGCAAATGCCTGCGGCGAAGCACCCGGTATTTGATCAAATGGTGCAGCACACACCACCTGCCGGCTTCGCCTTTGATCTGTCTGAAATGCTCAAGCATGGCGTCCGGGTCCCAGGGCTGCACACCGGCCTTGAGGTACAGAATCTCATCGAACTCCCGCAGTTCATTTCGACTCAATCGAGCTGCGTGAGGGCGCACGCGGTTGAGTGCTCGCTTCGCGAGCATTCGATTCCACTGCTGTGCTTGGACAGATTGGGGGTGGCACGGGAAGTCGTCACCCGGTAGCCAACCGATCGTTCTGGCCCACGCGGAGCGCGTGAACGCACGGGGCACTGCCTGTGCGGCACTGGTTGAGTGGTCCCCATCATCTGTGCAGGGCGCGATGGTCTTACGTTTAGCAGGCATGAGTTTTACATAACAGCCATTATCGGACCTTGCGTAGACGGCCGCATTTGCCCGGCGCAGCGCCCTCACGCCCAGCATAGCGGAGGGCCCGACCGGGCGCGAGGCTCACAATCGCAGGTCAAACCAAAGCGTGTCGCCCATCGGGTCGTCGTTGTACCGCTCGCACGGCTTGAAGCCCAGGGCCGTGTACAGCCCGATGGCCGCGTGCATTGTGGTGCTCGTGTCGAGTTTGATGGTGTGGTAGCCCGCCGCGCGCGCGAACGCGAGCAGAGCGTGCGCGAGGGCGCGGCCAAGGCCTGTGCCGCGAAAGGCCGGGCGGACGTACATCCGCTTGAGTTCGCACACGCCCGGACTCGGGGAGGGCAGGGGGCGCAGAGCAATGCAGCCCGCGCGTGAGGGCACTGGGGACTGTGCACCAAGTGCGGTTCGTACGCCCTGGCCCCGTCCCCTCCCAGACGGAGGGGAGACGAGGGCGCTCTGCGCAACCAGGATGCACCCGAGCGGCGGCGCGTAGAGGCCCGGCAGCGTGGCAAGTTCATCGTCAAAGCGCTGGTGCTGGAGTGAACACGCGGCCACGCCAGCGATGCTGCGGGCGTACTCGGCGAAGAGTTCACGGGCGATCGAAAGCAGCGGCTCGGACTCGGCGTGGAGAATCTGCATCATCGCGCCCTCGAGGTTGCCCCGCAGCAGACGCGTCGCGCTGGCGACCCCTACGCCGTCGCCCCGCCAGCGCGCAGGCACGTCGCCACCGCATCGTCGATCTTGACCAGGCCGCCCTTGTCGGTGGCGGTGCGCAGCTTGAACTCGACGGCCCCCTCGGCCAGGGCCTTGTCGCCGATGGTGATGCGCACGGGCAGGCCGATCAGGTCGGCATCCTTGAACTTCACGCCCGGCCGTTCGTCGCGGTCGTCGATCAGCACGTCGAGGCCCGCCGCGGCGAGGTCGGCCGACAGGCGGGCGGCCAGGCCGGCGTGCTCCGCGCTGTCGCGGTTCATCAGGGTGATGAGCACGTGGTAAGGCGACAGGGCCATGGGCCACACGATGCCGTCCTTGTCGTGGTTCTGCTCCACCGCCGCGGCCACCGTCCGCGACACGCCGATGCCGTAGCAGCCCATGATCACCGACCGCTTCTGCTGCTTGTCGTCGAGGATGGCCAGGCCCATGGCATCCGAGTATTTGGTGCCCAGTTTGAAGATGTGGCCGACCTCGATGCCGCGTGCGGTTTCGAGCTTTGCAGCCGGATCGCGGGGCGAGGGGTCGCCCGCGACGGCGTTGCGGATGTCGCCCACCTTTACATAACCCGGTTCGTCCAGTTTCGCGCCTACTTCGCGCCGCCAGTTGAAGTGCTTGACGTGGTAGTCGGGCTTGTCGCTGCCGCTTGCCCAGAAGCCGCCGTGGCTGGCATCGCTGTCGATCACCAGCACCGTGCCGGGGACGGTGTTCACCGTGCGAGGAGAGACGTAGCCGATGGCGAAGCCCGCGGCCCGCGCGGCCTTCTCGTCCGCGAGGGCCACGCTCAGGCCCGACAGTGCCTTCACCTTGCCCTCGTTCACGTCGTGGTCGCCGCGCACCACGGCCACGACCCACTTGACGGGCGGGCTGGAAAGCCCGCCCCCCTGGTGCTGTTTCTCTTCCACCTGGAAGACAATGCTCTTCAGCATCCGATCGGGCTTCACCTTCATGAACTTGCCGACCTCGTGGATGCCGGGCAGACCGGGCGTGTGCACCTCCGTCAGTTCGCCGCTGGGCGGCTCGGTGAACGTGCCGCGCGGGCGTGGACCGGTCTCGCACTTCTCCACGTTCGCGGCGTAGCCCGAGACGGGGCACTTGAGGATCGTGTCCTCGCCGCTCTCGCAGTTCACCATGAACTCATGGCTCGCGCTCCCGCCGATCGGGCCGCTCTCGGCC
Source organism: uncultured Phycisphaeraceae bacterium (assembly GCA_964590885.1). GTDB lineage: Bacteria > Planctomycetota > Phycisphaerae > Phycisphaerales > UBA1924 > JAEUIX01. The sequence continues at coordinate 6,117 of CAZPWW010000027.1, forward strand.
TCCACCACCGTGAACCCCAGGCCGCAGCGGCGGAAGATGTTGCTGTACGCCGCGTACATCTTGTCGTACGTCTCGCTCAGCCCCCCCACTCCCTCCACGTGCATGTGGAAGGAATACGCATCCTTCATCAGGAACTCACGCCCGCGCAGCAGGCCCGCCCGGGGGCGGGCCTCGTCGCGGAACTTCGTCTGGATCTGATAGAGGTTCAGCGGCAGGGCCTTGTAACTCGACAGCGAGCCCTTCACGAGTTCGGTGATCGGTTCCTCGTGCGTGGGGCCCAGAGCGTTCACGGCCCCCTTGCGATCGGTGACCTTGAAGAGCAGGTCCCCGTACGCCACATCACGCTTCGTGTCGGCGTACATCTCAATGGGCACCAGCACCGGCAGGTGGAGTTCGCTGGCCCCCGCCGCGTTCATCTCCTCGCGCACGATGGCGGCCACCTTGTCGAGCACACGCTTGCCCAGGGGCAGAAAGTCGTAGATGCCCGCGCCCAGTTTGCGGATGTACCCGGCCCGCGTGAGCAGCACGTGCGACGGCGTCTCGGCCTCGGCGGGCGCCTCCCGCGTGGTCGGGATGAGCGTGGCCGACCAGCGGCAGACGTGCCCGCGGCGGGTGTTGAAGGGTGTGGTGAGGGCGGCGGAGGTGGACATAGGGGGCGATGGTAGATCGGCCGGCGCCGGCTCACGGGCAAGGCGTGCGGCGGTCGATCGTTGGTCGTGCGTATCCTTAGCGCGTGGCGCGGGCACGCACGCCGCCGCCTCGCCCGGAGTCTGGCCATGCTCATCGCCACCCCCCCATTTGCCGCCGCCACGCTGGCCTTCTTCAACTTCAGCCCGTGGGAACTGCTGATCATCGCGGTGATCGCTCTCCTCCTGTTCGGGCGGCGGTTGCCCGAAGTGGGCAAGAGCCTGGGCAAGGGCATCGTCGAGTTCAAACGCGGCCTCTCGGGCGTGGAGGACGAGGTGAAGGCCGCGGGCGGCACGCCCCCGCCCTCGCAGTGGGCCCAGCAAAGCCAGTCGCTGCCCCCGACGGGCCAGACGGCCCCGCCCATGGCGCAGGGCCAGCCCCACACGGTGGCTCGCGACGGTTCACAGCACGCATAGCGGGCCGGTGCCGCGCTATGATTCGCATGTACGCCGAGGTAGCTCAGCTGGTTTAGAGCGCTGGATTCATAACCCGGAGGTCGGCGGTTCGAGTCCGCCCCTCGGCATTTGGCGGCAGACATCCGCCTCACCCGTTCAGATCAAGCGACGGCCGCTCGGGCTTGGCCGACGGCCCGCGGCGCTGGTAGCCGGGGTGATCGCGCCGGTCCTGCGTGGTTTCTTCCTGCGCGTTGCCGGTCGCCTTGCGAACGGCATCGGTCGCGGCCGGTCCGTCGCCATCCAGTTCCACCTCGTCGCCGGCGCGGCGGGGCAGGCTCTGGACCTTGGCCTTGCGGCGGGCGGCGTCCTGGGCGGCGCGGAGCGAGCCCTTGTCAAGCCCCGCGACTCCCGGCGGGATGGACGGCCCAAAGAAACTCACGCGTGCTGTATCGGCCGGAACCGCGTCGCGACCGCAGACTTCTCGTCACGCTCCGACGATGTTGATCCCGCAATCCACGTAGATCGTCTCCCCGCTCACGCCACTGGCCAGGTCGCTGGCGAGGTAGACGGCCGTTTTGCCCACGTCGCCGCCCTCCACGTTGCGGCGCAGCGGGGCCTTGGCCTCCACCGCCTTGCTGATCTCGTCGGCCCCCCCCACCGCCGACGACGCCAGCGTGCGGAGGTAGCCGCCCGAGATGACGTTCACGCGGATCTTGTCCGGCCCGAGGTCGTGGGCCAGGTAGCGGGCCGTGCACTCCAGCGCCGCCTTGGCCACGCCCATCACGTTGTAGCCGGGCACCACCTTCTCGCCCCCGTAGTACGACATCGCCATCACGCTCGCGCCGCCCGAGCGGGCCATGATGGGTCGGCAACGGCGGGCGAGGCCCAAGAGGGTGTACGACGAGATGTCGATAGCCTGCGCGTACGCGGCCCGCGGAGTCTCGACAAACTTGCCCGGGGCCAGCCACTCGCGCTCGGCAAAGGCGATCGAGTGCACCAGCACGTGCATCGAGTCAAACGACGCCTCGTACTTGGCGACCGCCGCGTCGATCTGCTCATCGCTCGAGGCCTCCAGCGGAACCAGCCACGGCTCCTTCACACCCAGTTCGCCCACGCTGCGGCGTGTGCGGTGCTCGTTCTTGTCGCCGGGCAGGTGCGTGAACGCGCAGCGGCAGCCGTGGTCGATCAGCGCTTTGGCGATATGCCAGGCGTAGGAGCGTTCGTTGGCGATGCCCACCACCAGAGCCGTCTTGCCTTCAAGCAGTTTCATGCAGGTACGGTAGAACCGGCACGGCGCCATCGCCAACGCGCGGCCGTGCCCCTGCTCAAGCCTTCCTGCGGCGCGCGTGCGTCTTGCGCCGGGTGCTTTGCGCCCCGTTGTCGGCGGCGGGGGCGGGGGCCCGCAGGGGCTTGTCCGGGCTGGGCATGGGGCTGAGGCCGGCCTCCACGCCCGCCTTGCACTGCAAGAGGGCAAACCCCTCGCGCGGCAAGACCACGCGCCCCGACCGATCAAGGTCATACGCCGACTGAATCGCCCGGAACTCCCCGTCGGAATCGAGCGTGCTTACCAGCCCGAAACGCTTGAGGCCGGCGGCGTCTCTCCCGGCCACCGGCTCTGCGAGTCGGTTGCGCGTGGTGGCCTGCACGATGGAAATGTCGGCGGTGGGGCACTCCAGATGCGGCCCGCCGTCGAAGGGATCGATCCGGTCAAAGTAGCGGAAGCCCAGGCTCTCCAGCATCCGCCGCGCGGGCACCGTCTCCTCGCCCACCTGGCCCACCACGCTGCGGGCCTCGGGCGCCAAGAGCGTGAGATAGATGTCCTCGCGCGGGAAAAGCGTGAGGATGAACTCCTTGCTCTGCTGGCAGAAGCGGTCGGCCTCGTTGTAGGTCATGTTGATGAAGCAGCGTGTGCAGTAGTCCCAGAAGGGGTTCTCGCCGTCCACACTGATCGCCCCCATCATCTCCGCAAGCACGCGGTCGGAGAACAGGTGCCGGTGCAGGCCCATGAAGTGGAATCGCACCAGCGCGATCAGCCGCCCGAGCTTCTGACGGTGGCCGCGGAAACTCGGCTGCATGATCAGGCCGCCGATCTCGGTGGGGCCCGATTCGTCCAGGTGCAGCCGGGCGACGGTGTGCGTAACGCCCATCTGCAGCGACTTGGAGAACATCTCCTTGCGCGCGAGTTGGAGCGAGACGTTGGGATGGCCCGGGCCGCCCATCTTGGCGATGATCTGCGAAGTGCCGATCACCCCGCCGCTCTCGATCTCCTCGAGCACGAACATGAACAGCGGTGACTTGCCGGTGATACCGCGTATGCCCGCGGCCAGAGCCCCGTGCTCGCCCGGCGCGGGTTCGCGCTGGTCGCGCCGCGCGGGTGTGCGAGCGGCCAGCCCGGCCTCCTCATCCGCCGCCAGCAAAAAGCAGTTGCGGCTCCACGCCACCTTCTCCGCGATGATGTCGCGGTCAGGCGGCAGGTTGATGAAGTGCACCATCTTCGCCAACTTGAGCAGCGTGGGCACGTCGTCAACTTTGGCGCGGCGGATGACGAACACGGGCGGCTCGGAGCAAGAGGGTGAGCGTGCAGGATAGGTACGGCCCGCGCGTGGATCGACGCGCGCACCGTGAAACCAGCGTTATCGGCCGGTTGCGGGCACCGATTGAGCGCGATCGATGCGATACCCCTCAAAGGGCGGCGGCAACGCGGGCACGCGCGCAGGCGTGGCGCACGGCCCCGCGCGCAGCGCATCGGCCAGCCCCTGGCGGTTCTCCACCACGCCGATCGCGCTGTAGAGAACAAAGCCCGGCGGAGTGCTCGGCGGGCCCGAGGCCAGTGTGGCGGCCCGGGTCGCCGCGATCTGGTCGAGAATCTCCTGCGGCTGCCAACTCTCCGGCGTGCCGTTGATGCGCGTGGCGTACAGGCCGGGCCACACCGGCACGGCATCGTCAAGCGCGCGCTGATCGAGCCACCACGACAGCAGCGGCACAAACGGCTGCTCCTTGGCCTCGAGTTTCCAGTAGAGCTGCGGCGCCAGGTAATCCACCAGCCCATCCCGCAGCCAGCGCCGCGCATCGGCGTACAGACCGTCGTACGCGTCAAAGCCTTTCACCTGGGGCGGGTGGCCGGGCCGCCAGATGCCAAAGGGGCTGATCCCCACGCGCACCCCGGGCTTGGTCTGCTTGACAGCCGTCCACAGCATCGGCACGAACACGTCGATGTTGGCGCGGCGCCACTCCGCCCGGTCCGTCGCCTCGCCGCGTGCCCGGGCCCGCTCAAACCCCGCGCGATCGTCAAACTCCACGCCCTTCTTGGGATAGGGGTAGAAGTAGTCATCCATGTGCACGCCGTCGAGGTCGTAGCGCTGCACCAGGTCTTTGACCACCGCCAGCGTGTGGTTGCGGGCGTCGGCCTCACCGGGGTCGAGCCACGCGTACCCGTCGTACGCACGGATGAGGTCGGGCCGCGTGCTGCTGATGTGGCTTGCCGCATCGGGCCCCGCCGCCTTGATGTGCCGCGCCCGGAACGGGTTGATCCACGCGTGCAGTTCAAGCCCGCGCGCGTGGGCCGCGGCGATCCACTCCGCCAGGGGGTCGTAATCGGTCGCGTCGCCCCCGTCATCGGCCCGCGGCGGCCTGCCGCTCCGCCCGGTCAAGAACTCCGACCACGGCTCCAGGGTTGACGGGTACATGGCATCGCACGCCGGCCGCACCTGCAGCAAGAGCGCATTGAGGTTGCACGCCGCGGCCGCGTCGATGATGCGCTGCATCTCGCTCCGCAGCGTGGAGACCGGCAAGCCCGGTCTGCTCGGCCAGTCGATGTTGGCCACCGTGGCGACCCACAGGCCGCGGAACTCGACGGCGGGTGCGGGCGGCGCTGCGGGGGCGGGACCGGCCTGTGCGGGTTGCTGTGCGTACACCGTGAAGTGCAACAGCAGCAGCGCGGCCGCGGCGGCCGCCGCCCACGGGCACCGTGCCCGGCCAACGCTCGCCCGCGACGTGTGCTTCACAGAATCTCTCCGACGGTGCGTTGAAAGGCGATGCCGCTCTCGGGGCCGAAGCGGGCCAGCCCCTCGGCCCGCAGGCGCGGGGCGTGCTCGCGGACGTAGCGGTCGTACCCGGCCCGATCCGCAAAGGCGTAGCGGGCTTCCACCGGCCAGCCCGTCGCGTCCGGCGGGGCGTCCAGACGGATAACCGCGGCATCGCTGGCGCCCGCCGCCAGCACCGCTTGCACATGGCCGTCCAGTAACCAGGCCGCATAGGCCGCTGCCGCCGCGGCGGTCGGCAGCGTCGCCCGCACGGTGTACGCAATCCTGCCCATGCGCAGACAGTACCCTCCCCGAACACCACCCCGAGGGCCGATATCCCCCTGCAATGGGTGCCGCGATGTCGGCGTTAGGCCCTCCGCAAGCGTCAGTAGTCCGACCGGATGAACCAGCCGCTGAGCCATGTCGTGCCCGGTCCATCCGGTGATCTGGGCGCGCTCCTCGCCGCCGCCGCCGGAGGCGATGAGCGCGCCTGGCGCGGCATCGTCGAGGCGTATTCCCGCCGCGTCTTCGCGCTGGCCCGTTCGCGTGTGCACCGGGCCGACGTGGCGGAGGAGGTAACCCAGTCGGTGTTCTTCACGGTGGCGAGCAAACTGCGCGACGGCGGCTACACCGAGCGGGGTCGCTTCGAGCAGTGGCTGTTCCGGGTGGCCATGAACCGGGTGCGCGACGAGCTGCGGCGCGAGCGGCGCCACGCCCGGGCCACCGACCCCGACGACTTTGATCGCGTGCCCGCTCAGACCGGCCACGCCCCGGCCGCGTCTCCGGAGGGCCTGGCCGGCCTTCGCGCCGCGCTCGACAGCCTCAGCCCGCCCGACCGCGAGGTGATCGAACTCCGGCACCACGCGGGTCTGAGTTTCAACCAGATCGCCGACGTGCTGGAGGAGCCCCTGGGCACGCTGCTGGCTCGACACCACAGGGCCTTGCGAAAACTGAAGGAGATGCTGACCACCGGCCCGGCCGCCGGCGCGCCAACCTTGCGCACGGCCTGACCCGGCGACGCCGTCGGTGCCGACGGCCAACCATGCGAACGGATGACACCATGACTCCCGCGTCTCACGAACACGACCACGCAACGCCCGGCGACTTGCTGGACGTATCCGCCCTGCTCGACCGCCTGGGCGAGGCGGATGCCGCCGCGTCCCCCCGGGGGCTGGCCGACCGCGTCTACGCCGGTAGCGTGGCGGGCCTCACGGCCACGCCCGCCGACCTGCGCGCCACCGAGGCGCGGGTCGATCAACTCGCGGCTGTCTACGCCGCGTCCGCTCCGGCCGATCTGCCCGCAAGGGTGCACGCCGCCACGGCCGCGGCGCTCGCCGAGCGTGCACCCCTGCGGCTGGTGGGCCACGCAGCGGATGCTCGCGCGCAGCCCCGCATCACCGTGCTGCGCTGGGCCGTGGGCACGGGGCTTGCACTCGCGGCGGCCGTGGCCCTCGTGGCGGGCATTTCCGTGCTCATGCCTCCGGGGCGGAGCGGCCCGGCACCGCGCGACGACGCCTTTGTCGACGCGGCCCTGCGTGCATTTGACGACATCGACGCGGCCGTGCTGGGGGCCGACGTGGAAACACTCGCATACGAGGCCGACGAACTGGCCGGCCTGCTCGACGTGGACGCGCCGGGCACGCGAGCGCCAACCGGCTCTTCAGGAGCGCTCTGATGCACACCTCGAAGCACGCACACATCGCGGCAGCGCTGGGCCTCGCTCTGCTGGCCGGCGCTCCCATGCCGGCCGGGGCGGTCGAGCCCCAGAAGGGGCCGAGCACGCCACCGGTGGGCCCGCTGGCCGGACCGCGCGTTGACCCCGACGAGAGCCCGGCCGTGCTGAAAGAACGGATCGCGCGTCGCCTGGAGTTTGTGCAGAGTGCGCAGAAACGTCTGCAAGAGGCCCTCGACAAACTGAATGCGGGCGCCGATCCCATCGAGGTGCGGCGTCTGCTTGATGTGCAGATGGGGCGTGGCGCGCTTGAGGGTGTGCGCCCGGCACCCTCGGCAAAGGGCGGCGCAAAGGAGACGGGTACCGGGCCCGATGCCGCCGGCGAACCGCTGCGGAGCCGTAGGCCGGTGCCCAGCAACGTGCCGGCCGGCGGCCCCGATGATGTCATGGCCGCAGACCCCTTCACGGGCGGGCCCGGCGAGCGCAGCCCCGGGCCGATGACCGCCGAGGAGCGCGAGCGCATCAAGGCCGTCATCGCGGACGCACGCCCCGGGCTCCTGGCGGCCTTCGATGAGATGCACCGCCAGAGCCCCGCCGCCGCCGAGCGGGCCTTTCACGCCATCTCCGGCCGCCTGCGCGGCATCGACGAACTGCGGACAGCCGACCCGGCCCAGTTCGCCCTCCGGCTCGATGAAGCCGAGAACGCTCTGGCCGTGATGCGCCAGATGAAGACTCTGTTCGAGGCCCGCGCCCGCGGTGATGCGGGCCGGCTCGCGGCCGAGCGGGCCACCATGCGCGATCTCCTGAGCAAGCAGTTTGACCTCCGCACCCGCTCGCAGGCGGCGCAGATCGAGCACTTGGAAAAGCGCCTCGGCCGCATGCGGGCCGAACTGGGCGAGACCGGGGCCAAGAAAGACCGCCTCATCGACAAACGCCTGGGTGAGATGCTCGATCAGGAGCGCGACAAGCCGCGCGGCGAGCGCGCCAAGCCGCGCTAGCCCGCGCGCAGTTCTCCCACCGCCCGGGGCAGGTGCGCCAGCAGGTCCGCCGCCAGCAAACCGCCGCGAGCCCCGGTGCTGGCGCTCCACAGGTCCGCCGCGCGTCCGTGGGCGTGCACCGCGGCTCGCGCGGCGAGCACGGTGGCGTGCGGACGCTGGGCAATGAGCCCGCCGATGATGCCTGCCAGCACGTCGCCGGTACCGCCGGTGGCGAGCGCAGCGTTGCCCGTGCGGTTGCGCCAGATGGTGCGTTCATCGCACACGATGGTGCCCGCTCCTTTGAGCACGACCGTGGCCCCGGTGGCCCGTGCCAGCGCCCGGGCCGCCGTCGGACGAGCGCTCGCCCGCACGGGGTCGCCGCGAGCGCCACGAGCCGCTGCCAGACGCCGCCACTCCCCGGGGTGCGGCGTCAGCACGATGGCCGTGCGCCGGGCCAACGGCCGGAGGTCGAGCCGTAGCGCGGCGACCGCGTTGAGCGCATCGGCATCGACGACCACGGGAAGGCCGCGGGCCGCCGCTGCACGCAGCACGCCCGCCACCAACGCACGCGCCGGTGGCCCGGTGCCCAGGCCCGGGCCGACCACAAGGCAATCAACGTCCTCGAGCGAGGCCCGCACCGCCCGCACCGCCGCCGCGCTGTGCACAGTCCCGTGCACCGTGCAGGGGAGCGCAATTCCTGTGGCGGACGGTACCAGTCGCAGAATGTGCCCGATGATCGGAGCCGGGGCCGCAACCCGGCAGAGCCCGCACCCGGCCCGCAGCGCGCCCAGCGCGGCGAGCGCGGGGGCCCCGATCATGCGTGTGGCCCCGGCGCAGCACCCCCCCACCACCAGCACGGTGCCGAAGGTACCTTTGTGCCCCCGCCGCGGGCGAGGGGGCAGGCGGGGCACGGTCTGGTTGAGCGGGGCTGTGGATTGGGACACGGTGCACCCGGCGACTCGGCGGCGGGGCTGCAACCGCGCCGGACCGCAGACGGTATCGCTGCCGACCCCAGGGTGCGCGTGCGCCCCGCGGTTCCGGGTTTTCTCTGGAGGTTGCGCATGGTCCTGACTCGTCGCGGTGTGGTGGGTGTGATCGCGGCGGCCGCGTGCGCTGTGGTGCTCGGCCTGAGCGCGGTGGGTCGCGCCGAAGACCGGGGCGCGGCGGCTCCTGGCAAGCCGCTCAACATCCTGATTCTCGGCGGCACAAGCCTCACCGGGCCGCAGATGGTGAGTTACGCCCGCAGCCGCGGGCACAAGGTCACCGTCTTCAACCGCGGCCGCACCGAGAAACGCAAGGGCTCGGTGGGCGACGACGTGGAGCGCCTCGTGGGCGACCGCGACCCCAAGAAGGACGACGGCCTGAAGGCCCTGGAGGGCGACCGAACCTGGGACGTGGTGATCGACACCAGCGGCTATTACCCGCGCGTGGTCCGGGCCAGCGCCGAACTGCTCGCCAAACGCACGATGCAGTACATCTTTGTCTCGACGATCAGCGTGTACAAAGAGGGCATGCCCGTCGGCAGCGACGAGGCGGCCGAACTGGCCACCATGCCCGATCCGACCAGCGAGAATATGGAGGGCGGCCGTTACTACGGCGCGCTCAAGGTGCTGTGCGAGAACGTGGTGAAAGAGGTGTACGGCGAGCGCGCGTGCATCGTGCGCCCGGGCCTCATCGTCGGCCCCGGCGACGACACCGACCGCTTCACCTATTGGCCCGTCCGGGTGTCGCAGGGGGGCGAGGTGCTCTGCCCCGGCACGCCCAGCGACCCCGTGCAGTACATCGACTGCCGCGACCTGGGCGAGTGGTGCATCCGCCTCGCCGAGGCGGGCACCGGCGGCACCTTCAACGCGGCCGGCCCCGTGCCCGGCATCACCATCGGGCGACTCGTGGACGCCTGCAAAAAAATCTCCGGCTCCGACGCCACCTTTGTGTGGGGCTCGTGGGAGTTTCTCCAGAAGGCCCAGGTCGGGCCCTGGGGCGACATGCCCGTCTGGGTGCCCCCCAGCGAGGCCGAGATGGCCGGCATGAGCACCACGCGCTGCGACAAGGCCGTCGCCGCGGGGCTCACCTTCCGTCCGGTCGAGACCACCGTCAAGGACATCCTCGCATGGTGGCCCGGCGAGCTGGAACGGCGCAAGCGCGTAACGGCCGAGTTGACGGAGCAAGCCAAGAAGGAGGGCAAAGAGCCTCCGCAGATGGCCGACCCCACCAAGATCCGCGCGGGCATCTCGCGCGACCGCGAGGCCAAGGCCCTGGCCGATCTCAAGGCGGGGTAACCGGCGGTCTCGCGCTCGCCGCCGCCTCGCGCACCGTTTGTGCGGGCGCCGCCGTCGGGCGCGCCTGATCCGGCGGCTGACCCATGGCCGCGCGGTACACCTCCGCGTACAGGCTGTATCCGTACGGCATCTTCGCCAGAGGTGCTATACGCCGCTTCAGCCCGGCGCGCAGGGCCGCCAGTTCATCAGACGGCGGGCCGCCGGTCAGTTCCTGCGCTTCCAGCATCCGAACGCGGGCCGCGTCGCGCAGGCACTCCACCATGCTCAGCCAGGCCCCGCCGGCGAAGGCCGGGGGCCACGCCGCCGCGTTGTCCGCCAGGAGCGCATAGGCCTCATCCGCGCGCCCCGCACGCAGCAGCCAGTAGCCCAGGCCCACCTCCCACATCAGGACATCGGGTTCGTGTGCCGCGCCCCGGGCCCGGGCCGACTCGATCAACCCGCAGGTGATGCTGATGCGGTCGCTCCACCCGTCAAACTGGGCGGGGTCGAAGATGGTGGGCCCCCACAGGGACTCGAGCACCGCCATGAGCGGGTACCAGTCGGCCGTGTTGCGCTTCTGACTGCGTATGGCCACCAGCACGGCCTCGGCCGCCGCCTTGGCCGCCTGGACACGGTCATGGTTGTTGGTGGCCGACACATTGGCAGCACGGGCCTTGGCCTCCGCCAGCGCCCTGCTGGTGCCGGACTGGGCAAGCGCGTAGCCGCCCGCGCCGCTGAGCGTGAGCACCAGGCCCGCCGCCGCGAGCACGGCGCAGCACGCCACAGGCTGGCGCCGTACCAGCAGACGGGCTCTCCGGGCCAGCGTGGGCTTCGCCCAGGGCAGGGGCTCGTCGCGGAGAAACCGATCCAGGTCTGATGCCAGGGCGTCGCACGACGGGTGCCGCGCCGCCGGGTCACGGGCCAGCGATCTCCCCACGATCGCAGCGAGGTCGGGGTCCAGCCGATGCATCGCGCGTCGCCAGCGTGCCCCCGCATCGGTCCCGCTGTGCGCCTCGGTCAGAATCGCCCCGGCCGTGCCCCCCATCGGCAGCACGTCTGTCAGGAGCCACAGCAGCATCGCCGCGAGCGAGTAGGTGTCTGCGGCGGGCCGATCGGCGTCCGCGTCCAATCGCACCCTCTCGGGCGCGGCAAACGCGAGGTTGCCCCGCACAAGTTCATCACCGGGGTCAACAAGGTCGGCATCGTCGCTGAGCACGGTTGCCGCCCCGAAGTCGGCCACCTTCGGTGTGCCCCCCTGAGCAACCAGAATGTTGTCCGGCTTGAGATCGCGGTGCACCACGCCCGCGGCGTGAGCGGCGTGCACCCCCCGGGCCGCACCGGCGATCAGGGCCGCCGCGGAGCGCACGCTCAAGGGGGCGCGGGCGTGCAGCGCGCCCAGCGTTTCGCCCGGCACGTGCTCGAACACCAGGTAGTCGCTGCCGTCGTCCGACTCGCCGCAATCGAGCGCTCTCACCACGTTTGGGTGCAGCACGCGCCGGGCCCGCACGGCCTCGGTCCAGCGGGCTGCCGGGTGATGCTCGCTGTCGCGCCGGTGGTGCAGCACCTTCACAACGACCCAGGCGGGCTTGTCGGAGGTGGAGAGTTGCCGGTCCGCGGCCAGGTACGTGCTGCCCTCGCCACCCGTGCCGAGCCGCTCCCGCAGTTCGTAGCGCGGGCGGCCGTCTCCCAGGGCCGGGCCCAGGTCGTACGGCAGCCGCAGGTGCGCACGCGGCGGCGTGAGCGTGCCGGTGGTGTAGATCGCCTCGTCCAGCAGTGTGGCCGTGCGGATCGCGTCCACCAAGTCGGGGTAGTTGTCCTCCAGCGTGCGCACCGCGTCGCCGGGATCGATCCCGTCGTGCTCCAGCGACCGCAGCGTCAGATCGATCGCCGCGTCCAGCGCCACCGGCCGGTTGGGCAGATCGGGCGCGGCCTCCAGGTAGCGCTGCACCTCCACACCGCGTTGAAGCGCGATGCGCAGGCGTCCGTCCGCGTCGATCAGCGCGGCGAGTTCGTCGTCGCCCGCAGGAGGGTGGCGCTTCAGAAACCGCGCAAAGTCGACATCCACCGGGTCGTGGTCATACGCCCGTTCCAACTCGGCCAGCGCCGCCGCCTCCGACAGGATCACGGCGTGGCCCCCTGTTCCCACTGCGTCCGCAGTTCATCGCGCAGCCGGTGCCACCGCTGCCGAACCGCGGCGGTTGTCTCGCCCAGCATCCACGCGATGGCGTCGTGCGACAAGCCGTGCAGGCGCAGGGCCAGCAGTTCGCGGTCGGCGGCGCTGCTCGCCAACTCGAACACCCGCGCAAGTTCGACCGTCGCTCCATCGGTTGCCTGCTCGTCGGCCCGCTCCATGCGCCGCTGGAGCGACTGCACGAAGGGCCTGTCCTCGGACTCGAGCCTCCGGATGCGCTGCATCACCTTCACCTTGTCGAGCACCGCGGTCTCGGCCATTCGCAGCACCAGGCTGACCACTGCCGCCTCGTCCGACGCCTCGAGCCGGTGCCCCGCGACGAAGGCATCGAACCGCCGTGCCACCGTCGACAGGATCTCCTGCGAGTCGTACACCCTCCGGGCTGCCGGAGAGAGCCGTCCCCGCACACGCCTGCGGATGAGCGGCCCATACCGCAGGATGAAATCGGCCGCCGCCGCCCGGTCTCCCGCCCTCAGGCGCAGGAGAACCGCCTCGCCATCCACCTGCGCGGCACCGGGATTCTCGGAAATCTGCGCCGGATTCTCGCGCTTCGTGTCACACGCGGCTTTCGGCGTCGACTGATCTGGTGTGCCCGCGACCGGGTGGGGCTGCTGCCCGCCGGCGGGTTGATTGTGTGGAACTCCCGGGAGGTTCGCCCATGGGTCGCCCATTGGGTCATGGTATCCCATTGTCTCAGGAGCCCGCGTGGCGAGAGGGGCCGCACACAGCGGCCCCCTTCGCCCGCTTGTTGCTTGCCAGCCTGGCCGCCTGCGCTTGTGCTTCGGGTGCCTTCGGGGTTGCGCCCGGGCAGCCCGCGGCTGAAGCGGCCGTCATCGCGGCCGCGGCCGACGATCCGCCACCTTCGCCGCCTCCACCGCCCCCGCCTGATCCCGACTCCGACGACTACCTCACCAAGATCATGGAATGGCTCCGCCGCTACGGATGAACCCCAGGCCCTCAACAGACGCTCTCTCCGGCAGAGACCGCATGAAGCCCGACGGCTCGGCATCCCGGCGCGGCTTGAATCGGCGGTTGCGGCAGGTGCTGGGCGACCACACCCTGCCTCAGGTGGCGGCCGAGACCGGCCACCACCGCGAGACTATCCGCCGCTACCTCGCAGGGCAGTGGCCCTCGGCATCGTTCCTCATTCAGGTCTGCCGGGCCTACGAGATCGACGGCCACTGGCTTCTCACCGGCGAGTCGTCGGCACGCCGCGACGCGCCCCGTGCCGACTCGGCCCGCTCTAGCCCAGCGTCTTGAGCGCGGGGCTGGGTCCCGTGTAGACGATCGACCCCACCGTGAGGTCGTCCGCAAGGGCGTCGGTGCCGGCGAACCGGTACACCGCCTGCACGATCATCTGCACCTCCGTGTCCGCGTCCGTGGCCGGACTCACGGTCGCCACCAGGCGGTCGAGCCCGAACTCCTCCAGTTCGGCCGGGTCGCGTTGCTCCACCACCCCGTCGGAGTAGAGCACGATCCGCGTGCCCGGCGCCAGCGTCATGCTCGCGCTCGTGTAGACATGATCCTCCATCACGCGCAGCGGCACCCCCGCCGCTTCCTTCACGATCACTTGCTGCGGCGTGCCTCCCGGCGGCCGCACAAACCAATGGCCGTGCCCCGCATCCACATATCGCAGCGTGCCCGCGCGGGTGTCCAGCACCCCGAGCCACAAAGACACAAACTTGTTCCCCGGGCAGCGCGGCACCAGGTGCGCATTCACGGCGGTCGCCGCATCGGCCGGATCGTCGCAGTAGCGCAGCGCCGCGTTCAAGAAACTCTGCGTCGTGGCCGCCAGAATCGCGGCCGGCAGCCCCTTGCCCGCCACGTCGCCCAGAAAGAAAGCCACGCGGTGCTCGTCCAGCCGCACGATGTCAAACAGGTCGCCGGCGACATACTTGCCGGGCCGGAGGTCCATGCAGTACTCCACCCCCCCCAGGTCCCCCTTCACCGCCGGCAATATCTGCCGCTGAATCTCCGTGGCCGCGTTCAGTTGCTCCGTGAGCCTCTGCCGGTCGGCCTCCGCGGCACGCCGCTGCAGGCTCGACAGCGACAGGCTGCACATCTCCGTGATCGCCTGGCAAAACGCCGCGGCATCCTCCTGCGTGGGCGGCTCGTCGCGCCGCGAATCCAGGTAGATGCACAGTTCCGCCTTGCTGTCGAGCAGGATGGGCATGGCCAGCGCCGTCACGGTGCCCACCGAAAGGATGCTCATGGGGGCCACCGGCCCGTCGTCCTTGCGCAACTGCACCATCTGGCCCGAGCACGCCGCCGACACCAGCGAGCGGCTGAAGTGGAAACTCGCCGTCGACGTCGGGGCCATCTTGCTCGCCACGATGTCGATCCGCTCGTGGCCGCCCGCCGTCGGCCGGATCACCGCCGCCCGCGGGTACCCCGTCCCCTCGATCAACGCATCCACGATGCACTCCGCCAGCGCAAGTTCCGTCGCCGCCGCCTGGATGTCCTTGGCCGCCTTGATCAGCAGTTCCAGACGCCGCCGATCGATCGCCGATTGTCGCAGGCGCGGCACCGCCTCGATCTGCCCAGCGTCCTGCACGTGCCGGTCGTCGGTCGTAAAGGTCGAGTTCAGCGATCGCTCTCCCGGCCCGGAGAAACGCAACGCCCACGGACCCAGCCGCAGTTGGTCCCCCGGCCGGATCGGCGTCGGCACCAGCGCGGCCAGTTGCACGTCATTCACAAACGTGCCGTGCCGGGACTCCAGATCGAGGATCACCCACTCTCCGCCCGCACGCGGCTCCAGCCGGCAGTGCTTGCGCGAGATCGTCCGCTCTGACTCCGGCAACTGAATATCGCACTCGGGCAGCCGCCCGATTGTCATCGCCCGTGTCGGCGAAAGGGTGATGGGCGTGAGCGGTGGGCCCGCAACAACCTCCAGCGTGTACGGAGACCCGATGAGTGTGGACTCGCTCACGCTGCGCGGCTCCCGGCCACGGACTGCACCGCTGCATGCCCGGCCATCCCAGTATAAGGGCCGCGTGCCGCCGCGACGCACGGGGTATCCTGCCCGCGTGCCGCTCATCATCGTGGGCATCGACGAGGCGGGATACGGGCCGCTGCTGGGACCCCTGTGCGTGGGCATGGCCGCCATGGAAGTGGCCGACTGGCACCCCGGCGACCCCGCGCCCGACCTCTGGAGCCTGCTCGTCGCCTGCGTCTGCCGCAAGGCCACCGACGCACGACGGCGCGTGGCCGTCGAAGACTCCAAGAAACTCAAACTCGCCAACAGCGGCACACGCCGCCACCCGCTCACCCACCTGGAGCGCGGCGTGCTCACCATGCTCGCGTCCACCGGCGCGGCCGCCAGCACCGATGATGAGCTCCTCGCCGCCCTCGCCACCCGCCCGGCGGCCGACGCACGTGCCCGCCTCCCCTCTTGGCACGACGGAGACTCCATCCCCTTGCCGCTCGCCACCTCGCGAGAGGCCATTGCAATCGATGCCAACCGCCTGGCCGCCGGCCTTGGCGCGGCCGGTGTACGCGTGCTGAGTCTGGGTTGCCGAGTGGTGCACGAGCCGGAGTTCAACGAACTCGTGCGCCGCTGGGGCACGAAGGCCGCGACCACCGGCGTGGCTCTGCGCGAGCACCTGCGCATGGCCTGGGAGCGCTGGGGAGCGGCCCCTCGCTCCGACGCCAGCGAAGACGGGGCGGCCCTCCGCGTGGTGTGCGACCGCCAGGGCGGGCGCACAGACTACACCGAGAGCCTGGCCCGCTGGGTGCCGGGCAGCGTGGTGGAGGTGCTCGAAGAAACCGCGGAGCGATCCCGCTATCTGCTGCGCGGCAGCGATACCGCCGGCGCTCCCCGCGAGATGGGTGTGCACTTCCGCCCCGAGGCCGAGTCGGCCTGCCTGCCCGTGGCCCTTGCCTCGATGACCGCCAAGTACGTGCGCGAGTTGCAGATGCTGCGATTCAATCGCCACTTTGCCGCGCGCCTGCCCGAACTCAAGCCCACCGCGGGCTATCGCCTCGATGCGGCCAGATGGCTGCGCGATGCCGGTCCCATCCTCGACCGCGCTGAGCGAGACGCTCTCCAGCGGATCGCCTAGTAGCGCCCGGGGCTCAACCCGGCCCGTGGGCCGGCTCGATCGTGCCCCGGCACTCGCCGAAGCCGATCCGCCGGAACCCCTCACGCTGACACCAGCCGCGGAAGATCACCTCGTCACCGTCTTCAAGGAACAGCCGCTTCTCGCCCGTCGGCAGTTCCAGCGGCACGCGCGGCAGCGGCTTCTTGTCCGGCCCGATCCCCGCCCACGTGCGCTCGAGCAGACACCCGCGGCTGTCGGCCCCGGGGCCCGACACCGTGCCGCTGCCCAGCAGGTCCGTCGGTTTCAGATTGCAGCCGTTGCTTGCGTGATGCGCGATCATCTGGGCGAACGTCCAGTACATGTCGCGCAGGTTGCCGGTGGAGGCACGCAGCGGCGCATGTCCCGCTTCTCGCATCTTCGCGCTGCTCAGCAGCACCTCGAGCACTACGTCGAAGCCGCCGCGCGGGTCCGGCGGTGTCAAATAGGGCAGCGGCGCGGGATCCTCGCGCGAGCGTGCCGGGCCGGACACGCGGAACGGCGCAAGGGCCGCCCGCGACACCACCCACGGCGACACCGTCGAGGCGAAGTTCTTGGCCAGGAACGGCCCCAGCGGCTGATACTCCCACGCCTGCACATCGCGGGCCGACCAGTCATTCAGCAGGCACAGCCCGAAGATGTGCTCCTCGGCCTGCGCGATCGGCAGCGGCTCGCCCAGGGCATTTCCGCGTCCGATGTAGCAGCCCACTTCGAGTTCGTAGTCAAGGCGCTTGCACGGCCCGAACACGGGTTGCGCGGCCCCCTCCGGCATCGTCTGCCCCCACGGGCGGCGCACCGGCGTGCCGCTCACCACGATCGACGAGGCGCGGCCGTGGTACCCGATGGGCACGTGCTTGTAGTTCGGCAGCAGCGGGTTGTCGGGGCGGAACATCGACCCGACGTTGGTCGCGTGGTGGACGGAGGCGTAAAAGTCGGTGTAGTTGTGCACGGCGCAGGGGGCGAGCAGCCGCACCCGAGCCGCCGGAATCACCGCCTTCTGCCGCACCCGCCGCGCCGACTGGCCGCCCGCATCGGCCGTCCACGCGAGATACCCCTGCACCTTGCGGCGCAGGAGCGCGAGCGCGGGTGCGGGCAGCCGGGCCAGCGGCGTCAGCACGGGAGCGTGCAGGGCCTCGTGCACGGTGTCGAGCAGTCGCTCTTCCGCCTCGTCGTCGCCCGCGATGGCCTCGCTGTGGAACAGCAGGTCGATATCCAGCACGCTGTCGCCGATCGCCGCGCACACCACGGGCCGATCCGCGCCGGGCCCGTCGCCACGCAGCATCATGCCCAGCGGCAGGTTCTGCAGCGGGAAGTCGCTCGCCGGGTCGTTCGCCGACTCCACCCACGAGCGCAGCCCGGGGTCGAGCGTCGGATCGTGCTTGATGAGTGAGGCCGCCTCGCTGTCTGGCATACATCCCTCGCGATCGATCACAGGTGCCGGGCCAGAAACTCGCCTTGCAGCGTCTTGGCCTGGGCCGCCACCACGCCGAAACCGTTGTGCTCGAGCGGTGCCCCCGTGCGCGGCCACGTCCGCAGCTCCACAGGCACGTGCCCGGCTCCGGCCGCAGCATAGCGGGCCCCCAGCGCGCCGACGAACGACCGGATGCACGCCACCGGCACCAGTTCGTCGCTCTCCGAGTGCATCGCGTGCAGCGGGATCGGCCGCCACGACCCCAGCCGCGGCATCGGGTCGATCGGCGCGATCCGCTCGGGCGCGTGCAGGCGCGGGCCGCGCTGCGACACGGGCCGGGCTGCGCCGCTGTAGAGCATCTCCAGGTCGCCCGCTGTGCCCTCCACCACCGCGCAACGAAAGGGATGAGCATCGCACAGCCGCCGCAGCGTGATCATGCCGCCCGCAGACATGCCGCCCAGCGCCATGCGCCCGGCGTCAAACGCACCGGCAAACGTGGGTGCGGCCAGCGCCGCCAGAATCGCGTCCACCTCGCTCACGCCCCGGGCCACAAGGTCGGGCGTGTGGACCGGCAGATGCATCGCCGGGTCCAGCCGCTCGCCGTGGCCGGGTAGATCGACGGCGCACGTCGCCATTCCCGCACGCAGCCAGCGCAGGTAGCGTCCGTTGTCCAGTTCCTTGTGTACGGTACGGCCGTGCAGCCAGACCACCGTCGGGCGGGGCGTGGCCCAATCCGGGTGCGCCAGAAGGGCCGGGATAGTGCCGCCCAGCCGCACGAACCGCGCTTGCCGCGCCAGCGCCGAAGGCAGGGCGCTCGGGTCGGCCGGGCGAGGCACCGGGCTGGAGGAGGGCGGGTGCACTCAGGCGGTCTGGATGTCCACGCGGCCGCTCCGCACGATCGGCGCGGCCAGTCGCTTGCCGCGCAGGTCGGCTGCGCTCATCGCCACGAGCGGGCTCAATTCCAGCGTGCAGTCGGGCATGCCGTCTGGCCCGGTCGGCACAGCGTGCCCGGCCGCGCCCAGCCACCGGGCCGCCCGCTGCGTTTGCAGGACCCGGCACGTCTCAGGCGAGTCCGCGCCCGTCGCGTTCTTGATCGGCGCAAACTCCTCGACCCGATCCGTCTCCATCACCAGCGACGAGGCACACAGCGGCAGCGCATCGAACACGAACATCTCCAACTTCACGGCGTTGGGCTGCGCCGGCTCGATCGCGGCGCCCGTGTCAGGGTCGACGCAGGCGATCTTCTTGTCGGCCCGGTGCCACGGCATCCTCGTCGTGCTGCCGGGGGCAAAGAGCCGCTCGATGAACTCCACGCCGATCACGTGCACGGCGATGTTGCCCGCGTGATAGCGCAGCGTGCCGTCCGGGTTCGTGGCCGTGGCCAGCGCGGCGGGCAGGTCGGAGTACTCGATCACGGCCGTGCGCCCGCCCACGCTGCACAGCAGGCCCACCTTCTCCGCCGCGTGGCTCTTGGCCACGATCTTGGTCGACATCTCTCGCGACGAATCGGGCGCACACGCGTGCAGCCCCAGAAACACCGGGTCGATCACCCGCACCAGCGGGTTGTCGATCTGCGTGTAACTGATGTGCTCCACGCCGCGCCGCCGCATGTCGGCAAGCGCCCCCGACGCCACCAGAGCCTTCAGCGAGCCGCCGTGCCCGTCGGGCGCCAGCGAGAGTTCGTGCCGGCTCGCCATCAGCAGCCGTCCCGTCGCCAGGTCAAAGGCCGGAGCCACGCCCTGCGGAAAGAACATGATCTGATCCCGCGCCAGACCGAAACACGCGTGCCGCTCGAAGAACGCCACCGTGGCGGCGTGATTCGCAGGGCTCGTCATGATGTACCACGGAATCACGCTCCCCGGGGCGCACCATCGTCGCTGGGCCGCCAGCACCCAGTCGGCCAGGCAGGCAAAGAGCGGCCTGCCGCTCACGGCTCCGCCCGGGTAGCACCCCTTGGGGCCGTCGTAGCCCAGCCGCGAACCCTGCCCGCCCGCCACGGTGAAGGCCGCGACCTTGCCGGCCCGGATGAGTTCCACACCCTTCGCTGCGTACCCGGCCCGGTCCCAGTCGCCGCGCAGGCCGTAGCACGCCACCGGTTCGATCGCGCCATCGACCTGCGCCGCCGGCTTGCGCTTCACGTAGTTGTCGATCAGCCCCGGCAGGCCGTCCAGATCGAGCGACTCGACATGCGACCACAGGGTTTGGGCCTCGGCTGCGCCCAGCCCATCGACAAAGTTCAACACGTGCCCCTGGCCCAGGGTTCGCAGCCTCTGGGCCAGTGCGGCGCGGCGGGGTTCGAGCGAGAGTGCGGGCATGCACAAAGCGTATGAGTGCCGCCGAGCGGCATCCCCCCAACCGGGCCACGCCCACCCCGCCCCGCGTAAACTCCCCCATGCTCCTCAGCCTCTCTCCCGCCGCGCTCACGCTGCTCGCCGCCACCGCCATGCAACCCGCCGCTGCGCCGGTGCCCGCCGCCCCGCTCGATTGGAAGTCGCTCGAAGCACCGCTCCTGACCGGACACGTGCAACTCACCTTCCCCGAGAAGTTTCTGAAGGCCGGCGAGAACTACTTTGACCACCAGACCCCGCCCCGCTGGGTCATCTTTCAGGCCATCCCCGTGCCGCCCGAAGGCCAGCCGCCCGACGCGAACTACGGCATGTACGCCGCCGAACTCACCCACGACGCGGCTGGGGCCATCACCGGCATCCACACACCCGTGCTCCTCAGCCCCCCCGGCTCCAGCAACACCTGCGGGTGGTTTCACCCCAAAGAGCCCGGCCGCGTCCTGTTCGGCAGCACGCTGGTGCCGCCCAAGGCCACCGACACGCCCGGCTACAGCAAGGATCGCAACCGCTACTCCTGGCAGTTTCCGGATGAGATGCACATCGTCTCGCGCCTCATTGCACCCGCCGACGGCGACGCCACGCTCCGGCCGCTCGTGAACACCGCCAACGCGAGCGGTGGATACACCGCAGAGTGCTCGTGGAGCCCCGACGCTCGCCACATCCTCTTCACCCACGTAGACCCCGCCACAAAAAACCCCAACATCTGGGTCCACGACACCACGACCGGCACCGACGCGCTCCTCGTGGGTGAGAAGGGCTACAACGGCGGGCCCTTCTTCTCGCCTGACGGCCGCGCAATCGTCTACCGCTCCGACCGCCGCGGCGACAGCAACCTGCAGTTGTACTACGCCACGCTCGCCTTCGACGACACCGCCGACCCGGCCCGCATCACCGGCCTGCGGCGCGAGGTGGCGCTCACCGACAACCAGCAGGTGAACTGGGCCCCCTACTTCCACCCGTCGGGCCGCTACGTCATGTACGCGGCCAGTGAACTCGGCCATCAGAATTACGAGGTCTTCGCACTCGAACTGCCCTCCGCCGAGGTCATGGCTGAGACGGGCGCGCAGGCCGCCTGGCCGGCGCGGCGCGAGGCCCTGCACAAGGCGCGCATCACCCACGCCAGCGGCTTCGACGGGTTGCCCGCCTTCAGCGCCGACGGCTCGCTCGTCATCTTCACCAGCCAGCGCGGCAGGAAACTCGAGCGCGAGCAGCGCCCCAGTTCGCAGGTGTGGATCGCCAAGTATGCCGGCGAGCCCGCATGGGGGTGGACACCGCCGCCACCCGCCCCGCCCGCGATGCCGGCCTCGGCGAAGTGAACGGCGTGCGTGGGCACGCGCGTGCGATCCGACCGCTCCGCCACTTGCCACTTTGCCACTTACTGCCCGCCGCGTACTACGCTTGGGCATGATCCGAGCATCGATGCGGGCGTTTCTGCACGGTCTGGTCGACTACGCGGGCCTGTTTCCACCCGCCAAACTCGACATGGCCACGGCCGTCGAGAGGTTCGCCAAGCACCGCCAGTCGCCCTACGCCTTCGGCATCGCGCGCTTCATCTGCCCCGCCACCCGACTGGGCGAGTTTGCCGGTGTCGCCAGCCCATACCTGCCCTCGCTCGCCGCCGGAGCCGGCGCAACCGGCGTCGCCGCAGGCCGCAAGCCCCGCCTGGGACGGGGCGGAGCCACCAGCGTCGTCGTGAAGCCCCTGAAACTCGCCTCCGGCGCGCCCCCAGCCGGGAACGGCCACCCCGCGACCCACACCCCCCCTTGGGCGCTCTCTGTGCTCATTGATGCGTCGCTACCCGAGACCCTCAAGACCATCGAGGCCTTCAACCACGACCACTACAAAGACCACCAGTACTCCGCCCTCGTCGATACTGTCGAGATCAAGGTCGTCACCCCCGATGCCATCGACTACGCCCTCGAGCACCTGCCCGAAGACATCTTCCCCTGGTTCGAGATCCCCCCCGCGGCCGACATGCGCCCCTTCGCCGATGCCCTCACGGGCACCGGGGCCGGTGCCAAACTTCGCACGGGCGGCCTCACCCAAGACCTGATACCCACCGCGGAGCAGATCGCCGACTTCCTCATGCCTATGGCCGCGGCCAAGGTGCCCGTCAAGTGCACCGCCGGCCTGCACCACCCCCTCCGCAGTCTGCAGCCGCTCACCTACGAGCCCGACTGCTCGACCGCCACCATGCACGGCTTCCTCAACGTCTTCCTCGCCGCCTGCGTGCTGCACGAGATGGACGTTGACCGCCCCACCGTATTGCACCTGCTGGGCGAAACCGACGGCAAGAGTTTCCTCTTCGACGACGAGGGTGTCACCTGGCGCGGCCTGCGCATCAGCACCGAGCGCATCGCCGAAGCCCGAGAGGACTTCGCCCACTGCTTCGGCAGTTGCAGTTTCGACGAGCCCATCGCCGACCTCAAGCGCCTCGGGCTGCTGTAACCCGGCCGCCCGACCGCATCAGCTTTTCTTCTCGTCGCGCACCGTCGCCTCGGTGTCGATCACGTCGCCCGCGGCGCCTTCGGTGCCGGCCGTCGCGCCCCCGGCGGTGCCCGCCGGCGGGGTCGCCCCCTTCTGGGCCTCGTACACCGCCTTGCCCAGTTCCATGCTCACCTTGTCGAGTTCCTTGAGCGAACGCTCGATCGCCTCCTTGTCGTCCCCCTTGATCGCCGACTCCAGGCTGGACAGGGCCGACTCGATCTGACCGCGCACCTCGGGGGCCACCTTTCCGCCGTGCTCTTCCAGAGCCTTGCGCGTGGCCAGCACCACCGCGTCGGCCCGGTTCTTGAGGTCGATCACCTCGCGGCGCTTCTTGTCCTCGGCGGCGTGGGCCTCTGCATCGCGCTTCATGCGCTCGATGTCTTCCTTGGGCAGCCCGCCCGAGTTGGTGATCTTGATGTCGGCCTTCTTGCCGGTCCCCTTGTCGGTGGCCGTCACCATGAGGATGCCGTTGGCGTCGATGTTGAACTCCACCTCGATCTGCGGCACGCCCCGCGGGGCCGGCGCGATCCCCGAGAGGTCGAAGTTGCCCAGCGTGCGGTTGTCCTTGGCGAACTCGCGCTCGCCCTGCAGCACATGAATGGTCACCGAAGGCTGGCTGTCCGCGGCCGTCGAGAACGTCTCCGTCTTCTTGGTGGGAATCGTGGTGTTCCGCTCGATCAGTTTGGTCATCACGCCTCCCAGCGTCTCCACGCCCAGGGAGAGCGGGGTCACGTCGAGCAGCAGGATGTTCTTCACATCGCCCTTCAGCACACCGCCCTGGATCGCCGCGCCGATCGCCACCACCTCGTCAGGATTCACCGACTTGTTGGGCTCCTTCCCGAAGATCTCCTTGGCGATCTGCTGGGCCCGCGGCATGCGCGTGGAGCCGCCCACCAGCACCACTTCCTCGAGTTTGGCGGCATCGAGCTTGGCGTCCTTGAGCGCGGCCAGGCACGGGGCCTTGAGCCGCTCGAACAGGTCGTGGCACAAACTCTCAAACTTGGCCCGCGTGAGCGACACCTGCAGGTGCTTGGGGCCGCTCTGATCGGCCGTGATGAAGGGCAGGTTCACCGTCGTCTCGTTCATGGTCGACAGTTCAACCTTGGCCTTCTCCGCCGCTTCCTTCAGCCGCTGCAGCGCCATCGGGTCTTTGCGGATGTCGATCCCCTCCTTCTTGCGGAACTCCTCCGCCAGGAAGTCCATCACCCGCGTGTCCCAGTCGTCGCCCCCCAGGTGCGTGTCGCCGTTGGTGCTGAGCACCTCGAACACGCCGTCGCCGATGTCCAGGATCGACACGTCAAACGTGCCGCCACCCAGGTCAAAGACCGCGATCTTCTGGTTGGTCTTCTTGTCCAGCCCGTACGCCAGCGCGGCCGCGGTCGGCTCGTTGATGATCCGCTCCACCTTCAGGCCGGCGATCTCGCCCGCGTCTTTGGTGGCCTGCCGCTGCGCATCATTGAAATACGCCGGCACGGTGATCACCGCCCGCTCCACCTTCTCGCCAAGATAGTCCTCGGCGGTCTTCTTCAGGTCCTGCAGAATGAACGCCGACACCTGCTGAGGCGTGAACTCGCCCTGGTTCACCCGCACCTTCACAAAGTCGTCGGCCGCGCCCGTGATGGCGTAGGGCACCTTGGCCTCCTCGTTCCCTGCCTTGCCATACCCGCCCTCACCCGTCGACGACACCTCCACACGCCGGCGGCCCATGAACCGCTTCACCGAGTAGACCGTGTTCTTCGGGTTCGTCACCTGCTGGTGCTTGGCGGGCTGCCCGATCAGCCGCTCGCCCTTGTCGGTAAAGCCCACCACGCTCGGCGTGGTTCGCGCGCCCGACGAGTTGATCAGCACCTTGGGCGTGGTGCCCTCCATGATCGCCACGCAGGAGTTGGTCGTGCCCAGGTCGATGCCGATGATCTTGGACATGCTCGTGCCTTTCCGAAAGCGCAGGCCCGAGCGTATTCCAAACGCCCGAGGGCCGAACTTCACACAGGTGTCGGCAACCGCCGTGCCACCGCTCGCAGCGCGCCGGAGTGTGCAACGCACGCTCCATCATCGGCCCCACCGCTGCCGGACGGGTTACGCTTGCCCGGCCGACTGTCGGATTGGCAGGCGCATGACATGAACACTCCCGTGGGTGGGGCCCAGAATCAGGATTCCAGCGGACACGGCACCGCGCCGGTGAGCGCCGAGACCTTGGCCGCCGCGCCCGCCTGGCCGCGATCGGCCGCCTCATCCGCCCCGCCTCCAGGGGCCCCGGCCCCCCCGGCGCGAGCACCCGAGCGCGTCGGGCCGTACGCCCTCAAGCGCGTGCTCGGTGAGGGCGGCTTCGGCATCGTCTACCTGGCCGAGCAGTCCAGCCCGCGTCGCCCGGTGGCCCTCAAGGTGCTGCGGGCCGGCGTCGCTGCGCCCTCCATGCTCTCGCGCTTCGCTCACGAGGCCGAGACGCTCGGGCTGCTGCGCCACCCCGGCATCGCCCAGGTGCACGAAGCCGGCTTCTACGACCCCTCCACCGGCGACACCGTGGCCCGCGAGGCCGTGGCAACCCGCGCCTCCGCCGGGCTCCCCTTCTTCGCCATGGAGTACGTTGAGGGGCGCACGCTCACGGACCACGCCGGCGTGCACAACCTCACCCGTCCCGACCGCCTGCGCCTGCTCATCCAGGTGTGCGACGCCGTACAGCACGCTCACACCAAGGGAGTGATCCACCGCGACCTCAAGCCCGCCAACATCCTCGTCGATTCCGCCGGGCGGGTCAAAGTCCTCGACTTCGGCGTGGCCCGCGTCACCGCCCCCGACGTGGCCGCCCGCACCATGCAGACCGACGTCGGCCAGATGGTCGGCACCCTGGGCTACATGAGCCCCGAGCAGATCGCCGCCGACCCGCGCGAGATCGACACTCGCGCCGACGTCTACGCGCTGGGTGCCACCCTCTACGAGTTGCTCACGGGCTGCCCGCCCCACGCCGTGCAGGGCAAACTCCTTCACGAGGCCACCCGCATCATCTGCGAGGTGCCGCCCGCCCGCCTGGGCACGCTCGATCGCTCGCTGCGCGGCGACCTCGAGACCATTGTCGCCAAGGCCCTCGAAAAGGACAAGGCCCGCCGTTACCAGACCGCCGCCGATCTCGCCGCCGACATCGGGCGCTACCTCAACGACGAGCCCATCGCCGCCCGCCCCCCCGGCACCGTCTACCAGACCGTGAAGTTCGCCCGCCGCAACAAGCCCCTCGTGGCAGGCCTCGCCGCCGGCTTCGCGCTCCTGGCCGCCGGAGTCGTCGCCAGCACCTACTGGGCCTTCCGCGCCACCCGCGCCGAAGCCACCGCAGCCCTCCGCGCCGATGAGGCGCTGGCCGCCCGGGCCCAGGCCGAAAAAGACCGCGACCTCGCCCGCCGCGAGGCCGCCAAGGCCACCGCCGTCACCGGCTTTCTCGAATCCACCCTGAGCGCGGCCGACCCCGACGACAAGGGCCGCGACATCAAGGTCGCCGACCTGCTCGACTCCGCCTCCACAACCCTCGACGCCAACTACGCCGACAAGCCCGAGGTGGCCGCCAGCCTCAAGGCCACGCTCGGCCGCACCTACCTGGGCCTGGGGCTCAACGCCGAGGCCCGCGCCCACTTCGATGCAGCCGCCGCGACCTTCTTGCGCCTGCAAGGCGAGCACGGGCCCGACACCGTCGCCAACCGCGTGATGCACGCGC
This sequence comes from uncultured Phycisphaeraceae bacterium, assembly GCA_964590885.1. Lineage (GTDB taxonomy): Bacteria > Planctomycetota > Phycisphaerae > Phycisphaerales > UBA1924 > JAEUIX01. The sequence continues at coordinate 32,338 of CAZPWW010000027.1, forward strand.
GGGCCCTTCGCGCCCTCTCCAAGTTTGACGAGGCCATCGCCATCCTCACCCCGCTCTACGAGCACAGCGAGAGGGCGCTCGGCCCCCACCACGACCAGACCCTCATGTGCCTCAAGGCCCTCGGACGCACCTACGCCGACGAGGGCAAGCTCCCCGAAGCCGTCAAGCACCTCTCCGACCTCTGCTCGCGCCTCATCCACGTCAGGGGCCCCGACGACACCGAAACCCTCAGCCAGCGCACCGTGCTGGGCGAACTCTTCATCGAGGCCGGCCAGCACGATCAGGCCGCCGCCACCCTCACCGACAGCCACGCCCGCGTGCTCCGTGTCTGCGGCGACACCAGCCCCGAAGCCATCCGCTCCCGCGAGGCGCTCGCGCAGGTTCACCGCGTGCGCGGCGAGTTTGCCGAGGCCATCCGCCTCGCCGCCGCCAACCTGCCCCTGCACGAGGCCCGCTACGGGCCCGACCACCCCGAGTACCTCGGCCGCCGCACCACCCTCGGCCGCACCCTCATCCAGGCCGGCCGCTTCAACGAGGCCGTCGAACTCCTGCGTCCCACCTACACCGTGAGCGCGGCCAAGCTCGGGGCCGATGCCTTCGCAACCCTCACCGCCGCCGGTTTCTTGAGCGACGCCCTGCTCGGCACCGGCGACCTCGACGAGGCCGTGCGCTACCGCCGCGTTGTGGCCGAAGCCCGCGAGCGCACCCTGGGGCCCGACCACCCCCAGACCCTCATCGGCTACACCAACCTGGGCTACGGCCTGCAACTGGCCAACCGCCTCGACGAGGCCGCCGTCGCCCTGCAACTCACCCTCGACCGCCGCGAGCGTGCCCTCGGGCCCGACCACGCCGATGTCGCGGTGTCGTGCTCCATCCTGGGGCGCAACGAGCTGCTCCGCAACCGCCTGAGCGAGGCCGAGACCCTCCTCCGCCGCGCCGTCGCCATCCGCGCCAAACTCCTCCCCGAGGGGAGCGGCATCCGTGGCATGAGCATGAGCGTCCTGGGCGAGGTGCTCTGGAAGCAGGGCAACCCCTCCGAGGCCGAGCCGCTGCTGACCACCGGAGCCGAGTGGGTGCTGGCCGACAAACTCGCCCCCGCCCGCAACAAGGCCGAGGTCGCCGAGCGGGCCGCCGCCTTCTTCGAGGCCGGCGGCAACCCCACCGCCGCCGCCGCGTGGCGGGCCCGCAAGTGATGCGCCGCGCGCCGATCCGGTAGACTCTCCGCCCCGGAGGCCCGCTATGCCGCGTATCACCCGTGCCGCCCTCATCCAGTGCTCCAACCCCCTCGCCGACACCACCGACCTCAAGCAGGTGAAGGCGGCCATGATCGAGAAGCACCTGGGCCTCATCAAGGCCGCGGCGGACCAGGGGGCCAAAGTCTGCTGTCTGCAGGAGATCTTCTACGGGCCCTACTTCTGTGCCGAGCAGCACGTGAAGTGGTACGAAACCGCCGAGCCCATCCCCGACGGGCCCACCATCCGCCTCATGCAAGACCTCGCCAAGCGCCACGGCATGGTCATGGTCGTGCCCATCTACGAACTCGCCATGACGGGCGTCTACTACAACACCGCCGCCGTCATCGACGAGACCGGCGCCTACCTGGGCAGATACCGCAAGAAGCACATCCCCCACTGCCACCCCGGCTTCTGGGAGAAGTTCTACTTCAAGCCCGGCGACGGCGGGTACCCGGTCTTCCAGACCCGCTTCGGCCGCATCGGCGTCTACATCTGCTACGACCGCCACTTCCCCGAAGGGGCACGCGAACTCGGCCTCAACGGCGCCGAGATCGTCTTCAACCCCAGCGCCACCGTCGCGGGTTTGAGTGAGTACCTCTGGAAACTCGAGCAGCCCGCCCACGCCGTGGCCAATCAGTACTACGTGGGCGCCATCAACCGCGTCGGCACCGAGGCACCCTGGAACATCGGCGAGTTTTACGGCCAGTCCTACTTCTGCAACCCGCGCGGCCAGATCATGAAACAGGCCAGCCGCGACAAAGACGAGGTGGTGGTCGCCGACCTCGACCTTGACATGATCCAGGAAGTGCGGAACGTCTGGCAGTTTTATCGCGACCGCCGGCCCGAGACGTACGAGGCGACCGCGAGGGTGTGAGGCGAAGACTCCCGTTGCTCGGCCAATAATCTCTCAGCGCCGACTGTACATCCCTGCCCCAAAGTGTTTGAGCAGGACGGGTTCGAGTTCCGCTTCTGGTCGAACGAGGGCCGTGAGCCGATGCATGTGCACGTGTCGAAGGGCGACGCGGGCGGCAAGTGGTGGCTGGCGGACCTCGGCTGCGCGGACGCCAGCGGGTTCAACCGGAACGAACGTCGGAAGATCGCACGGATACTCAAGGCAAGGCGCAAGGACCTGATCGATGCGTGGACGAAGCACTTCTCAAGCCGCGGCTAGAACCGACTCGGTCTGGTTTGCATCCACCGGCGAGACGGAGTACCTCGTCGTCGGCTTGGTGGGTGGCAGCGCGGTGGTCGTGCCCCTCGACAACTACCCCACGCTCAAGGCCGCCTCCACGACCAAGCGTCGCCGCTGGAAACTGATCGCCGCGGGCCAAGGGGTCTCGTGGCCGGAACTCGATCTCGACCTCTCCACCGAGGGCTTGGTTGCCGGAAACCCGGAAGCCACGACCAAGGCACGATCACGCCTCTCGGCATCGGCGGCCAACCGGATGGCACGCGCCGCGCTGGCCGACGGTGCCCGTCCGAGCAGAGTCCCAGCGTTGGCGAGGCTGCTTGCGGATTCGATGTCGCCAGCCGCGCTCCGTAGTCTCGCCCGCAGCATCGGCCACGTGTCCAAGGCTTCCTAGCCGGATTCGCCGGTGCCTCACCCCTGCAGCCGCACCTCTTCCCAGTGCCCCTGCATGTGCCGCACGATCGTGCCCGTCGCCACGTACATCACCTGCTCCGCAATGTTCGTGCAGTGATCCGCCATCACCTCGCACAGCGTCGCCACCTCGCTCAGGCTCAGCACCTCATCCACGGTCAGCTTGCCCTTAGCCAGTTGCTCCTGGGCCTCGCGCACCAGCACCTTCTTGAACTGTCGCACCGCCTCCTCGCTCAAGAGCACCACCTTCGCCAGTTCCGGGTCCAGCCGGTCGAAGCTCGTGGTCGCGTCCCGCAGAATCCCCACCGCGCTGTTGGCCAGCATCCGCGCGTTGCCCGGAAGCCTCTGGGCCGCGCCCGCTGCCGGCCCGGCCGGCGCTGCACCGCCACCCGTCGCCAAGAGCATCGCCTGCTCGCTGATCGCCACACCCACGTCCGCGATCCGCTCGAGTTCGTTGTTGATCTTCACAACCGTGAGCACGCTGCGCAGTTGCTCAGCCGCCAGGCCGCTCGGGCTGGCGCAGGCATCCGCCAGCAGCTGCACCGCCGTCTTCTCCAGCGCGATGTCCACGCGGTCCACGTCTTCATCCAGGGCGATGGCCTCGCGGGCCGCCGCGCCGTCCCGGTTGAACACCGCGTCGAAACTCTTCTCGATGAGTTGCTGCACGCGCCGGCCCTGGGCCACCAGCGAGTGCTTGAGCCGCTCGATGCGTTCGTGATAGTTCTGGTCGTGTCCGCCCATAGCCCGCCACCACCTGCCTCATCTTCACCGCCGCCCGCTCCCGCAGTGTACCGGCCCCCGGCCAACATCGGTGCCGCGGCCCCCACCCCTCTATATTCCCTTCGCACGAGGCCGGCGGACGGGTTCACGCGTGGGCGTGGCTGCCGCGAGCCTCGCCCGGGCGGAATCGCGCCCGATCCGGAGCCCCACCAGCCATGTCCTTCAAGATCACCCATGTTCACGCCCGCCAGGTGCTCGATTCGCGGGGCAACCCGACCGTCGAAGTCGAGGTCGCCCTCGATTCCGGTGCCGTCGGCCGCGCCGCCGTCCCCTCGGGCGCCAGCACGGGCGAGCACGAGGCCTGCGAACTCCGCGACGGCGACAAGTCGGTCTACCTCGGCAAGGGCGTGAGCAAAGCCGTCGCCAACGTCAAGAAGGCCATCGCCCCCCTGCTGCTCGGACACGATGCCCGCGAGCAGGAGAAGATCGACCGCGCCATGATCAAGGCCGACGGCACGCCCAACAAGAGCGCGCTGGGGGCCAACGCGATCCTCGGCGTCTCCATGGCCACCGCCAAAGCAGCCGCGCTCGCCTGCCGCCTCCCGCTCTACCGCTACCTGGGCGGTGCATCGGCACGCACACTGCCCGTGCCCATGATGAACATCCTGAACGGCGGCAAGCACGCCGACAACAACGTCGACTTCCAGGAGTTCATGGTCATGCCCTTCGGGGCCACGCGCTTCTCGGAAGGGCTGCG
>CAZPWW010000028.1:0-35018 GCA_964590885.1 uncultured Phycisphaeraceae bacterium
GACGAAAAGAACCAGGACTCCACCGAGCTCACCGGCGACATCAACTACCGCAAGATCGCCCAGTTCGGCTCCGACTCCGACCCCCGTGCCTTCAACTTCGACGGTGAACTCAACATCGCCAACCGCGGCATCTGCGAGTTCATCGAGGTGCTCAAACTCGACGTCGCCTTCCTCTACGACCTGCTCGGCGCCAGCCAGGAACACCTCATCAAGCCCAAGAAGTTCGCCCAGACCCACATCGACGAGGTCATCCTCGGCCACACCAACGAGCCCGAGTACAAGCGCCTCCAGAACAACGAGATGATGGAGGCCTTCCGCGACCGCACCGTCAAGATCGACGTCCCCTACAACATCCGCCTCGACGACGAGATCCGCATCTACCAGAAGGACTTCGGCCCCGCGCGCGTGCGCGGCATCCACGTCGCCCCCCACACCATCGAGGTCGCCGCCATGTGGGCCGTCCTCAGCCGCCTCAGCGAGCCCAAGAAGGCCGGCCTGACCGTCCTCCAGAAACTCAAACTCTACAACGGCAAGGCCATCCCCGGCTTCACCGAAGACTCCATCAAGGAACTCAAGGAGGAGAGCCCGCACGAAGGGATGGACGGCATCTCCCCCCGCTACGTGCAGGACAAAATCAGCAACGCCATGGTCGGCCGCCAGGCCATCGAGGACAAGACCATCAACCCCTTCATGGTGCTCAACGAGCTCGAGAGCGGCCTGACGCACCACTCGCTCATCAACGACGAAGACACCAAGAAACGCTGCCGCGAACTGCTGGCGATCGTGAAGGAGGAGTACGAAGACATCATCAAGGGCGAGGTGCAGCGGGCCATCTCCGCCGATGAGGACGCCATCCGCCGCATGTGCACGAACTACATCGAGAGCGTGCGCGCGTACACCCAGAAGGAAAAGGTCAAGAACAAGTACACGGGCCGCGACGAGGAGCCCGACGAGCGCCTGATGCGCTCCATCGAGGAGAAGATCGAGATCCCCGACAGCCGCAAGGACGACTTCCGTCAGGAGATCATGAACTACATCGGGGCCCTCGCCCTCGACGGCAAGAAGTTCGAGTACAACACCAACTCGCGCCTCTACCGCGCCCTCGAACTCAAACTGTTCGAGGACAGCCGCGACACCATCAAACTCAAGAACCTCGTCTCCAGCGTGGTCGACGACGAGACCCAGAAGAAGATCGACGTCGTCAAGCAGCGCCTCATCAAGAACTTCGGCTACAACGAGACCAGCGCCACCGACGTGCTCAACTACGTCGCCAGCATCTTCGCACGCGGCGACAGCAAGAGCAAGTAGAAGAAGGCACGGGGGTCGGCACGGCGACACTTCGACATCGGGCACTGGTGCCGCGTCCACCTCCGGGTCCTGTGTCACCCCCGCTCGCGGCCGTGCGACATGGGGCGCGGGCGAGCCCCGGAGAGCGTGCATCCTTGTGAATGCACCCTAGCGTAGAATCGGCCATGACCTTCACCGGCACCTACCACAACGGCATGGTGATCCTCGACAACAGCAAAGGGCTGCGCGAGGGTGCGCGTGTGGAAGTGCTGCCTGCGCACGCAAAAGCCAGGCGAGCGGCGGCGAGCAAGGGCAACAGGAGCGCGATGCCCCGCAAGTCCCCTCCCGGTGCGAAGCCGGGCGCCGCATCGCGAGCCGGTCCGCGTGCCGGCAAGCGTCAGGCCGACGCGTTCGCCGCCTTGTGCGGCATGTGGAAGGACCGAGCTGATTGGAAAGGGCGGTCGAGCGCCGACATAGCGAGGGAGTTGCGGGTCGCGGCCGCGCGGAGTGTCCCGCGTTCCTGACCCGATGGTCATTGATTCCGGCATCCTGATCGACTGGACGAGAGACAACACCGCCGCGCGGGAGTTTCTCAGTCCCCTCGTGGACCATCGGGTTTGTCTGCTCCACCCCGTTGTGCACGCCGAGCTCTTGGTGGGCTGCGCCGGCCCGCGCGAGATGCGGGCCTTCGACGAGGGCTTGTCGCGTTGGCCACGGGCCGTGGTCAGGAGCGCGGATCTGTCGGTGTGCCTGGACCTCGTCCGTCGGTATCGCCCCTCGCACGGCCTCGGCTGGCCCGATGCGCTCATCGCCGCCACCTGTCTGCGCTTGGCCTTGCCCATCGCCACGATCAACGACCGCCACTTCCGCCCCATCGCGGGCCTGCGTGTCGTCCGCCCGTATTGAGGCTCACCCGCCACGGGGAGCGTGCACCGGCGCTCACGCGCGCACAGCCACCTGTGTGGTATGCTCCACGGATGGTCCCCAACACCCTCCGCTTCGAGAGCGACGCCTTCGCCACCGGCCCGCACGAGCGCACCGGCGGCGACGACAGCGACACACCCTTCTGGGGTGCCGACACCGCCGCGTGGCTCGCGGCCACACTCACCACGGGCGGCTGGGTTTGCCGGCATAACGCGGAAGACTGGGGCTGGCGCATCGACGCCACGCGCGGCGCACACCGCTACGTCTTCGGCGTCTACTGGGAGCCGCCCGGCTTCAACCCGCCGCCCGACGACACCAAGGGCTCCTGGGCCGTCCGCCTGTTCAACCAGCGCGACCCGCGCTCATGGTGGGCCCGCCTCACGGCCCGTGTCCGCGCCCCTGTCGATGCCTCAGTGCTCGACGAACTGCGCGCGGTGCTCGCCACGCGGGCCCGTGGCGGCAGCGTCGCCGGTGCCAGCGAAGGGTGACCGCCCTTCCCCCACGGCCCACACTCGCTCATCTCGTTCTCTCCCCGCGCGCCCGCCGCGCTCCCGCAGCCCCTGTCGCCGCACCGGCCGCCCACCGCCTCACCACCGCACCCGCCTCCCGGCGCGCAACCTCACCCGGCCGGGCACCCTCTGCTCCAGCCACCCCTGCCCTTCATCACGGCCCCGGCCGGGGCTGCCCCAAAGGTCACCCGCGCTGCGGAAATCGCCCCCCGTCCCCCTTGCGATCCGGTTTTCGTGAGGTATATTCAGTCTATGGACTCACCAGTATCTCTGCGCGCGTCCCGGGCCCGGGCGTTCTCGGTCTTGGCAGCGGTGGCCGCGCTGTCTGTGGTCGCAACCGGCGCGGCCGCGGCCCAGCCCGCGGAAGCCGCCGGCTGGCAGGTCGTTGCCGCGCTCCCTGAGGGGATCGAGGCCCGCGGCGCCGGGCCGCGCCCGCAACTCTTCCAGCCCCTCATCCTTGACGGCGCGGCACTCGAAAACCTCCTGCTGACCGCCCCCATGGAAGACACCCCCGCAGCACTCAAGGGCCGCGAGGTGCTCATCCCCATGCCCGATGGTTCATTTGAACTCTTCGCCGTCGAGGAGTCGCCCATCATGGAGCCGGGCCTGCAGGCGGTGCTCCCCAGCACCCGCACCTACCGCGGCATCGGCATCGACGACCCCACCGGCATCATGCGTATCTCCCTGTCGCCGGCCGGCTGCAGCGTCATGGTCCGCTGCGCCCGCGGCACCATGTTCATCGATCCCTATGCCCAGGGCGACGGCATCCACCACGTGGCCTACTGGCTCCGCGACTTCGGCCCCGGGCCCGAGTGGCTCTGCGGCACCACCGGCGAGCCCCGGGCCGTGCCCGGGGGCGGCGACACCTTCGGCCGCAGCGGCCCCACACGCCGCACCTACCGCACCGCCGTCGCCACCACCGGCGAGTACACCCAGGTCTACGGCAACGCCACCAACGCACTCAACAACGTCGTCACGGTCATGAACCGCGTCACGCTCATCTACGAGACCGAGGTCGCCGTCCGCTTCACCCTCGTCGCCAACAACTCGGCTCTCATCTTCACCAACTCCGGCACCGACCCCTACACCAACTTCGACAACGCCGCCATGCTCGACCAGAATCAGGCCACGCTCGACAGCATCATCGGCGCGGCCAACTACGACGTCGGCCACGTCTTCGGCACCGCCGGCGGCGGCATCGCCCAACTCGGCGTCATCTGCGGCAACGGCGCCAAGGGCCGCGGCGTCTCCGGCTCCGCCGGCAACGTCAACAACCCCTACACCATCTACGTCGTCTGCCACGAACTCGGCCACCAGTTCAACGCGCCCCACTCCTTCAACGGCCTGCTCGGCTCCTGCGGGCCCAACCGCTCCAGTTCCGGTGCCATCGAGCCCGGCAGCGGCTCCACCATCATGTCCTACGCCGGGGCCTGCTCCTCCGACAACGTCGCCTCCACCGCCGACCCCTTCTTCCACTCCGGCTCCTTCGACCGCATCCTCCAGTTCCTGCCCGGCACCTCCTGCGCCCAGCAAACCGCCACCGGCAACGTCGCCCCCGTGGTCAACGCCGGCCTGGACTACACCATCCCCTCGCGCACGCCCTTCGTGCTCACCGGCTCCGCCACCGACGCCAACGGCGACGCCCTCACCTACTCGTGGGAGCAGCGCGACCAGGGCGTCGGCATCAGCCTCTCCGGCGGCGACAACGGCACCTCGCCCATCATCCGCACCTACGCCCCCTCCACCTCGCCCGTCCGCACCATCCCCCGCCTGGGCGACCTGCTCAACAACTCCACCCCCGTTGGCGAGATCCTGCCCACCACCAGCCGCTTCCTCAGCTTCCGCCTCACCGCCCGCGACAACAAGCCCGGCGGCGGCGGAGTCAACACCGACGACATGCGCATCACCACCGTCGCCTCCGCCGGACCCTTCCAGGTCACCAGCCACAACACCAGCGCCACCTACCGTGGCGCCCAGACCGTCACGTGGAACGTCGCCGGCACCAACATCGGCTCCATCTCCACCGCCAACGTCCGCATCCTGCTCTCCTCCGACGGCGGCAACACCTTCCCCGTCGTCCTCGCCGCCAGCACCCCCAACGACGGCAGCGCCGATGTCATCTTCCCCTCCATCACCACCAACGTCGGCCGCATCAAGGTCGAGGCCGTCGGCAACATCTACTTTGACATCAACAACATCAACCTCTTCATCCGCCCGCCCACCACGCCCGTCGTCTTCAACGCCGCCGGCATCATCGCTGCCGACACCGCAGGCAACGGCAACGCCAACAACGTCATCGACCCCGGCGAAGGCGAGATCGCTCTCACTCTCACAGCCACCAACACCGGCGGCAGCACCGCCACCTCCGTCTCCGGCTCGCTCGTCAGCCTCACGCCCACCGTCTCGGTCATCCAGGGGGTCTCGGCCTATCCCAACATCGCCTCGGGCGGCGGCGGCTCCAACACCACCCCGTTCGTCATCGCCGTCTCCCCCGAGCACGCCTGCGGAGACTCCATCAACCTGCAACTCAACATGACCAGCGCCGAGACCGCCGCGGGCCTCCTCTACACCCTCCAGACCGGCGCCCCCGGCGGCGTCCCCAAGCCCCCGGAGGTCTTCCGCTACGCAGGCAGCCCCACCAACATTCCCGACAACGACTCCGCCGGCATCAGCGTGCCCATCAACGTCGCCGGCGTCGGCACCGTCCACAGCGTCGAGGCCTCCATCGACGGCACCACCTGTTCCACGGATCCGCTCGACGTCAACGTGGGCCTCAACCACGCCAACGTCGGCGACCTCATCCTCTCCATCATCGCCCCCGACACCACCCCCGTCACCATGTTCAACCGCCACGCCGCCGGCGGCATCAACTTCTGCAACACCATCTTCCGCTCCGACGACGCCACGCTCCCCGCCATCCAGTTCGCCACCCCCACCGACGCCCCCTTCACCGGCGTCTGGCGGCCCACCAACACCACCGCCGGTCTGCTGGGCCGCAACGCCGACGGCCAGTGGTTCTTCCGGGCCCGTGACCGCGCCCTCTCCGCCACCGGCGCCATCCGCGCCGTCTCGCTGGTCATCTCCCCCCAGGGCCGCACTTGCGCCGCCCCCATCGGCACCTGCCAATGGGAGTACAACGGCGACGGCATCACCAACTCCGACGACCTCGGCGATTACATCACCGAGTACTTCACCGACCCCCCGCTCCCGGGCCCCGGCGGCTACGCCGTCGCCTGCCCCGGCGAGGCCCCGCCCTACGACGCCGGCCTCCGTGCCGATGTCTCCGCCGACTGCATCCTCAACCCCGACGACCTCGGCGACTACATCACCGGTTACTACTCCGGATGCTGAATCGCACCCTTGCCGGCGCTCCGGCAAGATTGCCCGTTTTAACACGGTTTCTTGGCCGTTCCCGCATTTGTGCCCCATAATGACAGCGCCCTTTCCCGCCGGCGCTCCACCCGGCGGGTTGGTCTGGAAGCCGTCCCGCTTCGCCCTCCGCGGCGCAGGGGCATGCGCCGCATGTCGAATCCGTACCCCCACGCTGTGGTCGCCGCCCTCGCTCTCTGCCCCGCGCTCGCGGCCTCGGTCGCCCCGCACCCGGCCCGCTTCGAGCCCCTCGCGGCACCCCCCGACCAACTCATCGCCGTGCCCCTCGGCCTCAGCCACGACGCGGCCTTCATCGTCGGCTACACCCGCAGCCCGCTCGCCAGCGCCGCACGCGGTGTCGCCTGGCCGGTTTCCCCTGCCGCCTCTTTCGCCTTTGGCGAGCCCCTCCCTCTCGCCGCCGATGGCCCGCCCTTCCTCGCGCCTCACCCGGCGCTCGACGCCCTCCGCCTCGCGCTCACGCAGTCGTCCACTCCGTGGGAACCCGCCGCTCCGCTCCTCTCCGGCCTCCCGCTCTTCACCCTCGGCGCGGCAGCCGGCGACTGGGGCGACGCCGCCGCCCCCCTGCGTACCAGCGGGCTGCGCGCCGGTCAGCCCCGCACCCCGGCCACGCCCGCACCGCCCACCGCCCTCCCCGCCCCGGGCTTCCTGCACGTCGCCCCGGTGGCCGCTGGGCTCGACGCCTCCGCCATCGCCGGTGTTCTCCGCCGCCCGGGCGACTCCGCATCGGGCGAGCCCTTCATCGTTCTCGCCGCTTCCCGCTGGGCCGGCACCGCGTGGCAAGCCCTCGCCGACCTTGACGACGCCCCCGCCTCCCGCCTATCAGTCGCCACCGGTATCAGTGGCGACGGCACCGTGATCATCGGCCACGCCCTCGCGCAACTCGGCCCCTCCAAGTCGCCCATCACCCGTGCCGCGGCGTGGGTCGGCACCGACCCGCCCCGCGACCTCGGCGCGCTCACGCCCTCGGGCGCGAGCGCCGCACTCGCGGCATCCGGCGACGCTCGCGTCATCGTCGGCTGGAGCGACGACCCCGCTGCGCCCGGCGGCCGCACCGCCGTGGTCTGGTTCGACGGCCTGCCCGGGCCCGCTCGTCTTGCCGACCATCTCCGCGACGCCGGCGCCTACCTGGGCGACTGGTCGCTCACGCACGCCTCCGCGATCTCGCACGACGGCACCGTGATCACCGGCACCGGCACCGACGGCTCGGGTGTGCCCGGCGGCTGGGCCGCCCTCGTGCCGCGCCGGCTCTCACTCGACTTCAACCGCGACGGCTTGCTCACGCCCGACGACCTCGGCGACTACCTCACCGTCTACTTCACCCTTCCGGAACCCCTCGGGCCCGGCGGCTTCGCGCTGCCCTGCCCCGCATCGACCGATATCCCCTCCGCCGGCACCGGCCCCACCCAGGGCTTCCAGGCCGCCTTCGCCAGTCCTTGCCTCCCCCCGACGCCCGACGATCTGGGGGACTTCCTGACGGCCTATTACCTCGCCACGCCCGGGTGACTCTGCCGCGAATCTCTCTGATCTCGGACGCTTCCCGCCAGTTTGCTCTTCTCGGGCCTTGACGCGTGCCCGGAATGGCCCCATAGTGAACGGGTAGGGGTGTTGGCGTGTCCGGCTCTCGGTGCGCGTGCCCCTTCCCGTGGGAGGCGTTGGCGATGTCGTATGCTCACAAGAATCGACTCTTGGCCGCCTGCATGCTCGCCTGCGCCGGCCCGGCCGTCGCCGCGCCGCTGAGTTTCACCGGCATCGGCACGCTGCCGGGCGGCGCCACCAGCCGCGCCACCTCCATCTCGCCCGACGGCACACGCGTCGGGGCGGTCTCCCTGGGCATGGGCGGTGATCCCGAAGCGTTCATCTTCCCCAGCGCCGGGGGCATGCCGCTGGCCATCGGCTCCGGTGCCGATTCCGTCCTCGCCCTCAGCGCCCTGGGCGCCCGCGCCGTGGGCGTGGCCGGCACGCGCGGCTACCTCTTCACCCTGCCCTCCGGGCCCTTCCTCCAGCCCTACGACGTCGCCAGCAGCATCGCCGGCATCAGTGCCGACGGCCTCGTCACCGCGGGCTACGTCGACGGCATCGGTGCCTTCCGCCGCGCCGAGGGTCAGGACCTCTTCCAACTCGAAGTGCTCTCCGGCTACAGCGACATGATCGTCTCCGGCTGCTCGGCCGACGGCAACACGGTCGTCGGCACCGCCGTCCGCGTGCAGCCCGGCGAGCCCTTCACCGGAGACCCCGACCTCATCTTCTACGAGGCCGCCCGCTTCGACGGCGAGACCCTCTGGACGGGCCTGGGCTTCCTCGACAACACCCTCAGCCCCACCGAGTCGTACGCCAACGCCGTCTCCGCCGACGGCTCCACCGTCGTGGGCACGTCGCTCGTCAGCCGCGCTATCCCCGATTCCACCGACGTCGTCTCGATCTACACCGCCTTCAAGCACCAGTCCGGCGCGATGACGCCCCTCCTCTCGCAGGCGGGCGAACTGGGCTTCAGCGAAGCCCTCGACGCCACCGCCGACGGCGCCATCGTCGTCGGCTCCGGCGACGGCGGCAGCAGCGAGACCGGCTCCAGCGCCACCATCTGGTTCGGCTCCGCCCCGCAAGACGTGAAGGACATGCTCATCGCGGCCCTCACCGCCGCCAACCGCAGCACCGCCGCGCTCGACAACTGGAGCCTCACCTCCTGCACCGCCATCTCCGACGACGGCGCCTGGCTGGCCGGCGAAGGCCTCTTCATGGGTGTCGCTCAGGGTTGGGTCGCCCGCCGCCTCGAAGAGCCGAACTTCACGCAGGATGTCGGGGCCACCGTCGGCACCAGCCTGGGCGGCACGGCCGTGTTCTTCGTCGAGGCGGCCGGCACGCCCGCCCCCACCCTCCAGTGGTTCACCGGCACGCCCGGCAGCGGCACGCCGCTGAGCGACGGCGGCTCCATCTCGGGCGCAACCACCGGCACGCTGCTGGTCAGCAACGTGCAACTCGCCGACGCCGGCACCACCTACTACTGCGTCGCCACCAGTTCACTGGGAACGGCGACCAGCACCGTGGCCACGCTGGTGGTGAACTCCCCGCCCATGTTCACCCTGGGCTTGCCCCCCACCTCGTCCGCCGTCGCGGGGAGCGACTTCTCCCTCACCGTCGCGGCCTCGGGCATCCCCGACCCCGCCTTCCAGTGGTTCACCGGCACGCCCGGCAGCGGCACACCCCTCAGCGACTCCCCCGGCAGCGTGTCGGGCGCCACCACCCCGACGCTGACCCTCATCAACATCCAGCCCGGCGCGGCGGGCGATTACTTCTGCACGGCCACAAACGTGGTGGCAACGGCCACGTCCAACGTCACCACCCTGTCCATCGTCGTGCCCCCCACGATCACCATGCACCCCCAGGCCAAGGCCATCGTGCGGGCCGGCGATGGTGTCGGCTTCTTGATCAGCGCCAGCGGCTCGCCCGCGCCCATGTTCCAGTGGTCCAAGGGCACGCCCGGCTTCGGCACCAACCTGATGGACGACGGCACGACCATCAACGGAGCGACCACGCCGTTCCTTCAACTCCTGGGTGTCACCCCCGACACCGCCGGGTTGTACTACTGCACGGCCTTCATCGACGGCGGCTTCTTCGCCAACTCAACGGCCGTCAACCTCATCGTCAACACCGGGCCCGTCATCACGCAGCAGCCCCAGTCCACGGACGTTGACATGGGCGACACCGCCACTTTCACCGTCGCGATCGACGCGACGGCCCTGGGCACCGACAGCGTCACCTACGAGTGGCAGCGGGACGGCACGCCGATCGACCTCATGGCCGACCCGCGCTTCACCGTCGACAACACCTCCGGCAACTTCGCCACCTCGACCCTCACCATCACCAACGTGGCCGAGGCCGACCTGGGCCTCTACTCGGTCCTCATCACCGGCCCCTCCGGCACCACCCAGAGCGAAGACGCGACGCTCGGCCTGGATGCCAGCGAGCCCGTGCAGATCACCATGCACCCGGTGCCCTTCCAGCGCAAGGGCATCGGCGAAACGGCCACGTTCACCGTCGCCGCCACCGGCAACCCGCCCCCGTTCTACGCGTGGATCAGGCGCACGGCTCAGGACGGCGACCAGGGCCTCGTCGACGGGCCCACGCCCTGGGGCTCCGTCATCTCCGGCGCCAACACCGCCACGCTCACAATCACCAACATCGGCGAGCGCATCCGCCCCAACGCGCCCACGCGCGAGATCAACCAACTCCCCGGCCTCCCCACCGTCGGCAGCCCGCGCGGGTTCGTCATGCTCGACCTCAGCGACATGGTGCCCGGGCCCGACACCCTCTACGTGCTCGACGACGGGGCCGACCCCGCCTCCGACGCCGGCCTCTACAAGTACGCCTACGACGGCTCCATCAGCCAGTGGGTTGAAACCGGCTACGCGCCCCTCCCCTTCTCGCAGCCGCGCGGGCTCAGCGCGCGGGTCGTCCCTGAAGACACCCTCGGCACGGGCTCGCCCTCGCTGGTCATTCTCCTGATGACCGGCAACGACGGCGACATCCTCCTCTTCGCCATCGATCAGCCGGCCTACGGCTCCGGCCTCGGCTCATTCATGGTTGCCGACGGCATGCCCGCGCCCCCGGGCACCAAGTACCGCGGCACGGCCGTTGTTTCTGTGCCGCTGGCGCCACCCCCGGGCCTCGCGTTAATCGCTTCACGGGTGGGCGACGGAACCACGCCCCTGAGCAACACCGGCTCCCCGGTCACGCTTGACGTCCTCTTCTTGTCCGACACACCGATCGCCCTGCCCGTCAAGAGCACCGGCCCCGGCATCAATCTCATCCTCGACGGCGCCTCGCCCGACGAGGGCCAACTCACCGTCTCCCCCGACGGGCGCTTCATCGCGCTGGCAGGCTACAACGCCGAGTTGGGCGGGCCCGACCCGCTCTTCACCACGAACTCCGCCACCGTCCCCCGATCCGTGATGGTGTTCGACACCCTCACCGGCCAGAACCTCAGCACCGCGCTGGCCGACTTCGCCGATCAAGGCCGCCCCGCCGCGGCCGTCACCGACGACGGTGTGAACCTCTGGGTCGTCGGCAGCAGCGGCGGCCTGCGCTACACCACCATCGGCTCCGACACGTCCGTCCCCCTCACCGCCGCTTCACCCACCGACCTGCGCACCGTCGCCATCTTCGGCAACCAACTCCACGTCGCCGCGGCCGCCGACCTGCCCCCCCCGCCCGATCCGGTCTCCGAGAGGGCCGCGTCGGTTACGCACATCCGCATCGGCAGCGTGCCCCCCGCGCCGCCGCTGGGGAGCGACTTTGCCGAGTACTACTGCGAAGTCTTCAACTTTGTCGGTCCCGGACAGACGTCCGAGACCAGCGTGCTCGAAGACGCGGCCACCCCGCTCATCCTGCAGGGTCCGCAGGACGCCACCGTGCCCACCGGCACCGCTGCGAGTTTCACCGTCACACTCGACCCCTCCGAGAACGGCGCGGCCGTCACCTACACATGGTTCCGCGACGGCACACCGGTCGACTTCGGCACCGACACCCGCATCTCCGTCAACCCCGTCTCCGGCACCGGTGCCACCTCAACCCTCACGATCGACCCCGTGATGGCGAGCGACGCGGGTTTCTTTGAAGTGCAGGTGCGCCGCAGCGCCGGCGGCAACCGCACCGCGCACGCAGGCGCCGCGCTCACCGTCTCGGACTCCGACCCGCGCTGCCGCATCGACTTCAACGGCGACACCGTCGTCAACCCCGACGACATCGGCGACTTCGTCACCGCCTACTTCGACTCCCCGCCCCGGCCCGGACCGGGCGGCTACGCCATCCCCTGCCCCGGCAACGACCCGCCCTATGACCAGGGCTACCAGGCCGGGTTCACGCTCGACGGCGCGGGCCAGTGCAACGAGCCCTTCCCCGACAACATCGGCGACTGGATCACCGCCTACTTCGAGATCGATCTCGCCGAACCGTTCAGCTGCTCGACGCTCTGACGCACGCCGGTCGTCCGCCCGCCAGCCCGCCGGTGGTGCCGCGCCCGCCGCCCCGGTATCCTCACCCGCCATGCGGCTCCCCGCCGAGTTCGTCGCCAGCGTGCGCCCCCGCTACGAGGGCCGCACCGTCTGTGTCACCGGCGGCGCGGGCTTCATCGGCGGCCACCTGGTCGACGCCCTGCTCTCCCTCGGCGCCACCATCCAGGTCATCGACGACCTCTCCACCTCCACCCTCGAGCACCTCGCCGAACTCATCGACCTCGACCCCCAGCGCGTCCGTTTCACCCACGGCTCCATCCTCGACTCGAGCGCCGCGTCCCAGGCCGTGGAAGGGGCCGACCTCGTCTTCCACCTCGCCGCCGTCGGCTCCGTCCCCCTCTCCATGAAGGAGCCGCGCCGCTCCTTCGCCGTCAACGCCTCCGGCACCGTCGCCGTCCTCGAAGCCGCCCGCGCCGTCCGCGTCAAGCGCGTGGTGCTCGCCAGTTCCTCCTCCGTCTACGGCTCCGGTGTCCCCGGCGTTCCCGCCGATGCCCCCCGCGCCGAATCTCACGCCCCCGCCCCCATCTCCCCCTACGGCGCCAGCAAGCTCGCCGCCGAGGCCGCCTGCCGCGCCTGGGCCGCCGCCTTCAACATGCAGTGCCTTTGCCTCCGCTACTTCAACGTCTTCGGCCCCCGGCAAGACCCCGACTCCCCCTACGCGGCCGTCATCCCCGCCTTCATCAAGCGGTGCATCGCCGGCGAGCCCCCCCGCATCTTCGGCGACGGCCTCCACACCCGCGACTACACCTACGTCGCCAACGTCGTCGCCGCCAACCTGCTCGCCGGCACCACCGACCACGCCCAACTCGTGGCCGGCCAGCCCGTGAACATCGCCGCCGGCAGCCGCACCACGCTGCTCGACCTCGCCCGCCTCGTGGCCGAACGCTGCGGCACCATCGTGCAGCCCGCCTTCGAGCCCGAGCGCCCCGGCGACATCCGCACCAGCACGGCCGACATCACCCTCGCCCGCCGCGCTCTGGGCTACCAGCCCTTCACCACGCTCCCCGACGGCCTCTTCGAGACCGTGCAGTGGTTCCGCCGCACGCTCGCCGGCACGTGAGTCCGCGGCCATGCTCACCGCAGCCCTCGACACCCTCGGCGGCCTCTACCAACTCACCCGCCTCGCGCTCCTCTCCGGCTTCCGCTTCCGCGGGCCCTACTGGCAGTGGCGCCTGCACACCGCCTTCGGCCAGGGTTACCCCGCCTCACGCCTCGAACTCGCCCGCTCCATCCTCGCCTACGGCCGCTGGATGCACCGCCAACGCACCGCCCGCTGATGCGTCGTCCCGATGCCCACGATGAGGTCGGCTCGCCGACCGAATCGTGGCGCTGCGCATCGCGCAGCGCCACCAAGCCGATTCGGCCATTGCTACCGTGGCACCAGCTGCACTGGGGACTCATCCTACGGACGCTGCACGCGAGGGTTGGTAGGCCCGAGCGCCGGTCGCGCGAGGATCACGGCAGCACTGCCGTACGCCGGGCCATCCAGGGCCGCCAACTCATGCTCGATATCAACTTGTTGCCCAAGTTTGCTCGCCCACCAACCGTCGCGAGTCTGGCGCGCGGCGTGTGTGGGCCTCCCACTGGAATCCGCGTAGATGGCGACCTTGTTCTTGCCCGGTTCCAAAGTGGCATCGGAGCGATCCGTGTAGCCTTGGAGTCCATAGGCTTGGACAAACGCCCCGATGCTCTCCTCACGCGGCACTTCGGGTGGCCAATAGTGCTGGCCCATTGCATCCGGCCACCACCAGCGCTCTGTGTCTTCGGCCGCCCAAGCGACGCAGTTGTAACCCTCGTCGAACGGGCTTGTGGGACGGCTATTCGCCTCACTCAGGTGGGGAAAAGGTGCTTGCATCGCGCGAAGCAAATCCTGAAACTTCATGCGTGAATCAGCCCCTTCGTCTCACCCCAGTGAAGCCAAGCCCCCTTCATCTTCCTGATCGAACCACGGTCGCGCGGCACCACTGGATCTTCATTCGAGATGGCCTTCAGGGCCCAGTACCAATGTCCTGAGTTCTGCCGTAGTTCCTCCAAGATCAGGGGGAGCGCTTCGGCACCCATGCCGATGATCGCTTGGTAAGCCGGATTCATCGCGATATCCGTTGTCGAAGAGAGCCATTGTGTTTCACCACGCCACTGTTGCGCAAGCGAGCGGAAACGCTCGCGGCGGGGATCCCGCCTGCTGGAAGACGGGAGCGAGTAGTAGATGCTCAAATCTCGGAGCCTGCTCTGCAGTTGGGCGGACTGCTGGCTGGCACCCATGGCTGAAACAAAAAAGAGAACGTTTGCGGCTGCGGCCATCGCCTGGCTGGTCCGCATCGTCGGTGCCCGTCGGCATGGCGGCGACGTACTCACTTGAAGCGCTCCAAAGCGGCATCAGTAAAGCTGCCGAAGAAAAGGCGGTTCTTCACTTCTCGAAGGCCATCCAGTCCGCTCCATATTTCACCTTCCGTGATACCTTGCGGCTGCTCCGAAAAAGCGTCTAGGTCAAGGACGCACTCGGTGCTGCTCCCGTCCAGCGATTGGGTCACGATGGCAGTCGTCTTGTACTCGTCAAAGGGGATGACCACGCGCAGCAGGTAGCCAGCGACAGCCTGCGGAAGGGTCGGCCCGATCACGAAGTTGGTCATGAAGGTCTTCTCGAAGGACTCACCGAGCGGCAGTTGAACGCGATTAATGAACCGTGTGGCGATTCGAATGATTTTCGTCGGTTTCGCAGCTGCGGAGTACTTTGCCCAGAGTACGGATGCCTGACCCTTGAGTTCGTCCCAAGAGCCGTATGGCTGCAACCGCGACACGGTGAACCCATCAAGGCGGAACTGGACAACCCACTTTTCGTCTGCGGATCGGAGGACGATACCGGGTGTATCACCTGTGCTCAGCGTGCTTGCGCTCGGATCAGGCGACAACGTGAGCTGGGCCACAAGCATGTGCATGGGCTGCCGCGAAGGAAACTGGGCCGCAAGCTCGTCACCGGCAGCCCTCAACGCGTCGATCGTCGCATCCTGCGACCGCTCGACCCGGATGTCGATTAGGCCTTCAACGATTGGGGCTTTAGAGAGACGGGGCCAGGTGCTCATGCTTGCCACACGGGTTTCTGCTTGCCTGTCGCCATTGTACCGAAACGGTAGGGGGACTGCGTCAAGGCGCGGACAGTACCACCCACGTCTTGGTGCCGGCATTCGCCCGCGCTGTCCGCGCCCCCCCCGCGCACGCCCCGCCCCGCCGCGATACGCTTCCCACCCAACGCCCGCGTCCCGCCGTCCGGAGGCCCCGCCGTGTCCACCACCCACCAACCGACTCCCGGCTCACCCGACCCGCACGCGCCGCGCACCGCCGCGAGTGGGGGGGCCGGCTTCTCCTTCGGCACATTCCTCGTCGGCGTCATCGTCGGCCTTGTGGTCGGCCTCTTCGCCGGCGTCGTCGTCATGCCGCTCATCGACCAACGCGCCGGGCGCGGCCCCGACGGGGCCATCATCAACTCCTCCGCCCCCCGCGTCCAGGGCGGCAGCGAACTCAAGCCCGGCGAGAAGCCCGCCGAGATGCCCCCGCCCAGCGATGAAGAACTCGCCCGGGCCCGCGCCGCCGCCGAGGCCGCCGCCAAGGCGGCCGAGGGCAAGGCCCCGCCCGCGCCTCCTTCAGCCCCCCCCGGCGCGCCCAAGTAGCCCCGGCCCGCGCCATGGCCCCCTCACCCCGCGCGATCGTCGCCCAGCACGCCCGCACCGCCCAACTCCTGGGCGTTGACTTTCTGCCCGTTTCGGCCTCCGGCTCCGCCGCGGCTCCCGCCGCCGTGCCCGCGCCACACCCGAGCGCGCCCGCCACCCCCGCCACCCCCCCCAGCCCCCGCGACCGCGTCGCCACCCGCGCCGCCCTCGACGCCATCAACGCCCGCTACACCGCCGAGGCGCCCCACGCCCGCTTCACCACCGCCCACAACACGCTGGTGTTCGGCGAGGGCGACCCCTGCGCCCGCCTCATGTTCGTGGGCGAGGCTCCGGGTGCCGACGAAGACCGCCTCGGCCGCCCCTTCGTCGGCCGGGCCGGCCAACTCCTCGACAAGATGATCGCCGCCATGGGCCTCAAACGCGAGGCCGTCTACATCTCCAACATCCTCAAGACCCGCCCCCCCAACAACGCCACGCCCACCATCGAGGAAGCCGCCCTCTGCCTCCCCTACGTGCAGGACGAGATCGACACCGTCCGCCCCGAGGCCATCGTCACCCTCGGCCTCACCGCCACCCGGGCCCTGCTCGCCACCGACGAGACCATGGGCCGCATGCGCGGCCGCTGGACCGACTTCGCACACCCCCGCACCGGCACGCGCATCCCCGTCATGCCCACCTTCCACCCCGCCTTCATCCTCCGCCAATACACCGACGAGAACCGCGCCAAGGTCTGGAGCGACCTCAAACTCGTCATGGACCGCCTCGGCATCGCGCCCGCCCGGCGTGCCTGAGCCGCCCCGCCCGCGGGGCCGCGCCCGAACAAAAATCCGCGCCGTCTGGAACCCGTTTCATCCCCTCCGCGTACCGACTTGCAGACCGTTTCCGGTCGCGTCTCGGGGGTGCCGCGGGCCGCGCGGCGACGCGATTCGGCTGCTCAGTCCCCCACGAGACCCGGTGCCCGGCTTATCGCTGGGCGCTGGGTTTTTTCGTAGGTGACAGGTGCGAGGGGCGGGCGACAGCCCGAGGATGCAGGTTCTGGGTGTCCCTGACACCTGACACCTCTACCCTACTCGTACCGCCCCACGATCAGCGTGCAGTTGTGCCCGCCGAAGCCGAAGGTGTTGTTCATCGCGTAACGCACCCGCCGCTCCCGCGCGTGGTGCGGCACCAGGTCCAGGTCAAAGGGCGGCAGGGCAGCCCCAGTCTTCTCGTCCTTGCCGGGGCCGGGGTTGTCCAGGTTGATGGTCGGCGCGATCACGCCGTCGCGCACCGCGTGGATGCACGCGATCAACTCCACCGCCCCGCTCGCCCCCAGGCAGTGCCCGTGCATGCTCTTGGTGCTGCTCATCAGCAGCTTGCCCCCGCGGCTCCTCCGGGCGTGGTCTCCAAACAGCCGCATCACCGCCTCCACCTCCGCGCTGTCGCCCAGCGGTGTGCTCGTGCCGTGCGCGTTCACGTAGTCGATCTGGTCCGCGTTCAGCCCCGCGTCGCGCAGGGCCCAGCGCATGCTCCGGGCCGCACCCGCACCCGCCGGGTCGGGCGCCGTGATGTGCGACGCGTCCGCCGCGTTCGCCTGCCCCACCAGTTCCGCGTACACCTTCGCCCCACGCTTGCGGGCGTGCTCCTCCGTCTCGATCACGAACATCGCCGCGCCCTCGGCCAGCACAAAGCCGTCGCGGTCCACGTCAAAGGGCCTGCTCGCCCGCGTCGGGGCGTCGTTGCGCGTGCTCAGGGCCCGCATCGCCGCAAACGCCCCCACGCAGATCGGGCTCACCGCCGCCTCGGCGCCCCCCACGATCATCGCCTCCGCCTCGCCGCGCCGCATGCACAGCATCGCGTCGCCGATCGAGTGCCCGCTCGAAGCGCACGCCGTCGCGTGCGTCGTGCAGTGCCCCTGCAGGCCGAAGTGGATCGAGATGTTCCCCGCCGCCGCGTTGGGCATCAGGCGCGGCACCGTGAACGGGCTCAGCCGCCCCGGCCCCTTCTCCGCCAGAACGATCGCGCCCTCCTCGATCGTCCGGATCCCCCCGATCCCCGACCCCACCACCACCCCGTACCGCTCCGGGTCGCCCGTCTTGAAGTCCAGCCCGCTGTCGGCCACGGCCTGCACCGCCGCGAAAAGCCCCAACTGGCTGAAGCGGTCGTGCCGCCGCTGCTCGCGCACGTCCAGCACCCCCGCCGGCTCCCAGTTCTTCACCTGCCCGCCGAACTTCACTTCCCAGTCCACGTTCCCGCGCGTGAACTCGGGCCCCTCGATCGCCGAGATCCCCGACCGACCCTCGCGCATGGCCGACCACGTCGCCGCGGCCGTGTGGCCGAGGTTCGTCACCGCGCCCATGCCCGTGATCACTATGCGCGGTCCGGTTGAGGGGCGTGCGCTCATGCGTGCCTGGGGTGCCGGCCGCCCGGCACGGGTTACTTCGCCACCGTCTTGATGAAGTCGATCGCCTGCCCCACCGTCTGGATCTTCTCAGCCTGATCGTCAGGGATCGTCGTCCCGAACTGGTCCTCGAACTCCATCACCAACTCCACCGTGTCCAGGCTGTCGGCGTTCAGATCGGTCGTGAAGTTCGTGTTCCGCGTGATGGTCGCCTTGTCCGCACCCATCTGCTTGGCCACGATGTCGATCACCTTCGCTTCGATTTCCTGCTCGGTCATTGGTCAGGCTCCAGATCGCACGGGCGGACAAACCCCTCACGAAAGCCGCACCCGCGGCTCGCGCACACAGCACACAATATAGCCGTTTGCTCCCCACTGGCCAACCCCCGTCCACCCGTTTCCCGCTGTGGACACCCGGTGCGATCCACTCCGCCCGCTCCCGTTAGCATCCCGCCCAGTGGCCAGTCTCAACCTTTCCGGGCTCCCCATCGCCATCACCGGTGCCTCCAGCGGCATCGGTGCCGCCACCGCTCTCGCCTGCGCCGCCGCCGGCATGCCCGTCGCCCTCGCCGCCCGCCGCGCCGACCGCCTCGAAGCCCTCGCCGCCCGCATCACCGCCGGGGGCGGCCGGGCCATCGCCGTGCCCTGCGACGTCGCCAACCCCGCCGATTGCGCACGCCTCGTCGAACGCACCCTCGCCGCCTTCGGCTCCCTCTACTCCGTCTACGCCAACGCCGGCTACGGCATCGAGGCCGCCGCACTCGACCTGCCCGATGCCCAGTGGCGGGCCGTCTTCGAAACCAACTTCTGGGGCACCCTCAACACCATCCGCCCCGCCGCCTCACACATGCGCTCCGCCGGGCGCGGCCACATCCTCATCTGCTCCAGTTGCCTCTCGCGGATGCCCCTGCCTTATTACTCCGCCTACTCCGCCACCAAGGCCGCGCAGGCACATGCCGGACGCGCCATGCGCCTCGAACTCGAGCCGCGCGGCATCCACGTCTCCACCATCCACCCCATCAGCACCGACACCGAGTTCTCCACCGTCGTGCGCACCGAGGCCGGCCACCCCCGCACGCTGCGCCACCTCCCCCAGCGCTTCACCCAAACCCCCGAGCAGGTCGCCGCCGCCACGGTCCGCTGCTTGCGCCGCCCCCGCGCCGAGGTCTGGACGAGCACGTTCACGCGCCTCGGCATGGCCGTGTCGCTCGCCTTCCCCGGCATAGAGGACTTCTTCGCCCTGCGGGCCATGGCCCGCAAGAAGCAGGCCGCCCGGGCCGCACAGGCCTGACGCACCCTCACTTCGCCGGCCGCGCCGGCCGAAACTCGAGCGCCGTCTCGCCGGGCAACTTCACCACCTTGCTCACGTGGTAATCCGGCCCGCCCTTGCCCCACCACACGGGAAACGTGATCTCCACCACGTCGCCCACCGCGATCCCCTCCAGCGTGACGCCCGGCCCCAGCGGAAACGGCATGGTCATCGCGCCCATGCCCACCACCCGGCCGCTGCCGTCGGCGAAGCCGTCGATCGCCTCATGGTGCACCGAAAAGTCGCTCTGCGGCCGGCCCGGCGTCGGCACGTCAACCACCTTCCCCCGCACCGTGTAGGTCGCGCTCGGCGGCCCCTTCTCCGCCGGGGTTATCGCACTCGCCGTCGCTGCGCCTGCCGTGCTGGCAGCCGGCGCTGGCCGGGCCCCCGCCCGCGGCGCAGGCTTCTCGCACCCCGCCGAGAACCACATCACCGCCACCAATGCTGCGCAGCGACACGCCCGACCAGCCAGGGGCGCAAGACCATGCCGCCGCAATCCCTGCGCGCACGTGCGACACTCATCCCCCTCCGCACCGCGGAGGAGGTGGCCCGAAGGGCCCGGGGAGGTGCATGGAATCCGATTTCTCAAGTGGCCTCCCCCGCCTCGGTTGCCGAGGCGACCTCGGCACGCCATCCACGCCGTGGCCGGGGATGCGCATCGAGCCGCCCAGCCGCGTGCCCCGCGCTGCTTACCCCTCAACCTTCACAAACTTCGCCAGCGAGGCGAACTCGTCCGCCAGATCGACCGTGTACTTCATGCTCCACGTCTGCCCACGCACCGCCCGCACCAGCTTGCCCACCTCGGCGCGGCTGGTCCAATCGCGGTTGCCGCGGTTGTACACGTTCAGGTTCTGCTGACGCTTGCGGTGCGCCTTCCGCAGGCCGCGCTTGATCGTCGGGTCCATCCGCATCAACCGCTCCAGCGTGGTGCGCCCGGACATCGACGTCGGCGTCTTGGTCACGGTGCAGCGAACGGTCTGGCCGGGCTTGAACTTGTCGGTCATGGCGAGTCACCTTCAACGGGCCTGCCGCTCGACCGCGCGGGCATCGCCGCGGGCCGGACAGGGCGGTGAGTGTAGACGGCTCGCCTCTTCACGTCATTCCCGCCGGGTTTGGCACGCCGTTCGCCTACCCTCCTCCCGATTATGAGCCAAACACCCGCCGACGATGCCGGAGCGCCCCTGCAGCCCTCCCCCCCGACCTTCCCCCCCTTTGACCCGGCCAGGCCCCACATGGCCAGGCCACGCCTCCGCCCCCTCCGCGGCTTCCCCGCCCAGGCCCAGAGCCCCGACGGCAAGCCCGTGGCCATGCTCGGCCTCGCCGACGCCCGCCAAATCTCCGACAAGATGGTCGTCACCGTCCCCGCCATGCAGGTGGTGCTCCCCCTGCTCGACGGCTCGCGCGACCTCGACCAGATCGTCAAGGAAGTCGGCCGCGGCCTCACCCGCCCCATCCTCGAACCCCTCATCGCCCAACTCGACGACGCCGGCTTCCTCCACGGCCCCACCTTCGACGCCATGCTCGGCAAGATGCGCGCCGACTTCGATGCCAGCGACAACCTGCCCCCCGCAAGTTCCGCCCAGTTCTCCGAAAACCTCCTCCAGCGCGCCGACGACGGCACCCCCACCGAGGGGCCGCTCTCCGACGCCGACCAGGCCGAGCGCATGGCCAAGGTCTTCGACCAGTGGATCGCCGAGGCCCTCAAGAACGCCTCCGACCCCGCCCTCACGTCGCTCCCCAAGGCCGTCGTCGTCCCCCACCTCGACTACCCGCGCGGCTGGATCAACTACGCCAACGTCTGGGGCCGCCTCCGCGTGGCCGACCGCCCCGACCGCGTCGTCATCCTCGGCACCAACCACTTCGGCGAGGCCACCGGCGTCTGCGGCTGCGACAAGGGCTTCACCACCGCCTTCGGCGTCGCCGCCCTCGACAAGGACCTCGCCGCCGCGCTCCGCCGCCGCCTCGGCGACGCCATCTTCGCCCAGCGCTTCGACCACGAGCGCGAGCACTCCATCGAACTCCAGGTGCCGTGGATGCAGCACGTCTTCGGCAAGAACGACACCGGCGACTACCCCCGCGTCTTCGGCGCCCTCGTCCACGACCCCGCCGTCAAGAACGGCGAGAGCTACGACGGTGCCGGCATCAGCCTGCAGGCCTTTGTCGATGCCCTCCGCGCCAGCCTCTCCGAACTCCCCGGCAAGACCCTCATCGTCAGTTCCGCCGACCTCTCCCACGTCGGCCCCGCCTTCGGCGACCCCAAGCCCCTGGGCGGCGACGACGAAGAGGCCGCCGCGGCCCGCAACAAGGTCTTCCAGCACGACCACGACATGCTCAAGCACGTCGCCGACAACAAACCGTGGGACCTCGTCGCCAGCATGGCCTGGCAGCAGAACCCCACGCGCTGGTGCAGCACCGGCAACCTCGTCGCCACGCTGCTGGCCGCCCAGCCCACGCAGGTGCGCCTGCTCAACTACTCCGCCGCCATGGACCAGCAGGGCATGACCATGGTCTCGAGTTGCGCGGCGATCATGAGTTGAGCGCGGCCGCACGCAACGAACCCGGAGCGTGAGCGACGGGGCTGTGCATGAAGTGGCACAGTGGCAGAGTCCAAGCGACACCTCCGCGCCTTGCATCCCGCAGGGATGCGCGACGGTCGCCACCGTGGTCAGGCCCTGCATCCCGCAGGGATGCCCGATGGTGGCCACAGCCTGCCCGCCCCGGCGGGGGTGGCTCGGGACCCGTGGACAGCGGCACCTTTCCCTTCTTTCTTCTGCTCCCCGCACCCCAGCGGGGTGCGCGAACGCCTCCGGCGTTCCTTTGTGCCCTCTGTGTCTTTGTGGGGAGTGTCCTTGGCCCGCCCTACCTCTTCTCCGCGTACCCCTTCAGCGCCCCAAGCACATTCGGCCACGCCCTCGCAAAGTACGCCCGCGTCTTCTCCCACTCTCCGACCAGCGCCTTGTCGGTCTCCTTCGCCGCGTTCTCCGCAAAGCCCTGGTGCACCAGCCGCACCCGCGTGAGCGCGGGGCCCACCGCCTCGAACCGCACCACCACCCATGTGTGAATGCCGCGGCAGTGGGGGATGGTCGGCGGCGCGTTCCACGTGTACGAGAACATCTCATTCGGAATGAACGAGAGCACGGTGCACCCTTCGCTGCCGCGCTGGCCCGCGGGCAGATCCTTTCCGAAGAAGAGTTCGAACGGGCCACCCACACGCAGGTCGATGGTCGAGTCCACACCCACGAAGGCCTTCCAGCCGCTGCTCGTGGTGTACCACGAGTAGACCTGCTCGCGCGGCGACGCGACCAGCGTTTCGACCTCGATGGGGGCGAGCGACGGCGCATCCGACGCGGGGTGCGCCGGCCCGCTGGGCGGAGGCGTCGCCGCGTCGTACTGTGATTGCAGCACCTTCAGCGTGTAGCCGTTCCCGTCCCTGAAAAACGCCCGCATCTTCTGCGACTCCTCGCTCGCGTCATACCCCAGGCCGCTGATCCGCACATGCGTGCGCCCGTCGCCCAGGTCGGTCATTGTCACCACGCTCCACGTGCCCTTCCACGCCTCCTTGAACGGGAAGCCCTTGGGCGGTGCCTTGATGCGGATGGCGAACACCCGCTCCGGCTCGTAAGCGATGATCTCGTTCACGATCGTCCCCTCGTCGCCCAGCACGCCCTTGGGGTCGTAGTGCGTGCGGATCAGCCCGCCCACCCGCAGGTCGATCTCGGCGTGGGCCACGCCCAGTTGCTTGAAGCCCTCGCCGGTCGTGAACACACGCCACACCTCGGCCGGTGGCGCGTTGACAAGGCCCTCAGCCACCAGGGGCGACGTGTCGGTCGCCCGCTCCGCCCCCGCGGCCGGCGCGCCGGCCAACGCGGCCGCGCCCGCTCCCGGGGCGGTGGTTCGCACGGCGGCGGTTGACCAGGCACACACGAGCGCGGCAAGCAAGAGCGGGGCAGTCATGGGGCGAGTCCTCCAAGTCAAGAGTGCTGAACCTGAACCTCACGCGGTCGGGCGCGGCGTGCGCCCGTCAAAGAACCACGAGCACGCAGCCAGCACGCACGCCGCGGCGAGGAACGACGTGGGTGCCGCAAACCAGTACGCGACCGACACCGCCGTGAACGCCCCCAGCGCCGCGGCGTAGATCAGCACCACGCGCCTCATGGCCCTTGGGTCGGCTCGTGCCAGCGGCCGCAGCGCCAAGCCCACCGCCGCCAGTGCCCACGGCGCCAGGGTCACAAACAGGCTGAAGCCCTGCACCAACTCCATCAGGCTCCGGTTGGTCGGCGGCGTGCGCAGCGTCGTCATCAGCCGCAGCAGCGTGCCCTCATCGTCGCTCGCCGGCGTGGACGGGCCCGACAGATGCCCCACCAGGTGGGCCGCGCCGAACAGCGCCAGCACCACCATCGCGGCGGCAAAGAACCGGAATCGCGGCTGACTTTGCACGGTTGGCTCCTCTCATGGATGCAGCACACGGCGCTCCCGCGCCGGCGTCGTCTCGAGAATCACAAACGTCCCGTCCGTCGAGGCGCACGCCAGCCGCGCACCATCGCGCGAAAACTCCAGGTGAAACAGCGTGTCGCACGGCGGCCGCAGCGTCAGCACCACCGTCCCCGTGGCCGTGTCCAGCAGGGGGCACGCCTGACTCGCCGCCGCCAGCCGCGTGCCGTCGGGCGAAAAGCCCAGCCGGTAGATCGCGCTGTCCGAGGCCCGCACCGTCCACACCCGCGCCCGGCTCGCCACATCCCACAGGGTGATATTGCCCGCGCCGTCGCCCGCAGCCACCCGCGAACCCGTGGCATCGAACACGCAGCACATGAGGCCCGTGGCCCCCTCGCTCAGGGCCGCCACCTCGCGCCCCGTGCCCGCATCCCACAGACGCAGGCCGTCCGCCGCCGCGCTCGCCAGCACGTTCGAGTCCGGCCCGAACGCCACCATCTGCACGTTCTTGGTGTGCCCCGTCAGCGTCGCCCGCCGCGTGCCCGAGCCCGTCTCCCACACCACCACGCTCTTGTCCGTCGGTGCCGCCGCGGCCAGCCGCCCATCCGGCGACAGCGCCCCGTGATACACCCCGAGCTCGTGCGTGAACGTATCCCGCGGTTCCCCCGCCGCGCTCCACGTGCGCAGCGTCTTGTCCCACGAGGCCGTGAGAACCGTCGATCCATCGGCACTCACCGCCGCGGCGTTGGCCGACTTGCCCTCGTGGGCGGCCCACCGCTTCAACACCTCACCCCGCGCGCTGTCCCACACCGTCGCCGTTCCGTTGTGGGCGCACGTCAGCAGCCGCCCGTCCGGGAAGAACGCGCTCGTGTAGCACCCCGCCGAATCCCGCCGGTGCAGCCACGCCAGGTCGCGCTCCCCCGGCCGCCACATCCGCACCTCGCCATCGGTGCTCCCCGTCGCCGCCCGCGTGCCATCCCGAGACACCGCCAGCGCGCTCACTCCCGCCCCGTGCCCGCGCAGCACCGCCACCGGCGCGGCGGGCTCGCCCGACCCGCCCACGTCCCACACCCGCACCACGCTGTCGTGCGCCGCCGTCGCCAGCCTTCCACCCGGCACAAACGCCACACCCGTCACCCACCCCTCGTGCGGCAGGGTGGCGACCAGTTTCCCGGAGGCCGTCTCCCACACCCGGGCCGTGTGGTCCTTGCTCCCCACCGCCACGCGCCCCCCATCCGCGCTCACCGCCAGCGCGTTGATCGCCGTGTAGCGCGAACCCTGCGGGATTGTCAGCCGCTCCAGCCCCACGCCGTCCGCCACCACATACCGCTCCACGTACCCGTCCCACGACCCTGCGTACAGCACCGCGCCATCGGGTGAATACGCAAACCCCGTGTACGGCTTGGGCCCCCCTTGAATCGTCGCCCGCTCCGCCCCCGTCGCCGCGTCCCACACCTTGATCACCGTGTTCCCCGGCGACCCGTCCGGCTTGCGGTGATACGCCGACGTCGCCAAGGTCGCTCCGTCCGGGCTGAAGGCCACGCCCGAGATCGTCCCCGCGTGCCCCGCGCACGCCGCCAGCAGCCGCCCCGTCGCCGCTTCGTACACGCGCGGCGTGCGATCCGCCCCGCCCACGGCCACGCGCGTCCCATCGGCGCTCACCGCCGCGCGATACACCGGCCCCTCGTGCCCGCTCAGCACCGCGACCTCGCGCCCGTCCGCCGTGGCCACGATCCGTGCCTCCCCCGATGCGCTCACGACCACCGCCCACGCCCCGTCCGGGCTCATCGCGACGTCGTGCACCACACCGCGGCAGGTCGTCAGCACCCCGTCAGACTGGTCCGCCAGCGCGCGCAGATACCGCCACTCCCAGTTGCGGTGCTCCGGCGGCGCACCCTCCAGCCAGCGCAGGGCGGCGCCGGTCTCGTTCAGCCGCAGGCTCGCATCCGCCGCGCCGATGTGCGCCAGATACGAGCGCACGGCCGGCGCACCCGCGGGCGGGGCGGCCTCCCGGGCCGGCGG
The DNA here is from genome assembly GCA_964590885.1 of uncultured Phycisphaeraceae bacterium. GTDB lineage: Bacteria > Planctomycetota > Phycisphaerae > Phycisphaerales > UBA1924 > JAEUIX01. The sequence goes on from CAZPWW010000028.1 coordinate 25,925, forward strand.
TGGTGTGGCAACGGCGACGGTGGCGACGAGGAGTGTGCTGAGCATCATGGTGGTGGCCTCAAGTGAAAAACTGCAACGCCAGCCGCGCCGGCCGAGCCCCGGGTGCATCACCGCCACGCCGCCAGGATCGCGCCCGTCATGGGGAAGTAGATCGCCTGATACCCCGCATCGATCAGCCACGCCTTGATCGGCTTGTCGCTGGCCACCTGGTACGACAGGTTCACGGTCTGGGCGATGCCCCACACGATCACCCCCAGAAACAAGCCGCACGCCCACCCCTGATCGCCGCACGCCGCGTGCACCAAAAACGCCATGAGCACGCTCATCAGGCTGTAGCACACCAGCAGCGTCCCGAAAAACACCGGCGGCGGCCGCTTGGCCTGCATCATCTTCAGTTTCGCATCGTCGTACCCGTTCACGCGCGCCCACGCCTTGCCGAACAGGGCCGTGTACCACAGCCCGCCCAGCATGAACGTCGCAAACGCCGCCGCGCCGATCGCCAGCCAGTTGAACGCCGCCAATGAAACCGTCATGCCTTGCTCCTCTTTCGGGTGCTCCGAACCGTCCGCTTCGTTCCGTTCCGTCCGCCCCGCGCCGCCGGCCGCTCCTCCCCCGCCGCGCTCGCCTCCAGCGTCGCAAAGTGCTCGCGCAACTGCGCCACCGCCTCATCAAACGGCGCCAAACTCTTGGCCGCGCGGCTCTGCATCAGGCCCCCCTCCATGATCGTCAGCACAAACCGCGCCAGCCGCATCCGGTCGCACGCTGGCGGCAGCCGCGGCCCCGCCGCATCAAGCCACGCCTTCACCAGCCGCGCCCAGTTCTCAAAGTTCGCGTGGATCAGCGCCCGCGCCCGGGCGTTGTCATCCGCCACCTCCAGCGCCAGGTTCCCGATCGGGCACCCCATCCGGCAGTCGAACATCTCCATGCCGCGCCGGTAGTTGGCCAGCATGGCAAACACCCGCTCGATCGGGTCCGCGGTCATCGCCTCCGCCGGCGCCATCACCGCCCCGTGGCACGCCACCAGCGCATACTCCAGCACCCCGATCAGCACCGCCTCCTTCGACGGGAAGAAGTGGTACATGCTCCCCGCGTTCACATCCGCCTCGCGCAAGATCGTCGACACGCTCGTGGCGTGATACCCCTGCTCGTGAAAGAGCTGGAACGCCGCCTGCAAAATCCGCTCGCGCGTTTCGGGGGGTGCCACGGCAGACTCATCGGGAACCGGTGCCGCGCGTCCACCTTGAACACGCGTTCAAGTATATTGAACGATCATTCAAGGTTTGTCAAGCGTCCCGCTCGAGCGAGCCAGCACTTTCTCACGCTGACCGGACGCCTCCACCGCCTCGGCGCTCCACGCCCTCCCCGCCAGACCCCTATCCTCCCACGCATGCGGCGGAGCCGCCCTTGACACCTCGCACCCCTCGGCGGGCACCCGCGGCGGTCCATGCCCGCTCTCCTTGGGCCTGCCCCCCCGCGAAACCCGCCGCGACCGAATCCCTATCAGTGGGGCATCCGCCGCCCGTGCGTTTGGGGGTGCGGATCGCAGGAGTCTGAGCCGGGGTGGGCCGAGCGGGGGTGGGGGGGTGGGGGGTGGGGGGTGAGCGGGTGTGTTCCCCCGGCGGGTGGCCGCGTGCCCGCCGGCGCGGCAGTACGATTCGTGGAGGCCTTCACCGTGTGGAAATGGTTGATCGGAATCTGTTTGGCTGTCGTCCTCGGCCTCGGCCTGGGCGGCTACTTCATCTCCCAAACCGAGGGCTTCGCCGACCTGGTCGCCAGTTTCGGCGGCGGTGAAAAGCCCGTCGAGGTCCGCCTCGGCAAGGTCGAGAAGGGCTCGGTCATCCGCACCGTCAACGCCCCCGGCTCCATCGAGCCCAAAACCAAGGTCCAGATCTCCGCCCAGGTCGCCGCGCGGGTCACCGCCCTCCCCTTCCGCGAGGGCGAGCGCGTCAAGAAGGGCGACGTGGTGGTGCGCCTCGACAGCCGCGACCTGGTCGCCGCGCTCGAGAGCACGCAGGCCAGCAAGAAGGCCGAAGAGGCACGCCTCGAGGGGGCCAAGGCCAGCCTCGCCCGCTCGCAGAGCGAACTCGAGCGGCAGAAGCAACTGGCCTCCACCGGCGACGCCAGCAAGAGCGCGCTCGAGGCCGCCGAGAGCGAGTTCCGCCGCGCCAAGAGCCAGGTCGATTCCAGCACCCAGAACATCGAGATCGCGCGGGCCAACATCGCGCGGGCCCAGAAGGACCTGGAGAACACCGAGATCGTCGCCCCCTTTGACGGCCTCGTCACCAAACTCACCGTCGAAGTCGGCGAACTGGTCCTCGTCGGCACCTTCAACAACGCCGCGTCGGTCATCATGGAGATCGCCGACCTCGACGTGATGCTGCTCAAGGCCCGCGTCGACGAGGCCAACGTCGCCCCCGTCAAGGCCGGCCAGAAGGCCAAGGTCTTCATCAACGCCTTCCGCGGCCGCACCTTCGACGGCAACGTCGACCGCGTCGGCCTCAAGCGCATCGTCGACCGCGACGGCACCGGCTACTACGAGGTCGAGATCCTCGTCCTCAAGCCGGCCGACACCCTGCTCTACTCCGGCCTCACCGCCAACACCGATATCGAGGTCGAGACCTTCGCCGACGTCCTGAAGGTGCCCAGCCAGGCCATCGTCGACCGCAAACTCGACGACCTGCCCAAGGAGTTCGCCTCCAGCCCCTCCGTCGACAAGACCAAGTCATTCGCCCGCGTGCTCTTCACCTACAAAGACGGCAAGGCCACCCCCGTGCCCGTCTCCGTCGGCCCCAGCGACCTCACCCACACCGTCCTCCTCAGCGGCATCGAAGAGGGCACCACCATCATCACCGGCCCCTTCAAGGCCCTGGCCGACCTCAAAGGCGGCAAGAAGGTCGCCGAAGAGGGCACCCTCAAGAAGAAGAAGGACGGCGACAAGAGCGCCCCGCCCTCCGCGGCGGACGAGAAGAAGCCCGATGACAAGAAGGCCGACGACAAGAAGCAGCACGAGACGAAGCCGCAGGAGACCAAGCCCGAAGAGAAGAAGTCCGCCGATGCTCCGGCCGCGCCCAGGAGCGGCAACTGACGTCCCCCGGCTCAGCACCCATGGTCACCATCCGCCTGCGCGGCATCACGAAGGTCTACAAAATGGGCGTGGAGAAAGTCCACGCCCTGCGGGGTGTCGATCTCGACATCCACAAAAACGAGTTCGTCGCCATCATGGGCGCCTCCGGCTCCGGCAAGAGCACCATGATGAACATCCTCGGCTGCCTCGACCAGCCCTCCGCCGGCAACTACGAACTCAACGGCCGCAAGGTCGAGAAACTCTCCGCCGCGGCACTCGCCCGCGTCCGCAACGAGGAGATCGGCTTCGTCTTCCAGAGTTTCGAACTCCTCCCCAAGCACACCGCCCTCAAAAACGTCATGCTCCCGCTGCTCTACTCCAGCCGCTACTGGCTGGGGGCCCGCAAGCGCGCCAAAGAGGTGCTCGAACTCGTCGGCCTGGGCAAGCGCATGACCCACCGGCCCAACCAGCTCTCCGGCGGCCAGCGCCAGCGCGTGGCCGTGGCCCGGGCCCTGGTGAACAACCCCAGCATCCTCCTCGCCGATGAGCCCACCGGCAACCTCGACTCCAAAACCAGCGAGGAGATCATCGCACTCTTCAAGGAACTGCACCGCAAGGGCCAGACCATCATCATCGTCACCCACGAGGAAGACGTCGCCCGCCACGCCGAACGCATCGTCCGCCTCCGCGACGGCAAGATCTTCTCCGACTTCCCCACCCACGACGACCCCGTGCACGGCGAGTACCTGCAGCGCATGGCCCAGGAGGCGCTCTTCAACGCCCAGGCCGCCGCGGCCGCGCCGGCACCCCCGCCCGAGACCGCGCCGGCATCACCGCCCCCCGCCGCCCCGCCCTCGTCTGCCGCCAACGGCCACGTCAACGGCCACGCGGGGCACACAGGCCACACAGGCCACACCGCCCCGGCCGTTCCCCAGGTCCGCACCGGCCCCGCCGGCCAGCAAGCAAGGAGCGGCGCGTGATCCTCTTCCGCCTCGTCTTCCAGACCGTCTTCCTCGCCCTCGGCCAGATCTGGTCCAACAAGGTGCGAGCCCTGCTCACCACGCTGGGCATCGTCATCGGCGTCTCGGCCGTCATCGGCACCGTGGCCGCCACCCAGGGCCTCAAGACCTACGTCCTCGACCAGTTCGAGAGCATCGGGGCCAACCGCGTCTGGATCTTCCCGCGCATGCCCCGCGAGCAGCCCGGCCGCTTCAGTTGGCGCCAGATCCGCATGAACAACAAGGAGATCCTGGGCATGGCCCGGGCCGCCCCCTCCATCAAGCGGATGACGCCCAACAGCATGTTCACCGCCAGCGTCGCCAACGGCGACCGCATCGAGCCCACCGTGCAGATCACCGGCATCTGGCCCGAGTGGCACGACATCGAGGGCCGCACCGTCGTGCAGGGCCGCCCCTTCTTCCGCATCGATGAAGACGAACGCCGCCAGGTCTGCCTCATCAACGACAAGGCCATCGACGAACTCTCCCTCGACACCAACTGCGTCGGCCAGAGCCTGCTCATCGACGGCCGCAAGTTCCTCATCGTCGGCGTGGTCGAGACCAAGACCCCCAGCCCCATGTTCGGCGGCGGCGAGGCCCGCACCGAGGTCTACATCCCCTGGGGTACCGGCGACATGATGAAGCCCGAGCCCTTCTCACGCCAGTACGTCAGCGCCCAGACCCACACCCCCGACCAGTTCGAGGACGTGAAGGCCGAGATCACCTCCTACCTCCGCAAGACCCGCAACCTCATCCCCGGCGACCCCGACACCTTCGGCATCGAGGCTATCGAGCAGGCCAAGGAGCAGTTCAACAAGGTCGCCGTCGGCATCACCGTCGCCGCCTCCGGCATCGTCGCCATCTCCCTCGTCGTCGGCGGCGTCGGCATCATGAACATCATGCTCGTCTCCGTCAGCGAGCGCACCCGCGAGATCGGCCTCCGCAAGGCCATGGGCGCACGCCCCGGTGTCATCCTCATCCAGTTCCTCATCGAGGCCATCGTCCTCTGCCTCGTGGGCGCGGCGGTCGGTCTCGCCATCGGCTACGGCGGCGTCATGGCCCTCGCCGGCTCCGGAGGCAAAGAGGGCCTCATGGCCAAGGCCAGCGTCCCCCTCTGGGCCGTCTGGCTCTCCGCCGGCTTCAGTGCCGCCACCGGCATCGTCTTCGGCATGTTCCCCGCCATCAAGGCCGCCCGCCTCGACCCCATTGATGCCCTGCGGCACGAGTAGAGGGCGGGCACAAAGACGCAAAGACGGGAAGGAAATCCCTGCGGGGGCTTGCCGCCTCTGTACACGCTTGAGCATCTTCCCTCATCGACTTCTTTGAGCCTTTGCGTCTTTGTGCAATCGCTCGGCATTGAAAGGACGCACTGATGCGCACCGCGGTCGGCCCCACCCTCCTCACCACCTCCGCCCTCATTCTCGCCGCAGGGTGCGCCGGCCCGCTGGGCGTGCGCGAGGCCGACCTCGGCCGGCGCACGAGCATCGCCCGCCTGCGCGAGGTGCAGCCCCTGGGCATCGAGCAGTTCAAGTCCGCCGCCACCGCCGCGCCCGCCGCCGCCGGCGCCGATCCCGCGTCGATCGACCTGATGCAGCGCCCTCCCAGCCGCTTCGAGGGTGTCGAGACGGTCGCCCTCACGCTCGACCAGGTGCGGGCCGAGACCCTCGCCCGTAACCTCAACGTCCGCGTCGCCCTCGTCGACCCCGCCATCGCGGGCGCCACCCTCGAGGCCGAGCGGGCCAAGTTCAACGCCGTCTTCCGCCCCAGCCTCCGCTACCGCGACACCCAGAGCCCCACCTTCGATAACACCCAGTCCTCCGGCAGCAAGCAGTGGAGCGGCGGGGCCGCCGTCGACATCCCCCTCCGCACCGGCGGGCGCGCCAGCGTCAACCTCAGCGGCACCAAGCTCGACCAGGTCGTGCCCGCCGGCGGCAACAACCCCTTCGCCCAGTTCTACACCGGCGACCTCTCCTTCTCCGTCAGCCAGCCCCTGCTCCGCAACGCCGGCGAGGACTTCACCACCAACTCCATCCAGATCGCGTCCTACAACGAGCAGATCGCCTCCGCCCGAACCAAACTCACCGTCATCGCCCAACTGGCCGCCGCCGACCGCGCCTACTGGCGGCTCTACGCCGCCCGCCGCGAACTCGAGGTCCGCCAGCAGCAGTACGAACTCGCCCGCACCCAACTCGAAGTCGCCCAGCGCCGCGTGCGCGCCGGCGACAGCGCCGAGATCGAGGTCAACCGGGCCGAGAGCGGCCTGGCCAGCCGCCTCGAAGCCATCATCCTCGCCGAGAACAGCGTGCTGCAGGCCCAGCGCGAACTCAAAAAGACCGCCAACCTCGACGGCCTCGACGTCGACAGCACCCAGACCGTCGCCCCCGCCACCGCCCCCGAACTCGCCGCCTACGACCTCGACCACACCGCGCTCGTGGCCCTCGCCCTCGACAGCCGCATGGAACTGCTCGAGGCCGAACTCCAGGTCCTCTCCGACGCCTCCAACGAGCGCTTCAGCCGCAACCAGCTGCTCCCCGTGCTCAACCTCGACGCCTCCTATGCCTTCGACTCCATCGGCACCAACTTCACACGCAACGTCGATCAACTCGGCGAGCGCAAGTTCCAGTCGTGGAACATCGGGGCCAGCGGCGAGATCCCCCTCGGCAACGAGGCCGCCGAAAACCGCCTCAACCGCGCCATCCTCACCCGCGTCCAGCGCATAGGCACCAAAGAGGCCCGCACCCAGAGCGTGAAGCAGGAGGTGCTCGACGCCGCCGACCGCATCAAGGCCGGTTGGCAGCGCATCCTCGCCGCCCGCCAGGCCGCCATCCTTGCCGGCCGCACCCTCATGGGCGAGCAGCGCCAGTTCGAGGTAGGCAACCGCACCAGCACCGATGTGCTCGACGCCGCCGCCCGACTCGCCGACGCCCAGTCCGCCGAGATCAGAGCACTCACCGACTACCAGATCGCCCAGGTCGATCTGGCCGTCGCCACCGGCACCTCGCTCGGCCGCGCCGCCGTCTCCTTCGCCCCGCGCTCCACCGACATCCTCGACGCCGACGCCGCGGCCCGCAAGGCCGCCGACGACGCCGCCCACCCCTGGCGCGACACCCAGTACCGCCCCTGAAGGTCCCGCTACGCCTTCCCCTTCCCCCGCTCGCGCCACAGCGTCACCGCCTCCGGCTCGCGCGGATACACCGGCACCAGGGCCCCGGGCTCGCACGCCCCCAACCGCGCCGACACCGCCAGGCACGCCGCCGGCTCAAAGCGCGGCACATCCACCCGCATCCCCGCCCCCTCCGCCGCGCTCCGCCACGCCTCAGGCAGGTGCCCATCCGCCAGCAGCACGCGCACCCCGCGCGCCGCCAGGTCCGCCGCCGCGCTCGGGCCCGCTATGGTGCCCGCCGGGGCATCCTCCGGCCGCTCCCGCCACCCCGCCGCCAGCGTCGTCAGGTGCACCGTCTCCCCCTTGCTCGCCAGTGCCACGGCCACAGGGCCTTCGCCCTGCGCCCACGCCGCCACCAACGGACTGGGCACAGCCACGCACGCGCACGCCCGGCCCCGCGCCCGTGCCGCCAGGGCCAGCATCGTCGCCGTCGCCACCGCCACGCGCACCGCCGTGAAGCCCCCCGGCCCCACGCTCACCGCGACCCGCTCCAGGTCGCCCGGACCAACACCGCACCGTGCCGCCAGCCGGTCGATCGCCGGCAGCAGGTCGTCGTCCTGGCGGTTGGGCAGGGCCACCATCTCCACGCCCAAGAGCGTGCAGCCGCCATCCGCACCCACGCGCCCCAGGGCCACCCCGTGCCCGCACCACCCCGCGCCGCCACCCGCCGGCCCCGCCGCAGGATTGCTGGTTTCGATCGCGAGCGTCAACACCGCTGGCTCCCCGCACCCGTCCCCACGCCCGATTGACGCAAACCGGCACATTCTGCCGATGCACCCGGCGCGGCACCCACGCCGCCCCCCGCCCCCGGCCCCCGCCCGCGTATGACCACCTCCGAGCGTATCGCCGTCGCGTGGACACCGCTCTTCCTGCGGCTGGCTCTCGCCGCCACCTTCCTGTGGGCGGGTTCCATCAAGGTCCTGCGCGAGATGGACCTCTCGCCCGCCCAGGCCGCCACCCTCCGCGCCATGGGCCTCGCCGTGCCCGACGCGTCCGCCGCGCCCGCACCCGGCGCCTCTCCCGCACCCGCGGCCCCCGCGCCCACGCTCGACAAGCCGCTGCCCGTGCCCGACGGGCCCGCCGCAGAGCCGCCCGCCGCCACCAAGCCGCGCGGCCCGGCCATGCGAGACACCAGCGGCCTCGTGGCCCGCACGCGCCCGATGGTTGAAACCGGGCCGCCCGTGGTCATCGGACCCGACCCCACGCAGACCCTGCCCGCCGCCGCCCGCACCACACGCCCCGTGGCCCTGCGCCAGGCAGCGCCCGACACGCCCGCCACGGCCGCGCCCGTGCGCGTCCGCCGCCTCTACGGCGTGGCCCTGCTCATCGACAGCGCGGCCAAGCCCCCGGCCGACCCGGGCCGCAAGGCCGTCGCGCTCTGGCCCGGCCTGCTCGCCTCGGGCAACCGCCCGCTTATCGCCGCGTGGTCGGTCGCGGTCGTCGAGTTGCTGGCCGGCCTGCTGGTGCTGATCGGTCTTTTCACGCGCCTGAGCGCCCTCAGTCTGGCGGGGGTCATGGCCGGTGCACTCTGGCTCACCCAGATCGGCCCCGCCATCCAGAGCGGGCAGGCGCGCTTGGGCTTTCTGCCGGCCCACGACGCGGCCGACACGGCCGCGTGGAGCACGCCGCTCTGGCAGTTCTCGCTGCTCATGTCGGCCCTCGCCCTGCTCTGCGCCGGCGCCGGCGCGGCATCCATTGATCGCACGCTGGGCACCCCCGCCAAGCCCGCTCCGAGCGGACCGGCAAAGGCCTAGCGCCACGCGCCCCGCAAAAAAACCACCCCAAAAGACCGCCCTTGCGCGCCATGGTGTGGTCATCACCACGTTCCCCCTTGCCCCCGCGCTCTCCCCGCGCCACGCTCTCTCGACG
>CAZPWW010000029.1:0-32588 GCA_964590885.1 uncultured Phycisphaeraceae bacterium
ATAGAGCAGCCGCCTTCTAAGCGGCAGGTCGGGCGTTCGAATCGCCCCCGGGACGTTGAACTGCCTGCCGCCCGCTGCCGGCCGTAGGCGTGACCGCCGGTGCTGCCCAGCGCGTTCCGCCGCGGGTCTGCCCTAAACTCGCCGCTATGGACATGGACAGCAGGCAACGGCAGATTCAGGCGGGCGCGGGGCTCGAAGAGAGTAAGTACAACGTCGAGTTCATTGATTTCCTCAAACGCTGGGGCACGCCCATCCTGCTGGTCGTCGCCATCGTCTCGATGGGCTTTTTCTTCTACCGCCGTTATCAGGAGCGGCTGGCTCAGGAGACCGACCAGGCGTGGGTGGAACTCGAGGATGCCCGCGTGGCCAACAGCCCCAGTGGGCTGCTGGCCGTGGCCGAAGCCCACGCCGCACAGATCGGCGTGCCGCAGCAGGCGCGGCTCGCTGCGGCCGATGCACTCCTGCTCGCCGCTCTGCAGGGTGTGAAGCCCGGCGGCCTCGATGCCCGCGGCGATCTCACCGGTCCGGATGCGGCACTCACGGCCGAGGGGCGGATCGAGCAGATCAAGGGCGCGCTGGAGCAATACCGACGCGTCGCCGGGGAACTGGCCGGCAAGCGGCATCTGGAGCAGTTGCGTCTGGCCGCCCTGTTCGGGGCCGCCGCTGCAGAGGAGAGTCTGGGCGAGTTGGAGGCGGCCAAGACCAGCCTGCAGACCGCGATCTCGGTAGCGGAGGATGCGGGGTTTGCCGCTCAGGCCGCTGCCGCGCGCAAGCGAATCGAAACGATGGGCGAACTGGCGACAGTGCCCCGGCTGCTGGCCGCGGCCGATGTCAAGACCCGCCGGCCACCCCCTGCCCCCCCGCCGGCACCTGCGCCGGAGCCGGCTGCCGGTGCGGGCCTCGATCTGAAACTCAGCGAGCCGTCGGGATTGTCGCTTGAGCCGATCACCCCGGCCCAGGTGCTGCCCCCGCCGACACCAACCCCGGAGCCGGCCAAGCCGGCGGAGACGCCCGCGAAGCCCGCCGAGGACCCGGCCACGCCCAAGGCGGGTTGAGGCTCTGCCTCAGAGGAGCGGGCCGTGGCTAAGAAGCCGACCAAGCGGGCAGCCGCCGACACCAAGCACACTCGCGCCGTGCCGCCGGCCGGTGAAGACCTGCTCGGCCCGGGGGGCAAGGTGGACGCGGCAGCGGTCTTTCGCAAGGCCCGCGACCAGGCGGCGGTGGCCCGGCGGGCGACGGGTTCGGCAGCGGCCGCGTTCACTCGTGCCGATGTCGGGGCCGTGCGGATCGATGAAGAGGCCGACGACGGGGAGATTGAACCCGACGAGGAACTGGCGGCGGAGCGGGTCACGGGCGTGCCGTCCGGCCTGCTTGCACCGGCGGAGCGGCTGCCGCAGCGGGTGGTGTTCACGCTGCAGCGCGACCTCGACAAGCGGCTGGACAGGTATCTGACCGATCGGATCACATTCCTGAGCCGGACCAAGCTGCAAGGCCTGATCGAGAACGGCGGGGTGCTGGTGAACGGGCGGCCGGGCAAGGCCAGCACCAACCTGCGCGTGGGCGACGTGGTGGAGGTGAACGTGCCGCCGCCCCCGGCCGAGGACTTCGAGCCGCAGGACATTCCTCTGGACGTGCTCTTCGAGGACGAGCACCTGGTCGTCATCAACAAGGCGGCCGACATCATCGTCCATCCGGCCCGCACGCACACGCGCGGCACCATGCTCAACGCGCTTGCGTACCACTTCCGCAACCGCTCGACGCTGGGCGGGGGCCTGAGCAACGTGGGGCTGCACTCGGCCCGCCCCGGGGTGGTGCATCGGCTTGATCGCTTCACCACGGGACTCATCGTGTTCGCCAAGAGCGACGAGGCCCACTGGAAACTCGCGTCGCAGTTCATGGCCCGCACCGTGGACAAACGCTACGTGGCGGTTACGCACGGTCTGGTCGTGCCTCCGGTCGACGTGATCGACGTGCCCCTGGGCCCGCACCCTTCGCGCGAGAAAGGCTACCGCGAGATGCACGTCGTGCGGCACGACCACCTGGGCAAGCCCGCCGTCACGCTCTATCGCGTGCTGGGCGAGTACGGCGACCCCTGCAAGCCGCACGAGGGCATGAGTTTGGTGGAGGTTGAACTCAAGACCGGCCGCACCCACCAGATCCGCGTGCACTTTTCGCACCGTGGCTACCCGCTCGTGGGCGATCAGATGTACGGCGGCAAGGCCCTGCGCTTTCCGCCCGGCGCCGGCGGCACGCTCATCAAGCATCAGGCCCTGCACGCCGCGCTGCTCACGTTCCGCCACCCGATTAGCGGCGAGGTGCGGCGGTTTGCGGCGCCGTTGCCCGAGCAGTTGAAGGGGCTGATCGCCCACCTCCGGGCCGGCCCGCACGCCCGCGAAAACCCGAACGCGCCCGGGGCCGTGCTCAAGATCGATGAACTGCTGGCGTGAGTGCCGCGCTCACGACGGAGGCGCGAGATCGGCGGGGAATGTGCAACTGGTCTTCTCGGTTTCCCAGACCGTAACGCTGGCGAGCCGTCCGCCCGCGGCGGCGATCGGTGCGCTCAAGCGGTCGTAGCACACCTTGGCGATGTTCTCGACGGAGGGGTTGAGCCCCGCCGGCCCGAACTCGGGCAGGTCGGCGTTGAGGTGCTTGTGGTCGAAGCGATCGACCACCTCGCGCAGCACGATGGCCTCGACGCCCGGCAGGTCGAGCGAGCCGGCCCCGCCCACCGCCACCGCGACCGCGGGCTCGACGATGTAGTTGTGGCCGTGCCCCGCGGCGTGGTTGCACTTGCCGAAGCAGCGGCGGTTTTCCTCGTCGGTGAGTCCGGCCGCGTGCAGGCGGTGGCTGGCCGCGAACTCGAAGCACTGGCGGATGAGCGCGTGGCGGGTGTCGTTCGCGTGCATCTCCACAGAATAGGTGGGAGTGAGCCGCCAACGCACCGAGTGCAGCACGCCGCCCAGGCCCCGATTGAGCGGGGCCATGAGGTCGCGCAGCACGCTCTCGGGCGACGCCCACGGTCGCTCGTGGCAGGCCCGTTCGATCAGGCCCACGGCGTGGGCGCGCACCGCCGTGTCGATCTCCTTGATGTTGACGAAGTAGCCCGTGATCGGGTCTACTCGCCCCAGGCACGCGACATCGAGTTCGTAGTGCCGGCCCAGGCCTCGCAGGGCGGGCAGGCCCGCGTAGCCGTTCGCGGGTGCCGCCGGCGTGCCGGGTGCCGACTGGGGCGACGCGGCCCGCGGATCATTGACGGCGAAGCGCACGGTGCGGCGCAGGATGACGAGCCGGTGGGCCATGCGGTCCGAGCGTAGGGATGGACGCCGCGGCGCCTATGTTGGTTGCGGGTCCCGGTAGCTCAACTGGACAGAGCATCGGTCTTCGGAACCGAGGGTTGTGTGTTCGAATCACACCCGGGACACTTTTCGCCGCGCGACGGTGGCCGCGGCGCCGCGGAGCGAGACCGTCCACGTGTGCGTGATTGCGCCGGAGCCGAAGCCGCCCACAAACTCCCAGCGGTCCGGCCCGAGGGCTACGGCAGCACGCCCCGTGGCGAGCCTGCGCACGGTGCCGCGGGCACCCGTGCCGGGCACGGCGGCCAAGTCCCCCTCGAACGTGAGATAGAGGCGTCGGTGGTCGGGCAAGTGCGTGGCGGGGAAGGCGGCAGGCCCGGTGTCCGGGCGGGTGGCGCAGCGCAGGGCGAGGAGCGAGCGTTCGTCGGCATCGCGTGCCGGCGGCGGGTCTTCAGGCCCGAGCGCATGGCGGTCGATGAGCCAGTCGAAGTGGCAGGTGCCGTCGGGCAGCGTGTGCCGGAGCAGCACCATGGCGTGCAGGGCGGGTGTGGGCGAGAGGGACATCCCGGGGCAGCGTAGCCGGTACGATTGCCCCCTCCCCGTTTCCGTGGGTCAGCGTCTATAGGAACCGTCCATGAACACGCGTGCACGCATGAACCGCTCGACCGTCGCTCTCGCCTTGGCCGCGCTGGTCGTGGGAGGGGGGGGGTGCCAGCAGGGTGAGCTCACCAACAATCGACTCAAGGGCGACGATGCCCTGCTGGGCGGGCAGTACGAGGCGGCAGTGGGGTATTACAACGCATACCTCGAGGGGCGACCGGGTGAGCCGACAGTGCGCACGAGCTTGGGCAGGGCCCTGTTGCGGGCGGGCCGGGCCCGCGAGGCGGCCAGCGAACTGCGCATCGCCTACGCGCAGCGGCCCGGCCACGACGAGACGGCCGACCTGCTGAGCGAGGCCATGGTCGCCAGCAACCAGCACGACGAGCTGCACCGGCTGCTGCGGACCAACGCGGTGGACCGGGGCACGACGGGTGACCACATGCGGCTGGGGCGGTATTCGCTGGCGATGGGAGACACCGACACGGCCAAGACCGCACTGCTCACGGCGGCGCGTGTGGACCGCGGCCAGAACCCCGAGCCGCAGCTCGCCCTGTGCGACTACTACTGGGCCGTGGGCGACAGGCCCAACGCGGTGCGACGCTTGCAGGCGGCCTATTACCTCTCCCCGCGCGGCACGGGCACGCTGGAGCGCATGCGCAAGCTGGGCATCAGCGAAGGGCCGAAGTGGGCTGGGCGGGTGCCGGAAGAGCAGTCCGACGGGAACTGAGGCCGCTCGGGCGCGGGACTTGACTCAGGGCGTGCGTCTTCTACCATTCATCCGGATATACGGATGAAGCACGTCGCCCAGCCCAATCAACTGATGGAACGGCTCGCCGCACTAGGCGACCCCGTCCGGCTGCGCATGCTGCGCCTGCTGGAGCGTGAGGAACTGACCGTCGGAGAACTTGCCAAGATTCTCCAACTCCCCCAGTCAACGCTCAGCCGGCACCTGAAGGTGGTGGCCGACCTGCCGACCGACCGCCCCGGCCGCACCTGGCTGGCGCGGCGCAACGAGGGCACGGCTACGCACTACCGCCTCGTGCTCGACGACCTGCCCATCGACTGCCGCCAACTGTGGCTCACCGTGCGATCCCAGTTTGAGGCCGAGCAGGCCCCGGAGCTCGCGGAAGATCAGCGCCGCCTGGCTGCCGTGCTCAATGAGCGCCGCACCGACACGCAGAGTTTCTTCGGGCGCGTGGCCGGCGCGTGGGACGGCGTGCGCAGCGAGTTGTTCGGCCAGGCCTTCACCCTGCAGAGCATGCTCACCCTGCTGCCGGCCGAGTGGGTTGTGGCCGACCTGGGCTGCGGCACGGGCAACGCGGCCGAACTGCTGGCGCCGGTCGTCAAGCGCGTGCTGGCCGTCGATCAGAGCGAGGCGATGCTGGGCGCGGCCCGTAAGCGACTCAAGGGCCTCGACAAGGTGGATTTCCTGCGCGGCGACCTCGAGAACCTGCCCATCGAGACGGCTTCCGTGGACGCGGCCGTCTGCGTGCTGGTGCTGCACCACCTGCCCGACCCGGAGAAGGCGATCGCCGAGATGGCCCGCATCCTGCGTCCCGGAGGCGTGGCCCTCGTGGTGGACATGGTGGCCCACGGGCGCGACGCCTATCGGCACACGATGGGGCACCGCTGGCAGGGGTTCGGGGTGCCGGAGATGATCCGCTGGATGAACGCGGCGGGGCTGGAGCGGGCCCGCGTGACTGTGCTGCCCAGCGAAACGGACGCGAAGGGGCCGGGTCTTTTCGCTTGTACCGCCTGCAAGCCGCGTACCGACGCCGCCAGATCAAAGAAGTAACGATGCGGGCCCCGCGGCCTGCCGATGGATCCGAGGTCATTCACTTTCCTGGAGTCTGATAAGTGTCAACCACCGCTTCCGCCGTGCGTCCTTCGAAGGTGTCGCTTCCCACCGTGGACAAGGCCAAGAACGGCCTCGAGTACAAGGTCGCCAACCTCGCCGAGGGCGAACTGGGCCGCAAGGAGATCCGCCTGGCCGAGCACGAGATGCCCGGCCTGATGGCCCTGCGGGCCCGCTACAAGGGCCAGCAGCCTCTCAAGGGGGCTCGCATCCTCGGCTCGCTGCACATGACCGTGCAGACGGCCGTGCTGATCGAGACGCTGGTGGAACTGGGCGCGGATGTGCGCTGGGTGAGTTGCAACATCTTCAGCACGCAGGATTCCGCCGCCGCGGCGGTGGTGATCGGCCAGCACAAGGGCGGCACGATCGCCGACCCCAAGGGCGTGAGCGTGTTCGCCTGGAAGGGCGAGACACTGCCCGAGTACTGGTGGTGCACGAACGTGGCGATGCGCTGGCCCGACGGTGCCGGCCCCAACATGCTGCTGGACGACGGAGGCGACATCACGCTCCTGGTGCACAAGGGGGCGGAGTTCGAGGCCGCTGGAAAAGTGCCCGCATTCGATGAAAAGAATGACCCCGAGGAGTGGGGTGTGATTCTGGAACTGCTGCGTGAGGAGCAGAAGGTGAGCCCCGGCCGTTTCACGGCCGTTGCGAAGGCGATCAAAGGGGTGAGCGAAGAGACCACGACCGGCGTGCACCGTTTGTACGAGATGCAGAAGAAGGGGCAACTGAAGTTCCCGGCCATCAACGTGAACGACTCGGCCACCAAGAGCAAGTTCGACAATCTGTACGGCTGCCGCCACTCGCTGGTGGACGGTCTGAACCGTGCCACCGACGTGATGCTGGGCGGCAAGGTGGCGGTCGTGCTGGGCTACGGTGATGTGGGCAAGGGTTCGGCCCAGAGTTTGCGCGGGCAGGGCTGCCGCGTGATCGTGACCGAGATCGATCCCATCAACGCCCTGCAGGCGGCGATGGAGGGGTACCAGGTGGCGATCCTGGAAGACGTGCTGGAGACGGCCGACATCTTCATCACGGCCACGGGCAACAAGGACGTGCTCACGGTTGATCACATGCGCCGCATGAAGGACAAGGCGATCGTGGCGAATATCGGCCACTTCGACAACGAGATCGACATGGCGGGCCTGCAGAAGGCCGCGGATGTGAAGCGTGTGAACATCAAGGCCCAGTACGACGAGTTCGTGTTCGGCCAGGGCACCAAGGGCGAGAAGAGCATCCTCGTGCTGGCCGAGGGCCGGCTGATGAACCTGGGGTGCGCCACCGGCCACCCGAGTTTCGTGATGAGTTCGAGCTTCACCAACCAGACCATCGCCCAACTCGACCTGTGGATGAGCGCGAGCAACAAGCCCACCCTCTCGGGCGTGAAGTACACGGAGAATAAGGTCTACATACTGCCCAAGAAACTCGACGAGGAAGTCGCCCGCCTGCACCTTGAGAAACTGGGCGTGCGGCTCACCAGGTTGAGCCCGGCACAGGCCTCGTACCTGAACGTTCCGATGGACGGGCCGTACAAGCCCGACCACTATCGGTATTGAACGGGGAACGCGCCGGGGTCGCCCCGGCGACTCTGCGACATCGGGCCCTGGTCATCGGTGAAGCCACCGGACGCGCCCGATGGAATGGTGAGGCTCATGAAGGCCCGGGCGCGAGCCCGGGCCCTTTCGTGCGCAGGCGCCCTACCGGAGCAATCGCTCGAGCACCACGACCGGGTGCAGCGCGGCCCGCGCGCCGCCCGTGCAGTCGCTGATCTGGTGCCGGCAAGACGTGCCCGGTGCGCACACCGTCGCTCCCGGCGCGGCATCGATTTGTGGCATCAGCCCGCCCTCGTGTGCGGGCAGGCGAGCGATGCGCATGGAGACTTCGTACTTGTCGCGTGCGTAGCCGAACGACCCCGCCATACCGCAGCAGCCGGTGTCGAGCACACGCAGCCGGTCGCCCAGCACACGCCGCAGGGCACGCGCGCTGGACTCGGCACCCCACAGGGCTTTCTGGTGGCAGTGGCCGTGCAGCAGCACGGGTGGCCGGTTCGGTGCCTCGCGCGCCGCCGCGCCCGCCAGCAGCGTCTGATTGGGGTGCGTCTCCCACACGCGATCGACGAACTCCTCCACCAGCCAGCTCTTGGCGGCCAGGCGACGGCGCAGGGTGGCGTCGCCGCGGCAGCGGAGCGATGGCCAGTCGTCCTTCACCGCGCTCAGGCACGAAGGCTCGATGAAGAGGACCGCCAGAACCGCCGGGTCGTCGATGGCCGCCTTCATGCGGTCCAGCGTCGCGTCGATGGTGGTGGTCGCCTGTTCCAACATGCCGACGGAGATCATGCTTCGTCCGCAACACCCGGCATCGAGGGCTGCCACGTCGTAGCCCAGGCGCGTGAGCAGGCGGGCCGCGGCCACGCCGATGTCGGATTCGTTGTAGGCCGTGAAGCAGTCGCCGAAGAGGACCACGCGCGGGCGGGCAGACGAGACGTCCGCCCCAACCGTCTCCCCATCCCGCCACTCGGCGGTGCGTGTGAAGAGAGAGCGCGAGAACGCGGGTAGAGGCCGTGCGGGGTGGAGGCCCATGAGCCGGCCGATGAGGGCACGCACGGGGCGCAGGCCGCTTACCCAGTTGGCCACGGCCGGCATCAGTGCCCCCGCGCGGTTCAACCAACGCACATGGCCGGTCGCCTGCGCGCTCAGCGGGATGCGGCCGGCGTGCTCGTATCGCTGCGCCGTGTACTCGGCCTTGAGCTTGGCGACGTCCACGTTGCTCGGGCACTCGCTCTTGCAGGCCTTGCACGAGAGGCATAGGTCGAGTGTTTCGATGGTGGGGGGGTCGGCCCACGCGGGCGAGGCCCCATCGGGCGAGAGTTGCCCGGACACGGCCAGCCGCAGGGCGTTGGCGCGGCCGCGTGTGCTGTGGCGTTCATCAAGCGTGGCCCGATACGACGGGCACATCGTGCCCCCGCTGGTCTTGCGGCAGACGCCGGCACCGTTGCACATCTCGAGGGCGTGCGCGAAGTCGGTCTGGTTCGAGTAGTCATAGAACGTGGCGACCTCGCACGCGTAGCGGCCCGTGCTGTGGCCACCCGGGCCGGGGTCGATCCGCGTCCGCTGCGTGATCGATTCCACCGGGCCGGCCCCGACGATGTTGCCGGGATTGAGAAGGCCCTGCGGGTCACACAGGCTCTTGATCTCGCGGAAGGCGCCCACGAGTTCCGGACCGAAGAAGCGTTCGAGCAGCGGGCCGCGCACGCGCCCGTCGCCGTGCTCGCCGCTCATCACGCCTCCGCACTCTCGGGCGAGGTCGGCCACCTCCACCGCGATGCGCCGCAATCGGTCGAGGTCGTCGCCGCTGTGCGGGTCGAGCATTGGCCGCACGTGCAGCACACCGACCGACGCGTGAGCCCAGAACGCGGCTCGCGTCCCCTCGCGCTGCACGATGCCGCGGAAGCGGCGTACGAACTCGCCGAGCCGTTCCACCGGCACCGCGTTGTCCTCGACAAACGTGAGCGGCTTGCGGGCCCCAGGCAGCCCGTGCAGCAGCGGCTCGCCCGCCTTCCGGAGCTTCCAGGCGTCGGCCATGGCCGACGCGCCGGTCAACTCCCGCACGGGCGTGCCCGGGGGGACAGCCGCACGCAGCGCCGCGAAGCGCTCGGGCACGGCACCGGCGGATGCCGCGTGATACTCCACGTAGAGCACCGCAGCCGGGTCGCGGTCGCTGCCGGGCAGGCGCGGGAAGGCATCGACAAACGGCGAGCACTCACGGTTGTTGCGGGCGGCCGCGATCACGACATCGTCAACCAGTTCCACGGCGCTCGGGCCGGTAGCCAGGATGGGCGGCACCGCCGCGATGGCCTCATCAACCGAGGCGAACGCGAGCAAGGCCAGCCCCTTACCGCCGGGCACGGGGCGCAGTCGCAGCCGCGCGCCGAGTGTGAATGCCAGCGTGCCCTCGGAGCCGCACACGAGTTGCCCGAGGTCCAGGTCGTGCGCCGCGGTGCCCGCGTCGAGTTGCGCGAGCATCCGGTCAAGCCCGTAGCCCGCGTTCTGCCGTAGGGTCTTGGGGTAGCGTGCGCGGATCAGCCCCGCGTGCCGGTGCACGACCGCGCCAACGCCAACCGCCAGCGAACGCGCCAGCGCATTGAAACTCCCGGCGTTGCGCTGCAGCCACAGCCGCTCACCCGACGCAAGGCACGCATCCACACCCAGCAGGTTCTCGCTCGTGCGGCCGTACAGGATCGACCGCGCGCCCGCCGCGTTGTTGCCGATGTTCCCACCGATCACCGACTGGGCCGTGGTGGCCGGGTCGGGCGCAAAGAACAGGCCCGCCCCCCGTCGCGCCAACTCCGCATTGAGGACATCGATGGGCACGCCTGCCTGCGCCACCACGCTGGGCGTGCCGGCGTGGTCCTCCACAGGGCCGATGCCGCGCAGCCGCGCCGACAGGTCGATCACGACGGCCTCGGCCGTGCACTGTCCAGCGAGGCTCGTGCCCCCGCCGCGCGGCAGCATGGGGATGCCGCGCTCGCCGAGAAAGGCGATCACCGCCCGGGCATCGTCCATGTCTGCGGGCACCACTACGCCCCACGGCCGCACCTGATAGATGCTGGCATCCGTGCTGTAGAGTGCGCGGTCATGATCGGAGAAACGCACCTCGCCGCGGCAGAGGCGGCCGAGGTCGGCGGCCAGAGCGCGCAGCGCTTCGGCGCTGACTGGCCTGGCATCGGCGGTGCGTGCGTTCGGGCTGTCCAGAACGGGCAAGAGCATGGGGTGAGCGTCTACAATCGTGCGTGCCCAGCGTAGTCGGGCGTGAGCACAGGCTTGCGCCCGAGGGTGCTCTCCACTCCATCGACCACAAGCCTTCTTCGGGTGCTGTGAATGAGCCAGTCTGTACGAGCCCTGTCGCAGTCCGTGAACGGATGGAACGCCGCGTATCTCGAAGAGCAGTATGCGTGCTACCAGCGCGATCCCGCCAGCGTGCCCGACGACGTGCGGAGTTTTCTTCAAGGGTTTGACCTGGCGCTGGCCGGTGCCGGTCCCGCGAGCGCGCGGGCGCCGGCGGCAGCGCCGGGTGTGTCGGCAGGTGCCCCGGTCCCCGCCGCGCCGGGCGAGTTGCGGGTCTTCGTGGGTGTGGCCAATCTGGTGGCGGCCTACCGGCGCGAGGGGCACCTGTGCGCGGCGATCGACCCCTTCGGCCGCCCCCGTGCCCGCCCCGCCTCGCTCGAACTGGAGAGCCACGGGCTGAGCGAGGGCGATCTTGATCGGCCTGCCCAGGGGCACGGGCTGCCGGCGGCTGCGTCTTCGTCGCTGCGGGCGGCGGTCGCGTTTCTGGAACGGACGTATTGCTGCACGATCGCCGTGCAGGTGCAGCACATCGGCGATGCGGCCCAGCGTGCGTGGTTGCAGGGGCGCGTGGAGACGCTCGACGTGGGCGGGGCACTGAGCCGCGAGGGGCGCGTGGAGATACTGCGCAACCTGAACAACGCCGAGGGGTTCGAGACGTTCATCCATCGCCGCTACCAGGGCGCCAAGCGTTTCAGCCTGGAGGGGGGCGAGAGCCTCATCCCGCTGCTGGAGCGGCTGCTGGTCGGCGCCGCCGACAGCGGGGTGGAGGAGGTCGTCATCGGCATGGCCCACCGGGGCCGCCTCAACGTGCTCAACAACACGGTGGGCAAAACGTACGAGCAGATCTTCACCGAGTTCGAGGGGTCGTGGGAAGAGGATTTCGTCGACGGCGGCGGCGACGTCAAGTACCACCGCGGCTACTCGGGTGAGCGAGCCCTGGCGGGCGGTAAGCGCGTGCAGGTGGCCCTGGCCAGCAATCCGAGCCACCTGGAGGCTGTGGGCCCGGTGGTCTGCGGCCGTGTGCGGGCCAAGCAGCGCCTGCGAAACGACACCCAGCGGCAGCGCGTCATCCCCGTGCTGATTCACGGCGACGCGGCGGTGATCGGTCAGGGCGTGGTGGCCGAGACGCTGAACATGAGCCAGCTCGACGGCTACACCGTGGGGGGCACGGTCCACGTGGTCGTGAACAACCTCATCGGCTTCACCACCGACGCGAGCGATGCGCGCTCCGGTCCGTATTGCACCGACCTGGCCCTGGCCATCGATGCGCCCGTGTTCCACGTGGCCGGACACGACCCCGAGGCCGTGGTGGCCGTGGCCGCCCTGGCGATGGAGTTCCGCCAGAAGTTCAAGCGCGACGTGTTTATCGACATGTGGTGCTACCGCAAGTACGGCCACAACGAAACCGACGAGGCCAGTTTCACCCAGCCGCTGGAGAGCGAGCATATCCGCCGCCAGCCGGGAATGTTCAAACGCTACGCCGACCAGCTGGTCGCCCAAGGTGTGCTCAGCGCGGGTGAGATGGAGTCGCTCCGCAAGAACCTCGACGCGGCCCTGGACAAGGCCCAGGCCAAAGCCAAGGGGGCGCCCGCCGACCCCACCATCGATCCCGGCGGCAAGCGTTGGAAGGGCATGGGATGGGACTACAGCCACGCGCCCGCCCCGACCGCCCCCAATGCCGAACACCTGCGCGAGGTGCTCGCGGCGCTGGGTGGGGCCACCATCCCCCCGGGCTTCGGTACCAACCCCAAGGTCCAGAAGCTGCTCGCCGAGCGGGGGGCCCTGGCGCAGCACATTGACAAGGCCGACGGGCCCGTCGTCCTCACCCACGCCGACGCGGAACTGCTCGCCTTCGGCACCTTGCTGCTCGAGGGCACGGCCGTGCGGCTGAGCGGGCAGGATTGCCGGCGCGGCACGTTTACGCAGCGCCACGCCGCGCTGAGAGACATCAAGACCAATCAGCGGTTTGTTCCGCTCAACTCGATGCGGGCCATCGCCCCGCTGCCCGATGAGGCGGGACCCGCCGGCAAGCCGGGGCCGGACGGCCGATCGACGCAGGCGCGGCTGTGCGTGCACGACAGCCCCCTCTCCGAGTTCGGCGTCATGGCGTTCGACTACGGCTACTCGCTGGCCGACCCCAACATGCTGGTGCTCTGGGAGGGGCAGTTCGGCGACTTTGCCAACGGCGCCCAGACCGTGATCGACCAGTTCATCGCCTCGGCCGAACTCAAGTGGGAGCGTTGGAGCGGCCTGGTGCTGCTCTTGCCGCACGGCTACGAAGGTCAGGGCCCCGAGCACTCGTCCGCCCGGCTGGAGCGGTTCCTGCAACTCTGTGCCGACGACAACATGCAGGTGTGCTACCCCACCACGGCCGCCCAGCACTTCCACATGCTGCGGCGGCAGGTGAAGCGCAACTTCCGCAAGCCGCTCATCGTCATGACGCCCAAGAGCAACCTGCGCGTGCCCACCAGCCGCGTGCATGAACTCGTGGCCGGCCGCTTCCACGAGATCATCGATGATCCGCACTTCGAGGCCAGCAAAGCCGAGCGCCGCACCGTGAGTCGTGTGCTCCTCTGCTCCGGCAAGGTCTATCACGAACTCGCGGCCCGGCGCGATGCGCTGCGGCGGTTTGACACGGCGATCGTGCGCGTGGAGCAGTTGTACCCCTTCCACGCCGAGGCCTTTGCGGAGGTGCGGGCCCGTTACGGGGCCAAGGCCCAGTACGCGTGGGTGCAGGAGGAGCCCCGCAACATGGGCGGATACCTGTACATGGACGACGTGCTCCGCACCGCGTGCGGCATCAAGAGCGTGGAGTACATCGGGCGGGCTGCGAGCGCGAGCCCCGCCGTGGGCAGCCCCTCGGTGCACAAGCGCCAGCAAGAGGCCATTCTCACCCGCGCGGTCGGCCCGCTCTCGGCCGTGCCGGGAGGCGTGCCGAGCGCCGCCGCGGCGCACTGACCCGTCTCCCGCCATCACGCCGTCCGCCGCTCTACTCTTCTTTGCGTCCGCGTCTCTTCGTGCCGGTCCTCTCAGCCCTGTCCCACGCCATGCCAGTCGATATCAAGATCCCCGAGATGGGCGAGTCCGTCACCAGCGGCGTGATCGCACGCTGGATCAAGGCCGAGGGCGAGACCGTGGCCCGCGATGAGCCCGTGCTCGAACTCGAAACCGACAAGATCACCGCCGAGATTCCCGCTCCGGCCGCAGGGCGCGTCAAGCACGCGGCCAAGGCGGGCGACACCGTCGCCGTGGGGGCCGTGGTCGGGCGGATCGAGGAGGGCGGGGCCCAGGGCATGCCGGCACCCGCCCAACCTCCGCCGCCGCCCCCGGGGCGGGCAGCCAACGGCAAGGCCGATGCCGCGGCCCAGGCCGCTGATGCCAAGGCCACGCCGCTGGCGAAGAAACTCGCGGAGGAGCACGGGGTCAACCTGGCTGCACTGGTCGGCACCGGAACGGGCGGCAAGGTGCGCGAGCAAGACGTGCTGGCGGCGGTGGCATCCCGCACCACCCCGAGACCGGCCCCGCCCGCCGCGTCTCCCACACCCGCCGCGGCCCGGCTCGCGGCCGCGGCCCTCCCCGCCGAGGGCGTGCGCCGCGAGCGTCTTTCGCCCTTGCGGCAGCGCATCGCGGCCCGGCTGGTCGAGGCTCAGCACGCCGCGGCGATGTTGACCACCTTCAACGAGGTGGACATGACAGCCGTCATGGCGCTGCGCGCCCGGTACAAGGATGAGTTCGAGAAGGCGCACGGGGTCGGGTTGGGGTTTATGTCCTTCTTCGTCAAGGCGGCCACCAGCGCCCTGCGGGCCTTCCCCGTCGTGAACGCCGGGTTGGTGCAGGGGGCCGACGGCACGCTGGAGGTGGAGCACCGCGCTGCCACCCACGTGGCCGTCGCCGTGAGCACGCCCAAGGGACTCACCGTGCCGGTGCTCCGCAACACCCACACGCTCTCCTTTGCGCAGATCGAGACAGGCATCAAAGACCTCGCCACCCGTGCCCGCGACGGCAAACTCGCGCTCGAAGACCTGCAAGGGGGCACCTTCACCATCACCAACGGCGGTGTCTTCGGGTCGCTCCTCTCCACACCAATCCTCAACGCGCCACAGAGCGCGATCCTGGGCATGCACGCCATCAAGAACCGCGCTGTCGAGCACCCAGACAAGCCGGGCGAGATCGCCCTGCGGCCCATGATGTACCTGGCCGTTTCCTACGACCATCGCCTGCTCGACGGGGCTGATGCCGTGCGCTTCCTCGTGCACATCAAGCAGGCGCTCGAGCGGCCCGAGCGGCTGCTGATCGGGCTGTGAGCCGGCCATCGGGCCGCAGCGCTACTTGGCCGCTTCGGCTTCGTCCGCTTGTCGTGGGGCGCGCATCGGGCGGAACTCGTCGGCATACCACGCCAGCCATGCGTTCACGTCCCAGCCCAGGTGCTCGGTCGAGCGGCCCCACGCCGCGCTCGACCAGCGCGTGAGCGTGTTGTGGAGCGCGACGTTATAAACCCGCACCACCGCGTCCGTGATCCGGAGCACGGCCCCCTCCGTGATCACCCCGATGGTGGGGTCAAAGGCCACCGCGTTCTGCCCCACGACCGGCGTGAGGTCGGCCACGAAGGTCGTCTGCCGACCGATGATGATGTAGGCGAGCGCCGTATCGCTGCCGAGCGAGGTGCCGCCTCCGCCGCCCACGCTCGCTCCGCCGCCCGCGGCGGCCTGCTGCTGGTTCACCTGTGCGCGGATCACCATCGGCAGAGCGTCCAGCAGGTTCAGCCGCTCGGCCAGTTCGGCCGCCTGCGCCGCGGTGGGGGGGTGGTCGGAGCGCAGCCCTTCGGCCACCGCCGAGCGTGTCTCCTCGGGCACGTTTCGGCTCGCGGCCCGGGCCGCGAGGCGCTCGCGGCACTCGGCCCGAAGCCGCTCGCGCCCGTCGAACACAGCGTGCCACGCCAGCACGGCATCGGCGCGCGGGTCGGGTTGATCGGCGAGATGGTCGAGTGCCGCCAGCCGGGCATCGTCGTCCTCGCCGCCGAGAGTGGCCAGCATGGGCGCGAACGCCTCGGGGGCGGTGATGGCGCGCAGTTTCGCGATGCCCGCCTGCCGCGTGGGCGTGTGCCGGGTCAAAAAGTGGAGCGTGCGGATGCGGCGGATGTCCAGTTCGTACCGGGCGCGCTTGCGGTTGAACTCGAGCAGTGCGGGCGCAAAGGGGTCGGCCTCGCTGCTGGCGATGCCCGTGGGCGAGATGCGGGTGTCGGTCGCGGGCGCAGGCTGAGAAGCCGGCTCCGCGATCGCCAGCGTCGCGGCCAGCAGCGTGAGCAAGGTGAACGCCACGGCAGCCTCCGGGTGATGAACACAACGCACGACGGGCCCGCCCATCACCTATACCGGCGCCAACCGCCCGCAGTTCCGCCCGCCCGGGGGTTTTCAGCGTCGAATCGCCATGACCGAGCCGGCCAAGCCAGAGCGTTGCAGCCCGGCCGTCGCGGCCTCGCGTGTGGCAAACGGCCCGATCTGCACGCCGTAGAGGGTGCGGCCGGTCTTGGGGTCCGTCGTAGGTGCCACCACGGGCCGCGGAATACCCGCACGCGCGGCCGCGGGTGCCGCGGTTTCGGCCAGGGCCGAGGCCTTGGCGGTGTCGCTCACAGCCGCCAGTTGCACCACATAGCCGGGGCCGGTAAACGACGGCGCGACGGCCATGGGCCGTGGTGGAGAAGGGGCCGTGGGCGCGCCGCCCGGCACGCGGTCAGACGCGAGCGCTGTCAGCCGGGCCCGGGCATCGCTCCGCGTCGCGTCGGTGCCGGCAGCGTCTTGGGCGGCCTGGTACGCCGCCCTCGCCTCGGGCGTGCGGCGCAGGCGCGTGAACGAGTCGCCCGCCGCCAGATAGGCCCGCGCGGCATCGTCGCCCTTGAGTTTCGACGCCGCGGCGGGGAGCAGGGTCGCGGCCCGCGCGTCGTTGCCGCGATCGGCGGCGATGAGGCCGAGCGTCCAGCCAGCGGTGCCGGCCACCTCCGGGTTGGGGTTGCCGGTCAGGGGGCTGAGCCAGCGCTCGGCCGCGTCGGGCCGACGGTCGGCGTAGGCCGCCAAGCCGGCCATGAGGGCGGCACGGTCTTTCTCGGCTCCCTCGCTGGCGTTCGCGGTCGCCTCGGCCTCGCGATACGCCTGCGCATACGCGCCCTCTCGATACGAGGCCACGGGGTCGGTGCTTCGGCCACCCTGGGTGCACGCGGCGGGGAGGCCGCACAGGCACACGAGCGCGGCGAGGGCGGGCGGCTGGCAGCGGGTCAGAGCCATGCGGGTCTCGCGGGCGGGGGGGGGACGCAACGGGGGCGGATCAGGATACGTCCACCCGCGTGCCGCCTCTATCGGCATGGGATGCGCTCCGGCACGATTCGCCCGGTACGCTCCCGCCCATGAGCCTGCACTGGCCCGTTCTGCGCTCCGCGCTGGCCAACCCGTTCGCTACCGCGGCGGTCGATGACCGCGGGTCGATGTCGCGCGGGAAAGTCGCTGCGGGGAGCCTCATGCTGGCCGATGTGCTCGCGGACGTGAGCCGCAGCCGGACGGTGGGCGTGATGCTGCCCACGGGGGGGCTATTCCCCATGGCGGCTCTGGCGGGGTGGGTGCTGGGGCGCGTGGTGGTGCCCCTGAACTACCTGCTGGCCAAGGACGAGCTCCAGTTCGTGATCGACGACTGCGGCTGCGACAGCATCATCACGGCCGGACCGATGCTGGAGTTTCTTGGGCACCGGCCCCGGGTGCCCACGCTGCTGGAACTGGACAAGGCCGACCTGCGCCGGGTGCCCGAGCCGCGCTGGCCGGCCCTCAGCAGCGACGACGACGTGGCGGTGCTGCTCTACACCAGCGGCACCAGCGGCCGCCCCAAGGGGGTGATGCTCACACACGGCAACATCGCGGCCAACGTGCGCCAGTGCCGCGAGTGGGTGAACTTCACCAGCCGCGACGTGGTGCTGGGCGTCTTGCCGCAGTTTCACTCGTTCGGGCTTACTGTGCTCACGATGCTGCCGCTGACCGCCGGGGCGAAGGCGGTGTACACGGCCAAGTTTGTGCCGGCAAAGATCGTGCGGCTTTTCCGCGAGCACCGGCCGACGTACTTCGTGGCGATTCCCAGCATGTACAACGCCCTCCTGCACGTGAAGGACGCTGGGCCGGAGGACTTCGCCAGCGTGAAGTGCGCGGTGTCGGGCGGCGAGCCGCTGCCGCGGGCGGTGGCCGATGCGTTCAAGGCACGCTTCGGCATCACGATCGCGGAGGGCTACGGCCTGACGGAGACGAGCCCGGTTTCCAACTGGTGCCGCCCGCAAGACTACAAGCCCGGCTCCGTGGGCATGGCGCTCGCGGGCATCCGCCAGCGGATCGTGTGCGTGGAGACCGGTCGCGACCTGGGGCCGAACGCCGACGGCGAGGTGCGCATGACCGGCCCCAACGTGATGGGCGGGTACTACAATCGCCCCGCCGAGACCGCCGCCGCCTTCGACGAGCGCGGCTTCTTCCGCACCGGGGACATCGGCCGCATCGATGCCGACGGCCACCTGTTCATCACGGGCCGCCTGAAGGAGATGCTCATCGTGGGCGGGGAGAACGTCTTTCCGCGCGAGATCGAGGAGGTGCTCAACGCCCACCCGGCGGTGAAGGACTCCGGCGTGGTGGGCCGGGCCGACCCGATGCGGGGCGAGCAGCCGGTGGCGTTTGTCGAGTTGAAGGAGGGGCAGACCGCCGAGGGCGCGGCACTGGTCTCGTGGTGCCGCGGCAAGCTGGCCGGTTACAAGGTGCCCGCAGAGGTGCGGATCATCGAGGCGCTGCCGCGCAACCCCACCGGCAAGGTGATGCGCCGCCAACTCAAGGGCATGCTCGGGTAACGTGGGCCGCGAGCGCGGCGGCGAGGCAGGAAAGCGGAGAGGGGGAGATTCGAACTCCCGATGACGACAAGCGCCATACTAGTTTTCGAGACTAGCCCATTCAACCGCTCTGGCACCTCTCCGGAGGATGGGATGCTTCATCGTTGGTGCGGCACGCGGCGGGGTCAACTTGCGGCCCGGCCCGGCAGGGGCACGCGGGCTACCTGATCCCGAAGAACCGCTCCAGCACGAAAACCTCGATGAGTTTGTCGCCGATGCCGATGAGCGCAGCGCCCGCGATGATCCCCGCGCAGATCGGCTCGTGGCTCTGCACCCAGAGGGCGTGGCCGGTGCTGCCCGGCTTCTTCTTATACGCCTTGTGCAGGCCCAGGAAGAGCAGGCTTCCCACCCACATGGCGATCGTGGCATCGGGCGGCAGCACCACGCCCAGACCGATGCCGACGGGCGAGAGCCAGAAGCGGCCCTTCGTACGCAGTTTGAGCAACTCGCACGCCAGCGCGGCCGCCGCGGCGATCCCGAGCGACCACTGAATGGAGGGCGACATGCCCTTGAAGCCGCGCTCGATGATGTCGGCCACGCCCTTCCACTGCACGGCCGCGGGGAACGTGAACTGGTCGTTCACCATGCTCTCGGTGAGCGGCTTGGCGGGGTCGCGCTGGTGCTCGGTCAGGAACAGGGCCATGAAGAGCGGCGTGCTGGCGATCGCCCCCGCCATGATGCCGATGACGTGCCCCACGGCCTGCTGGCGCGGCTTGGCCCCCAGCATGTAGCCGGGCTTGATGTCGCTCAGAAGGTTGGCCGAGTTGCTGGCGACCTCGGCCGTGATGCAGGCCGTCATGAGGTTGGTGCCGGGGTTGGTCGGCTGGATCGCCCCGAACGTGAACTGGGTGATCTTCGAGAGGGCACCCGTGGGCGTCCAACTCGTGAGGGCCATGGCGTTGGTGCAGATGAGCGAGAGCGCGAAGGTGAGCGGCAGCGACAGGATCGCCAGGTACCACGACACGCCGAACCAGGCGTTGGCCATCCAGCCCGTGAGGGCCGCGCAGATCGGCAGGCCGATGAGCGACCACTTGAGCGGCAGTTCGATGTGCCCGAGCACGTCGGCCCCTTGCGAGCGCTTGCCGAACATGCCGGCGAAGGCCCCGAAGAGCATCTTGGGCTTGGCGAAGAGCGCCACCAGCGAGCCCACCACCATGATGCCCACGCCCCACCAGATGGCCCACTGGTTCAGGATCTCGGCCCGCCCGTAGGTGGCGACGCCCGCCGTGCTGACCTTCGCCACGATGTCGCCGCGCTCGATCATCCACGGGGCGAGCACCACGAAGTTGATGACCATGCCCACCATGAGGCTGGTGCCGGTCTTGACGCCCATGAGGCCGCCGGTGCCGATCATGGCGAGTTCCAGCGTGGGCCACAGGGCCAGGTCGGTCAGTTTGATGCCCCGGATCGTGGGGCCGACACCGTGTGTGTCGACGGGGAAGAAGCGGAAGTAGAGGCCCGAGGCCCGCTCGTTGAGCCACCAGTAGGTGTCGCGCCCCAGCAGGCCGACCCACAGGAGTTTCATGTACGCCGCGCCGGCGGCCACCTGGATGGCGGCCGTGATGAGGCCCGCGGTCGCCAGGGCCTTGGCCTGCAACAGCCCACTGGCGCCGCCCCCGGTGTAGAGCGTGTCGAGCACCACGCCGCAGGCGCGGCCCTCGGGGAACGGGTGCTGCTCGTCGTTGATGAACCGCCGCTTCATGGGGAAGGCGACCAGCACACCCATGATCGAGAGCACCACGTTCCAGACCAGCATCTGGTGCCAGGGGATGGTTTCGTTCTTCACCCACATGTACGCCACCAGGCTCGACACCAGGGGCACGGTCATGTACCCCGCGGCGGTGGCGATGCTCTGCATCGCGTTGTTCTCGAGGATCGTGAAGTCCTTGGCCATGCGCAGGGCGGAGAGCACCTTGAACGCGCCGAAGGCCACGATCACGCTGGTGAGGCCCACGCCCAGCGTGATGCCCGACTTGGCGCCCACGTACAGATTCGTCGCGGAGAGGATGCCGCCCAGGAGAAAGCCCGTGAGGGCGGAGCGGAGCGTGAGCTGCGGCATGTCACCGCGGAAGACGTTGGTGAGCCACCACGTGTCCTTCTGCTCGCGCGTCCAGGTCTGGATCTGCTCGGGAGAGAGTTGTTGAATGGCCATCGCGCACTCCGTGGGGGCATCGATGAGTGCGCCCCTGGTGTCCAGTCTACCAACGGGCCTCGCGCGGCGTGCCCGTCGGCCCGGCTACGGGGTTGCGGTCGCGCCGGCCTGGCTGACCAGGTAGATGGTCGTCGCGATCATCGCGATCAGAGCCTTCACCAACGACTCGCCCGCGATGAAGCCGCTGGCGAGGGCCACCGAGTAGCGGTCGGCCGAGCGGCGGTGGAGGAGTTCCCACGTCCAGCCGATCATGGCACCCACGGCGAAGCCCAGCGCGCTCGAGAAGGGAATCACCCACGCCAGGCCCAGGCCCATGGCCGAGGGGAGGTACGGCCGCAGGCCCTTGGGCGCCAGTTTGTCCATGATCGGGAGCAGTGCGCCGACGATGCCGCCGAAGAGGATCGCCCAGCGGGCGGACTCGGGGAGTTTGTCCACGCCCTGCGTGAGCAGCCGGGCCACCGCGGCCCACTGGTGGGTCGCGGGCAGCGCGTACTTCTCCAGGTGCATCTTCGTCGGCACCATCAGGAACCAGACCGGCACAATGGCGAGCGTGCCGAAGAACACGCCGAAGAACTGGGCCAGGAACTGCCGTCGCGGGTTGGCCCCCAGCATGTACCCGCTCTTGAGGTCCATGAGCAGGTCGCTGCCGCTGGACGCGCTGTTGGCCGCCACCCCCGCCGCGGCGAGGTTGGGCACCTGCTGCCCCGGCTGCAGCACCGCGAACAGCAACTGCATCACCTTGCCCATGGCCCCGATGGGCGTGGTGTCGGTCTCGCCGGTGGACCGTGCCGCGACCAGGGCGAGGAAGAACGTGAGCGCGATGGCGATGAGGCCCGCCCACCACGCGATGCTGAAGGCCACGATCTGGACGAAGAGCATCGCCAGGCCGATGGGGACCATGCCCAGCACCATCCACTTCGCGGGCACCTCGATGGCCGCCATGGCGCGGCGTGTGGCGTCGTCGGTGGTGGCGTGGGCCGTGCCGCGCCCGCCCAGGCCGGTGAACGCTCGCACCACGGTGCGCCACTGCAGCGCGATGGCGGTGAGGCTGGCGACCACCATCACGGCGGTGCCGCCCCACACGCTCCAGACCTGCAGCCGCAGCACCGTGCCGCCCGCGTTGAGTTCGATGTTCCGCACCGTGCCGGCCACCACCGCGGCCTTGTCATAGACCCACACGCCCGCCGCGTCTTTGACCCAGCCCGTGCCGGGCACGCCCTGATCCTGAGCCAGGAGCCACGGGCCCACCCAGAGGTAGAGCAGCGCCGCCCCCGCGAGCATGGAGAGGCTGGCCCGGGCCCGCGTCAGGATGCCCGCCCCGATCAGCAGCACGCTGTTGTCAAACTGGAACGCGGGCAGGATCTTCTCGTGCACCTTGAAAAAGCCCTCTCCGCTGGTGGGCAACCCCTCGGGCAGCCGGATGTTCACGCCCCAGTGCTTGACCTTCTCGAAGCCCTTGTCGAGCCACACCAGCGCACCCTCGCCGGTGTTGAGAACACCCACCACCGCGCCCACGGCCAGCCCCGCGACCAGCGCGTACGCGGCCCGCACCGCGTCCTTGCTCTGGCTGTACAGGCTGCGGAGCGTGGCCGCCGTGGCCAGACCCGTCGGGAAGCGCAGTTGCTCCTGGTTGATCATCTGCCGCTTGAGCGGTATGGCCAGGAACACACCCATCAGCCCGGTGCCCAGGGTGAACAGCACCACCGCCCAGACCGGCGACACGTCCCAGTTCTTCACCTGCTCGGCGGTCTGGCCTTCGGGCACGTCCTTCAGCAGCAGCAGCGCGCCGAACATCGTGGCGATGGTGGCCCCGGTGCTGTAGCCCGCCGCGCTGGCCGTGCTGGCCATGCAGTTGTTTTCGAGGATCGACATGCGGCTCACACCGCCGAAGGTGATGGCCCGCACCACGTTCCAGAGCACGTAGCTGAGCACGCAGGCCGTGACGGCGACGCCGAAACTCCACCCGATGGTGAGCACGGTGTACAGGTTGCTCGCCGCCATGAGCATGCCCAGCACGCCGCCCATGAGCACGGCCCGCAGCGTGAGCTGGGGCATCTTGTCGCCCTGATAGACGTGCCGGAACCAGTGGGTGTCTTTCTCCTCCGGCGTGGCCCCCGCCGGCAAGGGGGGCACGCCGTGCTGCCCGAACGGCGAGGCGGAGTCAACGGCTTCGGTCTCGACGGTCGTGCTTGGTCCGGCCATGGCGACTCCGAAGGTGGGGGGCGCGGCCCACGAAGCGGGGTGTGCGGCGAGCGGTGCCCGGCTCTCACGATACCGCCGAGCCGAGCGAATCACAAGCCCGCCCGGGCCCGCCGCCGGCTCAGGCCACCGCCGCGCACACCTTGCGGGCCGCGTCGGCCAGGTCCGTGGCGGCCTGCATGGTGGGGATGTCCTTGCGGGCCCCGTCGAGCAGGGCGCGGCCCGCTTCCACGTTGGTGCCCTCAAGGCGGACCACCAGCGGCACCTTGAAGCCGACGGTCTTGGCGGCGTTGACGATGCCCTGTGCGATGATGTCGCACTTCATGATGCCGCCGAAGATGTTCACGAGCACGCCCTTGCAGCGCGGGTCCGCGAGGATGATGCGGAAGGCCTCCGTCACGGCCTCTTCGCTCGCCGAGCCGCCCACGTCCAGGAAGTTGGCTGGTTCGCCGCCGTGCAGCTTGATGATGTCCATGGTGCTCATGGCCAGCCCGGCCCCGTTCACGAGGCAGCCGATGCTGCCGTCGAGGGCGATGTACGAGAGGCCGAACTTGCGGGCCTTGAGTTCGCCCGGGTTCTCCTCGGCGGGGTCGAACATGGCCTCCAGGTCTTTGTGCTTGAAGAGGGCGTTGTCGTCGAAGTTGAACTTGGCATCGATCGCCATGACCGGGCCGGGGCCGCCGTTCGGGCCCGCCGTGATCACCAGCGGGTTGATCTCCGCCAGCGTGCAGTCTTTCTCCACGAACAGCCGGGCCAGTTTCACCATGATCTCCGCCGCCTGGGCCGCCTGCTTGCCCGAGAGGCCGAGCGCAAAGGCCGTGTCCCGTGCCTGGTAGGCGTGCAGGCCCGCCAGCGGATCAATGAACACCTTGATGATCGCTTCGGGCCGCTCGTGGGCCACCTGCTCGATCTCCACGCCCCCCTCGCGGCTGGCGATCAGCACGTTGCGGCGGCTGGCCCGGTCGGTGGTGATGGCGAGGTAGAACTCCTCGCGCGCGGAAGGCACTGGGGACTGGGGACTGGGCACCGGGGAAGATGGAGCACGCCCGGTACCCGGTTCGGCCACCCGTGCCCGATGCCCAGTGCCCAGGGCCTTCCTCTCGGCAATATCCACACCCGCAGCCACCAGCAGGCGTGTCACCTCAAGCCCCTCGGGTGGCGTCTGCGGGCTCTTCATGCGGTTGGTGAGCATGAAGCGGGCCGCGCTCTCGGCTTCGAGCGCGGTCGAGACGAGTTTCACGAACCCCGCCTTGCCGCGCCCGCCCGCGTGAACCTGGGCTTTCACCACGGCCAGCGGTGCGGTCTGGCCCGCGGTGGCGCGCTTGAACGCACCGGCTGCCTCTTCAATCGACGTGACCAACTCGCCGGGCGGCACAGGGATGCCGGCGGAGGCGAGCAACGCACGGGCCTGGTATTCGTGGATCTTCATCGGCCGCATCGTAGCGACAGGCCCGTGGTGCCCGTGGTCGTGGGCGCAACGAAAAGGGCGGGCATCGCTGCCCGCCCCTGGGTTGCTTTCGATATTCTCCAACCGCCTCAGCGGCGGCGGCGTGAGGCCACCAGGCCGGCAAGCCCCAGCAGGCCCGCCGCGGCCGGCGCGGGGATGTTGAACCCGCTCACCACGATGATGCGGTCGCCGCCACCAAAGGTGGAGAAGAGGAAGTCGCCCGTCACGGGGTCGATCACGGCGCCTTCTGCGCCTGTCAGACCGCTGATGAACGTCCGGCGGCTGGCCACGACGGGGTCGCCGTTGATGTTCATGTCGTACACCGACACCTCTCCGGCCGAGTATTCGGAGAGGATCATGGTGGGCGTTCCGCCGAAGACGGGCGAGTCGAACGGGACGTACGCGAAGCCCTCGGGCCCGCCGGGCAGGCGCGAGGCGACGATCTCGGTCACGCCCACGAGGTCATAGGTGCCCATGCCGTCGGGCGCCAGGCCGGCGTCCAGCCACTGGCCGCCTGACCACGCGGCCATTTTCACGCGGCCCGCGCCGGGGTAACCGGCCGGGACGAAGTTGATGGCCGCGTGCGACCCCTCGCTGCCCAGCGCGGCCATGTCGATCACCTTGTCGGGCGTGGTGCTGCCGGGCTTGTACTGACTGAGCATGTTCACGGGCCACTGCGACGCGAAGAGCACGCCGCCGGGGCCGTAGGCAACGCCACCGTCGTTGTAGGGTCCGGGGCCGAAGAGCGTGGCTTCACCCATGCCGACAATGTGCCCGTCCATGTTGCGGATCAACGGAACCCGGTGCAGCGTGCCCCCGGCCGTATTGGCAGAGCCGCCGATCAGCAGCGTGTTGGTGTCGCCCGCCAAAAACGTCAGACCGCCAAGGAGCGGAGGCACGCCCAGGGGTGCCCCCAAGTCAGTGATCGCGTAACTCCCGGCAAACTCCGGAGCCAAGACCTGGCCCTGGGCCAGTCCCGCCGCCGAACCGCACAACGCCACCGCCACCGCGGCCAATCCACGAGCATTCATGGGCATTCCTCTCTTCTCTACTCTCCCTTCGACCGTCCACGCACTCCTGCGGAGTGCCATCGGTCCACTATACCGCCGAAATCCCGCCGTGCAAGCAAAAACCCTCGGTGGCCGTGGTCGTCGCCGCGGCGCGGGCGGAATCGGGCGGTTTTCCGACGCGGCGGGCGTGCCCCGGGCACTGGCAAACGGGTTGCGCACGCCCTACGCTCACGCCCCAAACCGGGCGTGGGCCCGACGGTCCGCGATCGGCCTTTGTTTGCTCCTGTGTCTCCCCCGGTCTCCCCTCCCTCTGCACTCGGCCCTCACCCCCCGGCCCTTCCTTTTCAGAGAGTCTCCGCTCATGTCCACCACCGGCACGATCACGCAGGTCATCGGCTCCACCTTTGACGCCCAGTTCCCCGAGGACAAACTCCCCGAGATCTACAACGCGGTGAAGATCGAGGCCGACACCCCCGTCGGTCGCCTCAACCTCACCGGCGAGGTGCAGCAGCACCTGGGCGGCGGGCGTGTGCGTGCGGTCGCACTCGGCTCTACCGACGGTCTCCGCCGCGGCATGACGTGCCTTGACACCGGCGACTCGGTGCGCGTGCCCGTGGGCGAGGGTGTCTTGGGCCGCGTGTTCAACCTGCTGGGTGAGCCGATCGACAAGGCGGGCCCGGTCAAGGCGACCTCCACCAGCCCGATCCATAAGCACCCGCCCGAGTTCAGCCACCTCAACCCCAAGACCGAGATCCTCCCCACCGGCATCAAGGTGATCGACCTGCTCTGCCCCTTCGTGCGCGGCGGCAAGATCGGCCTCTTCGGCGGCGCGGGCGTCGGCAAGACGGTCGTGATCCAGGAGATCATCGCCCGCGTGGCCCGCAACTTCGGCGGCTACAGCGTGTTCGCGGGCGTGGGCGAGCGCACCCGCGAGGGCAACGATCTGTGGCGCGAGATGAAAGAGGCCGAGTACATCGACTCGGCCGGCAAGAAGTGCCACGTGCTCGACAAGGTGGCGATGGTCTTCGGCCAGATGAACGAGCCGCCCGGCTCGCGTCTGCGCGTGGCCCTCTCGGCCCTCACCATGGCCGAGGCCTTCCGCGACGAGAGCGGCAAGGAAACCCTGATGTTCGTGGACAACATCTTCCGCTTCACGCAGGCGGGCTCAGAGGTGTCGGCCCTTCTGGGCCGCATGCCCAGCGCCGTGGGCTACCAGCCCACGCTCTCGACCGAGATGGGTGAACTGCAGGAGCGGATCACCAGCACCAGCAAGGGCGCCATCACGAGCGTGCAGGCCATTTACGTGCCCGCCGACGACTACACCGACCCGGCCCCCGCCACGGCCTTCGCCCACCTCGACGCCTCGGTGGTGCTGCAGCGCGGCATCGCCGAGAAGGGCATCTTCCCCGCCGTCGATCCGCTCGGTTCCTCCAGCCGCATCCTCTCGGCCGACATCGTGGGCGAGCGGCACTACCGCGTGTCGCGGCGCGTGCAGATCATCCTGCAGCGCTACAAAGACCTGCAGGACATCATCGCCATCCTCGGCGTCGATGAACTCAGCGAGGAAGACAAGCAGATCGTCTCGCGGGCCCGCAAGATCGAGCGCTTCCTCAGCCAGCCCTTCTACGTGGCCGAGATCTTCACCGGCTTCCCCGGCATCACCACCACGCTGGAAGAGTCGCTCGACAGCTTCGAGCGGCTCTGCAACGGCGAGGGCGACGACCTGCCCGAGGGCGCGTTCATGTACGTGGGCACGCTGGACGACGCGCGCAAGAAGGCCGAGAAGATGAAGGCGTGAGGGGAAGGGCGCAGGGCCGAGGGCCGAGGGCGCAGCAACGGACCCGGAGCGTGAGCGACGGGGGTCGGCGCGAAGGCACGAAGAAGGCACGCAGGCACAAAGGCACGAAGCCGGACATGCAGCCCGAGCGTGTCGAAGACTCGCCTGGGCGAGAGCGAGGGCCCAACGAGCCCCGAGCGCAGCGAGGGGTTCTCAAAGGCGGTACGCAGAGGGCGCAGAGGTCGCAGAGGAACGCGGAGAAAGGCCATCGGGTCTGTGCACCCGAAGGGTGCACGATGGTTGCCGGGGGTGGCTCTGCACCCCCGGAAAGCGACCCCCTCCCTTTCCTCTCTTCTTCTCCTTTCCCGCACCCCGCGGGGGTGCACGATGGTTGCCGGTGGTGCGGCACAGGCCGAGCCACGCGCAACCCCGCGGCCGACACCGCCGCTCTACAATCGCGCGGGCTTCTTGCACGAGGACGAACGCATGAAGAGGACCGTGTGGGGCAGCGTGGCCGTGCTCGTCCTCTTCACGGCGCTGGGTGCCTTCCTCTTCCTCCGCCCGCCCGGTCCGCCGCCCGAGGACGAGTGGGAGACGCTCCTGTACCAAGTCGGCGATCTCTGCGGCACCGGCGAGTACGACCGGGCCGTCGTTGTGGCGAAGAAGGCGGTGGCGTTGGCCGAGGAGAGCATGGGTGCGGACCCTCGTTTCCTGGCGACCAGCCTCAAGACTCTGGGTTCGATCTACATTGCTGAAGGTCGGTTCGCTCAGGCAGAACCGCTCTACGAGCGTTCGCTGGCGATCTACGAGGCGGCCATGGGGTCGGACCACCCGTCCGTGGCCACGAACCTGAACGCTGTGGCCGGGCTGTATTCCGCTCAGAACAAGCACGCGCAGGCGGTTCCGCTCTACCGTCGGTCGCTGGCGATCTGGGAGAAAGCGTTCGGCCCGAACCACCCGGATCTGGCCACGACATTGGACGACCTTGCCGCGCTCTACCGCAAGATGGACCGGCCCAAGGAGGCCGAGCCACTCGAAGTGCGGGCCCGGGCCATCCGTGCCATCAAGCGCTGAGCGCGGCGCGTGCCTCGAACGCCCCGGAGGGGCGTGGGGTTGTAGCCGCGGGTGCAGCAAGGCCGCGGCACGCGGCCGCGCGCAACCTGTGGAAGGGATGCTCCCCCCGCGCACCCGCCCCGGCAGGGGCGGAGGAGGCCTTCACGCTCCGGGTTCTTGGATGCGCTTCATTCCTTCGCCCCTTGCGGGGCGAGGACGAGTGTTTGACCACGCTCCCACGGGTTGCGGTCGCCTGCGGCGACCTTCACCCGTGGCTACATCCCCTGGCCCCTTCGGGGCCTCGCACGTCGGTTCTCGGTCTTCCGGCCTTGATCCCTTCCCATCCGTGTCCATCTGTGGCCCTGCATTTCTCCGCGTCCCTCCGCCCCCTCTGCGCCCTCTGCGTACGGCCTTGCGAACCTGCCGCGTGCGGCTGGGAGCGTCAGGTTGAGGGATGCACGCGCCGGGTTCGTCCCCGGCGACGACGTTTGCGTCCCTCAACACGACGTGTTCATCCCCGCGCGCGGGAGTTTCGTCCCTCAACGCGCCGGTTCCATCCCTGCGCGCGCCGTTTCAAGGGACGTGCGCGTGAGTTTCATCCCTCAACGCGGCGTGCGCAGGGGTGCAACCGTGCGCTCTGGGCAAAGTGCTCGGAAGAGAAGGGTTGAGGGCCGAGTGCCGAGGGCTGGAGCCGATCTGCGGCCTGCTCAGGCCGGTATCGTCAGCACGCGGAACGCGCCGGGCTTTGTTTCGCCGACTGCTGCCACGATCGCGGCTGCCTGCCGCTTGATGCGAGGCCAGCTTGTGGTGGTGAGCACGAGGATGGCCAGCCGTCTGCCCGTGCGGTTCTGCTGGTAGTCCAGGTTCTGGTCGGTGGTGATGAGCAGGTCGAAGGTTTCTTCTGCCGCAGCCAGCAGGTCGTCGTTGGCGAGCGTGGACCAGTGCATCTCAAACGCGGTGGCGACCTTGTGCCCGGTGAGTTCCTCGCGGAGCGGGGCGGGCGTGCCTTG
Organism: uncultured Phycisphaeraceae bacterium; assembly: GCA_964590885.1. GTDB lineage: Bacteria > Planctomycetota > Phycisphaerae > Phycisphaerales > UBA1924 > JAEUIX01. The sequence continues at coordinate 29,141 of CAZPWW010000029.1, forward strand.
GTCGAAGAGGATTCGCATGATCGGCTGGCGGGTTCAGAGCCGCGCTTAGGCGGCCCGGGCGCGATCGAGGCTGCGCTGGGCATGGTGAAGGACGGCCTCGACTTGCGCACGCTTCACACCGGGGAACCAGCGGAGGAAGTCGTCGGTCGAGGCCCCGCTCTCGAGGTTCTCAAAGAGGGCCGAGACGGGCACGCGCGTGCCCGCGAACACCCACGCCCCGCTGACCGTGCCGGGAGCGCTCTGCACCGCGGAACATTGGGTCCAGTCGAGCATGGACCATTGTACGCCCCGTGCCGCGGGCGCCGGTTTGTGCGGTCCGGCGGCCTCTGCGCCTCCAAGTCTCAGTGTCCAATGCCTTTCAGCCTTCCTTCGCGGCCTTTGCGTCTTTGTGCCAACAGTCCGTCCCCGCTCGCTCAGGCCCCGTGCCCCGGCGCGGCGGGCTTGTCCGCGTCCCACGTGCTCTTCACGTGCAGGTCCTTGAGCTGGGCATCGGTGGCCGCGCTGGGGGCGCGGGTCATGAGGTCGGCCCCGATCTGCGTCTTGGGGAAGGCGATCACGTCGCGGATGTTGTCGGTGTCGCAGATGTGCATGATGAGGCGGTCAAAGCCGAAGGCGATGCCGGCGTGCGGGGGCGCGCCGAACGAGAGGGCCTCGAGCAGGAAAGAGAACTTCTCTTTGGCGCTCTCGGGCGAGAGGCCCAGGAGTTGGAAGACCTTGCTCTGCACCGCGCGGTCGTGGATGCGGACCGAGCCGCCCGCGATCTCGCTGCCGTTGACCACGATGTCGTAGCCCGCCGAGACGATGGACTCGATGGCGTCGTCGTCGTTCACATCGGCGTTCACGAAGAGGTCGCGCTGGTCATCGCGGGGGGCCGTGAAGGGGTGGTGCATCGCCACCCACTTGCCCGTCTCCTTGTTCTTCTCGAACATGGGGAAGTCGATCACCCACAGGAAGTTCCACGGACCACCCTCTGCGCCCGGCTTGGGGAGCAGGCCCATGTCGCGGGCCACCTTCTGCCGCAGTTCGCCGATCGCCTTGGTCGCAATCGCGTACGCATCGGCCACGAACAGGATCGTGTCGCCGATCTGCGCGCCGACGGCCGCGAGGAAGTCGGCCTTGAGCGGTTCGAGGAACTTGGCGATGCCGGTGTCGAGCTTGGGGCCACCATCCTCACCCTTGATGCACTTGACCACCGCGACCCCGCCCGCACCGAAGGGCTTGACGAGGTCGCTGTAACCATCCGTGATCTTGCGTGTGAGTTTGTCGGCGCCGCCGGGCACGCGCAGGGCCTTGACGACGCCGCGCTTGGAGTTGAAGCGGGGGCGGTCCTTGCCTTTCTCGAGGGCGTCCTTGAACACCTTGAAATCCATCCGCGCGGCCAGTTCGCTGATGTCCTTGATGAACAGGTCGTAGCGCGTGTCGGGCCGGTCGATGCCGTAGGTCTCCATGGCGTCGCGATAGGTCATCCGCTGGATCGGCGGCACGTCGACGTTGAGCATCGTCTTCCAGAAGTGGCGGACGAAGCCCTCCATCGTCTCCATCACGTGGTCGCGGCGGACGAAACTCATCTCCAGGTCGATCTGCGTGAACTCGGGCTGGCGGTCGGCCCGCGGGTCTTCATCGCGGAAGCAGCGGCAGATCTGCATGTAGCGGTCGGCCCCCGCCACCATGAGGATCTGCTTGAACAACTGCGGGCTCTGCGGGAGCGCATAGAAACTCCCCGGCACGTTGCGGCAGGGCACCAGAAACTCGCGGGAGCCCTCCGGCGTGCTCTTGTAGAGCACGGGTGTCTCCACCTCCAGAAAGCCGCTCTTGCCCACAAAGTACTCGCGCGTGGCCTGCAGGGCCTTGCTGCGCGTGGCCAGGATCGCCTGCATGGCCGGGCGGCGCAGGTCGATGTAGCGGTGCTTGAGCCGCAGTTCCTCGTTGGGCAGTGCGGCCAGATCATCAGGCAGGAACGGCGGGTTCTCCGTCTTGTTGAACACCTCCAGCCGCGCCACCACGAGTTCCACCTTGCCGGTGGCGTGCTTGGGGTTCTCGCCGCCGATGCGGATGCGCACCTTGCCCTCGACGCCGATGACGTCTTCGTTGCGGAGTTTGTCGGCCGCGTCGCACAGCGCGGCGGGGCAGCCGTCGTCTTTGTCGAAGACCAGTTGGGTGATGCCCCAGCGGTCGCGCAGATCGATGAAGATGAGGCCGCCGTGGTCGCGGTAGGAGTTGACCCAGCCGTTGAGGCTGGCGGTCTGGCCGACGTGCGCGGAGCGGATCTCGCCGCAGGTGTGGGTGCGTCTGAGCATAGGGGCGGAGTGTAGGTGCGCGGCACGGGCGCGCCGTACGGCCCCTGGGCGGACCACGCACACGCCCGCCGCAGCGGGCGCGTGGGCCCGCCGCGGCACCACCGCTTCGCTCCAAATCAGGGCGACTGGATTTGAACCAGCGACCTCGAGGACCCAAACCCCGCGCTCTACCAAACTGAGCTACGCCCTGAACCTGATTGCGGCCGATGCCGCCCCGTATTGTCGCGCCCGCCGCCGCCGGGGCGGAAGCCGTACCGGGCGGCGCGGCCGCAAAGCCGGCGGTCGGACTCGAACCGACGACCTGCGCTTTACAAAAGCGCTGCTCTACCAACTGAGCTAAGCCGGCGAAAGTCCCTTGATTTTAGGCTCCGATTTGACTTTGGCGCGGAGGGGTCCTCCGATGGGTCTGACACCCGTTGTGACACCCGCTCCCCCCTTCCCGCCCCGTGCCACGGCACCGGAACCGGTGAGTGGGGCGCAACGGTGAGGCCAAGGAGGTCCGCGCATGGTCCAGCGTACGCCGGTTCAGACCACGAGCACACGCGCGGCTCTCCCGCCGAGGGCCAAGCCGGAGCGTCCGTACGCGGGCTTCCCGCTCTTCCCGCACGCGACCGGGCGTTGGGCCAAGAAGATCCGTGGGCGCTTCGCGTTCTTCGGGCCGTGGAGCGACCCGCACGGGGCGCTGCAGCGCTTCGTGCTCGAGCGCGAGGCGCTGTACGCGGGCTTCACGCCGCGGACGCGTGGCGGCGCGGGGCCCACGTTGGGCGACGGGGGCGGTAGGGGGGGTGGGGGCGGCACGGGCGTAGACCGTGGTTCGCCCGCCACGGTGTCCTTGCGTGGGGCCGGTGGGGCCACGGCCCCCCGTGGGGCCACGGTTGGCGACGCTGGGGCGGGGGCCAGGGGGGGCCAAGGGGCGCTGGGCCACGGGGCGCGTGCCGGCGGGCGGTCCGCAGGGCCGGTGGTCGCCGGCGACGCCCTCGAGGTGCGCGAGTTGGTCAACCGCTACCTCACGGCCAAGCAGCGGGCGGTGCAGAACGGGGAGCTGGGCCGACGCTCGTTCCACGACTGCTACGCGGTGGCGGCCCGGGTGGTCAAGGTGTTCGGCCCGCACCGGCGGGTGGACGACCTGGGCTCGGCCGACTTCGGGATGC
>CAZPWW010000030.1:0-29793 GCA_964590885.1 uncultured Phycisphaeraceae bacterium
CCCTCACCGCGCTCGCCGCCTGGATGGCCCGCCCCGACATCGCCGACCAGATCGATGCGCTCCACGCCCTCGCCGCGCACCGCGCCCGCGTCGTCGCCTCCCAGCACCTCGCCGCCGCGGCCGACGCTCTCGCCAACATCATCTCCGCCAACGAAGCCGACCGCGCTTCCCTCGACTCCACCAACCCAGGCGAAGCCCGCCTGCGCCTCCGCTCGCGCGAATCCACCCGCCGCGCCGCCACCACCCTCCTCCGCATCGCCAACCACACACCCCGCGTTCGTGCCGGGTGCCATCAGTCCCCCGCCGGGTGCCACCAGTCCGCGGCCGCAGGCCGCGCGACTGGTGTGCTCTCCCCCACGCCCACAATGAGCGCACCCCCGGCGAATCGTGGCGCAGAACACCACCCCGCTGTGCCGCAGGCAGAACCGCCGCACACAGGCCCGCCTGTGCTCCCGTCAGACCTCTCCGGTGCTCCGGCGACCAACCAACCTCCTGCCGCCGCTCATCACCCCCTCAACGCGCCACCTCACCCGCTCCGCGCCCCGCCCTCCACCGCGCGCGCACCCCCGCGCACCTAAACTCCCCTCGCGATGCGCGACTTCCGCCATTTCGCGGCCCTCCTCCTCCGCCGCCGCGGCACGCTCGCGCTCGCCATCCTCTTCGCCATCCTCTCCGCCGGCGGCATGGGCGCCGGGCTGGTCGCCATCAAGCCCGTGCTCGACAACGTGCTCGGCAAGGGCGCGGGTCTGCCCGAACTCATCCGCCAGTACCAGGCCCATCTACCGGCCTGGGCACACCTCTCCGACGCCGCCCTCGTGGCCCTGCCCGCCGGCCCCTTCGCCGCAGTGGTCGTCATCATCTCCGGACTCGGTCTGCTCACCGTCCTCGGTGCCGCGGCCAACTTCCTCCACCAGTTCTTCGCCCTCTCCCTCGTCTCGCGCACCATCGGCGACGTGCGCGAGGCCGTCTTCTCGCGCGTGGTGCACCTCCCGCTCCGCACGCTCTTCCGCAGCGACGCCGCGCTCGGCCCCGGCGGCGGTCCCGCCGGCCCCTCCGATGTCGTCAGCCGCATCATCCACGACAGCGCCAACCTCGCCGCCGGCCTGAACGCCCTTCTCTCCAAAGCCCTCTCCCAGGTCGCCAAGGGCCTCGCGGCCCTCATCGTCGCCATCCTCTTCGACTGGCGCGTCGCCCTCGTTGCCGTCGCCATCGGGGCGGTGCTGGCCTGGGTCATCCGCCGCCTCGGCAAGCGCATCCGCGGCGCGGCACGACAGGCCCTCGAGGTGCAGGGCCGGCTCTACCAGGCCGCCAGTGAGTCTCTCGGCGGCCTGCGTGTGGTCAAGGTGCACACCACCGAAGACAGCGAGGCCGCCCGCTTCGCCGCCATCAGCCGCGAGGTGGTCAAACAGGAAATGCGCATCCGCACCGCCCGCGCTCTGGCCAGCCCGCTCGTCGAGACCATCGCCATCTTCGTCCTCGGCTCCGTCTCCCTCGTCGCCGCCAAGGCCATCCTCGACGGCCACCTCGAAGCCGCCAGTTTCATCCTCGTCATCGGCTCACTGGGCGTGGCCGGAGCCTCCCTCCGCCCCCTCACCAACCTCATCGCCGACATCCAGCAATCCGGCGCATCCGCCACGCGCCTGCGGCAACTGCTCGACATCCCCGGTGAAGAAGACGACCGCGCAGGCAAACCCCCCCTCGCACGCCACAGGGCCGCCATCGAGTTCGCGGCAGTCTCCTTCGCCTACTCCGCCAGCGCCCAACGCCCCGCCCTCGATGCCGTCTCACTCCGCATCGCCCACGGCGAGACCGTCGCCTTCGTCGGCCCCAACGGCTGCGGCAAGACCACCCTCCTGGCCATGATCCCCCGTCTCTTCGACCCCGATCCCGGGGCCGGCCGCGTGCTCATCGACGGCACCGACATCCGCACCGCCGACCTCCGCTCCCTCCGCGCCCAGATCGGCGTCGTCACGCAGGACACCGTCCTCTTCTCCGGCACCATCCGCTCCAACATCGCCTACGGCTCGCCTCACGCCTCCGACCAGCAGGTGCGGGCCGCCGCGCGCCTGGCCCGGGCCGAGGACTTCATCCTCGCCAAGCCGCGCGGCTACGACGAGCCCGTTGGCGAGGGCGGCACCGGCCTCTCCGGCGGCCAGCGCCAGCGCATCGCCATCGCCCGCGCCATGCTCCGCGACCCGGCCATCCTCATCCTCGACGAGGCCACCAGCATGGTCGATGCCTCCAGCGAGGCCGCCATCGCCGCCGCCATCGACGAGTTCGTCACCGGCTCTCAGCACCACCAGCGCACCTGCCTCATCGTCGCCCACCGCCTCAGCACCGTCATCCACGCCGACCGCATCGTCGTCATGGATGCCGGCCGCGTCATCGATCAGGGCTCCCACGCCGATCTGCTCGAACGCTGCGAGGTCTACCGCCAGATCGCACGCCACCAACTCGTGCCCGGCCCCGTCGCCGCGCCCACCCCGCCGGCCGCCGAGGCCGTCGCCACCGCCTGACCGCCTCCCCCAATGCCATGCACGACCACGCCGCCACGGGCAACGACTTCTTCAAGTGCGACTTCTGCCGCGCTCCCTGGGCCGAAGACCGCCCCATGGTCGAGGGCCACCAGGGCAGCCTCATCTGTTCCCGCTGCCTCAGCGCCGCCTACGCCGAGATCGTCCACGCACGCGGCGGCGCACCCCTGCCCCCCGATGCCACCTGCGCCATGTGCCTCGAACACCGCAGCGAGCCCTGCTGGAACAGCCCCCTGGCCGAGGCCGCGCGCATCTGCACACGCTGCATCAAGCAGAGCGCGGGCACGCTCGAACACGACGAAGAGAGCGGATGGAAACGCCCCGCCGCCCTCGCCTGACCCCTCATCAACTCATCAACTCGTCAACCTCATTCCCATGCTCCTCACCAAGCGCGGCAGCAACCTGCTCTTCATCCTCCTCATGGTCCTCATCATGGCCGGTGTCCTCTCGTTCACGGCCACGTTCATCTCGGCCGGCTTCACCGCCGGGTTCTTCACCAAGTGGCTGCGGGCCTACGCCATCTCCTTCTGCGTGGGCCTGCCCACCGCGCTCCTCGTGGTGCCGCCGCTCCGGCGTTTCACCGATTCACTCGCCCGTTGACGCCGCCCCCACCCGCGGCCCCACGCTGCAGCCGGTGCAGGCTCCACATCTGCTGGGCGCCCCACGCGAACGCGGTCGCCGCGATCACGAGCGCGGCGGTGAAACTCCCCGTGAGCACGTACAGGCCCACACCCACGCCCTGAAACACCGTGCCGCGCAGGCCCACCATGGTCGCGTGAATGGCGACGTAGTGCGGCACCTTCTCCGGGCTGGGCGCCAGCGACACGGGGCCGAGCATCCACCCCACGCTCACGCCCGCCGCGCACACGCCGTACACCAGACTCGCCGCGCCCAGTTGCCCGGCGCTGGAAGCCAAGATCAGCCCCAGCGGATAGAGCACGTACGCCGCGAAGGAGATCGCGCTGGTCCGCGTCGCCCCCAGCCGGTCCATCAGCCACCCCGCCGGAAACGTGGCCACCACCATCGCCACCAGATACGCCACGTGCGTGTTCTCCGCCACGCGGTCGTACGGCAGGCCCAGCCGATCCGTCGCGATCAGCGGCACCAGCGCGTAGCAGATCATCCACCCCACGCCGTAGGTCATGAACGCGGCCTCGTAGCGCGCGAACACGCGGTCGGCCGCCAGGATCTCGCGCATGTGCAGCACCGGCCGCACCACCGTTTCCATCACGTTGGCCGCCGCGCTGCCGCCGGGAGCCCGCACCGCGCTGGTGCGACCGTCGTCGATGCCCGCTCGCCGGATCACCACCAGCGTGAACAGCGTGCCCAGCCCCATGCACGCCGCCGCGGCGGGCATGTACCAGCGGAAGCTCCACGCGTCCCGCGCCAGCAGTTCTCCCACCAGCCAACTGGCCGCCGCGCCCGCGATCATCGCGGCTGCCGACAGGATCGCGTACATCCGGCCGCGCGAACCATCCGGGTAGAGCCGCTTGAGCAGTTCGCCGTGCATGGCCGGCCACCCCGCGCCGCCCACGCAGGCGATCAGGTGCAGCACCAGCAGCCCGCCGAAGCCGCCCACCAACGGGGCCAAGAGCAGCGGCCCCGCGTTGAGCAGCCAGTAACTCATCACGTACCGCGACAGGCCGACACGCTTCAGCCACGCGTGCCAGAAGATCGACACGATGTAGAGCACGGTGGGCGCGGCGGTGATCAGCACCGTCTGCCCCGCGCTCGCCCCGAAGTGCTTGCGGGCCAGCACGGGCAGGATGAACACCACCGCCGTGATCGCCCCTTGGATGAACACGACGCCCGCCATGTGCAGAGGCACAAGCCACCACGGGCGCATCACGATGGACGAAGGCTGACTCAGGGCACGAAGGTAGGGGTGCCGCGGCGCATGTGGGCGGGACGCGACTCGCCGACGCCGGCCCTGCCCCGCGCCGTCTCGCGTGCCTTCGTTTGGCCCTTTGGCCACTTGTCATTTGGCTATTTGGACATTCCCCTCCACCCACTCCACGATCTCCGCAATCCGCCCGCTCAGCGTGGCGAACAGCATCTCGTGCCCGCTGTCGTACACCCACCGATCCGGCCGCCCGCACCGCTCCCACAACAGTTCGCCCAGCGCGGCGGGAACGGCCTCGTCGCCCTGCGCGTGCAGCATCAGCACGGGCTTGTCGCGCAGGGCCGCGGCGGTGTGATACGGGTCGAGCGGCGCGTGCCGCAGGTAGGCCGCCGAGAGCGCCAGCGACTGTTGCATGGTCGGCGTGCGCCCCCCCCACTTCACGCTCACGGCGTTGATCCACGGCGTGTAGTTGCTCTCCACGGCCACGCGGCACAGGTCGGCCCCGCCCGCCACCAGCACCGCCGCGCCGTAGGCACTCGGGTTCCGTGCCACCACGGTCGGTAGCACCATGGCCCCGCCGCTCAGGCCCAGCGCGATCCGCTCCACGCCGCGCGTCTCGGGCCGCATCACCCCGATCCGCGCTACGCACTCCTCGACGGCGTAGGCGCACTCCGCGGTGCGGTCGCCCAGTTCGGCGGCCAGGCCCGCCGCGAACGAATCGAGGTCGCTCTCGCTGGTGCCGCGGTAATCAAACTCCGCCCGCTCCGTGAAGCGCGACGGGTGGGCCAGCAGCCGCACCACGCCAAACCCCTTGCTCCGCAGCGTCTGCACCAGTTGGTCCACCACGTTGGCGGGCGTGCCGAAGACGCCCGGCAGCACCACCACCATTCCGCGCGGCACGGGCGGGGTGGCGGGCCACGCGCCGTCCGCGCCGCGCACGTCGCCCGGCCGCACGCCCCGCACCGGCTCGTAGTAGCCCACCCACGTCCGCTGCATCTTCACCTTGTACGAGCGTTCGTCGCCGTCGCCGTCGTCGGCCGCGTCGCGGGTCGCGGAGATGAACTTGAGGAAGAACGTGGCTGCGTGCGGCGGCGGGGCGACGCGCTCCTCCAGCGGCTTCTCGTATTGGTAGACGAACGCCCCCTTGCCCTCGCCGACGGCGGTTACGTTGTCGCGCCAACTGGGCGAGCGGCGCGAGCCGAGCAGCGCGTAGATGTCATCCAACATCTCCTTCTCGACCTGCTTCTCCGCTTCGCTGTCTGCCCGCAGCGGCACCAGCGGCCCGCTCGTGCGCCGGATCACGCCGTACCTGCCCGCGCCCAGGCTGCGCCGGCCCGTGCCCCAGCGCACCGGCCACGCGCCCTCCATTCGCCATGCCGCGCCCACGCCCGTCTCGGCGACGGTGGGTTCGCCCTCCGCCCCGCTCACGCTCGCCGACACGCTCCGCACGTCCACCCGCACCAGCGGGGCGCAGGCCGCGGCCCCCCCGACCAGCGCGGCCACACAGGCCGCGGCACACGCTGCCACTCGGGTAGACCACCGCTTCGCCACCGCGTGCCCTTTCCCCTCGCTCACGCTCGGGGCTCGTTGTACGGCGTGCCATTCAGCCACAGTGTCTTACCCTCGGCCCTCGGCCCTCGGCCCTGATCCCTCGGAACTATCCCTTGTACCCGCGCGGGTGCCCCACGAACCACCTCCACGCCGTCTCGATGACCTCGTCGATGGTTTGGACGCTCGCGGCCCAGCCGAGTTCCCGGCGAATCTTCCCGGAGTCCGCGTAGATCAGCGGGGGGTCGCCGGCACGCCGCGGCGACTCGACCACCTTGATCTCCCGCCCGGTGATCCGCCGCGCCGCCTCGATCACCTGCCGCACGCTGAAGCCCTTGCCGATGCCGAGGTTGTACGCGGGCGTCTGCGTCGCTTCGCTCACCGGCACGTCGGGCTGCAACGACCCCAGCACCTTCACGTGGGCGTCCACCAGGTCGTCCACGTGGATGTAGTCGCGCACGCACGTCCCATCGGGCGTGGGGTAGTCGGTCCCGAACACCTGAACGTGCGGCCGCTGCCCAAGCGCGGCCTGCAGAATGATCGGGATGATGTGCGTCTCGGGCGTGTGGTCTTCGCCCACGATGCCGGTGCGGTCGCACCCGGCGACGTTGAAGTACCGCAGGGCCCGCCACGCGAACGGCTTCTTGGCACGGCGCTGGCCCTCGGCAAAGTCGCGGATCATCTGCTCGCACTGGAACTTGGAGCGGCCGTAAGGCGACATTTGCGATTGCGGGCAATCCTCGCTCACGGGGATGCGCTCGGGCGGCGGCTCGCCGTAGGTGCTGCAACTCGACGAGAAGACGAGTCTTTGCACGCCCTCCGCGGCACACGCTTCGAGCAAACTCACCGTCCCCGCGGTGTTGGCACGAAAGTACGCCAGCGGCATCTCCACGCTCTCGCCCACATAGGCCATCGCGGCGAAGTGCAGGACCGCTTCGGCCTTGTGCTTGGCGATCAGCGTCCGCAACAGGGCCGTGTCGTTGATGTCGCCGACCGTGAAGTGCAGCCGGTCTCGCGCCCCCGTCGCCTTGGCCACCAGGTCCATCGCGGCCGCGTGCCCGCGGAAAAGATTGTCCACGCCGATCACGGTGTGCCCCTCGCGCAGCAGGCGCAGGGTGGCGTGAGCACCGATATACCCGGCCGCGCCGGTGACGAGCACGTTCATGGTGTGGGGCCTCGGCAGAAACGACCGACCGCTGAAGGGAACCGGGTCAAGCGTACGGCGCGGGGGCAAGACTCACCACCGTGGCACACCGGGCACGGAGGAAGGCGGCGAGCCGCCGAGGGCAACCGACCGCGGGTCAACGCAGGTGCACGCGGATCAGGCCGGGCCCCGGGCAGGAGGGCCGCACACTCAGGAGCGAGTGGCCACCGGGCTCGCGCCTCGGGCCGCGGGTTTGGCTTCGTGGCCGCGTGCCCTCTTCGTGCCTTCGTCGCTTCGCGCGGCCTTCGGCGTTCACTCGAACCGGAAGTCCACCACGACCGGGTAGTGATCGCTGGCCCAGCCGGGCGGGTTGGGCGTGGTCCGCCAGTCCACGCCTTCGGGGCGGGTGGGCGTGCCGAGCACGAAGCGGGTTTCCTTCACCATCATCTTGGCCAGAGAGGGCGAGAGCAGGATGTGGTCGATCACGCGACCCGACGTGTGCGACATCCACACCGGGTCGGTGTCGGGCTTGTCGGCGTGCGCGGCCACGAAGGCCGCCGCCGCGTACTTGGCCATCGGCGCATCCTCGCGCTTGGCGTTGAAATCGCCCAGCACCGCCACGGCGCGATCCCCTTCCGCCGCGGCTCTGGCGAGTTCGGCCGTCCGGGCCGCCTCGGCCTCGCGCCAATAGCCGCCCGGCCCGCCCGATTTGTGGTGGACCACAAAGAGCGTGAGGGGGATGGTGCGGGGGGGTGATGCGCCCTGCACGGGAACCTCGATCACGACCTTCAGCGGCGAGCGGGCGAACGCGATGGGCTGACCCGCCCACTCGTTGTCTTGCCGGCCCCACTTGGCCGGGTGCGTGCCGCCGAGTTCGGCGTTGGGCCAGTTGGCGACTTCCTTGATGGGGTAGCGCGACAGGACCGACTGCTCGATGCCGCGGCGGTCGCCCGCGTCGAGCGAGGCGATGTGGGCGTAGCCCAGGTCCGACAGGTGCTCGTCGCGGAAGCGCGTGAGCGTCTCGAGCGACTCGATCTCCTGCACGGCGAGGATGTCGGCGTCGATCGCCCTGATCGCGGCGGCCAGGGCACGCCGTTCTTCAGCGGGCTTCACGGGGTGCGCCTCGCCCTCGCCGGCGTCGTCGCGGGCCTTGCCGGCCGGGGTGCCGGGCTTGAGCGGGTCGAAGAGGTTCTCAAGGTTGTAGGTGGCGAGCCGCAACGCGCCGGCGGGTTTGGCGACAGGGGCAGCCACGCCGTGCAGACGCACACCCTCCGACCGGGCGGGCGTGGCGGGCGCGCTGGCCTGCTCAGGAGCCGCCTCCACTGGGCGGCTCTGCGGAGCCCGCGCCGCGGCCGCGTCGCCGGTGGCGGCACCGACGATGGCCTCGACCGGGGCCTGCACCGCGCCGGGGCGCACGGCGATGACTGCGACAACAGCCATAGCCAGAAGAGCGATGGCGGCGGGGACGGCGGTTCGTGTGGTCATGTGGGGCTCCGGTCCGGCGTCCAGGCAGTATCGCGGGCAATCAACCCCCGCCCGCCCCCCTCCCTCTGGGAGGAGGCGTGGTGGAACAGGCCCTCAGGCGCTGACAGCGGCCGGTTCCGCGTGCATTGTTCGCCGGTCGGCGGAGCCGCGCAGGCCCAGCAGCCGGGCCAGGCGGGCGGGCGTGTGATCGGGCACGAGCAAGCGGGAGGCGGGCAGGCCCAGCGCGGCCGCCGCCGCGGTGTAGCCCGACCGGGCCGCGCCCTCCATGGTGGCGGGCCAGCCACAGGCGGTGTAGTCGCCCGCGAGGATGAGGCCGCTGGGGCCGGTGGCGGCGGGACGGTTCGCCTCGGCCTCGGGCGTGGGGGCGAAGGTGGCCCGCTTCTCCTTCACGGGTCGGCCCGACAGCACGCGGGCCCCGCGCGCCTCGGGCAGGTACGCGCGCACGTCGGCAGCGACGCGCTCGACGATCTCGGCCTCTGGCAGCGGCATCCACTCGTCGGCCGCGCTGATGACGGCGTGCACGGCCCGGCCGGCATGGTCTTTGCGAAAAAGCCACTGGGTGCCCGCCTCCACGAGCACCGCATGCGGCAGGGCCATGACGGGGCGGTCGAACATCAGGTGGACACCCAGGATGGGGCTGTGCTCGAGTCGATCCATGGCCGCGAAGCGCGGGTCGGCGGCCCGCAGCGCGGCATCGGCCAACTCGCGTGCCCGCTCGAAGGGGAGGGCGCACACCACCACGTCGGCCTCCAGCCGCTCGCCGGTGGTGGTCTCGATGGCCGTGGGCGTGAGCGTGCGCACGCCCGTGCCCAGCCGCAGCGCGCCCCCCGCGGCGGAGAGAGCCGCTTCGGCACGGTCATAGAGGTCCACCAGCGGCACGGTCGAAACCGCCATGTCCGCAGCGTGGGCGGTGGCAAAGAAGCCCTCCTGAAAGACGTGCAGGGCCGGGGCGGCGGAGACGCGGTCGCAGGTGAGATTGCAGGCACTGACCACGACGGGGGACCAGAACTTGTCGATGAGCCCGCGGGGTTGGCCGTGGCGGCGCAGGAACTCGGCGAAGGTGATGCCCCGCAGCGCGGTGCGGTCGGCCCGAAGGATTGCGGGCCCGATGCGGGCCAGCGCGGCGAGATCGGCGGGTGAAAGGAACCGCGCCCCGACCATGGAAACCGAGAAGTGCAGGGGGGCGGGGAGGAGCGCGGGGCGGACGAAGGAGACCTCGCCGCCGCGCGTGATCCAGTGCTGTGTGCGCGACCAGCGCAGGTGGCGGGCGGAGTCGAGGCGGCCCAGGAAGTCGAGGTAGTTGACGCAGCAGCCCAGGGCCACGTGCTGGCAGTTGTCGATTCGCTCGCCGGTGCGCACGTCGTCGAAACTGGTGGCCCGGCCGCCGAGTTTCTTGCGGGTTTCAACCAGCGTGGCTCGCACGCCCGCTTCGGCCAGGCGCAGGGCGCAGGCCAGGCCCGCGATGCCCCCGCCCGCCACGATGGCCGTGCGCGGCGTGCTCACGGCGCGGCCCATGCGCCGGTGCGCATCCGCACCACCGCCGAGAGCGCGATGAGGCCTTTGCGGGCGGCCGAGAGCCGGGCCCGCGGCACGCCCACCGCCCGCGATGGGTCGGCCTCGATCACGCGCAACAGGTCTGAGTAGATGCGTGTCATGCCCCACAGAGCCGGGGCGCAGGCCGGCTCGATCAGGTCTTCCAGCCCGGCGGACGCGGTGTAGTGAGCCCGGGCGAGTGCCGCCAGATCGGCCACGCAGGCGCGGCAGGCCTCCGGCTTCGACCACGCCCGCAGGTCCGCGGCACTCAGGCCGTGCCGGGCCAGGTCCTGGCGCGGCACATAGACGCGCCGGGGCAGGTCGTCGTAGTCCTGGGCGACGTCGCGGAGGATGTTGGTGAGTTGGAAGGCGTGGCCGCGGCGGATGGACTTCTGGGCCACCGTGGCGGCATCGGCACCGGGCCTCACGCCCCAGATGGCGACGCACGTGAGACCGACGGTGGACGCGACGCGGTAACAGTACCGCTCCAGGTCGGCCCGGCTCTCGTACCCGGTGTGCTCCAGATCTTCGGCGAGGCCGTCGAGCATGGCCCGGACCCACGCGTGGTCGATCGGGTAGGAGCCCAGCGTGGCGGCAAAGGCTGCCCAGAATGCGGGCGCATCGGCACCGGGGCCGCGCCCTGCGAGCAGCCGCTCGGTGCGGTCTCGCAGGGCCGCCAGGCGGGCCGTGCGCTCGGCGATGGTGCCGGCCTCGTCCACCTGATCGTCGGCGGCCCGCATCCACGCGTAGATCGAGTAGACGGCGGAGCGGCGCGGCTCGGGCGTGAGGCGCAAGCCGTAGTAGAAGTTGCGGGCGGCGGCCCGCGTGATGCCGCGGCAGACGGAGTAGGCGGTCGCCAGATCGGCGGACCCGTCGCACGGCGCCGACGCGGGCTGATTCGGGATGGCGGCGGCGGTGCTCACGCGGCGGCGATGTGGCCCGCGGGGATCGGGCCAGGCGGGAAGGAGGTCGGCCCCGGGCCGGCCACTTTGGCCATGAGCCACGCCCGAGCCACGAGCGCGGCCTTGGAGAAACGGGAGAGCCGGGGCCGCTCCCACAGGGTAGCGCAGCCGATGCCCTCCACCGAGCGCAGCACGCTGCGGCCGCCGGCTCCGAACAGCCAGACGACTGGGCGGATGGACGGGTGGAGCAGGCCGGGAAGGCGGCGACCCTCATCAAAGAGGGCCCGGGTCTTGTCGATGAGCGGGTGCATGGCCCGAATGAAGGGGACGCGGGCCGCGGGGTTGTCGTGCTCGAACATCCAGCCGCGCAGTTGCTCGACGCTGAGGCCGGTGTCGGCCAGCGGCAGGTAGACGCGGTCGCGCTCGGCCAGATCGCGGCGCACGTCCTGCCAGAAGTTGGTGAGTTGAAGGGCCGTGCACGTGGCATCGCTCAGGCGGTAGAGGTGCGCGTGCTCGGGCGTGTCCGGGTAGCCGGCGAGGTGCAGCACGATGCGGCCCACCGGGTTGGCGCTGCGCGTGCAATAGTCCAGCACCTGCTGCCACGTCTGGTAGTGGCGGAGCGACTGGTCTTGCGTGAAGGCCGAGATGAGGTTCGCAAACGGCGCGAGCGGCACGCCCCGCCTGTCGATCACGCGGCGCAGGGCGATGAACACGGGGTGCTCGGCCTGCCCGGCGAAGCAGAGTTCGAGTTGGTCTTGCCACCACGCCAGCAGGGCCGTGGACTGGGCCCGGGCCGCCAGCGTGGCCCCGGTCTCGTCGCCCAGATCGTCGCTCCAGCGGCAGAAGGCGTAGACCGCGGCGAAGTCGTCGCGCAGGTCGGCGGGCACCAGGGCCGAGAGCACCGAGAAGTTCTCGTAGCGCGTGGTGGCCAGGCCGCGGCAATAGGCCAGGGCATCCTCGGGCGACACCGCCGGGCCGGACGTGATGGGGCCGTACCACCGCAGCGCCTCCAGCACCGGCATGTCGGGGTGAATGAGGAGTTCGGCCACCGGGTGGAAGGATAGAAAGCGAGGTCCGTGGGCACGGGCAATCGGCAGCATGAATCCGATCCACTGCTCGGCCCGGTTTCTTGCGTTGATTTGGCCCTTTGACCATTTGCTATTTGGTCATTTTGCCTTGTACCCTCCCCCATGCCCCTCACACGCGACCAACTGGCCAAGCGCGCCTCCAAAGAACTCCGCGACGGCTACATCGTCAACCTCGGCATCGGCATCCCCACGCTCGTGGCGAACTTCATTCCCCACGGCATGGATGTCTGGCTGCAATCCGAGAACGGCCTGCTCGGGATCGGGCCGTTTCCGACCGAGGCCAGTGTCGATGCCGAACTCATTAACGCCGGCAAGCAGACCATCACCGCGCGCAAGGGCGCGAGTTTCTTCTCCTCGGCGGATTCCTTCGGCATGATCCGCGGCGGGCACATCGACATGTGCATCCTCGGGGCCATGCAGGTGGCCCAGGGGGGCGACATCGCCAACTGGATGATCCCCGGCAAGATGGTGAAGGGGATGGGCGGCGCCATGGACCTTGTTGCCGGTGTGCGCAAGGTGGTGGTCGTGATGGAGCACAACGCCAAGGACGGTGCCTTCAAGTTTGTGAAGGCGTGCTCGCTGCCGCTCACCGGCCAGCGCTGCGTGCACCTGCTGATCACCGACCTCGCCGTGTTCGAGTTCGACGATGCCAAGGGCCGCTTCGTGCTCATTGAGACCGCGCCGGGCGTGAGCGTGGACGAGGTGCGGGCCAAGACCGAGGCCGAGTACCTCGTGGCACCCACCGTGCGCACCGTGGCGGTGTAAGCCGTGGCCCCGCACCCGACCTTCCGCTGCTCAGGAGCAGACCGCTACGTCGGCCTGCCGCGCGTGTGGTTTGTCTGCGCGGCCGACGCCGAGGCGGCCCGAGCACACGCCCAGCAGAAGGGGCTGGTCGCCCCGGCCGTCGAGCGGATCGAGACCGGCGAGGTGCCGCGCGATGCGACCGTGCTGCTGGCGCGGGCCGCGTCGGCTGACCAAAGCCCCGGCGTGGTGGCGAGGCGAACGCTGCGCGTGGTGCTCGGGCTCGCACTCGGCCTGTTCGTGATCGCGGGCTTCCTGTTTGTGATGAAGGCGAAGGAACACCTGCTGCGCGACCGCGGCAGGACACCGCCGGGAGTGAGCGCCGCGGGCAGCGGATCGGCACGACAGGGGAAGTGACCGCGGAGTTACGCACAGTTTTTCCACAAACGGAAAAACTCAAGTGGGCGGCTTGCATCGTGGGGCAATGTGGGGCATAATCCCACAACCTCCCATTGGAGCCCGTCGCCGTGCTCTTTACAGGCTACAGCGAGCACTCGATCGACTCCAAACTTCGGCTCGCTATCCCCGCAAAGTACAGAAATCAGTGGGATTCTGTTCGGGATGGGAACGCCTGGTTCTGCATCCCCTGGCCCACGGGCCGGCTACGGCTCTACACCGAGACCGAGTTCACCCGTCTGGCGGAGGGCATGGGCTCGACGCTGATTCCCGACACCGAGACGGCGGAGTTGCAAGCCAGCTACTTCGGGTTCGCGGAGCGGCTGGAGATGGACGCGGCGGGGCGGATCGCGGTGCCGCGCAAGCACGTGGACCTGACCGGCCTCACGGGCGACGTGGTGGTGGTTGGGGTGCTCGACCGGCTCGAGGTGGTGAGCAAGGAAGCGTGGGAGGCCAAGCACCTGGCCGACTTCAAGCGGCTGCCTGAGCGGGCGGACGCGGTGAAGAAGAACTCGCAGACCGCCAACCCGGCGGACCGCCCCGTGCCACGGGGCTGACAAGTGAAGAGCACCCGATCGGGTCCGGCGGCACGCTCCGCCGGCTCGGGGAAGACCGCGTTGCCCGTGATGCCGGCCCACACCACTCCGTGGGCCCGCATCAGAAGGCACGGAACGCCGACTCAAGACCTCGCCACGGCCGGCGGGGCACAGACACACGCGGTCTTCCTCAAGCCGGCGGGCCGACGGGCGGCACGGGCCGCTCCGCCAAACCGGCCCGATCAACAGCATTTCAGGCGGGGGGCGAAACCGAAAGGAGTCGCGCTCCGCGGCCACCCCGATGCCGGAGGCTCTTTGATCTTCGCAGGGACGCGAAAGGCAAGGATGACCGACGAGGGCGCCGGGGTTCGCCGCGATCGGCCGCGGAGCACCCTCTCGCTGAAACACACGTGTCCCCGCCGGGTGAGAGCCCGGCGGGGGCGTTCCTCAGCCTCCGCGGCGGCGGGCGGCCACGGCCGCACCGCCGACGCCCCCTCACACCAGCATCAACTGCCAAAAACCCACATCGTGCCACGCGGCGAACTTGCGGCCCACTTCGCGGAACGTACCCACGTGCCTGAAGCCCATGGCCTCGTGCAGGCCGACCGAGCCGGGGTTGGGCAGCGTGATACCCCCGATGGCGGTGTGAAAGCCACGGGCCTTGAGCAGGGCGAGCAACGCGGTGTACAGGGCGCGGCCAACCCCCATGCGGTGGCACGCCGGCTCGACGTAGACCGTGACCTCGGCGGTGCGGGCGTAGGCGTCTCGGGCCCGCCAGGTGCCGCTCTTGGCGTAGCCGGCGAAGTCGCCCCCTTGTTCGGCGGCCAGCCACGGGAAGCGCGGCTTGAAGGGCGGCGCCGGGTCGTGGGCCGCAGCATCGGGCGCGCCCGCTCTGGGCGCGGCAAGCCGATCCGTAGCCGCGGCGATGTCGGGATCGGGAGCGGTGGCCGGGGCGTCATCTTCGTCGTGGCGCGGCCACGTCGCGCCGAACTCGGCATCGGTGAGCGGCTGAGCGCCGAAGTGAACGGTGGTGTGGAGGATGTAGTGGTTGGTCAGGCGGCAGGCGGGGGCGATGTCGCGGTGCGTGAAGGGCCGGATGAGCATGGAGAACTCTAGTGGGCAGCGATGCACCCCTTGCGCACGCCGCAATCCTCAGAGCAAGGCCCTTGCGTAGCACGCTCCGAGCGGCGTCGTGGGCCCAGAATCGAGGGCAACAAGGCCCGCCAGCGGACGCTCGCCGCGCCAGTCGCTGTCCGCCGCCCCCTTGGTATCGAGGGGCAGCAACGTGAACGGCTCCTCATCCAGTGCCAACACGCGGGCGCCGTTGATGGTCGCCATGGCGAGCAGCGTGGTCGCGTCGGTGCCGTCGCGGGCGTGCAAGAATCGCATCTCGTCGAGCACGCTGATCGTTCCGGTGCGCGGGTCGTCGCTGCCGCGCGGCAGGTTCACAATGGAGTCGGTGCCGAGCGCGACCGTCAGGCCCGCGGCGAGCATGTGGCGGTAGCGGTGCGGGCCGAAGTGCGTCTCCGCGCCGAAGTAGGCCGAGGCACGCGGGCAGTAGACCACGGGCGTGCCCGCCGCGGCGAGGTCGGCGAGGTCGGCATCGGAGCAGTCGTTGACATGGATGAGGGAGAAGGGCGTGGGCGGACAAGATGTCCGCCCGACCAGAGCGCCGCCGGGCGGGCTGAAAAGCCCGCCCCCCTGTGGCAAGGGGACGGGAGACCTGGCACGACGGAGCGCAACATGCACGGGCGAACGTGCCCCGGCAAACTCGGCCGCGGCGTGCTCATCCCACACGCCGACGGACTCGAGGAGGGTTCGGAGCGGGCCGCGGTGATGGAGGATGAGGTCGCGTTCCTCGGGGCTCTCGGCCACGTGAGAGCAGGCGGGGATGCCCTGGGCGGCAAGGTCGGCCGCGAAGCGGTACGCGGCGGTGCCCGCGCTGTAGGTGGCGTGGGGTGAGAGGCCAATGCGGAGGCGGACAGGATGTCCGCCCCACGCAAGACCAAGCCCACCCCCCTCCCCCTCCCGCTGGGAGGGGGTGACGGAATCCGCATGCCCTTCTTCGAGCGCCGTACGGGCAGTCTGGATCGCGGCCTCCGCTCTTCCGCCCAGGGCAAAGAACTCGATGAACGACACGCCGGCGATGCCGGTGTCGCGCAGGGCGTGGAAGGCCGCCGCGCTGGCCCGCCCCCCCACTGCCCCGGCGATGTCGCCCACGGCCACGGTGCCGGCTCGGCGAAGGAGAGCGACGCCCGCGTGCACGGACTCGGCGATGGCCGCGGGGTCGGAGCGGCGTTCGCGGCGGATCATCTCGACCCACGCGGAGAAGCCGCGCGCGGCATCAAAGGCCCGGGGGCCGATGTGGGTCAGGTCGAGGTGCGTGTGCGCGTTGACCAGACCGGGGATGAGCGTGGCACGGCGGTGGTCGATCACGTCGGCTCCGGCGGCCTCGGGCAGGGCCGCCACCCAGTGCGTAGGCCCCACGGCCAGCAGGCGGCTGGTCCACGGGCTGGTGGCGGATGCGGGCGGCACGCCACACCGAACGAGGACCGACAGGGTGTGGTCGGCGGGCGCGACCCGGGTGCCGGCACCGTCGGCGATGGCCGCGGCATCCGCGCGCAGGAGGTGCGGCGGCGGTGCGGCGCGGGATATGTTGGAAGCGTTGGTGGACACCCGATACCCTTGCGGCGCGGGGCGGATGGACCGACCCGTGAGAACCGCAGCGTAACCGGGCGGCCCGCGTGGCGTGCCCGGAGCGAAGAAGAACCGCCCTTTGGATTTTCGGAGTCTTGCCATGATCCGCTCGCGTCTGACCCGTTCGATTCTGCTGGTGGCCGTTGCCGGTCTGGGCCTGGGCTTGGGCGGCTGCGTGCAGCAGCAGAGCTACGACCAGTTGATGGAAGCCAACCGCGCCCTCAAGGCCCGCAACAGCGAACTCGAAGAGCAGAACCGCCAGATGCAGGCGACGGCGGATGCGCTGAGCGGTCGCAACGACGCCAGCGGGCGCACGATGAGCGACATTCAGCGGCAGAACGCCGAACTGCGGGCGGCCCTCGCGGCGGCCAACGAACGCATGGCCGCGCTCGACGGGCGGCTGGGGGGCATCGCCTTCGGCCCGCTGGACGCGGCGACCGACGCGGCCCTGCAGGAACTGGCGGCCAAGCACCCCAGCGTGCTGACCTATGACCAGGCGCGGGGCATGCTGCGGTTCACGAGCGACGTGACGTTTGCCTCGGGCTCCTTCGAACTGAGCGACCAGGGCCGCCAGACGGTGGGCGAACTGGGCGGGATCCTCACGCAACTGCCGTCGGCGGCGCAGTACGACGTGCAGGTGATCGGGCATACCGATTCGCAGCGGGTATCGAGCCGCGCGGGGCGCCGGTTCGTGAACAACGACGAACTCTCGGCCTTCCGGGCCATCAGCGTGCACAACGCGCTGGTGAACGCGGGGATGGCCAAGAACCGTGTGATGTTCGCGGGCTTTGGCGAGAGCCGTCCGGCCACACCCAACTCGGGCAACGGGAACACGCCGCAGAACCGGCGGGTGGAGGTGTACCTGGTGAAGACGACCGCGGGCGACAGTGCCGCCGTGGCCCCGGCCACGAGGGCCGCTCCGGCCCCGGCGACGCCCGCCCCCGCCGCGGCCAGCGACATGATGAAGTGAGCGGGGCGCATGCACGCCCAGCCACGTGAGACCATCGAACCCCGGCCACGCGGCCGGGGTTTTTTGTTGGCCTGATCTCGACGGAGATGCGGGCGGGCGGCGCATCCGTACCGCCGTTGCGCCCACGTGGTCAGCGGGCACGCGGCGTGGCGACCACGCCGAGAATCATGACACCCACCAGCACGCCCAGCATGGAGAAGCCGGCTGCGGGCAGGGTCCAGCCCAGGGCGGTGGTGGCGTCGGCGGTGTACCGGTAGTTGGAGATGTGCAGCTTGGGGATGACAAAGAGCGCGGCCTGCCACTCCCACGTGCGTTGCATGATGGGTTGGACGCGGGCGGTGACCTCGGGCGAGATGTCGGCCAGGCGGGGCTTGCCGGCGGAATCGAGGCCGGTGCCGCGCTTCATGGGGAACTGCAGCAGGCGTTCGGAGAGCGTGCCGTCGCGGTTGAACTCGAGCACGCCGAAGGTCCAGCGGTTGCGGTCGACCAGACCGCCCATGGCGTCGTCGTGGCCGGGGGCCGCGTTGCGCCACACCAGCACGAGGCGGGCCGATTCGCGCGCGAGATCGAGCTTGCCGTCGGTGAGCGGTCCGAAGGCGAGGAGGCTGAGCCAGCCTTGATACGCGTCGAGTTGGGGCCGGCCGACGACGGGCGGTTTGTGGACGCGCACGAGCGTGTCGGCCGCGCCGTAGCGCACACGCAGGGCGTGGTTGCCCTGAGCGTCCACGGTGTCGGTGAGGTCAGCCGGGTGGCCGAAGGCGGTGAAGGACCGGCCCATGACGGGCTCAAACTTGTAGGCGGGCGGGGGCGTGTCTTTGTAGTAGCGTGTGATGCGGCCCGCCATGAACCAGCCGCAGGCGACAAACGCCACGGCGGAGACGAGGGCAAGGGCGAGACCGGATGCCGCGGCACGGTTCATGGGTGTTCCCGCGAGCGGGGCCGATCGGGCCGCGCGTCAGTGCGCTGGTTTGGCGGGGGCGGCGGGCGTTGGGGGGCTGGGGGCGTCGCCGTGGCCGGTGTCGTGCGCCGGGCCGCCGAGTTCGGGGAGCGTGATGCCCTTCTTGACGCGGCTGTGGTCGGCGGTGCTGACGGGGGACCCGTGGGAGGTGTGGCCGTGGCCGCCGGCCGCCTTGTGCTCCTTGTATTTGGCGAGTGCCTTGGGCAGGGGCTTGCCGGCGGCTTCGAGGGCCGCGATCTGCTCCTCGGCCCGCAGACGTGCGTGCTGGGCGATCGAGGTGTTGGCGGGCACGGTGTCAAAACCGCCGATGCCGCCCGGGATGATGTGCTTCATCTTGTAGGCGTAGATGGCGTCGCGCTGGCCGAGGTCGATCATGGTGAAACCCAGGAACGAGGCCAGGCACATCACGGTGAAGATGGCGATGGCGCTGTTCATGGGGTTGTCGTAGCGCAGTTGCATGAACCAGCCGGCCACGATCATGCTCTTCACCGCGGCGATGGAGAGGGCGACGGCCACGTTCACCCACTGGGGGATGACCACGTCGAAGCGGTGAGCGATCCACGATTCGGCCTGGGCCGCGCCCACGGTGAGCAACGTGAAGAACATGAGCGTGAGCAGAATGCCCACGAGGATGCGCTTGCTGACCACGACGTGGTGGTGGTGCGCGCCCGTGGAAGGGTCGATGTGGGCGTGGGCCGCGGGTGCGGGGTGGCCGGAATGGCTGGGGCCGTGAGACATGGCAAGGGGTCCTTGGTCCAGAGTCCTGGGTCCTGAGTCCGGCCCGGCACGCGAGCGTGCGGGCCGACGAGCATCAGTGGATGAGGTAGAGCATGGGGAAGAGGAAGATCCAGACGATGTCGACGATGTGCCAGTAGAGGCCGACACCCTCGACGGCGTTGTAGTGGCGGGGGCCGAAGTCGCCGCGCTTGGCGCGGATGAAGAGCCAGACAAAGAGGCCCATGCCGATGAGCACGTGGCTGGCGTGGATGCCGGTGGCGCCCCAGTACATGCCCCACCAGTGCGGCTCGTATTCGCTCACCCAGTTGGGATAGGAGTACCACTTGCCGGGGAGTTTGCCCTCCTGCCACTTGGGGCCGTACTCGAAAACGAACTTGATGAGCAGGAAGGCGAAGCCGCAGATGAACGTGATGACGATGTTGCGGAGGAGCGCGGCCTGCTCGCCGAGTTGGGCGTTGCGGACGGCGGAGGCGACGGTGTAGGAGGAGTAGAGCAGCACGATGGTGTTGGCCAGGCCCCAACGCCAATCAAGGAGCGAGGAGCCGTGGATGAACGCCTCCGGGTACATGAGGCGCATGATGCCGTAGTACATGAACAGGCCGGCGAAGAGCAGCACCTCGGTGGCGAGGAAGAGCCAGACGCCCATCTTGACGGCGTCGAACTCGTGGTCGCGGTCGCGCCAGTGCTCGGCGGCCTGGTAGGTTTCGTGCGGCGGAAGGTGCTGCACGCCGGTCGGGTTGGTGGGGAGTGTGGTCATGGCGGGCGATCTGCGTCGGGCAAAGAGGGTCAGTGGGCCTTGGACCCGGCGGGAAGCGGGGGCGGCAGGATGAACTCGCCGGGCTTGGTCTGCGGGGGCACCACGTCGTCGAAGTCGTAGGGCCCGTGGTTGCAGACGGGCTCGTGGTGGAAGTTGTGGGTGATGGGCGGGCTGGCGGCGTCGGTCCACTCCATGCTCAGGCCGCCCCAGGGGTTGGCGGGGGCCTTCTTGCCGGCCGCGAGCGAGTGGATGAAGTTGAAGAGGTGGACCAGGAAGCCCACGAGCAGGATGAATGAGCCGATGGTCGAGGCCTGGTGGTAGATGGTGAACTCGTCGATGTAGGAGGCGTAGCGGCGGGGCATGCCGCGGACGCCCATGACGAACTGCGGCAGGAATGTGGCGTTGAAGCCGATGAAGACGAGCCAGAAGCCGACCTGGGCCCAGAACTCGTTGTACATCTTGCCGAACATCTTGGGCCACCACATGTGGATACCCCCGATGAAGGCGATGATGGTGGAGCCCATCATCACGTAGTGGAAGTGGGCCACCACGAAGTAGGTGTCGTGGAGGTGCAGGTCGACGTTGAGCGTGCCCAGGAAGAGCCCCGTGAGCCCGCCGATGGCGAAGAGGAAGAGGAAGCCCAGGGCGTAGAGCATGGGCGTCTTGAGATCGATGGAGCCCTTGTAGAGGGTGACGATCCAGTTGATCTCCTTCACGGCCGAGGGCAGCGCCACCAGGAAGGTAAGGGCCGAGAAGATGGTGGCCGCGAGCTCACCCTCGCTGGTGAACAGGTGGTGCCCCCAGACGATGAATGAGATGCCGGCGATGGCGAGCGAACTGAAGGCCACGGCCCGGTAGCCGAAGATCTTCTTGCGGGTGAAGACGGCCACGAGTTCGGACATGATGGCCATACCGGGCAGGATCATCACGTAGACCACGGGATGGCTGTAGAACCAGAAGAAGTGCTGGAAGAGCACCGGGTCGCCGCCCATGCGCGGGTCGAAGATCCCGATGTGGAACAGACGCTCGAAGATGAGCAGCAGGAGCGTGATGCCGATGACGGGCGTGGCCAGGACCTGGATGACGGCGGCTCCGTAGATGCCCCACACGAAGAGCGGCATGTCGAACCAGCCCATCCCGGGGGCGCGGAGTTTGTGCACGGTCACGACGAAGTTGAGCCCGGTGAGGATGGACGAGAAGCCGACGGTGAACGCCGCGGCGATCATGAAGACGACCTTCCAGTGCCCTTCGTCGGTCATGGTCGAGTAGGGCGTGTAGAAGGTCCAGCCCGTGTCCACGCCGCCCGCCAGGGCGCTGGCGATGGCGAACATCGATCCGCCGAGATAGACGTACCACGACAGCAGATTGAGTTTGGGGAAGGCGACGTCCTTGGCGCCGATCATCAGCGGCAGGAGGAAGTTGCCCAGACTGGCGGGCACGCTGGGCACGATGACCAGGAAGACCATGATCAGGCCGTGGAGCGTGAAGACCTTGTTGTAGAGGTTGTTGCCGTCGGCGATGCTGGCCGCATCAGCCGCGGCGAAGACCTGACCGGTGATGGTGGTGCCCGCAGCGGTGACGACGGTGCGGGTGGGCTCCCAGAGTTCGACGCGCACGGCGAGGGCCGCGACGCCGCCCAGGAAGAACATGAACAGCACGGCCACCAGGTACATGATGCCGATCTTCTTGTGGTCGATGGTGGTGGCCCAATCGACGATGGTGGCCCACGCCGTGCTCTTGGGCGTGAGGTACGACTCGTCGTGCCCGTGATCGTGGGCGTGATCGTGGGGCTGGGCGGTGTAGATGCTGGCCATGGGAGACCTCAAAGGGCGGGACGGGAGATGTGAGAAAGCGGACTTGGGACGTCAGGAGTGAGGCACGTGCGTGAGGCTCAGTTGGGCTTGGGTGCGGGGGGATCGGCCGGTGCCGCGCCGGGGTCGGCCTTCTTCTTGGGGTCGGGCACGGCCATCTCCTCGGGCGTGAGTTCGGCCTTGCCCTTGTCGGAAAGGCTCTTGAAATACGCGATGATTCCGAGATAGGCGCGCTCGGAGAGCAGGCCCTTGAAACTCTGCATATTCCCGCCCTTGAACCCGATGTGGATCTTGCTGGCGGGGTGGTCGATCGACTCGCGGATGTAGGTGGCCCATCCGTTGGGATCGCCGAAGTTGATCGGCTCCCCGGTCGCCCCGGGCTCGAACTCCACCGGCTTGCCGTAGGCGTCCTTCCAGGTGGGTCCGGTGCTCTTGTTGCCGTCCACGGTGTGGCAACTCTGGCACAGGCGCCCGTGCACGAGTTTGCCCACCTCCACCAGGGAGAGTTTGCCCTCGACGTCGCCCCACTCCCTCATCACGCGTGTGTAGTCGGCCGGGTCGACCACGCGGAGGATGGCGGCCATCTCGGAGTGGTCCTGCCCGCAGTACTCGGCGCAGAAGATGTAGTGGTCGCGTGCTTTCTTGCCGCCCTGCGGCTTGCCGGCGGCGTCGAGGTTGTTCTTGACGGTGTAGGAGATGCCCTTGTCGATCTCCTCGACGTGGTCCACGCCGTCGGGCCCGGTGGCGTCGAGCGGGGTGAAGGTGAAACTGGTGTAACGGTTGGGGAACACGTCCATCTTCACGCGCATGTCGGGGATGAAGAAGGAGTGGATCACGTCCGACGAGTGGAGGCGGAAGACCACGGGCTTGCCCGCGGGCACCACCACGACGGGGAACGACTTGTTGCCGCGCCGGGTGGTTTCGCCGGAGGCGATCGAGTCGAAGTAGACGTTCTCGGCGGGCTTGGCCCCGTTGGGATAGGTGACATCCCACCCCCACTTGAAGCCGCGCACGTCGATCTCCTGGGCACCCGCCCGCACGACCTGCGCGTTGACATAGCCCTGGAAGCCCCAGAAGAACATGAGCGTGACCACGATGAGGGGGACGACGATCCACGTGACCTCAAGGGCGGTGTTGTGGTTGGGGGTGCGCTGGGCGGGCACTCCGGGGCGGCGGCGGTACTGAATGGCCCACAGGCACATCGGGCCCATGAGCATGATGAAGGAGATGATGCACACCCAGAGGATGTACATGAACATCCAGTCGACACCGGGGAAGACCAGGTCGCCGGTGGCCGGGTCGATAGCCAGGTCGGTGTTGGCCGGCTTGAACCACATGGCGTGGAGCCAGTCGTTGATGGAGTTGGCCAGGAGCATGCGGTCCTTTCGGGCGGACGAACGCGGCGCGCACGAAGCGTGCCAAGACGGATAAGGCTACGAGGCGGCCGCCACGCCGGGCGGCGCGCGGGTGGGAACCGGGGCGGGGTGGTCGGGAGGGGCGGGGTGCGGAGCAACGCGGCGACGGCGGGCACGCTCAAGGCCCCACATCGCGGCAAACAGCCCGCCCAGCCCGAGCACCGTGGCCGCGGCACCGACCTGCATCACCCGGAAAGCCTGCAGGACATAGGCGTTGGAGTTGGGGTCAAAGCGGAAGCAGAAGTGCAGGATGCGGTCGAAGGTGGAGCCGATCTTGCCGTCGGTGGCCTCGAGCAGTGCGAAGCGAAGGTTCTTGACCGGGTAGTCGATGCCGTAGAGGTATCGCGACACGCGCCCGTCGGGCGTGAGGACAAACTCCACGGCCGGGTGCGAGTACTCGCCCGAATCGGGCAGGTAGCGATAGGGAAAGCCGACAGCCGTGGCGAGGGCCCGCGCGCTCCGGGCGGACGCCGTCATGAAGACCCACGAGTCGGGCCGCTCGGCGGGGATGCCGCGCACATAGGTCGCCTCGGCCAGGATGCGGGCCTTGGCCGCGGCGGCGGGCACCTCGGTCGGATCGAAACTGACGACCACCACGTTGAACTTGTCGCCCACGGCCCAGTCGAGCGCGTTGAGCCGGGCCGAGAGTCTTTGCAGGATGGTGCCGCACTGCATGGGGCAGCGGTAGTAGACCATCAGCAGCAGCGTGGGGCGCACCCCGTCAACCAGCGCGCTGAGCGGGAGCGTGCGGCCGTCGGAGTTGGTGAACACGAGGTCGAGCGGCACCTTGGCGCCGAGGTTCTCGACCACGTCCATCCCCTTGATGGCATCGGGCCGCTCGGCGAAGACCGGGTTGGGGTCGTCGCGGCGGAGCAGTTCCTCGGCGCTCAGCCCCGGCCCGGCGGCACCGGGCAGCACGGCCGCGGGCGAGGCGGCCGCGGGCTCAGACCCGAGGGCGGCCGCGGCCAGCGCGAGCGCGGCCAGCAGACCCGCCGCCGCGGGCGCACGCCGCGCCCGGAGAGGCGGGCACAACGGGCTGGAGCGGGCGGGGCACATGTCGGTGAGGAGTGATCGAGGAGGCGGAGTGGGATCGAGGCGGGACTACTTGGCGCGGCGGGCGTACTGAGCGACCACCTTCTTCATGGCGACGTCCATGGGGACGCGCACGATGTTCTTCTGAGCATCCACCCACGAGGGCTGCTTGAAGTCGACCTCTTCCACGCCTTTGCGGTGCGTGAGGTACTGGGCCTGCAGCACGCTGGCGGCGGTGGGGCCGTTGTCCACCTGCTCCTCGCGGGCGATTCTGGCCTTGGTCACGTACCAGTTGAAGTAGACGATGGTGGCGAGAATGACCACAACGACGGCCACGAAGCAGGCCACCCCGTACGCGACCACGAGGGGCACGTTGATGGTCTCGGTGTGCGCGGCCTGCGGCGCGGGCTCACCGGCGCCGTGCGCGTGCCACGGATCGACCTGGTCGTGATACTCGGGCGTGTGCTGGTGCTTGTCTTTGGACATGGCGCGTCGCGCTCCGGGTCAGACGTAGTTCTTGTGGGCAACGGCTTCGAGGAGTTTGGGCTCCTTGAGCGGGATGAGCGGCGTGGCGGCAACGCGGCGGAGCAACAGGCCCAGCCACAGGCCCAAGGGGCCCGCGATGCCGGCGAGGTCGACCCAACTCAGGCCCATGGTGGCCGGCTCGATGCCCTTGTAGACGATCGGCCGGATGTTCCAGAACATGTCGAGACACTGGCCGGCGATGATCCAGAGGCCCACGAGCGGCAGCAGCACGGGCGAGCGCTTGACGTCGCGGAAGATGAGGATGAGGAAGGGGATGATGAAGCGGCCGAGGATGAGGGCCGTGCCGAATATCTCCCAGCCGTTCTCGGTGCGGAGGACGTACCAGGCGGTTTCCTCGGGGATGTTGGCGTACCAGTACAAGAAGTACTGGCTGAAGCCGATGTAGGCCCAGAAGACCGTGAACCCGAACATGAGTTTGCCCAGGTCGTGGAAGTGCTCGGCGGTCACGAGGCCCTGCAACTTGCCCGACGCCCGCAAAAGGCCCAGCACCACCGCCACCAGCGCCAAGCCGCTGACCATGTTGCCGGCGAAGAAATAGACGCCGAACATGGTGCTGAACCAGTGATAATCCAGGCTCATCACCAGATCAAACGACCCGAAGGCCGTGCAGAGGGCAAAGAACAGCAGGCCGGGTGCGGAGAGGAACTTGGCCTTGTTGGTGAGCCACTTGTCGCCGGTCGCGTCCTGCCGGGTTGAGTACTTGTAGAGCCGCAGAGCGAAGAAGCCCCACACCGCGAAGTAAAACGCCACACGGATGTAGAAGAACGTCGGGTTGAGGAACCCGGCCTTGGCCTGCAGGATGACGTCGCCCTTCACGGCCGGGTCGTCGCTCATCCACTTCCAGAGTTTGGGTGCGAAGATCAGCCCGGGCAGCAGCAGCAGGAGCGCGACCGGGATCATGGCCGCGGCGTTCTCGAACTGGCGGCGCAGCGTCACCACCCAGCCGGCCATCACCTGGTGCATGATCATGACCACGCCCAGCGGGCCGAGCGTGAGGCCCAGCGCGACGGTCGCGCCCACGTGGTACGAGGCGAGTGCGTGCTTGGGGCCCTTCTCGCCGCCCATGAACGCGTACGCCACCACGCCGGCGCACCCCGCCAGGCCCACCAGCAGGCAGAGGGCCGACAACCCCTTGGCAAAGCCCGGGGCGTGGGTGTTGTCGTGAGCCAGCGCGGCCGCCGGCACGGCGTGAGCGTGGGGATCGCTGTGCGTGGCGGCGTGGCCGTTGGCACCGGCCGCGTGTGAGATCGAATGGCTCACTGGGCGGCTCCTGCGGGGGCCGGGGGCGCGGCCGGGGCGGGCTTGGACTTCATGAGTTGCTCACGCTGCGTCTCGGTCAGGTCCTGCAGGCCGCCGGCGTTGGCCGCCTGCAGCGTGCGGATGTACGCCACCACGGCCCAGGCGTCGCGTTCGGAGAGGGCGTGCGCGTAGGGGGGCATCTTCCACGGGTCGTCGGGCTTGCCCTCGTTGGGCACGCCGTTGCGGATGGTGTGGAAGAGGTAGCCGTCTTTGGCCTTGGGCTCTTTGGCCTTGTCGGTGTAGGTCGCGTCCATGTAACTGGGGATGGGCGTGGCCCAGTTGAGGCCCACCATGCCCTTGCCGCGCCCGTCGTAACCGTGGCAGGCGGAGCAGTAGATATTGAACCGCTCCTGCCCGTGGAGCAGGAGTTTCTCGTCCACGGCGAGGGCTACGGGGATGTCGAGCACGTACGGGGCATCGGGTGCGAAGGACTCGCGCCCGAGGTAGAAGGCGGGGTCGTCGCGAAGGAGGTCGGCACGCGCGGCATCCGCGGCATGGGCCGACCGGCCGAAGGCGACCGTGCCCACCGGGCGCGGCCGCATGGCCCGGCCGTCGGCGAAGAAGCCGGTGGCCGTCTGCGGCTTCATCTTGGGGCCGTCGTCCATATCGGGGAAGAACTGGCGGGGCGGCTTGTCGGTGCGGTCTCCCCGGCACGCCGGCAGCACGCACAGGGCGCCCAGCGCCAGGCCGCACGCGGCGAAACGGAGCGGGATGGTGGAGCGATCGGGCATGGGTGGGCTCAGTCTTCGACGTTCTCGACGCTGATGGCGCCGAGGCTCTTGAGCAGGGCGGGGGTGGCGGATGAGTCGAACTTGGCATCGGCGGCCTCGACGGCCACCACAAAGCGGTCGTCGCTCACGCCCAGGAAGCGCTCTTTGGCGAGCAGCGGGTGGTGCCAGCGCGGCAGGCCGTTGATGGCCAGCATGCCGAGGAGTGCACTGAAACTGGTGAAGATGACGCCGAACTCGAAGGTGACGGGAATGAAGGCCTGCCACGCGCCCGGCGGCTTGCCCTGCACCACCGTGCCGTAGCCCGAGGTGGCCACCCAGTACTGGAACCCGAACCCGACCAGCGCACCCGTGATGCCGAGCACGCCGACCACGAGCGGCAGGATCGGCCGCTTGAGGCCCATCGCCTCGTCGATGCCGTGGATGGGGAAGGGCGAGTAGACATCCCACCGCGAGAAACCGGCGTCGCGCAGGGCCTCGGCGGCGTGCGTGGTGGCGGCGGGACCGTCGAACTCGGCCATCACGCCGTAGAGCGGGGCGCCGTGGGAGGTGGTGTGCTGAGGGGCGCGGCTCACGGCTGGCCTCCCGCGGCGACGCCGCTGTGGGAATCGGGCGACTGGTGGGCACCTGCGGGAGTGTGGCCGGCGTGTCCGTGGTGGCCGGGGGGTGCGTGCGGGTTGGCCTGTGGCATCACGTTCTTGATCTCGCTCATGGCGAACTGCGGCAGGAAACGCGTGAAGAGCAGGTAGAGCGTGAGGAACGTCCCCACGGAGCCGACGAAGGTGAGAATGTCCACCGGCGTGGGGAAGAACATGCCCCACTCACCGGGGATGAACGCGCGATGAAGGCTTGTAACGATGATCACGAAGCGCTCGAACCACATGCCGATGGTGACGAGGAATGCGACGAGGAAGATCCACGCCTCGCTCTGGCGGCAACGCTTGAACCAGAAGACCTGCGGGCTGAGGACGTTGCAGGAGATCATGGTCCAGTAGGCCCACCAGTAGGGCGCCTTGGCGGGGCTGGCCCGGTTGTTGATGAAGACGTCCCACTCGTACTGGTTGCCCGAGTACCACGCGATGAAGAACTCCATGCCGTAGGCAAAGCCGACCATCCATCCGGTGACCAGGATGATCTTGGCCATGTTCTCGAGGTGGCGCATGGTGACCAGGCTGGAGAACCCGGGGA
The DNA here is from genome assembly GCA_964590885.1 of uncultured Phycisphaeraceae bacterium. Lineage (GTDB taxonomy): Bacteria > Planctomycetota > Phycisphaerae > Phycisphaerales > UBA1924 > JAEUIX01. The sequence goes on from CAZPWW010000030.1 coordinate 27,950, forward strand.
AGAGGTGCCTGGAGGGGATGAGCAGCAGCAGCACCATGGCAAAGCCGCCGAAGATGGCCCCGGCAACGAAGTAGGGCGGGAAGATGCTGGTGTGCCAGCCGGGCAGGATGCTGGTGGCGAAGTCGAAGGACACGATCGAGTGCACGCTCAGGACCAGGGGGGTGCTGATGCCCGCCAGCATGATGTAGGCCTTCTCGTAGTTCTGCCAGTGGCGAGTGCTGAAGCGCCAGCCCAGGGAGAGCAGGCCGTAGGCGAGGGCCATGATCTTGTCGGTGGCGATGCCGACGAGCGGGAGGGTGGGCCCCTCGACACCCGTGCGTTCCGCGGCCAGCAGCCGCTTGCAGGCCCGGTCGCGGAGGGTGGCGAAGTCGGGGATCATGCCCATGTACCAGAAGAGCAGCGACACCGTGCCGTAGGTGCTGACCGCGAACACGTCCCACAGGAGCGGGCTCTTGAAGTTGGGCCAGATGGCGTTGGCGTTGGGAATCGGGAAGAGCATCCACGCGAACCAGACACGACCGACGTGGATGCCGGGGAACGTGGCCGCGCAGATGACCGCGAAGATCGTCATGGCCTCGGCGGCCCGGTTGATGCTGGTGCGCCACTTCTGCTTGAACAGACACAAGATGGCGGAGATGAGCGTGCCGGCGTGACCGATGCCGATCCAGAAGACGAAGTTGGTGATGTCCCACGCCCAGTCGACGTGGTTGTTCAGGCCCCACACGCCCACGCCCGTGATGATGAGGTACAGGATCATCAGCGGCATGAGGCCGGCCACGTGGGCCATCAGCAGGAACGTCGGCAGCCACCACTTGCCGGGGCCTTTTTCGATGTAGCCGCAGACCGTGTCGGTCACCCATGAGAACGAGCGGTTGCCCAGCACCAGCGGGGCCCGCACGGCCGGGTCGTCCACCAACGAGCCGTCGCCCGTGGCGGGGTCCCACGCCTGGGGCCGCTCGGGCGCGCGGGCCATGCCCGCGAGGCGCTCGGCCGTGATCTGGTCCGGGTTCATGGTGCTCACGCGTGCGCTCCCAACACCGTCAGGCTCATCAGGTATCCCTCACGACCGGCCCTGCCGGGGTTCACGTAGCCGACCTTCTTCTCCGCCGCGTGCGTGCCGTGATCGCCATGATCGCCGTGGTGGCCGAACGGGTCCGTGACTGCTTCCCGCAGCGCGGGGTTGGGGTTGCGCATCCCTGCCATGTAGGTGGTGCGCGGCCGCGTGTTCAGATAGCCCAGCAGCAGGTAACTGCGCTGGTGCTCGCGGGCCTTGCTCAGGCGACTCTCTTTGTCGAGGATGTCGCCGAACACGATGGCATCGGTCGGGCAGGCTTGCTGGCAGGCCGTCTGCACGAAGCCGTCGGGCAGGCCGTCGTCCGGCCGCCACACCGAGCCGTCGGGCTTGCCCTTGAGTTTCAGTTCGATCTTGGCCTCGTTGGTGCGTTGCACGCAGTAGCTGCACTTCTCCATCACGCCGCGGCTGCGCACCGTGACGTTGGGGTTCATGCGCAGTTTGCTGATCTCGTCGAGTTTCTTGCGCAGGCGCGGGGGGATCAGGTTCGGGTTGATCTTGCTCGCCGCTTTGGGCTGGCTCTGGAGAGCGCCCGGGAGCACGCCTTCGAGCGCCTCCTGCCCGAAGTACGCGCCGTTGAACTTGGCCACGCCGTAGTCGAAGAAGTTGAAGCGGCGCACCTTGTAGGGGCAGTTGTTGGCGCAGTACCGCGTGCCGATGCAGCGGTTGTACGTCATGTAGTTCAGCCCCTCGGGGCCGTGCACCGTGGCGTTCACCGGGCACACCGTCTCGCACGGCGCGTTCTCGCAGTGCACGCACGCCACCGGCTGGT
>CAZPWW010000031.1:0-27540 GCA_964590885.1 uncultured Phycisphaeraceae bacterium
TGGCGCGAGGCCACCTCCCCCGGAGGGGGAGGGTCCGAGCGCGTGCGTGATGGTGGGGGTGTGGGCCACGCAGAGAGAGCGTGGCGCGGGGAGAGCGTCGGGGCAAGAAAGAACCGCGCGATGACCACACAACGGCGCGCAAAGGCGGTCTTTTGGTGTGCGTATTGAGAGTGGGAGAGGATGCGTGGGCACCAAAGTCCGCCGAGCGGACGTCGGGGACCGGGTTGGTGTCTCGTCCGGGTTACTCGCCCTCGTTCACGCGCGGGCCCGCGCTGGCGATGAGGCGTACCACCTGGTCGGTGGTGTCGCTTTGCAGCATGCGCCGCTCGGCGTACTCACGGCGCGTGGCGTCGTACTCGCCCACCTCGCTGGAGCGCGGCTGGATGGAGAGGTCGATGGTGGCCCGCCGCAGGCGCGGGCCGACGTCAAAGAGCAGGCTGAAGGAGACGGCGTTCACTCCGTCGATGAGCGGGCGCTCTTCGGTGGTGGTGCCCGCGGGCGTCGTGCGCTCGATCACCAGCCAGAGGGCGAAGGGGCCGCGCTGCACGGTGCTCATGCCGTTGAGCGTGACGGTGCCGGCGTCGCGGCGCTCGATGCGCGAGAGCGTGCGTGTGCCCGCCGCGGCGTCTTGTGCGGAGATGAACTCGAGGCTGGTAGACTGCACGGGGTTCTGGTCAGCGTCGAGCACATCGGCCGGGAATGGGCCGAAGTCGGTGCCGGTGCGGATCATGGAGAGCATGCGGTGCATCACGGTGCGGGCGACGACGTGGGAGCCGGCCGAGTCGCTGATGGCGGTGTAGCGCTTGAACATCACGTCGAGCGCGACCATGACGGCGGTGAGGAGGGTGGCGCTGACGGTGAGGGAGATGAGGAGTTCGACGAGGCTGAAGCCGCGGCGGGCGTATCTTCGTGCCTTCGTGCCTGTGTGGCTTCGTGCGTTCCGGTTCGGCGTGTTCATCGCTGGCCCTCCTTGTACGTGCCGGCCAGGGCGACGGCCTGGAGGGGCAGCATGATGCCGTCGGGCATGGGCAGGTTCGGGTTCCAGTTCAGCACCACACGGCCGTAACCGTAAAACGGGATGGCGACGATGGCGCCCGAGGCGATGAGCGTGGCATCCGGGCGCGGCGAGGGGGGCAGGTCGGCCAGGCCGTCGCCGTTCGAGTCCCACCCCGCAATCTTGACGCCGCCCTCGAGCGGCAGCGTCTCAGGGTCGAGGGATTCGCCGTCGCCGTCGGCGGTGCCGAAATAGCCCAGACTGGTGTTGAAGAGCGCGGGGTTGCCGACGCTCTGGCCGAAGTAGTTGAGGGGCCCCTCGTTGGGCGTGGGGGCGTAGGTGAGCATGAGCGAGCCGTCGATGGTGGTGTTGCCGCGTGCGTCGAGCAGACCGGCGATGACGGTGCCGGTGAGTTGGACGGACTGGGCCGGCGGGGGGTTGGTGCCGGTGTAACTGTCGGTGGGGCTGTTGAACGTGCCGATGTCGACCGAGTAGTTGGGCAGGATCATGGCCGACTTCTTGAGTTCGGCGACGTCGTCGCTGTTGAAGTTGGCGGCGGTGGCCTCGGCCGAGTCGGCGGTCATGGTGCGGAAGCGGGTGGAGCCCGTGAACTGCACCTTGTTGCGCACGTGGGTGAAGGTGCTCGGGGTGGGAGCCACAATGGAGCCGACGAACTCGCAGTTGTGGAAGCGGAGGTTGTTGGAGTAGAGCTTGGTGTCGCGTGCCGCGCCGGTGCGGAGGACGCCGCCGATGACGGGCGGGTCGGGGAAGTCGGCGTAGTTGGCGGGGCCGTCGCTGACGATGCCGCTGGTGTAGCGGAGGAAATCGGACTTGTCGAGCGGGTCGGTGTAGGGCACGGGCTTGGCCTGCGCGGCGTCCCACTTCAGGCGGCCGTAAAGGTTCCAGTTGCTGTTGGTGTTGCCGGTTTCGCAGTTGACCCTGGTGACGCCGATGAACTTGCAGTTCACGAACAGGCCGTTGCTGCCCTCGGGGATGGTGGCGTTGGTGAAGGTCATGTTCACGTAGCGGGGGCGGATGTAGTAGTCGGTGAAGGCGGGCGAGTTGAAGGGCATCTTCTCCCACAGGTCGAGGCCCGTGGTCGCCTTGACGGTGGCGTTGTCGTGGGTGGTCCGCCAGTACTGGGGCTGGCCGGGCTGGTTGTTCGCGGCCGGGTAGTTGCCCAGATCGGTGGAACTCCAGCCGATCTGCGTGCCCACCTGGGTGGTGAAGGAGCCGGTGGCCTTGGCGCTGAGCGCGGCCTGCGGGTTGGCGAAGGTGGCGCTGGAGATGGCGGGCAGAGCGGAGTCGGGCACGCCGAAACTGACGGGCGACTGGCCGGGACGGGCGGGCGTGATGGGCCCTTGGATGAAGTTGCGGTAGGCCCCCAGGTCGGCCTCCCACTGGGCGCTCGAGACCTTGAAGGAGAGCGAGCCGCGCACCTTGGCGTACTGGTCCTTGTAGTCGATGACGTTGTCGAGGTACCCCAGCACCACGTCGTCGTCGTCGAGGAAGGCCTCGCCCTCATCGTGGCGGGCGTTGGCGTTGGCGTCGGTGTAGGCGCGGACGCCGTTGCGGTTGCGGTCGGGAACGGCGGAGTCGATGAGGTACATGAGGTCGGCGTCGGGCACGTTCACGGTGGCGAGGGCGACGCGCTTGCGCCCGCTGCCGTCGTCGGCCCCGTAGAAGTTGAGGAAGAGGTCGAAGTCGTCGACGTAGCCGTCGCGCGTGGCATCGCCGAAGGGGCTGGCGCCGTCGGCGAAGAGCGAGGGGTGCGTGGTGGGGTTGGGCAGGCCCTGAGCCTCGCCGGGGTGGCTGACGCGCAGGCGGTTGTCGCCGTCGATATCGCGGGCGATCACACCCTCGAAGAAGGCGTCGAGGGCGTCGTCGAGTGTGGCATCAAGGCCGTAGAAGTCGCTCTTGACGCGGGTCGGTTCGCCGTTGTCATAGTCGGTGTGCGTGTAGCGGGTGGCGAGGTCGCCGTTCACCTGCACGTTCTTGCCGAGCAGCACGCGCGAGGGGCTGAGCACGGCGTGGCGGGGGCGTTTGACGATGCGGAAGTCCTGCGAGATGGTGCGGGTGAGCGAGCGGTCGGCCGTGGCGGCGTGGGCCTTGAAGGCGTAGCCGGAGCCCGCCGCGCCGAGTGAACTGAAGCCGGTGGCGAAGACACGGATGTCGGTGCCGTTGGCGAGCGGTGCGTAGGTGATCTGGAAGGCGGCGTTGAGCGCGCCGGTGCCGGTGGCCCCCTCGATGGCGACGGGCTGTGTGACGACCCAGTTGGTGGCGCTGTAGGTGGCGGTGTCGGTGCCGCCGGGCGCGGCGGTGATCGCCGCGCTGGTGGCGAGGCCCGAGACGGCGATGGCGCTGGAGTCGGCGGTGTGGACGTTGACGAGGGCCTGGGCGACGCCGGCGGGCAGGCCGGCCTCGGTGAAGCCGCTGGGGGGCGCGAGCACGCTGAGTTGGCCGTCGCCGCTGGTGAGCGTGCCGGCCCAGACCTTGCGTGCGTAGGCGGCATCGACCACGCCCTTGTCCACCACGAAGCGGGCCACGGCCTCTTGCAGGCGGGCCTTGGCGACGGAGAGGCCGGTCTCGGCGGCGCCGAGGGCTTTGTTCACATGCTGCTGCGTGCTGGCGGTGCGCAGGTTGCCCTTGCTGGCGATGGTCATGGCCAGGCCCAGCGAGCCGAAGAGCACGAGGAACATCATGGCGAGCACGGAGACGACGCCGCGGCGGGTGGCGAGGAGCGAGGAGAGCGCGATGCGTGCGGCCCTGTTGGTGGCGGTCATGGTGTGTGTCCGGTGCGGGCGAGGCGGTCCTGGGTCCTGAGTGCTGAGTCCTGCGTGTGGGCTTGGACTCACGCCTGACGTCTGGTGTCTGACGTCCTTTCTCACGGCGGCACGATGAAGACGACGCGGGCCATCTCGTCGGCCCGGGTGGAGCCGGGGGCGGTGTAGGTGGCGGTGATGGTGACGCGCAGGGGGAAATGGTCGACGTTGAGCGCGGGTGTGCCGCCGCTGGCGGCGACGCTGTAGTTGTCGGCGCGGACGGTGGCGAAGTTGCGCGGATCGACCTTGTCGACGGCGACGGTCTGGACCCAGCCGCGCAGGTTGACCTGGACACCCTCGGCCATCACCGGGTTGCCGGCGCTGTCGAGTTCGGGCAGGGGACGGCCGGTGGCGTCGACGGGCCCGGCGAACGTTCCGCCGGCCCCGATGGTGAGGGCGTCGAAGTCGTCGAGGTCGTCGAGATCGTCGAGGGTGGTTTCACCGGCCTCGCGTCCCCAGCCGTTGAGGGTGGTCTGCCCGCCGGCGGTGGTGGAATAGAGGCCGGTGACGGGGTCGTGGCGGGGCAGATCGCGCATGCGCTCGCGGAGTTCGTTGGCGAGGTAGGCGCCGGTGGCGTACTGGGACGAGCTGTCGTTGAGGCGTGTGAAGGAGCCGTGGGCGTCGATGAGGGCGAGGATGCCGACACCGAGGATGACGGTGGCGAGGGCGGTTTCGAGGAGGGTGAACCCGCCGCGCTGCGGCCTGCGGCGCGGGACGGCGGAGGGTGGGGAGAGGGTGGGCATGGTCGATCTCACACGTGCCTCGCGCTCCGCCCCCGCCTGCGGTCTCACTTTACGATCTGGCTCATCTTGAAGATGGGCAGAATGATGGCCATGGCGATGAAGCCGACGACTGATCCCATCATGACGATCATGATGGGCTCGATCATGCTGGTAACCGCCTTGATGTGGTCCTTTAACTGCTTGGCGTAGTAGCCGGAGATCTCGTCGAGCACCTCGCCGAGTTTTCCGGACTCTTCGCCGGCGGACATCATCTGCACGACGCTCTGGGGCAGGAGGGGGCTCTTCTGGAGTGGCTGGGCGATCTTTTTGCCCTGCTTGACGTTGGAGTAGACGGTCTTCCAGAGGTTGCGGTAGAAGGTGTTGCCGGAGATGTCGCCGGTGATGGCCAGGGTGTCGAGCATGGGGACGCCGGCGTTGACGAGTTGGCCCATGGTCTGGAGAGAGCGGCTGATGTAGAGGGAGCGGAACATGGTCTTGAGGACGGGCACGCTGAGTTTGAGTTTGTCAAACCAGAAGGAGCCGACGGCGGTGCGGCTGAAGGCGAAGAGGCCGCCGATCACCAGCAGGCCGGCACCGAGGATGAGGGGCCACTGGGCCACCATGGTCTCGGAGAGGCCCAGGAGGAACTTGGTGGCCCAGGGGAGCACGTCTTCCTTGCCCTGGAAGACGGCCTTGAACTTGGGCAGCACGAAGGTGAGCAGGAAGATGGTGACGCCCACGGCCATGGTGCCGATGACGCCGGGGTAGATGGCCGCACCGATCACCATCTTGCGGGTCTCGATCTCCTGGGAGATGTAGCCGGCGATGCGGTCGAGCATCTCGCTGAAGGCGCCGGACATCTCGGAGGCGCGGACCATGTGGATGTAGAGGGGGCCGAAGAGGCGGGGGTGCCTCTGGAGCGCGGCGGAGAAGGGCTTGCCGCTCTCGACGTCGCCCTTGATGGCGAGGATGACCTTCTTGAAACCCGGGTGCTCGGTCTGCTCGGCGATGCCGTCGAGGGCGGCCCGCAGGTTGATGCCGGCCCGCATCATGACGGCCAACTGGGTGGTGAAGTCGAGGACGTGCTTGGCCTTGGGCTTGCCCGCGTTGAGCTCGCGGATGCGGGCGGCGAAGCCGGCGCTGATGAGGGCATCTTTGAGGGGCGAGATGGAGAGGACGTGGGCCCCCTGGTTGCGCAGGAGCGTGGCCGCGGTGGCGATGGAGTCGGCCGCAACCGTGCCCGCCTGGGGCTGGCCAGAAGAGGTGCGGATTGTGTAGCGGTACTGGGGCATGGATGGTCAGGCGCTGCGGCGGTTCAGGCGGCCAGAAGCCGCTCGAGCTTGTCGGGCATGGTGGCGCTGGCGATGGCGTCGTCGCGGCTGATCATGCCGTTGAAGTACAACTCGGCGATGCTCTTGTCGAGGCTGGTCATGCCCATGGCCTTGCTGGTCTCGATGACGTTGGGGATCTCGAAGGTGCGGGCCTCGCGGATCAGATTCCGCACGGCGGGCGTGCAGAGCAGCACCTCCACGGCGGGGATCATGCCGGGGGCGTCGATGCGCGAGAAGAGCGTCTGGCTGATGACGGCCTGCAGGGTGTTGGCGAGCATGGAGCGGATCTGGTTCTGCTGGTTGGCCGGGTACATGTCGATGATGCGCTCGACGGTCTGGCTGGCGCTGACGGTGTGCAGGGTGCTGAGCACCAGGTGGCCCGTCTCGGCGGCGGTGATGGCCAGGGCGGTGGTCTCGAGGTCGCGCATCTCACCGACGAGGATGATGTCGGGGTCTTGACGGAGGGCGTGCTTGAGGGCGGAGGCGAAGCTGGGCATGTCGGCCCCGAGTTCGCGCTGCTCGATGAGGGAGCGGTCGCTCTGGAAGGTGTACTCGACGGGGTCTTCGAGCGTGATGATGTGCTTGCTGTAGCGTTCGTTCATGCTCTGGATCATGGCCGCGAGCGTGGTGCTCTTGCCGCTGCCGGTGTCGCCGGTGACGAGCACGAGGCCGCGCGGCAGGTAGGTGAGACGCGTGATGACGTCGGGCAGGCTGAGTTTTTCGAGGGGCGGCACCTTGGTCTTGACGATGCGCAGGGCGAGGCCCACGGCCTGCTTCTGCATGTGGGCGTTCACCCGGTAGCGGGCGATGCCCTGGGCGAAGAAGGAGAAGTCGGAGTCCTTGTTCTGCTCGAAGCGCGCGAAGGCCTCTTTGGGAGCCATCTCCTTGAGGAAGCCCATGCACTGCTCGGGCGTGAGGGCGGGGCTGTCCATCGGTGTGACGACGGTGTGCACCCGCATCACGGGCGGGTGGCCGGCCACGAGGTGAATGTCCGAAGCGTCGGCCTCGTAGGCCGCCTTGAGAATCTCGAGCAGCGTCATGGTGTGCCCCTTGGGTCGCGCGGGTGCAGAGCCCGGCCCATGAATCGACGCGGCGGGCAGGGGTCCGAAGACCCGCGGCGCCCCGGCCCGGTGCCCGCGGGCTACCGGACCCGCCCCGCCCGCGGCACCGGACCAGCCGCGCGGCCCACCCCAGTCCCACACTGTCGGGACGGTGTCAGTGGCCGCTGACAGCGTGGTGTCAGTACGGGCGGGGTTCGCCAAACAAACACAGCACTTTGGGCTTGAGCGCGGCCGAAATCAACGTACAACTTGGTGCGGCGGCAAGGCAGCACATTTCACCAGCCAAGACCCGGAGCCTCTCATGCTCAGCACCCACAAGATCGAGCGACTCATCGACAGCGCAGACTGGTCCACGCTCTTGGAAGCCTTGGTGGAGAACGGACGCCCCATGCCCCTGGCGCTGCGTCTGCAGCTCTTGGAGGACGCCTCGCTGCCCGTGGCGGCGTTGGGCCTGGCCCTGCAGCGGCTGGTGGAACTGACGTATGCCCCGTCGGCTCCCGCGCTGGAGGCGGCGGTGCGGCTGAGCGACCTTCTCCATCGGGCGGTGCACACCGACACCGACGCCGCCCCCTGCGGTGCGGCGGTGGCCCTGGGGGCGGCTGGCCTGGCGGACCTTGCCCGGCAGGCGGATGAGTGTGGCCGGGGGCTGGCGGTGCCCTTGGCGGAGCGGATCGACGCGTCCCTGCGTGCGAGCGCGTGGCTGCTCGCCCAGTGCCTGCCCGCGCCGGCCGCCGGAGGCCCTTCCGGCGGCCGCGCGGCGGGGCCGGATGCCGCGCTCGATGCGGCGGTGGTGCTATGGCAAGCGGCGCATCGCCCGTCGCTGCGGATGGCGCTGGAGCGCGGGGTGAACGTGGCGGCGCTGGAGCGCGACGTGCGGCGGCTGGGGTGGTGGAAGCGGTCGGATTGCGCCGCGGTGCTGGCCCTCGCGCACACACAGGGGCTGCCGCGCGGCCGCGGGGGGACGGCGGACGATGCCGATGCCCTGTGGGCCGACCGGCGTGCGGCCTGACGAGCCGTCAGGGATGACGTGCTCGTGCGGGCCGGGAGCGGGGCGGGCGGCCCGTAGTATTCGGTGCATGAGTGCCGCGCTTGTCTTTCCTGTGTCTCCGCTAGCCATGCCGGGCGAGCGGGCCGAACCGCCCGCCACGGGCAGCGGCTTGGCCGCGATCGCGGAGAAGGTGGAGCGGGGAGAGCGGTTGAGCCTGGCGGATGGGGAGGCGCTGTTCGCGACGCCGGACATCTGGGGCGTGTGCGGGCTGGCGAACCGGGTGGCGCGACGGTTGCACGGGGATGTGGCGTACTACAACGTGAACCGCCACCTGAACTACTCGAACGTGTGCGCGCTGTCGTGCAGGTTCTGCGAGTTTTATCGCAAGGAGGGGCAGGAGGGGGCGTACACGCGCGACATGGCGTATGTGCGCGAGCAGGTGCGGCAGGCGGTGGAGGCGGGGGCGACGGAGATGCACTGCGTGGGGGGGCTGCACCCGAAACTGCCGTGGAGTTACTACCCGGAGTTGGTGGGGACGATTCGGGATGAGGCGCGGCGGTGCGGAAGTGATCTGCACGTGAAGGCGTTTACGGCGGTGGAGATCGTGCACCTGGCGAAGATCGCCAGGAAGTACTCGGTGGAGGATCGCAGGGCGGGGATTCGCTGGGTGCTGGAGGAGTTGAAGAAGGCGGGCTTGGGGTCGCTCCCCGGCGGCGGGGCGGAGGTGTTTGACGACCGCGTGCACGATGAGGCCTTCAAGGGGAAGATCCGGTCGGATGTGTGGCTGGATGTGCACCGCGTGGCGCACCAGGTGGGGCTGAACACGAACGCGACGCTGTTGTACGGGCACATCGAGAGCCGGCACGACCGGCTGGTGCACATGGACATGCTGCGGACGGCGCAGGATGAGGCGCTGGGGAGGCTGGGGTACGCGGCGGGAGAAGTGGCAAAGTGGCAGAGTGGCAAAGTGGCAAAGTCGAACGGATCGACACGCACGCAGGTTGACGAGAGCACAAGCGGCCACCTCGGCTACCGCGAGGGCGCTAGCGCCGCCCCCGTCATCACGCTCACGCGCCCCGGCACGCTCAAACCCCTCGACATGCTTGCCCGCCAGCGCGAGTCCCTCGGCCCACGGCCCTCGGCCCTGAGCCCTGCTTCGGGCTACTACCAGACCATCATCCCGCTCCCGTTCTTCCCCGACGGCAGCGAACTGGAAGACCGGCCCGGGCCGACGGGGCTGGAGAATCTCCGCACGCTCGCCGTGGCGCGGCTGATGCTGGACAACTTCCCCCATGTGAAGGCGTTCTGGATCATGCAGACGGTCGCCATGGCCCAACTCATGCTGCAGAGCGGGGCGGATGATATCGACGGCACGGTGGTGTGGTACGACATCACGAAGGTGGGCGGGGCGAGCACGCACCAGGAGGTGACGGTCGCCACGCTGACGAAGGCCATCCGCGATGCCGGCCTCCGGCCGGTGGAACGCGACACGCTGTATCGACCGGTGAAGCGCGAGGGGAAGCGGTGGACGGTCTGAGTGCGCCGGAGGGCAAGCACGACTTTGCTGCCGCGCTGCGCGAGCCCAACTACCGGCGGTTTGCGGTGGGCTGGCTGCCCAGCACCACGGGTGCGCGGATGCAGGGCGTGGCGGTGACGTGGGAGTTGTACGAGCGGACGGGCTCCGAGATCGCGTTGGGGTACGTGGGGCTCTCGCAGGCTCTGCCGGTGATTCTCTTGGCGCTGGTGGGCGGCCACGCGGCCGATGTGCACGACCGCCGCAAACTGGTGATCGCGTCGCAGATCGCGTACTTCGTGTGCTCGCTGGGACTTGCCGCGGTTTCGCTGTGGCAGGGGCCGGTGTGGGTGATCTATGCGTGCCTGGTGGCGAGCGGCGCGGCCAAGGCGTTCAACTCGCCGGCGCGGGGCGCGCTGCTGCCGCTCCTGGTGCCCAAGGAGACGTTTCACAACGCGGTTACGTGGAACTCGAGTTTCTTTCAGGCCGCGGCGATTGGCGGGCCGGTGCTGGCGGGCGTGCTGCTGGGGGCGTATCGCGCGGCGTGGCCGGTGTGTTTGCTGGCCGCGGCGGGGGCGTTGGCGTTTGCGGTGTCGATGACGACGGTGCGGCCGCGGCAGGCCCAGCGGCCGACGGAACCGCGCTCGTGGCGGTCGCTGTTGGGCGGGTTTGCGTTTTTGCGGAGGGAGCGCACGGTGCTTGCGGCGATCACGCTGGATTTGTTCGCGGTGTTGATCGGGGGCGCGATGGCGCTGCTCCCGGTGTTTGCGAAGGACATTTTGCAGGTGGGGCCGCGGGAGTTGGGTGTTTTGAACGCCGCGCCGTACGTGGGGGCGTTGATCGCGGCGCAGGTGCTGGCGCATTCGCGGGGGTTCAAGCGCGCGGGTCCGGCGCTGTTGTGGAGCGTGGCGGGGTTTGGCGTGGCGACGATCGGGTTCGGGCTCTCGACGAGTTTCTGGCTGTCTTTGGGGCTGTTGGTGCTGCTGGGCGGGCTGGACGGCGTGAGCGTGGTGATCCGCCACGTGCTGGTGCAGGTGCGGACGCCGGATGAGGTGCGTGGCCGGGTGGCGGCGGTGAACAGCGTGTTTATTGAGTCGAGCAACGAACTGGGGGCGTACGAGAGTGGGCTGGTGGCCCACCTGTGGTCGCCGGTGGCGAGCGTGGTGAGCGGGGGCATCGGCACGCTGGTGGTGGTGGCGGGGATCGCGCTGGCGTTCCCGGCGTTGCGGCGGCTGGGTGCGCTCAAGGAGCCGGACTAGCGGCGGGGATGGGCTTCATGCCGAACCGGCTCGTGAGCAGCCAGCGCCCGAGGTAGATGAGAGGCGTGAGGGCGATGGCGATGACGAACTTGAGGATGTAGCCGGTGGCGGCGGTTTTGAGGACCTCGCCCATGGGCATGGGGGCCGCGTCGGTGGGGAAGAGCAGACGGCCGACGCTGAAGGCCAGCCAGGTGACGATGAAACTGTCGATGAACTGGCTGACCACGGTGGAGCCGGTGGCGCGGAGCCAGACGAGGCGGCCGCCGGTGAGGCGCTTGAGCCAGCCGAAGATGCTGATGTCGGCCAGGCTGCCGATGAGAAAGGCGCCGAGGCTGGCGATGTACATGACGCGTGAGTTGGCGAAGACGTCTGCGAACGAGCCGGGCTTGATGTTGAAGGGAACGTCCCACGCGGGCATGGCGAGGGCGATGTTGACGACGACGAAGACGAACAAGCCCATGGAGAGGGCCAGCCAGACAAGGCGGCGCGCGGCGCGCTTGCCGTAGAACTCGTTGACGAGGTCGGTGAGGAGGAAGGTGACGGGGAAGGTGAGCATGCCGCAGGTGTGCTGAATGGTGAAGGCGCCCAGCCGGAACTGGAAGAGTTTGACGCCGGTGATGTCGGCGATGAGCAGGCTGGCAACGAAGAGGCCCGAGAGCCAGAGGTAGACCGATTGCGGCCCGGTGAGGGCGTGGGGCGCATCGGCGTGCGTGTGGGTGGCGGTGGGGGAGGGGTGCATCCGGGCATCCTACTCGGCGGGGCCGGGGCCGTGGTGGTATGCTGGCGTTGACCGGGCACGTGGTGTGTGCGTTGACGGGCGGAGTCGGTCGGCGTGCATCGGGGATGGCGCGAGGCACGCATGGCGATCTCCCTGCTGCAGGTGCTCGGGCTGCTGGCGCTGGCGGCACCGGTGTGGGCGGCGTGTCTGGCCGCGTGCCACAGCGTGCGGCCCCGGACGCGAGCATCGGACCTGGCGCTGGCCGCGGGGGTGGGCGCGCCGGTGGCCCTGGTGCTGTTGACCGCCGCGGTGGGGGTTGCGCCGTGGTCGCGGCCGCTGGATCAGGCGCTGTGGTGGCAGGTCGGGTTGTCGGCGGTGTGCGGGTGGGCGTGCGTGGGCCGGCGCGGCGGGCGGGCCCACCTGGGCGCGGCTCTCGCGCGTATCGGCCGCGCGTGGCGGAGCGCCTGGAGGAGTGCGAGCGGAGCGCAGCGGCTGCTGATCGCCTGCGGCCTGAGTGCGCACGCGGGCGTGGCCCTGACGGGCACGTGGGTGTTCACGAATCTGACGGATGAACTGGCGTATCACCTGCCGCAGGCGCAGCAGATCGTGCAGGATGGGCGGCTGGGGGCGGTGCACGCGGGGGTGGTGTGGGCGGACTCGTACCCGCGCGGGGCGGCGATTCTGTGGGCGTGGTCGGCGTGCGTGTCGGGCACAGACGCGGCGTATCGCCCGCTGAACGCGGCGTGGGGGCTGCTGTTGGCGCTGGCCACCGGGGTGGCGGCGCGGCGGGTGGGTGCGGCGCGATCGTGGAGCCTGGCGTTGGGGGCGTGTGTGCTCACGACGCCCGTGGTGGCGACGCTCTCGATGGTGGTGTATGCGGACATGGCGGCGGGGGCGCTGGTGGCGGTGGCGGTGGCCGCCGCGCTGCCGCGGCGGGGGAAGGCGGCGCGGACCGATGGGCTGTCGCTGGTGGTGTGCGCCGCGGCATCGGCGGCGGCCCTGTGGTGCAAGGTGACGGTGGCGCCGGCGCTGGCGGCGGTGTGGGCGTTTCGATTCTGCGCGGCGGCGTGTGTCTGGGCGCGGCACAGGGGGGGAGAGGGTCAGTTGTGGGCGACGGTGGCCGCAAGTGCAGCGGCCGCGCTGGCGGCGGCGCCGCCGTACGTGGTGGCATGGGTGAAGTACGCGAGCCCGGTCTACCCGCTGAGGGTGGCGCTGGGCCCGTGGGTGGTGTTTGAAGGGCCGATGACGGTGGAGAGTTTGGGGTGGGAGCGGGCGTGGGGGTGGGCGACGCGGCTGCGCGCGTTCTGGTTCACGTTTGACCCGCACCTCGACCCCGAGGGCAAGGGGCAGTTGGGCCCGGTGTGGGCGTTTGCGCTGGTGGGATGCGTGGCGGTGATGGCGCTGGGGCAGGTGGCGCGGCCGCGCTGGGGGCAGGTGATGCTGTGTGTGCTGTGCGGCCTGCTGCTGGTGGTGCCGAACTACCACTGGGCGCGGTATGCGGTGTGGGCGCTTGCGCCGGCGGGTGCGGCAGCGGCCTGGCTGGCGACGCGGGTGCACGATCGCGGCGCGGGTGCCGGCGTGGCCCTGGCGCTGCTGGGGCTGGGGGCGCTGGGGCAGGGGCAGTTCTGGAGCGGGCTGACGGCGCACCTGGCGCCGACGCTGGCGGCGGCTGAGGGCGTGCCGCTGGCGGGGCCGCAGCGGTTGGCGTGGGCGTGGTGGGTGCGCGGGCCGCGGGCTGATGCGGGGCCCACGGCGGAGACGCGCCGGGCGTTGCTGACGCGGCTGCGGCCGGGCGAGCGCGTGCTTTCGACGCTGGCGTGCCGTCCGTGGTGGGTGGCGCCGCCGGGCGGGGGGCAGGTGGTGGAGGTGCGCCCGGCCAGACCGTGGCCGGACTTTGACTACGGGTTCAATCCGGTGGCGGCGCTGGACTGGTCTGCCGGGGAGACGGAGCGGTGGCGCGCCCATGTGCGGGCGACGGCGCCGGAGTGGGTGCTGGTGTACGCGGGGCAGGCGGAAGAGAGCGCCCTGGAGGGCCTGGGCTACCGGCTGGCGGTGGAACAGACGGCGGGTGCGGGTGTGCCGGCGATCCGGGTGTATGAGCGGGCCGGGGTGAGCGGGGGGGAGAGCAACCCCTGACGATCGGGCCTCTACGCTTGGCACATGTCGCAGACGCTGCACGAGCCGACGACCGAGTTTGAGAAGAAGGATCGCTGCGCGGACCTGGATCACAGGCCGCGGGTGCTGCTGGGGAAGATGGGTCTGGACGGGCACGACCGGGGCGTGAAGGTGATTGCGCGGGCCCTGCGCGACTCGGGGGTGCACGTGATCTATTCCGGGCTGTGGCAGACGCCGCGCAGCCTGGCGATCTCGGCGCGGGATGAGGACTGCGACGTGATCGCGGCGAGCATGATGAGCAACAGCCACCTGGTGCTGGGGCCGCGGCTGGTGGCGGAACTCAAGTCACTGGGGCGGCCGGACCTGCCGGTGTACATGGGGGGGATTCTGCCGGCGGAGGACCTGCCCAAGCTGGCGGCCCTGGGCGTGGCCAAGTGTTTCACGACGGGCACGGGCCTTCTGGACATCGTGGAGGCGGTGCGGGGTTCGGTGCGGCCGTATGCGGAGCGTGTGCCCGCGGGGTCGGCGACGGCTCAACTTGCGCGGGACATCTCGCTCCTGCACGCGGGGCGGGCGGTGCGGAGCGACGCGGCCCGCGCCAGGCCCAAGCGCGTGATCGGCGTAACGGGCTCGCCGGGCGCGGGCAAGAGCACGCTCGTGGCGCAACTGGCGGGCGAGCACTCGCGCCGCGGCGGCGGGGGGGGCGGGGGAGCGGCTCACGGCGGTCGCGTGGCGGTCGTGGCGTTCGACCCGCTCAGCCCGCTCACTTCGGGCGCGCTGCTGGGCGACCGCCTGCGGGTGGATTTCAACGCCCTGGATGAATCGGTGTATTACCGGTCGCTGGCGATCTCGGGAGAGGACTATCAGACGCTCGACGGCATCCTGCACCTGCTCGGGGGTGCCGGGTTCGAGACGGTGTTTGTGGAGACCGTGGGCGCGGGGCAGAACGAGACCAGGATCCGCAAGCACGTGGACAAGACGCTGGTGGTGATGACGCCGGGCATGGGCGACAGCGTGCAGATGGACAAGGCGGGCATCCTCGAGATCGCGGATGTGTTTGTGTGCAACAAGGCCGACTACCCGGGGCAGAACGAACTGGTGAAGAACCTGCGCGACGTGGCGGGGAAGCGGCCGATCGTGGAGACGGTGGCGACCATGGGCCAGGGGATCGGCGGGCTGCTCGACATGGTGCTGGCGTGAGCGCGGGCGTGCTGGCGGCGTGCGTGTGCTGGGTGGCCGCCGCGGCTGAGCCCGGTCCGGCGCGGCACACGCTGGTGGTGCACGACTCGCTCGCGGCGGTGGCGGGCGGCGCGGGCACCTTGCGGGGCCGGGCGGCGATGCTTGAGGGGCCCGCGTGGTTGGAACTGCGGCCCGCCGGTGCCGCGGCCGAGGAGGGCGACGCGGCGTTTTACGAATCGGCGGAGGTGCGGCCCGGCCCGCGGGACGGGGCGGCGGGCGTGTTCACCGAGGCGCTGATCTCATGGAACGTGGCGGTGCCGGAGGCGTGCGCGGTGCGGATCGACGTGCTGGCCCGCGACGCGGCGACGGCGGAGTGGTCGGTGCCGCTGTTCATCGGCTCGTGGGTTGGGCCGGGCGGAGGGCGCGAGGCCCTGCCGGAGGGCGAGCGGCGGCAGAAGACTGACACGGGCATCGTGATTGACGTCGACTACTTGCGATCGGCGCGGCCGCTGGATGCGCTGCGGTATCGGTTGACGGCGGTGCGCTCGGTGGCCGGGGAGCGGCCGGGCGAGGCGGTGCGGGTGCGGCGTGTGGCGGTCTGCTTCAGCGACACGCGGGGCCCGAACGAAGCCGGCGACGGCGACTTTGCGCCGGCGCGGCGGGGGCGGCTGGGCGTGCCCTTTCGCAGCCAGAAGACCGATGACGAGTCGCTCGCCGGGCGGTTGTGCAGCCCGACGAGCGTGAGCATGGTGCTGGCTCATCGGGGCGTGGACGTGCCGGTGCAGACGGTGGCGGCGCGGGCGCTGGATCCGAACTTCGGGATTTATGGAAACTGGCCGCGCAACGTGCAGACGGCGTATGCGCTGGGCGTGCCGGGATATCTGACGCGGCTGAACTCGTGGGCGGAGTTGGCGCGGCTGACGGATGCGGGGCACCCGGTGGTGATCTCGATCGCGGTGGAGGCGGGGGAACTGCGGGGCGCGCCGTATGAATCGACGGCCGGGCACCTGATCGTGGTGGAGGGGTTCGATGATGATGGCAACGTGCTGGTGAACGACCCGGCCGTGGCGGATGCGGCCCAGGGGCAGCGCGCGTATCGGCGCGAAGACCTGACGAATGTGTGGTTGCGGAGGGTGGACGGGACGGCGTATGTGCTGCTGGGGCGCGAGGGGGCGCCGTGAGCGAGGGGGCGGTGCCGGGCCCGGGGCGGCTGCGCTCGCTGGACGTGTTCCGCGGGCTGGTGATCGTGCTGATGTTCGTGGTGAACCTGTCGGGCGACCGGGCGGCGTTTCCGCCGTGGTTCGGGCATGCGGGGTGGAACGGCGGGAGGCACGGGCTGTGGCTGGCCGACGTGGTGTTCCCGTGGTTCTTGTTCATCGTGGGGCTGGCGATCCCGTTCTCGGTGCACTCGGGGCGCGGGGCGGGCCTGTCGCCGGCGCGGCGGATGTTGGGCGCCTTGCGGCGCGGCGCCGTGCTCTACCTGCTGGGGATCGTGATCTGGATCGCCAAGTCGTCTGTTGACACGCTGGTGTGGCAGAACGGGGGGCTCGTGCCCAAGCCGGGCGCGGCGGTTACGTGGGCGACGTTTTTGCACTGGGATATTTTGCCGTTGATCGGGCTGGGCGTGGTGCTGGGCGTGGCGGCGTATCACCTGCCGCGGTGGGTGCAGGTGGGTGTGGTGGCGGTGGTGCTGATCGGCAAGGGGCTGATCCTGCCCGACCTGACGGCGACGGTGGGGCTGGCGCGGAGCGAGTGGATGGCGGGCCGGACGGACCTTGACCGCGACTGGCGGAGTTTTGGCTGGGTGGGCACGCTGATCACGCAGGGCCTGCCGGCGAGCGCGACGGTGGTGATCGGGTGCCTGTGCGGGGAGGTGGTGCGGACGCGGCGGGAGCGGGCCGCGGCGTGGCTGGTGGGGTGCGGGATCGGGCTGGCGGCAGTGGGGCTGGCGTGGTGGCTGGTTGGAGGCGTGCCGCTGAGCAAGGACTTGTTTACGCCCAGTTACGTGCTGGTGTGTGCGGGATCGGGTGCGGCTGTGATGGGCGGGCTGCTGAGGGTTCTCGACCGCGGGGGCGGCGGGGAGCAGGGCGCGGCAGGCGAGAAGGGCGCGGGTGGATGGCTGTGGCGCCCGTGTGAGACGCTGGGTAAGAACGCGATCGCGATCTACTTTGTCGCGGAGATCACGTGGGCGCTGGTGTGGACGAAGTGGCGCGTGCTGGCGCCGGTGCCCGCGGCGGATGGGGCCGGCCTCGCGTGGGACGGGCAGGTGCTGTTCACGGCGCTGCAGTTGCACCTGAAGTGGCTGACGACGGCCGCGGCGGGGCCGTGGCTGGCGACGGGGGTGTATGTGGTGATCTATTGGTGGCTGGCGAGGTGGATGGAGGGGAGGAAGTTGTACATCAGGGTGTAGTGGTTGACTGCTGGGCGCGGCGGCCCGGTGTGGCGCTGGATGGGGACGGACGCATGCCCGAGAGTCTTGCACAGGTTGCGCAGGAGTTTGCGCCGGACAACGGCGCACTTTTTCGGGCGCTTTGTCAGGTGGTGTCGTCGCGGGAACTCGATATGCTGGCCCTGGCCGACGTTCCCTTTCAGTACGAGGCCAACCTGCGAGTGCTGCAGAGCATCGTTCGCACGGGCCGTGTTCCCAGTCCTCTGGAGTGGGAGCCACGCGAGGTCTGTGCGCTCATTCGCTGGCGAGAGCCGGACGAGTTCATGCCGGATCAGTTGCTCCGGCGCAGCGCGGCATCCGACCGACTCCACCGATGCCGACTCTTCGGGTGCTCGATCTTGCTGGTCGCTGCGGGGCACGGGGACCCGCTTTCCGAGGGGGATAACAGCACTGCTGCGGTTGCCCTCGGGAGCGCACTGGTGCTGGGCTTGGAGTGGGTGGCGTTGCTGCGTCAATCTCTCGCTTGTCTCTGTGCGAACCTCAGCGAGAACGACGAAGAACGACTCGTGATGGCGTTGGGCCTCCTGCTTTGCGCAGTCACAGAGGCATGGCAGGGGCCGGCAGCGCCCGGGCTTCGCAGGCTCATGGATGCGATCATGCGAGAGGAGAGCGAGTTTCGCCTGCGCGAGGACATTTACGCAAAGCCGGATTGGCTGCTGGGTCTGACAATCTTTGACCAACGACACACGTTGTGGCGTTCTCTGGCTCGCTACTGCTTGTTGGAGCCGCGCCACCCGCACCCACCTGAGTTGGATGCGGACTTGAGGTTGATTGGCAGTATGCTGCAGACGACGGACGCATGACCGGGGTTCACGGATGAACTCGGTGGTTGCTCCAGAACGGATCCAAGCGAGCACACCCCCGCCCCTCCCCCCGCCACGGCGGGCAGGTCTGGGAGGGGGTGATATCAAGCGGCCATGTCGCGCGGTTCGCGGCGGAGCAGCCAGCGCCCCACGGCCTCGCCGAGGTCGGCCATGAAGGGCTCGGCCACGGTGGTGTCGTCGTAGGTGTCGGCGTTCATGATGCCCGAGGCGTTGGCATAGAGGGTGGCGGCGAGGGCGAAGGCCCGGCCGGTGGGCGTGTGGACGACCAGCGCGTTCTCGGTGGTGAAGCCGTAGGCCTGGCCGAGCTTGCTCGTGATGCGCCAGCGGGATGGGCGGTCAACGCGGGCCAGACCCGGCAGCAGGAGTTTGGTGCGGTGGTCGGGGTGGGCGCGGGCGGCGTAGCGGGGGTTGCGGCTCTTGCGCGGCGGCGTGGTGAGGGCGTGCAGCAGTGCGGCGCGGTGGGCGGGTGCGAGGTCGAGGCCGGGGGCGAGGTCCGGACGCGCGACCATGAGCAGGAGGCGGTGCAGGTCGCGGAGGCTGATGCGGTTCTTGTGGAGGAACGGCATGGGGCCGCTCACCGGCCGCCCGGAAGGGGTGATGTGTTTGCGCCCAACGAGCAGGCCGCGCAGGCCGGCGTTGTCGATCAGGAGCGTGCTGCGGCGCGCGGGCACGATGAGGGGCGGACCGCCGTCGGCCACGAGCAGGTCGACACGGCCGGTGCGGCGGTTCTGGGCGGGCGTGCGAGCCTCGCTGAGGCGGTGGTGGAGGCGCACGCTCTTGAGGCCGAGTTGCCACATGCAGTGGTTGAGTTCGCGGTGGCCGATGAGCGCGAGCAGGCGGTTGTGGGAGGGGTTGTCGGAGACGAGGCAGGCCTTGCGGATTTCATGGGCGACGGTGATGACGCCCGCGTCGCGGTTGGTGGCGTCGCGGCGCAGGGTGCGCTCGTCGGCAAAGCAGGGGTGGATGACAACCGGCGTGTCGGCCCGGACGGGCCGGCCGGTTTGCGCGCGCAAGCGTGCCAATGTGCGGAGCGCGGCGACGGCGGCGCAGAGTTTGACGGTGCTGGCGGGGTAGAAGTACTCGGCATCGGCGCGGAAGGCGTGGGTGTGCAGCGGTACGTCGCGACCGGCTTGCGGCACGTGGCTGAGCAGAATCTGCAAGCGGTGCTCACGGGCCCGGGCGAACACCCGGCGCATGAGGGGCGTGCCGCGTGCGAGGAGGGCCGCGATGAGGGAGGGGCTGCTCACGGGGCCGCGTCGCCGGGCGACCAGCGGACCAGCGGGATCGTGGCCATGGTGTGCAGGCCGGGGGGCGCGGCCAGCAGGGGGCCGATGGAGTTGAGGGTCATGGCGCTGGTGGCGACATCGCCGTGCACGCCGCCGCGGAAGACGACGTCGAGGTTCGGCTCACCGTTCACGATGACGCGGTCTTGCGGGGCGGGGTCGGTCTGGCCGATGGTGGCCTGGAAGACCATGGTGATGAGCGGCTTGCCCTTGCGCTTGCCGACGGCCACTTGACGCACGCCGCAGGCGTGGCCCGTTGGGATCGGGCCGAGGCCGCAGCGCGTGGGGCTGCGTGCGATCACGGGCTGGATGGTCTCGCTCCAGGTGTCGATCGTCCAGCCCATGTAGTGGGCCACGAAGTGGAGCGATTCGCCGAGGCCGACGTGGCGGAGCCAACCGGCTTTGATGCCCATGGCGAAGTCGGCCCGGCTGAGGGTGGCACCGATCTTTTTCTGGAAGGGGATGCGACGGGTCGTGGCGTCCTGGATGCGGTGGATTTCGAGGCTCTTGACGCGTTTGCAGACGGCGGTGGCGAAGACGGGCACGGTGTCCATCATGGCGCCGGGGTTGACGCCGGTGCCGAGCAGGCGGCCGCCGTGGCGGCGTGCGAGGGTGTGGAGTGAGCGGGCCAGCGCGGCGTGGCGGAGCCAGGGCCAGGTGGTTTCTTCGCAGGTGGTGACGACGCTGACGCCGCGGCGGAGGAGGAAGCGGAAGGTGGGCGCACAGAGGCGCATGTCGCTGCTGGTGGTGACGACGGCGGCGTCGATCTGTGCCCAGCCCTTGAAGGCGTCCAAGGAGGGCAGGACGCGCACGCTGCCACCCTTGAGGCCGCGGGCGCTGGCGCAGATGGAGGCGAGGGGTCGGCCGGCGACGGCGGGGTTGATGTCGACCGCGGCGACGACGCGGCCGAGGCGGCGCTCGTAGAGGTCGTTGACGATCTTGATGCCCAGGGGGCCGAGGCCGACGTGCAGGATGCGGTGCATGTGCTGGATGGCTCCGAGGTGGGTGTGGCCAAAAGCACGCCCGGATGAGGCGGATGGCATGGTAGAGCGCGGGGCTGCGGGCCGTGCTCGGCTTTGGCCGATAGACGGGGCATGAACGGTGTGGACGCTCGGTGGTTGGGTGTGCCCTTGTGGATGGCCGTCGCCGGGCTGTGCCTGGGCCTGTGGGGGTGCGCGGGGCCGGCGGTGGAGGTTGGCCGCACGGGCGTGGCGGCGTCGAGTTCGCTGGGCACCGTGCAGGCGACGCTGGGGCCGGAGGTGCGCGTGCTGACGATCGCCGCGGCGGCCGAGCGGGCGGTGCGGGCACGCGGTCTGACGGTGGTGAGGAGGAACGCGAGCGAGGACTCGGCGGTGATCGAGGCCGAGCAGCGGCGTGGGGCCGGGGGGTACGAGCGGGTGCTGGTGTGGGTGAGCACGCAGGCGGCGGGGCCGGGCCTTGCGGTGCGTGTGGAACCCTTTGGCGATGAGCCGCGGGCCCGCGTGGTGATGGAGGGGATTCTGGTCGAGTTGGGCTACGGGCGGGCGGAGACGGTGAGCGGGACCGCGCCGTAGGCGTCTTGGGTGATGAGCCAGTTGCCGACACGGATTTTGCGGCCGTCGGGGTCGATGCCGTGCTCTCGCATGAGGCGTTTGAGGGTGGCGGGGAGAGCGAACTCGGTGTCTTCCTGCACGATGTCTCGCTGCTCGATCTCGCCGCCGTACTTGGCGAGGAGTGTGCGGCAGATCTCGGCGACCAGGTCTTCGGGCGCGCTGGCGCCGGCGGTGAGCATGATGGTCGCGGCGCGGCCGGCTTCGGGCGTGCCGGTGAACCACTCGTCACGGAGTTCGCGCACGTCGTCGAGCAGGTAGGCCTTGACGCCGACGTTCTCGCTGATCTCGGTGAGGCGTACGGAGTTGGACGAGTTCTTGGAACCGACGACGAGCACGAGGTCGCACTCGGGGGCGATCTGGCGGACGGCGTGCTGGCGGTTGGTGGTGGCGTAGCAGATGTCGGAGCCGGGGGGCTCCTTGATGTTGGGGAAGGCCTGCTTGAGGGCGCGGATGATGACCTCGGCGTCGTCGGTGCTGAGGGTGGTCTGGGTGAGGTAGACGAGCTTGTTGGGGTCCTTGATCTGCAGGTGAGGGATGTCGTCGGGGCTTTCGACCACCTGGGTGGCCTCGGGGGCCTCACCGCGCGTGCCGACGACCTCCTGGTGATCTTCGTGGCCGACGAGGAGAATCTGGTAGCCCTGGCGGGCGTAGCGGATGGCCTCGGAGTGGACCTTGGTGACGAGAGGGCAGGTGGCGTCGACGGCGGTGAGGTTGCGTGCCCGGGCGACCTCGCGTACGGCGGGCGAGACGCCGTGGGCGGAGAAGACGACGATCGCGCCCTCGGGGACGTGGGCGAGGTCTTCGACGAAGACGGCACCGCGGTCAACGAAGCGCTGCACAACGTGCTTGTTGTGCACGATCTCGTGGTAGACGTAGATGGGGACGGCCTTGCAGAGTTCGATGAGTTGGTCGACGACGTCGACGGCCATGTGGACCCCGGCGCAGAAGCCGCGGGGGTTGGCGAGGATGATCCGCATGGGGGAAGCGTAGGGTGCGCGGGGCCGGCCCGAACGCTCAGGCGCTCATGGAGAGCGCGGCGGGCTCGGCCGGGGGCACGGTGCCGGGGGCGGCACCCCTGGCCTGCTCGGCGAGTTTGCTCATGAGCATGACCCAGGTTTCGCGGTCGTATTCGAGGAGTTCGATGACGGTGTCGGCCTTGGCGGCATCTTTCGTGAGTCCGCTCTCGACGAGTTGGGTGTACATGAAGGTGTAGACGCCGCTGAGTCGCTGGCACATGGCCGGGTCGACCTCGGGGCGCATGGTGTTCAACAGTTCGAGGACGATCTCACGGCAGCGGGTGTACCCGGTGTGGCAGCCCTCGTAGTCCTTGCGGAGCAGGGCGTCGCGCCCTTGACGGCAGAACTTGATGGCCCCCTCGATGAGCATGAGCCGCAACTCCTCGGGAGAGGCGGACATGACACGGTTGGCCAGATACGCGTTGGCGGGGTTTTCGGCGGGCATGGCGTGGGTTATCGGCAGCGCGGGCCGGTCGCTTCAGCGGCTTCAGCCGGCGCTGATCGAGCGGATGCCGGCGATGCTGCTGGACTGGCTCTGGAGCCGCCCGATGGCGGACTCCATGGCGATGAACTGGCTCTCGAGCACCGCGCGGCGGGCCGCCAGGCGGGTGTCGAGGGCGGAGATGCGGGTGTTGTTGCTCTTGACGAGGTCGTCGATGGTGCGGGTGCGGCGGGGGATGACGCCGTCAACGGCCTTGGTGTACTTCTCGATGCTCTCGACGAGTTTCTCGGCGACGCCCAGCGTGGTGGCCGCGCCGGCGGAGGAGACGCTGACCAGAATGCCGGGGTTGTCGGCGAAGACGCGCTGGGTGGTGGCGGCCTGGGCCTGCTCCTTGGCGGCGAACAGGTCTCGCACGGCCTGGCTGTCGGTCTGCAGGGCGGTGCGGAGGCGGTCTTCGTTGAGGGTGAGTTTGCCGTCTCTGTCGAAGGCGATGCCGACCTGGCTGAGGGACTGGAAGCGGCCGGCGACGGCGCGGGGCGCGGAGTTGATGATGGTGTTGAGGTCGCTGCGGAGCGAGGACGCGGTGGTGTCGCCCAGCAGGGGACCGCGCTGGTTGGTGGTGGTGTCGTAGCGGCTGAGGCTGTCGATGCGTGAGACGAGGTCGTTGAACGCGGTGAGGAAGTCGTTGACGGCGGCGACGATCTTGCTTGTGTCGCCCGAGACCGTGATCGACACGGGGGCGGGTGAGGGGCTCTTGAGATCGATGGTGAGCCCCTGCACCACGCCGGAGACGGAGTTGGTGGAACTGGAGAGCAGCACGGCCCGGGCGGGGTCGGCCGTGCCGAAGAACGTGCGCGAGTTCAGCCCCTCGCTCAGCGTGGAGAGGCCCAGGTCGATGGCACCGGTGTCGACCGAGAAGCGGCCGGCCTCGCCGGTGCCGCGGCTGGTGAAGGAGATGCGGGCGGGGGTGGAGGCGGAGCCGTCGTTGATGACGGCGGCGGTGGCCAGGACCCCGGCCTGGTTGATCTTGTCGGCGATCTGCTGGAGGGAGTCGGAGGCGGCGAAGACCACGGTGCGCTCGGCCGATCCATCGATGACGTTCTGGGCCCCGGTGCCGGCGGCGGTGGAGGCGAGGTTGAGGGCCTTGGCGGCGGCTCCGGTGGTGTCCTTGACGCTGATGGCGCGGACACCGGCACCGGAGGGCTTGGGCACCTCGTAGAGCAGAATGCCGTCGCCCTTGTCGTTGATGCGGGCGGCGATGTTGCCGCCACCCTGCGAGTTGATCTGGCTGATGAGGTCGCCGACGGTGGATTGGCTGGCCGTGATGCGGATGGTGGAGGTGGCACCGTAGCTGTCGGTGATCTGGAAATCGCCCGTGCCGATGCCGCGGCCGCCGTTGAGGGCGTCGAGGCGGGTGTTGACGCTGACGAACTTGTGCTGGAGGCGCTTGCTCTGCACGGTGGAGGCGTTGACGCCGGCGGGGGCGGTGGCCAGGCCCAGGGCGGTGGCGCCCGCTCCCGAGACGATGAACGCGCCTGCGCCGGCGGTGTTGTTGCTCAGGACGATGCCGGTGCCGCTCTTGTCGAGGGAAGCCGTGACGGCGTAGCCGCTGGCGCTGCCGAAACTCTCGATAAGGTCTTCCACGGAGCCGGAGGTGTTGACGGTGAAGTTGACGACGGCACCGTTGCGGGTGGTGACGCTGAAAGCGCCGCTGGCCACGCCCGCTCCGCCGTTGAGATTGAGGGCCAGCGTGGAGTTGAGGCCGGCCAGCGTACGGCGGGCGACCACCTGTCCGAGGGCCGATGAGCCGTTGATGCCCAGGTCTCTGGCGGTGGTGCCGGTGCCGATGTCGGCCACGGTGAATGTGGAGGCGCCACCGGTGGTGTCGTTGAGCACAAGGCCGGTGCTGGTCACGGAGGCGATCACCTTGCCCGCAGCGGCGGCGTTGATGCGGTCGACCACCTCGCCCAGATCGCCGCTGGCGTTTTTCGTGAGGGTGAGCACGGGGGCCCCGCCGCCCGGGGGCACGACGTTCTCGTAGACCTCGCCGAGATCGACCTCGATCACGCTGCCGTCGCGCGTGGTGATGGCGATGTCGTTGGAGGAGAGGCCGGCGGTCTTGGAGAAGGCCACGCCGTTGCCGTCGTTGAGCGTGCGCAGGGCGGTGTTGCGGCCGGTGGTGCGGACGTCGACACCGAAGATGGTGCCGCCGTCGCCGGGATCGTCTGGGCCGGCGTTCAGGCCCAGGCTGGCCGCGGTGCCGGTGAAGCCTGGGGCGTCGGTGATGGCGATCGAACCCGCTCCGCCGCCCTGATCGGTGACCCGGAAGCGATCGCCGGCGACGCTGGCGACGAAGCGCCCGTTGGAGGCAGCGTTGAGGGCCTTCACCACGTCGTCGGCGGTCTCGACCTTGGAGAGATCGACGGTGGTGGCGGTGCCGCCCGAGTCGGTGACGACCACTTTGCCGCGCGTGATGCCGTTGCCGCCGTTGAGTTCGGAGAGTTTGGTCTGGCTGTCGAGGCGGCCCTGAGCCGACTCAAATGTGAAGGAGGTGGCTCCCACGGAGAGGCCGGTGCCCGCGCTGAAGCCGCGAGAGAGCACCTGCTGGGTCGAGACCAGGCGATCGACCACGAAGGAGTAGGTGCCGGCGGGGGCCCCGGCGGCGGCGGTGGCGGTGGCGACTTTATCGTCGGTGGTGGTGGCGGTGGCCTGCTCGAAGGTGCGCGAGGAGTTGAACTTGGCTGCCGCGCTCTTGAGGTTGCCAAGGCGGGTGGAGAGGTCGAGGAGGGAGGTGGACTCGGTCTGGAGTTGGACGACGCGGCGTTGCAGAATGGTTTTGGGGCGCGAGGCGGCCTGGAGCAACTGCTCGATGATCTTCTCACGGTCGATGCCGCTGAAGACACCCACGCTGGATGTGACACCGCTCATACGGACTCCGGAGCCTCTCGGGCCAGGGCTGAGCGCAAGGTCGGCGCACGCCCGTGCTGATATCGGCGTTCGGGTCGGGTGGACTCAAGCCCTGGCCGCACACGGCCCGAACAACCCGCGCGACGGTGAGGGTCTGCACGTGTCGGATGGCGCAGGGCCGATATTGTCGGCTCGGGCTTGGCGCGTGTGGCGTGGCCTGGCGCGGGGCTTGTTGGTGTGAGCGGTTCCATGACGATCTGGACGCGATTTGCGGGGTGCGTGTGTGTGCTGGTGCTGGCGAGCGCGCTGGCCACGGTGGCGGCGGGTGCGCTGAACACCCCCCAGCCGGCCTGGTTTTTGATCATGTTCGAGTTGGTCATCGCGGCGGGGTGCGGGTGGGCGGCGGCCACAACCCTGCCGGGCGGGCCAGCCGGGCGCGAGCACGTGGCGATTACGCTGGTGTGCGTGGCCCTGTGCGTGTTCGTGGGGAGCGTGCTGGGCTACCTGTCGGTGAACGGGCGAGTGTGGAACATCGGGCTCAGGTCGCACCTGCTGACGCGGGTGGCGGCGGCGGGCCTGATCGGCGCGGCGGCGGCGTGGGAGACGCTGCGGTACGACGCGACCCGGGCGGTGCGGCGGCTGGCGGTTGGGTGCGTGTTGATCGTGCCCGCGCTGGCAGCGGCCGCGCTCGTGTACCAGGGCGTGGGGATGGGGCGTGTGGCGGCGCTGCCCGCGCCGGTGCGGGTCTCCGGCGCGTGCGTTGCGTTTGTGGTGTGGTGTGGGCTGCTGGCCGCGGGCGCGCACCAGGTGTTCGCGGCCTTCGAGGGGGCCATGGCGGCGCGGCGGCGCGAGGGCGAGCCGGCTACCCGAGCAAATTGAAGGTGGTCGCCGTGCGCGGGTTCTGGCCGTAGGTGGCGCTGAGCAGCCGGGCCAGGCCGGCCGCGGAGGAGGGCTGGGCGTCGCCCACGGGCTTGAGGATGAACGAGTATTCGGGCTCGGCCGCGCCGGTTTGGGCGGAGAGCAGTTGGGCCAGGGCGCTTGCGGAGGCCTGGGCTTTCAACTGGGCGAGCGAGTTGGCGAACGCGACCGCCGACGAGTCAGGCTCCACGGCCTCGACGGGCTGAGACGGCTCGCCGAAGAAGTAGCCGTAGTCGCCCGTGGTGATGGCGTTGCCGATGGCGGTGAGTTCGGCGACGGGGTCGGCGGCGTTGCCGGCGTCGTCGACACCGTTGTTATACGAGAGGACGGGCAGGGCGCCGCCCAGCACCTCGAGCGGAGAGATGTACATGGGCTGGCCCACGGCGAAGCGTGTGCCCGGCCGGGTGTCTGATAATGCGGCCAGGGGCGCGGCGCAAGAGCGGGCGGGGCTGCCGGGCGTTGCTTGTGGGCAACAGGGGCGGTCTGCGCGTGTTGTGCGGGCGCGTCGGGGTGGGAGGGGCTATGTGAGGCCGGGCAGGCCTAGCGAGTGCCAGCCGCGCCGCCGTACGCGCCACTGTCGCCGAGGTCTTCGGCGATGCGGATGAGTTGGTTGTACTTGGCGTTCCGGTCGCTGCGGCAGGGGGCGCCGGTCTTGATCTGGCCGCAGTTGGTGGCGACGGCGATGTCGGCGATGGTGGCGTCTTCGGTTTCGCCCGAGCGGTGGCTCATGACCGCGGCGTAGCTGTTCCGCATGGCGAGGTTGACGGCGGCGAAGGTCTCGGTGAGCGTGCCGATCTGGTTGACCTTGACGAGGATGGCGTTGGCGGCGTGCTCGTTGACGCCGCGTGCGAGGAAGGCGGGGTTGGTGACGAAGAGGTCGTCGCCGACGAGTTGGACGCGTGCGCCGAGGCGGGCCGTGAGTTTTTTCCAGCCGTCCCAGTCGTTTTCGGCGAGGCCGTCTTCGATGGAGCGGATGGGGTAGCGGTCGCACCAGCCGGCCCAGAGGTCGATCATCTCGTCGCTGGAGGCGATGCGGTCGGGGTTGCTCTTGAAGAAGCAGTAGCCGGCCTTGCCGCGCTCTTTGGCCTCGTTCCAGAGTTCGCTGGCGGCGGGGTCGAGGGCGACGAAGACCTGCTCGCCCCAGCGGTAGCCGGCCTTTTTGGTGGCCTCTTCCATGAGGCGGAGGGCGTCTTCGGTGTCTTTGAGGTCTGGCGCGAACCCGCCCTCATCGCCGACGCCGGTGGAGAGATGGCGTTCGTGCAGCACTTTCTTGAGGGCGTGGTAGATCTCGACGCCGGCGCGGAGGCCCTCGGCGTAGGAATCGAAGCCCCAGGGCTGGATCATGAACTCCTGAAAGTCGACGTTGCTGTCGGCGTGCTTGCCGCCGTTCAGGATGTTCATCATGGG
>CAZPWW010000032.1:0-25301 GCA_964590885.1 uncultured Phycisphaeraceae bacterium
CTCCGCCTGCCCATGAACCCGCGCCGGTAGCGGCCGCCCCTGCTCCGCCGGCTCCGCCGCCACCCCCACCCCCCGCCCCCGTGAAGCCCGGCAAGAACCCCTTCACCAAGGGCACGCCCATCCCGCGCTGAGCGCGGCCGCGTGTTCCTCATCTCCGCCGCCCCGCACTCTGTCGAGAACACCCCCATGACCACGCCCATCGCCCTGTCGCGCCCGGCCGCCGCCGCGGTGTTCGTCGCATCGCTCGTGCTGGGCGGTTGCGCTGCCCAGCCGTCCGAACCCCCGGCCGAGAACACCGACGCCACCAGCACGCCGGCCGTCGCGGAAGCCGCGCCCCCTGCCGAACCGGTGCCCACGGCCGACACAGCCCCGGCAACCGCAGACTCCGCCCCCACCACCACCGCCGCGCCCTCCGCAGACGCACCCGCCGCCGAGACGCCCGCCGCCGCCGCGCCGCCGCCCTTCGTGCCCACGCGCCTGGGCCTGGCCCTCGCCGTGTCGGCCCGCAGCGGCGGCGAAACCGGCGCTGCGGCCACGACCACCGACGACACCGGCATGGCCGCGGCCAGCGAGCCCGCCGGCACGCAGGTGGAGTGGCGGCGCTGGTCGCTGGGCCGCGTCGAACTGCGCGGGCCGTGGTCGCCCGTCGTCGCCACCGGCGATGAGGCCCTCGCTCCCGCCGTCTACGAGTTCCGCACCGGCATCGCCGGCTGGGTACGCCTCTCCGCCGAGGGCTTCGGTGCCGTGCGCGTGAACGAACTCACCCGGGCACGCCTGTCCCAACTCCGCCTCACCGACGACGAGCCCGGTCGCCTCGTCATCGACCTCACGCGCGGCAGCGTCAACATCCGCCCCCACACCGACACCAAGACCGGCGCCGCCCGCAGCGTGCTGGTGAAGACGCCCGCCGGCGACGTCGCGGTGCGCGAGCCGGTGGAGGTGGCCTACGACGCCGCGGCGGGCGTGCGCACGCGCCTGCTGCAGGGGGAGTAAGCAGCCCGTGGGGGCCGGGCTTTCCAGCCCGGCGTACCTTGCTGGTCTCCGGGGGGCGGGCTTTCCAGCCCGCCCATGCCTTCGTGCCTTCATGGTGCCTTCGTGCCTTCCGGCTCTCCACAAGTGCCCAGTGCCCAGTCCACAGTGCCCGCTGCGTTGTCCGGCATCCGTTCGCGTGCGGGCCGCTGGCGCCTGTGAAATGCCCCGCGCACCTCGCCTCGCCCCCAGATCGCCGCGGCGGCGTGAATCGTGTCTGCCCGCACCCGTGTTTGCCGCATGGCGTGTGGCCGCGCCCCCACGTGGAGGTAGACTGTGAACACGCCCCGCATGAAGACCACCTCACCCACCGCCTCGTGGCGCAGGCTTTCCAGCCTGTGTTGTTCTTCCTCATCCGCTTCGGAGGCATCCTACGAGCCCCGAGCGCAGCGAGGGGTTGAGCGTGTCGGGCACGGACGACCCGTCGCTTCGCTCCGGGCTCGCACGAGCCAGAGCCTCCCGCACCGCCAGCCCTCCCTTCCACGAGGTGTGGAGACACAGCCTGCAAGGCTGTGCCACAAGACCTCGGAGTGCCAAGCCATGCTGACCCGCACACACGCCCGCACCGGCACGCGCACCGCCAGCCCGCATCGCAGCGATCCCCTCCCTTTGGGAGGGGACAAAGGGGAGGGCTGCTCGCCCTCCCGCTACGCGCGGCTGCGCCTCCCGAGCGCGCTGCTCACGAGCCTGGTCGCCGCGGTCGTCCTCTGCCTGCTTGCGCCGATCGCGGCGCAGGCGCAACCCGTTTGCTGGACCCAGTGGTCCGTCAGCGGGCCCTCGCCGCGCCAAAGCCACGCCATGGCCTACGACGCAGCCCGCGGCGTAACCGTTCTCTTTGGAGGCAGATCACCCAGCAACCCAATCAGCGACGGCGAAACCTGGGAATGGGATGGCACGAACTGGACCCAGCGCACACCCGCGATCAGCCCCTCACCGCGAGCCGGTCATGCCATGGCGTACGACTCGGTCCGCCAGGTGACGGTTCTCTTCGGCGGTATCACCCCGTCAGGGGGATTCCTCGGGGACACTTGGGAGTGGGATGGGAGTGCTTGGAGCCTGCGAAGCACGGGCGGGCCAGAGGCCCGCTATGCCACCGCGATGGCATTCGATTCGGCGAGGGGAGTAACGGTTCTCTTTGGGGGTCAAGCGCCCTTCACGTGCTGCTCGCTCCAGCATCGCAATGATACGTGGGAATGGGATGGCTCAGCATGGACGCCGCGCGGAAGCGGCGGCCCCTCGCCCCGGATTGCGCCAGCAATGGCATACGACTCAGCCCGTGGCGTGGCTGTGCTCTTCGGCGGTGCCGCAGGCGACAGCATCAATCCTGTTCAATTCCAAGAAACGTGGGAATGGAACGGTACGTCGTGGGCATTCCGCTCAACCAGCGGCGGCAGTACGCCACCGGCTCGGGCCGGGTGCGCGATGGCCTATGACCAGGCCCGCGCGGTTGTCGTGATGTCCGGCGGATACGGCAACGTGGCCGTCGACAACAATACCTGGCTCTGGAACGGCACCATGTGGGACATGCCGGACATCGCAGATCCCCCTGCGAGGAACAACCACGCGATGGTCTTTGACGAGGCCCGCGGCGCGGTCGTTCTTTTCGGCGGTTCCACGGGGGGCGGGTGCAACTGCGTAACCCACTACGGAGACACTTGGTCTGCGGCACCCCCTCCAGTGGTCTACGTCGACAGAGCCGCAACCGAGGGGAACAACAGCGGCACGAGTTGGCCCAATGCGTTCCCCGAGCTGCGCGATGCGCTGGCCTTTGCCTCAGCCCAGTCGTGTGTGCATGAGATTTGGGTCGCTCGCGGCACGTACACGCCCGCGCCGCCCGGCGGCTCCCGCGCCGCCTCCTTCAACCTCCGCAACAACCTCGCCATCTACGGCGGCTTCGTGGGCACCGAGACCAGCCTCGACCAGCGCCCGCCGCTCCCCACCAACGCGACCGATGCACTCGACCAGACCAAGGCCACGATTTTGTCGGGCGACCTGAACGGAGATGACACTGGCAACCTCAGCCGCGATGACAACGCATTCCACGTGCTCCATGGTTCCGGCGTCGCCGCGTCCGCCCTGCTGGACGGTGTCACGGCGGCCGGGGGCTACGCTAACGGCTCGCCCTTGGGCGACACCGGCCAGGGCGGTGGCGCGTATCTCGCCAACGCCTCGCCGACCCTGACCAACATCGCTTTCGTTGACAACGCGGCCGTTCACGGTGGCGGCATCGCGTGCGTGAATGGGGCACCGACGATCACCGGCGGTCTGTTTGTCGGCAACCGCGCCACCTATCTGGAGCAGCCGCTCACAGAGTTGCCGCGCGGCGGCGCGATTCACGCCGTCAACAGCAGCCCCATCATCCGGAGCGTGTTCTTTGAAAAGAACTCCGCCGAGTACTGGGGTGGTGCGTGCTCGTTCGAGGGCGGCGGGGAGCCTGCCCTGGTGCTGTGTTCGCTGGTGCGGAACTCGGTTCTCAAGCCGGACTTCCGCACCGGTGGCGGCGCTGTGATGACCCAAGGCGCGGCCACCGAACTGACCGTCGTGAACAGCGTGTTCGCCGGCAACAAGGCCGACTTCGCCCCGGCGCTCGACACGTTCCGGGCCGCCAAGACCCGCATGGCTGGCTGTCTCATCGTGGGCAATGCGGGCAACCCGGCGGCCGCGAGCACCGTCGGCGGCACGATTCGCAGTTGGACGGATGCCGGGGCGCCGAGCCAGGTGGACCTTGCCAACTGCACGGTGGCCCACAACTCAAGCACAATCGGCGGGTTTGGCGGCACGGGCGGGCTCCTCGTCGCGGCCTCGGGCGCGACCGTGGCCAACTCGATCATCTGGGGGAACACCGCGCCCGGGTCAGATCAGGTTCAAGATGCACAGGTCCGGGTGAGCGCGGCGGGCGGTTCGGGCGTCGCGCTTGCCTACAGCACGGTGGAGGGCTGGACGGGCTCGTTCGGCGGCACGGCGAACAACGGTCTGTTCACACCCGGCTTCCTCACCACACCCACGCCCGGCGGAGACGGCATCTGGGGCACGACCGACGACAACTATGGCGATCTGCGTTTGGCGCTCGGTTCACCCGCGACCGAGTCAGGCGACAGGTCCATCTACACGGTTGCGAACGGGCTGAATGACGAGTACGACCTCGACGGCGACCTCATCACGACCGAGGCCTTGCCCTTCGACCTTGCTGGCCTGGACCGCTTCTTTGACCACCCCTCGGTGCTCCCCCACGACAAGGACAACCCGCCCATCGACCGCGGCTGCTACGAGAACCAGTTCTGCCCTACGTGCCCGGACCCGAGGCAGTGGACCGGCGCGGTCGACAGCAACTTTGCCAACCACGGGAACTGGCGGCTCTCAGCACCCGGCACGCCCCACGACGCGGTCTTCGACCTGAATGCCACCTACGACGTGATCTTGCCCGCGAGCACGATCACGACCAACCTCTCCGCCACAGTGGTGCGCGGCAGCGTCAGCCTGCGGCTCCCGACCAGCAGCACGTACAACCTGACGGCCACGGGCAAGACGGCCCTCACCGTTGGCAACGCACCCGGCGAGGCACCCTCGCTCACGCTCTCCGGTCTCGGCGGCGGAGCGGGTGGGCAGTTCAGGCCCACCTCCGGCGCCATCGCCACCCTGGCCGGCACAGCAGGCACGCTTACGGTAACAGGCTCCAACACCAAACTTGGCTTCACCACGGCCCAAGGCCTCACCGTCGGCCAAGCCGGTGCCGGCGTGCTCAACATCCTCGGCGGCGCGAGAGTCGCCACGCAACTCATGCTGCTCGGCCCGCAGGCAGGTGGCTCAGGCCACGTGCTCATCGACGGCCCCGGCAGCACGCTCACCGGTTACATCTCACTTGTGGTCGCGACTGGGGCAATCGAACTGCGCAACGGCGGTTCGCTCAGCAGTCCATCCGGGGTTGTCTCGTTGCTGCAGCAGGGTTCGTTGCTCGGCGCCGGCACCATCAGTGGCGACCTCAAGAACTTCGGTACGATCACTCCCGGCACTGCTGGCCAGACGGCGCCCGGCACAATCTCCATCAACAAAGGCGACTACAGCCAGCTCCGTGCCGACCCTGACTTCGGCAATGCCTCCGGCCAACTCCTGATGGACGTGCTCGGCCCCTCCCCCGGCCAGCACGACCAACTGGCGATCCAGTCCGGCATGGCCGAACTCGGCGGCGGACTTGTCGTGCAGGCGCCCGGCGATGCCCTGGCCGTGCCCGCTGCGGTCGGCGGCCCCGGCTCGTACAACATCCCGCTCCTCACCGCGGCGGAAGGCATCAACCTCGACTCCAAGTTTGACGTGGTCTTCTTGCCGCGTGCCCAGACGCCGAGTACCGGCGACGCGCCCCAGTTCTTCCGGCTTGATTACACCTACGCCCCCGCGGCCCAGGGTGGCGGCGTGGTGCGCATGAGCAACCAGTTGCTCAGCACCGCGCTGGATGTGCACGATCCGGAGGGTACCGCCACCGTCGGCACACCCACCGCCGCGGCGACCGCCGACCTCGATAACGACGGCCTCGACGACCTGATCCTCACGTTCAACGGCTCCACACCCACATCCGACGGCGACGTGGTCATCATGCTCAGCCGCGGCGCCAACGGCAGCGGCGAGTGGCTCGGCTTCAGCCCCGCGCAGACGCTGACCACGGGTGTCAACCCCACCGACATCGCGGTGTTCGATATCGACGGCGATGGCAAGGTGGACATCGCCGTGAGCAACGCGGGAGCCAGCGGCGGCCAAAGCAGCGTCAGCCTGTTCAAGAACAACACGGCCCCGCAACTCGCACCCGGCAACACGCCCGTCTTCGAGGCTCAAACACCCGTAACGCTGGGCATGGGCCTGGGCACCAGCGGACTGGCAATCGACCGTTTCGCCAAGGGCCCCGGCGCGGCCGCGGGAAGCGGCTTGCTCTCCGCCGCGCTCCGCCCGATCATGGTGACAGCCAACCCCGGTGCGGGTGAAGGCTCAAGCAGCCTCATCACCACATTCGAAGCCCAGCCCGGCACGTTCAACTTCATCGGTGTGCCCCCCATCGTCCTCATCCCCTCGGGCAAGATCCCCATCAGGCTCCGCCCCGTGGACATCGACGGCGACAGCCGCGCCGACATCGCGGTCTTGGCCCAGAGCGGCAGCGCGGTGCTGGTCTACCCCAACGACTCGACCGGCACGGGCGATGCCGATCCGGCCTTCGGCGACCCCACGGTGATCGCCACCGATCCGAACCCGATCGACATCGGCGTGGTGGTGCTCAACGACCGGCCCGGTTTGGCAACGCTCAACCACGTTCCGAGCGCGATCGGCGGCAGCATGAGCGTGATCGTGAACCGGACGCCTGCCTACGAGGGCGGCGTGTTCACCCGGCCCTTCGACATCGCCCCGGCTGTGAACCTGGATGCGGGCCTGGCGCCCAAGTCGCTCGCCGCGCTCGACCTGGACAGCGATGCCGACGACGACCTGGCGGTGCTGACGAAGGTGAACGCGACGCAGACCAGGGTGCGCATCTTCCGCAACGACTACAACGTGGGGACGGAGAACGTGAACCAGCAGCCGACGCTGGTGAACGCGACCGACGTGCCGGAGAGTTCGACGGATGCGCTCTTTGTGCTGCGGGCGCAACTCGTGCCGGGGCCGAACCCCGATCTCATCACGATCGTGGCCGCGGCGGGCACTGGCGGCCTCTCCGCCGGGCTCACCGCGGACGGCTCGGGCCACGAGGCCGAAGCGGGTGGCGCGGGGGTCGGAGGTGGTGCCGCGGCCCTCACGCCCGTCCAGAACATCCGCCGCTTGAAGAACGACACGCCCCCGCCGGCACCGGCACCCGGCTGCGTGCTCGACTACAACGTGGACGGTGTGCTGAACCCCGACGACCTGGGCGACTTCATCACCGATTACTACACGTTCCCGCACGTGGCGGGTCCCGGTGGGTACGCGATCCCCTGCCCCGGCAACGAAGCCCCCTACACGGCCGGGTACAAGGCCGCGTTCACGGCCGACGGCGCGGGCCAGTGCAACGAGCCGTTCCCCGACAACCTGGGCGATTACATCACGGCGTATTACGGCGCCGGCGCGGCGTGCGGGGGGTGACGGGCGTGCGGGGAAAGGGGCGGGCGCCGGTGCTGCGGACCGCGACCGCCCACCGCTCAACCCGGCTTGCCCTCCAGCAGCGCGGGCACGTCCACCGTGCGGGCTCCGGCCGCGTCGCACACCGCCATCTTGCCGCCCGGCCAGATCGTCGCCCCGCCCCAGGCGCCGTCCTTGCGCAGGGCGTAGTAACTCACGTTGAACCGCGGCAGGCCGCGCTCGTTCAGCAGCCGCTTCTCGCGAGTGCGCTCCACCACGCGCCTGGCCACGCGCAGGCAGGCCTCGGTGGGCGTGGCCCCGCTCTCCATCTCGCGGACAATGGCGTACGCAGCGAGATTGGTGAGGTTGGCCTCGCCGCGCCCGGTGGACCCTGCCGCGCCCACGGCGTTGTCGCAGTAGTTGCCGGCACCGATGATGGGCGAGTCGCCCACGCGGCCGGGGAGTTTCCACGAGAGGCCGCTGGTGGTAGTGCACGAGCCCAGGTCGCCGTCCTTATCCACAGCGGCGCAGTGGATGGTGCCCGTGTGATAGCGCCAGTCGTCGGGGAGGGGTGCGGCACCGATGCGGACCGCGTCCTTGGGGTCGCTCTTCCAGCGGTCGATCTGGTCGTCGCCCAGCCAGTTGTCGCTCTTGCTCATCTGCTCGCGCCACTTGAGCCAGTCTTGCCGGCTCTTCTCGGTGAGGAGGTTCTCTTCCACGAAGCCGCGGGCCTTGGCGAAGCGCAGGGCCCCCTCGCCCACCAGTAGGCAGTGGTCGGTGCGGCGGCAGACGAGCAGGGCGACCGCGGCGGGGTTCTTGACGTTGCGCAGCGACGCGACAGCGCCCGACTTGTGGGTGGGCCCGTGCATCACGCTGGCATCGAGCTCCACCACGCCCTCTTCGTTGGGCAGGCCGCCCAGGCCCACGGTCTGGTCGTCGGGGTCGTCTTCGATCAGTTTCACACCCCCCACCACGGCCTCGGCCGGGTCGGCGCCGGCGCGGAGCATCTCCATCGCACGGGCGACGGCGCCACCCGCGGCACCCTTGGCCGCGTTGTACGAGCCGATCACGCACGGGCCGCGGTGGGCATCGCCGGGGCCGGGGCCGGGGCCGGGGGCGGGCGCGGCGTTGGCGGACTGAGCCCGCAGAGCAGGGGTGAGGAGGCCCGAGGCGGCCGCGGCACCGGCGGCGGAGACGAGGAAGTGGCGACGGTTCATGTGCCGGATCATCGCAGATTCAGTGCGTGCGGGAAGGGCAAACTATGCGAACACAACCCAAATCCGCGGGCGGGCGGGCGGATGCGGCTTGTTCCCAACCCGAGACGGGGTAGGCTGTTGTGAGCGGGCGGCATGGTTTGTGCGCGCCCCAGGCAGGGCCCGGCAGGGCCCCAGTGAGGAGAGTGCAATGGGCAATCGTGCATTGACGGTGGCGGCTCTGGCGTTGGCCGCGGGTACTTCGGTGGCCGCCGGCGCGGTCAGCCTGATCTCGTCGTCGGCGACGATCGTGCACACATCGAACCTGGGCACGACACCCGCATCGCGCACGACCGGCGCGTTCACGCCCGCAAATTTCGCCTCGCCCAACACCGCGACACCGCCCCTCACGCTCCCCTTGGGCCTGCTGGGCAACGCCACGACCAACACCACGGCCAAAGCCGGCATCGGCACCGTGACGGGCAGTTCGTTCATCGGCTTCGCCCTCGCCACCGGCACCAGCCTCACGCAGAAGGGCAACCTGAACCCGTCGCCCGACACCGCCAGCAGCCTGAGCATCACATTCTCCGCTTCGTGGATGGTGGTCGGCACGTTCGGCATGGGTGCCCAGGCCGGCGCCAGCCTCAGCATGAGCGGCACGCTACCGCTGAACCCGCCCCCCGGGCCCAACACGCCGTCGCCCACGGCGTTCTTCCGCACGTCGGTGGACGCCACGTTCACCGCCACGGCCGGGGCGGCGCCCTTCGCCTTCCGCCCGACGATCACCAGCACGAACTTCCTCTACACCAACTTCCAGGGCCCGTTCTCGCTGACCAACAGCGATCTGATCGCCACGTTCCCGAGTGAGTTTTCCAACGGGACGATACTGACCCTCGCGGGCACGATCACCTACTTCCTGCACAACGAGAACGACGAGGCGATGGCGGAGATCCGCCAGCAGACTCCGGGGGGCAACTTCTCGGGTGCGTACGAGCCCGTCATTCCCGCACCCGGCGCGGGGGCCCTGCTCGGCCTGGGCGGCCTGCTCGCGGCCCGGCGGCGTCGGTAAACCACCCAGTCGCGTACGTCTGACCCGCGTTATTCGAGCGCCAAGCGGCTGCCGCGCCGAGCGCGGCCACGACGGGTGGCCGGTGCCCCGACCATGGGGTATATTGTCACACCGACCTGCCCCGCCCACGGGGTGTGGGGCCGGCCCAAGAGAGTGGAAGAGGGATCAACCATGACCACGTCGTCGTCTCGCGTTTGTGCAGCGCCTATCGCCTCGGCGGCGGCGGCGCTCCTGGCCTTCGCCCAAGCGGCGCTCGCTCAGGCCCCCACGCTGCTTTCATCGAGCGCGACCATCGTGCACGCCGCGGGCTTCAGCGCCGCCCAGCGGAGCGTGGTGCTCAATGCCCTGCCCTCGTTCCCGTCGATCGGCGCGGCCACGCCGCCCTTGCAACTGCCGCTCGGCTTGCTGGGCAACGCCAGCACCAACAGCACAGCCAAGGCGGGGCTGGGCGTGGTCACCTCCGCCAGCGTGCTCGGCGTGGTGGTCGCCCCGGGCACCGCGTTGACGCAGAAGGGCAACACCAACGCCAGCCCCGCCACCGCCAGCAGCCTCAGCATCACGTTCGCCGCCCAGTGGCAGCTCAACGCCCCCAGCCCCAGCAACCCGTTGCCCAACGCCGGCGCGAGTTTCAGCGTGACGGGCGTGCTGCCCGTAAACCCGCCACCCGGCCCCAACGTGCCGTCGCCCACGGCGTTCTTTTCGCTCGGCCTGCTCGATTGCCAGTTCAACTACACAACACCGGGTTCCGGGTCGGGCATGCTGCGAACCCCCATCAACAACCCCAACTTCCTCTTCACCAACTTCCAGGGGCCCTACACGCTCAACGCCATGGACGTGCTCCCCTCGCTTCCGTCGGCCTTGCCCGCGGGCACGATCGTCAACATCTCCGGCACGTTCCTCTTCCGCGTCCACAATGAGAACGACGAGGCCATGCTGACCGACGTGCGTCAGTCCGGCGTGGCAGGCCCGGACCACACCGACTTCCTCGACAAGCGCGTTCCCGGGCCGGGTGCCGCCGCCACGCTCGCGCTGGGCGGGCTGCTCGCCGCCCGCCGCCGCCGGGCCTGAAACGCGCGCCCGCACACAACCACACAGCCCACGGGCAGGCCGCCCGTAGGCTTGTTTGTTGCCCGCTTGCGGGGGCCGCCCCACGCTCACTCTTTGCGTGTGTACTCGATCTTGGCCGCCAGCCGCTCCTTGCCGTCGGGAGCGGTGTGGTAGATCTCGAACCAGTTCTCGTTGTCGCTCCTGGTGCCGATCACCTGGCGCTGGTGGAAGACGTTGCCCATGGGGTCCTTGAAAGTGCCGCGCATGGTCCACGTGCGGGCCTTGGTGTCGTAGTCGCCCGTCGTGGTGGCCCAGCCCGTGCCGAAACTGTCGGCCCACAGACCAATAAACTTGCCCTCCACGTTGTCGTGGCCCCAGTAGCCCAGCCCCTCAAAGGGCATGCCCATCATCGTGCCCGACCATTCCTGCCTGAGCAGGCGGCCACCGAGCACCCACGTGCTCTTCATCGTGCCGGCCGTCTCCTCAGGCGGGGCGTTCTCATCAAAGTGGGCCGACATCTTCGCGCCCCAGGTGCCCGCGAAGGGCTCGAGCAGTTTGTGATTCGCGCCCGGTGTCGAGGCCTTGGCAAAGGCCTCCATCATCGCGGCATCGGGCGGCGCCGCGGCCTTGTCGGGTGCCGGCGTGGCGGCAGGAGCCGGCTTCTTTTCCGGCTCGGCAGCGGCCGGCCGCGACGCGATCCCCGCCGCCCAGAAACCACCGATCGCCCCAACCGCCACCAGCGACATCGACGCAGCCCGTTTCATGGTCCTCGCTCCGCACAGAGCCCGCGGGCCGACGCGGCCACGCCGCGATCACGGCACCGCTCAGACGGCCGAGTCTACCACGGCCGCGGCGGCAGCGTTCTAGGCCAGCGGGGCGTGCCCCACCACGCTGAGACCAAAGGCCTCCAAGCCCGGCAGCTCACGGGGGTGATTGGTCAGCAGGCGCAACCGCGACACGCCCAGCCCTCGCAGGATCTGTCCCCCCACACCAAAGTCGCGCATGCTCTCGGGCAGGGGGGCCACGGCCTCACCACCGCCAGTGGCCTCGTGAGTGCTGCGCTCATCCGTGCCCCCCGCGGTTGCGAATGCGGTGCCGGCCCGGAGGGTCTGGAGGCGCTGCTCGAGCGAGCCCGCCGCGTCGGCCTGCCCCGCCGGCCGCAAGTAGACAATCGCTCCCCGCCCCTCGCGCTGCACGGCCCGCATGGCGGCCCGG
Source organism: uncultured Phycisphaeraceae bacterium (assembly GCA_964590885.1). Lineage (GTDB taxonomy): Bacteria > Planctomycetota > Phycisphaerae > Phycisphaerales > UBA1924 > JAEUIX01. The sequence goes on from CAZPWW010000032.1 coordinate 11,623, forward strand.
AGGGTGCCGGGCGAGCCCCCGTCAGCGGCGGCACCGAAGACATCCGCCAGCAGGCTGCGCCGGTGCATGCGCACCAGCGTGGGGCCCGGGTGCTCGACCGGCCGGCCCCGCGCATCCAGATCGCCCACGCCGCCGACCGTGAGGGCCACGTGCGGCAGCGGGTCGACCATGCTCTCGAACGCGATCAGATTGAACCGCCCCTCGGGCGTGTCGATGGGCGTGCCGCTCACCGGGGCCAGCCGCCGCACCAAACTCTCGCGGGCCAGACGGTGCTCGATGATCTGCGCCACCGAGCACATCTTCAGCCGGTGCTGCGCCGCGATCCTTTCAAGGTCGGGCACGCGGGCCATCTCGCCGTCGTCGCGCATGATCTCGATGATGACCGCGGCGGGCGTGAGCCCCGCCAGGCGGCACAAATCCAGCGACCCCTCCGTCTGCCCCGTGCGCACCAGGACACCGCCGTTGCGTGAGCGCAGGGGGTTGATGTGCCCCGGCCGCACAAAGTCTGCCGCGCTGCACGCCGGGTCGATCGCCATCTGGATGCAACGTGCCCGCTCCCTTGCCGACACGCCCGTGGTGAAGCCGTGCCGCGGGTGGCCGTCGATGGAAACGGTGAACGCTGTCCCCCGCACGCTGGTGTTGGCGCTCGCCTGCGGGGGCAGTTCAAGCCGGTCGCAGTCAGCCTCGGTGAGGCTCAGGCACATGTAGCCGCGGGCCACGCTCAGCATGAACGTGATCGCCTCGGGCGACACGAACTGGGCGGGCAGAACGAGGTCGCCCTCGTTCTCGCGGCGTTCATCGTCGGTGAGGATCACCATCTTCCCCGCGCGCAGGTCGGCCAAGATGTCGTCGATCGGGCTGAACACGAGCCTCAGCGTAGGGGCGCGCCGCAGCGCGACGGCGGTCTAGGCCCGATCCCGCACCAGCGCATCCGCCACCAGCACATCCACCGGCGCGTCGATGTCCACCACGGCGCCTTCGGGGTTCACGATGCCGCGCCGGTCGCGCCCGAAGAAGGCGTGCGGCCCGGGCGCCGCCCCGCGCTGGCAGAACAGGGCCGCCCGCGTCAGCGCGATCACGCCGCCGTCGGGGATGCACGCCGGAGGAAGGTCCTGACGCCGGTACACGCCGTGGTTGAGCACGCTCCCCTGCCACGGCCGCACCCGACCCGTGCGTGCATCGAGCCGCGCCGTCCACCATGGGTGAAACTTTCCGACAGGCGCATAACTCTGCACGCTGTCGCAACCGGCCCGGGTGAGCAAGGCGACGGCGTCGTCAATCAGACCCGGGGGGCGGATGGGCACGTTGGCGTAGAGAATCACGACCGCGGAGCATGGCGAACTGGATACCCGCCCCACCTGAGCCGGAGCAGACAGCGCCCGCTCCAGCCATTCCACCGCGTGCCGCGCGGCGTCATCGATCCGGGCCGTGTCGCCCGCCAGTCCACGCGGCCGATCGGCCACCAGCACGCCGGGGCCAAACGACCGCGCCACCGCCTTCGCCGCCGGGTCGTCGGTGCTCACCACCACCGTACCCACGCGCGCCGCACGGATCGCCGCCTCGATCGTCCACGCGATGCACGGACGCCCGCCGACCGGGGCCACGTTCTTGCCCGGCACGCCCTTGCTGCCTCGGCGCGCGAGGATCACGGCCACGGCCGGGGCCGCGCCGCCTCGTCGCGCTGGCGTGCGCACGGACATCAGCCCACGCCCCCGGCGCCCGACCCCAGGGCAGCGTGCAGCAACGCCCGCCGCCGGGCCGCCAGGGCAGGCAGCGGCAGAGGAGCGATACGCGCGCCCGGCTCCGGCTCGGGCAACGGGTCGATCACCGCCCAGCCGCACGTGAGCAGGTTGCGGTCGTACCACCCCTCGACGTGTGCATAGGCGGCATCGCGGCGCACGAGGCGCGGCACGATCCACGGGTGCGGCAGGCCGTCTGGCGACGGGCCCAGTGTGGCACGCCACGCCAGCAGTTCGCCCACCGCGGGCGACACCACCGGCCCGGCCTCGGGCGCGCACTCCACGCTGATCACATCGGGCAGAGGGCCGCGCGTCAGCGTGCCAATCGCCCCGGACCCGCGCACCGGCGTGCGGATGTGCAGGCAGCCCGCCTCGGCCTCGAGCGCCATGCGGGCGATTGCGGCATACTCGGGATGGTCCAGCGCGTCGCGCCCCGGCGCGGCCGTGAGCGCCACGACCGTGACCGCGGCGCTGTTGCCCAGCGCGCCCAGAGCACGGGCCGCGGCATCGACACGGAGGCAGCCGCCCCCCGCGTCGAGCAGCGACAGTTCCAGTGTGCGGCCCGGCACGGTCCGGCTCCCGGGCGCCGCCGGCGTGGTTAGCAAGCCCGCGAGGGCAGCGGCCACGGCCGCCGCGTCGGCGGTCAGCGGGTCGAGGCCGGCGGCCCGCACTGCGCCCAGCAGCGTAGCGGCGGCCGCGCGTGTGTCAAAGGCGCAGCGCAGGGCACAGTCGCGCACCGCGGGCGGCACGGGCAGGCACATGCTCTTGGCGAGCAGGTCGGGGGTGGGCGCGGTGGGCACATAGGCCAGCACTCCCCCGATCGAGGCGAACGCCCCCACGTCGGCCCGCTTGCCAGCGATCTGTCCGAGCAACTCGCGGTCGATGACGCACCCGGCCAGGCCCGGCGCGGCCTGCGTGAAGACCAGGCGATGGGCCTCGGGCGACTCGGCGTACCGGTCGATCGCGGCGTCGCAGAGGTGCGGATCCACCAGGGCCCAATCCGCGCCCACAACGAGCGCGGCACTCTGCCCCGGGCCCAGCGCGGCCAGCGCGGGGCCGGGAGCCAGCACCTCGTCGTAGACGCTCAGGTTGCCCAGCCCGCCGCGCCAGCAGTGGGCGGCGGCCAGCCGCGTCGCGCGCAGGGAGCGCGGCATGGGCACGCCCAACTCGCCGGCCCGGGCCTGCACATGCCGCACCACCAACCCCGCCGGGGGCGTGCCGACAATGGCACGCGTACGGGCGATGTCGCCCGACAGCAGCACCGCCTCGCTCACGCGTGCACAGCGTGCCAGGCGTGCCAGCGTGAGTTGCAGGGCGTTGCGCCCGTCCGCCAGCGGCGTGCTCAGGTCGCGGGCCAGGCCCAGGCCGCACACATCCGCATCGACCGCGATGAGCGCGGGGAGCCGCTGCGTGCCGGTGCGGAGCGGGGGCGCGGTGTGCTCACCCGCGGGCGTATCGGCGGGCGACTCCACGCGCGTGGGGGTGCGGGTGATGCGTGCCCCTCCTGCACACGCCTGACACGCACGGTCGAGCATGTCGCCCAGGGCATCGGCGGCGTCGCCCAGCCAGTGCACGTTCTTGAGGTCGCGCTCGATCTGGGCCCGCTGACGCTCAAGGGGGGGCAGGTCGTCGGTCAGGTTGATGCGGCGGTCGGCCCGGTAGCGGTTGAACACGCCCGTCTGGTTCAGCCACTCCACCAGCCGGAAGGCGGGCTGAATGGCACTCACTCGGTCGCGCACAGCCTCGGCCTGCCCGATCAGCCGGTTCACGCGCGACTGGTCGGCGTGGTGCTCGAGCATCTGGGCGAGCAGACCCCTGGCCTCGCGGCAGCACGCCGCCACCTGCCACACGCCCCGCCGCACCTCACGCACCCGCTCGATCACCAGCCGCACGCGGGCGCGGCGATCGGCCCCCGAGGCGGACGCCGCGGGGAGCAACTCCGCGACCGTGGGGCCCGTGCCGCCGCCGAGCAGATCGAGCGTCTCGGCCAGGGGGCGTGCGATGGTCGCGGCCTTGGCCACGCCCCCCTCGGTGGCGTCAATCGTGAGCAGGCCGCGCTCCGCATCGGCCTGGAAGAGAGCCTGAAACTGCAGCAGATACGCCGCCATCTGCTCGTCGGTGTAGATCGGCCGTCCGTACGCGTCGGTGGCCGCCCGCAGGTGCGGGCGCATGCGCACGATGCGCTGCCACTCCAGCATCTCCAGCGTGTTGAAGTCGTTGAGTTCGCCCGCCCACACGTCGTGGATCGCTGCCCCTGCGGCGTAATACTGCCCGTCGGTGAAGCCCAGGTCTTGACCGATGAGCACCACCGGGTCGCAGGCCAGGTGGCGTGCCAGCGAATAGGCGAGGTGCGCCACCGTGGCCCCGGGCGGCAGACGGCCCATCGTGCGGGCCAGATCGGGCCCCAGCACGGTGTCGAGGAAGTCGTCGGCGGCGCAGCGGATCATGCCCGGGAAGGCGCCGGGCACGGCCGGGTTCACCTTGGGCTCGATGACCAGCGTGATGCCTTCCACGGCCGCCGCGGTCAGCCCCTCATAGAACCGCGCGGAGATCTCGTGGTGATCCAGCGCCACCACCAGGTGCGGGCGGATGCCCCGCGCCAGGAGCGGCTTGAGCACGGTCTGCGTCGCGATGATCGCAAATCGCTCGCGCACGCCCGGGCGGGCGAGCAGGTCCACATTCCGCGCCAGGCTGGGCCCCGCCGACACCACGATCGCCGGCCGGCCCGACAGCACGCCTGCCAGTTCCGCCACCCCCGCGCCCGCCGCGTAGTGGTCGATGTTCTGCGTCAGGTTGCGCAGTGTGGCCTCGGTCTGCACCATCGTCGTGACGACCGCCGTGCGCACCGCCATCATCACGCCGGTGAAGCGATCGAGGAATGCCTTGCCCTGCGTGCCCAGACGCGGACCGCTCGCCGGGTGCTCCACCACCACCGTGCCCAGCGCCAGCAGCCCCTCGATGCCCTGCGTCGCGGCTGTCATGCCCGCGTCGTCGTCCGCGTCGGTAAAGAGCCGCAGCACGCACTGGGCCAGGGCATCGCTCAGGTCGATCCGCTCCAGCGCGGCACGCATCAGCCCCACATCAGGCTCGAAGAGCATGATGATGCTGTTGTTGCGCACCCGGCGGGCCAGTTCGGCCACGTGATAACCCAGACCGAAGCCCACCACCACGATGGCACCCGCCTCGGAGGCCTTCACCTCATCCGCCAGACGGGCCGCCTCGGCCAGCGGATCGCGCCGGCTTGCCAGCGACCGGGCCACCGCCCCGGTCGCGGTCCACTCCGTGATCGTGCCCGTCGGCAACGGCGTGCCGTCGGCCGCGCGCACGGGCGTATCGATCCACGCCACGTCGGCACGCGCCGCCGCGGATTGCACCAGCCCCGCGGCCCGCCCCGAAGGGTCGGCACGCCGCAGCGCGTCAAGGTTGCGGTCCAGGATGCGGTAGCCCGTGGCGTCGGGCCGGTGCGACAACTCGGTGAACGTGAGCGTGGCGCACGAACCCGTGGTGAGCGCGGGCGGCGGGTCGAGCGCGGGGGTGGTCGGGTTGACCGTGGTCTTCAAGCGCGGCATCCTGCCTCCGGCGATGGATGGCCCGGGCGCGGTCGATCGCGCCCGACCGCCGCGCCGGTGGGGGTGCATCGGCAAACCGGCCGCCACGCGGAGAAAACACCGGTCGCGGGCCGATTCCGGGCAGCATGCGGCCGCTGAGTCCCACCCCGCTACCATGCCCGCAGGACCGAGCGGGTACCGAACAAGGGGCAGCGGCGTGGCGAGTGCGAGCAACGTATTGGGCGGCGGTGCGCCGGTGCGCGTGGAGGCCGCGGCCGCGGCGCCCGCCGACCCGGCCAAGTGCATCCGCGTGCGCGGGGCCAAGGAGCACAACCTTAAGAACATCGACCTGGACATCCCCCGCGACAAGCTCGTGGTGATGACGGGCCTCTCCGGCTCGGGCAAGAGTTCACTCGCCTTCGACACCATCTTCGCCGAGGGCCAGCGCAAGTACATGGAGAGCCTCTCCGCCTACGCGCGGCAGTTTCTTGACCAACTCAAGAAGCCCGACGTGGAGGACATCCAAGGGCTCCCCCCCACCATCGCCATCGAGCAGCGCTCCGGCGGCCAGAACCCGCGCTCGACCGTGGCGACAAGCACGGAGATCTACGACTACCTGCGCCTGCTATTTGCCCGCTGCGGCAGCCCCACCTGCTGGCACCCCACCAAGGTGAAGAAGGACGGCGCCGTTGTCGAACGGTGCGGCAAGCCGATCCAGGCCACGGCCGCCACGCAGATCGTGGACGCTGTGCTGGCCGGAGCCGAGAAGGCGAGGCTCGCGCCACGTGCTCTGGTGCTTGCGCCCGTGGTGCGGGCCCAGAAGGGCTTCCACAAGGACACCATCGAAGACCTCCAGAAGCAGGGCTGGGGCCGGGCCCGCGTCAACGGCACGCTCGTCGAGATCCGCGAGGTGCTCAAGGAGGGCGGCGAGAACCCCCTGAAACTCGCCCGCTACGAGAAGCACGACGTCGACGCCGTGATCGACCGTCTCGCGCTCGGGGCAGAGTCGCGCCAGCGGTTGGCGGAGAGCGTGGAGGCCGCGCTGCGCCTGGCGGAGGGCACGGTGGTCATCGCGGTGGAGGAGCAGCCGGAAGAGTGGGCTGACCGCGTGTTCAGCGACCGCTTCGCGTGTGCCGACCACCCGCAGTGCGCCCTCAGCGAGATGTCGCCGCGCCTGTTTTCTTTCAACTCCCCGCAGGGGGCCTGCCCGGAGTGCCACGGGCTGGGCGTGATCATGGAGTTCAGCGAGGAACTCATCATCCCTAAACCTGAGAAGAGCCTGGCCGAAGGGGCCGTCGCCCCGTGGCGCGTGCCCCCGCCCATGGGGCGGGTGTTTCGTAAGAAACTCCGGCACTTCTGCGCCGACTTCGGCGCAAGCCCCAGCGCCCCCGTGAGCACGCTGAGCGAGAAACTCCGCACCATCCTGATCAGCGGCACCACGCCCGCGCAGGCCAAGGACTTCGGCGCCGCCTTCGACGGGGTGGCCAAGAGCCTGCGCGCGTGGTACGAACGCACCGAGAGCGCGTGGATGCGCGAATGGCTCGGCCAGTTCATGCGTGAGAAGACCTGCCCCACCTGCACGGGCGACCGCCTGCGGATCGAGAGCCTGAGCGTGCGCCTGCGTTCCGACCAGGCCACGCTCAACGTCGCCGGTGTCACCCGCCTCAACATCCGCGACGCGGCGGACTTCATCGCGGGCCTGCGCCTCACGCGCGAGCAGGCCAAGATCGCCGAGCCGGTGGTGAAGGAGATCGCGGCACGGCTGCGTTTCCTCTCGAGCGTTGGGCTCGAGTACCTCTCGCTCGACCGCCGCACCAGCACGCTCTCGGGCGGCGAGGCCCAGCGCATCCGCCTGGCCACGCAGGTGGGCTCCGGCCTGGTCGGGGCCTGCTACGTGCTGGACGAGCCCACCATCGGCCTGCACCAGCGCGACAACGACCGCCTCATCGCCACCCTCCGCCACCTCACCGAGATTGGCAACACCGTGATCGTGGTCGAGCACGACGAGGACATGATCCGCCGGGCCGACCACGTGGTCGACGTCGGCCCCGGCCCCGGCGTGCACGGGGGCCGCATCGTGGCCCAGGGCACCATCCCCGACCTCATCGCCGAGCCGGCGAGCCTCACCGGCAAGTACCTGGCGGGCACGCGCCGCATCGAGGTGCCTGCCCCCGCCGCGCGGCGCACGCTGAGCGACAAACGCGCCGTCGTCATCAGGGGCGCACGGCAGAACAACCTCAAGTCCATCGACGCGACCATCCCCCTCGGCGGCCTGGTCTGCATCACCGGTGTCAGCGGCTCGGGCAAGAGCACACTCGTCAACGACATCCTGCTCGCCGCCCTCAAGCGCGAGCTGCTCGGCACCAAGGAGATGCCCGGCGCCCACGACAAGATCGCGGGCACCAAGTTCGTCGACCGCGTCATCGAGGTCGATCAGAGCCCCATCGGCCGCACGCCCCGCTCCAACCCCGCCACCTACACGGGCATGTTCGACGACATCCGCAAGGTCTTCACCGACACCAAAGAATCCAAGGTCCGCGGCTACAAACCCGGCCGCTTCTCCTTCAACGTCACGGCCAAACACGGGGGCGGCCGCTGCGAGGCCTGCGAGGGCCAGGGCCTCAAACGCATCGAGATGCACTTCCTCCCCGACGTCTACGTCGCCTGCGAGGTCTGCGACGGCCGCCGCTACAACCGCGAAACCCTCGAAGTGAAGTACCGCGGTAAGAGCATCGCCGACGTGCTCGACATGACCGTGGAAGCCGGCATCGCATTCTTCGAGAACCACGGCAAGATCGTCCGCCACCTGCTCTGCCTGCGCGACGTGGGTCTTGACTACATCACCCTCGGCCAGCCCAGCACCCAACTCTCCGGCGGCGAGGCCCAGCGTGTGAAGCTCGCCACCGAACTGGCCAAGGGTGTCGGGATCGTCGCGGCCACCGCCGCCGCGGCCGGCGACTCGCCCGCCAAGGACGACGCCTTCGGCCGGCCGAACCCATCAACCCAGGGCATCTCCCCTCCCTCCGGGAGGGGACCAAGGGGAGGGTCCCCGCCACCACCCTCCGCCCGAGAGCACACGCTCTACGTGCTCGACGAGCCGACCACCGGCCTTCACTTTGAAGACATCCGCAAACTCGTGGGCGTGCTCAACCGCCTGGCCGACGCGGGCAACACGCTCGTAGTCATCGAGCACAACCTCGACGTGATCAAGTGTGCCGACTGGATCATCGACCTGGGGCCCGAGGGCGGCGACGGCGGCGGGCGCATTGTGGCCACGGGCACGCCAGAACAGGTGGCCAAGGTGAAGGAAAGCTACACGGGTCGCTACCTGGGGCCGATGCTGAAACGCTGACGTGCTACGCCGCGCCCGCACGCACCAGCGGCACGGGCACCGGCGCCGGCTCGGCCGCCACCTCCGGCGCACCCGTGTCCCACGTGATCAGCCCCGGCACAAACGGCGTCACCAGCCGGTCGTCGTTGGGCAGCACCCGCACGCTGAAACCGTGCTGCCCGCTCGCGCGCGGCACAAACGCCCCGCCGAACATGTGCAGGCCGTTCCCCAGATCGCGCTGATACGCCATCGGCACCGCCGCAGCGTCCGTCAACTCCCCCAGCGAGTTCAACTCGCCGTGGTACAACTGCACCTGCACCTCGATCGGCTTGAGGTCGCCGAGCGCCACCTTCGCCCCCACCTCCACCTTGCCGCGCACCGGCACGGTGCTGTTGGGGCCCACCTGTGTGAGCACATCCTGCACGCGCACCTGATGCCACAGGTGGCGGTAGCGGTCGATGTGGTCGCTCAGGTCCTTCGCGGCCGCCGCGCCCGAATCCGCAAGGCGCACCGAGGCGATGTGGGCCGGGAAGTAGTACTTCTTGGAGTACTCCACCAGCTGCCGGTGCGTGTTGAAGAAGGGCGCCAGTTCCTTGATGCACTTCTTCATCCGCTCCACCCACCGCCGCGGCACACCGCCCGCATCCCGATCGTAAAACTCGGGAATGATCTGGCTCTCGATGGTCTGGTACAAAGCCCGGCTCTCGATCGCGTCGCGGTCGGGGTCGTTGTCGGGGTAGTGCTCGCCCCGCCCGATGGCAAAGCCGCTCTCCGGGTTGAACCCCTCCACCCACCAGCCGTCGAGGATCGAGCAGTGGATGCACCCGTTCATGGCGGCCTTCATGCCGCTGGTGCCGCTCGCCTCCAGCCCGCGCACGGGCGTGTTGAGCCACACGTCGCACCCCTGCACCAGCCGCCGGGCCACGTGGATGTCGTAGTCCTCGATGAAGACCACGCGCATCCCGTGCTTGCTGCGCCGGCAGAACTCCACGATCTCGCGGATCAGCCGCTTGCCCCCGCCGTCGGCCGGGTGGCTCTTGCCCGCGATCAGCAACTGGATGGGCTTGTCGCCCGTGAGCAGTTTGTGCAGCCGCTCCTGATCGCGGAACAGCAGCGTGCCGCGCTTGTACTCCGCGAACCGGCGGGCGAAGCCGATGGTGAGGCAGTCGGTGTCGAGGGCCGCCGCGGCAGCGTCGATCTCGGCGGCGCCCGCGCCGCGGGCGCTCAACTGAGAGCGGATCTTGCGCCGCACCCACGCCACCAGGTGCTCGCGGCGCCGGCAGTGGGCCGCCCACAGTTCCTCGTCGGGCATCTCGTCGATGGCCGACCACACCTTGGGGTCCTGGGGCGAGTCGTGCCACTCCTCGCCCAGGTAGCGGTCGTAGAGCCGCACCAACTCGCCGCTCACCCACGAACGTGCGTGCACACCGTTGGTCACATGCCCGATGGGAATCTCGGGCTCGGGCGTGCCCGGCCACATGTTCTTCCACATCCCCCGGCTCACCTGCCCGTGCAGGGCGCTCACGCCGTTGCAGAAGCGGCTGGTGCGGATCGCCATCACCGCCATGGAGAAGAACTCCTTGCGGTCGGCGGTGTTCTCGCGTCCGAGGGCCAGGAGCCCGTCGGTGTCCAGAGCCAGCCCCGGCAGCATGTGGTTCGTGTACTGCTCCACCAGGGGTGGCGGAAAACGGTCGATGCCCGCCGGCACCGGTGTGTGCGTGGTGAAGACCTGGGCCGACGCCACCGCCTCGCGGGCCTGATCAAATGTCAGGTTCGTCCCCTTGCGGGCCGTGGCGATCCGCTCCAGGCTCAAAAACGCCGCGTGCCCCTCGTTGATGTGGTAAACCGTCGGCTCCTCGCCGGCCGCCCTGAGCGCCCTCACGCCCCCCACGCCCAGGACCATCTCCTGCTTGATCCGGTGCTCCACGTCGCCGCCGTACAGGCGATCCGTGATGTCCCGGTCCTCGCGGCTGTTCTCGGGGAGGTTCGTATCCAGCAGGTAGAGCGGCACACGCCCCACGTTGCACACCCACACACCCACGCCCACGGTCCGGCCCGGCAACTCCACGCTCACCCGCAGCGGCTGCCTGGTCTTGGCATCAAGCACACGGTGGATCGGCTGGTTCGGCGCGTCAAGGTCCGGGTACGTCTCCTGCTGCAAACCGTCGGGATTCAGGTACTGATGGAAGTACCCGCGCCGGTACAGCAGGCCCACCGCCACCAGCGGGATACCCAGTTCCGCCGCGGCCTTCAGGTGGTCGCCCGCGAGCAGGCCCAGGCCCCCCGAGTAAATCTGGAAACACTCCGTGAGCCCGAACTCGGCGCAGAAATACGCCACCTTGAAGGGCTTTCCGCTCTCCGTGAGTTGCGGGCTCACGCCGGCGTACCAGCCGCGCGAGTTCATGTGGGCGGTCATCTCGCTGTGCATCGTGTTCACGGCGTGGATGAACGACCGGTCGTTGGCGGCCCGCTCCAACTTGTCCTGCGCAATGCTGCCCAGCAGAACCACCGGATTGTGCCCGCAGCGCTCCCACAGGTCGCGGTCGAGCCGCGCAAACAGGTTGACTGCCTCGATGTTCCACGTCCACCACAGGTTGTGCGCGACCTCCAGCAGCGGCCGCAACTCCGGCGGCAGAGCCGGCACCACTCGGAAACTCTGGATTCGGGCTTGGTTCGGGCTCAACATGGGCAGGGTGCTCACAAGTCTCATGGCCATCATTGTCGATCCGCGGCGTGCCGCCCCTGAAGCCGCTTCCACGAAGAACGGGGCACCGGCTTGCGCGGCAGCCCGCGGCGCACGACCCGCAAGGGTATCGGACCCAACCAGCCCACGCCGCGCCCTACGCAGCGTGCCACCGCAGGCCCGGAACCGCCCACGGCGGCAACGAAACACCCGGCGGCCGCGCCCTTGACCCGCCACGGTCCGCCGGACCAGGCCCGCGTGGCGTGCCGCCGCCGGCACCGAGCGCGGCGACAACCTCGGCCGCCATCACCGGAGCGAGCGCGAGTTTCGTCGGCCACGCCAGCACAACGGCGCCGCGCCGCAGCACCACCGCCCCATCCGGGCGCGCTCCCGTGGTGGTGCAGCCCTCGGCCCGGTCCACCCGCCCGGTCGCCAGCCGCACCCCGCTCCACTCGAGCCACGGCAGGCACGCGCGCAACTCCGCCGCCGCCGCCGCCACCTGCTCCGCCTCGTTGCGCGGCACACCGCTCTCCGCAATGGCACCGCCCACCAACCACGTGCGCTCGCTTGAGCCAGCACCCTCCACCGTCGTGACCGTGAGCCGCGGCACAGTTGAAGGCCCGAGGCAGTGCCCGAACAACTCCGGCAAGGGCCCGCGCGCCATCACCATGTGCAGCGGCCTGCGCTGCATCAACCCCGCCGCACCGGGCAGACCCGCCAGCCCGGCCAGATCGGCGTTGGCCGCGCCGGCGCACAACACCAGCACCCCCGCCCGCACGGTCGTGCTCTCGCCGCCCGGCCGCCTCGCGCGAACCATCACGCCCGATCCCTCCGCGGTGATCGCGTCCACACCGTCGACCGAGTAGATCGCCCCCTCATGCCCGGAGGCGAGTGCCCTCAGCACCTCCGCCACAGGCAGCACGGGTTCGGCCACGGCGTACACATCCACCCCGCGCGGGGCACCCGCAAACGCCACGGGCCGTTCATCCGCGGCGAGGGCCCGGACATCGGTGCGGATCGCGCGGCTGGCAACGGCGCCCGCCACGCGGCTCACCACACCCGGCGTCGTCCACAGCGCCTGCGCCGGGCTCAGCGGCCGCACGCCGGTCAGGTCCACGTCGCCCCGCCCCGCCAGGCACGCGCTCCACACCTCGGGCATGCGTGCAATCGCGTGTGCCGCCTCGGTGCCCGCGCCACCCAGGGCGTACTTGATCCCGCCGTGGATGATCCCCTGCGACCAGATGGTCTGACCCGCCCCCAGCCCGCCGCGCTCGAGCAGCACGCACCCGTGGCCAGCCCGCCGCAGCGCTGCCAGCGTCCAGAGACCTGCGATGCCCCCGCCGATCACCGCCACGCCCGTCTCGATGACACCCGTTGCGGTCACGAAGCACGCGTCTGGGGCGGCGTGGCCCAGTTCATCTTGCGGATCAGCGTCTGCCAGTAGTGCGAGCGCGGGTTCTTCACGAAGCGCAGCGGGGCCTCGGCCAGCCGGATCGTGACCCGGTCGCCCTGCTCGAGCCGCGCCACGATCTGACCATCCACCACGAGCGATGTTCCCTCGCTGCCCACGCCCCCGATGCCCCCCGCGCTCTCGCGCACCGGCCGCTGGTTGACCCGCACGAGCGTGAGTTCCACCGTGCTCCGGCCCGACACCACCACCGGCCGGAAGGAGAGCGAATGGGCGGCGATGGGCGTAACCGCCAGGGCCCGGGCGTCGGGCGCGATGATCGGCCCTCCCGCGCTGGCGTTGTACGCCGTGCTGCCCACCGGCGTGGCCACGATCAGGCCGTCGCCCGTCACGGTGGGTCCCGGTTGACCGTCGATCGACAGCCCGATCGCGATCATGCGATAGGGCGGGCCCGCCGTCACCACACAGTCGTTCAGGCCCGTGCACGGGGCGATCGGCGTGCTCGCGGCGCTGGCCCGCACCACGCTCGCCGCAAGCATGGCCCGCTCCACCAGCGGCAGGGGCTTGGAGCAGAACAACTCACCCGCCTGCTCTCGCAGCGCGGTCATATCAAACTCGGCGAGGTACCCCACGTGCCCGAGGTTCACACCCAGCATCGGCAAGCCGAGTGGTTGGCAGCGCTGAGCCTGCGTCAGCAGTGTGCCGTCGCCCCCCAGCACCACCACCAGATCTGCCCCGCGACCGTCCGTGAGCGGCCCATCCACCAGCGCCACCTGCTCGGCCACCACACGCCCGCCGGCCCGCTGGACAAGCTGCCGCACCTCGGGCAGCGCGGCGGCCACCTCGGGCTTGTCGGCGTTGTGCAAAAGCAGTACGGCGCGGCCCATCTCACCCCCAGTGTAAGGCCGCCGCCAAAGCCACTTCAGGGATTTGAACCCTGGACCTATGCTTTACGAAAGCATCGCTCTAC
>CAZPWW010000033.1:0-21181 GCA_964590885.1 uncultured Phycisphaeraceae bacterium
CCGCCACGCCCGGCCGCGCCCCCCTCGAGGCCTGGTCGCCCCCGGACCTGCCGCCCCCGCACGCCGAAATCTCCATCGAGCGCGGCATGGAACTGCTCAAGACCCTCAAGCCCATGATCGCGCGCTCGGAACTGCTCGAGACCATGCTCGCCGAGACCGTCAACGTGCGGGCCCTCCGCCCCGCGGCCCAGCACGTGCTCAGCCTGCTCGACCGCCCCGGCAGCAGCGTGCAGACCATCGCCTCCGCCATCCGGCAGGACCAGGCCCTGTCGCTCCGCCTGCTCAAGATGGCCAACTCGTCGCTCTACGCGCGCGGCGACGCGGTCGACAACCTCTCAACCGCCGTCGCCCGCATCGGCCTCGACCAGATCCGCTCGGCCGTGCTCAGCGTGGCCATCCTCGACGCCTTCGGGTCCGTCCCCGCATCACCCGCCTTCCGCCCCGACTGGTTCTGGGAGCACGCCGCCGCGTGCGGCGTGCTGGCCGTGCGCATCGCCGAAGCCTCCGGCCGCCCCAAGGAAACCTGCGACACGCTCTTCACCACCGGACTGCTTCACGACCTGGGGCGCGTGCTCTTCGCCGAGCAACTGCCCGAGCACTACCCGCAGGTGATCGACACCGCCGAGCGCCTGGGCCTGCCCCTCGAGATGGTCGAGTCGCGCCTGCTGCTCATGAACCACGCCGACATCACCGACCGCCTCCTCCGCCACTGGAAGTTCCCCGCCTCGCTCATCGCCCCCGTTTCGCTCCATCACCTGAGCATGGGCAACATCAAATCCACCATGCCCCGCGCGGCCGACGACGTGGCCCCCCTCGCCCTCGCCAATCGCCTCGCCCACGCCATGCTCATGGGCACCAGCGGCAACGCCGTGCTCTACCCCATCGACGACTTCGTCGAGCACCTGCGCCTCTCGCCCCCGGCCCTCGCGGGCATCTGCCGGCGCGGCGCCGACGAACTCGCCGACCTGCGCACCAACATGCTCATGCGGGCCGGCCCGCCGGCCGACACCTACGCCGACACGGTCCGGGCCCGGCTGGGCGATGCCCGCCCGCTCCCGCTGGCGCCCCAGCCCGAGTCCGACCCGCTCGGCCTGCTCGTGCGGACCCTGTACGGCGACGCGCCCCCGGAGCAACCCAACCTGATCACCCTGCGCGTGGCCGCGCCCACCGAAAAGGCCCACGCCATGCGCCTGCTGGCCGACGCGACAGCCGCGCTCTCCGCCACACTCGCGCACGCGCCGCACCTGCCCGTGCTCGTCGTGGGCAACTCCAAGGCCTGCCTCTTCAACGAGGGCATGCTCGGCCAGCGGGCCCTCAGGCAGATCACCCTGCCCATCAGCCAGGCCCGCGTGATGGACGAGATGCGCCGCCTGACCGCCCTGCCCCTGGCCACGCCCTTGGCGCACGCCGCCTGAAACAGCCTACGCGGCTCGGGCCACCAGTTCGGCGGCCTCCGCACGCGCTGGCGCGGCGGCCGCCGGGTCGCCGCCCGCGCTCACCGCCGCGTCGCCGCCGACAGCGCCCCCGCCCCCCATCGCCGCGATCCGCTGCCGCACGTCGCCGATGAAGTTGATACGGATGCCGAAGTTCTCGCCCACCTTTACCGCCCGTCCCGTGCCCACCACCTTGTTGTTCACGCACAACTCGAGCTCGTCGTCGGCGTTCTTGGGAAGTTCGACGATCGCCCCCACCGCCAGCGACGTCACCTCGCCCAGACGCAGGGTGCGCCTCCCCAGCACCACGATCACCGGCACTTCGAGGCGCAAGATGGCCCGCACGTCGGGAGACACACCCCCTGTATCGGCACCCGCCGCGCCCGCCCTTGACCCGCGTCCTCTCCCGCTCACTTCGCCACCTCGATCAGGCACACCTCGCACACCCCGTTGCCGATCCGATCCGTGATCGGCACCCGCCTCGTGCGCGGCGACCGGATAGGCAGGTTCTTGTCCAGACAGGCATGGGCCAGGGCCGCCACGTCGTGATCGGCCACCCGGCCATCGGCCACCAGCAGCACCAGCAGCACGCCGCAGCGCACGATCGCGGCGTCGTCGCGCAGTTTGCGGATGTCGCCCCCCACACCCCGCACCAACTCGCTCGCATAGGCCGGGTTGGCCCCCGGCACGCCCTCGCAGAAGGCGTGCTGGCCCACCACCTTCACCTCCAGCCAATACGCGTCCTCCGGCTCCACCGCCGCGGGTGTCGTCGCCGAGAGCGGCTCGGGCCCCAGCGGCGCAAACAACGTTCCCGCCGCCGCCGTCCGGTCCGCCTCCACCGCCCGCGCGCTCGCCAGCCCGTCTCGCAGCCTCAGCCGCGGCCGCGCCAAGATCACCAGGTCGCACCGCCGACGGTCGGTGTCGTCGGGCAGAGGCTTGCGCCGCCCCTGCCTGCCGCGCCATTCCGCGGGGTAGGGCTGCTCGCGCAGCACGCCCAAGCCCGCCGCGCTCAGCCCGGCCGCCAGCACGGGGTGGACTTCGACCTCGCTCAAGGAGTCGAGCCCGCGGGCCGACTGCTCGACCAGCCAGCGGTTCTCCTCGGCCCGCAGGCCGCGGGCGCAGGCCTCGATGATCGCATCCGCATCGGGCAGGCACTGGGGTTCGGCGGGCGGGCGTGGCTGGGGCGCGGCGGGCACAGTGAATGGTTGACACCGCCCCCGGCCCGCGCGCTACAGGGCGCGATACGCGTCGATCACCTCGCGCACCCGGTAGGGGTTGCGCACGGCCCGCATCACGATCTCGTCGTCCTCCTGCCCGGCGTTGGAGATGCTGAGCGTGCCGATCCCCAGCAGGCGATCGGTGAAGGTCTGCTCCACCTCGATGTCCTGCAGCGTGCGGTGTAGCATCTCGATCGTGCTCTTGCTCAAGATGCCGCGTGCGAACACCACCCGCTTGGTCGTGATCGTGAGCCGCTCGGACCGCGCCAGAATCGCCCAGCGGGCCCAGACAAACCCGCACACCAGCGCCAGCACCAGCGTGCCGATCGCAAAAGGCAGCGTGGCGGGGTTCAGCGCCAGCACCACGCTGCCAGCCAGAGCGCCCACCAGCACCAGCAGGTTCAGCCCGAACGCCACCGGGCGCACCCGGGCCGTGGAGCCGCGCACCCGCATCACCTCCAGCTCGGGGCCGTCGCGCGCCGGCAGGCCCAGCGCCGCGGCACGATCGGAGACCGCACCCCTCGGCCCCGACACCGCCGCGCTCGGTCCGGGTCCGGTCGCCGGGCCGCCCGTACCGGGAATGAGTTTGATATCCCCGCAGCGCGGGCAGGGGGCCTTGCCGCCGCCCTTGTCGTCGGGCACGGTGAAGGGCCGCTCGCACGCATCGCAGACCACGGAGATCATGGTTGCCCATCCTATCCGGAGTGCCCGGCTTGCCCCCCGCACCCCGGGAACGCCGCCCGCACGCTCCGGGCCGGTAGACTTGCCTGTGCGGCGCGCCCGCGCCGCCGGCCGCTGACTTGTCCCCACCTTCTTCGGAGGTTCCCCGTGAAGTTTGCCCCCGCCCGTCGTTTCGGCGTCTTCGCCTCCGTTGCCGCGCTGGTGCTGGCCGCCGGTCTGGCCACGCCCGCCGGCGCCGATGAGGGCATGTGGCTGCTGAACAACCCGCCCCGCAAGCAACTGAAGGAACGCTACAACTTCGAGCCCACACCCGAGTGGCTGCTGCACGTGCAACGGGCCGCCGTGCGCATCGGCGCCTCGGGCTCCTTCGTCTCCGCCAACGGCCTCTTGATGACCAACCACCACGTCGCCTCCGACATGATCGCCGAGCTCTCCACGGCCGAGCGCGATCTGATGAAGAACGGCTTCCTGGCCAGGACGATGGCCGACGAACTCAAGTGCCCCGGCACCGAGGTGCGCGTCCTCTGGACCATCGAGGACGTAACCGACGCCATCAACGCCGCCGCCAAGCCCGACATGGCCCCCGCCGCGGCCAACGCCGCACGCCGCGCCGCCATGGGCGCGATGGAGAAGGAACGCGGCGCCGACGGCAACACCTACAGCGTGGTCACGCTCTACGCCGGCGGCAAGTACCACCTCTACGGCTACAAGCGCTTCACCGACGTGCGGCTGGTCTTCGCCCCCGAGCACGCAGCCGCCTTCTTCGGCGGCGACACCGACAATTTCGAGTACCCCCGCTTCAACCTCGACTGCACGTTCCTCCGCGTCTACGAGAACGACAAGCCCGTGCGCCCCGAGCACTACCTGAAGTGGTCGGCCGCGGGCGCGGCGGAGAACGACCTGGTCTTCATCGTGGGCCACCCCGGGCGCACGCAGCGCCAACTGACGATGGACCACCTCAAGTTCGTGCGCGACACCGACCACACCACCCGCCTCGCCGGTCTGTGGCGGGCCGAGCAGCGCATCCAGGCCTTCATGAACCGAAACGCCGAGAACGCCCGCATCGGCTCCGACGAGTTCTACGGCATCGCCAACAGCCGCAAGGCGATCATGGGCCAGTACGCCGGCCTGCTCGACCCCGCCCCCATGAAGGCCAAGGCTGACGCCGAAGCGGCCCTGCGCAAGGCCGTGGCCGCCAACCCCGAGTGGCAGAAGAGCGTGGGCGACGCGTGGGACAAGATCTCAGCCGCGGCCGCCGCACGCAAGGCCTGGCACGTCCGCCACGGGCTCCTCAACCGCGGCGTGGGCGGGAGCCTGTTCGGGGCCGCACGCACGCTGGTGATGATGGCCGACGAACTGCCCAAACCCAACGGCGAGCGCCTGCGCGAGTACGCCGACGCCGGCCTGCCCAGCCTCAGAGTGCGGCTCTTCTCCACCGCCCCGATCTACGACGAACTCGAGCGGCACGGCATCGCCTCCAACCTCTCGCTCATGGCCGAGCAGCTCGGTGCCGACGACCCGCTGGTGGTGAAGGTGCTGGCGGGCAAGAGCCCCACCGAGCGGGCCGCCGAACTCGTCGCGGGCACCAAACTCAAGGACGTCTCCTTCCGCAAGAAACTCGCCGAGGGCGGGCGCGACGCCGTCGACTCCGCCGACGACACCATGATCGCCTTCGCCAAGCTCCTCGACGCGGACTATCGCGCGGCCCGCAAGACCGCCGAGGACACCTTCGATGCCGTGGAGCGCGACGCCTACGGCCGCATCGCCAAGGCCCGCTTCGCCATCGAGGGCGAGAGCACCTACCCCGACGCCACCGGCACACTCCGCCTGTCGTACGGGGCCGTGAAGGGTTGGAACGAGGGCGGCACCGACGTGCCCGCCTTCACCACACTGGGCGGCACCTTCGAGCGGGCCGAGGCCCGCAAGGGGCAGAAAGAGTTCGCGCTGCCCGAGAGTTGGATGAAGAACAAGGGCAAACTCAACCTGAGCACGCCCTTCAACTTCGTCTGCACGGCCGACATCATCGGCGGCAACTCGGGCAGCCCGGTCATCAACAAGGCCGGCGAGGTCGTGGGCCTGGTCTTCGACGGCAACCTGCACAGCCTGCCCGGCGCGTTCTACTTTGACGAGCGCGTCAACCGCGCCGTCGTGGTCGATGCCCGGGGCATGATCGAGACCATGCGCGTGATCTACGGTGCCGACAACGTGGTCAACGAACTGCTGGGCAAGTAGGCCCTTCCAACAGCCCACGAGCCAGGTGGTCAGGGTTGCTCTCGCGTGCCCGTGCGGGCCGTTGGCGTTGCGCCGCGCTGCAACTCGGGGTGCAAGAAGGTGCCGCGCTCGCCGTCGCGCTTGGCCACCTCGACCTCGGCCCCGTACACCTGCATCCAGCGGTCGTTGCGCAGCGCCTTCACCTCCCACGAGACCCGCCCCCCCGGCGTGCCGCCGGCGATGCGGAACGTGCAGGTCGGAGTCGATTCGCTCGTGGGCGTGTCCGTGCCCCCGGCCAGCAGCGCGGCGCTCACCTCCTCTGCCACATGCAGCCCGGGCATGGCCGAGCCGATGGGCGTGAGTTGGTAGCGCGGATCGGCGTTGATCCGCGCAAAGTAGCGCGGCAGCTCCACCACCGCCCCGCCCGCCGCGTCCAGCGTGGCGTTGCCCGAATAAAAGTTGATCACCTCCGGGCTCTCCGCCGCGTAGTGCAGCAGGTACCTCCCCGCCGGGTCGTCGGGGTGGTCGATGCGGAAGGGCTTGGGCCCCGTCGAGCCGAGCCGCCCGATGGCGAAGACCCCGAAGCCGTCGGGCGTGGTGGTCTCGCCCTGCACACCGATGCCGCCATTCGGCGTTACGCCGCGCACGCCAACGCCCAGCGGGCTGGAACTCTCTCCCTGCACGCCGATGGTGGCCCCTGAAGTGGCGGAAGCGAGGCCGATCACGCCGATGCCCTGCGTGCTCTGGCTGGTGGCGAACACGCCGCGAGTGGCACCAGTCGCGGCCGTCGCCAGCGCCCCGACGCCGATGCCGGCGTTGCTGGCGCTGATGCCCCGCACGCCCCGCGTGACCCCCGTTGCGGCGAGGGCCTGCCCCTGCACGCCAGCCCCGTCAACGCTCGCGGTAAGCCCCAACACGCCGTGCGTGAAGCCGGTGACGCTGTTGGCCGTGCCCCGGATGGCGGTGCTGTTGGGAGCATGCACGGTCGCGTCCACAGCGCGGGGTGCGCCGAGCGTGCTGACGGCTTCCGCCACCAACGCCGTGCCCCCGTCCCCGAAGGCCCGAAACTCTCCGCCCCGCGCGGAGCTGCCCTGCTCGCGCACAGCGACACCCCTGACCGCCGCGCCCGACACACCGTGTACGCTGCCGAGCACGCCGGTGGGGTCGCCTGTGGCAGCCACGGCACTCCCGCTGACACCCGCCCCATCGGGGCTGTGCGAGACACCCTCCACGCCGGTCGCCCCTCCGGTTGTGGCGTGGGCGGTGCCCGAGACCCCCACGCTCAGCGGGCCGCTCACTTCACCCCGGACACCCGTGGCCGAACCATCCAGGGCGTGTGCCGCGCCAAACACGCCCGTGCCGAACCGGCCGTGAGCCGTGAACGCGCCGCCCCTGCCGAATCCCTCGATGGCCGTCGCCACGCCCTCGACACCGGTGCCGCCCACGCTGAGCGATGCACCACGCACACCCACGGTCGGCCCTTCAATCGCCGTGGCCTCACCGGAGACGCCCGCCGAGTCCGCGTCCGGCGCGCTGTTGGTGCCGGCGATCGCCCCCGACGCCGGCACCACGCCCGTGACCGCCACGGGCGCCACGTTCAGCAGGTAGGCGCTGGCCGCCTGGCCCCCGAGTTTGCCGGCGTTCAGCGCATACAGCGCGTACGGGTTCGCCAGCACCCCCTGGCGCGGGAGCAGCGTGATGTAGCCGCCGGCATCCGCGCAGTCGGCCCCGCTGTCGGGTCGCACGGAAATCTCGATGAACCGCTGGATGCCGTCGAACAGGTCCGAGGGTCCGATCGTGACGGTCAGTGTGAACAACCCGCCCACAACGGCAACGTCGTTGGCGCAGAACGAACTGCCGATCTGCGCCCCGCCCACCAACAGGTCGTACATGCGGGCCGTCACGTCGTAGGTGCCGTTCGCGGCCACACCCCCGTCGGTCAGCACACCCTGATAGGTGAACGATGGGTCCACCGCAAAGGGACCCGGGCCGGCGCGGGCCACCGAGACCGCCAGCAGGCAAGCAAGGGCACAGAGGGCGCTGCGTGCGTTCATGTTGTCTACTCCGAGCAAGGCTCGCGGCCCCGCTATACGAACATACTCCACGCCCGATCGCACGCCACTGTCCGCGGCCCGCAGTGCTGCCACCAGCGCGAAATACCGGCGGATTTCCTACGGCCACCACCCCGTTGCAGGTGCTCCGCGGCTCACGTTACCACCAGCCGCCCATCCGCCCGCCCGCCGCGGCCAGCCGCCACGACGCGAACAGCAGGATCACGGCGATCACGCCGCGCACCCACGCCAGCGGCAGCCGGTGCGTGAGTGATGCCCCCGCCCGCGCCCCAACCACCGCCCCCGGCGCCATCGCCGCGGCGAGAATCAAGGCCCGCACCCACGACTCGCCCAACCCGTGCAGGCTCACCATCTTCAGCCCCGCCCCGATCGGCGCGGTCAGGCAAATCAGGGCCGAACTCGTGGCGATGGCCGGCCGCAGCGGCAGCCGCAGCAGGGCCTGGAACAGGGGCACGTTGATGATGCCCCCGCCCAGCCCCAGAAGCCCCGCCGGAAACCCCCCCGCCACTCCGCACGCGGCGATACGGCCCCGGCCAGTGCGCTCCGCTCCGGGCGGGTGGTCGGGGGCGCGGCGCAGCGCCTTCCACAGGGTCTGCCCGGCGAAAGCCACAAGGGCCGCCGCGAGAACCACCTGCAGTTGCCACCCCGGCAGTGCGTTGCTCGCCAGCACCCCGGCCGCCACCGCCACCCCCGTCGCTAGCAGCATGGCCGGCAAGAGGTCGGTGCGCACGGCCTTGTGCCGGTGGTGGCGCAGCGCGGCGGGCACAGCCACCACCAGGTTCACCGTCATCGCCGCGGCCATGTACCCGTGGTGGGTGTTGGCGGAGTGGTACCCAAACAGCATCCCGAGGCCCGGCAGAATCAGAATCGAGCCGCCCACGCCCGCCAAACCACCGAGCAGGCCCGCGGCCAAGCCCAGCACCAAGGAACCAATGACGTCCGTAACTGTAAACATGACAAGCACTTGCGCTCCGCACGCGCGTGAATCGGCCGCCACGTGTGGGCGAAATCAGGCCGGCACGAAACCGGGCTGCGAATCTGGCTATCGGACAGGGCGACTGACAAGACGCAGTCAGTGAGCCAGTGGTGAAGGGTGCAGAATCGGGTAGGTTCGGACCGACGTTCGGGAGTAGTATGGTAAGGAGTTGCCCGATAGTGAATGCAAGCATACAAATCACCTCCCCAAAGAAGCCCACGGTGAACCCCCTCGCTGTCTACGCCCGTGCCCACCCCCCGCACCCCGCGGCCGCCGCCGGGGTGGCCGTGCCGCGCGTGGCCCGGGCGGAGGCGCTGGCCCTTGCGGCCGTGCTGCTGGTGGTGTCGGCCTCTGCGGTGATCACCAAGGAACTCACGGCCCGGTCCGGATCGCCGGCCCTGGCCATGGTCGAAGGGATCGCCGGCACGCCGTCGAGCGGCCCGGTCGGGCAGATTCAGGTGGATGACCCGTTGGCCGACCGCGATGTGGCTGAGGTGGGTGCCCCCGCCAACGAGGGCCCCGCCCGTCTGGGTGCCGGCCTGCACGCCGACACCAGCCTGCGCTGGTTCAACGGCCGGCCGGCCCGCCCCGCCAAGACAATCTGGATGACCGTGACGGCCTATTCCCCCGACAGCCGCTCCTGCGGCGACTCGGCCGACGGCATCACGGCCAGCCTGCACGCCGTGGAGACCAACGCCCACAAACTGGTGGCGGCCGACACGCGCATCCTGCCCCTGGGGTCCATGATCTCGATCCCCGGCTACGACAGCGACCGCATCGTCCCCGTGCTCGACCGCGGCGGAGCCATCAAGGGCCGCCGGCTCGACGTGCTCTTTCCCACGCACGAGGCCGCCCGCAAGTGGGGCGTGAAGAAACTGCCCGTCACCGTCTGGGAGTACGCCGACGGCAAGCCCCCCGAGAGTTGGCGGCGGATCCGCGACTCGCGGAACTGAGCGGCCAGACCTGCACAAACACGCGAAGGCGCGAACCACCCTGAGCGGATCAGCCGCCGGGTTCTGTCTTCCTTCGTTTCTTCGCGTCTTTCTGCCAACACCGCGTAGCATGGCCCGTGGCCGACCTGTGGGCACAACGCCGGGCCGAGCGCCTGAAAAGGGCCGAGCCTCTGGCCGTGCGCATGCGGCCGCGCACGCTCAATGAGTTCGCCGGGCAGGGGCACATCCTCGCCGAGGGCAAACTGCTGCGGCGCATGATCGCGGCCGACCAACTCACCAGCCTCATCTTCTTCGGCCCGCCCGGCACCGGCAAGACCACGCTGGCCGAGGTCATCGCCCGCGCCACCAACCGGCACTTCGAGCGCGAGAACGCGGCCCAGGCCGGCGTGGCCCGCATCCGCACCATCCTCGAGCAGGCCGCCGAGCGCCTGGCCCTCGAGCAGAAGCGCACCGTGCTCTTCCTCGACGAGATCCACCGCTTCAGCCGGAGTCAGCAAGACGTGCTGCTGGGCGACGTCGAGCGCGGCGTGATCACGCTCATCGGCGCCACCACCGAGAACCCGCTCTTCGCCATCAACTCGGCCCTCATCTCGCGCTCCACGCTCTTCCGGCTCGAGCCGCTGACGGAGGATGACGTCATCGGCGTGCTCCGCCGCGCCGTCGCCGACCGCGAGCGCGGCTACGGCACGCTCAACCTGCGCGTGGACGACGATGCCCTGCGCGTCTGGGCCGTCAAGAGCGACGGCGACGCCCGCCGGGCACTCGGGGCCCTCGAAGTGGCCGTGCTCAGCGGGCAAGCAACGTCATCGCACGGCACCTCCCCTTCTGGGGGAGGTGCCTCGCGCAGCGAGGCGGAGGGGGCACGCCACGCTGCCACTTCCTGCCTCCACATCGACCGCGCCGCCGCCGAAGACAGCATCCAGCAGAAGCTCGCCGTCTACGACGGCACCGGCGACGAGCACTACGACGCCATCAGCGCCATGATCAAGAGTCTGCGGGCCGGCGACCCCGATGCCGCGCTCTACTGGATCGCGCGCATGCTCGAGGGCGGCGAAGACCCGCGCTTCATCGCCCGCCGCATGGCGATCCTCGCCAGCGAAGACATCGGCAACGCCGACCCGCGCGCCATCATGGTGGCCGACGCGGCGTGGAGCCTGGTGGAACGCATCGGCCTGCCCGAGGCCCGCATCACCCTGGCCCAGTGCGCCACCTACCTCGCGCTCGCCCCCAAGAGCAACGCGAGCTACGTGGCGATAGACGAGGCCCTCAAAGACGTGCGCGAGGGGCGCACGGTTGCCGTGCCCCGCCACATCAAGGATGGTTACGTGCGCAAGGCCGCGGAAACGGCCAGCGGCCCCGAAGCAAGCCCCGAGCCTCCGCGAGGGCGAAACTACCAGTACACCCACGACGCGGGAACGCCGTCCGACACGCTGGGCATGATCGGCACGCAGGAGTACCTCGGCATCGACCGCCGGTACTACCGCCCCACCCAGCACGGCGCGGAGAAGGCGCTGGCCGAGCGCTTGGAGGAGGCCCGCAGGGTGCGGGCGCACAAGCACGACGCGGGCGGCTGAAGCCCGCACCGGCCGGCGTGGTGCCCCGCCGGCACGCGCGGCTGCGAACACGCACCGTACTCCGCACGCGTTTAGTGCGGAACATGGCGGGCGCAGCCGCGGATTGCTGGCACCGCCGCCCAACGTGGCCCATACTGCCACTGGTCTCCGCCGCGCGCGCGGCGGGCGAAGGAAAGAGTCGGAGGAGGAATGCAGATGCCCACTTCTCAGAAGCGTTCGTGGTTGTGTCGTGGCGGTGCCGCGGCGTTCGTGTGCGCTGTTGCGGGTGTGGGGGGGTTGGCGGGCCTGGCACCCGCCGCGGTCGTCACCTACGAAGCCGTGCTCAGCGGGCCGGCCGAGTCTCCGCCCAACGCCTCGCCGGCGACGGGCCTCGCGATCGTGGATGTCGATGCCATGGCCCACACCATGCGCGTGCGGGTGGACTTCTCCGGCCTGCTGGCCGGCACCACCGTCTGCCACATTCACGGGCCCACCGCGCTCGCGGGCGAGGGCACGGCCAGCGTGGCCACTACCACGCCCTCGTTCGTCGGCTTTCCGGTCGGTGTCACCTCGGGCTCGTTTGACCTGACGCTCGACATGACGCTGGCGTCGAGTTATCGCGCGGGCTTCATCACCGCCAACGGCGGCACCACGGCCGGCGCCGAGGCGGCGCTGTTCAACAGCATCGCCGCCGGCACCGCCTATGTGAACGTCCACACCACGCTCTTCCCAGGCGGCGAGATCCGCGGGTTCCTGACGCTTGTGCCCACGCCCGGCGCCGGCGCTCTGCTGGCCATGGCCGGCGTGTGCGCGGCCCGCCGCCGGCGCTGAGACGGACACGCGAACTCTGTCTGGGTTGCTCCACGCGGCACCCGCAATGGGTGCCGCTTCCATTCCCGTGGACCCCGCACGCGCGGCGATACGCTCCGCTCCATGCCCGCCCCCCGGCCAGCGCCGTCATCGCCCGATCCGCTGCACGACGCCAAGGCCGCGCTGCGCGCATCCATGCGTGCCTCGCTCGCCGCCATCAAGCCCGAGGATGCCTGGTGGATGTCGGGCAACGCCTGCCGCAAGGTCGCCGAGGCGCCCGCGTGGAACTCTGCCAAGACCGTGCTCGTCTACGCCCCCCTGCCCGATGAACTCAACTGCACGCCCGCCGCGATGGTCGCCCTCGAGTGCGGCGTGCGTGTGTGCGTGCCGCGCGTCGACTGGCCTAACCGCCGCCTCGAAGCCGTGCCCATCACCGACTTCAACGCCGACCTGCTGCCCGATCGTCACGCGGTGCGCTCGCCCCGCCCGGATCTGCCGGCCATCGACCCCGCGCTCATCGACGCGGCCCTCATCCCCGGCCTCGCCTTCGACCGCGCCGGCGGCCGCCTCGGGCGGGGCGGGGGTTTCTATGACCGTCTCCTCGCAACTCCCGGCTTTCGCGCCGTGAAGATCGGCGTGGGCTTCGGCGTGCAACTCGTGGTCGACGTGCCCCGCGCCGCCCACGACGTGCGCGTGGACATTGTCGCCACCGAACTGGAACTGCACGCCCGCTCCGCGCGGCAATAATCGCCCCGTTCGTTCTCGCGAATCCACCCCCGCGACGCTGTGCCGCGGCCCGCTCGTTGGTCGATACCCGCTCCGAGTTCGCACCCCGCGAACCCTCCCCGCTCCGCCCGCTTCAAGGATGAACGCATGGCCCTTTCGTCGCAGTCGCCCCGCTCCGATATCCGCATCGACCGCACCGCCCGGGCACGCGGCCCGCTGGGCAATCTGGGCGCCCGCGTGGGCCTGGTGGGCGGCGCGTTCCTGGTGGCGGGCCTGGGCCTGATCGGCATCTGGAAGTTTGGCGGCGGCACCACGCCCCGGACGGCCCACGCGGCCGACACCGCCGCGGCTCAGCCCGCGCCGAGCACGCCCGCACAACCCCGGCAGATCGAAACCGGCAAGCCCGCGGCGGGTGGCGGCACTGGTGGCGGCACGCTCGTGCCCGCGCCCTCCACGACGCCCAACGTGAACCCCGCGGGCGAGAACCCGCGCTCGCCGAGCGCACCCACGCAGCCCGCCCCGGGCAGCACACCCCAACCGGGCACGAGCCGTCCGCTGCCGGCGGACGGGGCGCAGACACCCGCGCCCCTCACGCCCAACACCCCCGCGGGCTCCCCCGGTGCGGCGGCGCCGCCGCCCAGCCCGCAAGAGGTGGCCCTGAACGCGGTGCGGGCGAAGGTGGACGAGGCCGGCCGCGCCCTCGCGGCCAACAAGCCGCTGGAGGCCCGCACGCTGCTCAACAGCGCGCTGCTAGAGAGCCTGCTGCCCGCGGAGGAGCGCAAGGCCCTGCGCTCGCAGATCGCCGTGGTGAACGAGACGCTCCTCTTCTCGCCCGCCGTCAGCAAGGGCGACCCGCTGACGGATGTCTACACGATCGCCTCGGGCGACTCGCTCGTCACGCTCACGCGCAAGCAGGGCCTGCCGGTGGATTGGCGCTTCATCCAGCGGATCAACAAGATCACGAACCCCAGCTCGCTGCGGATCGGGCAGAAGATCAAGGTGGTGCGGCAGCCCTTCCACGCCATCGTGCACAAGAGCGACTACCGGCTGGATCTGTACATGGGCGACCCGCTGCCCGCTGGAGGTGCAGGGGGCGCGAGCGGTGCGGGTGGCTCACTGGCTCGCGAGATGGGGCCCGACGGCCAGGACCCGAGCTGGACGTTCATCCGCTCCTTCCCCGTCGGGCTGGGCGAGAGCAATGGCACGCCCGAGGGCGCGTTCGTCATCCGCCCCAAGAGCAAGCTCACCAACCCGCGCTGGGTGAACCCGCGCACCAGCGAGGTGTTCGAGGCCGACAACCCCAAGAACCCCATCGGCGAGCACTGGCTGGGGCTCGACGGCGTGGACGACAGCACCCGCAAGTTCACCGGCTACGGCCTGCACGGCACGGTCGACCCGTCGAGCATCGGCAAGTCGATGAGCATGGGCTGCGTGCGCATGAACGCGGACGATGTGGCCCTGATCTACGAAGTGCTGATCGAGCGCGTGAGCACGGTGCGGATTGTGAAGTAGGGGAGAGCGGACACGGCCATGTGCCGCGATCATCCGTGCTCGGGCGGATGATCGTGCAGCGGCGGGCATGACGCGGCGGTCAGGACACGGTCATCGACGCGCCCGGAAGCGCGAGCGGTCGGCGCGCGGTTGGAGCACATATGCTGCTCCCCATGCCCCCAACCAACATCGTGTTCGTAATCGGTGCCGGCGCGTCGCCTGAGAGATTCCCGCGCGGCGAAGACCTTCCGGCCGTGATCGCGAATCGCGTTGGCGAGATCAGTCAGTGGTGCAATGAAGGCGGCGTGCTCGAAGCACTGGACAAGTACAGCGATGGCGAACGGTACCGCGTGTTGCTGGAGACCGCGCTCGAACGCTTTCGCAGGTCCGGCTGTTCATCGGTCGACGAGTACTTTGGGAGGACCAGTGGGCGAGCGTCATCGGAAATGCTGGAGCTGGCGGTTGCCTACACGATGCTCGACCTTGAGGATCAGTACGTCAGGGGCAGATCCTCGCCGGAGGAACGGCAGAAGGACTGGGTTCATGAGCTCTACCGCTTGGGCGGCTTCAATTCTCATGTGGTGGGCGATCCGCGCGTGAAAGTCATCACGTTCAACTACGAGCACTCCTTAGAATGGCGCCTTGCGACGCTCTGCTGGGCGCATTCGGAGGATGGAATGACTGAAACGCAGGCTGCGACAAACGCGTGCGGCGCACCCTTCATCAAGCACGTCTACGGACAGTTGCAGAGCAACTGGGAACACTATCTGCAGACCGACGGATCTGGCAGAGAGGGCTGGCTGTCGAGGGTGCAAGCATCTGCCCAGACGATTCGCCTTGTGGCGCCCGAGGGTGTTCGCCTGTCTGGCCCGCTCCCGCAAGATGAGCAGAGACTGGTTAAGTCGTGGCTAAAGAGTGCCAGCGTCGTGGCGTTCCTTGGTTTCGGCTTTCACGTCCGCAACTTGGAGTACCTTGGCGTTGGCAGCCCCGACTGGTGCCCAACTGCGGCGCGCCTCCTATCCAGCCGCTACAAATGGGATGCCGCGTTTGCCAAGCGAGTGAACGATCGGCTCGGCCACCCGCTTGCCGATCAGGCATCCAACCCACATGACCTCTCGTGTGCTGATGTCGTTCGGGCAGCATTCCAGCACGCCAGCATCGCCCCTGCGAGTGCCGCGGCTTGAGGTGGGGGCAGGTGGCACCGAAGTCTTGTGCCCGCGTCTCCGCCTCCCGTGCTGCTGAAGTCGGTGCCCTGACCGATCTTCAGTGGTGTTCATGCCTTGGGCACCGAAGTCGCCGCGGCGTCGACTTCGGAGGCACGAGAAGGGCTTCAGTGCCATCCGCCTTGGCCACCTACGGCTTTGGCACCCAGACCAATCCCATCGTTTTGGCATCGTCATTACCCAAGCCAAGGCGCGAGCACAACTCGACCTGACCCTTGCCCCAAAGCGCCGTTTCGGCATCGCAGGCATTATGGAACTTCGACTCCGAGATCACGAGCACCTTGCCGGGTGGTAAGTTCCACCGAAGGCCGGTGATGCCGAAATCAACGTTCCCCATGTCTCTGATCGAATACATGATGCCGTCGGCAGCGATGTCGTTGACGTTCACCCGTCTCGATTCGCCCCGGAACTCCCTGTCCTGCCAGAACTCCACCGTTCCGACGGGGAGATCCCCCATGAGCCCGTACGCCGCGATAGGGCGAGGAGAGGTCCACACGTCGAAACGACCCCAACAGGTACACTCATCGTTGAACGAAAGTGCCTTCAGGTTCGGGTAGTTGCCACTGCCCTTAAGCCACTGCTGACTGCCGGACCCATCGCGATTCTCGTAGAGGACGACGAAGACCCCCGGAGGAAGATTCCAGACGAGCGAACTCACCGATTCCGTCATGTCCGGCCTCAACGCGATCAACGCGCCGAGCGGCTTGCTCGAAACTCCGCTCACGCGCTCTTCGTCGCTCGTCCAGTTCGAGGCACGGAAGAGACGAATGGTATCCGGTGGGCATTCGGGAGGCGCGCTCGCGAGCGCTGATGCGGAAGTGGAAGCCTTGTTTGAAGACACCGCATTGCACCCGGTTAGCAGGAACGCCGAGGCAAGTAAAGCGTGCGTGAGGAACCGTGTGTACATGGCAAACCTCCGCAAGTCTTACCGACATGGTACCCAGTGCTGTGTATCAAGTCCACAGTGCAAGGTATTCGCGCCGGTGGCACGGCGGGGCTTGTCGTGCAAGTCCGTCGAATGAAGGCAGGTGGCACCGAGCGCTGATCGGCCGTGCCACCGACCGCTGCCTTGAGCGGTCGGTGCCCGCCCACCGCTCGCACCGACCGTCCATAGCGACGGTTCACTTCGGCGAATCTGCGATCGGTGGCACGAGAGAGGCCTCACTGCCCCCGTGACTGACGCGCACGGCGTCCGCCCTGCCGCCCCCGGACACGCGCGGCGGCTTGGTTGTCTGTACGACCCCAACGGGGTCGCACGCGGATGCGTGGCCTCTCCGGGGGCGGCGCTCTTCGCCCGCGGCGGATTCGCTCTGCCCCCGGCTGTCTCATCCAAGCCCGTGCGGGCTTGGGTGGATGCCCAACGGCGGGAGGGAGTTGCAGAGGGAACCCAAGAGGTTCCCTCTGCATCCGCGAACAGCGGACGGGCCACCACGGCGGGTGAAGAGAGTTGCAGAGAATGGGAAACCAAGAGGCTCCCTCTTCGCAGCTTCGCCTCGGAGAAGTCACCCGCCCACTCTCACCGCCGACGGGGCAGCCCGCCGCGCGGCATACGCGGGGTGGCACCAGCGGGCGAGCAACTGCTGCAGGCCGGGATTGGTGAGGTCGCCCTTGAAGGTGAATGTGCGGCATCGCCCGTCGGCACGATGGAGCGTGGCGTGCAGCCAGCCCGCGTAGCCGCCCGCGACAACGAGAACGCTGTCGGCGCGCGTGTACGTACCCGATCCGCCCAGCCCGGCGCACTCGACGCGACCGGGGGAGCAGACCGCGGCCGAAACAGCGAAGGGCAGGAGGCCGAACCAGTACAGAGCCGTCAGCGGCACACCAGCAAAGAGGATGGTGGTCAGCAGCGGTGACCCCATCGGCAGAGGGCGACCCAGGAGAAGCGGAATCCCCATTTGCAGCGCCGCGATCAACGAGAACACGCCGATGACCACCATCAAGTGGTGCTTTTCTGCCGTGGCCAGGGGACGGCGGGCCGCGATGTCGGCTTCCTCGTGGATGTCATCGGGCAGCGGCACGCACGCCGGCGCGGTGTTCACGAACAGCACCCGCGGCCCGTGCGGGCCGGACAACTTCAGCCAGCCCGCCGTGTCAAACCCACGGCGGCCCCATCGTCGCGGCCCGGTGTGCCACGCAAGGCCGGCTTGCGATGCAACGTCGTCCGGCGTGGCGGCGATGAGGCGGTGCAGATCACGGCGGTAACTGACCCTGTTGACCGCGATCGCCACCAGAGCGACGCACAGCAGAAGCAGGGCCACCCAGATGAGCAGCGGAGCGAACGCGGCGCCGACAGCAACGGCCAACACCACGCCCAGCACGAACAGCGCCGAGGTCTCGCCACGGAGCCCCGGCGGGTCGATGCGGAGCCAATCACCCTCGATCAGCCCGAACTCGGAGGGCGACGCATCGGCCCGAACTTCAACCCTCGCCCTTCCCTCACGGTCGGGGTTCGTTGGTGCGCCACTCTGCGTGGGCGAGCCATCTTCCGCTGGGCCGTCGTCACGCATGAACGCGACTCCCGGGAACACCCCGCCGCGCGCCGCATCCCTCTGTGCCCCCACCACCACCCCCACGGCGGGCCTCCGACCTATGCCCTCGCGGTGAAACTCTTCCCGCCCCTCTCTGACGGTCGGGGTGCGTTACGAACTCCCCTCGCGCATGCGTCCCACGCCCGCGGGCAGCGGGTAACTCGGGAAGACGCCCACGTGCCCGAGCTTCCACATCGCGGGGGCCGTGTAGACGTCGCCGCGGAAGCCCGATTCGTACATGGTGCGCAGGACGCTCTCGAAACTCGGCTCGCGGCCGTCCGGCCCTTGCAGGCGGTTGGCCCGCGCGTTCAGGAAACTCACGCTCGCCACCGGCAGGCGGTCGCGCCGGTCCTTGAGCATCTTGGTCACCGTGGCGAAGCCGCGGCGGAGATCATCGAGCGTGAAGTGGTCGCGACCCTTGGGCCGCAAGAGGCCCAGGATGAGCAGGCTGTCGAGGTCGTACTTGAGCACGAACGGCTCCTTGTCCCGCGCGGCGTGGATGCCGACCGAATCCTGGAACATCTTGGCGTAACTGGTCACGCTCCGCGACGTCCACTGGCTGGTCTGGATCAGTTCCACCAGTTTGGCGATGATGCCGTGGCTGTTGTCGGCGTCGTTCACGCCCACCACGATGGCCCGGTAGCGCCCGTCGAGCACGTCGCGGAGCATGTCCTGCCCCCACAAGATGCGGATGCGCTCGCTGGCGGCCACGCTGTCGGGCCGGGGCACTCCCTCCAGCCCGGGCAGCAGCGTCACGCGGTCGGGCGAGAGATCGGCCGAGACGAGGTTGTCGGTCTCGCCGTCATAGAGGCGAACGGAGGTGTCGGAGGGCTTGGGCATGGTGGAGGTCCTAGGTCCTGAGTCCGGGGTCCTGAGTCCTAAGGACGTCGGGCGGCTCGGTCAGTTTACCCGCGCCGGCCCGCCCGCGTGCCCCCACCCGCGGGCCAGCGCCACCGCGCCGGCGCAGATGATGACCGCCGCGAGAGGCCGCACCCAGAAGTTCGTCGTGTTCAGCGTGAGTTCGCGGCTGAACATGAGGCCGATACACGCGGCCACGCAGACCGCCGACCACGCCCACCGCCGCTCGCGCAGGCAGAGCGCGGCGACCGTGCCCGCCACGGGCGCGAAGACGGCGTACGTCGCGCCCTCCGTGCGCGGGTTGAAGAGCATGACATAGGTGGTGCAGAGCGCGAGCACAACGAACGCGGCACGCAGCCGCGCCGTCTCCGCCCCCTCGGGAGGAGGCGGTCCGCTGCCGGCGGACGAGGCCGGTTGGGGCGACCGCCGGCCGCGGCCCGCAAGCCACCAGCACGCCGCGAGCGTGATGGGGGCCATGGCGGCACGCAGCAGCGTCCAGCCGCGTGCGGGCACCTCGAGGCCCAGCCACTTGAGCACGGGCACCAGGAGGCCGCAGATGTCGGCCCAGGTGCCGGGCTCGGGCGTGGCGTCGTCGCGCATCTTGACGTACCAGCCAACGTGCTGCCGCCAGACGTAGGGCCAGTCTGCCCGCAGCCAGGGGAGCGCGAGCAGGCCCAGGGCCACCGCGGCCATGCGCCAGGCGAAGGGCGGGTAGAGCACGCCCGCCACCAGCATGAGCGGCAGGGCCTGGGGCTTGATGGCGAAGGCGACGCCCGCCGCCAGCGCGGCCCGCCACCAGCGGCCGTCGGCCAGGGCCAGCGCGCAGAACACGAAGCACGCGCCCAGGAGCGCGTTCACCTGTCCGTTGCGGGCCGAACCCGCCGCGGTGATGATGACCACCGCGGACATGAGCAGGAAGAGCGGCGCGGCGTCGAGGGCGGATTGGGGCAGGCCGCGCCAGACCGGCCGCTCCGGGAGCGGCGGCACGGCCGGCGCCGGCGCGACGACGCGGAGCCAGAGGCACCAGGTGGCCGCGAGCAGCGCGGCGATGCCCACGACCCGCCAGGCGAGTTCGATGGGGAGGACGGGCGAGCCGTCTCCGAGCGCGAAGGGCCAGAGGGCGAGGGCGGAGTGAGGCGGGTAGAGCCAGCCGTGCAGGCCGCGCGGGTACATCTCCTGCGATGTGAAGAACGCGCGGCTGCCGAAGCGGTAGGCGGACGTGACCTCCCGTGTGAGCGGATCGCGGGCGACGATGATGCAGACGGCCAGCGCGTAGACGGCCCACAGGATGAGAGCGAGACGGATGGGGTGGTGGGAGTGGAGCCAGCGGCGCATGGGCGGGCCGAGGGTAATGAGGCCGGCGCAAAAACGGAAAAGGCCCCGTCGAGGTTTACCTCGACAGGGCCAATAGCTGGCGACGACCTACTTTCCCGCTAGGCAGTATCATCGGCGGCTTCGGCTTAACTGCTGTGTTCGGGATGGGAACAGGTGTTGCCCGAAGCCTGTGGTCACCAACAAACCTTCGCGGGGCCTTTCGGCCGGGCCGCTCCTTGGGGGCGGGCACACGCGGAAGCGGAAACTTGCGGGCCCGCGAGAGGGTGTTTGACGCCAACTCGCAGACCACGAAAACCTGAGGACCGCCTTTCGACGGCCCCGAGGGAAGACCCGGTGTTCGCGGTGGCGAAGACCGGGGGGAAATGCAGCGGATAGATGTGTGAACGAAATTGGATCGCCGGGTGAACCGGCAACTGCTCCGCGGCCGGCGTGCGCCGGCCACGAGATTGAATGCTTCTGAAGGTTGCTGTCAACCCGGTCCGACTGGAAGTCGGCGCGGGGTTGACGCGACCCTTTGACCGTTCGTACCGCTCAGCTGAGGGCCTTTCAGCCCGTGCACTCGCGGCCGATCAACCCGGTGGTCTACCGGGGGTCTCACGTCTTTCGACAAGCAAGTCTGGTTTTGAGGGGGGCTTCCCGCTTAGATGCTTTCAGCGGTTATCCCTGCCGTACGTAGCTACCCAGCGGTGCATCGAGCGATGCAACTGGATCACCAGGGGTACGTCCAACCCAATCCTCTCGTACTAAAGTTGACTCCTCGCAAACTTGCAACACCCACAACAGATAGGGACCGACCTGGCTCACGCCGGTCTGAACCCAGCTCGCGTACCACTTTAATCGGCGAACAGCCGAACCCTTGGGACCGCCTTCAGCCCCAGGATGTGATGAGCCGACATCGAGGTGCCAAACCGCTCCGCCGCTATGGACGCTCGGGAGCGATCAGCCTGTTATCCCCGGGGTACCTTTTATCCGTTGAGCTACGACCCTTCCACACGGGATCGCAGGATCACTAGGACCCGCTTTCGCGACAGCTCGACCCGTCGGTCTCGCTGTAAAGCCGGCTTATGCCCTTGCACTCTTGGCACGGTTTCCATCCGTGCTGAGCCGACCTTTG
>CAZPWW010000034.1:0-18377 GCA_964590885.1 uncultured Phycisphaeraceae bacterium
GCCGCCGCCCCAGCCGCCGCCACCCCCGCCGCTGCGACCGCCGCCGCCGCCACCACCCCAGCCGCCGCGACCGCCGCCTCCGCCGGCTTCACGCGGACGGGCCTCGTTGACCACGAGGGCGCGCCCCTCCATGGAGAAGCCGTTGAGTTTCTCGATGGCGGTCTTGGCTTGGCCGTCGTCGGCCATCTCGATGAAACCGAAGCCGCGCGGGCGACCGGTGTCGCGGTCGAGCACGATGGCCGATGAGGCGACCTCGCCGTGCTCGGCGAACAGGTTGCGGAGTTCGTCCTCGGTGGTGCGGAAAGGGAGGTTGCCGACGTAAATCTTGATCATCGCTTCGATCCATGCCCGAAACTTGAAACACTGAACCGTCGAGAACTCGGGCACGTCGAGCGGCGGTCCGGAACCGGAAACAGCGCGGGGGCGGCCCATGGGCCGCGGGCACCTCGCGGGGCGATTTTAGCACGGGGGCAGCGAGTGGGCCAGCCGCACCGGGGGCTGCCCCGCGGGGCGCGGGTCACTTGCCGCCGAGTTTCTTGAGGCGCATGGCGAGCTCGTCGGCGTTGGGCGTGGCCTCCATGGCCACGCGGACGTGGATGAACTCCTTTTCGACGAGTTCGACGAGGGAGCCGTTGAAGTCGATCATGCCGGCCTGCTTGGCCTCGACGCTCTTGAGGTATTCGCGGAGTTCACCCTCCTTGGCCTCGAGGATGAACTTGCGGACCACGCCGTTGTTGACGAGGATTTCCAGGGCGGGGATGCGCGCGATGTTGGGGTGCAGGGTGGGGAGGAGCTTCTGGTAGACGAAGGCCCGCATCTGGTAGGCGAGGATGCGGCGGACGCCGTCGATCTCCTCCTGCTCGAAGAGGCCGTAGATGCGGCTGAAGGTCTGCGTGGTGCTGGACGCGTGGATCGTCCCGAACACGAGGTGGCCGGTCTCGGCGGCGTGCAGCGCCGCCTCGAAAGTCTCCTGGTCGCGCATCTCGCCGACCAGCACGATGTCGGGGTTCTCGCGCACCAGGGCCCGCAGCGCGATCTTGAAGTCGAGGCAGTCGATGCCGATCTCTCGCTGGTTGATGGTCGCCTTCTTGTCGGCGAAGATGTACTCGATGGGGTCCTCGATGGTGAGGATGTGCACGGGCTTTCGCTCGTTCACGTAGTCGAGCATGGCGGCGATCGTGGTGCTCTTGCCCGAGCCGGTCACGCCGCAGAGCAGCACGATGCCCTGGGGCTGCATCGACACCTCCGCCATGATGGAGGGCAGGTAGAGGTCCTCAAACTTGCGGATGTTGCTGGTGATGAGGCGGGCGGCCATCGACAGCTTGCCGCGGGCCTGGAAGAGGTTCACGCGGAAGCGGGCGTTGGCGTCGTAGTCGTAGGCGAAATCCACCGAGCCGTACTTGTGGAGGTCGGCCTTCTGCTCGTCGTCGAGGATGTGGTCGATGATGGTCTTCCAGTCCTGCATCGTCACCGGGGCCGTGTCGACCGTCTTGAGCGCGCCGCGGATCCGCAGCACCGGCGGCTTGCCGGTCTTGATCAGCAGGTCGGAGCCGTTGAGCTTGATGGCGGCCTTGAGAAAGTCGCCGAAACGCGTCGCGTGCGGATCGTGGGCCTCGTCCGGGTCCATGTGGATGTGCGGCGCGGGGTTGGAGTTCGCGGTGGTGTCGCTGGCAACGCTCATGGATGGCACGTGTCCGTTGGCGACGCCCGGCCCTTCCAACACGGCTTGCGGCGAGCGGCGCGGCTGATCCAGGCTCACGGTAGGGTGCTCCGAGGGCAGACTTCCACAGGCGCCCGGGCCGGGTGCCACGGGTGGGTGCAGCCACTGTGCACCGATGGTGTGAAACTGGGGGAGCGTGCCGCGGCGGCACGGACGCACCTCCCCGCGCGCCACGCTCCACCTCCCCCGGGGCGTGGCGCGGCAGCCGGATCGATTCGCGTCCGAAGTGCGGGCGGTTCCATACCGATGGTGAAGAAATGACATCGCTGCTGCGGGCCTCGCGCCAGCCTCACCCGCGCAGCGTGCGGGCCCACAGAGACTGCACCAGGAGCGTGTAGAGGCGTTGCGGGTGGTTGCGGCGGCCGGTAAGGTGCTCGTCGAGCAGCCGGCGCACGACGGCCCGGTCGGGCTGCACGGGCAGGCCCGGCCACGGGTCGGGGGAGTCGAGCGTGTCGCGGAGCAGCGTGCCCAGGCCGGCGAAGTCTTCCCGGAACCAGCGGCCAATAGGGGCGCCGAAGCCCACCTTGCGGCGGTCGATGGCCGGGGCGGGCACGAGGCGGCGCGCGATGGCGCGGAGCAGGCCCTTGCGGCGGCGGTGCGCCCCGTCCGCCTCGACGGCGGCGAGGGGGGCGCTGAGGGCGAGGTCCACCATCTCGCGGGCGAGGAAGGGCGCGCGCACTTCGAGGGCCACGGCCATGGCCGCGGTGTCGACCTTGCGCATCAGGTCCTGGGGCAGGTAGAGGTCGAAGTCGTCCTGGCGGGCGTCGGCTCCCACGGCGCGGCTGGTGTATTGGCGTGCGAGTGCGTCGGCCGCCGACCGGGGACCGATGAGCGCCGCCAGTTCGGGCGTGCGAAAGACGGTGGCGATGTCGTCGTAGCCGTGGTAGCGAAGCGACGCGAGGACGCGTCCGGCTTTGCCGCTCACGGCGCGCACGAGGGACGCGGGAAGGTGCCGGCACCAACCCAGCCAGGGGCGGGCGGCGTGGAGCACGGCGTTGGCGCGGTAGCGGTCGTAGCCGGCGAAGAGTTCGTCGCCGCCGTCGCCCCCCAGCGCGACCGTGGCGTGGGCGCGGGCCGCGATGCTCACCCAGTGCGTGGGCAGCAGGCTGGAATCGCCGAAGGGCAGGCCCAGCTGCTCGAGCAGACGCACGAGGTCGGCGGCGGCGCCGGGCGAGCAGTCGAGCACGGCGTGGTCGGTGCCCAGGTGCTGCGCGACCATGGCGGCGTACGGGGTTTCGTCGCCGCGCCGGCCGGGCATGCGCACGGTGAAGGTGCGCAAGGTGCGGCCCCGCTGGCGGAGTTCGCGCTGGGCGAAGGCTGCGACGAGGGAGGAATCCACGCCCCCCGAGAGGAAGCACCCGATGGGCACGTCGGCTTCCAGGCGCGAAGCGACGGCCGCGGCGAGCGCGGTTTCCACGCGCTCGGGTTCGAGCGTGGCATCGCGTCCAGGCGTGCGCAAGGCGCGGAGGGCGGAAGGGCGGAGGTCGCCCGTGCCGAGTGGGTCGGTGCTGTGCAGCCGTGAGTCGAGGATGTAGCAGGCACCCGGGCGGGCCTCGTGGAGGGCGACGGGCAGACGGGGCCAGTAGCCGTGCTTGAGCCACATGACCTGGCCGTCCGCGTCGACGTGGATGCCGCGCCCGGTCTGGCGTTGCAGGGCGAGCAGGCCGGCGACGGTGGAGCAGAAGGCGAGGGTGGTGGCGGACCCGGCTCCGGGCGGATCGATGCGGGCGATGTAGAGCGGTTTCTCGCCGGCGGGGTCGCGGGCGAGGAGCAGGCGGGCCGACGTACTGTCCCACGCGGCGTAGGCGTACATGCCGTCGAGGCGGTCGGGCAGTGCCGGGCCCCACGCGCGCGTGCCGTGCACGAGCACCTCGGTGTCGCTGTGGTCGCTGGCGAAGGGGTGGCCGAGGGCCTGCAGGTCGGCGCGCAGGCCGCGGTGGTTGTAGATGCAGCCGTTGAAGGCGACGGCGATGGTTCCGTCCGGCGTGGCGGAGACCATGGGCTGGCCTCCCCCGCCGTGATCGATGATGCTCAGGCGGCGGTGGACAAGGGCGATGTCGATCAGGTGGCCGTCGGGGGCGGTAGCGCGCTCGCGGAACCGGCCGCGCCCGTCGGGTCCGCGGTGGCGGATGGCGTCTTCGAGCGTGTCGAGCCAGGGTTCGGGGATGGCTCGCTGGGGCGGAAGGGGGTCGGCGGCGGGCGCGAAGCGGATGATGCCGGCGATGCCGCACATGGGGCGAGCGTAGCGGCAGTGGACGCGGGCGCGACGGGTGAGCGGGCGGTAGACTGGCCGGCATGGCGGACCCACTGGCGAGCGCGGCGGTCGAGGGCATCAAGACCGGGATGATGGTGGGGCTGGGCACCGGCCGTGCCGCGGCGCGGGGCGTGCGCGCCTTGGCGGAGCGGGTGAAGGCCGAGAGGCTGGCGATCACATGCGTGAGCACCAGCAGGGCGACGGAGGAACTGGCGACGGGCCTGGGCCTGAACGTGGTCGACTTCGGCGGGGTGGAGCGGGTGGACTACCTGTTTGACGGGGCCGACGAACTGGACCCGCAACTGCACATGCTTAAAGGGGGGGGCGGGGCGATGACGCGTGAGCGGATCGTGGCCGCGGCGGCCACGGTGCGGGTGAACATCCTCGATGAGAGCAAGTTGGTGGCCCGCCTGGGGATCAACTACAAGTTGCCCGTGGAGGTGATCCCGCTGGGGGTGGCGAGCGTGCGTGCGAAACTGCGCGAACTTGGCCTGCCGGGCGAGGTGCGCAAGGCCAGGGATGCGGACGGCAAGGCGACCGTCCGCGACCTGGTGAGCGACAACGGCAACTTCATCGTGGATTGCGCCCTGCCCGCGCACGGACCCGGATGGGGCACGCTCGAGGAGTTGGCGTTCGTGCTCGATGCCATGGCCGGCGTGGTCGACCACGGGCTGTTTCTCGACGAGGCCCAGATCGTGTACATCGAGAACGCGGGCGGGGGTGTCGAGAGGCGCGAGCGGGTGGCGTAGCGGCCGCCTCAGGCCACGCCCAGCCCGAGGTGGGCCGCGGCCACGCGCAGCGTGCCGCTCTGGCGGCTCGTGAACATGTAGCGCTGCAGGTTGCGGCCGGGGCAGGCGGTGGGGTTGAGTTCCTGGTGCGTGCGCACACGCCCTATGGGCACGCGGTAGGCCTGCATCTGCGCGGCCACGAAGCGGTCGAGCGCGTTGGTGGCGGCCGGGGTGGGGCGGTGCAGGTCGAAGTTGCCCATCACCATGATGCCCAGGTTGTGCTCGTTGTGGTCTTGCACGTGGGCGCCCTGGTAGCGCACGCTGCGCCCTTCCCACACGCGACCGGCGGGGTCGATCACGTAGTGGTAGCCGATGTCGGCGAAGGGCTGGGGGCGACGGTTGATGTGCGCGGAGCGGATCATTTCCAGGCGGCGGGCCGCGTCGCTCTGGCTCGTCGAGAGGAACGCGTCCATCCCGTCGTGGTGGATGGTGATACGGCTGACCCCGTTCATGGGGTTGATCTCACGCGGGCGGGCGGGGCCGCGGCTGGTCCAGGCGCTGCGGGGGAGCACGCCGGGGGCGGGTCCCGGGCCGGTGGCGGCTCGGGCGGCCGGCCCGGCCGCGGAGGGGGGTGGGGGAAGCGGCGCG
Source organism: uncultured Phycisphaeraceae bacterium (assembly GCA_964590885.1). GTDB lineage: Bacteria > Planctomycetota > Phycisphaerae > Phycisphaerales > UBA1924 > JAEUIX01. The sequence goes on from CAZPWW010000034.1 coordinate 5,351, forward strand.
CCACCAGGGCGCACGGGCCCGGGCAGGTCTTCGCCGCCCGCCAGGCCGGCGGAGGCGGAGCCGGCCCGGTTGCAGCCGGTGAGCGTGAGCAGGCCGAGCGCGAGGGACGAGCCGACCACTTGACGGCGCGAGAGTTCAAGGGACATGGGGGTCGTCTATCGGCCGTCGGCTTGGCCGGGCTCGAAAGGCACGCCTTCAGGTCCGGAGCACGCCGCCGCGAGCCCGCGCGGCCGCCATATGGCCTTGCAGCGTGCGGCCCGGGCAGGCCGTTTTGTTCAGTTCCTGATGGGTGTAGACAGCCGACGCGGGCACGCGATGTACGCGCATCTGCTCGGCGATGAAGCGGTTCAGGGTTGCGAGCGCGGCCGGGGCGGGGTGCTGCTTGTCAAAGTTGCCCAGCACCATCACGCCCAGGTTGTGCTCGTTGTGCAAGTGCACGTGGGCACCCTGGTGCTGGGTGGAGCGGCCCTCCCAGACTCGCCCGGCCGGATCGACGATGTAGTGGTAGCCGATGTCGGCCCAGGGTTGGCCGTTGGTCGTGCGGCCGAGGTGGCCGCGGCGGATGGCCTCGAGGCGGCGGGCGCACTCGGGTTGGGCTGTGGCGGTGAAGGCGGCCGCGCCCTCGTGGTGGACGGTGATGCGGCGGATGCCGCCCATGGGGTTGATGAGCCCCGGCCGGGCGACTCCGGCGGCCGTCCAGGCGCTGCGGGGGATCACGGGGTAGGCGGCGACCACGACGAGACCGGTGTCGGCAGGCACGGGGAGCGGCCGATCGGGGTAGGGCCCGGGGCGGATAGGTGCGGGGAGAGCGTCTTCGCTGGCGTCCGAAACCGCTCCGGTCTGGCAGCCGGAGGCGGCCCACGCCCACAGGGCAAGGCCCGCGCCGATCAGGCTGCGGCGGGTAACGGCTTCGTCGCTGATGCCGGGCTGGGTCATGGCGAGCCCCGAGTCCGCGTTTGTGCGCCCCAGCAGCGCGGCAGACGGCCGAGCGTAGGCGGGGCGTGCGGTGTGTACGGGCGGGCCTGCGCCGGCGATGCGGCCGGTGCAAAAAAACCGGCCCCGGCTGGCGGTGTGCGCCGGAATAAACGGACTCGGGAGTGCGCGTGCACGTCAGCGTGTCGCTGCGGCCGCAGTGGCGTGCTGGGCGGCGGCGGGCGGAGTCGGGGATGTGGGGGGGTCGGATGGCCCGGGCGTGGCGTGCTGGGCGGCGGGCTGAACATCTGCCTGTGCGGCCTGGGCCCGGCGGCGGGCCTTGCGCTCCTGACGGAGCATCCAGACCGTGTGCAGGCAGCGGGTGATGGCGATGGCGATCGTGAAGGAGAGGGCCGTGGCCCAGACGCGGTCGATACCGATTCGCAACAGGTATTGCTGCGAGCCCAGCAGCACGCCGTAGAGCACCGGGGAGAGGCAGATGCGCTCGAGTTGGACGATGGTGGCGTCTTTGAGGAAGTGGACGGGGTGGGCGACGCTGCGGGCGAGTTGTCGCTCGGTGCTGACGAGGGCCTGAGTCTTGACGAGGGTTTCGGCCCGCTCCAGGGCCCGGCGCGTGGCGGCGGGCGAGTGATTGGCGAGCCAGTGCAGGATGTAGTAGATCACCACGTCGCTGATCATGTCGGCGACGAAGGTGACCGCGCTGATGGCGATGGGGCTGTGGTCGTCAACCCCCAGGTAGCGGGAGAAGTGGACGGCAGCGAGCGTGGGGATGAGGGCCAGAAACCCTGAGAGGATGATGTTGACGTTGACGTTGACGATCCGCTTCGCGTAGAGATCGGCGCACCAGCGGACCATGGAGCAATGCTACCCGAACCGGCGGGCCGGCGCGGCGCTCACTCGGGCCAGACACCCTCGTAGACCTCGGTGGCGGGGCCGGTCATGACGATGCCGGACCGGTCGGCGGGCCAGGCGACCCGCAGGGTGCCGCCTGGCAGGTGCAGGTCGGCCTGCCTGTCGAGGCGGCCTGCGACGATGCCCGCCGCGTGCACGGCGCAGGCACCGGTGCCGCAGGCGCGGGTGAGCCCCGAGCCGCGCTCCCACGTGGTGATTCGCGCGGCGGTGCGCGAGAGGAGGGTGGCGACGTGGGCGTTGATGCGCTGGGGGAACGCGGGGTGGTGTTCCAGGGCCGGTCCGAGCACGGCGAGGTCGATCGGTCCCGGGGTGTCGTCGGAGAACAAGACTAGGTGGGGGTTGCCCATGCAGACCAGGGTGCCGGTGAGGCGGCGGCCGAGGGCTTCGATCACGATGACCGGAGGTGTCCGTTCGACGAGTTGGCCGGGGTCGAGCGTGTCGGGACCGGCGTCGAATACGGGAGGCCCCATGTCGACGGTGGCGGTCTCGAGGCGCTCTCCGCGGGTGGTGTACGTGATGCCGAGAGTGCCCCGGCCGGTTTCGATCTTCAGCACCGGCGCGCGCATGCCCAGGCGGTCGTGGGCGAACTTGGCCACGCAGCGGATGCCGTTGCCGCACATCTGGGCCTCGCTGCCGTCGGCGTTGAACATGCGCATCCGGGCGTGGGCATCGGGCACGGTGGGGCGGCAGACCAGAATCAGGCCGTCGGAGCCGATGCCGGTGTGGCGGTCGCTCACAGCCCGGGCGAGTGCTGGAAGGTCCCGGCGCTCCGCGACCTCGGGGCGGGAGCAGGCATCGACGTAGATGTAGTCGTTGCCGAGGCCGTGCATCTTGACGAAAGGAAGGCTCATGGGAGGGGGGTGGCCAGGGCTTCACGCACCGCGGCGGCCAGCACCAGGGCCAGCGCGACGGCGCAGGCGACCTTGATGATGCGCACGTGGCGGTCGATCGGCAGGGCACGCGCATCCTGCCCGGTCAGTGCGCGCAGATTGGCCACGCGCCGGGCCAGCGATCCGTGCCGGAAGGACCGCCGGTGCGCCGGCACATGGTTCAGCCGCGAAACCGCCTGAAGGGCCCCGATCATGGCGTGGGCGGCAGCGGGGGCGATCGGCACGACGGCTTCGGCACGCTCGCCGCACCGCCATCCGGAGAGGTGCTGCGCGGCGAAGGCATCGGCCTGCCACTCGAAGCGGCGGCTCACCCAGCCGAAGAGGCCGAGGCCGCCACCGAGGGCCGCAGCCCAGAGGGCCAGCGTGGCCGCCGCGGCAACCGGGGGCGGCAGCGGGGCCAGAGTGTCCAGGCTGCGGAGGGCGGCATCGGCCAGCGCTGTGCAGCCCCCCACGCAGGCGAGGGCGGCGGCGCACAGCCAGGGCACGTGGGCGCGGGCGGCGTGGCCGACCTCGTGGCCCATCACGGCCAGCACCTGCTCGCGGGGCAGGTGATCGAGCAACGCGTCGGTCAGGAGCACGCAGCGCAAGCGGCCCCAGATGCCCAGCACCGCCCCGTTCACGATTGACCCGTGCGTCGGCCAGACGCGGATCGAGCCCACGCGCACACCCTGGGCGGCGCACAGCGCGTGCAAGTCGTCGTGCAACTGGCCGGGGCCTATCGCCCGGGCCGACCAGACCTGCGCCAGCACGGGGGGCAGCAGGGCGAGGGCCGCGGCCACGCCGAGCAGTTGCAGGGCCTGATGTGCCGGTGCCGCCCACGCCGACGTGCCCCCCGGGTCGGCGACCCGGAGGGCCGCGAGGGTGATTTCGTTCCACGCGGCCAGCGCTGCAATCGGCACGAGCACGACGAGCATGTTGTGTCGCACGTGCATCCAGACGTGCTGGGAGCGCGTGGGCGGTGCGTGCACCGCCGTCCCGCCGTCGAGAGCGCGCAGCAGCGCGGCCTCGCGCAGGCGGCGCTCCACGGGGTACCCCGCCCACCAGACCCACGCGAAGACGAGCAGCGGGGGGAGCGTGGCGCTGATCTCGTCGAGGGCGAGCGCGGCGCCCGTGGCGGCCCGGACCGCATCAACCCAGCCCAGGCCGAAGACGGCCACGGTGTGCCACGCCGCCGCACCCAAGCGGGCCAGGCCGCTCACGTGGTCGGCCAGGGCGACGATGCCGTGCGCGCCGGTGCGGTCGAGGCGGCGGCCGGCCAGGTGCAGCAGGGCGTGCGCCACGAGGCCCACGGCGGCCTGCCCGGCGAGCGTGAGGAAGACGATGCCGGCCGGGCTGAGCAGCGTGAGCCCCGGCGGGCGCGGGGCGTGGTCGCCCGCCAGCACGCACACCACCACCACGATGACGAGAAACTGGACCACGCGGGCGATGCTATCGGCACGCGGGGCGGGGCGGCATCGCCGGGCGCGGGCTATGTTGGGGGCATGCCGACGTGGCGTCGAGTGGCCGGGGCCGTGCACGTTGCCGCGCTGGGCGTGTGGCTGGGCGTGGTGCTGATGTCGGGCGCGGCGGCGGCGATCATCTTTCCCACCGTGAAGGCGTTGGCTCCCAGCGTGCCCGCGTACGCGGGGTACGCGGGGGAGCACTGGATGCTGGTGGCGGGCCGGGTGGCCCAGCGGGTGTTTCTTGCGGGCGACGTGGCCCAGTTTGCGTGCGCCTGCGGAGCGGGGCTGGGCTTGCTCTTTGCGCGGCCCTTCGGGCACGTCTGGTGGAGGCGGGTGGCAACCGCCCTGCGGCTCACGCTGCTGTGCGGGGCTGTGACCGCCCTGGCGTATCAGCTGTTTGTGCTGGCCCCGCGCATGAACGCGAACCTGCACGGCTACTGGGACGCGGCCGCCGCGGGCGACACCGCGACGGCCGAGGCTCTGCGGGCGGCCTTTTCGGCCGAGCACCCGACGGCGACGCGGGTGCTGGGTGTGATCGCGGCGCTGGTGTCGGCCTGCCTGGCGCTGGCGGCGTGGCCGGAGCGGAACGGGGCGACGGGCGACGCGGCGGCCGCGATGCCGCCGGCACGTCGTACGGGAAGCGGCTTGGAAGAGCCGCGCCTGCTCAGGGAGCGTGCATGAGGCGCGGCGGTGCCCGGCCGCGCACCGGCGCAGGCGCGCGGGCCGAGCGCCTGCTCGCTGCCTTGTACGCGGCCTACCCGGATGCCCACTGCGAACTGGACTATCGCTCGCCGCACGAACTGCTGGTGGCGACGATCCTCTCAGCCCAGGCGACCGACGTGAGCGTGAACAAGGCGACACCGGCGCTGTTCGCACGGTTCCCCTCGCCCGCCGCGTTCGCCGCGAGCACGCCCGCCGAGATCGAGCCCTTCATCCGCACCATCGGCCTGTTCCGCACCAAGGCGCGGGCGGTGCACGAGTCGATGCGGGCGATCGTTGAGCGGCACGGCGGGCGGGTGCCCGAGACGATGGAGGAGTTGCTGGCCCTGCGGGGCGTGGCCCGCAAGACCGCCAGCGTCGTGCTGGGCAACGCCTTCGGCATCAACCACGGCTTCGTGGTGGACACGCACGTGCGGCGGCTGGCGGTGCGGCTGGGCCTGGCCCGGCCGGGCGACACGGTGGCGAGGATCGAGCGGCGGCTGATGGCGGCCTGGCCCAGCGCGGAGTGGTGCCGGGCCAGCCACGCCCTGATCTGGCACGGACGGCGCGCGTGCAGGGCGCGGCTGGCGGGGGGGTGTGCGGATCACCCGGTCTGCCGCGAGTTTGGCGAACGCTGCGAGTTGCGCGTCAGTGCGAGCAGGACGAAGGCGCGGGGCACGCGTCGCGGCGGGTGAGCGCCCTCCTGCCGCCGGGTCCGGTTTCAGACTCCCGCTTCTTTCTTTTTTCCTTTGCCTCCGCTGCCGCCCCGCTTGTGCAGGTCGAGTTCTTCCTCGTTGAAGAGGATGCACTGGCAGTTGGAGCAGCGGATGAAGTCGCCCTTGATGATCTTGTTCAGCGTTTCGACGGGCAGGGTCATCATGCAGGCGGCGCAGGTGTACTCGTGGTCGCGTTTGTTGAGCAATTCGACCTTGGCCATGGCCTCGTCTTCGCGTGTGCGGACGAGTTCCTCGAAGATGCGCAGTTCGGGGGCGGGCACCTCGGAGGCGAGGGCCTTGCGCTGGGCGGCGAGTTCGGCAACGCGGTCTTTGATGGCGGCGTCCTGCTGGTCGCGGTCGGCCCGGGCCTGGGCCACCATCTTCTCGCGCTCGGCCCGCTGGCGGGCGAGTTCGGCGATCTGACCCTCCACACCCTGCATGCGCTCCATGATCTCGAGTTCGTGGGTCTCGAACTCGGCCTTGCGGGCCTTGAGCAGGTTGAGTTCGTTCTGGAAGGCCTGGTATTCCTTGCCGGTCTTGCAGGCGTTCATCTGGTTGCGGACTTTTTCGATGCGGGTGTCGATGAGGGCGGCCTCGCCCTCGTCGCCGGCCACGGCGGCCTTGTCCTTGCGCATCTGGGCGACGATCGCCTCCTGGCGGGCCAGCGTCTCTTTGAGTTGCTTTTCCTGCGTCGCAAGAAAGCGCTCGGCGGCGTGGAGCCGGGTCTGCAATCCGCGAAGCTGCTGGTCAACCCGGAACAACCGCAGCAACTTGACCGTAACCGTCATCGTCCTCTCCACAAGCACACCCGCTTCGCTGGCCCGGCTCGCGATCCCTCGCTCGCCACGGACCATTCTACCCCGCCGGGTGGCAGGGGCACGCCGAGGTTATGGAACCCCGCCCGCGGGCACGCCCGGCGGGCCGCCCAGCGACTTGAGCAGCGACAAGTACCAGTAGGCCGCGGGCCCCGCCAGCACCAGCGAATCGATCACGTCGATCACGCCGCCCATGCCCGGCACGATGCGGCCCGAGTCCTTGATCCCCGCATCGCGCTTCAGCACGCTGGCGGAGAGGTCCCCGAGTTGGGCCATGAGACCCAGGATCAAGCCGGCAATGAACCCCTCGGTGGGCGTCAGGGAGTCGATCCCCTCGGCCGCGCCCCGCCCGAGAGCCTGGGCCAGTGCCACCAGGCCCGCGCCCACCGCCCCGGCCGTGAGCATGCCGCCCACCAGCCCCTCCCAGGTTTTGCCCGGGCTCACCCACGGGATGAGTTTGTGGCGGCCGATGGCACGCCCGGTGAAGTAGGCGCCGATGTCGCAGCACTTGGCCGTCATGATGACGCCGAGCACCACCCACGCGGAGAACTGGGTGCGCAGGGCCATGAGAAAGCCGAGTGTTACACCCGCGTAGGCGAAAGCGGTGAGCGCAGCGCCCACGGCCCCGCAGGCGCCGGCGAGGCTGCGGCGGCGGGTGTGGACAATGAGGGCGACCATGACGACCAGCACGGCCGCGGTGGCGAGTGCCGCGCCGCCCCCGCCGCCCAGGCCGCGCCCGGCGTGGATGCCCGCGCCACCCACACTGCGGGCAGGAGCGCCGATGGTGAGGCCGCCCGCCAGCACGCCCACCAGCGCGGCGAAGACCACCACACGGCGCGACGCGGCCATACCGGCGGCCTTGTACATGCGGGCGAGTTCGATGGACGCGCGGGCGCAGATGAGCAGGCCGACGAGCAGCAGGGCGACGCCGGGAGCGGTGGTGCCGTCTTTGAGGGCGAGGAACGAGAGCCACACGGGCGGGCTGAGAGTGGTGAGCCACTCATCGAGCCACATGAGGGCGAAGGTGAGGACGATCAGGATGGGCCCCACGATGAGGCGCTTGGCCATGGGCGGGGAATCTAGCAGGGGGGCAAGCGTGCTGCGCCCTCCCGCATCGGTCGCGGGGTGGGCCGTGCGCAGGCGGGTCTTCAGACGTGCGCTCTCGTATGTGAACGGCCGCTGCGGGTGCGGCGAAGGCACCAGCACGGAACGGTCAATGTAAACAGGCTTGCACCGGGAGCGGGGGCGGCCGCAGCCAGACGAAAGCCAACATCGAACCCAAAATATGACGGGAATTCGCCGCCCCGGCCACCGGGCGTGTCGGTCAGCAAGTCTCCATCCACCCACCAACTCCCGTCATAAATCCGATCCGACGGGCGTGGATCGGCTGGAACCGCATAAAAAACCTCTTGCGTCCACTCCGCTGTGGCCCCACTCGTATCCAGCAAGCCCCACGGGCTTTGCACCATAGCGTATGCCCCCAGACTGATACCGAACGGGTTCGCGGCTGTCGTTCCCACATTCGTTTGCGCGGACATGCCCCCATTCAGGGTGCCGGGCGACCCCGGGACTGGTGCGGTCTCGCTGGTAGTGCTGTACTGCCACCACTGGCTCGCTCCCGTGCCACCCTCCGCCGCGCCGGGCTTGTTGGGGTCGTAGTGCGCGGCCTTCAGCCATTCATCCCACGTGGGCACCCAGAACTTCGCATCCGGGTTGTGCGTCAGTTGGTCGCGGAAGCGCCCGGCGGGTGTGTAAGTGAACGTGCTCACGTCGTAGGCACCATTCAGAAACGCGCTGCGGTCGCTGGATTGGTCGTTGTGCAGCCAGTTGCAGTACATGGCGGCCATGCGCCACGAGATGTTGCCCACCGGGATCATCTCGTTGCCAGCCGGAACGGCCCAGCGGCGGCCTGTCGGCGTAGTGGCGGTGGTGCTCACCGCGCCCCAGTGGCCGGGTGGCGAAAGGTGCGGCAGCCAGTCGGTGCTTGGCCGGTCGTAGGCCGCGTTGAAGAAGTCCACCCACTGGCTGGTGGTAACCTCAAAACGCCCGATCTTGTATTCGTAGCCCACGCTGCCGCGGCCGATGGCGCGGTCGCCGCTCACACCGTTCCCCGGCCACGCGGCGTTGTTGGGCGAGCCGATGGTTACGAACTCGATCCCCTTGTCGTGCGTGATCACCGCGCCCGCGGCCACGGCGGTGGGTGAAAGCGGGATGGGCTTGATGTCGGCGTGGGTGAGGGAGGTGAAGGCAAGAGCAAGCACGCCGAGTAGCCCCCTCCCCTTTGTCCCCTCCCAGGGGGAGGGGATCAGCGGCCAGCGTGCAGCATCCGGGCGGCCGCGCCCGATAATCGCTTGGATGCTGTATTGGCGCGCGACACCCCGCATGGGCACCATCCTTCCGTGTTCACCATACCCCATACGGGCAGGAATGCCAGTGGTTCATTGCCGCGATGGTGCGGCTCGTGCCGAGGTGGTGCCGGTGCCGCGCACGGCTACGCTGGCCGCATGAGCGGGCATCCGTTGGTGCTGTCAACGTGGTCGTTCGGGCCGGTGGCGAACGCCGCGGCGGTGGCGGAGTTTGCACGCGGCGGGTCGGCCCTCGACGCGGCGGTGGCCGGGGCGACGGCCGTGGAAGATGATGTGTCGGTCGATTCGGTGGGCGTGGGGGGCCTGCCGGATGCGAGCGGGCGGGTGTCGCTGGATGCCTGCGTGATGACCGACCCGGACCGCTGCGGGGGTGTGTGCGCCGTGCGCGGCTACGCGAACGTGGCCCGGATCGCGCGGCGTGTGATGGAGCGGACGATCCACGTGCTGCTGGCGGGTGAGGGGGCGGAGGCGTTCGCGGCCCGCGAGGGGTTTGCGCGGCACGCGCGCGACCTGCTCACGCCGGAGGCCAAGGCGGCGTGGGAGAAATGGAAGCGCGACCACCCGGGGGTGAAGCCCGGCGAGCGCGAGGGTGTGCTGCCGCCCATGAACGTGGAGGAGCGGTACGCGCGGGCGCGGGGTGGGGCCAGCGGCGGGCCGCCGCGCAACGCACGCGGCGAGCCGAGCCACGACACGGTGTGCGTGCTGACGCGCGACGGAGCCGGGCAGGTGGCGGGTGTCTGCACCACCAGCGGGCTGGGCTTCAAGGTGCCGGGCAGAGTGGGCGATTCGCCGATCATCGGGCACGGGCTGTACGTGGACAGCCGCGTGGGTGGGGCGAGCGCCACCGGCAACGGTGAACTGATCATGGGCGTGTGCGGGAGTTTTCTGGCGGTGGAACTGATGCGGCAGGGGCGGACCCCCACCGAGGCGGTGGTGGGCGTGCTGGAGCGCGTGGCCGCGAGTTACGACGTGCGGCCCGAGCACCAGGCGGCCCTGATCGTGATGCGGCGCGACGGCGCGTGGGCGAGCGGCAGCCTGCGGCCGGGCTTCAGCCACTGCATCAGCGATGAACGGGGGACGAGGCTGGAGGCGGGGCAGGCGGTGCTGGTGCGGGCGTGAGGGCGGCGTGCTCGGCTCAGTACGCCGCGACCTGCGTGATCGCCTCGGCGATCTTGGCCGCGTTGGGCAGGTAGTCGAGTTCGAGCTTGGCGTAGGGCATGATGCAGTCGAAGCCGCAGACGCGCTGCACCGGGGCCTGCAACTTGAGGAAGCAGCGCTCCTGGATGATGGTGGTGATCTCGCTGGCGAGGCCGCAGGTCTTGGGGGCCTCCTGCACGATCACGGCGCGGCCGGTCTTCTCGACGCTGGCGACGATGGTGTCGATGTCGAGCGGGCTGAGCGTGCGCAGGTCGATGAGTTCGACCGAGAGGTCTTCCGGCAGGGTGTCGAGGGCCTCGAGGCACTGGAAGACGTTGGCGCCCCAGGTGATGACGGTGCAGTCGGTGCCCTCGGCCACCACCTTGGCCTTGCCGATCTCGATGGTGTAGTCGCCCTCGGGCACCTGCTCGCGGTACGACCGATAGACGCGCTTGGGCTCGAAGAAGACGACGGGGTCGGGGTCGCGGATGGCGGCGAGCAGCAGGCCCTTGGCATCGGTGGGCGTGCAGGGGCAGACGACCTTGAGGCCGGGCGTGTGGCAGTAGATGGCTTCGGGGGAATCGGAGTGGAACTCGGGGGCGTGGATGCCGCCGCCCCAGGGGATGCGGACCACGAGGGGCACGGTGATGCTGCCGCGCGTGCGGTTGCGGAACCGGGCCGCGTGGTTCGTCAGTTGGTCATACGCCGGCCCCAAAAAACCCTCGAACTGGATCTCGGGGATGGGGCGCTGGCCGGCCATGGCGAGGCCGACGGCGGTGCCCATGATGCCGGACTCGGAGAGGGGCGTGTCGATCACACGGTCTTTGCCGAAGCGCTTCTGGAGGCCGTCGGTGACGCGGAAGACGCCGCCGTTGAGGCCGACGTCTTCGCCGAGGCAGACGACGCGCGAGTCGCGTTCCATCTCCTGGGCGAGGGCTTCGTTGATGGCGTCGACGAGTGTGAGGCCGTCTTTGAGTTGCTTTTCGGTGCGGGGCATGGTGGGGTCCAAAGGGCCAAATGGCAAAGGGCCAAAGGGCCAAACTCAAGGCAGAGCGGGCGGGTTCATGTACTGAATCATCAGCCTATGGCGGGACGCTTGACGCGCGATCGGGAGAGGATGGTTCCGAGGACGAGTTTCAGTTCGGTCGCTTCACCAAGCAATGGCGAGACTCGTGGTTCGGGCAACCACACCCGCTGAGCGATCAGGCGCAGCCAGAACCGACATTCGTTGAGTTCCTTGATGACGATCGCAACGGTTTTGCAGAAGTCTGCGCGGCTCATGGCCTCATCCGCTTCGAACATGTTGGCACCCACGGAGGTGCCGCATCCGGCCAACTGATCCTGAATCCTTGTGGGGCGACGCTGTGCCGCGAGCGCATCAACCAGATCGAGCACGCGGTGGCTGAAACGCTCGGTTCGCTCAAGGAGTTCGGGTCGGAGTCTTCCCATGACCGAGGTTCGCCTGATTCCTGCTTTGTGAGGTAGTCCGCCGGCTGACCGGTGTCCGATTTGGCCCTTTGGCCCTTTGCTATTTGGCCATTTCGAGTTTGGCCAGCCCCGCCTGGCTCGGGTCCTGGCCCAGCGAGTGCGTCCGCAGCGTCTCGCGCTGCTTGCGCAGTTCCGGGGGCAGGTCGGCATACATGCAGTCGAACATCTCGTTGATGTCGGGCGGGGCGATCCCTTCGCACTCCTTCACGATTCCGGCGACCCACGCCTTGGCGCGGTCTTCGACCACCTTCTGCTTGCCGTCGTCCCACAGGTGCTTCGACTCCAGGTACTTGCGCAGGCGGATGAGCGGGTCCTTGCCGACCCAACTCTCGACCTCCGCTGTGTCGCGGTAGCGGCGGGCGTCGTCGGCCGTGGTGTGGTCGCCCAGCCGATACGTGATCGCCTCGATGAGCGTCACGCCGTGCCCGGCACGGGCACGCTCGCGGGCTTCCATCGTCGCCTTGTACACCGCGAAGAGATCATTCCCGTCCACCTGCACGCAGTGCGCGCCGTAGGCCAGCCCCTTCTGGGCCACCGTCTCGCTGTTCATCTGCTGGTCGCGCGGCACGCTGATGGCCCACTGGTTGTTCTGGCAGAAGAAGATCGCCGGCACGTTGAACGTGGTGGCGAAGTTCAGCGCCTCGTGAAAGTCGCCCTCGCTGGTGGCCCCGTCGCCGAAGTACGTGCACACCACGCGATCCTCTTTCCGCATCTTGAAGGCCCACGCCATGCCGGTGGCGTGCAGCATCTGGGTGCCGATGGGGATGGCGATGGGCGTGACGTTGACGCCGGGCGGGATGATGTTGCCGCGCTCGTCGCCCATCCAGTGCAGATAGATGCACTGCGGGGGCAGGCCGTGCAGGAAGAGCGCCGCGTTCTCGCGGTAGCAGGGCACCAGCCAGTCCGTGCCCTTCCGCAGGGCGAAGCCGGAGCCGAGCGCGGCGGCCTCCTGCCCCTTGTTCTGCGGGTAGGTGTACATGCGGCCGGAGCGCTGGAGCGTGAAGGCCATCTCGTCGAGGCGGCGGAACTCGACCATTTTTTCGTAGAGGAACACCACCTGCTCGTCGGTGAGCGTGTCTTTGGCGAGTTTCTCGTCGAGCACACCGTTCTCATCGAGGATGGAGAGGTGCTCGATCTTGGCGGTGTACGCGGTGCGGATGGGCATCGGTCGGGGCTCCGGCTTGGGTGCGCTCGGCAAGCGGGGGATGGTAGGAACCGGCGCGTGCGTTTCTCGCGGCATGTGTGCGGGGGTGGTGTGGCAGGCTCCCGGGGCGCGGCGGGCGAAGGCTCGATCGCCTTGCCCTCACCCGGCCGGGCACCTATCCTTCCCGCCCAAGTTCCGGCCCCTGTCTCTGACCCCATTAGAGCCCTATGCCGACGATCAACCAACTCATCCGCAAGCCCCGCCGCACCTCGGGCGTCAAGTCCAAGACCCGCGACCTGGGCCAGGCCCCGCAGAAGCGCGGCGTGTGTCTGATCGTCCGCACGCAAACCCCCAAGAAGCCCAACTCGGCCCTCCGCAAGGTGGCCCGCGTGCGGCTCTCCAACGGCAAGGAAGTGACGGCGTATATCGGGGGCGAGGGCCACAACCTGCAGGAGCACTCGATCGTGCTCGTCCGCGGCGGCCGC
>CAZPWW010000035.1:0-18159 GCA_964590885.1 uncultured Phycisphaeraceae bacterium
ACGCCCGGGCCATTCCCGGGCCGTCGCACAAGGGCGATGCACGCACCCGTGCACGCAGCGTGGAGCGGTAGCCTGCAAGCCGCGGCGCATCGCGCGCCAGGGCCACCGCCAGGTTCACGTACTCGTCGGCCGTGTCGGCCAACAGTTCGGGCGTGCCCACGGCGTGAAGCAGGCTCGTGCCCACGCGCCCCGCGTGCGTGCCGCCGCGCAGGCAGACCACCGGCAGGCCCATCCACAGGGCCTCGCAGGTGGTGGTGGTGCCGTTGTACGGGATGGAGTCGAGAGCGATATCCGCCCGCGCGTAGCAGCCCAGGTGATCGGCGAACGTCGGTGCCCACGAAACCAGATCCACCCGCGAGGGCTCGATGCCCGCGGCGGCGAGTCCCGTGCGCATCAACTCCAGCACGCCGGCGGACTTGAACCCGTTATTCTTGATGATGAGCCGCGCCGTCGGCAGGCGCGCGAAGATGCGCCCCCAGAGCCCGAACAGCGTGGGGTTGAGTTTCTGCACCGCGTTGCAGCAGATGAACGTCGCATAGCCGTGGGCGACCAGGGGTGGCGGACCGGGGTCGGGCGCCTCCGGTGGCGGCGTATAGCAGATGAAGCACCGCTCCAGCCGCAGGTAGCGCTCCGTGGCCGGGCCGCCCGCATCCGTCGCCGCAGCGCCCGCGGGCACGGGGTCGGTGTGCGCGTCCACCAGCCGATAGTCCATCTCCGGCAGGCCCGTGGTGTTGGGGTAGCCCAGATACGTCGCTTGCACCGGCGCAGGGCGATGGCGGAACATCGAGAGCCGCGTGCCGTCGGTGTGGCCGGAGAGGTCAAACAAGATGTCGATGCGGTCGTCGCGGATTCGCTGGGCCAGGCTCTCATCCGACACGCCCAGGCAGTCGTGCCAGCAGCCGCGCGGCGTGCCCTGCCCCCCACCTCCGAGAAACACGCCGCGCAGCGACTCGCTCACCGAGTCGCGGGTGCCGTGGAAGTAGGCACAGGGTGTGAAGCGGGCCCGGTCGAGGTGCTCCACGATCGCCCGGATGAACCACGCCACCGAGTGCGAGCGCAAATCCGCCGACACGAACCCGACGCGGAGCGGGCCCGCCTCTGCACCCGCCCGCACCGGCGGCGGCGCGGGCCGCGGAGCCGGTTCGCCCCGCTTGCCTCCCAGCCACCGCGCGATGCGCACGTGCTCGGAGCGCACGTGCTCGTCGCTCAGGTCGGGGTCGTAGTTGAGCGCGCCCAGATAGTTCGACACCAGGCTCGCCTTGTGCGGCGCGCTGTGCAGCGCCCGCTTGAGCACCTCCGCCGCCTCCTTGATCTGCCCGGACGCGGTGAGCGATGCGCCCAGGTTGACGGCGCAGCCCGGGTCGTGCGGCGCCAGAGCCATCGCCCGCCGGCCCACAGCGACCGCGGCATCGATCTCGCCCAGCGAGTAGAGCGTGGGGCCCAGGCCCAGCAGAATCTCCAACCCGTCGGGAACGATGGCCAGCCCGGCCTCGAAGTGCCGCTTGGCATCCGCAAAGCGACCCGCGAACAGGCACAGGTTGCCGTAGTTGCCCAGCAACTGGTAGTTGCCCGGGCTGATCGCCAGCGCCCGCCGGAACACGAAGTCGGCCTGATCAAACCGTCCGAGTTGCGTGAGCACCGCTCCGAGCAAGCCCGCCGCATCCACATCTGCGGGTTGCTTGGTGAGTTGCCGTCGCAGCGTCTGCTCCGCCGCGTCGAGGCGGCCCGCCTGCATGTGCTGAATCGCGGCTTGGTAGGAGGGCGAGGGCAAGGGGGAAGGATAGAAGTGGCAGCGTGGCAGAGGTGGCAGCAACCGCGGCCGTGAGGGGCAAAACGCGGGTACCCCGTTTCCCAATCACTCCACGGTGAACCATGGAAACCCTCTCCGCGCTCTGTCTGGGTCTGGTGCTCGCCGCGGCCTGCGGCATGCGCGTGTTCGTCCCGCTTCTGGCACTGTCGCTGGGCGTGAAGACCGGACTGGTCTCACCCGGCGAACAACTCGCGTGGGTGGGCAACACGCCCGTGGTCGCCGGCCTCGCCGCGGCGGCCGGGCTCGAGGCCCTCGGCTACCTGATCCCCTGGGTCGATCACGCCCTCGACGTGATCGCCACGCCCCTGGCGGCCGTGGCGGGCACGCTGGTGGTGGCCGCGCCGCTGCTCGGTGCCGAGCACGTCCACCCCATGCTCGGCTGGGCCGGCGCGGCACTCGGCGGCGGCGGCCTGGCGACACTCACGCAGGGCGCAACCCTGCTCACACGCGCGGCCAGCACCACCACCACGTTGGGCGTCGCCAACCCCGTCGTGAGCGCGGCGGAGACCACCGGCGCGATCACGCTCAGCGTGAGCGCCGTGCTGGTGCCCGTCGCGGGCCTGCTGATGGTGGGCGTGGCGGGCTACCTGGCGTGGCGGTGGATCAAGCGGGCGCGGGCGGCCCGCTGAGCCGCGCCGCGGGAACGCCGAGACTCTCCGCACGATCATCGCCCCACCCGGGCGCTGATCGAGGCACAGTGTCTCGTGCCCGGTACCTTCGGCTTACCTGGGCTTCTTCCGACCGAACAGGTCGATCACGTTCTCGATGATCTTCTCCGGCTGCTTCTGCAGGCCCTTGCCGATCTCCTTGAAGAAGAGCTCGAAGTCAGGGTAGATGCGCGGGTTGTCCAGCGGGCCCTTCGCTCGAATCGGGATCATGGTGCCCTCCGTCAGCGCGTTGGGCAGAATCCCGCCCAGGCCCTTGCTGGCCTCGCCGCTCACGCGCCCGAGCAGGGCCTTGCTCGCGGCAACTGTGGGGATGTAGGTGATCACGTCCACCTCGTTGCGCACCAGGTCAACCGTGCCGCGCGTGCTGAGCACGAACTGGCGGATGGGGATATCGAATCGCTCATACGTCGCCACGCCGCTCCGCACCGCGATCGTGAAGGGCGCAATCGGCTTCTGCGGCTCGGTGCCCGCCGTGAACACCGTCGCGTCCAAAAACTCACCCAGCGCCTCCTTGAACTGGTACTGGATCAGACCCAGGTCAACGACAATGTCGCCGTTCAGGTTCTCCATGCGCCCATCCACCGGTGCCCGCAGGTTGGAACTGGTGATCATCACCGGCTTGCCGTCGCCGCCCCCCACGTTCTTGGAGATGCTGGCGAACAGCGGCAGCACCTTCATGATGGTGGCGCTCGACTCGTAGCGGAAGCTCGTGAGGGCCAGGTTCAGCGGCTGACGGGCCCCGTCGCCCGCCACGTCGAGCACCGCATCCTTGATCGGCCCGCCCACCGCGAACCGCGCCTGCTCCGACGCGGCGGCCCCGGCCCGCCCGCCCGCCCCAGCCGCCTGGCGCGATGTCAGCCGCACGTCCACCGTGCCGCCCGTGAGCGATGCGTCGGCCGCCTTCACGCTCAGGTCCATCTCCGCGCCCAGGGTCTGCACGATCTGCCCCTTGGCACCGGCGAGCGCATCCACCACCTGAGCGGGAAAGCGCGGGGCCGACACGTTGAGCGACACCACCGCGTTGCGCGGCTCCACCGTGCCGTTCTCGTAGGCGATGCCCCGCAGCGTGCCCGTTGCCGTCACGGGCTGGCCGGGCGCCTGCGGGCCTGCCCCCGCATCCACCCGCCCCACGCTCGCCTCAAACGCCAGGCCCGCATCGGCCGTGCTCCGCACCGCGGCCTTCACGTCCACCAGCGCGGCGGGCCGTGCGGGCTCACTCTTGCCCGGAGGCGGCAACAGCAGTACGTCCACCCGGGCCACCGCCACATCCGCATCCAGCGCGAACACGCCCGGCTTGAGCGGCCCCGAAACCGCCAGCCCGCCCCGCGTCTCAGGAATCGCCACGGCCAGTGCCCGCAGATTGGCCGCCACCACCACGGGTTGCGTGAGTTGCAGCGCGGGGGGCACGGGGTTGCCGGCCTTGTCCTTGCCCGTCAGCAGGTACCGCCCGGCCCACGCCGGGTCGATGGTCCAGCGCACGCTCGCGGGCTTGGCCAGCGCCAGCCGCGCCGCATCGGTCTTCAGTTCCAGCACGCCCGTCTCCAGTCGCGGCGACGAAACCGACGCGGCCAGCACCAGCGGCTTGTCGGCCCCGCCGGTCCGCACGGCCGTCGCCGCGAGCGAAGCCCGCTCACCAAGTGCGCCCGAGGCCAGGCCCGGCTGGCCCAGCACGCCGTCGAGCGCGACGGTGTTGATCTGTGCGAGTTCCACCTTCGCGTCCACGACGGATTGATCCGGTGCGGCGGTGGCGTTGAGCGCAAGTTCGGCCACGATGGTCCGCTCATCCAGCATGAGCGTGCCCTTGCCTGCAGCCGCCACGCGCTGCCCGGCCGGTGCCGGCGCCGCGAGCACGGCCAGCGGGAAAGACACTTCGAGAGCAAAGTCGCGCAGGCCGCCCGCCATCCGCTTGTCGCCCACGGGGATGTCGCTCACCGAGAGAACTCCAGGGACGGCCACCGCGGCCCTGAGCACGCCCGCCCCGGCAAACTGCGGCTCGACAGCGTTGCCCGCGACCCGCACGGGGATCGACACCGGCTGGGCGTCGATCTCGATCCGCGCGGGTCCGTTCACACGGATGCCGCCGGCCGCTCCGGGCGCGGACCCGGTCAGCGCGGCGATGGTCTCGGGCCGCACGGTTGCCCGGGCCGTCATCTCGCGCACCCGCAGTTCAACGGCGTTGAGATCGACCACCAACCGGGCGTTGAGTCCGGGGCTTGTTGCGGTGGCATCGACAAGTTGCCGCGCGGGGTCGGCGGCGGCGCCGGCAACGGGCTGGTCAAAGAGCACCGCGACATTGACGGTATCGCCCACGGCCCCGCGTGCCATCTCCACCGTGGCGGGCGGGTGCAACAGCCCCGCGAGCGACACGGGCACGCCGCTCAATAACAGTTGCCCGCTCAGACGCACCGTCTGCACGCCGGGTATCAGTGCCCCCGGCTTGGCCGCGCCGGACGCCGACAGCGCGGCATCGAGCCCCGCAATCTGCACCGTGCCCGCCGCCTCGAAGGGCCGGCCGCCGTGCGCCAGGGCACCCTTCAGGCTCACCTGCGGTGCCGCGCCCTGCTTGGCCGTCAGGTCGAGCGTGAGCGTCTCCACCTTCACCGGCTCGGCGGGTGTCGCGCCCGCTTCCGGCGCGGCCATGAAGAGCGCCACATCCGCCAGCCGCGCGTTCACCCTCGCCCGCAGCGCGCCCGCGTCAAACGGGCCCGCCGCGCCCGTCTTGGCATCGCGCACCGGCAACACCACCGCCAGGTCGCTCACACTCGCCTCGATCGCCCCCGCACCAGTCAACCGCGTGATCGCCGGGCCGCCCTCGGCCGCGGGCCTGGGCGGCGCCACGAGATAGCGCGCCAGCAGCGGCGCGCCGGAGCGGATGCTCACCGTCAGCGGGCCGCCCGCCGTGGCGAGCGTGTTGTTCTTGAGCACCAGCGGCGCGCTCAACTTGACGTTCGCCGAGTCGATCGTCGCCGCCACGGTCAGGCCGCCCGCATCCCCCGCTGCCCCCGCCGTCGCGTCGCTCCGCACGTCGATCGCCGCGTCCAAGGTGGGGCCGATGTCAGCCGCGAGTTCGAGCGGCGGATTCATGCCCGCGACAAAGGGCTGAAGCAGCGCGGTGGAGACACCCTTGGCCTGCACGCTCGCGGCGAGGTTGGTGGGCAGTGTGCCGCGCAGGGCCGGGGCCCGACCCTGCCCGTCGAGCAGGTCCGCGGCGGTCGCGGACAGGGTGATCGCGCCCGCGCTCTGCCCGTTCAAGGTTGCCGAAGTCGCCGCCTTCAGCTCCACGCCCTTGGCCAGGTCGGGCGCGGCGATCGAGAGCCGCACCGGGGCGACGTTGAACGGCTGCGCCGTTCCACCGCCCCCACCGCCGCCCGGCGGCGTGAGCGTGCCCGCAATCGGCGTGGTGCCCAGCGTGAGCGCTAGGGCCGTGCCCCGCAGGTCTGCCTCTGCCAGCGGCCCGGTGGGCACGGTCAGAGCGAGCGCGTCGATCGTGCCCTCTACGCCCGGCCACTGCTCCAGTGTCATGCCGGCCCTGGTCAGCGCCTCGCGCACCGCGGGCACGCTTTCGGCAAAGCGCGTGGAGCGCACGGTGAACTGCCCCGGCTTCTCGAGCCGCACCACGCCGCCGTCGAGTTTCACCGCCACCGTCGCCGAGACATTGGGCGTGTCCACCAGCACGCTCGCGGTGCCCGCGGCCGCGGTGCCGGCCGCACGCACATTGGCAGAGACGCTGCCGCCCAGTGCGCCCGCCAGCAGGCCGCGCTGGCCAAGCAGGGCATCCAGCAGGGCGCCGGGCACGCCCGCCACCTCGACATCAGCCGACACCTTGGCCGATTGCGGCGTGAGGTTGCCGCGGGCATCGGTGAAGGCGTCGAGCGTGCCGTTGATCTTGATCGCACCCGCGGACTTGCCCGTGTCGATCACGTTGCCCGACAGGTTCAGCGCCGCTGTGCCGGGGGCCGTGGTGCTCACGTTGGCCGCACCCTTGAGCCCGGTGAGGGCCGTCTGCCGCGCCGGCGCGCCGGCGGCGTCGAGTTCGGTGTACGTGATCTCGAGCCCGTCGAGCACCAGGCCCGCCGCGTAGCCGACCGGCACGGCCGGGGGGGACGTGCCCGGCGCGGCCGCCGGGCCGGGCCCGGCCACCTTCACCCCGACCGGCGCCAAGGCCCGCTCAAGGTTGGTCGTGCCGTCGGCCTCGCGCACGAGGTCCAACTTGCCGCTCAGGGCCGCAGTCCCCAGGTTGCGACCCACCAGGCCCAGCAGGCTCGATGCAACCTTCACGCTCAGCCGCCCCACCGGCGTGCCCGCCGGATCGGCGATCTCGATGGGGCCGATCTCCTGCGGACCCGACCACGAGAACCGCGCGCCCGCGACGGTGAGGCGCCCCTGCACCTGCCCGGCCGCCGACGATTGGATCATGCCCGGTGCCAGCCGCGAGGCGATCGATGGCAGCAGGGCCACCCCCAGCACGAGGATGAGCAGCACGCCGCCGCCCGCCAGCGCCAGGACACGGGCCCGCCGCCGCGGACGGGGAGCGGGCGAGCCGAGCAGCGCATCGCGCTCGGCGCGAGTGGAATCGGTGGTGGACATGATCGGCGAACCTCCGCGCGGCGTGCCGACCTTCCCCCGAAAGCGCGCACACCGCAGGCGATTATTCGCAGGCCGGAACGCGGTCGATGCGGGCCGGCCGTCTCGGGCCGGACACTCACATCTTGTCGGGCTTGCTGATCTGCCACTCTTCGAGTTCGACGGGCGCCTGGCGGCCGAAGATGGTGACCAGCACGCGCACGAGGCCCTTGTCGGGCAGCAGCTCGTCGACCGTGCCCTCGTAGCCCTGGAAGGGGCCTTCCTTGATGGTCACCGGCTCGCCCTTCTCGAACACCAGTTTCACCTGGGGCTGGTCCTCGGGCTTCAGGCTGGCCGCGAGCATCTTCTCGATCTCGTGCGTCTTCATCGCTGTGGGGCGGCCCTTGGTGCCCACGAAGTCGCCCACGCCGGAGGTCTCCTTGATCAGGAAGAACACGTCCTGAGGGATGCGCCCGTCGTCCTCGAGCTTCATCTCCACGAACACGTAGCCGGGGTAGAGCTTGGTCTCGGTGATGCGCTGCTTGCCAGCCTTCACCGTCTTGGTCTTCTCGGTGGGCACCAGGATGCGCCCCACCAAGTGGCTCATGCTCTCGATCTGCACTTTGCGGAGCAGCGTGTCGCGCACGCTCGACTCCTTGTTGCTGGCCACCCGCAGCACGAACCAGTTCATCCCCTCGCGCACCATCGGGTCGCCGGGGTGAAACTCCGCGTTGGCCAGCGCGGCGGAGTGCTTGCTGTCGGCCTTGGCCTCCACCGCCACGGGCGCGCCGGGCACGGGCGCGGCGGCGTCGGCGGGGGCCTGGGCGGATGCGGGCTGCGTCTCGTGCTCGTTGCTCATGGACTCACTCCGGTCCGGGCCCTCACTTGGCCAGGATGCCGATGCTCTGGAACACGGTCTTGAAGAAGAAATCGAACACGAACAGAGACGCCGAGATCAGCACGCACGCGCCGATCACCACGAACGTGGACCCTCTGATCTCGCGGAACGTCGACCAGTTCACCTTCTTCATCTCGAAGTCGGTGTCGATCAGGAAGTCGACCGTGCGGGCCCGCATCCCCGCCAGCCAATAGGCCAGCACCGCCCCCGCGACGATCACCACCGCCGCGAACCCGCCCTTGATGTAGAGCGGCTCGACCGAGGGGATGTCGGTGTGCGAGCGCACCAGCCCGCCGAACCCCGCCGCCGAGCGCACCCCCGCGGTGTCCGCGATGTCGCGCACCTTGCCCTGGGCATCGGCCGTCATGACCACGTCGCCAACCTCGATGGCCTGCGCCTCGGGCCGGTAGGCCCGCACGGTGGCCGTGCCGATCACCGGCTGAGCCCCCGCGGCGTCGCCCGGGCCCAGCAACTCCACCGTCTGCCCGGACACGGGCTCGCCCGTGGTGCCGCGCACGCCCAGCGTGTAGCCGGCCTTGGGCAGTTTCGAGGCGATCAGGTCGCCCTGTGTCCACAGCCAGCCGGCACTGGCGACGGCGATCAGGCCGATCAGGCAGGCCGTCATCACGCGGATCCAGTAGCCTTGACCGGGTTTGTAAAGTCCGAGTGCCATGGGAAGTGGTCGGGTGTCGGCGGACAGCGGCGGGACAAACACGAAGCGCCAAACGCGGCGGGAGGGCATCAGGCTTCAGGGTCGCCGGCTTTGCGCCAGTCCTGATCGTCGATGCCCCGTGCCTTCAGAGTTCCAAGCACGCCGGGAGGGAATCGAACCCGCAACCTGCGGATTTGGAATCCGCTGCTCTGCCAATTGAGCTACCGGCGTAACGGGAAGGGCTCAGTGCCGGGGGTCGAGGGCCGAGTGGACTATCGATCCCTCGTCCTTGATACCGCGGCCCTGTTCACTTCCGCTTGATCTTGTGCAGCGTGTGCTTGCGCACTCGCGGCGAGTACTTCTTGAAGCCCTCCTTGACCTTGTCGCCGATGCCACCCTTGGTCAGGATCTGGGTGCGATAGTTGAGGTCTCCGGTTTCGCTGCACTGGAGCCAGACGTATTCGCGTGCCGCCGCTTTGCCCTTGGCCATGGTCAATCTCCGATTCGGTCGCGTGCCGCCCGGGAATCACTCCCAAACGGCCCTGGTTTCGTGTCCGGGTGCCCGCCCACGCGGCCCAGCCCTTTGACAAAGCCGGCCCGCTGGGTCAAACCAGCGAGCCGGTGGGGTTCTGTCTCGATCGCACGCCCCGTCCTGCCGCACGCGGTCTTCGGCTCGCTGGTGAGCCTCCATCCCGCCGGACGCCAACGTGCTGATTGTGCCGCGCACCGGTGCCCGTGCCCGGTGCATCCCGCTCAGGCGATGATCTCGGTCACCACGCCCGAGCCCACGGTACGGCCGCCCTCACGGACGGCGAACCGCAGCCCCTTCTCCATGGCGACGGGTTTGTCGATGAGGTCGACCTCGAATGTGATGTTGTCGCCGGGCATGCACATCTCGACGCCGGCGGGCAGCTTGATGGAGCCCGTCACGTCGGTGGTGCGGAAGTAGAACTGCGGCTTGTAGCCCGTGACGAACGGCGTGTGCCGGCCGCCCTCCTCCTTGGACAAGATATACACCTCGCCCTTGAACTTGGTGTGGGGCTTGATCGAGCCCGGCTTGCAGATCACCTGCCCGCGCTCGATGCCGTCCTTCTCCACGCCACGCAGCAGGGCCCCGACGTTGTCGCCGGCCTCGGCCTGATCGAGGGTCTTCTGGAACATCTCGACGCCGGTCACGGTGGTCTTCGTGCTCTCCTTGCGGATGCCCACGATCTCGACCTCGTCGCCCACCTTCAGGGTGCCGCGCTCCACGCGCCCCGTCGCGACGGTGCCGCGCCCCTTGATCGAGAACACGTCCTCCACGCTCATCAGCACCGGCTTGTCCTTCTCACGCACCGGCTCGGGGATGAACGTGTCGATGGCCTCGAAGAGCTCGTCGATGGGCTTGCAGATCTTGTCGTCCTTGGGGTTCTCCAGGGCCGCCTTGCTCTGGCCCTTGATCACCGGTGTCTTGTCGCCCGGGAAGCCGTACTTCTTGAGCAGGTCGCGCACCTCTTCCTCGACCAGCATCAGCAGGTCGGGGTCGTCGACCAGATCGACCTTGTTCAGGAAGACCACGATGTGGGGCACACCCACCTGGCGGGCCAGCAGCACGTGCTCGCGGGTCTGCGGCATGGGGCCGTCGGCCGCCGACACCACCAGGATCGCGCCGTCCATCTGGGCGGCGCCGGTGATCATGTTCTTCACGAAGTCGGCGTGGCCGGGGCAGTCCACGTGGGCGTAGTGGCGGATCTTGGTCTCGTACTCGGTGTGCGACGACGCGATCGTCACCGTCTTGTTCGCGTCGCGCACCGTGCCGCCCTTGGTGATCTCGGCGTAGGACTTGATCTGCCCGCCGAAGATCGCCGCGGACCGGGCCGAGAGCGCGGCGGTCAGCGTCGACTTGCCGTGGTCGATGTGCCCGATCGTGCCCACGTTGACGTGCGGCTTGGTCCGACTGAATACGCCCTTGGCCATGGCAGAAACTCCGTAGGAATCGCTCGACGCTTGAACCGGCGGCCGCCCCGGCGGGAGGCCCCGTGAGAGGGTCAATCTTTCGTGCCCACCGGCCCGGAGGCAAGCGGGGCCGAAAACCGCGTGAATCAGGAGGTCAGTGAAGAGCCGCTGATGGGATTTGAACCCATGACCTCAGCCTTACCAAGGATGCGCTCTACCACTGAGCTACAGCGGCCGGAAACAGGCCTATGTCTCGCCCGCACGTGCCCACCGGCGCGGGCCCCGTGGGCCGCGCGGCAACGCACAAACAGACCCCCACCAACCCGCGTTCGGCCATGGGGGCAGGATGATAGATGAAACCCGGCGCGGGTCAACCCATCCCGCCATCAACCACTACCACAGCACCCGCACCCGGATCGTCTCCGGCATCGCGCGCAGCCCCTCCAGCATCGCCTTGCCGTGCTGCGGATCGACCTCGATCACCACGTACCCCGCGTCGCCTCGCGTCTGCAAGTACTCGGCCACGATGTTCACGCCCAGTCCGCTGATCAGGCTGTGCACCTTGCTGAGCACCCCGGGCACGTTGCGGTGCAGGTGCAGAATCCGGTGCGCTCGCCTTGCCCGGCCCCCCTCCTCGCTCTGGGCCGGCAGGTCCACCTCCGGCAGGTTGACGCTCCCCGTGGTCGAACCGTTGTTCACAAAGCGGATCAACTTGGCCGCCACATCCTCCGCGATCGCCGCCTGCGCCTCCTCGGTACTCCCCCCCACGTGCGGCGTCAGGATCACGTTCGCCAATCCGCACAGTTCGCTCTTGAACCGCTCCCCCTTGCCCGCGGGTTCATCCGGAAACACATCAACGGCGGCACCTGCGATGTGGCCTTCCTTGATTGCCGCCGCCAGCGCGGGCACATCCACCACGCTCCCGCGCGCGTTGTTGATGAGAAACGCCCCCGCCCGCATGACCCGCAACTGGGCCTTGCCGATCAGCCCGTCGGTCGTCCGTGTGCCCGGCACGTGCAGGCTCACCACGTCGCTGGCACGCAGCAACTCATCGAGCGTGCGGCACGCCCGCGCGTTCCCCAGCGCCAGTTTGGGCACGATGTCAAAGTAGACCACCCGCATGCCCAGGGCCTCGGCCAGCACGCTCACCTGCGAGCCGATGTGGCCGTAGCCCACGATGCCCAGCGTGCGCCCCCGCACCTCGTGCGCGCCCGCAGCGCTCTTGTCCCACTCGCCCCTGTGCATGCGCAGCGTCTGTTCGGTCATGCGGCGGTGCAGAGAGATGATCTCGGCGACGGTGAGCTCGGCCACGCTCCGCGTGTTCGAGAACGGCGAGTTGAACACCGCCACCCCGCGCCTGCGGGCCGCGGCAAGGTCAACCTGATTCGTCCCGATGCAGAACGCGCCCGCTGCCAGCAGCCGCGGCCCGCCCGCGAGCACCTCCGCCGTCAGCACGGTCTTGCTGCGGATGCCCAGCACGTGGGCACCCGCCACGGCCTTGCGCAGCGCCGCGCCCTCCAGCGCCTTGTCATGGCTCTCCACGACAAAGCGCTCCGCGGCAAACAGCGCGGCACCCGCCGGGTGCACACCTTCGAGCAGCACGACACGGATGCGGTCTTTGGGGAAGGATGTCGCCATACGAGGAGCCGGCCGGGTCGCCAGAATATCGGCCTACTCGGCCACGCCCACCACCCCCCGCATCACCAAGAGCCACAGCAGGCCCCCCGAAACGATCCGGTACACCCCAAACGGCGCCAGCCCGTGCCGGTTCAAAAACCCCACCAGCCACTTCACCGCCACACCCGCCGAAACCGCTGCCACCACCATCCCGATCACCGTCGGCGCCACCCCGATCTCCTCGAACAGGTTCGGCGTGCCCGCAGCGCCGCTCTCCTTCAGGTTCTTGTACAACTCATAGGCCGATGCCGCCAGCAGCGTCGGCATCCCCAGCAAGAACGAAAACTCCGCCGCCGCGCCCGGCCGCACCCCCGCGATCACCCCGCCCGAGATCGTCATCATGCTCCGACTGGTGCCGGGCCACAGGGCCAGCACCTGCATCACGCCCACGAGCAACGCCTGCCCCGCGTGCATCTCCTCAAGCCCGCACCCCTGGCTCATGGCCCGCCGCCGAAACGGCCGCACCAGCAGCCAATCGACGATGATCATGAAGATCCCGCCCGCCACCAGGGCCGCCGCCACAGGCCCCACGCCGAAGAGGTGCGCCTTCACCCAGTTGCCCGCCACCAGCCCCACTGCGGCGGCCGGGACAAACGCCACCGCCACGTTCACCAGCAGCCGCAACCCCCCCGCGTCGCGCCCCAGCAGGCCCAGCAGCATGCGCAGAAACCGCGGCCAGTACAGCCCCAGCACGGCCAGAATCGCCCCGCCCTGGATGATGATGCTGTAGCCGTCGAGCGCCCGCTTGCTCACACCCGGCAGACGATCCAACTCCATCAACCCGCCCGCAAGGATCAGGTGCCCCGTCGACGAAACAGGCAGGTACTCGGTGATCCCCTCGACCAGGCCGAGGACGACGGCGTGCCACCATTGCATGGGTGTGTTCTCGGCCGGGCCGCGCCGCGCGCTCGAAGCACACCACGCCGGGCCCGCGACATCTCAGGGCTTCTGCACGCTCGACACCATGGCCGTGAAGTCCTTCTCCATCGCCTCGACCGCGTGCATCGGCCCGATGGCCCGGATCTGCACCGGCCCGTTGGGCCCACCCTCCACGATCGCACCCAGGAACTTGACCCCGTCTTGCGGCGGCATGGGCTGCCCGGCCGGGCTCATGCCCGAATACGTCCCCTCCATCGCCACCACCGTCGCCGTGAGCCCGCCCGGAAACTCAAACTTCCTCTGGATCGGCATCACCGCCCCGCCCCCCGGCCCCTTCATCTGGCCGCTCCAGCGCACGATGTTCGATCCCGTGTCGCCACCGGTGCTGAAGAACGCGATCGACACCGTCCCCTCGTTGCCCGCGACGCGGTACTCCGCCAGCCGCATCGGGCTCGCCGGTGGCACGCTCTCCCACGCCGCCGGCACGCTCCACCCCAACCCCGCGATGCTCGACTGGCTGCCGCCCTGCAGCCTGTCGGCCATGGCCGCCGTGTTCGCCTGCTGGGCTTCGATCGCTCCCTTGAGGTCGCGCCCCATCTTGGCGCTCTTGCCCAGAATCGTCTGCGGCGCCTCCTTCGTCGCCACGGGTGCCGATGCCGGCTTGTCTTCGCAACCCGCCGCCAGCGCCGCCATCGGGGCCAAAGCCCATGCCAGCCAGATTCGTGTGCTCATGCGCATAGGGTAGCGTTCACCGCTCGCGCGCCGCCATGCCCGTCATCCCCGTCACCTTGCCAACCGATCCACGCCTCGCCGACTACCTCGATGTCCGCGAGCGGCAACTCAACCGGGCCTTCCGCGAGCACACCCCCGGCCATACCGGCGGCGATCCCGACGCGCCCTTCGGCAAGTTCATGGCCGAGGGCGACCTGGTGCTCGAACGCCTGCTCGGCTCCCCATTTCCGCTCGTCTCCGTTCTGTGCACGCCTACGCGCATCGCCGGCCTCGGCCCGCTCGCGTCACGCATCCCGCCTGCCGTGCCTGTCTACGTCGTCGAGCCCGCGGTGCTGGAGCGCACCGTGGGCTTCCACCTCCACCGCGGGCTGCTCGCCATCGCGGCCCGCACCCCGCCGCGCGATGTCGCCACCCTCGCGGCCGGGCCCGGCCCTCGCACACTCCTCGTCCTCGAAGACCTCACCAACCACGACAACATCGGCGCCCTTTTCCGCAACGCCGCCGCCTTCGGTGTCGACGCCGTCCTCCTCACCGGCGGGTGCGCCGATCCGCTCTACCGCAAGGCGGTGCGCGTGTCGATGGGCCACGCCCTCCGCGTCCCCTTCGCCCGATGCCAGAGCGTGCCCGCCGGCCTCGAATCGCTCCATGCCGCGGGCTTCCACTCCCTCGCCCTCACGCCCCGCCAGCCAGCCATCGACCTGCGTGCCCTGACCCTTCCACCGGACTGCGCCGCCCGGCTGGCCCTGGTGGTCGGGTCCGAGGGGCCGGGCCTCACGCCCGCCGCCGCCGCCGCGGCCCGCCAACGGGTCCGAATCCCCATGGCCGGCGACGTTGACTCTCTCAACGTCGCCGTGGCCGCCGCCGTGGCCCTTGAACACATCCGCCACCTGACCCACCCCTCGGCATCCGGCCACGCGGCCCGTGCGTAGACACCGCTGAACCCGCCCGCCCGGCCCGCGTCATATATTGTGCCGCCGGGCGTGGCCGTCTGCCCCGCCCCTGACCGGCCTCCCGCCAGACCCGCTGCACAGACTGGATGCCCCATGCTCACCCGCGCCCACACCGCCCGTCTGGCCTGGATCGGTGCCTGCCTGCTCGGCACCTGCGCGCTTGCCGACACGCCCAAGGTCTGGCAGCCCGAAATCCGCCGCGAGGGTGCCGGTGCCCGACGCGACGACCTCAACGCCCTCGAACTCAAGCCGTTTGCCCCCTCGGCATGGGCCTCGCTCAAGGGGTGGGCCGGCGGCCCGGCCCCCACCGCCGAGACCCTGAAGGGCAAGGTCGTGCTCATCGTCACCTGGGCCGCCTGGCACCCCCCCAGCGTCAACGCCGTCAGCCGTGCCGATCGCCTGCTGGCCGCCCTCGGCGACAAGGGCCTTGTCGTGGTCGCCGCGCACGACCCGAAGCGCTACGAGATGGCGACCAAGGTGGCCCAGGACAAGACCTTCAAGTGCCTGGTCGCCCACGACGAGGGCGGCGTGTTCCGCCAGGCCCTGCGGGCCGACCTTGACCCCAACTTCTATTTTGTCGACCGCGCCGGCAACTTGCGCTTCGCCGACGTTGAAAGCGACGTCGTGGAGCGTGCCGCTCAGACCCTGATCGCCGAGACCCCCGAGACCGCCGCCGCGGTTCCCGCCGCCTTCGCCGCCGCCGTCAAGGCCTCCAAGGGCCCGGCCGTGACCACACGGGCCATTGCCGGCTCCTTGCAGGAGGGCGAGTTCAAGGCTCCCCCCTCCACCGCCTACGACGCGGCCCCCTGGCCCGCCCAGAACGCCGGCACCGACGACGTTGCCGTGCCCGGCGACAACCTGCAAGGTCAGCGCGTGCCCGATGCCGACACCTTCGGCCAGACCAACCTCTGGCTCACCCCCAAGCCCAGACTCCCCGGCCGGGTATCCGTGCTGCTCCTCAGCGCCACCGGCTCGCCCAAAGCCGCCCGCGTGCGCCCCGCACTCGCCGCGCTGGCCGACCAGTATCCGCAGGACCTCGTGGTGATCGCCGTCGTCGAAGACGACCTCAACCCCGGCACCCTGCAGCGCAGTTACCGCGAGAATCCCCCCGGCTACTCCGTGATGCAGGACCGCCCCGGCGGCATCCGCAAGACCGCCGGCGCACGCGGCGAAGACCCGCTGGTGCTCATCGTCAGCAGCGACGGCACCGTCCGCTGGCAGGGCCTCGCCAGCGACGCCGCCTTCCGCCCCGCCGTCGAGAAGACCATCGCCGCCGACCCCGGCGTGGCCGTCCGCCGCGCCGCTCAGGGCCGCTGATGTCCGCGCCCGCCACGCCGGCCGCGCCCCCGCTCTTCCACGTGCTGCTCCATCAGCCCGAGATCCCCAACAACACCGGCAACATCGGCCGCACCTGCGTCGCCACCGGCTGCGCCCTCCACCTCATCCGCCCCCTCGGCTTCGACACCAGCGCCAAGGCCTGCCGCCGCGCCGGCCTCGACTATTGGCCTCGCCTCGCGCCCCGCGAGCACGACTCTCTCGACGGCTGCCTGGCCGCCCTCGGCCCGCGCCCCCTCTGGCTCTTCACCACCAAGGGCACCCGTCCGCACTGGGATGCCCGCTTCCAGCCCGGCGACGCGCTCCACTTCGGCAAGGAAACCGCCGGTCTCCCCGATCACCTCCTCGCCGCCCACCCCGAGCGCCTGCTCACCCTCCCCATGGCGCCCGACGAACGCTCGCTCAACCTCGCCACCGCCGTCTGCGCCGCCGTCTACGAGGGCCTGCGTCAACTCGTGGCCCGGGGCGAAGTCTCACTCGACGACCGTGCCCGCATCCGCGCCGTGAGCGCGGACCGGGCCGGTACGCACGCTACACTCGCGCCATGAGCGCCGCCCCTCATCACCGCCCCGTCCCGGTTTCGCGTGCCATCGCCTCCGCGTCGCTGGTGCTCGGCCTGCTCCTGCTCACAGCCTGCGCCAAGCCCCTGCTCTCGCCCGAGGAAGACCGCACCCAATACGCCCGCTACGACGCCCTGCGCAACCAGTACGCCCCCCAGTACGTGGAAGATGAGTACGGCCGCCAGCGCCCCAACCTGCGGGCCCGCCTCTCGCCCAAAGACTGACCGGCCGCCGCGCACCCGCGCCGCTGTTCGTACTCCGCTCGCATGTCGCGCAGCCGGTGCCGAGCGCACGTCCGCAAACCGCGGATTTCCCGGCTGATTTGCAAAGGTTTTCTGGGCCGCCGCCCGATCGCAGTCTACCCTCAACTTCGCAGGGGTTCGGAGCGATTCGCATGGCTCGCGAGGCGGTTTCCAACGCATCTTCACGCACCCGCGCCGGGGGCGGCGGGCCGCTCGCGGGCATCTCGCCCCGCGCCCAGCGGGTCTGGATCTCCCTCGTCGCCTCGATGACGCTGGTCGGCGGCTTGCTGCTGGCTCTCGACGGCCGCCCCGCCCCGCGGGTGGACGGCCTGAGCGTGCCCCCGCTGCTCGCCGCCGGCGACGGCGCCAACATCGAATCCGTCTTCCGCACCCGCGCCGCCCTCGACAAGGCCCGCTGGAAGGGCATCGTCATCCACCACTCCGCCCAGCCCACCGGCAGCCCCCTCAGCATCGAGGCCGAGCACCGCGCCCTGCGCTTCAAGGGCCTGGGCCACCACTTCGTCATCGGCAACGGGCGCGGCATGGACGACGGCGAACTGCATGTCGGCTACCGCTGGCTCGACCAACTCCCCGGCGCCCACGCCGGCGGCGAAAGGGGCGAGTGGCTCAACAAGCACACGCTCTCCATTTGCCTGGTCGGCAACGGCGACAAGGAGCCCTTCACGAAGGCTCAGCTGGCACGCCTCGCACAACTCATCGGCGCGCTCCGCTCCGAACTCGGCCTGGCCGCCCAGAGCGTGCAACTGCACAGCAAGGTCGCCCCCACCAGCGACCCCGGCCGCCTCTTCCCCGCGGCATGGCTGAGCGAAGTGCTGGCCCAGAGCAACTGAACCCGCGGCCGATCGCGCCGCAAGTCGTCGCTGGCTCGGACGAGCCCGGAGCGAAGCGACGGGTTGCCTCGCGCTGTGAACGTCAACCCTTCGCTGCGAGCATGATGCGGCGGCGCACGCAACTTGTGCGATCCAATCCCCCTCCGCAAGGCGGAGGGGGATGTGGATGCAGCGGCACGACGGATCGCGGTGCGGGCCCGACTCGCCTTGCAGGCTGAACGCATGGTGGCAACCGAGCCTCAGGCGGCCTGACAGCCGCATAATGCTCTGCGCTCGGGGCTCGTGGGGTACAGGCACCGGCGCGCGGAGAGCCCCAGCACCGAAGTCCGCCGCTGCGGACTTCGATGGGGACGAAGACCTGTTGCTCCCGACCAGGGAACACTCCTGGCGGGAAGTAGACATCCCAT
>CAZPWW010000036.1:0-17136 GCA_964590885.1 uncultured Phycisphaeraceae bacterium
TGGCGGCGGCGGCGCGGCCTGCGCGGGCTTGGCGGCTGCGGGCACGGCTTCGGTGCGCGGCGTGGGCGGGGCGGCCGGCGATCTGGCCGAGGTGGCCGTGGCCGCGCCCAGCACCTTGGCCACGTGCTGCACCAACGTGGGGGCCCAGTTGCCGCTCTTGATGACGATGCCCTGAACGCCGAGTTTCATGATGCGCTGCACCACGTCGCGGAGCGGGGTGGCGGTCACCATCAGCACGCGGGTGCGCGCGAGTTGGGGGCTGTACCGGATGGCGGTGAGCACGGCGACTCCGTCCTTGCCGGGCATCTCCAGGTCGAGCAGCGCCAGGTCCACCCGCCCCGACGCGAGGGCCACCAGCCCCTCATCGCCTGAGGCCGCGAGGTGGACGGTGTGGCCGGCCTTGGTCAAAAAGAGCCGCAGCAGCGTGCGGATCTCGGGGGCGTCGTCGATGACGAGGATGGTGGCCATGGGGCGGCGGGTCAGGTGGCGGCGTGCGCGGGGGTGAGGGCGTTGGTGCCCAGCCACTTGGCGCAGGTGGCGAGCAGGGCGGCGCGGTCGATGGGCTTGCTGGCGTAGTCGTTGCAGCCCGCGTCGAGGCACTTGGCGCGGTCCTCGGCCATGGCGTGGGCGGTGAGGGCGATGATGGGGATGGGGCTCTTGCGGGCCCGCAGGGTGCGGGCCAGGGTGTAGCCGTCCATCTCGGGCATCTGTATCCGGGTGAGGAGCAGGTCGAACGGCTGGCCTCGGGCTGCCGCGTCGAGGGGCGCGAAGCCGCCTGCGAGCAGGGCCAACCAGAGAGCCAACACGGCACGGTCTGCGAGTCTGGTGTTCAGCACGAGCCCCCCTGGCGTACAAGGACAAGGCCCGACACCATCGGCCGCGCGTGAGTCGCGCCCGCGGCGGCCGATGGTGCATCGGGCCACGGGGACAGACAGGCGAAACCGTTCGCGTGTTCGTCCCCGTGTCGTCGGCGAACACACGACGCGGGAGGTGTATTGGCGGCCCGGGATGCAGTGATTAGCTGGAACCCCGCACGGAGGATCCAAATAGGGAACGTGCACGAGCGGTTCCAGCCGCGGGCATGGTTATGCGACCGTGCGATCGTGCGATCGTGCGATCGTGCGATCGTGCGATCGTGCGATCGTCGAGCGCGGCGGGCGGTTACTTGCCCTTGGACCGTTCCTTATCGACGCGCCACCAGACATCGGCCAGGAGCGGGGCGATGAGGCCTGTCCAGCCGGTTTGATGGTTTGCGCCCAGGCCGCGCCCGGTGTCGCCGTGGAAGTACTCGTGGAAGAGGACGAGGTGGCGGGAGTGGGGACAGTGGTCGAGCAGGCGGTCGCCCTGGTGGAAGGGGCGGCGGCCGTCGGGCCCGGGGAGGAAGGGCTGGGCGAGGCGCTCGCGGAGATGGTCGGCGACTTGCGAGAGGTTGCAGGCCTTGCCCGAGCCGGTGGGGCAGTCGATCTGGAAGGAGTTGCCGTAGAAGCGGTGGTAGCGTTCGAGGGACTCGATCAGGAGGTAGTTGAGCGGGAACCAGATCGGGCCGCGCCAGTTGCTGTTGCCGCCGAAGAGGCCGGTGGTGGACTCGCCGGGTGTGTAGTCGACGCGGTACTCGTTGCCGCTGGCATCGTCGCGGAAGATGTAGGGGTGGCCCTTGTGGTGCAGGGAGAGGGAGCGGACGCCGAAGGGGGAGAGGAACTCCTTCTCATCGAGCACATAGCGCAGGACGGCGCGGAGGCGGTCGGCGGTGGGGATGGCGAGCAGCCGGTGGGCGTGGGTGGGCTTGTCGTCGCGCACCAGATAACTGGTGTAGTCGGACATGTCGGGCCGGTTTTCGAGGAACCACTGCATGCGCTTCTTGAAGCCGGGGAGCGCGGCGATGGTGCTCTCGGGGATCGACTCGATGGCCATGATGGGCAGGATGCCGACCAGTGAGCGGACGCGCAGGGGGATGGTGCTGCCGGGAAGAACGAGCTGGTCGTAGTAGAAGCCGTCCTGGTTGTCCCACAGGCCGTTTCCGCCGAGCGTGTTGATGGCGTCGGCGATGGCGATGAAGTGCTCGAAGAACTTGCTGGCGATGTCCTCGTAGGCGGGGTTGTCGAGGGCCAACTCGAGCGCGATCGAGAGCATGGTGCCGCAGTAGAAGGCCATCCACGCCGTGCCGTCGGCCTGGGCGAGGGTGCCGCCGGTGGGGAGGGGGCGGGAGCGGTCGAAGACGCCGATGTTGTCCAGGCCCAGGAAGCCGCCGCCGAAGACATTCTTGCCGTCGGGGTCCTTGCGGTTGACCCACCACGTGAAGTTGATGAGCAGTTTCTGGAAGGCCCGCTCGAGGAAGGCGCGGTCGCGGTGACCGGGGGGCGCGGTGATCTTGTAGACGCGCCAGCACGCCCACGCGTGCACGGGCGGGTTCACGTCGCCGAAGGCGAACTCGTAGGCGGGGATCTGCCCGTTGGGGTGCATGTACCACTCGCGCAGAAAGAGCAGCAACTGGTCCTTGGCGAACGCCGGGTCCACCTGCGCAAAGGCGATCATGTGGAAGGCCAGGTCCCACGCGGCGTACCACGGGTACTCCCACTTGTCGGGCATGGAGATGACGTCGCGGTTGAAGAGGTGCCGCCATTCGTGGTTGCGGCCGTGCCGGCGCGACGCGGGGGGAGGGGGCTGGGCCGGGTCGCCCTTGAGCCAGTCGTCAACCACGTAGTAGAAGAACTGCTTGCTCCACAGGAGCCCGGCGTACGCCTGGCGGGCGATGTTCTTGCGTTCATCCGGCATGCTGCGGGGCATGCTGGCGGCGTAGAACTCGTCGGCCTCGGCGATACGCTGGGCGAAGAGCCGGTCGAAGTCGGGGCCGAATGGCTCACCCAGCGGCGCGGCGGGGGCGGGGCCCTTTTTGGCGGGGCCGTGCACGGCCCGCAGGCGCATGCGGATGACGCGCGAGGCGCCCGGGCCGAGGGTGATGATGGAGTGGGCACCGGCCTTGGTGCCGGTGCGGGCGGGGTTGACCGCCGCCGACTCGCCGTGGATGAGGTAGCGGTCGAAGGCATCCTTCACGTAGGGCTGGGCGTTGGGCGAGTTGTAGAGACGCTGGGTGTTGGTGTCGTTGTGGGTGAAGAGCAGGGTGGGGCCGGGGGGCGTGGCGGGTGTGGTGGGCGTGGCGGTCCGGGGCGGTCCGGGGCGGGCGGGGGAGGCGGCGGGCACGGCGTTGGGCTCGACATCCCAATGGAAGGTGCCCAGCGTGGGGTGAGCGGCGACCACGGTGCTGTCGCCGGTGGCGCGGAGTTCGGGCTTGGCGTCGTAGCCCTCGTGGGTCTTGCCCCAACTCCAGGTGTTGCGGAACCAGAGTTGCGGGAGCAGATGCAGCGTGGCGGACTCGGCGGAGCGATTCGTGGCGGTGATGCGGATGAGCAGGTCATCGGGTCCGGCCTTGGCGTACTCGGCCTGCACGTCGAAGTAGCGGCCCCTGTCGAAGACGCCGGTGTCGGCCAACTCGAACTCGCCGTCGGCCCGTGAGCGGGTGCGTGAGGCATCGACGAGCGTGCCGTAGGGGAAGGCGTCGATGGGGTACTTGTAGAGGCCCTTGAGGTAGGAGTGGGTGGGCGTGGAATCGACGTAGAAGTAGTGCTCCTTCACGTCCTCGGCACAGTTGCCCTCGGGGCCGGTGAGGCCGAAGAGACGTTCCTTGATGATGGGGTCGCGGCCGTTCCAGAGGGCGAGGGCGAAGCAGAGGCGGCACTCGCGGTCGGTGATGCCCAGGAGGCCGTCTTCACCCCAGCGGTAGGCGCGGCTGCGGGCGTGGTCGTGGGAGAAGTAGCCCCAGCAGGCCCCGTCGGGTGAGTAGTCTTCGCGCACGGTGCCCCACTGGCGCTCTGAGAGGTACGGCCCCCAGCGTTTCCAGTTCGCCAGGCGTTGGGCATCGGCCGCGAGCCGGCGTGCTTCGGCGGGGATGGCGAGGCGGCCGTCGCTTTCGGTCGCGACCGGGGGAGGCGCGGGTGTGGGAGGGGCGGGCTTGGGGCTCGCGGCGTTGGCCATGGCAGCGAGAGTGTGGCGTGTGCGCGCGTGGAACGCAACCGTGTGCGCCGTACGGCGCAGGAAGTGCCGGTCGCAACGGCCTGTGCGGGCTTGCGATAGGGCGGGATTCCGATAGACTTGTGGTGTGCATGAGCCGCGCCGCCCGGTGGGCGCGTCGGCCGGTTGTGGTTTGGCCTCGGGCGCGGGAAGACGGAGCAGCGGCAACGTGAGGCGACGGGGAACAAGGCGCGTCCGAGATCTGGGTGTGGCGGTGCGCGGGCGCCGGGCGGTGGCCGCGTGAGCATCGAACGTCGCAAGGAGAACAAGTTCATCGTGTACACCGACATCGTCGGGCACACGAAGATGTTCGGGCGCGTGGGGGCCGCCTTCAGGGCGATGCGTGAGCGGCACGACGAACTGTTTACCAGCGCGGCCCGGCAGCACGCGCCGAACGCGGTGGTGAAGGGGACGGGGGACGGGTTTTACGCGGCGATGGACGACGTGGCGGCCGCGGTGGAGACCGCGCTGGCATTCCGGCGCGCCCTGGCGACCGAGGATTGGGACAAACTCCTGCCCCCGGAGAAGCGGACGCCGGAGAACCACATCAAGGCCCGGGTGGGGATCCATTCGGGGCTGGTGAACGTCTCGTACGACGACCTGAAGGCGGTGGACTTTGACGGGCAGCCGCGCTCGATCACCGACAAGGTGATGAGCATGGCGGTGGGGAACCAGGTGCTGGCGACCCGCCAGGTGCGCGACCAGGGGCAGGTGAACCTGTCGCGGCGCGACGAGATGGAGTGGAAGAAGTTCGGCGAGTACAAACTCCGCGACGTCGTGGACACTGTCGAGATCTGGGGCCTGGGTGAGGGCGAACTGGGGATCGGCCCCAAGCCCGCCCAGCCCCCCGAGCACCGGGTGGTGGTCTTCGCCACCATCCACGATTACTCGACCGTCGTGGAGGCGGCGGGTCCTAACTACGACGCCCTGAAGGACAAGTGGGACAGCGCCTTCGACGCGGCGGTGGCGGCCCACGCCAAGGACACGTTCGTGAAGCGGCTGCCCGACGGCAGCCTGGCGGCGTTCAAGAACGCCATGGACGCGGTGCGGGCGTCGCGCGACTTCCGCCGGGCCATGAAGGTGGCCATGAAGAACGAGGCGCTGCAACTGCAGCCCAAGGTTGCGCTCGACAGCGGGCTGGTGACGTTCGACTACGAGGCCAACCGGGCCGTGGATGTACGCGACCAGCCTGTCAACATCGCGGCCAAGGTGTGCAAGACCGGGCTCTCCGCGGCGTGGCAACTGATCCTGTCGCGCCCCGTGCGTGAGGACGCGTTCCAGAACCTGCCCGAGCGGGAGGAGTACAAGTGGGTGTGCATCGGCCGCAAGGCCGTGCCCGGCGAGCCCGAGCCGGTGGAACTGTGGGACTTCCAGGACATCCAGAGCAAGAGCGAGACCCGCACGGTGATGTGGGTGGACGCGAAGAACGTTCACGATGCGCTGCGCGTGCTGCCGCACATCTACGCGCGCTTCGCGGCCCGCCTGGAGGACCTGGTGCGCGAGATGATCACGCGCCGCACCGAGGAGCCGTGGATCCTCACCACCGAGCACGGCGTGGCGGCGGCCTTCAAAGACCCGGTGGAGGCCGTGGCCGGGGCCATCGACCTGCGCGACGCGGCGACGAAAGAGGAGTGGGAGCGGTTTTTGACGGGCTTCTCGCGCGGGAGCCGCACCGACAACCTCATCCGCATCGCCGTGCACCAGGGGCCGATGCGCATCACCTTCGAGGACGGGCAACTCAAGGAGTTCAAGGGCGCTGCGGTGGACGGCATCAAGCCTGTGGTGGAGGCCGCCAAGAACTCGCAGATCCTGCTCAGCCGCGAACTCAAGGAGACGGTCGGCACGGCCTTCCCCGCCAGCGAGGTGAAGTGGCGGAAGATCGACCTGACGGTGAAAGACCCGACGCACCCGAACGAGGCGTTCGAGTTGCGCAAGGTGAAGAAGATCCCCAAACCGGTGCTGGTCGGCTCGGCGGTGGGGGCGGCGCTGGTGATCGTGCTGCTGATCGGCCTGGTCTTCATGAAGCCGGGCGAAGACCCGCAGATCAAGGGCATGGGCAACGTGGCCACGATCATCGCGCAGGCCCGGGCGCGCGGCATTGGCCTGAGTGAGATCGCGGCGAAGTATCAGGAGTTGATCAAGAAACGCGACGACGGGTTGAAGGCCGAGGGCCGATCGGATGTCGATCGGGTCAAGGCGCTTGAGCAGGAAGCGGAGTTCCTCAAGGGCATCACCGAGCAGTGGGACGCGATCGATGCCGTGCAACTCGCCGGCGAGGAACGCGCCGCGCTGGCCGCGCTGGGCAATCTGGGAGACTTCCGTGCGTGGTGGGACAAGGCCCAACGCGCACACGCGGCGGTGAAGGATGACCCGCGCATGGCCGCGGCCCCGGCGTGGCAGGAGACCATCCGCAGGTTGCGGCTGGAACTGCTCGGGGCAAGCCTCTCCACCTCGGAGTGGAACAAGAAAGTGGGCGATGCCGAGGCGCGCGTGGATGCCCTGTTGAAGCGGCGCATCACCGGGGCGGATGCCGAGGCCATCAAGAAGGAGGTTGCGGAGATCAGCGACCTCCTGGCTGAGGGGGGCGATCTGCGCAAGGGCATCGCACTGGCGGTGGCGGAGCGACGGAAGAGTTTCTCGGCCGAGGAGGCCGCGGCGGCCAAGCAGGCGGAGGAGGAGGCCAACCGCCTCGCGGCGCAGGGCGAGTTGCCCGTGGAGGCCCTGACGGTGATCCTGCGTGCGCAGAAGAGCGGGGCGGAGTCGCTCCGGGCCATCGGCGCGGCGGCGGACCGGGCGAAGTTGGCGCTTGTGCGGGCGACGCCGGGGCAGAAGCCAGAGGAGCGTGGCAAGCAGTTCGAGCCGCTGGCGGCCGCGATGCGGGCGATTCTCGATGATCAGCAGACGATCGACTTTGTTTCGCTGGCGCAAGACTGGAAGGCCGACGGCACGCTGGAGAGACTCGCCAAGTCGCAGGGCATCGACGAGATCAAGAGCCTGCTGTCGGGCGTGGACGGCTACCGGCCCGCGGCCGGCGAGGACCCCCGCCGGAGCGAGAACTGGACGGCCGCGCTGCGCGGGTTCCGCACGAGTCTGTCGGCCGAGGGCGCATCCGACGCCGAGGCCGACCAGCAGATGGCCGCGCTCGAAGCGAGAATCCGGGCGATCGGCGAGCTGACGTTCATCCAGCGCAACGCCGAGCGGCTGGCCGCCGAGAGCCGGGCCATTGCCGACGCGCTGCGGCCCGACGGCGATCTGGGCAAGCGTGTTGCGGCGGCGGTCGCCGCCGTGCGCGACAAGGCGATGCAGGGCGAGGCCGCGCTGCGGGCGCGGCGCGAGGCTCAGCAGCGCTTCGCGCAGGCCGTGGCCCCGGTGTCGGTCGGGGCGGGCTCGCCCGCGGCCGACCGGGCGTGGCTCAACGCCTCGGCCGCGTTCAAGCAGAAGCGCACGGACGACAACGCCGGCGCGCTGGCGGGCGAGGTGGAGGCGGTCTACGCGGCGCTCAAGGCAGCACCCGCCGCGTTCGCTGCCGCGCCCCGCCTGGATGGCACACCCTGGGAGCGCGACCTTGGGCCGGTGGTTGATCGCCTGCGCGAGGATGCGGTGGCCCAAGCGCTGGGCAAACTGGACTGGAAGTCGGGTGTGAAGCCCGAGGCCGTGGCCGCCGCTGCGGCGGAAGGCGGCGCGGCGTTCAAGCGGCTGGCGGAGGGGATTGAGCGGGCCGCGGAGGATGGCAAGTCGCTGGGTGAGGCGCTGGGGTCGGGGTCGGGGCCGGGGCAGGCGGCGCCGGGTCGCAAGGAGACGGTACAGCAGGTGGCTGAGGCGCTCAAGGCCTCGCCCGCGCTCGAGGCGGCCGGCGTGCGCTCGATCTTCGCGCCGCTCCTGGCGCGCTTCGACGCGCTGGCCGGCGTGGGGGCCAGCACCAGCGCCGACGCGCTGGTGGAGGCGGCCACGCGTGGAGGTGCCAGCGACGAGGTGATCAGCACCGCGTGGCGGCGGCTGGGCGAGATCGCGCCCACGGGGGAGGCACGCTGGCTGGGGCAGCAGGTGCAGGTTTACGACGCGCTGCGGCGTTCGGGCGTGCCCGCCGCGGCCAAGGAGCGGGCCGGGGGCGAGCGGGCAGCCCGGTGGGTGGCGCACGTGGAGGCGCTCAAGGGGTCGGGCTTGGAAGATGCGCTGCCCGCCGCGTACGCGCGGCGTGCCGAGTTCGGCGTGGGCGATGCGCAGGTGGCCGGGATGAGTTGGCGGTCCCGGTACAACCTGGCGCTCGCGCGCATCCAGGCCGGCTTGAACGAGGGCGCGGGTGAGGATGAGTTGAAGGCGGCCGTGAAGGCGGCTTTGGATCTGGAAGCCGGCATGCCGGCGGGTCCTGACGGAGCCACGCGAACCTTCGCGGTTCTGCGTGGGCTGGGCGCGGGCAGTGTGGGGGGCGGCGAGCAGGCCCTGCCGCTCGATCAGGCGGGCCCGGCCGCGATGAAGGACTTGTTCGTGTTCAAGGCGGGCGGGGGCGACGACGCGCCGACGTATGAGTTGCGGCCGGTGCCGGGCAAGGGTGGCTACGAGGCGGGGCTCGTGCGCGGTGTGCAGACCGAGTTTCGGAGCACGACGCTGGCGTTCCGCCGCGTGATTCCCAAGGGTGGCGAAACGGCGGGCAAGCCCGTGTACATGTCGACGACCGAGGTGAGCGCGGGCGTAGCCATAGAACTGTTGCGCCGCGACCCGGGCAAGATCACCACGTCGTTGTTCAGCGATGCCACCGACGGCTTCCCGCGTGTGTGGTCGTACAACGACAACAAGCGCGACCTCCGCATCGCGGCGGCCTCGGCGAAGACCCCGGCCAACAAACTCTTGCTCTCGTGGGTCACCGAGTCGGAGAAGGTGGAAGACCCGGAGCAGTACTATCCGGAGGCCTGGCGCGGCGGCAAGGTGGCTCCGCCCTCGCCCGACCACCCGATGCAGATGGTGTCGGTGGTTGCTGCGGCCTATGTGGCCCGCTTGGCGGGGTGCCGCCTGCCCACGAGCGATGAGTGGCGGGCCGCGCTTGAGATGGAGGGCGACTGGCGGACCGCGGCCACGTGGAATCTGCGCGGGGCCGGTATCGATGACACGAGGGCCTTCCGCCGGCAGCGCCGCAACGGTCCGCCCGCGTGGCAGAACGAGCCAGCGTTCTTCCGCGACTGGCAGGGCCCGCAGGGGCAGAAGGGGGCGGCCACGACCGTTGACGACGGCACCCTGTGGATGGACAAGGTCGGGGAGTCCCGGGCGGCCGTGTTCGCGCACCTGGTGGGCAACGTGGGCGAGTGGGTTTTTGACAGGCCGACGGCGATGTCTGCGGTGGGCGCCTCGGGCATCAAGAGTTTCCTCGACGACGAGGCGCTGCGCAATCACGCCGGCGTCATCGGTGGCTCATACGCATCCTCGGCAGGCCTGGCCGGAGACCGCCTCGATGACAGCGTGGCCGCGATGTCGAAACTGCAAGGGGGCCTGCTGCGCATCGGCAAGGAGCGTGGCTTCGCCGATATCGGCTTCCGTCTGGCCTTCACGCCCTCGGTCGTGCGCACCGAGGAGACGGGTGTGTCGTACACCGGCGAGGTGGCGGAGGCCCGCAAGCAGTTCGTCTACCTGCCGGCGCCCTGAGGCCCGCAGCCTCAGTCCTGCGCCTGGTTCTGGACCGCCGCGTACGCGCTGCTCGCTGCCCGCCGCGCGGCGATCAGTCTGGGGGTGGGCGCGTAGACCTTGGCACCCACGGCATCGGCCACGGCGATGGTTGGGCCGGGTTGAAGCTGGCTGAGGGCCCCGGCGTTGGCGTTGGTCGCCTGCGCGGCGCAGCCGCCCAGAAGCGCCAATGAGCCGGCAGTGGCGAGGCCGA
This sequence comes from uncultured Phycisphaeraceae bacterium, assembly GCA_964590885.1. GTDB lineage: Bacteria > Planctomycetota > Phycisphaerae > Phycisphaerales > UBA1924 > JAEUIX01. The sequence continues at coordinate 9,932 of CAZPWW010000036.1, forward strand.
GCGCGGGCAGGCGGCGGGACAGGGATCGTGTGCGGGTGTGCATCGGGCTCCTCCGGGTGCGGCCGCGAGAGGCCGCCGGCTGTCGATCGGCCGCAGGCGGGCGGCACGCGAGGCCGCGCGTGGCGGGGTTCGGGAATCCTGCTTCGCCCCGCCGCGCGAGGCGGACGTGCTTCGCCACGCGGCCCCTGCGCGCGGCCGGCGGGTCCGAGAGCGCAAGTGGTGCGCCGCGTCGGGCAGACGGGCATCAGGCCCGCTAACCTCGGTTGACGGGTTGCGCGGCGTTTCGGTACGATCGCCGGGTCGGTGGCGTGGGCGGGTGTGGCCCGCGCCGGTGTCGGTTTCTCACCAGCGGTCCGCGTGCGGACCCGCCCTATGAGAGGATCGTGGGATGGCTGCAAGGCAGACGGCATCGACGGTCCGAGGCGATGTGTGGGCCGGCTCGGGCCGGTTGCCGCTCCGGCGCGCGGCTCGGCACGTGTGCCTGATTGCGCTGGCGGGCGGCGTGCTGGCCTTGCATGCGGCGGCCGGGCAGCCTGCCGCGCCACCTGCGGCCGACGGTGCGTCGGTGGCACCGGCGCAGGGAGCACCGGTGGCCACGGTCACCCAGCGGGCGGCTTTTCGTGTCTCGCGGCTGGATGCCCGGTATGTGCCCGAGCCGCACCCGGGCTTGCCGCCCATGGAGGACCTGCTGGAGCGGGCCCGCGTGGCGGTGGTGAGCGGCGCCGACGGGTGGTACGTGCCCGACGCGGAGCACGTCGCCGCCGAGCCCGTCTCGGTGGCGGAGTTGAACCGCCGCCTGAGCGCGGCCGAGGGCGGGAGCCTGTTCTCGAAGGAGGCGGTGGTGGCCGTGCTGGTGGCTCTGCGCGATGCGCTGGTGGCCGAAGACCTGATCGGCGTGCTCGCCGAGGTGGATGCAGACCAGATCGAGCAGGACGCCGACACGCTGGAGTGGACCGATCTGCGTGAGGAGGGCGCGACCGAACTGGGCCTGAACGTGTTCGCGGCCACGGTGACGCGGGTGCGGACCATCGCGGCGGGGTCGCGGCTGCGCGACCAGCGCCAGCGCATCGACCTGCCCGAGCACGAGGCGGTGCGGGCCAACTCGCCTCTGGCCCCGGCGGGGGCGGAGGGTGAGGAGCGGTTTGACCTGCTGCGGCGCGGCCCGCTGGACGACTACGTGCTGCGCCTGAACCGGCGCGCCGGCCGGCGCGTGGACGTGGCCATCTCGGGCGACGACCCGGACCGGCCCGGATCGGTGCTGCTGGACTATCTGGTGCGTGAGGCCGACCCGCTGCTGGTGTACGTGCAGGGCTCCAACACGGGCACGAAGCAGACGGAGGTCTGGCGCGAGCGGGCCGGGCTCATCCACAATCAACTCACCGGGCACAACGACGTGTTGAGCCTGGATTATGTAACGGGCGGCTTCGAGCAGACCCACATCTTCAACGGGTCGTACGAGATTCCCCTGGATGCGCAGGAGCGTCTAAAGGCGCGCGTGTCCGGCAGTTACAGCCAGTTTGATGCCTCCGAGGTCGGCAGGTCGAACGAGCGCTTCAGCGGCGACGCCTGGTTTGCCGGCGGCGAGATCAGCCTCAACGTGCTGCAGGTGCGTGAGGTGTTCGTCGACCTGTTCGCGGGCGCCAAGTTTCAGAGCGTGTTCGTGGAGAACAACACCAACCCGCTGCAGCCGGTGCGGGGCGAGACGGACTTCGTGCTGCCGATCATCGGGGCAAGGCTTGAGCGCCTGACCGACGAGGGCAACACGGTCATCTCGCTGGCCTACGAGGCGAACCTGCCGGAGCTGGCCGACACCAGCGCGGCCGAACTGCAGCGCCTCGGTCGCCTGAACACCGACCGCGACTGGCAGACCGTGCAGTTCAGCGCCGAGCAGACACTCTTTCTGGAGCCGCTGCTCGACCGCGATGCTTTCGTGCGTGGCGACAGCACGCTGGCGCACGAGCTGGCCTTCACCTTCAAGGGGCAGACGGCGTTCGGCTACCGTCTCGCCCCAAACTTCCAGCAGGTGGCGGGGGGGCTGTACACCGTGCGCGGGTACCCGGAGTCGGCCGCTTCGGGCGACACGGTGTACGTGGGGACGGTGGAATACCGCCTGCACGTGCCGCGTCTGTTCGCGGTGGCGCAGGAGCCGGGCTCGTTTCTGGGTGAGCCCTTCCGCTGGGCTCCGCAGCAGGCGTACGGCCGGCCGGACTGGGACCTGGTCCTGCGGGGCTTTGTGGATGCGGCCCGCACCGAGAACAACCAGGCCGCGGTCAACGAGTTCGATCAATCGCTGCTGAGTGCGGGCTTCGGATTCGAGGTGCAGTTCCGGCGGAACCTGAACGTGCGCGTGGACTACGGCTTTGTGCTCGAGGGGCTTGAGGGCTCGACGAGCGTGGAGCGCGGAGACGGGCGGATCCACTTCGTGGGCACGCTGCTGTTCTAAGGGGCGTGCGCGGCGGGCGTGCGTCGGGGCGACGGGGTCGGGTGTGGTCGGGTCGGGAAGGTCAGAGGAGTTTTCCATGCGGTACACGTCGCGTCGCACCGGCACATTGGGCACCCTGGCGCACGGGATGGCGGCGTCGTCTGCCGCGCTGGCGCTCTGCGCGCCGGCGTGGGCCGGCCCCGAGGGTGAGCGGGTGGTGAGCGGGTCGGCGTCGTTCGTGCGCGACGGGGCCAGCACGGCCATCACCGCCGCGAACAACACGATCATCAATTACACGAGTTTCGACGTTGGCCGCCACGAAACCGTGAACTTCATCCAGCCCTCGGCCACGGCCCGGGTGTTCAACAACATCGACGGGTCGAACTTCACCCAGATCGCCGGCACGATCAACGCCAACGGGATTGTGTACCTCATGAACCCGGCGGGGGTCTACTTCCGCGAGGGGTCGGTGGTGAATGTGGGGGGCATCTACGCCGGGGCGGCCCACCTGAGCGATGCCGACTTCCTGCGCGGCAACAACCAGTTCACGACGGCGGGCGGCGAGGTGCTCAACGAGGGCACCATCAACGCGGCCACGGTGGCCCTGGTGGGCCAGCGGGTGAGCAACCGGGGCACGATCAACAGCCCGGGCGGCACGGTGGTGATGGCCGCGGGCGACAATATCTATATGGGCGAGCGGGGCGGGCGGATCTTTGTGCAGGTGGGCACGACCGAGGCCGCGCGGAGCGGGGCCGGCGTGGCCGCGACCGGCGTGGAGCAGGCCGGCACGGTGAATGCGCGGGGCGGCCGGGTCTCCATCGCCGCGGGCGACATGTACTCGATGGCGATCCGGCACACCGGGGCCACCCGGGCGCGGGACGTGCGTGTGGAGGCGGCCGGGCGCGGGCACGTGCAGGTGAGCGGCTTGATCGACGCGCGGGCCGACGGTGGCGCTGCGAGCGAGCGCGGCAACGGCGGCGAGATCAACATCACGGGCGAGCGGATCGGGGTGATGGGCGCGACGATCGACGCCTCCGGCGGGCGCGCGGGCGGCACGATCAACGTGGGTGGTGAGTATCTGGGCGGGGGCACGCTGCGGCGGGCCACCCAGACGATCGTGATGCCCGACAGCACGCTGCGGGCGGAGGGCACCGACGCGGGCTCAGCCGGCGGGCGCGTGGTGGTGTGGTCGGATGCGTTCACGGGCTTCTACGCGCGGGCGTACGCCTCGGGGGGCGCCAAGGGCGGCCTGGTGGAGACATCGAGCGCGGGCGCGCTCGATGTGCGGCGGGCCAGCGTGAGCGCCAAGGGCGGCGGCCGCGACGGGGCGGGTCAGTGGCTGCTCGACCCGCGCAACATCACCATCGTGGCTTCGGGCGGCATTGACCCCGTGACGCTCAATCCCTTTGAGTCCAACGGTGCCGCCGAAGCGATGATCAACGTCACGGCCATCGAGACGGCGCTCGAGGGCGGCACCGACGTCGAGATCCGCACCTTTGCGCTCGACGGCGCCACCGATGCGGGCAACATCACGTGGAACGCGCCGCTCAGCGTTGACATCGCGGCCGGCACGACCCGCGTGCTCACGCTGCGGGCCGCCAACAACATCGTCATCTCCAGCGGCAACGCGATCGACGCCGCGGCCGGGGGTGCCGCCAACGGCAAACTCGACATCAACTTCTTCGCCAACGACGGTTCGGGTTCCGGCGGCACGCAGGACTCGTCGCCCAGCATCGGTGCCGTCACCGTGAACGCGGCCTTGCGCACCAACGGCGGCGCGCTCACCCTGGGCAAGATCGCGGGCAACCGCTCCTCCGGCGTTACCGTCAACACCGGCGGCGTGCTCGATTCGCGCATCGGCACGATGGGCACGGGCGGCGGCACGATCCGCCTGGAGGCGGCCGGGCCCACGGGCATCGCTGTCAACGACATCATCACCACCGGTGGTGGCACGCTCACCATCACGGGCACGGGGTCGGCCAACGTGATCCTGGCCGCCGCGGCCACGATCAACGCAGGTCCGATGACCATCAACACCGTGACGAGCAACAGCCGGCTGGTGCGGATCAACGGCAACATCACGGCCGATTCGCTGAGCGTGGTGACGAACCGCATCGAGTTCAACCAGGCGGTGGTGCCGGGCTTCAACATCACCACCACGGGGTCGCAGAGTTACTCGTACGCGGCCACGTCGCCGGCCGGCAACGGCCTGCGGCTGAGCGGCAACACGCTCCTGACGGCGTCGGGCGGCACGAGCGATATCACGTTCAGTTCCAGCGGCACGGCCGCGACGGTGAACGGGGCCTTCGGCCTGACGCTGAACGCGGGGCGCGACGTGGTCTTTTCGACCACCATCGGCAACACCACCGAGACCTCGCGCCCGTCGTTCATCGAGATCACCGCCGGCGGCACGATCGTCTTCAACCAGGGCGTGGTGCAGACGTCGAGCATCGTGCGCGACGACGGGCGGCAGGTCTACAACGGGTCGGTGCGTCTCGCGGCCGATAGCGACTTTCGTGCCACCAACGGGGCGACGCTGAACAGCATCACGTTCAACAACGCTGTCGCGGGCACCACCAACGGCCAGCAGTCGCTCACGGTTTCGGGCAATGCGACGTTCAACGGCTCACTGGGCACCACGGGCCTGCGGCTGGAGTCGATCCTGGTCTCGGGCACCACGCGCCTGGGCGGTGCCGAGACGTTCACGACCGGCGACCAGACGTACACGGGTGCCTTCACGCTCGCCAACAACAGCGCTGCCATCACCGGTGCCAGCATCCTCTTCGCCGGCACGGTGGACGCGGACGACGCCGCGGCCAACAACCGGGCCCTGATGGTGGTGTCGTCGAGCGCCACGTCGTTCAACGCGGCGGTCGGGGCGACGCAGGCGCTCTTCAGCCTCACCACCGGTGCCACCGGCACGGCCAGCCTCCGCAACGTCTCCACCGAGGCCGGGGGCATGCAGCTCTATGGCAACACGACGGTCACGCTGAACGGGACCTACGCCACGAACGGGGGCTCGTTCCAGGTGACCAACGGCACCACGCTCAACGGGACCACGATCGTGAACGCGGGGGCCGGCACGGCCACGTTCGGCGGCGCGGTGACGGGCGCCCAGAGTTTGAGCGTGAACTCCTCGGCCGCGACGCTGTTCGGTTCGACGGTGAACATCGCGTCGTTGGCCACGGATGGCGGCGGCGGCGCGGGCGACACCACCACGCTCCGCGACGCGGTGACGACCTCGGGCACCCAGATGTACGGCGACTCCGTGCTGCTCGGGTGGACCGCGGGCGACAGCCGCACGCTCACCGGGGCGGGCGTGTCCTTCTCGGGCACGGTTGACAACGAGAGCGCTGTGGGACGCGCCCTGGCCGTGAACACGTCGGGCGGCGCCACGACCACCTTCGGTGGCAACGTGGGCGGCGGCGCCAACGGCCCCCTCACGAGCCTGACCACCAACGCCGACGGCACCACCAGTGTGGGTGCCAACGTCACCACCGCGGGCGCACAGACGTACAACGACGCGGTGCTCGTGACGGGCAACGCCATCCGCACCTTCAGCGGCACCGGCCTCTTGTTCAGCAGCACATTGCGGTCGAGCACAGACGGCGAAACCTCGGCCACGCTGACCGACGGCGGTACCACCACCCTGGCGGGCAACGTGGGTGATAACAGCCAGCGGCTGGCGGCCTTCATCGTCGACGGCGGGGGGACGGTGAGCGTCGCGGGCAACGTCTCGACCAGCGGGGATCAGACGTACAGCGACGCCGTTCTGCTCACGGGGGCCGGCACGCGCGTGTTCACCGGCACCGACCTCTCGTTCAACGGCACCCTGCGTTCGACCACCGATGGCCAGAGCGCGGCCACGCTGACCGGCAGCGGCACCACCACGCTGGGCGCCAACGTGGGCGACAACGCCCAGCGGCTGGCGAGCCTGACGAGCAACGGCGGAGCCACGACCGTGATCGGCGCCGACATCGTGACATCGGGCGGGCAGACGTACGACGATGCCGTCCTGGTCTCGGGCGCGGCGACGCGGACGTTCACGGGAACAGACATCGCCTTCAACGCGGCCCTGGGCTCGCAGGTGAGCGAGGAGACCACGGTGGTCGTGTCAGGCTCGGGGGCCACCACGTTCGCCGGCAACGTCGGGGCCGCGGGCCAGGTGCTGGCCGCCCTCACCAGCAACGGCGGCGGCACGACGACGGTGGGCGGCAACGTCGGCACCGACAGCGGGCAGACCTACGCCGATGCCGTCGAGGTGAGCGGAGCGGGGGTGCGCACGTTCGCCGGCGGCGACATCGCCTTCAACTCCACGCTGCGCAGCGCGGTTGACGGCACCACGGGTGCGATCGTGTCCGGCGCGGGTGCCACGACGTTCAGCGCCAACGTGGGCGACAACACTCAGCGGCTGGCGAGCCTGGTCTCCGACAGCGGCGGCACGACGAGTGTTGCGGGGAATGTGACGACCAGCGGGGCCCAGACCTTTGGCGATGCGACGACCATCACGGGTGCCGGCGTGCGTGTGTTCACGGGGACGGACGTGGCGTTCAACTCGACGCTGCGGTCGGGTGTGGACGGGACGACGGGTGCGACGCTGACGGGGAGCGGGACGACGATGCTGGGGGGGAACGTGGGGGACGGCGGCCAGCGGCTGGCGAGCCTGACGAGCAACGGGGGTGGGACGACGACGGTGGGGGGGGATGTCACGACCAGCGGGGCGCAGCAGTACGACGACGCGGTGCTGGTCTCGGGTGCGGGGACGCGGGTGTTCACGGGGACG
>CAZPWW010000037.1:0-13688 GCA_964590885.1 uncultured Phycisphaeraceae bacterium
TGTTCTCGCACGCCATCTCGCTGACCCAGCGCTACGCCCCGATGGCGGTCAACACGCTCGCCAAGATCATGGGCGACACGACGGCTACCCACGCGGCCAGGGTGTCGGCGGCCGCGGCGATCCTGAAGTTCAGCAGGGACTCGATCGAACTCGACGAACTGGCCCAGCGGCTCGATGCGCTCGAAGACCAGCTCGGCCGGACGCGCTCGACGGCGCTGGTGGTGGATGCCGAGGAGGACGGACCCGAGGACAACGCGCCCCCACCCCCGCAGCCCCCCGAGGAGCCGGGGCCGAGCCAACCGGTCGATCACCCCGCCGCGAAGGAGGACGAGCCGTGAGGTTGAGCACGAGACTTCGGCGAGCGGAGCAGGCGGCCGCCGCGCTGCCGTACACCGGTCCGTGCCCGGGCTGCGGCGGGATCGACACCGCCAAGGAATGCGGGTGGTGCCGACCGGGCGTGGTGCTGCCCGATGACGTGGGCGGCCACGTGTTCATGTGCCTGCGCTGCCCGCGCGAATGGCGGGGCCGCCTGCGGACCGGGCCGGACGGGCGGCTCCTGCTCGACGGCTGCGGCCGGGCGTGGGTTGAGGCCGCGGGGCCCGGAGCGCTGCCGATCTGACCGCTCCAACGCCGCCGCAGCGCTGAGAGTGCCGGTTCTGTCACGGAACGGAGCGGTAGAGACGATGCTTGATCATCGGCGCGGGTGCACCGAATGTCGGCGTGTCACTTGTGCCCGCTTCAGCACCCCCCGGATTGGAAATAGGCCGTGATGAAGTCCCCGAGGTTGTCGGGAAAGGGTGCGTTGCACTGCCCACCGCCGGGCACGAAAGCGGTCTTGTACCCGGCGTCGTACGGCGGTGGATTGCCCGTGCACGGCACGGCGTAGCCGCCCGGGCCCGGAATCGGCGGGAAGGTGAAGTAGTCGGTGATGAAGTCACCCAGATCGTCGGGATTCACGACCGTGTCCGCGTTGTAATCCAGCACACAACTCGGGCTCGCGCAGTCCAACGTTGTGACCGCGCCTTCGAGCAGGCCGGGCGAGCCGACATCAAAGCCATTGAAGATCGGAGTGCCCGCGTTCAGGTTCGCCTGGTCAACGCCCTGCAGACTGGCCGACCAATTGACGCCCTCGTTGTTGTCGATTGCGTTGTAGTGACCGGGCAGAAGGTAGATGCTCCACGCGGTCCCCAGGCCCGGCGCCGCGGCCGCTGCGTCGGCGGGCCATCCGTTCGCATCGTCGAAGTTGACCGTGTCCACAACGTACCCGTCGGCGCGACGCAAGGTCAGGAGTTCGTTGCCGGCGTCTGGGCTGTTGCTCAGGCCGCCGATGTTGGGCACGGATTCAAGATCAGACCAGCCCGGTAGCGCCACGACCTGACAGACGTTTCCCCAAGCGGCCCGGAATTCGGCCTCCGCGTTGGCAGCCGGTCCCGCGGCGGGCACCAAGACCATGACTTGTCCCGCGCCGAGCGTGATTCCAGGCGGGATTGTGCCGGTGCGACCGTCCTCATCGCGGAGGTACCAACCCGCCAGGTCGAGCGCACTGCCGCCCGGATTGAACACCTCAGTCCATTCTGCGCGGGTGGAGTCTCCCGGGTTGCTGTTGGGGTTGTACATGATCTCGGTGATCACGGCTTCGCCCGTGGGCACCTGCGGCGCGTCGGTCCACACAACACCGGGCGACGCCGTGGAACCCGTCGTTCGCGAGTCCATAAAGAAGCCCGTCTGGAGGCTGTCGCGTGCACCGTCAATGCCGCTGATGGAGAGGGCCCAGTTGGAACCGACGTCGTTGGCTTCTTTGCTCCACGCTCCGGAGCGAAGCGTGATACTGGAAACACCATCGTCGTCAGGCCAGAGACTTCCGGGCAGAAACTGGGGATTCTCGTAGTTCACGACGTCGACGGGTTGCGCCGTCGCGTCGACGAGAGCGAGCACCTCCTCGATGTCCGTGGCCTGCTGAGCCCGATCCTGCCAGGGAGTCAGCGCGAACGTGCGGACCGCAGGGGAGAGGGCCCACGCAACGCGGAATTGCGCCTGGCTGTCGGCCGGAACGCCCGGGCCGCTCCCCGCGACCAGCACGATGGCCTCGTGCGACTGAATGGTTGTGCCGGCCGGGATCGTGCCGGTGGTGGAGTCACCCTCCAGGTCGCGCAGGGACCAACCCGAAATGTCCACGGGCATGGTGCCGCCGTTGTAGATCTCAACAAACTCCTTGCCCTCATCGTCCCCAGCGGGGTTGTAGAGAATCTCGGTAATGTATACGTTGGGCTTGTTCTCGAAGGAATCCAGGACGCCGTCGCCGTTCGTGTCGAGCGTGCCGCCCAGGCCACCGCTGCCGCCGTGGCCGTTGATCTCGCATGCATCCAATTGGCCGTTGGCGTTGCGGTCCTGCTGCCAGTCCAGCGCGATCTGTGTCAGGTCGGGGAGGCCGTCGCCGTTGCAATCTCCCTCGCAGGAATCGGGGATGTTGTTGTGCGGGTACGAGTCCGTCGCCGTGCCGTGGACAATGTCGACGGCATCGTTGATTCCGTTGCCGTTGCAGTCGAGAAAGACGACCGGCGGGAGCTGCCCCGGCGTTCCATACGACGCCAGTCCGGGAAAGGTCAGGGCACCGGCCACCGCCAAGCGTGAGCCCAGCGTATCGCCGGGCTTCGAGAGCCGCCACGCGGCCCCGTTGTTGTTGTCCGCCACGTTGCCAACAAAGTCGCGTACAAGTTGTATCGAGCCGCTGTCGTTGTCATCGGGCCATGGCGTCTCGCCGCCCTCATCGTCGTCGTAGATCACCTGATCGATGATGTTGCGTTGCCTGTCGATCAGCCGGAGCATCTCGTTGGTTGGGCTGGGTGCGTTGGAGAGCCCCTCGATCGTGCCCGTCACGGGGACCGGGTCGCCGCCGTAGTTCCAGAAGCTCTCCACCATGATCAACTGGATTCCCGTTCCCCACGCGGCGGCAAACGACGCCGCGGTGTTCACGTACGTCGACTGACGATCGGTTCCGCCGCCGAGAACTCCGCCACGGTGCGGAATGATCACAGCCACGGCATGCGCGGCGAGCGACGTTCCGTTGGGAAATGTCGCTGTGCGGCCGTCGTCATCTTCGAGGGACCAGCGGGACAGATCGACCGCGGCGTTGGTGGGGTTGTAGATCTCGACCCACTCCTGTCCCTCATCGGTGCCGCTGGGATTGTACATGATCTCGGTGATTACGACGGGGCCAAGCTCCTGAGCACGGCACAAACCGGCTGAGGCCGCGAGAGACAGGAGCAGGGTGGCGAGCGTGGTGATTCGCATCGTGATCTCCTCCGAACGGGCGGTCTTGCGTGCTGGGCGGGCGGGGATGGGTCGAGCGAGTGCGATGAGTGAACGATGTTCAACCGGCGTGTTGACCGTCGCTCGCGCGGCGAGTGGCTTCCGGTGGGGACGACGGCTGAAAAGTCGGTGTGGGTGGCACCGGGGGCGTCGGGTCCATGCGGCCCGCGAACTCGCGGACAGCGCCAAGGTGGGCAGCCGAGAACGAGACCGTGAGCACTCCGAGCGTGGCCGTGACCGAGTGAGATCGCGCCATCGCCAGAAGATCGCGAGTCGGAATGCGGAACTCCAGGGATTCATGAAACCCGTCGTGCATCCGCTTGCTGCGGTACCCGGACTGACCCTTGGCCGCGCTGCGGGCCGCGAACGTCCTTCCGTCGACGCAGAACTCGGCCGGCGGGGATGAGGGCGCCAGAAGTCCTGGCGTGCCCATCACCGCCGACATCACGCACCGCACCGAGAGTTCGCCGGCGTCGGTTCGCCGCACAGTGCCCTCAAATTCTGAGATCAACTTCACGACAACCCCTCCGCAGGGAGCATGGGCCGGTCCCGTCACCGTGGGATCGCGAAGTTCCAGGGTGATTCGGCTTCGGTTCTTGGCCGCGTCAAAGGACTCGACGATCCCTGTTCCGGGCCGGCGGGTCGGGACGGGATACTCCAAGTCGGCCGCAACCCGCTGCTTGGCCGTGGGGTCAGCGCCTGAAGCCGCCGAGTGGGAGGACGCGCGATGGGGCGTCCCACGACGCGTGCCCGCCGCCTGGAAGGCGACTCCTCCAACGGCAATGGTCAGCAGCGCGGCAACGATGAGGACCGCGCGGAGCGAGGGGCGGCGTGTGAGCATTGCGGTGGTCATGTGCTGTGGTCCATTGGTCGCGCGGTACCGTTCATTTGGGCCGCCACTTCGGGTCGGTCGCGAGGTTGCACCACCGGCGCATGTCGCCGAGTTGCTCGAGGGAAAGCGTCTCGGCATGCCCATCGAGCATCACGGCCACCGCCTTGCCGAAGTGGCGGAGGTCGAGGTGGCCGTACGTGGTGGTGGGCTGGAACGGATCAAAGGGGCCCCTAGGCGGTGCCCTGGGGATGAACGCGGGAACTGAGCTGGAGGTCGGTGTCGCATGCCAAGGCCCCTCCAGCCGATGGAACCCGGGGACCTTGGTTCCACGCGACCCGGTCCGCACGCCCCGGGCCGAGCCGAAGACCATGAGTTGGCTCGGGAAACGGGCCTGACCCGCGCTCTCGATGTAGTACGAGCCCCATCGCATCACCGACGGTCTGAAGAACGCGCCGCGATGTGCGTCACCGCCGACGTACGTGGAATTCATACCGAAACTGGGGTGCCGCGCGAACGCCGCGCGGAACCGCTCCGGGTCTTCGGGATCGTCTCTGAGCGCGAGGACATCGCGCGCCAGACGTCGATCAACGAGCACGCCGTCGATCGCGTAATCGAGGTACGGCATCATCCTCCACGGGTACGGTCGGATCGGCGATCCGGAGACGCGCATCGCTTCGCCCCCGTTCTCCCGGCTCTCGTACGCAAGAAACGTCCGCTTCTTCGGGTTGGCCCACGAGCCCTTGAGATACCCTGGCATCAGCCGACCGCGGTTCTCCTGGGAGTACGCGGCGTACGCAAGGCCCATCTGCTTGATCGCCGAGAGCTCGCGAGTCATGGCGGCTGTTCGGCGCGCCGCACTCAGTGCCGGCAGCGTGATCCCAAGCAGCAGACCGATCACAGAGATCACCACCAGCAGCTCGATCAGCGTAAACGCCGCAGATCGGGCCTCGGTCCGTGAGCCGGAGTGGTCGACGACCAGGGGCATGGGCACGCTCGCGCGGGTCCCTGTGCCTTCAGTGGTGCGGACGGGGCGAACGGGCTGACCGAACTCGACCCCGAACGGCACGAACGAGCCCGCCGCCGGCTGGAGCTGATCCAGCCAGTACGCGGTGTCGTCGCGCCGGCACACAAAGAACCTGCCGCTGTTCGCCGCGTACTTGCTGCGGTGGTATCGCAGGTAGATGTGATCGTCGTCGACGGCCATGATCTCGACCTTGCCCGACGCGTGCGACATTGCGAATCGGGCCCGGCCGGCCAGGCCCGACTCCCGAACCACTGCCTGTGAGAACGCCCGCCAGCCCTCGACGATCGGGACCTCGTACGGCTCGTTTCCCGCGGTGGGCCGTCCCTGGAAGACGTAGTACTGCGGGCAGCCGATGTACGAAAGTTCGCGGAAGTGCTCCGCGAGCACGTCGGCGCTGTCGTTGATGCCCCGGATCAGCGGGCACTGGTTCACGCAGATCACACCACACTCGAGCAGCTTGGCGATGCCCCGGCGTGCCTCGGGCGTCAGCTCGCGCGGATGGTCGAAGTGGCACATCAGGTAGATGCGCTTCTCCGGAGTGGAGTGGCGGCGGAAGACCTCCTGCAATTCCGCGTCGTCAAGCACGCGGAAGGGGTTGAACGCCGGCATCTTCGAGCCGATTCGAATGATCTTCACGTGATCGATCTCACGCAACGCCCCGATGATCTCGGCCAGTCGCTTGGTGCCCATGATCAGCGGGTCGCCTCCTGTCAGGAGCACGTTGGAGACCTCGGGGTGTGCGCGGATGTACGCCAGCCCGCCGGAGATGTCCTTGCTCACCTCCTCGTTGTCGTTCATGAACAGCCGTTTGCGGAAGCAGTAGCGGCAGTACGCGCCGCACACCTCGTTGCACAGCAGCAGCACCGTGTCGGCGTACTTGTGCTGCACTCCCGGCTCGACCGTGACCGCGGCCTCGTTGCTGGCGTCCAGCCTGCCCCAGTCGTTGAGCTCCTCGGCCCGCGGAATGATCAGCTGGCGGATCGGGTCCTTGGCATCCGTCCAATCGATCAGACGCAGGTAGTAGTCATTCGCCCGGAACACATAGCGCTCCGACACCTTGCGGAGCAACTCGCGATCCTCCGGTGAAATCCCCGGCAGGCTGTCAACCGAGTTGAGGTATTTCACGCGGCGGGGCTGCGCTTCGGCGCCGGCGACGCCGTGCCCTCCCGCGCCCGATGCCACCATGACTGGAAGACTCTGAAGAACCATATCGCACCCCCTGACCTGAACCCCTTCGAACCCGGTTCACGCCGTCGCGGTTTTCTCTCCGTCCTCTTCAGCGGCCATTTCGACCGCCGCCACCGCGCCATCGCCGCGCGCCGCGGCCGTGCCGAAGTAGCGCCGGTGGGCTGAGTCCACGATCGCACACACGAGTTCCGTAAAGCTGAATCCCGCCTGACGGGCCGACATCACGTACGACCCGCCCCACCCCAGCGACGCCATCGAGTTGATCTCGAGCACAAACGGGCAGCCCTTCGAGTCAATGCGGATGTCCACCCGCGCGTAGTCGCGGCAGTGGCACGCGGCGAACGTCCTCAGGGCAAAGTCTCTCAGCCGCTCGGCCAGACCCGCATCCACGGGAGCCGGACAGACGCGGACAGGTTCCTGCCCGCTCTTGTGGAACTTGTCCTCGTGCGTCATCAGGTCCAGGTGCCGACCCGCAAAGTCGACCTCGACGAGCGGAAGGCAGCGGCCCGGACGGTTGCCCAGAATGGCGACCGCGACCTCTCGCCCCGGGATGTATTCCTCCACCAGCGCATCCTGCTGATACTGCCCGACGATGGCGTCGACGGCGGCATCCAGCTCTGCGCGCGTGGCCACAAGCCGCAAGCCGAAACTCGACGACTCGTGCCGCGGCTTCACGACCATGGGGAAGCGCAGGCCCGGGGCCGAGCAGCCCGGCCTCGTCATGACGGAAAAGTCGGGGGTTGCAACGCCCGCGTCCCTCATGAGCACCTTGGTGATCACCTTGTCCAGGGCGAGGGTGTGTCCCAGCGGGCTCGAGCCCGTGTACGGGATGCCCGCCATCTCCAGCATTGCCGGCACGTGGGTGTAGCGGCAATCGCCCTGCACCCCGTAGGCCATGTTGAAGACCAGTCCTCCCGGGGCATTGGTGCGTGCGTCCGGCGGCATGAAGGCCTTGAGCGCGGGCAGCATGGACATGTCGCCCTCGAACACACCCACTTCGTGCCCTCCCTGCCGCAACGCATCGACGACACGCTGAACGGCGGTCCTGCCGTACACCTCCGGGCACGGACGCCCGAACGCACCGATCACGCCCGAGTTGGTTCGGTTTCTCACCACCGCTACGCGCATCGCTGCGCTCCTTGCGTTGTTCGCGAGGCTCGCGCGCGGTTCTTGTGTCGGCCCGTCAGCCCGCGGGCACGCTCACCGGCTCGGACTCGCCCGCTCTGGCCTTGCGCCGTTCGCGTGTCCGCTTCACGGGCGGATTCAGGCCCTGAAACAGACGCAACGCCAGCAGTTTGCACACGAGCACGATCAACCCCAGCGCCACCAGCACGAGTTCCGGAGAGCGAACCAGGCAGTCTTGCAGTGTCTGCACCGAAGCGATGGCGGTGATGACCAAGGCCACCCCGGCCGTGGCCGCCGCACGCCACACCGCCGAAACCGCACCCTCGCGCCGCAACGCCGTTGAGAACGCATCGCCGGCCAGCGTCAGCACCACGATCGGGAAATAAGCCACACGCTCCAGACTTGCAATGCCCAGCCCTACCCCCACCAGCATCACGGCAACGAGCACACCCGCTACGGCCGCCAGTTTCGCCGTGGATCGACCGAAGTACGGCAGCCGCATCCGCCGCAGCACCGGTCGCAGCCCGACAACGACGGCGATCACCACCGCGAACATCGACAATCCGACCCACGGGCCGGTCACCGGAAAGGCGAGCGCCAGCAACACCGAACGAAACGGCCCCAGGACTCGGATCCCGAGGGTGAGCCGCGCAAAGACCACCAGCAGCGCGCCAACGGGAGCAAAGAGCAGGTGCTCGGTTCGAACGCGCAGGTCCGGGGACAATCCCTCGAACGAGAGCAGCCCCGATAACTGCACTGAGCCCGGGAGTGACGACGACTTGAAGGCGATCAACAGTCCGGGAATTGCCAGCAGCGCTCCCGCAATCCACAGCGAATGGGCCGTGGCGCGCCGGCGTCGGGCCGCACGTGCGGAGCTCTTGCTCGCCTCGGGCTGTTGAGCGGAGGCCCGCTCGGGGTTGTCGGGCATCGCAAAGTCCCCGGGTTGGCTGCGGAGGCAGCATACCCGCAAGAGAGCTTCCACGTCACCCTGATACACGAGGGCACGAGAATGTTTCGTGCGGACAATCGCCCGGGGCGACCCTTCAACCGTCCGCCGCCGCGCCGTCCCGGCGCGGATCCGCCTCGCCTGCGAGGGTGCCGTCCCGATCCCACGCCAGCGCCTGCACGGCGCCCAGCTTGTAGTTGGCCGCGGACAGCAGGCGGGTGCGCGCGAAGCCTTCGGCGATGCTCGCCTTGGTCTGCGACGACGCCGAGTCCTCAACCCAAACGGAGCCGTTGAGCAACGCGTGCGCACGCGGCTCGGCAACCGCGTCCCTCAGCGTTGCGCCCCGGTCCAGCACACCGCTGACGACCTGCACCACCGAAGACGTGATCCGGCGGCTGCCCGCCGAGCCCAATGCCATGCGCGGCGCACCATTGGATCCGAGCACAATGGTCGGTGCCGCGTTGGACTGCGGCAGGCACCCCGGACCGAGACGGTACGGATGGGGCGTGCGCGGGCAGGTGCTCAGGTAGTTGTTGTAGACGAACCCCAGACGCGGGTGCGCGACCTTGGAGCCGAATACCGATTGGATAGACTGCGTGAGCGAGACCACGTTCCCCTCCCCGTCCGCTGCGCACAGGTGCGTCGTGTTTCCCTCCTCACCCAGTGTGTCTCGGGTTGAAGGCACGTCGGGGCCGCCCTTCGCCCTGCCCACACGGCATTCCTCCGCCAGCCGATCGACCCGAGCATCGCTCACCAGCCATTGGGCCAGCGAAGGGGTCATGTCGGCGGGGTGATCGGGCCAACGCTCCCGCTCAATGAACGCGGCCAGAGTTGCTCGAACCATGCACGCGTGCCACTGCGCGCCCGTCGCGTCGGGCGGCAGTGCCCGCTCCAGCAACCGCAACGCGAGCAGCACCTGCACGCCACCGCCGGGTGGCGGAACCGAGACCACGCGATGACCACGATATTGGATCGCAAGGGGTTCCCGTTCCACGGGCACATCCAGGTCTTTCAAGTCTTGGCCCGTGATCAACCCGCCGCGTTCGGTCATGTCCGCAACAATCTCCCGCGCGATCTCTCCCGTGTAGAAGTCCTGAACACCGGATGCTGCCAGCCTCCGGAGCGTGGTGGCCAGGCGCGGCTGCCGGAAGACCTCTCCACGCTGGTAGATCTCGCCTTCGGACGTGAGGAACAACTCACGCTCAACCTGCGAGCCCTTGAAAAACCTCCGCGTCCACTTCAACAGGCGGCGCTGAAGAGTCGTGATCTTGTACCCCTCCTCCGCGAGGCGAATTGCCGGCTCGAGCACCGTTGCGAGTCCAAGTCGCCCGTACCGCCGCTGCGCATCGCCAAGCGTCGCCGGTGTAGAAGGAATTGACGCCGATCGGATGCCGCGCCGCTGCGCTTTGGCGCTGCACTCTTTGCGAGTCAGCCCCGCCGGAGCGCGAGAGTGGCCGTCCAGCACGAGCACGCGGCCATCCGCGAAACGCACCAGCAAAGTCGTCTGTCCGCCCAGCCCGGATTCACCCGGCTCGCACACGCTCAGCGACCAGGCCGCCGCGCACGCCGCGTCGATCGCATTTCCGCCCGCGCGCAACGCGGTGGCCCCGGCATGGGCAGCCGCAGGAAACGCAGCAACGACTACGCCGCGGTTGCGAACCCTCGTCTGCGGAGGTCCTCGCTCGCCGGCGGTGTGGGGCGAGAGTGGATTCATGAGGCGGCCGTTGCCCTGCGACAGTCAGTGGTGATGAGCTCGAGACGCGCCACCAAGGCATCGGACTGTACCCGGCACGGCCCCGCAGTCCGCACCACGCCGATTACTCCAACCAATCCTTCGCCTTCAGCCTCTGCGGCACGTACTCCTCCGTGACGTACGAGATGTCCTTGGTGATCAGCGACTCCACTTCCATCTTGAAGCCGTTGGCGAGCAGCGCGGCGATCTCCCTTTGCCAGCCCTTGTGCCCCTCGAACCACGGGTAGGCGGCGATCTCCTTGGCGCGCTTGGTGTCGTTGTCGGTCAGGTCGATCTTCACCGCGTCGTCGAGGCCGCACTCCTTGTAGTCTTTGGCGCGGATGCCCAGGAACTTGGCCTCGGGGATGGCGAGCCGCGACGACTCGAACGCGAGCGAGATGGAGCCCTGCTTGATGACGCTGTAGATGTAGTGCCCCCAGGGGTCGCAGTCGAGCAGGCAGATGATGGGGAGTTTGAGTTCCTGGTTCAGGCGTTGCAGCAGGCGGCGGCAGCCGCGCGGCGGCTGGCCGGCCCCATGCGTGAGGATGCAGTTGTTCTTCTCCCAGAAGCGGTCTTCGTTGAAGCGGTTCCAGACGGTGCCCTTCTCGACGTGGAGGACGAACTTGGCCTCGCACTTGCCGAACTGGATGATGTCGGGCTCGACGATGCTGGGAAGCGCGTAGCCGCCCGAGCCCATGCGGCGGCAGTTGATCTCGTCGCCCTTGTCGACGATGGTGATGTTGCCGACCATGCTGCCGCGGTTCTCGGCGAAGACGTGGAGTTCTTCGCGGAGCGCGGCGAGGGAGACCTCAAGGTCTTCGAGGATGGGGTCGGATTCGTCCTGGGAGTCGAAGGTGTTTTCTTTGGTGCCGGCGACGGTGTGCTTGGCCTTGTAAAAGACGCCACGCAGACTGGAGGTCTTCTGGGCGTTGATGAGGTCTTTGATGGTGCTGGCGTGCAGGCAGGTCTGCATGAACTGCTTGGCCTGGTTCAGGTTGAAGAGTTCGCGCTGGGCGGTGGCGGAGCCCATTTCGAGGATGCCGCGCTTCCTGTTCCAGGTGGTGTTGCTCTTGGTGCGCAGGGGGATGTCGAGGCGCGGCTCGCGGCCGGCGAAGGTCTTTTTGGCGACGTCGTCGGCGAGGGCGACGAGTTTGGAGAGGGTGCGGGTGTCGCGTTCTTTGAGGCGGGCGGGTTTAGCGGTGGGCATGGGGTTCACCACGAAGGCACACAGGGCACCAAGCAAAGCATGAAGGCCGGAAGCAGCACAAAGGCGCGAAGGCGCGAAGAAGGCATGGGGGCAGGAAGAAGGCACGAGGGCAGGAAGGCGCGACGGGGCTAGAACAACTTGGGATCATCCACGGGCAGCAACTTGCCGTTCACCAGCCGCATCTTGGGTTTGGGCTGGCGTGGGGTGGGGGCAGACGCGGCGGGGGCCGGTGCCTTTGCCGCGCGGGGTGTGGGTGTGCGCGGCGTGGGTGAGTCGCCCTCGGCGCGTTGGCGTGCCGCGAGTTCGAGGTGGGCGCGTTCGGCTTTGGAGAACTCGAGCGGGGGCGAGTCGTCGAGGGGCGGGCGTGGACGGGAGGGTTTGCCGCGCGGTGTGGGCGCGGTCTTGGAGGTTGGGCCCGAGCGCGTGGGGCGCCGCCCACCCTCCGCCCCCTCCCTCTGGGAGGGGGTGGGCTTGGCCGCGCCCATTGTGTCGGCTGCGGGCACGGGTACGGGCGCGGCCGCGCCGGCGACGGGCACGATGATGACGCCGTCCTGGTCGGCGGGGTCGTCGTCTTTGAGTTTCTTCCCCTCGTCGTCGAGTTGCAGGTCGGCCACGGCGGTGCGTTTTTTGGCCTGGGCGAGGAGCGCGTCGTAGAGGCGTTTGGTGTCGGTGTCGTTGAGCGCGTTGATGGCCCTGGCGATCTCGCCGATGTAGCGCTCGAAGACGTCGCGGCGCTGGCCCTCGCGCTTCATGCGGGCGCGGGTGCGGAGGTAGGTGCCGAGTTTGCGGCCGCACTCCATGAGCGCGAGTTTCATCTCCTTGCGGATTTCGTCGTAGTCGGCGATCGCCTCTTTGCTCTCGCTGGTGAAGGGGACCCAGACGCTGGCCATGTGGATCATGATGACCAGCGGGCCGATGGGGAGGGCGTTGCGGGGGTGCTGCAGGTCGTAGTTGCGCCAGTTGGTCTCGCCCACGGCCTTGAAACTCGAGCACGCGCTCTGCTGGAAGAGCAGGGGCACGCGGTTGGCGAAGCGGATGACGCGGGCGGTGTCGTCGGCGGGCAGTTCGCCGCCGAAGGCGATCGCGGCTTCGATGAGGAAGGGGCGGCCGCGGTAGACATCCGGTGCGCGGCTGCTGGCGGCGTAGAACTCGGCCCGCACGCCCTTGAACATGCCCTTGAGGAGTTGCTGGACGCCGATGGGCGTGAGGCAGTCGGTGGGCGGGGGTGCGAGGCGGGCCTGCTCAAACTCCTTGAAGAGTTTCTCCGCCTGGGGCGATTCGATGTCGCTCACCTTGGTGCGGCTGGTGGCGCCGATGGCCTTGCAGAAGTCGGCGGCGGTGCCGGCGGAGACGCGGCAGAAGCGCTCCTGAAGGAAGTTGTAGAGCGTGCCGCCTCCCTTGTGGGCCTCTTGGTAGTCCTTGAGCATCTGGAGCAGGATGCCCAGTTCGATGCCCTTGGGGTGGGGCTGAATCTCCTTGGTCTCGGGGGGCAGTTCGCTCACGGCCCGTGGGAAGACGACGAGCGGCCCGAGGTCTTCGGTGAGGGCCGGGGCTGAGGGCGCCGTGCCGAGGGCCGAGGGATCAGCCGGATGCGGTTCACTCGGCCCTGTGCCCTCGGTCCTGCGCCCGCGCTGGAGCAGCGGGGCATCGTCTTCTTCATCCACGGTGCGGGTGGGGCGGACGAACGTGATGCGGGCGTGGGGGTTGGCGATGGCGGTGAGTTCGAGGAACTCGTCGACGCTGCCGCGCCCGCGCTGGTACTTGCCTTCGAGTTCGATGGAGACGCTGGTGCCGGTGGGGTAGGCGGCCGGCGAGAGGAACTCGCCCTTGTCGGCCAGGTCGCGCACGACGGGGTTGAGTTCGCGCAGGCGGGCGAGGGGGAAGTCGTCGGTTTCCTCGTCAACCGTGACCTCGGCCCGGTTGGTCTTGGTGTTCATCGCCAGTTCGATGTGGTGGGCCTTCTTGCGGGCGTCGGGCCGCGTCTGGATCATCATGGGCTTGCCGGTGGTGATGAGGCCGTACATGCCCGCGGCGGAGATGCCGATGCCCTGCTGGCCGCGGCTCATCTTGAGGCGGTGGAACTTGGAGCCGAAGAGGAGGCGGCCGAAGACGTTCTCGACGACCTTGCGGACGATGCCGGGGCCGTTGTCGACGACGGTGATGCGGTAGCGGGCGCTCTTGGCGGCCTTGGTCTTTCTGGTCGTGTCCGGCGCGGGGCTGCCGGCCTTGGCCTTTGTGCTTTCGTGCCTGCCTCCTGCCTTCGCGCCTTCATCTTCCAGGTCTTCGATCACGACGGCGATGTCGGGCAGGATGCCCGCCTCCTCG
>CAZPWW010000038.1:0-13399 GCA_964590885.1 uncultured Phycisphaeraceae bacterium
CAGGGACGCTCCAAGTACGGCGCCAAGCGCGGCAAGGGCGCCTGATCCGTTCACCGTTCGTCACGTCGCCGATCCTGTCGCGTCGAATCCGCGGGCCGCGTAAGCCCGCCGAGACGCCACCGCGGGTCGGATCGATCGCTGAGTAGGAGTTTCTCATGGCCTTCAGCCCCACGGCTTCCGCCCGCCAGTTGCGCCCCGACCCCCGTTTCAACGACAAGGTGCTGTCGAAGTTCATCAACTGCTTGATGGAGCGCGGCAAGAAGGCGACGTCGCAGCGGCTGGTGTACGGGGCCATGGACATCATCCAGGAGAAACTCGCCAAAGAGACCGATCCTGCCGCGCCCAAGGAGGCGATCGAGGTCTTCCAGCGGGCCATCGCCAACGTGAAGCCGTTTGTCGAGGTGCGCTCGAAGCGCGTAGGCGGTGCCAACTACCAGGTGCCGATCCAGGTGAGCAGCAAGCGCCAGCAGGCCCTGGCGTTCCGCTGGATCATCGATTCGGCCCGCAGCGAGAAGGGCCGCCCCATGGCCAGCAAACTGGCCGACGAACTCTTCAACGCGGCCCGGGGCGAGGGTAAGGCCATGACCACCCGCGACCAGACCCACCGCATGGCGGAGGCCAACAAGGCCTTTGCCCACTTCGCCTGATCCGGCGGTCAACTCCAGACGTATGCAAACCCCGGGACGCGTGTTCCGGGGTTTTTTCTTTGCGCGCCCGGCACTCGGGTCGATCATCCTCCGCGTGGCAATGCGTCGCACCCATCTTGTCCGTCTCGTGGCCGCGTGGCCATGGCTGGCCGTGTGGCTCGTGCTGGTCCTGGTGGGCACGCTCATGCACTGGGGCACGTGGATCGGCCCGCGGGCGGGCGTGGAGACGCTGCTGAACCGGGGGGCACTCAAACTGGCGGCGAATGTGTCGGCGGTGCTCGCCGCGCCCGGGTGGATCATCTGCACGCTGGCGATCAAACGGCTGGCCGCCGAGAGCGTGGCGGTGGCGGTGACCGCGCACGGGATCGCGTGGCTGTTGTGGCTGTGCTGCGGGGCCCTCGCTCTGCGGATGCGGGCCCGCGCGCTGGGGCGTGCGGGCACGGCACCGACTCGACGAGCCGCGGCTCCGGTCCTAGACCGACCTGCTCCCGAAGGAGCGGCAGCGGGAGCGGTTGTTTCGCGGCGGCGTGTGCTGGTGGACGGCACGTGCGCACTGGCGGGCGTGGGGCTTGCCACCACGCTGGCACGCGGCACGCTCGTTGCGCCGTGGGATTGCCAGGTCGTGCGCTACCGCGTGCCGATCCGCGATCTGCCCGCGAGCCTGAGCGGCCTGCGGCTGGTGTACATCTCCGATACGCACCTGGGGCCGCGCGTGAGCGCGGCGTACATCCGCGGGGTGCTCGAGCGCGCGGTCGATCTGAATCCCGATGTGTTTCTGCTGGGTGGCGACTACGTACACAACGGCCCGCGGCAGATTGCACCGGCCGCCGCGCTGTTCAAGCCGCTGGTGGCGACGGGCAAACCGGTGATCGGCGTGCTGGGCAACCACGACTGGTACGCGGACGGTGCTGCCAGCACGCTGGCTTTGCAGGATGTCGGCGTGAGAATGATCGACAATGACCGCGTGTTCATCGACGCGGGGACGCGCACACTGAAAGAGGATGCGCCCGCCGCGGGTCTGTGCGTCGCGGGTGTCGGCGATCTGTGGCAGCATGTCGTTGACCCTGTGGCCGCGTTCCGCGGTGTGCCACCGGAGATGGCGCGGGTGCTGCTTTCGCACAACCCCGATGCGGCGGAGGAGCCGGTGCTGGTGGAGGGGCGCGCGGGCGGGCCGCCGGCTCCCGCGCCGCGCGTGGACCTGATGCTGAGCGGGCACACGCACGGTGGGCAGGTGAAACTGCCGATGGTGCCCCCGTTGATTGTGCCCAGCCGGTTTCGCTTCAAGTACGCGCGGGGCCTGGTCCAGGGACCGGCCTTCCCGGTGCTGGTGTCGGCGGGTGTGGGTGTGAGCCTGATCCCGGTGCGGATCGGTGTGGCGCCGGAAGTCCTGGAGGTGGAGTTGGAGCGCACGGCGTAGCCCGCCGCGCCCTACTGCCCCTGCGCCAACGAATACCCCTTCACGCCGTCGAACGTGCGCAGCAGTTCGTAGGAGCAGACGGTGAACTTCTCGGCGATCTTGTCCATGAGGGCGACGCAGCGGGCCTGGCCGAAGGAGCCGGCCACGACGCCCTCTTTGAGTTCAAACCGCACGCGGTAGTAGTCCACGCACTCGGTGTAGACGCTGCCGGTGGGCCAGACCTGGGTGCCGCGGTTGGAGATGAGCGTGAGGCGGAACGGTGTGTCGGCGGCCGCCCGGGTCATCTCCTCGGCCACGGCCACGGGGCTGAGGGGCGTGTCGAGGTAGATGTCGCACCCCACCACCTGCTGCACCACATTCGTGAAGGTGCGGATCACCTCCTGGTGCATCGGCTTGGCGGGAAGCGGCGGGGCCTTGGCGGCCGAGGCCGTAAGCGCGGACCGCGCGGCCGCCTCGTCGGGCACGGTGCAACCGTGCACGGTGCGGGGCATCTGCCCCAGCCGGTCGGCCACTGCCCGTGCGAACTCCCTTGTGCCCAGCACGGGCTTGGCCTTGTCGCCGAAGTCGCCGGTGCGGACGCCGGACTCGAGGGCGTTGAGCAGGGCGTTCTCGATGACGGCCGCGTGCCGGGTGAGGCCGATGTGGCGGAGCATCATCAGGCCGCTGAGGATGAGGGCGGTGGGATTGGCCTTGTTCTGGCCGGCGATGTCGGGGGCGGTGCCGTGCACGGCCTCGAAGATGGAGATGTGGCGGCCGATGTTGGCGCTGGGGGCGAAGCCCAGGCCCCCCACGAGGCCCGCGGCGAGGTCGCTGACGATGTCGCCCTGGAGATTGGGGAGGACGACCATCTGGTACTGCTGGGGCTTCATCACCAGGTTCATGCACAAGGCATCAACGATCACGTCCGCGCTCTCGATCTCGGGAAAGTCCTTGGCGGCGGCCTTGAAGCGGTCGAGGAACAGCCCGTCGGTCATCTTCATGATGTTGGCCTTGTGGCCGCAGTGCACCTTCTTCAGGCCCTGGCGGCGGGCCGTTTGGAAGGCGAAGCGGCTCACAAGGTCGCAGCCGGGTGCGGACATGAGCCGTTTGCACTGGATCATGTCGTTGGACAGGCGGTGCTCCACGCCGCCGTACGTGTCTTCGATGTTCTCGCGCACGATGTGAAAGTTCACCGCGATGCCCGCTTTGGTGTAGACGGTCTCGACTCCCGGCAGCGTCTGGAAGTGCCGCAGGTTGGCGAAGGCGTTCCACATCTTGCGCGCCGTCACGTTGATGGACTTGCCGCCGCCGCCCTTGGGCGTCTCCATGGGGCCCTTGAAGAGCAGGCCGCACTCTTCGGTGGCGCGGATGGCGGCGTCGCTCATGCCGCGTGTGTTGCCCTGGTCGAACACGGCGCGGCCCATCTCGACGGGAACGAACTCGATGCCGGCCGCGGCCGCGCCGTGCGCGTGGGCGTCCATCACGCCGGCGGCCTTGAAGAGGTCGAGCGTGGCGGCCATGATCTCGGGGCCGATGCCGTCGCCGGGGGCGAGCGCGATGCGAAACGAACCGGGCATGGAGCGGGTCTCCGATCGGGGTGCCCGCCGCGGCGGCGGGAAGAGGCAAGGATAGAGGGTTATCGACGCTAAACCCCTGTCGGTGGAGCAACCCATGCCACATACCGCGCCCGACGCCCGCGTCGTTTCCTGGGACTCGCTCCCCGCCGATCACCCCATGCCGCTGATCGACCGCCAGCGGGTTTCCGGAGCGCAGGCGATGGTGGCCCGGGTTTGCCTGCACAAGGGCTTCCGCCTGCACACCCACCATCACGCCAACGAGCAGTTCGCCATCGTGCTCAGCGGCAGGGTGCGCTTCGGCCTGGGGGCCGAGGGGAGCCCGGAGCGCCGTGAAGTGGTCGTCACAGGCGGCCAGATGCTGGTACTGCCGGGGAACGTGCCGCACTCGGCAGAGGCACTCGAGGAGTCGTGGATCCTGGATGTGTTCGCACCGCCGAGCGAGATGACGGGCGTGGATGAGAAGCGGTAGGGCCGCGGCGGCGGCGGGCCTCAGGTCTTCTCACCCTTCACGCCCTTCACCGTGTACTTCTCCAGGGCCCGCTCCAGGTTGACGTTGTTGACGTTGGCGAGCGTGCAGAGCCAGGCGAAGACGTCGGCGAACTCCTCGTCGAGGTTGGCGCGCTCGGAGGGCGTGGGGCTCTTGCCGGGGGCGTTGTTGGCGAGCGCGGTGGAGAGTTCGCCCACCTCTTCGATGAACCACATGAAGGTGGCGGGCGTGCCGCGTGCCGAGTCGGTCGCGTAGTAGCGCGACCGGATCAGTTCCTGGAAGGCACGCACGGTGAGCGGCGAACCGGGTGCGGCGGGCGGCGACGTGGTCATGGTCAGGGTCCGAGCCAGTCGGGTCGGGGCAGAAAGGTGTAGCGGTCGGTGGTGTTCACGACGCCGGGCGGCAGGTCGACCGGCCCGGCGGCGTGGAAATCGGCAAAGAGCAGCGTGGCGCTCGCGGCGGCCTTGCGCCCGTACCAGCGCATGCCGCGGTCGCCGCCTTGCTGATGGTTGTAGATGGGGTGCGTGCCCAGCAGCCACGTGCGCGTCGGGGTGAGCATCGGCGGCATGCGACCGCCCGCGGGAGGGATGAGCGTGGTCGCCTGCTCGCCGTCGAGCGCGTGGTCGTTGAGCGTGTAACTCGAGCCGATCAGGTGGTAGAGACTGGGCGTGAAGCCGATACCCGGGATGGTGCCGCCCACGTCGCCGGGCGAGCGGAAGACTTCGAGTTCGAAGACCTCCGGCGAGGTGTCGTCGGGTACGGGGCCGCTGTGCACATAGGGGTTCAGCGGGCGGCGCTGGGCACCATATTGGTTGATGCCGTAGGCCGGGAGCGTGCCCTTCTTCCCGCCGAAGAGCGCGCCGATGTTGGTGGTGATGCCCGGGGCCACCGTGACACGGGGTGCCTGGGGCAGGCAGTCGCGCGAGTCGATCAGGTATTGCGACAAGCCCAGGCCTAGCTGCTGAGTCCGCGAGACACAAGCCACACCCTTGGCCGCCCAACGGGCGCCGCCCAGTGCGGGGAGCAGCACGCCCACCAGCAGCGCCACGATCGCGATCACCACGAGAAGTTCGATCAGCGTGAACGCGGCGTGCGAACCGGTGCGCCCGGTGCGGGCCGGTTCCCGCGCTGCACCGCCGGGCGCGGGCCCGAACACGTGATCAAGAAACCCCTCGCAGGCGGGGACCAGCATGGCGTACACCCGGTCAAAGGCCTGGTCGTCGTCTTCGTAGGGGTCGGGCACGTCCAGCGACCCCGCCTGAGCGCCGGCCAGGGCGGGGTCGAATGACCGCATGAGGCGCACCCGTTCCGGCGGCACCCCGAGCAGGCGCAGATCGCGCTCGTTGTGGCGGTCCATGGCCAGGATGTAGTCGTGCGCCTGCGTGTCGGACCCGGCTGAAAACTGGCGGGCCGTGTGCGGTGCCAGCACGCCGTGCCGCTGAGCGCAACGGACCGTGCGCGCATCGGCCGGTCCGCCCACGTGCCAGTGCCCTGTGCCGCAGGAGTCGACGCGGATGCGTTCACTCAGACCGCGCCGCGCAGCGCGGTCAAGCAGCACCATCCGCGCCAAAGGCGAGCGGCAGATGTTGCCGAGGCAGACCATGAGGACACGCACGGGCGCTGGCACGGGGCGAGAGTAGCCGCTGCTGGCCGCCTCCCGCGGTCAGCCGCACCCTGCCGCGGCGCGGCACAGCAGGTCGGCCCAGTGGTGGTCGCCGGCACCCCGGCAGGGCAGCGCGGGGTGGCCGGCCGCCGCAAGCAGCGCGGCATCGGCCGGGTGGGCCGTGGCGACGGGCAGACCCAGACTCACGGCGGCCCGCGCGGCCACAGGCAGAAGCCCGGGGCCCGAGCCGTCGCCATGCGGCCACACGACCAGATCCGCAGCCGCTGCGGCATCGCGGGGCCCGCCCGCGAACCACAGCAGCGAGCAGGGGGCACCGGTTCCGGCAAGGAAGCGGGCAGCACGGGCCCGGTCGTGCGGACAGGCGCGCCAACTGACGAGGCCCGTGAGCGTGGTGTTGGCCGTGGCGGCCATGCTCAGCCAGCGTGCGAAGCGAGAGACGGCATCGCTGCCGGCGTTGGCGTGGACGAGCAGCACGGCGAACTCATCTTCGGCGAGGCCCAGCACGGCTCGGGCGGAGGTGCGTCTGCCCGGCATGGTCGCGGGGCCGGTCATGGTTGCCCGACTTCGTTCAAGTCGCCGGGTGCGCGCTCCGCTTCATGCTGATAGAACATGCGGGCCAGCGACTTGCCCACGTGGCGGGCCAGACCCTGCTCGGCCCGTTGGCGGTCGGCCGTGGAGTCGGGTGCCACGCCCTGCTGCGGCGGCACCACCACGTTCAGCCCGTACCACCCGTCGGTGTCGGGACCCGGAAAGAGCCGCTTGCCCGAGTCGACATCGACGATCTTCACGCGCAGCGCGGCGGCGGGCGCAAACGTCTGCCCGTCGGTCGAAAGGGTGAACTGATCGACCCACGCGTAGATCACCACCTTGGCGTCCACGGCGCGGCCCACCTCGGCGATGCCCAGGGGCTTGCCGTAGCGCTCCCGGGCCACCACCGACTGAATCTTGCGGGACTGGACCATGTCCTTCACCAGGCCCTCGTTGAGCAGTTCCTCCTCGGCCGTGGTGCCGATCAGGTCGCGGGTGGCGCGGCTGGGGATGCGGTTGGTGCGGTCGTCGATGAAGATCACCGCCGAGCGGGCGGGGTCCAGCGTGTGCACCGCGGGCACCTTCTCCGGGCCGTGGATGAAGAACAGCGCGGGGCCGGCGATGTTACAGCCCGCAGGCAGCCACGCGGCCAGCGCGGGCACGGCAAGCCACCGGAGAGCGCGGGGCGGTCGGGTTGGAGCGGCGGCGGGGGGCACGGCTAGTAATCCGGGTAGTACTTCTCGTCGTGGTCGTAGAACAGCCATGAGGCGCGGTCGATGAAGCGTCGGACCAGAGCCGTGTTCACGGCGGCACGGGGCAGATCGGCCGGGCTCAGGCCCTCGTCGTCGGGGAATTTGACTCTCAGTTGCTTCTGGAACGCGAACTCATCGGGCGCGACGGAGTCGGCCTCGATCACGCCCACCATGCCCTGCGTGGTGCCCTGCCAGAGGTAGGCGTTGCCGGGATCGTTGAGGCGATACTCGACCAGATCGATGTAGACGAGGCGCTGCACACCCAGTTCGGCGGCCACCTGGCCCAGCGTGAGGGCCACCCAGCGCGGGTTGTTGTACTGGAACTCGAGTACCGAGCGGCCCGGCACGTAGCCGCTGGCCCCGGCCTCTCTGGCGAGCCGTTCGGAGACATCGTCGGTGATCTTGCCGATCACCTCGGGGAAGTCGGATTGGATCACCCGGTCGGCAGCCACCACCACGGCGAAGGTCTTGCCTTCGAGCCCGGCGTACTCGCGCTCCACCGCGCGGGTGGAGTTGCGGCGCTCGGATTCGAGCATGCCGCCGATGAGTTGGCCGACCGCACACCCGCTCTGGCCCAGGCACACAAGGGCGGCACAAGCCGCGGTGAGGGCGCGATTCACGAAGCCCGTGATGCCGCAAGTGCTTGGCACGCCAGATGTTACGCCGGCCAGGTGGCCGCCTTGTAGGCCCACGCAGCCGCAGCGGCCCCGCCCGCTGTCCACAGGGCCGCGGGGCGTAGCACCCACGCGAACGCGCCGGCCACACGCAGGCCACTCGACGCGCCGATGAGGCCGACCCAGAACGCGACGGCCGCGCCCACCGCAAGCACCAGGCCCAAGGGCTGGGCCAACCACCCAGACGCGTACGAGCCATGCGCGGCGTGGGCAAAGGCGGTCGTCATCCCGCAGGTGGGGCAGGGCCGCCCGGTGGCGGCGAGGAACTGGCAGGGTGCAAGCCCGATCTGGGTGTGGGTGCCGTGCCCGGAAGGATCGGCGCGCAGGGCCGCGGCCACCCCGAGCACCGTCAGGCACGCCGCTGCCACGACACCGGAGAGCACCCGTTGCTGCGGAGGGAGCCGGCGCGGCATGGTGGGCACGGCGGCCACGCGCTTACTCGAAGCGGAACACGCCCTTCTTGATTCCGTAGACGTACGCGACGACCGTGGTGAGCAGGAAGAAGAGGATGCGTCCGAGCCAGACGCCGCCTTCGGCCAGGCCGTGGTCGAGGTTCGGGAAGGCGACGGCCCAAGGATAGAGGAAGATGATCTCGATGTCGAACACGAGAAAGACCATGGCGATGAGGTAGAAGCGCACGTTGAAGCGCTTGCGGGTGTCGCCGATGGGGTTCATGCCCGATTCGTAGGTGATGCCCTTTTCGCGTCCGTCGCGGCGCGGGCCCAGCACGCGCGAGAGCACCAGGTTCGCTACCGCAAACCCGATCGTCATGGCGATCAGAAGCAGAACCGGGAGGTACGAACCGATATCGGTGGTGGCGAGCACGAACATGTCGGGCGAGGATAGCCCTCTGGGCCACGGGTTTTCGGACTCCACACGGGTTGCGGGTCGGCGGGTTTCCACAAGTTGGGAAACCGCTTGACAGCGAGGAACGTACAAGCCATAGTGAAGTCATCGCGTGAGCGGGGGGCGGCGGGCGGACACACTCGAACCCGACCCGTGCCCGGCGCGACGCGACGACCGGGGCCATGTTCTCCAAGCCCCGGGCGGTGTGCCGCGGGCGACGGCCCGCGGATGAGAGCCCGGCGGCCGGTTCCATGCCGGCGGCGGCTGGGCGGGTTCGTGATGAAAGGAGGTGATCCAGTGTCGATCAATGGATGTACGAAGGGGCTGCGCCTGTAAACAGGCAGCTCGACGGAGCTCGCCGTCCGCCCATGCGGTGGAAGGCGCAGCCCGCATGAACAATGCGCAACCCGCCGGGGGCGACTCCGGCGGGTTGTTTGTTTTTTGCGGCGCCGCGGCCGGCATCGGCGCACGACCGCGACGGGGTACCATGCCCACGGCATGGACCCACTGGGTCGGACAGGTCGTGAGGTCGGGGGAGGCACCGCTCTGGCGGCGCCCCAGCCGCCACGCCGGCTCGATCGCGTGCTGCGCCGCTGGATGCGCCGGGCCCGTGTTATGCTCAGGCCGGGGGGGCGCACCATTCTCAGCGTCTACGAGGACGTGGAGGGGTTTCTTGGCTTCGCCGAGGCGGAGTTTCTGTACGCCGCGGGGCGCGGCCGCCGGTGCATTGTGGAGATCGGCTCGTACCGGGGCAAGTCAACCTGCCTGCTGGCGTCTGCGTGCGCGGGGGCTGGCGGGCGCGTGTACGCCATCGACCCGCACATCAACACGGGCGCAGACCCGGAGGGGTGGTACGGGCGTGCCGACCACGACGCGCTTGTGGCGAACCTGGCCCGCTACGGCGTGGCCGGGCGTGTCGAACTTATCGAGAAGTTGTCGCTGGACGCCCGCGCGGCGTGGCGGGCCGCTGGCGACCAGCCCATCGACCTGCTCTGGATCGACGGCGATCACACCTACGAGGGGGTGGATGCCGACATCCGGGCCTGGTCGGGCCTGGTGCGGCCGGGCGGCATGATCGCCGCCCACGACCACCGCGACCAGTTTCCCGGCGTGGCCCGGGCTTGGAGCGAGTATGTGGCGCGGGATGCTCGGGTGGCCCGCCACGGCCTGGTGCGCTCCATCGCTTGGGCGCACCTGAAGCCGTAGACTCGCCGCTCATGCCGCTGGCGCTCTCACTCGTGGCACTGGCCGTGGCGCTCGCCGCGCTCGTGGTGCAGCGCCGCCAGCACGCCCGCGCACGTCGCCGGCTGGTCACGCTGACCGATGCCGCCGAAGCGGCCCGCCGGGCCGCTTCGCTCACGCTTGCGGCAGCGGTCGCGGAGCGATTGCGGGCGTCGGGGATCACGCCGCGCTACCCGGTTGACTTCCGGGCCGACTTCTCGGAAGACGTGCTCCTCTACCACCTCTTCGAGGGCAGGCTCGACGGTACGTGCGTCGAGTGCGGCGCGTTCGACGGGCTCTCGGCCAGCACCACATATGCCCTCGACGCCATCGGTTGGCGTGCCGTGCTGATCGAAGCCTCTCCGTCTGCCGCCGCCGCGTGTGCGCGAAACCGCCCCCGATCTACGGTGATCCACGCGGCGGCCAGCGGGCCGCATGCGGCCGGGCCCCTGCGCTTTGTCGAAGTGATCGATGCGAGTCGTGGCGAAGGCGGCGCGGCCCGGCCCAACTCGTTCGTGCTCGGTGCCGACACGCCCAAAGCGATACCCGCTGGGCACAGGCAGACCGTCGTGGAGGTGCCCCGTACCACCATGACCGATGCCCTGCGCGACCTGGGCCCGCACGTGGACGTCGCCGTCATCGACGTGGAAGGGCACGAGATGGACCTCTTCGCCGGGTGGGATTTTTCGCGCTGCTGCCCGCGCGTGCTGGTGGTGGAGGAGCACCCGCCCGGGGGGCGAGAGGCTCTGATCGCCATGCTGGAAGAGCGCGGCATGGTGAGCGTGGCGCGGCGCGGGTGGAACCGCATCATGGTGCACGCGTCGCAGCGCGACCTGCTGGCCCGGGCCAGGCTGCTCATGCACTGAGGCGGGCCTTGGCAAAGGCGATGGCCTCGGCGAAGTCGTGCGTGGCGGGCAGTCCCTGCGTGTACCAGCCGAGAAGGTCCACGCCCTCGGGCGCGGCCACGAACTGGTAGGCCAACCCGCACGCGCCCGGGTGCGCGTAGGCGGCCCACAGGTTGAAACTGCTCTTGGGGCCGATGATGAGCGGCATCGTGGCCATGCGGTAAAGGTCGTTGATGGCAGGGGCCGCGGAGATCACCACGTCGAGCCCGGGGAACTCGTCGGCGCGGCGGGGTTCATCGGAGAAGATCACGAAAAGGGGGTTGAGCGGGGCGAGCGCGGCGTGCACGCGCCGCATCTCGCGCACGGTGTCTTCGAGGGGGACGTAGAACCAGCCCCGCAGGGCCGTGCGGAAGTCGCCGTGGCGGATGTGCACGCCTATGGCCGGCCTGCCCGTCGGCAGCGAGGCACGGAATCGGGCGGCATCGTGGGCGATGGCGGGGAGGGGGGCCAGATGCCGCAGGATGGCGTCGCGGTGCTTCATCATGCCGACGTGGTTCTGGATGCCCCAGCGCGTGATGGCGTAGGCCCGGGCGGGCTCGGGTGCGGCGCCGGTGGGGGGGATGGGCACGGGGTCCCACTGGTTGCGCCGCGGGCTGATGTCGGGCCCTAGTACGCCGCGCTTGCCGAGCCCGCGGGCGATGAGCCACGTGAGCCAGCCGAGGCCGCACGTGTCGGCGAGAAGTGTGCCCGTGCGGAGCGCGTGATGCGGTGAGCAGAGCAAGTTGCCGCGCAGCGACGGGAAGTGGCGTGCGTAGGGGTACATGCACGGGTCGATGAGCGTGTGCCCGGCCTCGAGGCACCACGCGTAGACGCAGGCGTGCATGTAGAGTTTGTTGGCGAGGCGCACGCCGTCGGTGAGCAGGATGGAGACCCGGGCCATGGGTTACCTCCCGG
Source organism: uncultured Phycisphaeraceae bacterium (assembly GCA_964590885.1). Classification (GTDB taxonomy): domain Bacteria; phylum Planctomycetota; class Phycisphaerae; order Phycisphaerales; family UBA1924; genus JAEUIX01. The sequence continues at coordinate 11,552 of CAZPWW010000038.1, forward strand.
CCAGCACTTCCGGCAGGCGCACGCCGCGGAACCACTCGACGATGCGCAGCGGGCCGAGCGCGGCATGCCGGGCCGCGGCGAGCGCAGGCAGGGCACGCGTGTAGACGTCCGCGTCCGCCAGCGCGGCCCGCACGCACGCCACGCCCGAGTCCCCAAGGTCGGGCAGGCGCACGAACGAGCCGGCGGGCAGCATCGCCTCGGCGGCACGTGGGCCGAAGTAGAGCGGCAGCGACCAGAGCAGCAGCGGGTCAAACAGTTTCTCGCTCACGTACAGGTCGCCCTCGGAGTAGTTTTCGATTGCGAGCGTGAGACGGGCGGGTGCCAGCGCGGCCTCCTTGGCCCACAGTTCGCCGCCCGGGGCGAGCGCCGCGGGGATGCCGCGGCCGAACAGCGCAAGAGGCACGCCCGCCGCCCGCAGGCGCGCCAGAAACTCCATGCGGGCCCGGTGGCCGGGGTGGCTGGTCCGGCCCGAGGTGACGCAGACCAGCCCCGCGGGCTTGGCGGGGGGGGCAAGGGCTCTGAGCGTGGCCAGGTCGCGGTGTACGTGCCAGGTGGCGGGCAGACGGCCGGGGCGAGGGGCGCGCGTGTCGGGAGCAAAGACAGCGTCGGAGCACTCTGCCGCGGCGTCGAGATAGCCCTGGTCGATGTGGTCGGGCGGCTCCATCAGAAAGACGGTGACATCGCGCCGGGAGCGCCCGATGGCCCGGAACGCGGCCCGGGCCCGCGCATAGGCGTGGCGGCCTGCGACCTTGGCCACCAGCGAGCCGGCCGCGCTCGGTTTGGGCCTCCGGTGCCCGTCGGTGGGCAGACCGATGCAGAGCACGTGATCGGCCGCGAAGTCCCACGGTGCAAACACCAGGTTGCCGTGCGCGCCCAGCGGCCCGTCGCACTGGTTCCAGACCATGTCGGGGTAGCGGGAACCGTGGATGGTGAACCCGATGCGCATGGGCTGGGCCGGCGAGGCGGGCAGGGGAAGAAAGGGACGCTTGCCTCAAAGAAAAAGCCCGCGGACGCGCGTGTCCGCGGGCTCACAGGATACGGGATTGGCCGGTCAGTGCCCGTGGCCCTTGCTGATCTGCATGCCGTAGAAGGAGCGGTAGACGAAGAAGGCGGAGATGAGGAAGAACAGCCCGGACAGCACGTGCGTGAACGTCTCGCCCTGGCTGGCCTTGAGGCTGATGGCCAGTTCGACGGCCAGCAGGCCGAAGAGCGTCGAGAACTTGATGACCGGGTTCATGGCGACCGACGACGTGTCCTTGAACGGGTCGCCGACGGTGTCGCCGACCACGGTCGCGGCGTGGAGATCGGACCCCTTGCCGCGGCCGGAATTCTTGTAGACGGGGTCGGTCTCGACGATCTTCTTGGCGTTGTCCCAGGCGCCGCCGGCGTTGGCCATGAAGATGGCCTGATAGAGGCCGAAGAGCGCGGTGGAGACGAGGAAGCCGATGAAGAAGAACGACTCGTAGAACGCGAACGCGAGGGTGGCGAAGAAGACGCCCAGGAAGATGTTGAACATGCCCGCCTGCGCGTAGCGCGTGCAGATGTCCACGACCTTCTTGGAGTCTTCAACGCTGGCCTTGGTGGCGCCCTCGAGTTTGATGTTGGCCTTGATGAACTCGACGGCGCGGTAGGCACCCGTGCTCACGGCCTGGGTGCTGGCGCCGGTGAACCAGTAGATGATCGCGCCGCCCGAGATCAGGCCCAGCAGGAAGGGCGGGTGCATGAGGCCGAGTTTGTCGAGGTTCTCAGTGAGGCCGTGGGTGAGGCCCACGATGAGCGCGAAGATCATGGTCGTGGCGCCCACCACCGCGGTGCCGATGAGCACGGGCTTGGCGGTGGCCTTGAAGG
>CAZPWW010000039.1:0-12836 GCA_964590885.1 uncultured Phycisphaeraceae bacterium
TGGCGCGAGGCCACCTCCCCCGGAGGGGGAGGGTCCGAGCGCGTGCGTGATGGTGAGGGTGCGGGCCACGTCGAGAGAGCGTGGCGCGGGGAGAGCGCGGGGGCAAGGGGGAACGTGGTGATGGACGCGAAGTTGCGCGCAAAGGCGACCGCGCGGTGACAGGATGGTGTCAGTGCGTGAAGAGGGCGAGGAGTTGTCGCCACTCGGCGTAGCGGTAGGGGATGGCGTGGCGGTCGTGGAGGGCGCGCAGGTCGGTGGTGAGGGATTCGAGGAGCGGGCCTTGCCAGGTCTGCGAGGACCTGTCGCAGAAGAAGACGCGGCAGGCGAGGGGCTTGATGGTGTGGATGCCGCAGAGGTTGGCGGATTGGAAGGGGCAGCCGCCGCGCGAGAGGGCATCGGACAGCGTGGAGGCGGTGAGTGCGGGGTGGATGGCGGGTTGCAGACGCGAGACGGTGTAAGCGGCTTCGAGGCCGGTGGTGTAGAGGCGGTGGTCGAAGGCGGCGAAGTTGCAGCAACGGCCGCTGGCCCAGCAGGCGGGGGCGTGCTGGGTGATGGCGGAGGCGACTCGGGCGAAGAGGGATTCGAGGGCGAGCGCGACGACGGGGTCGCGGGCGGCGGCGAGCCAGGCGGCGGCGAGTTGGGTGTCGGTGTGGCTCACTATGGCCGGGCCGCAGTGCGTGCGACGGCCGCTAGATCTCGAACGCGTCGCGCTGGATGCGGATCTGTTCGACGGGGACGAGGGTGCCCTTGTTCATTCCGGGGCAGGATTTCGCGGCGGCGTCCCAGTCGCGGCGGGATTTGACGAGGCTGGGCCAGAAGGGCCAGGTGCGGCACTGGGTGGGGCGGTGGTCGTAGACGCCGCAGACGGCCTTGCCGGGGATGGTGGTGCGGTCGAGGAAGATGCAGTCGAGGCCGTGCTCGGTCTTCTTCTCGTTGAGCGAGCGCCCCCCCTCGCCCTCGCTCATCATGTGGGTGTATTCGTGCTTGAACTTGTTGACGCTGATGCCCAAGTGTGCGGCAAAGGCTTCGCACTCGGCATCGGAGACGACGACGAAGCCGGGCGGGCCGGAACAGCAGCGGCCGCACATGGTGCAGTTGAAGCGCAGGCCGGCACCCCCCTCGGGCGAATCGGGCTGGGTGAACCACTCGGCGTGGGGCATGGGCTCAGGATACGCGCCGGGTGCGGTCAACCCGGCGGCGCGAGCAGGGGCGAGGCCAGCAGTCGCGCGCGGAAGGTCTCGCCCGTGAGCGGGCGGGTGGCATCGAGGCGGGCGAGGTGCTCGTGAGCCTTGATGAGCAGGTCGGTGCTGCGGGCCTTTTCGGAGGCCTCGACCATGCCGCGGTAGTAGAGGGGGTAGTCGGGGCCGAGGTACTCGACGACGGCGGGGAGGGGGTTGACGAGGATGGGCGTGTGCCGCGCGAGGCACTCGATGACGGCGTTGTTGGCGGAGGTGTCGTAGAGGTTGAGGAAGACGATGTTCTCGGCGAGCATGCCGTCGTAGTCGGAGTTGGAGAGGAAGTCGACCACGCGGGCGGAGGCGTACATGCCGGGGCGGAAGAGGCCGAGGCGCTCGCGGTAGCCGCGCTCGAGGTTCACCAGGTCGTCAAGGAACGCATCGGACCGTGCCCGGAGGAAGACCTTGTGCAGGCCGCACTCGGGCAACTCGAAGATGGCGTGCAGGACGCGCAGCCACCAGCCCACCTGCACGATGGACTTGTGGGGGTTGGAGGCGAAGCGGTCGGGGCTCCACTTGGTGAGCGCGGGCTCGGTGGGGTGGAGGAGGGAGTCGAGCGGCACGGAGAGTTTCTGTGCGAGCGCGGCGCGGTGGTATTCGGAGAGCGTGAAGAGGCCGCGGCAGTGGGGGAGGCTGGCGTGCCAGGCGGGTGTGGCGAAGAGCGCGTCGTTGGCCTGATGGGCGAGGAACCAGGCGGGCACGTTGGGCGGGATGTGGATGATGCCGACCCAGGGCTGGAGGGTGGGGGTTGCGGTGCGGAGGTCCCAGACGAAGGTGCGCTCGATGAAGGTGTCGAGGTAGATGCCGCGGGGGTCGTGGGCGGGGAGCAGGGATTGGACCGCGTAGGACCAGCCGGAGCGGTGGAGGCCGTAGGCCTCTGCGGCCTGCTGCCTGAGGTTGATGAGGGGTGGTGGCATTGAGTGCGGCAGTCCGCCCGGGCCTGAGGGTGTGCGAAGTCAGGGCGCGAGGGGGCTTGGTCAGGGCGTTTCGGGAACGGGGTGGCGGATTGTACGAGGTGCGGGCGGGGCACAGGTTGGGAGGCGTCGGCGGCTGCGTGTGCGTGTGCGGGGGCGCTGGGCCGCCGGGGAAGATGCAACGGAATCGGCCCGAGCGGCTTGCCAAGCGGGCGATTCGTGGCATGCTCAGGATGAGGCAGGCAGCCCGGCTCCGGTCCGTTGAACGTGGGCGCGTGCCACCAAAGGAAGTGACGACGATCATGATGAAGCCCCGCCGGAGTCGTACAGGCCTTGCTCTTGCCGCGCTCGTGCTGATGGCTGCCGCGGGCGCAGTGAGGGCCGGGCCGCTCACGCCGCCGGTGGGGCCGGTGGCGCCGACTGGCAAGACGCTGACAGAGGTGGAGCCGCGGATTGCGGTGAACGCCACCAACACGCCCGGCGATGCCGACAGTCTATTCAAGATCACCCAGCCGGGGTCGTATTACCTGACGGGCAACATCACCGGGGTCGTGGGCAAGCACGGGATCGAGATCGCGGCGAGCGGTGTGACGCTCGACCTGAACGGGTTTGACCTGGCGGGTGTGCCCGCGATGGGGGCCTTTGATGGGGTGAGCGTGCGGCTCAACGGCTTGGCGAATGTGGCGGTGGTGAACGGCTCGGTGCGCAACTGGGGGGGCGACGGCATCGACCTGAGCACCCTCCCGGCGCGGAACACCCGTGTCGTTGGCATCGCGTCCAACGGCAACGCGGGTCTGGGCATCCGGGCCGGGTCCGATTCGGTGGTCTCGGACTGCGCGGCGAGCAACAACACCGGAGGCGGGATCCTGGCCCAGTCGGGCAGCACGTTGTCGTTCTGCGCGGCGTCCTTCAACGGCGGCATCGGGATCGCGGCCAGCAACCAGTGCACCGTCTCCCACTGCACGTCGCGCAGCAACACCGGCGATGGCATCGACGTCTCCAGCGGCAGCAGCGTCACCAACTGCACCGCGGCGGCCAACGGCGGCGTGGGCATCACCGGCGGAGGCTCCACCATCACGGCCTGCGCGGCGTACCAGAACGTCGGCGACGGGATCTTCATGGCCAACGGCAGCACGATCATGGACTGCGCCGTCGACTTCAACGAGGGGAGGGGCATCGCCACGCTCGTCGGCTGCACCGTCTCGGGCTGCACTGTCCAGACCAGCGCGAGCACGGGCATCGCGACGGGCAGCAACGGCGCCGTTGTGAACTGCACGGTGTACAACAACGACGGGGCCGGCATCACCGTCGGCACCGGCAGCACCGTGGCGGGGTGCACCGTGCGCCTCAACACCCTGAACGCCATTGTGTGCAGCGCGTCGTGCGTGCTCCGCGAGAACACGTGCGTCGCGAACGGCGATGGCGGCGACGGGGCGGGCATCCACGCCACGGGCACCGACAACCGCATCGAGGGGAACATGTGCGCCAGCAACGACCGCGGCATCGACGTGGACGGCACGGGGAACATCATCTTCCGGAACACCTGCACGGGTAACACCAGCAACTGGGAGATCGTGGCAGGAAACACCATCGGGCCGATCATCGTGAGCGGGACCACCGGTGTCGCCATTTCCGGCAACGGGCCGGCCTCCTCCACGCTCGGCTCGACGGACCCGCACGCCAACTTCACGTACTGAGGTAGCGCCCGCTCGCAAACCATTCACGCCGAAGGCGGCGATCTAAGGACCGACACCATGACGAAGCGACCCGCCAGCACCGTTCTTTCCATCGCCGCATTCACGCTGATCGCCACGGCGGGGGCGTTGTGGGCCGGGCCGCTCACGCCGCCGGTGGGGCCGGTGGCGCCGACGGGCAAGACGCTGACGGAGGTGGAGCCGCGCATCGCCGTGAACGCCACCAACACGCCCGGCGATGCCGACAGTCTGTTCAGGATCACGCAGCCGGGGTCGTACTACCTCACGGGCAACATCACCGGGGTCGTGGGCAAACGCGGCGTCGAGATCACGGTGAGCGGCGTGACGCTCGACCTCAACGGCTTTGACCTGGTGGGCGTGCCGGGGATGGGTGCCTTTGACGGCGTGAGCGCGATCTTCCTGGACATCGGCAACGTCACGGTGAAGAACGGGTCGGTGCGGAACTGGGGCGACGACGGCGTGGACCTGGGGAGCGTGACCGCGCAGAACTGCCGCGTGGAGGGCGTGGCGGCGAGCGGCAACGCCGTGTTCGGGATCAACCTCGGGCGGGGCAGCACCGCCTCGAACTGCGCCGTGCACGGGAACACGCTGAGCGGGATCAACACCAACGCCGGCTGCACGATCGTGCAGTGCACGGCGTATCTGAATGGGGCGACGGGTATTGCCACGAGCGTCGGCTGCACGGTCCTGGCGTGCACGGCGTATCAGAACGGCGGGTCGGGAATCACCGGCGGCAGCGGCAGCACGATCTCGAACTGCACGTCGTACGACAACGACGGGACAGGCATCAGCGTGAGCACCGGGTGCACGGTGGCCGAGTGCACGGTGCGGATCAACACGCTCGACGGCATCCTGAGCCTTTCCGCGGGCATGATCCGCGGGAACACGTGCTCGAACAACGGCAACGGCGGCGACGGGGCGGGCATTCGTATCACCAACGTGGACAACCGGATCGAGGGGAACACCTGCAGCGGCTCCGACCGCGGGATCGACGTGGACGCGGGGGGCAACGTCATCGTTCGGAACACCTGCTCCGGCAACACCACCAACTGGGATGTGGTGGCCGGGAACATCATCCTGGTGGTGAACGCCACGGCCGCGGCGGCCGTGCTCGGCAACGCGGGCGGTGTGGCCCCGGGCTCGACCGACCCGAACGCGAACTTCACCTATTGAAGCGACATCGTCCGCAGCGGGGGGCCGGCACGCCCGCGACCGACTCACGCCGATTCCACCTTCCGAGTGAGGCTGAACCTATGAACACCTCAGTTGCCTGTGTTGCCGTTGTGCTGGCCACGCTCGCCGCGCCCGCGCTGGCCCAGTCCAACATCAACGCGGTCAACAAGTTCTCGTGGTCGGAGAACTGCGGGTGGATGAACTGGCGCGATGCGGGTGCGCCGGCAGGGGCGGAGGGCGTGCGCTTCGTGTACACGTATCTGTCGGGCTTTGCGTGGTCGGAGAACACCGGCTCCATCAACTTCGGCCAGGGGCCGGCCGACGGCATCGCGTACGTGAACGCGACCGGGCTCGACTTCGGCGTGAACCACGATCAGGCGACGGGCCACCTGTCGGGGTACGCGTGGGGGGAGAACATCGGCTGGATCAACTTCAGCGGCGGGGCTCTGGCCACGCCGGCCAACCCGGCCCGCATCGATCTCGCTTCGCCGCGGCGGCTGCGGGGGTATGCGTGGGGGGAGAACGTCGGGTGGATCAACCTCGACGTGGAGGTGGAGGGCCAGTTTGTGCAGGTGAACCCGTGCCGGCTGGATTACAACCTGGACGCGGTGGTGAACTCCGATGACCTGGGCGACTTCATCACCGATTACTACACCGACCCGGCCATCTCGGGCCCCGGCGGCTACGCGATCGCCTGCCCGGAGAACGAGGGGCCGTACGACGTGGGGTATAAGGCGGCGTACACGCCGGACGGGAGCGGGCAGTGCACCCCGCCGTTCCCGGACAACCTGGGGGACTTCATCACGGATTACTACGGGGTGGGGTGCTGAAGGGGAGGACCCGGGCGGCACGAGGCTCCGGGTCTGTTCAGGGCCACGATTCGGCCTTGGGCCTCATCGTGGGCATGGGGGCGCGGCCGCTTGCCTTGGCGACGGGCGGGGCCAATACTTGCGGCTCAACTGGATGTCCGCCGGGCGACCACATGCCCGGCACCGCGATGACTACCGAGCCTCTCCGCCCTTGCCGGGGCGGGGGCAAGCGGCCCCGAGGGGCGGCAGGCCGGTAGGAGGTGAAAGACCATGGCCAAGAAAGAAATCAAGACGACGTTCAAGATCATGGCCCCCGGTGGGTCGGCCACGCCCGCGCCGCCGCTGGGCCCGGTGCTTGGCGCCAACGGCGTGAACCCGGGTCAGTTCATCCAGCAGTTCAACGCCAAGACCGCGGCGCTCAAGGGCAAGATCGTGGGCTGCGTGGTCACGGTGTTCACGGACAAGAGTTTTTCCTTCGAGGTGAAGAGTTCGCCGGCGAGCGTGCTCATCAAGGAGAAGGCCAAGATTGAGAAGGGCTCGGGCGTGCCCAACAAGGACAAGGTGGGGAAGATCAAGCGGGCGGATTGTGAGGCGATCGCGAAAGAGAAGATGAACGACCTGAACGCGGGCTCGATGGAGGCCGCGGTGCGGATCGTGGAAGGCCAGTGCCGCTCGATGGGCGTGGTGGTGGAGGGCTAAACCATGCATATTTCCAAGCGCCAGAAGGCGAATCTGACCCAGGTGCCTCAGCAGCCCGTGGCCGGCCCCGAGGCGGTGGCGGTGCTCAAGAAGTTCAAGAGCCCCAAGTTCGACCAGACGGTGAACATCGCGCTGCACCTGAACATCGACCCGGCCCACGCCGAGCAGGGCATCCGCGGGAGCGTGAGCCTGCCGGCGGGCATCGGCTCCAAGAAGCGCGTGGTGGCCTTCTGCCGCGAGGACCTTGCGCCCGGCTGCCGCGAGGCGGGGGCGGTGGAGGCGGGGGCGGAAGAACTGGTGGCCAAGATCGAGAAGGGGTGGATGGATTTCGACGTGGCGGTGGCGACGCCGGACATGATGAAGATCGTGTCGAAGCTGGGCAAGGTGCTGGGTCCGAAGGGGTTGATGCCCAGCCCCAAGACCGGTGCGGTTACGCCCAAGATCGTGGAGGCCGTGAAGGAGTTCGCGGCGGGCAAGGTGGAGTTCCGCAACGACAAGGGCGGGAACATCCACGCGGTGCTGGGCAAGATGAGTTTCAAGGATGCGGACCTGGTGGCGAACCTGGACGCGTTCGTGCACCACATCGAGAAGTTGCGGCCCGCGAGCACCAAGGGGCTGTTCATCAAGAAGGTGGTGATCGCCGCGGCGATGACGCCGGGCGTGCAGATCAAGTACGTGTCGAGCACGGAAACGACGAAGTGATGGTGTGAGGGCTCGGGCCGCAGACAGGGCCGCGGGCCGGGTGTTCAAGAGCCTTCGAGGTTTGCCATGTCCAAGACCGTCAAGAAGATGATCGCGAGCGACTACACGGCCCGGCTGGCGGGGGCGAGCGATGCCATGCTGATCGGCATCCGCGGGATGAAAGGGATCGCGACCACCAAGATGCGCACGGGGCTGCGGAAGAAGCAGATCAAGGTGCAGGTGCTGCGCAACAGCTTGGCCAAGACGACGCTGAAGGGGACGGGGCTGGAGAAACTGGGCGAACTGCTGGCGGGCTCGTCGGCCCTGGCGTACGGCCCGTCGGTGGTGGAGGTGGCCCGCGAGATCGTGGGGATGCTCAAGGACTTCCCCGGGCTCGAGTTGAAGGGCGCGGTGCTCGACGGCAACCTGTTCAAGGGCGACGCGGGCTGCAAGGAACTGAGCAAGTACCCGACCAGGGGCGAGGCCCAGGCCCAGGTGGTGACGCTGATCGTGAGCCCGGCCCGCAAGTTGATGGCGGCGGTGAAGGGACCGGGGTCGAACATCGCGGGGATCATCAAGGCGATCGAGATGAAGTTGGAGAAGGGCGAGGCGATCGCGAAGAAGGCGTGAATCGATCACCACAGAGGCACAAAGGCCGCGAAGGAGGGCCGCGCGGGTATGAGCGGATGGTTCCTTGTGCCCTTTGTGTCTTTGTGGTGAGAACAGTTTGACTCGAATCTTCGACTGGCCCCTTCGGGGGTTAAAGACCGGGAGTGTCCCGGGCCCTCTCGGAGAAGAAGTTGCGACGCACGAGCGATCGAGCGGCGCGTGATTCGGAAAGGTGTGAACCATGAGCGTTACTGACCTGGGCGACAAACTGGCGGGGCTTTCACTCAAGGATGCGGTGGAGTTGGCCAAGTACATGAAGGACACGTACGGCATCGAGGCCGCGGCGGGCGGCGGCGTGATGATGGCGGCGGCCCCGGCTGCCGCGGCTGCTCCGGCCGAGGAGAAGACCTCGTTCGACGTGAACCTGAAGTCTGCCGCGGCGGACAAGAAGATCAGCGTGATCAAGGTGGTGCGCGAGGCGACCGGCCTGGGCCTGAAGGAGGCCAAGGACCTGGTCGAGGGGGCACCCAAGCCCGTGAAGCAGGGCCTGAACAAGGCGGACGCGGACAAGTTGGCCAAGGCCATTACCGAGGCCGGCGGCGTGGCCGAGATCGCCTGAGACCAGCCGCGCAGGCTGGATTTGCAGGGAAAACACCGAGCGGGGCCCGCCCGAGGGGGCGGGCCCTTTTTTTCTCCACACAAGATTCAAGTTGGCATGGACTTTACTTGCACGGGGGCGAGTGGGGGGGTACACTTCCCGTCCTTTTGACTGTCCGGGCGTGCGCGGCGACAGATGACCAACGTGTTCTGAATACTTCACAGCCGAATCTGCGACTGCGAGCGCGGTCGCTGTCTCCATCGCGAGGGATACCACGATGGCCGAGATGAAGGTGCGCGATTTTTCCAAGCGTGGCGACGGCATGAACGTGCCCGACCTGACGCGGATCCAGGCGGACGGGTACGAGCGTTTTTTGCAGACGCGCAAGGACCCCGAGAAGCGCGACCCCAACCTGGGTCTCGAGTCGCTGATGCGCGAGGTGTTTCCGATCAAGAGTTACGACGAGACGATGAGCCTCGACTACAAGTCGTACTCGCTGGAGGCGCCGCGCTACACGCCGGATGAGTGCCGGGAGTTGCGGCTGACATACGGCGCCCCGTTCAAGGTGCGGGTGGCGTTCACGCGCGAGGGGATGAACGAGCGGAGCGAAGAAGAGATTTATCTGGGCGAGTTCCCGATCATGATGGGCGGCGGCGAGTTCATCGTGAACGGGGCGGAGCGGGTGATCGTGAGCCAGTTGCACCGCAGCCCGGGGGTGGACTTCTCGAAGGTGTCGGAGGAGATGGACCGGCCGCTGCACTCGGCCCGGATCATCCCGGAGCGGGGGTCGTGGATCGAGCTGGAGGTGACGAAGAAGGACGTGCTGGCGATGAAGATCGACCAGAGCACGAAGATGGCGGCGACGACGTTCCTGCGGTGTCTCGACCAGTCGGTGAGCACGACGGAGGCGGTGCTGAGCCTGTTCTACGAGATCAGCGAGATCAAGGCGGAGCAGGTGAAGGCGGATCACTACGCGGCCGAGACGATCATTGACAAGGAGACGGGCGAGGAGCTGGTGCACGTGGGGCGGCGGATCGGCGACGAGGCCGCGGCGGCGATCATCGCGGGCAAGATCAAGACGGTGCGGGTGATCCAGAACCCGGCGGACACGCTGATCCTGAACACGGTGGCGGAGGAGAAGCTGGAGTTGTTCGAGGCGGAGAACGACTACGAGCGGGCGATGCTGAAGTTGTACAGCAAGTTGCGTCCGGGCAACCCGCCGCAGGTGGCCAAGGCCAAGGACCTGTTCATCGAGAAGTTTCTGGATGACTCGCGCTACCGGCTGGGCAAGGTGGGGCGGTTCCGCATCAACCGCAAGTTCGACCTGAGCACGGACGAGAACCTGATGTTCATCACGGCGCAGGACTTTCTGCGGGTGATCCAGTATCTGCTCGACCTGCGTTCCAAGCGTATCGACCCCAAGACGGGCTACCCGGCGGCCCAGATCGACGACATCGACCACCTGGGCAACCGGCGTCTGCGCACGCTGGACGAACTGGCGGTGGACGAACTGCGCAAGGGCTTCCTGAAGCTCAAGCGCACGGTGCAGGAGCGCATGAGCGTGAAGGACCCCAGCGAGGTGATGAAGATCGCCGACCTGGTGAACTCCAAGAGCGTGTCGAGCGCGATCGACTTCTTCTTCGGGCGGAGCGAACTGAGCCAGGTGGTGGACCAGACCAACCCGCTGAGCACGCTGATCCACGAGCGGCGGCTGTCGGCCCTGGGGCCGGGCGGGCTGAACCGCAAGCGGGCGGGCTTCGAGGTGCGCGACGTGCACATCAGCCACTACGGGAGGATCTGCCCGATCGAGACACCCGAGGGCACCAACATCGGCCTGATCGCCAGCCTGGGCATCTACTCGAGCATCGACGACTACGGCTTCCTGCGCACGCCCTATCGCGTGGTGAAGGACGGCAAGGTGAGCGACAAGATCGTGCACCTGCGTGCCGACGAAGAGATGAAGGCGGTGCTGGCCCCGACGGATTCGGTGCGTGAGAACGGGCGGATCGAGGACGGTCAGATTCTGGCGCGGGTGAACGGCGAACTGGCCGAGGTGGCCAGCGACAACGTGACGTACCTGGACATTGCGCCCAAGCAGATCGTGGGCGTGAGTGCCGCGCTGATCCCGTTCCTGGAGCACGACGACGCCAACCGGGCGCTGATGGGCTCGAACATGCAGCGGCAGGCGGTGCCGCTGATCAAGGTGGACCCGCCCAGCATCGCCACGGGGATGGAGAAGGAGGTGGGGCGGAACTCCGGGATGGTGGTGAAGGCGAAGAACGCGGGGACGATCACCTACGCGGACGCCCAGCGGATCATCATCGACAACGCGGACGAGTACGTGCTGCGCAAGTTTGCCGGGCTGAACGAGCGGACCTGCCAGAACCAGCGGCCGGTGGTGAAGGTGGGGCAGCGTGTGAAGCGCGACCAGGTGATCGCCGACGGGGCCGCGACGCGGCTGGGCGAGCTCTCGATCGGGAAGAACGTGCTGGTGGCGTTCAACACCTTCGACGGGTACAACTTCGAGGACGCCATCGTCATCAACGAGCGGCTGGTGAAGGACGACGTCTTCACGAGCATCCATATCGACGCCTTCGAGGTGGAGGTGCGCGAGACGAAGCTGGGCAAGGAGGAGTTCACGCGCGACATCCCCAACGTGTCGGAGAAGATGCTGCGCAACCTGGACGACCACGGGGTGATCCGCCTGGGTGCCCGCGTGGGTCCCGGCGACATTCTGGTGGGCAAGGTGAGCCCCAAGAGCAAGACCGAACTCACGCCCGAGGAGAAGCTGCTGCACGCCATCTTCGGGCGGGCCGGCGAGGACGTGAAGAACGATTCGCTGGAGGTGCCGGCGGGCGTGGAGGGGATCGTGATCGGCGCCAGCCGCTTCTCGCGGCGCCTGCACCCCACCGACGAGCAGAAGAAGCAGCTCAAGGCCCAGATCGAGGCGTACACGACGGAGATGGACACGCGGGCGATCGGCATCTTCAAGCAGATGGTGGACCAGATCAACGAGGCCACGGGCACGCCCATGGTCGATCCGACCACGCGGCAGAAGGTGGCGGCCAGCGACCTGCCCGAGGTGGTGCTGGAGCAGATCGACAACTTCAACGACAAGTGGGTGAAGGGGGCCAAGGAGGCCAAGGAGAAGGCCGACACGATCAAGGGGCAGTTCTGGCCGCGCATCCTCGCCATCAAGGCGGAGAAGAAGCGCAAGACCGACCACATGAAGCGGGGCGATGAGTTGCCCAGCGGCGTGCTGGAGATGGTGAAGGTGTACCTGGCGACGAAGCGGCACCTGTCGGTGGGCGACAAGATGGCGGGCCGGCACGGGAACAAGGGCGTGATCGCGCGGATCGTGCCCGAGGAGGACATGCCGTTCATGGCCGACGGGACTCCGGTGGACTTCCTGCTCAACCCGCTGGGCGTGCCCAGCCGGATGAACGTGGGGCAGATTCTGGAGACGCACCTGGGGTGGGCCATGAAGATCCTGGGCCTGCAGGCCGTAACGCCGGTGTTCGACGGCGCGACCGAGGCCGAGGTGCACAAGGCGGTGGAGGAGGCCAACGAACTGGTGGAGCAGAAGGCCCGCCAGCACGAGAAGGATGGCACCTGGCCGGCCCCGCGCGAGATCATGGTGAAGATGCCGCGCGGCGGCAAGATTCAGTTGTTCGACGGTCGGACGGGCGAGCCGTTCCAGCAGCGCACGACGGTGGGCGTGATGTACATCCTGAAACTGCACCACCTGGTGGACGACAAGATCCACGCGCGGGCGACGGGTCCGTACTCGCTGATCACGCAGCAACCCCTGGGGGGCAAGGCCCGCACGGGCGGGCAGCGCTTCGGCGAGATGGAGGTGTGGGCGCTGGAGGCGTACGGCGCGGCGTACATCCTGCAGGAACTGCTCACGGTGAAGAGCGACGACGTGGAGGGCCGCACCAAGATCTACGAGAGCATGGTGAAGGGCACGAACACGCTGGAAGCGGGGATGCCCGTGGCGTTTGACGTGCTCTGCAGCGAGCTGAAGGGTCTGGGCATGAACATCTCGTTCGGCAAGAAGAAGACCGAGGACGCGAGCATTCTGTAGGGCGGTTTTGAGGGCGGACGCAGCACACACGCACCCGCCGCGCCCGTTCCCGGGGCGTGGCGACCATCTGACTGAGGCGGAGCACACCTATGGCCGTGGAAGCCGTGTACGAGCGGATCAATGACTACGCCAGCGTGAAGGTGACCCTCGCGTCGCCCAACGACATCCGGTCGTGGTCGTACGGGGAGGTCAAGAAGCCCGAGACGATCAACTACCGGACGTACCGTCCGGAGAAGGACGGGCTGTTCTGCGAGCGCATCTTCGGACCGGAGCGCGACTACGAGTGCGCCTGCGGCAAGTACCGGGGGACCAAGTA
>CAZPWW010000040.1:0-11038 GCA_964590885.1 uncultured Phycisphaeraceae bacterium
GGGGCGGGGGGGGCGGGGGGGGCGAGGGGGACGGTGGCGCTGGTAGAGAGAATCGCGCTGGTGGGGCGGGCGTCCCGTCCGCCCGCCACACGCCGCGCCACCGCGTCGACGAACCCCTGTCCATTGCCATCGAGGGCTCGAGCGACGTGGAGCACGACCTGGCCGCGGCAGCCCGCGAGGCCCAGCGCGACCTCATCAACACCCACGGCAAGGCTCCGGTGATCCGCCTGGTCGACCTGCTCCTGTTCGAGGCCCTGTTGCGCGAAGCCAGCGACGTGCACGTGGTGCCGCTCCGCGATCGGACGCTGGTGCGGTACCGGGTGGACGGCTCGCTGCACACGGTGCGGACATTGGCGGCGGGCCTGGCGGGGAGCGTGACGACACGCATCAAGGTGATGGCGGGGATGGACGTGGCGGATCGGCGTGCCGCGCAGGACGGGCGGGCGACGGTGACCGTGGGCGGTGGAGGCGCGGCAGGACCAGCAGCCCAGGTGGGGCGGACGTCCCGTCCGCCCGCGGAGGTGTCTCTGCCCGCCACGCCCCGCCGGATCGACCTGCGGATCAGCACGCTGCCCACGACGTACGGCGAGCGGGTGGTGCTGCGGCTGCTCGACCCGGCCCGCTCGCCGCACCTGCGTTCGTTCGAGGCCCTGGGTATGCCCGAGGCGACCCGGGCCCGCTACCTGGCTCAGGTGGCCAAGCCGCACGGCATCGTGCTCTCGACCGGGCCGACGGGGAGCGGCAAGACGACCACGCTCTACGCCACGCTCAACTGGCTGACGCACAACCACTCACAGAGTGGAGCGGGCGCAACGATGCGCCGCACCCAGGGGGGCGGGCTTGCCAGCCCGCTTGCGGCTGGCTGCGACATCAACATGATGACCATTGAGGACCCGGTGGAGTACGACTTGTCAGACGGTGCCGGCACCGGGCGCGGCCTGGCCGTGAGCCAGACCCAGGTGGACCCGAAGAAGGATGTCACCTTCGCCACCGGCCTGCGGCACATCCTGCGGCAGGACCCGGATGTGATCATGGTGGGAGAGGTGCGCGACGAGGCGACCGCCCGCATCGCCGTGCAGGCGAGCCTGACCGGCCACCTCGTGCTCTCCACGCTCCACACCAACGACGCGGCCAGCGCCGTCGCCCGCCTGCTCGACCTGGGTGTCGAGCCCTTCCTGGTCGCCTCGTCGCTCTCGGCGGTTCTGGCCCAGCGGCTGGTGCGCACGTACCACGCCGGGTGCCCCGGGGCGCGGCCGGGGTTGCACAGCGATCCGGGGCGCGACGGCGCGGCTGGGTATGGGGGATTCGAAGCAGGCGCGGGCGGCGCGACAGGAAACGCTGCGGGAAGCGCGGTCGGCTGCCCCGGCTGCCTGTTCACCGGCTTCAAGGGCCGGCGCGGCTTGTTCGAGTTGCTGGTGGTGGACGAGCGGCTGCGGCGGTTGATCGTGGAGCGGGCACCGTCGGACCAACTCAAGGCAGCGGCCGAGGCGGCGGGCATGGTCTCGCTGCGCGAAGCGGGCGCAAGCGTGGTGCGCGACGGGCTCACGAGCATGGAAGAGGTGGCCCGCGTGATCGACGTGTCGCTGCTCGAAGCGACGGCGGAGGGGCCGGCGTGAACACCAGACGCCCAGCACACGCCCGCCGCACCGGCCCCGGCGTGGTCGCCGCGGTGCCGATCCTGGCCTGCACCGCCTGGGCCCTGTGGCCTCTGGGCGACGGCGGCGCGACAGTCCCTGCGCCCGCACCAAACGGCCACGACGCGCAGCCCGAGTCTGGACCCGTCCGCACGCTCGCGCTCGACCAGGCCGCGTTCCGCTCGCCCATCTGGATCGCCCCTCCGCCCCCTCCCCCACCGCCGCCCGTGGCGAAGGCCGCGCCACCCCCGCCGCCTCCCCCGCCGCTCAAGTTGCAACTGGTCGCCATCATTCAAGAGGGTTCATCGCACGCCGCCGTCTGCTACGACCCCGAGAGCGACCGCATGGTCACCATCCGCGACGGCGAGCGCGATGCCGCGGGCCGTGCTCGCCCGGGACCGGCCCGCGTCACCGCCACATCGCTCACACTGGGCGAAGGGAGCCGGGCCGCCACGCTCACGCTCGCCAAGCCGACGCAGGGCGGGGAGGCAGCGCGATGACCGCGACGCTGCCCCATTCGGAGGTGCGGGTCGAACCGACGTTGCCCGCTGCTGTAGATTGGGGCGACGCGCCGAGTGCCCCGATGCCATCTTCCACGCACACGACCCGCCCAGCGCACGCGCTCTATTGGGCCGTGATCGACGGGAACGGCTGGACGCGCACCGGCCCCTTGCCGCCCGGCCTGCTGCCATCGGCGCAGGCCCTCTGCCCGGTGCCGCTCGACGAGGCCACCCACCACGCAGTCTGCACAACCATCGGCGCGGGGAACCTTGTCGGCAGCGCTGGCACCCGCGCCGCCGCGGCGGGCCGGCTGCTGGTGTGTGTCGCCCCCGTCGCGCAACTTGTGGACCTCGATGCCGCGCTCGAATCGCTCACGCCCGACGCGGTGCCGCCGACGTTGCTGCCACCGGGCGCAGACGGTCGCGCGCTGGCGAGCCGCCTCAACCTGCTGGCCGGCACCTTCGAGCCGCAACCCGTGCGCCGCCGCCGCCTGATCCGCCACGCCCGCGCCGCGGCGGTCGCCGTAGGCTGTGCGCTGCTGGTGGCCGTGGGCCTCGTTCGCCGCGAGCGCCACGCCGAGGCCGATGAGCGCACCGCGCGGGCCGAACTGTGGGCCATCGGTGAGCGGGCGCCGGGCGGCGCGGCCGCGAGCGCCCTTGACGATGTTGAGGCCGAGCCCGCGGCGCTGGTCGCCGCCCTCGCCGAGTCGGCCCGGTCCACAGCGACGGCCCTGCGCGTGGCCCGCAGCGCCGACCCGATGTACGCAGCACGGCACACGAATCAGACGACGCTTACCGGCGACACAGGCAACACACGAGACACAGACAACACGGAACACACCGGAGACACAGGTGATGCCGGCACCACGCTCGCCGCACTCCTGGCGAGTTGGCCGCTGCGGCCCGAAGCGCGGCTGCTGAGCGTGTCGGTGTCGGGCGAACGCGCGGCCCTGGCGATCACGGTGCAGGGCGACCCGGCCCCGTTGCTCAGGGAACTGAACGCGCCCGCCGGCTGGACATCGGCCGAGCCGCGCATCTCGACGAGCGGCAGTGTGGCCCGCGTGAGCCTGGAACTGATGCGCGAGCGCACCGCTCCACCCACGGGCCTACCCGCGCCCCGGCCCGCCACGACGGCCGCCGCGCCACTGGCGGGGTGGGCACCGTGATCGCCCCCGTGAACACCACTTCACCTCCGGCTGGGCACGCGGCTGCGCACCCGGCTGAGCGCACGAGCCCGCGCCCGGCCCCCGTCGCGACGTGGCTCGACCGCGCCCTGCCCGGCACGCCGCTGGGTGTGTGGGTGCTCAGCGCCCTGATCGCGTTGCCGGTGCTGGGCTGGTGCGCTCCCGCGGCATGGATAGCGCACGAAGACGCCCGCACCCGCCGCGATCAACTCGCCGCGGCCCGCGTGCACGCCGGCGAGATCGCCGCGGCCCGCGCCGGGCTCCCCGCGTGGGCACGGCGCGGCGAGCACCGCACCGCGGAGCACTCCGGCGACGGCACAACCGGCGCGGCACCCGGCACGAGCCTGGCGCAGGAAGTCTCGGCGCTCTTGGCGGCCACGGGCCTTCCACCGAGCACGCTCGCATCGCTCTCGACGGCCGGCGAGGGGACTGCGGGCGGCCCGACTCTCGCCGGACCCGGTTCGAGCAACGCACCCCGTCTGCTCCGCCGCCGCGCCAGCGTGGCGCTCAGCGGCCTCACGCTGCCGCAACTGGGCGGAGTGCTGGCCGCGTGGCGCGAGCGGCTGGACGCGTGGGCCATCGTGTCGGTCGAGGTGGCGCCCATCGACGGCCCGGCCGCCGCGGCACCGGCCACCTTCACCCACGCGCCGCCGCACGCAGCGGCCTCGCCACCCGCTTCGGGAGGCGCTTCCACGCCGTCGTCGTCCCCCCCCGGCACCGGCCGCGACCTGCCGCTGCGTGTGGCGCTGGTCGCCGAGTCGCTCTCGCTGGTTGAGCCGCCGGTCGCAGCGCGTGCGGCCTCGCGTACCGCCGGCACGCCCAGCACAGCAGGCACCCCGCCTGGATCGCGCCCACGCGGCAGCGGAGCCGGCTCGCCCCAGCTTCCCGGCCCACGCACATCGCAGGCCACCGCCTCCCCCTCACCACCACCTCCCGCGCCTTCCGCCACCGGAGCCCGACCATGACCACGCCCCCCCGCGTCGCCTGCACCCGCAGCGCCCATCCTTCTTCTGTGCGGTCTCTCGCCGGAGCCGCCCGGGCCTTGGCCGCTCTCGCGTGCCTGGCCGCTGCCACCGGGTTCACCACCGGCCTCACGGGGTGTGCGGCCGGTTCCTCCAGCACGCTCAGCCCCTACACCGACGGGGGTGATGTTGAGCGCGACAGCGCCGCGTCCGAAGCACTCGCCCGCCGCGCCGCCTCCCTCCTCGCATCCGATTCCACCACCGACCACACCGAGGCCGAGGCGCTGCTGCGTCAAGCTCTCGCGCTCGACCTCTACAACGGCCCTGCCCACAACAACCTCGGCACCATCCTGCTCGCACGCGGCGACCTCTACGCCGCGGCCAACGAGTTCGAGTGGGCCAAGAAGCTGCTGCCCGGCCACCCCGACCCGCGCATCAACCTCGCCCTCACGCTGGAGCGGGCCGGCCGCACCGACGAGGCTCTGGCCGCCTACGACGCCGCGCTCGAGGTCTACCCCGAGCACACCGCGGCCACCCAGGGCTTGGTGCGCCTGCAACTGCGCTCCGGCCGCCCCGACGACCGCACGCCCGCCCTGCTTCGCGAGGTCGCGCTGCGCGGCGAGAGCGAAGCGTGGCGAACTTGGGCCACGAGGCACGCGGCGCTGCGGGGGGTGGGGGGTGTAGGGGGGGCGGGCGGTGCGGGGGGGCCGTAGCTCCAGAGCGCACACGCACCCCCCGAAGCATCGCTCCACCCTCCAGTCGCACGCGCCGCCGCGGACGGACCGGAGACGCGGGCCCGAATGGACCGGCACCACCCGTACGGAGGTCCGTACCAGCGCGGCCCGATCGACTCCCGTTCACGCGGCCGCGACGCCCCCCCCATCACCGCCATCCCCCCGGCCACCCGAGGCCCGCCCCGCCCGCAGCCGTGCCAGCGGCTCACCGCGTCCGATCTCGCCGCAGGTGCGCAGCACCGGCGGGCCGAAGAAGCGCTGGGCCAGGGGCGACAGCGCCGGCCGCGGCATCCCTCCCAGGCCCACGCTGATGCGGGTGCGGGCCGAGGGGGACAAGCCCAGTTCCTGACCCAGCCGCACCAGTGTCGTCGAGAGCTTGTAGGCGATCGACACCTGCGGGTGGGGCATGAAGCAGCGCATCCGCCCGGCCTCGTCCTTGAGCGGGTAGGTGCTGCCGTACCTGCTCAGGAAGACCTCGGCCTCCTCCCAACGGGCCCAGGTCTGGCAGTAGAGGATCAGGAGGTTGCGGTCGGCGTGGCAGAGCACACCCATGAGGTCGAGCTCGGGGACCACCTGCCGCCAGGCCCGCTTGGCCTCAGGGCGCAGCCAGGCCGGGCAACTCGGCCGCCCAGGCCGGGGCCGCGGCTCGCCTCCGCCCGCACCCCCCCCACCCCCCCCACCCCCCGCACCCCGCAGGCCACCGCTCCCCCCGCCGCGCTTGAGTTGGGTCCAGACGCTCGGCTGCGGGGGCGGGCCACGCCTACCCACGGCGCGGCTCCGCAGCGCCCCCGGGCACCGTCGCCGGCGTCGGCATCGATGCGCGTGCCGACGCAGCTGGCTTGGGGGCCTTGCTGGCGGCACACCCGGCTCCGCCCCGCTTGGCCTTCGCGGCCTTGGCGGTCGCTCTCCCTTGTGCGGCGTTGGCCTTCGATGGTGCCGGTGCACCTGGTTTGGCGTGCGGGTCGGGGCGCGCCGCACCCTGGTCCTCGGGCGGCAGCTCGACACCGGCGGCCTGCGCCGCTTGACGCCAGGTCAGGCCGTCTGAGGCCCGCAGCGCCTCCCGCCCCGTCAGCCGTTGCCAGCGCCGGATCGCCACGTCCACGAAGCGCGGTTCGATCTCGATGGCGATGCACCTCCGCCCCAGCTGCTCGGCCGCGATCAGCTGCGTCCCGCTCCCCGAGAAGGGCTCGAAGCAGACGTCCCCCACCCGCGTGTGCTTGCGCATGGGCCGCGCAAAGATCTCCACCGGCTTCTGGGTCGGGTGCTCGTTGCCCACCACCCGGCCCTTGCCCTCCCAGTCGATGGTCCAGACCGAGGAGCAGGAATGGTCGTTGTCGTGCTCGGGCTGGCTCCCCTGCACCCAGCCCATCATGCACGGCTCATGCTGGAAGTGCCAGTAGACCCGCCCGAAGACCGGGGCGGGCTTGACCCAGATGATCTGCTGGTGGTCGAGGATGCCCAGCTTCTGCCAGACCGACTGGATCAGGCCGCAGCGGCGGTGGGCGTGCCAGCAGTAGACCGCCGCCCGGGGTGCCACCACCGTCAGGACGTTGCCGAACACCTTGGAGAAGAACAGCTCGGCGTCGGCGATCTCCACCTCGCGGTAGACCGCCGACCAGTCCTTGCCGGTGGCCCGGTTCCCCTTCTTGGGCCGGGCTCCGGTGTAGTCGACCAGGTAGGGGGGATCGGTGGCGACCAGCTGGGCCGCCAGGCCCTGCATGACGGCGGCGACGTCCTCGGACTTGGTCGCGTCGCCGCACAGCAGGCGGTGGCCGGTGGCGGGCACCGTGGTCCGCCGCACCCTCCCTTCCCCAGGCCCAACGGCCCCACCTCCACGCGCAGCGCCACCCCCACCCTCACCCGCATCACCCCCAGCCCCAGCTCCACCACCAGCCACACCCGCGTCCCCACCTGCGCGCGCCGGCTCACGCCCACGCGCCCGCCGACGCGCTTGCCCAGTCTCCGTACCGCGTGGCTCGGTGGACGCAGAGGTGAGCGACGGCGCTGACGCTGGAGACTCAGGCGGCGGGGACACAGGCAGCGGCAACCCATGAAGTGCCGACGCGGCCGCCGCGGACGCAGGTCGAAGGGGCGCCGGCACCGGGGACGCGGAGGCACTCACGGGCGGACCGATGCTCTGCGCCGCGCTCTGGTCCAGGCGCTCGGGCACCCCATCCAGACCCGGCAGCAGCCACAGGTCGCCGACGCGGCTCACGGCCTCGGGCAAGAGCGCGGGCGGCTCGTCCTCAACCACGCCCTCGAGCCGGCCCATCAACCCGTGGTCCTTGGCCAGGTCGCTCATGAGCTCCGCCAGAGCCTCGCTGTCGAACTTCATCTCCTTGAGCAGGGCTTCGAGCTTGTCCTTGTCGGCCTCGGCCATCGCGGCCAGGGGGTCCAGGCTCACCAGGAGCTTGTCGGCCTCCTCCTTGGTCACGTCCAGCACCAGGACCGGCACCTCCATGTCCGGGGTGGTCTCGGCCCGCAGGTGCCCGTCGATGAGTTCGAGTTGCCCTCCCTCGAGCTCGCGTGCGATCAGGGCATCGGCGAAGCCGACCTCGGCCAGGATGCCGCGGAGCGCATCGGCCTGGGCCTGGGGGTGGGTCCGCCAGTTGCGCGGGTTGGGACGCAGGTCCCTGGCCTTGACACGGCGCAGGTGCTTGACACGGTCGCGGATCTGCATGAGCGAGACCTCCGTGAGGGACGACGACGGGTGGTCAGAACGCGGGCCAGGGGGTCCCCCTGGAACCGGGTGGGTGCGGGCCTGGGGGCGCTGCGGCGCGCACGACTTGGTGCCGAGTTGGTCGGACTTGCCGCGGCCCGATCGGCACGCTCGGACCATCGCAAGGGCCTCCCGCACGGGCAGCGGGCGTGGGCGGCGACGGCCCTTCGATCACGCCTGCGCCCCTGTAAATAAGCCCCCGATCGCGCGCCGGTCGGTGCGGGCGACAGCGCTGGGCGTGGTCTGGGAGGACCCGGCGGCATGGTCTTCGGGGCACCCCTCCCCCCCCATGTGTAAACCCCTGCGCGCATGAACGTCGGACCACGCCGCGGTCCCTTGCCAGAACCCCAGAGAATCATGCCCCCCTCCCCCCCGCCACTCGGGTGTCGGTCGCGCGAACGGGCGGCGCGTACACCATGCTCGTCCCCGCGGCTACGCGCCGCACCTCGATCGCCGCCTCGGCCCTGGCCAGGCGTCGGCGCATGTTGGCGCGCTGCCGCCAGCGCTCGAGCACCCAGAGCGGTGGCTCCGAGCGCCGGCCGCCCTTGCGCAGGCCCAGCACGGTCACCACCCAGCCGAACAGGTTGAACGCCTCGCCCTTGGCCAGGGCCGTGGTCAGGCGGGCCGTCGCCGACTCGACGGCCCAGTCCGCCAGCGCTGGGTCCGGGCACTCGCGCCCGCAGGCCATGACCTTCTCCAGCGGGATCGTCGTGTGCCCGTCGCCAAGCCAGACCCGGAACGCGGCCATGAGCACGCGCGTCGCCTCGGCCCGGCACCACTCGGCCATGATCCGCTCCTCAATCGCTCTCGCCCCCTCGCTCCCAACGAGAGCCAGAACTTCCGGCGTTGGGCGTTCGTCAGCCGGCGGGCTTCGTAGAACCTGAGTCTCTCGGAGCAATTGCTCGGAAGGATCTCTCTCTACTGGAGAGCAAGGGAGCAAGGGCGATTCCGCGGGCGCGCGCGCTTCCTTAGCCGCCGGGGCGGATGGGGTCCCTATAGGCACCCTATGGGGTGCCCATGGGCTCCCCATCCCTGCGGCCCCGGATTGGGGTGGATCAGCAGCAGACTTCCAACGACGCTCGGCCCCGCGGCGGCCATGGGCGCGCTGCGCCTCCAGGAGCCGCGCGGCGTCTTCGGCCTGCCTCTTCGCCGCGGAGTACGCCTCCGCGACGGCCGGGCAGGAGAGCCACCCCTCTGGCAGTGGGGTGCAGCGAAGGACGGCGGTCACGCGTGGGCGCGCCGCGGCCCACTGAGCGATGGACATCCCGACGACAAAGGCCAACTCGGCATCATCGTCGCGCAGGCATCCGGCGTTCTCCCAAGCGTGGTTGACGAGGTCGTAAGCGGCACGGAACTGGTCGCCCGTCAGGCGAGCGAGTACACCGGGAGGGCCGATGAGGGCGTGGCCCGCTGCCGCCAGCGGACTCGGCAGCGGGTCATCGTCGGCCGGTGTGCTCGGGTTGCGCCGGGCCTGGATCATCGTGCCTGCCTCATCCGACGCGTTCAGAAGAACTCCACCACGTCCGTGGCCGCGCCCGCACGCTTGCGCGGCCGCGCGGTGGGCACCGGGTTGAGAACCCGGTTCGACCGGCCCCGATCGAAGGCCTCCAGGGCCTCGGCGCTGACCCGCCACCGCGGCCGCTGCCCGGCCTGCTCGGCGCAGTTGACCGCCACCAACTCACCCGTCCTGATCCACGCCACCACCTTGCCGATCCGCAGCAACCGGTCCCGCGCGATCTGGGGTGGCGTGTACCACTGGGCCACCCAGCGAGTGTGGCGTGGGGGAACGACCAGGCAAGCGCCGCTCCGGTCTCGTCGGGCCTGTTCCGGTTGGTTCCGGCTTTTTGCCGGGCTTGCGCACCGGCGGCGGCGCCGCCACCCGTGCAGGGGACCGGGACGCCGGCTGACGCTCGCTCTCCAGCGCGGCCCTGAGAGCCGACCCACGCTCGGGCCAGAGCGCACAGACCTCGTCCACAGAGTAGAGCCAGCGCGCACCCCGGCGCGTCGCGTGGAGCCTGCCGTCGTTCGCGGCCTTCAAGAGCGAGTCCGCAATCGTCTTGTCGTCGGTCGCGCGGGTGTACCACGCCGCGCGACGCAGCTCGACCGCGGGCGGCGGATAGGCCGCGTCACCCGTGTCCCCAGCCACGGCTCCGTCCGCCATGCCCGCGTCGCCCCGGTCGCCCCGCAACAGGGCCTGCTCGGCCACCAGCCGCAGCGCGTCGATCACCGCCCGCGATGCGGCCACCGCGTCGTCGATGCGCGTGGTGAGGATGACAGTGCAATCCTTCTGGTGCGCGCTGCCGGAACAGCAGTGGGCGACCACGCACATCCACCTGCCCAGATCGCTGTCCGTCGGCCTCAGCGTGCTGGGCAGCTCGATCAGCCCGCTCGCAGACCACACCAGCCACGCGCGGCCGATCCACACTCTCAGCCGCTCGCGGGCCACCGGCCGGTCGATGCCCTCGATCCCCTCGGTGTAGATCACCCCGCTCACAAGGGGCCGTGAACTCTCGAAGCGGACCCAGCCGCTGTCCAGATTGAGCGCATCCAGTTCCGCCATCAGCGCCAGGCACTCCTCCCGCACCGCGTAGGGGTCGGGCCGCCCCGAGCACGTCCAGAACCCCCGCCCGGCCACAGTCCCCGGCCCCGCTCTCTCGGCACCGGGGGTCGCACGTGTGGTTGGATGCACGAGGAGTTGCATGAGCGGCTTCCTTGCTCCTGGCAGCAATACCCAAGCCCGGCGTCCGCATCCGTACGGCGCCGTTTCCCGCATCGTTCCCGTTTCCGACCGCCAGTCAAGCCGCGGGTTTTTTTGTTGCCGATGTCCGGCGCGCCCGATCCGCCACCCTGAGTACGGAGCCCGCCACCGGCCGCACGCACCCCGGTCGCCCTGCCGGGCACATGCCAGTCCCACCCGCGTGTGTCGCCCGCATCACACACCGGGCCGCGTCGCGCCCTCGGCCTTCACCCCCGCCAGGTACCACCCCCGCACGTGCTCGCTCACCCGCCGCAGCCGCTCGTCACCCACCCGCTCCACGTAGTGGTGCGACACATCGGCCCCGTTCTCGTGCCCCATCACCAGGTCGATCGCGCGCCGGTCCCCCACCTCGTCCGCCACCGTCCGGAACGTGTGCCGCAACCCGTAGAACCCTCGCCCCCCCCGCCCCCTGCAGAACATCCCGGCCGTACGCATCAGCTTGCCGAACTCCAGGCCCACCGCGTCCACCACCACCGCCTGCGTGGTGGGCTTGCTCCGCGGGCCCGGCTCCTTCACCCGCACCCAGCGGTGCCCGCACCGCGTCACG
>CAZPWW010000041.1:0-9408 GCA_964590885.1 uncultured Phycisphaeraceae bacterium
CGGAGCCGGGCGTGTCCTGCCCAGGGATGGCCGTCGGGCACAAGGGCCTGTTCGCGGACCGCTTGGATGAGGGGATTACCACCAGCGGGACCGACCCACCCTCGTCCCTGATCCCATTCGCCGCGACGCTGTACGACGCGCGGAACCGCACCTACGCACCGAGCCTCGGCAGGTGGATGCAGAGGGACCCGAACGCGACGGCGCAGGTGGTAATCGCAGTAGCCTCAAGCGGCGGCGCGGCACCGGCGCGAGCCCTTCAAGACGTAGCGGCGGCGAACCCGCTGGGCCGCTTGCGGGACGGATTCAACCTCTACGGGTATCTGGGCCAGCGGCCGTGGGGTGCCAGCGACTGCCTGGGTCTGTGGAACCCGGCGGAGTTGCTGGGCGCGGCGGTGAACATCGGTATCGCCTCGATGCGTGGCGGGCTGGAGGGCCTGACGAGTCAGTACGCCGCGAACATGGAGAGCGACGTCGACTGGGCGATGGACTGGAGCCAGGGCGACGACTGGCACAGCCGCGGCAACAGCGATTGGGTGGCGGAGTCGTTCCGCGAGGGCCAGAACCGCGCGTTCTACGACCAGTTGAACGAGGAACTCTGGAACATCGCCGACCCGACCGGCCTGATGCAGGAGGGGATGGAGTGGTACACGCAGGCGAATGCGTTTACCAAAGGAACTCCGATCACGGGCGTGCGCACGGCAGCGCGTGCGGGCAAGACGATCGGCAAGGGCGTGCGGCATCATCTGGTGCCGACGTATTTGGCGAAGGTGACGGGGAAGGTGAGCGGGCTGGCGCTGCGGCTGACACCGGCGCTGCACGCGAAGTTCCACCGGAAGTTGGACTTGGTGCTGCGTGCGGACGGCCTGCCGCCGATGAATACGAGACCGCCGGGCTGGAAGGCGTTCTTTGACGAACGCCCTCAATGGAAGGCGGGCACGGGCGGCGCCATCAAGGCGGCGCAGGTGCGGATGCGTATCCGGCAGACGATCGCGGCGTTCGAGATCGAAGAGGGCCTCAGCGGCTTCCTCGATGCGTTCGACGAGGCCTGGCCATGAGTGATGCTGCACGCCCCAAAGAGATTGTGTACGTGCGATGCACGAACGACACGGTCGCCGCGATTCCTTCGGAGCAGGAGGCGTGGGTGCGGACGGGGCCCCGCTGCAAGGACTGCGCTGCGCCCAGCCCGATGTGGGACTACCGGCCGTTCGAGTGGACGATGTGCGACCAGCCTGTGGGGTCGCTGCAGTACTGCGAGGGCTTCAATGTCCTTCATGACGATCTGCTCCGGGCGCTCAAGCCATTCCTGGAGCACGTCCACTACGCGCCGGTGTTCTGGCAGAACGGCTCGCAGAGACTCCAGCAGCCCTACACGCTGTTCTATGTCCATCGGGATTGGATCTTCGAGGCGTACCGCGGGAAGTGGTCGCGGCACACCCCCTGCCGCGTGTGCGGGGTGTTCAAGACCAAGAACGCGGCCTACCACCCGGTGATCGCGGCGCGGTACCTGGACCACCGGCGCGTGTATGTGGATGACGTGCAGCAGTTGTTCATCGACAAGGCGTTGGTGAAGGAACTGGACATGAAGAAGCGGTTCCCCGACCTGCGCTTCCACAACGTGCCGATCGTGCCCGAGCCACTGGACGGCGACGTGATGCCCGGCGACCCGGGCTGGAACGGGACGTTCGTGGAGCAGCGCAACCCGAGGCCGGAAGAGCACGAACTCAAGTATGTCAAGGGGATGAGGCTGTACCTGTAGCCGGCGGCGCGGGCATCGCGCAGGTAGACTGCCAAGCGGCATGGTCGTTCCTCTTCGCATCCTGCGCTCTTTGTGTGTGCTGGCACCGTTGGCAGCGGCATTGCAGAGCGGCGCGGCGGTGGGGGAGATCAAGAGCGGGTTGGCCCGCGCCGATGCCGCGTCTGCGTACCCCGGCCGCGCGGTGACGGCAGTGCACCTGCACCGCGAGTACATCTGGGGTCCGGGCGACGGCGCGGCAGGTGTGGACGAACTCTGGGCGCAGTATGAGGGGCCGAGCGCGGGTGAACTCGCGGGCCTGAACGCCGAGGCGGTGGCGGCCTTGACGAGCGCGGTGCGAGCCGTTCCGTACTGGACGCTTCAGGATGCGGGTGGTGATGTGGTGGCGGTGTGCGACTCGGAGGGGCCGAGCGTGGCCACCGGCCTGCACCCGACGGGTGCGGGTGGTGTGGGCGTGGGCCCGGCCACGGCGCAGACCGGCCAGGTCGTCGCGCAGTACCTCTACGACGCGTACGGGGCGGTGCTGATCGCGGAGGACTTGGAGCCGCACCCGTCGTTCGCGGTCGGGCACAAGGGCCTGTTCGCGGATCGGCTGGATGAGGGCATCACGACGAGCGGGACCGACCCACCCTCGTCCCTGATCCCATTCGCCGCGACGCTGTACGACGCGCGGAACCGCACCTACGCACCGAGCCTCGGGCGGTGGATGCAGAGGGACCCGAACGCGACGGCGCAGGTCTTGATTGAGGCCGTGCACCACTCAGGCCGCTCCCGTGGCGCGATCGCGCTTGCTTTCAACGCGTCGTCCCGTGCCGCGGACGGGTTCAATTTGTATGGGTACCTGGGTGGGAATCCGTGGCAGCGGGCGGATCCGATGGGGCTGTTTGTCCTCACGGCCAAGGACCAGGCTGATCTGGCCACCGGTGCGGGCATTTTCAGTGCCCTGAGCAATCTCCTGTTTAGCAATCCCGTGTTTCTGATCGGCGGTGCGAACTCCGCCGTCATTGGAGGGCTGTTCGGCACCGCGTACAACGCGGGGTTCAGTTCCGGGGCGGGGCGCGTCTTTCCTCGTGGCGACAAGCTCGCGGACACGGGATTTGGTTGGCCGGATCGCAGCCCGAACGGCGACGGACAACCGCCGGACGATGATGACACGCGGGCGGGAGGCCGCAAGGGTGGACCGGAGACACGCGCGCAGAATGCCCGAATCCGGGATTACTGGAAGAGCAAGGGATGGGAACACAAGGCAGGTGTCGACGAGAAAGAAGAGTACATCAAACCGAGCACTGGCGGGAGGCGAGGCGGCAGTTACGTGGACATCACGATGACCAAGGGCGACAAGACGGTGCGGATTCAAACGGTTGACGTCAAGAAGGACGGAAGCGTAACGCAGCGCGAGCTGGACGCGGCGGCACGCATCCGCGCGGCGCACCCAGGGGACACGCTGATTCTGATTCCCAAGGGTTCATCGCAGTTGGAGTAGACATGTGAGAGGGCGGCTACGTACGTTCTTTGCTGCCCCGAGCGACTACCCCGCTATCGCCGATTCGTTGCGCGCGACGTGTGGCGACCTCCGCTTTACTCGAGCGACGGGCATTCTTGGCCCTGCCGGGCTGGAGCAATACGCGACCTTGCTCGCGTTGCCTTCGCTTGGCGTGACCGCGAAACGAGACTATTGGCACAATCCGATCTACTTGGTATCGTCGGCGGGCGTGCCCGTCGCCTATGAGACGTACCCGTGCAGCGAGGACAACACGACGCGTTGGAGTGTGTCGAGCAGTGCTAACCTGCCGAGCGTGCGATTCTTGGCCTCCTCGTACAACACAGCCGACGGTATTCTGCTCCAGGGCTTGATTGACACGGTGCACTCGCGTGATGCCGATGGCGGCTTCTTCGATTCGGTGAACACGGCGCTGCGCAGCGTCTCACGGGTGTGCCGCGGCATCTACTGGACAAAGGGTGCAGTGGCACTCTACGAGAACGGCGTCCGGTGCTGCTCAGCCATGCAGAGTCCTGCGGTGTATGACATGGCCCCTCGCGCGTGAGGCTGCACCGGCCGTATCCGCAGCACGACCTTGCGCAGATCAGTAGACTGCCACCCGGTATGTCCGTGCTCCTTCGCATCTTGATCTGTGCGTGGATCGTGGCTTGCGCTCCGAGTGCCGCGCATGGTGCTGCCACCGGCCGCGCGGCGAGTGGGGTGGGGGGGCTGGGCGGCTGGGGCATCCCCGCAACGCTGGACGACGCGGGGCAGGTGGAGGGGATCACGCACGGGGTGAACGCCAGGAACGAGATCACGGGGATCGTGAACACGCCGACGAGCGTGGGGACGACGCTGCCGGCACCACCCACCCACGACGCGGCGGGGAACCTGACGTACGACGGGACGTACTTCTACCAGTACGACGCGTGGAACCGCCTTGTGCAGGTGAACGCGACGCATGTGGCCGAGCCGCCCGCCGGTGGTGGAGGCGGCGGCGCGAACGAGCCGGCGCACCCGACGCTGCCGCCGGGCGTGGTGGTGGATGGGCTCATCAAGCAGTTCGTGTACGACGGGCTGGGGAGGAGGATCGAGACGCGGTCGCCGTTGGGCGCGGGTGGGGGCGCTGGCGGAACCACGCCCGAAGGGGCCGCGGCGTGGCCGAACGGCGCCAACGTGCCCTTGCGTGTGGAGCGGTACACGCACGACGGGATAAGACGACTCACGGAGATGGTGGAGGAGCGGAGCACGCCGGCATTGCAGAGCGGCGCGGCGGTGGGGGAGATCAAGAGCGGGTTGGCTCGCGCCGATGCCGCGTCTGCGTACCCCGGCCGCGCGGTGACGGCGGTGCACCTGCACCGCGAGTACATCTGGGGTCCGGGCGACGGCGCGGCAGGTGTGGACGAACTCTGGGCGCAGTATGAGGGGCCGAGCGCGGGTGAACTCGCGGGCCTGAACGCCGAGGCGGTGGCGGCCTTGACGAGCGCGGTGCGAGCCGTTCCCTACTGGACGCTTCAGGATGCGGGTGGGGATGTCATTGCGCTCTGCGACAGCGGTGGGCCAACCGTTCCGACAGGAGTGGGTTCCGCAACAGCGCAGACGGGCCGCGTGCTTGGGCAGTGGATTTACGATGCGTATGGCGCTGTGTTGGTGATGGAGGAGCCGGAGCCGGGCGTGTCCTGCCCAGGGATGGCCGTCGGGCACAAGGGCCTGTTCGCTGACCGCCTCGATGAAGGGATTACCACCAGCGGGACCGATCCACCGCCGCCCCTGATCCCATTCGCCGCGACGATCTACGACGCGCGGAACCGCACGTACGCGCCGAGTCT
Organism: uncultured Phycisphaeraceae bacterium; assembly: GCA_964590885.1. Taxonomy (GTDB): domain Bacteria; phylum Planctomycetota; class Phycisphaerae; order Phycisphaerales; family UBA1924; genus JAEUIX01. Next base: position 5,063 of record CAZPWW010000041.1, read on the forward strand.
CGGCAGGTGGATGCAGAGGGATCCGAACGCGACGGCGCAGGTGCTGACGGCGCTTGAGTGGCACGGGGGTCCGTTGTATCCGGAAGTGGCGGACATTGCGCCCGCCGCGCGGCACGCGGATTCGATGTCGGTGTACGCGTACCTGGCCAGCGCGCCGTGGGAGTCGCAAGACCCGCTGGGGCTGATGAGCGACCGCGGGTTGGGCTTGGGCGGCGCGGCGTGGGACTCGGCCGCGAACGCCCTGAACACCGCGTTCTCCGGCATCGTGATGGCGTATTCGCTGAACGCGATGCTGCGGGCGCAGCAGGCCAACGCCGCCCTGGACTATGAGTTGATCGGGGACTGGTCGGTGCCCGATGAGGCGTTGAGTTTCCACGCTGACAACATCGCTTCGACGCAAGAAGCGATCCTCGGCTCGTTCTGGAACGGGATGCGGCGTGCGGCGGAACCGGTGATGCCGGGGATGCCGGGCATGGGCGACCCGAACCCGTTGGAGGGGTACTTTTCAGGTGAGAGTGGCGGCGAGTCCCTCGATCCTGAGACGTACATCAACAACGAGTGCGCCAGCCGCAAGCGGCACGGGAGCGCGGAGCACTGGGAGACTATGCGGCAAGAGGCGATCCGTGTGGCCAAGCAGCCGGGCACGGTGCTGACCTCGATCCAGATCAACCGGCAACTCAAGGGCGACCGGCGGCGGCCGGATATTTCGTACGCGGTGCTGGATAAGAAGACCAACAGGCAGACGACGCACATTATCGAGGTGACGAACACGCAGTCACCAAAGGCAGCGAAAGAGAAGTGGCGTTATCGACCGCGCGGTGTGGCGCCGGTGGAAGTAACCACCGTACCGTCCAAGCAGAAGCAACCCTGGGGCACGCCTGTGAGGAGGGTGCGGTAGCGGTGGCCAAGCGGATCACGGAAGAACTCGGCGAGATCGCGTACGTCTCCATCTGGCTGCACCTGGGGGGTGACCCACCGGGGGGCTCCGCCGCGATCTGCCGGATTGTGGAGCGAGCGTACACGGCGGCGGGGCTCAAGAAGGTCTCTCTTACGCTGTTCGACTACGCGACGGATGCGGACCACAAGGCCAACGTGGTGCCCGTAGCGGGCTTGGGTTCCTATGCCGGTTGCCAGGTCGTGCCCTATGCGTCTATGGCGATGTTCCACGCGCTCCGGCCCGGCGCAGCGGATCGGATCCGCGACTACCTCGCTTTCACCGACTTCCACGGCATCAACACGCAGCAACCGTCGCACGAGCGTGTGCCCATGCTGGACATGACCATCCGGGTGGCCCTGTTCGAGAAGCAGGGTGAGCGGCTGGTGGCGTGCGTGCGCGAAGCGCTGGATGCCGCCGCGGCCGAACTGGACATTGTCTCCGGCTTGGTCGATGTCGCCTACGGCCACGAGACGGGTTTCGGCACCTACTACAATGGCGGAACGATCGTCTCGGAGGTCTCCCTCGAGCGTGCCATCAACCACCAGGTGTGGGTGCATGAGAAGTGCGACCCGACTGCGCGCTTGCGACGCATGGGGTGGATCACCATCGTCGGCCCCAAACTCGCCAAGATGCTCGACCCTGAGGGCACCATGTTGGGCGAGTACGCCGAGCAGTCGTACGAGGCCCCGGGCCGCGAGAACTTCGGCTGGCGCTTGTCGGACGGGACGCTGTGTTTCGGGTTGACGCAGGATCCGTTCGAGACGCTCGGTCCCGCGATTGAGGCGCACCGGGCAACGAGCGGGGAGAACTACTTGATCTCAGCTGCGTGGCTGTTCTGGCGGCTGCGTGAGAAGGACCTGATCCTGTAACCCCCCTGCGCCCGGCCACGCGGTGTCGTGCGTGGGTCAGTACGCGGGCGAGCGCGGCACCCGCTGTCGCTGCATCGTGTCGCGCCGATCGGTAGACTGCCCTCAAGTATGCCGGTGCTGCTGCGCATCCTGATCTGTGCGTGGGTCCTGGCTTGGGCCGCCAGCACCGCACACGGCGGCATCGGTAGCCGCGCGGCGGCGGAGATTCGCAGCAAGGCGTACTGGACGCTTCAGGATGCGGGTGGGGATGTGGTGGCGGTGTGCGATTCGGAGGGGCCGAGCGTGGCCACCGGCCTGCACCCGACGGGTGCGGGTGGTGTGGGCGTGGGCCCGGCCACGGCGCAGACCGGCCAGGTCGTCGCGCAGTACCTCTACGACGCGTACGGGGCGGTGCTGGTCGCGGAGGACCTTGAGCCGCACCCGTCGTTCGCGGTCGGGCACAAGGGCCTGTTCGCGGACCGGCTGGATGAGGGCATCACGACGAGCGGCACGGACCCGCCGAGCGCGCTGGTCCCATTCGCGCACACGATCGTCCAGGCGGGCAACCGTGTCTACACGCCGCAACTGGGACGCTGGATGCAGCGCGACCCCAACGCCACGGCCCAGGTGCTCTTGAGCGCCGCGGCGCATTCCGGCCGCACGCTGCTGGCCGCGGCGGCGGCGTTCGATGCCGATGGCCGCATGGGCGACGGGTTCAACCTGTACGCCTATCTCGGCAGCAATCCGTGGATGCGGAGCGACCCGCTGGGGCTGAGTTACGACCCCTTCGCCGACCATGTGGATAACTACCTCGCGGAGGATGCGGGGAGCAAGGCGGCGTTCCTGAACTCGCTCGGGAGCGATGCCGCGGCGATCGCGGTGGTGACGGCCACGATCGCCAGTTACCTCCCCTTCCCCGGTGCCAGCATGGCGGGTGAAGCCGCCTTGGTGGCTCTGGGAGAGCAGGACGCCAGCCAGTTCGCGGTTGCCGCCGGGCTGGGGATGGTTCCCGGTGGGAAACTGGCCCACCTGTTCGCGCAGAGCGGCGCGGGCAAGTTGATCGCCAAGATCGGCACCGCGGCGTGGACGGGGGCGAAGAACTACGTCGGCCGCAGCGCAGGGTGGTTGGCGGGCAAGCTCGGTGGGGGGATGCTCGGCCTGGCGGATAAGGCGAAGAGTTGGATCAGTCGGAAGAAGGTCGTTGCTGGAGCATGTGGGTGCTTCGCGGCAGGCACGACAGTCTGGGCACCGACCGGGCTGGTGCCGATTGACACGCTCCGGGTGGGGGATGAGGTCTATGCACGCCCATCACCAGATGCAGAGCTAGAGGTACGCCGCGTGTCCGCCGTGTTCGTGGTTGCAGATGCCGCTCTCGTGCAGGTCTCCGTGCAGCGAGAAGATGCAACCCTGGCGCGAGTGGCCACGACGGATGAGCACCCGTTCTGGGTGCTGAACCGGGGCTGGACCCGGGGCGACAGGCTGCGGGTGGGCGATGTCCTGGCCGCGGTGGAGGGCCAGCCGAGAGTATCGGCGGTGGCCTTCACAAGTACACGCGTCACGGTGTACAACGTGGCGGTCGACGGCGTGCCGACGTACCTGGTGGGCGCAGATGGCATTCTTGTGCATAACTGCGCGTTCACAGACGCGCTGGGCGACCATGTGGTCAATGTACCGCACCACAACTGGAGCAAGATGTTCGGCCGCAAGCCCCAACTCGATGAGGTGCGCGGGATCCTGATGGATGTCGCGCGCACGGGCACGGCTGTGGGCGAGCAAGCGCACCAGAAGGGCATCAGCCACAGGTTTGAGAAGGTCGTGAATGGTGCCACGGTGTGGGCGGATGTGTTCCTTGACGAGGCGACCAACACGTTGCGGGTGATGAATGGCGGAATTAAATAACACTCTGCGTGATATTGTGCATCCCACGGGCGATGCTCTTGAGCAAGCGGACGAGTGGCTGGCGGCATTTCTGGCCTACCTGGAAACTGCGGCAGACCCGGCACGCGATCCGCGTGTGCGCGCGAGTGCATGGGCCAGGATGGCCGGGTTGGTCACTCTCCACCCTCAACTGGCGATCGGTGCAACGGACTTCGGGCGGTTCTATTGTGTCCGTGCGTTGGAACTCGATCCGCTGTGTCCGCTCGCCCACCTTCAGATCGTGGGCTGGTTTGGGTTTGAGCCTGCCACGTCAGAAGAGGTCGCGTTGTTCCGGCAAGCGGTGCATGTGCTCCGCAGCTACGATGTGCAGATGTCGTACGGCATCTGGGGTGATGCGTGGCGTGAGCAAGTGGAGCGGCGAGCAAAGCAGTACCACGAAGTTCTGGAGTCGTAGCCTGTTAGGAGCCGGCGCCGAGTGTCGCACGCAGCAGCAGTGTCGCAGCGAGTTGTCGCAGCCCGTCGCACCTTCGTGCGGCTGGCGGTGATTTTCGGTCTGCTCGTCGCTTTCGGCCTTGCGTCCGGCAAGCTCGGCGGGGGCATGCTCGGCCTGGCGGACAAGGCGAAGAGCTTCCTGGCCAAGGGGTGTGGGTGCTTCACGGAAGAGACACCGGTCTGGACGCAGC
>CAZPWW010000042.1:0-9322 GCA_964590885.1 uncultured Phycisphaeraceae bacterium
CATCGTCGCTCAGCGGTGCATCCAGCCGCAGCGTGACCACGCCCTTGAGGGCCGCCGCGTCGTAATCAATGTTGAGCCTCAAGCGCTGGGCGCACAGGTCCACGAGCCGCGCCAGTTCAACCTGGCCCGAGAGCGTGGCCCGGGCCGGGCCGTCAACCCCCGCTGCCGGCGCGCCCGGTGCGGGGGCGGTTGCCGCCGCGGTCTGGGCAGCGGTTGCGGGCGTCGTCGCGGATTGGATCGCGACGGCGCTGAGCGCAACACAGAGTGCCGTAGGAGGGCGCGCCCGCGAGAGTGAACGCGCGGGGGAGAATCTACGCAGCGGATACGGAGGGAGGTACATGCGGTGCACGCTCGACACCCTATCCGACGGCCGGGTGCCCTGCACGGGGTGTGTGAAGAACAGTGCGTCGGCGTGGTGTCGTACGGTTTCAAGCGGCAAACAACCTCGAAATCACCCTCTTCCTGGTGCAGAGGCCCCCGCCCGCGCGAGGCTCTGCCACCGATCGGTGACACCGCGGCCGGAGTTCACGCGGGCGAGATAGTTGAGCCCCATGGGTTCTCCGGGGAACCGGGCCGGCGCGGATTTCGTACACTGGGCACGCGTAGGCACCCAACCCAGGAGGCACCGCATGTCTGTACCGCACGGCCACCGGCTCGACGTAGCCCAGGGCATCGCCGGTGTTCGCACACGCGAGCCGAGTGCCGGTACGGTTCGGGCACGCAAGCCGCGCGTGCTGCTCAGCGGCATCGGCGAGCGCATCCTCGAAGCGACGAGCCCGGCGACCATCCGCGAGGTGGCACGCCGAACCGGGGCATCGCACGAGGCTGTGCGACGCTACCTGAGCGGGCGGCCTCCCAGCCTGCCGTTTGTGCACGCGTTGTGCAAGGAATACGCCGTCTCGGCCGATTGGCTCCTCGGCATGTCCGTGCAGCGCGACGGCACGCGCCCGGCCGACATGCGCCCCGTGCTGGCCGACCTGCTCGCGGAGATCGCGGCGGAGTTGCGGGAGCGCGTGGGCGGTCGGTCGGCGGGCGCGAACCCCGCGGAGCGCATGCCCGCGGGCAAGGCTTGCCGCGCTGCGGGCAGGGTCCGTGCGCGGCGAAAGGTCCGGCCCGGACCCTGACGCGGCAGCGCGTTTGGCGTTTCTGAGTTCACAGGCGAGCCGTGAACGCGGTGCCCGGCCTGATAACACGGCGCAGTCTGGCGGCGCGGTCGCTGTGCCGGGCGACGCGATGAGGACGCGCTGGTCGAGACCGTGCCGGTGTCACCAAAAGGCGGAGAATCCACCACCGATCGGGGGACGCTCCACATGGCGGGCGGCAGTTGCGGAGCGGCCGGCCGCGAGTAGGGTGCGGGGGCCACGCAAACCAGGCGCGGCATCCGGAGTTCCGGCCATGAGTGCACACGCTGCCAGCGTCCTGTCGTCGTTCGGTGTCCCGCATCGCCTCGGGTTCGGGGCGTGGGGACGCGGTCTGGTCCGGGTGCATCATCGTGTGGGCGGGTCGCTGCTGGCGCTCGCGGCGTGCGTGGGGGGCTTGACCGGGGCCAGCGCTGCCGGGCACCAGGACCCGCCATGCGAGCCAGCTGATCCGCCAGAGATACCTTGTGACTACACGTGGCACTGTCAGGGCTGCGTGCCCTGCGCGCCCGACCACGGGTGTGGGGCTGGTGTTGTCACGTTTCGAGATTGCTTCGAGTGCATGCAGAACTCGTATGAAGTGCCTATTCGCGCGCCGGGCTCGGATCCATGCTCTGCCCGAGCGGGAGCCAGGTGGACGTGGATCGGCGAGTTGGACCGGTGGGAGGTGGCGTGGCTTTCGGACCCCGCGTCGGCGCAATATCAGTTCTACCCAAACACGAACACCGCGGCGTCGGCGACCTACGCCACGGACAGCAGGCCACGCTATGACTTCAGCAAGCCATTCCCGGCCATGCCGCCATCGGCGTGCTGGGCTAACCGGTTCGTTTGCGACGCCAGCAGCGCCACGAGTGCTACGGACCCGACGACGGGCCCAGCAGCGGCCGTGCACGTGGCGGGGTCGGGCACCACTAATCTGTGCCAAACGCTGCGCGGCGAGGCGCAGGGGCCGGCAGGCTTTGCGGGCAACCGTGCCCAGATGGTGTCGCCAGGGCTGGGCACGTTCATGCCGCCCGCGCCGACCATCGGCGCCGGGAGCGTCGCACTGCTGCCGCCCGGCGCGGCGGGCGAGTCCTCGGGGTGGATGGGCCAGTCGCGCCCCACGCTTGATGGCCTGGTCGACCTGGTGACGGGCGTGCCGCTCATTCAAACGACGGATTTGGAACTGCCGTTCTCTGGTGCCACGTTCCGGCTGAACCGGACTCGTGCCGCCGTGCGCGGCTTCCATCACTTGGCACAGGGGATCGTGGATGCGCGCAGTCAGTTCTGGGATTGGACGGGCATGGGCTGGATGGCCTCAGAGAACCCCATCCTGTTGATAGACTCGGCCATCCCCGATGTGGTTGGCACGAGCCCGCGGACGTGCTACCTCATCCTTGATGCCCACCACACCATCCCCTTTCAGCGGGTGGTGTCAAAGACGCTTACCGAGGCGACTGTGTTTCGCTATGAAGCGCCGCCGCGGTTTCGGGCCCGGCTCACGCCGCGGTGCGACCCCGCGGTCCACATTCCCGCCATCGGGCCCGGCAGCGAACTGGACTGGGCGGTCGTGCCTACCGAGTGGGAGGTATCGCTCTACGACGGGGCGCTGCGGTATACGTTCGTCACGATCGCGGACGACATCCGCCCGCACTTTTGGACCACCCAGGCCCTGCCGCCGAGCGCCATGGGCTCGACGATTCACCAGCCGCTCGAGCCGAACTTGCCGCTCGCGGACTGGGTCAGCCGGAGCGACTGGCACACGTCGACCGAGCACGCCCGTCCGTACATCATCGGGACGGGCACACCCACCGGTCTTCAGACGGAATGGTACCCGTACGCACGGGACGTCAACCCCGGCTTCGGGGTGCCGTACTACGGCATCCTCACCAAGATCGAGGACCGCAACGGCCACATCGTGGAGATCAAGCACTGCGACTCGGAGTCGCGAAAAATCGACAACGCTATAACCGACGACTGCGTGGAGTGCGCCTGCGCCTGCTTGGCCAAGGGCCAGATCAAGTACATAAAGCTGCGGCGGCGGGACGGCAGTACCACCTCGTCCGGCGAGCCCGGCACGGTGACCGAGTGGACGCTGCTGTATGTGCACCGCAAGTTCAAGGGTGCCCACCCCCTGTACTGGCCGCGGAAGGCGTTGCAACCTTGCGATCCGATGTATGCAGGCCTTCCAGCGGACACGGTTCCTGGCGACGGCATGTCCGCGGTTGGGCGGTACATTGCCGAACAGCACGAGCTCGACAACCCGCGGGGCGGTGACTGGAACCCGCTGGAGCAGATCACGGGCGAGGTGTCTGGCGCGTTGAACTGGGCGCTCGAGATCGACGGGGACATCGCGATCGACCGGATTCTCGTGTACAAGGGAGATCCGCTCCCATCGACCGTGGCGGCTGATGCACTGCCGGGCGTGTGCCTGACGGTGCCCCACACGCACGCGCCGGGGGTGTCTGGCGACTTGCCCGATGATGTCTGGAGTGCCATTACCGGGGACAATTCTCGACAGGAACTGATGGGGTCGTGGTCGCATCAGGTGGTCTATCACTATGCGTTTGAGGCCTATCCGCCGGACAACGGCACTCAGCCGGTGCCTCCGCACGTCCTGTTCAGTGAGCCCGCGAAACCGCCTGATGCCCGCCCTTTGCTCATTCAGACATCGGTCCGCACGCGCGGCGAGGCTGTGGCAGCGGACGCCGCAAGCCCGCCCGACGCCGTCAAGCGAACGGTCTATCACTACTCGCCCGATCCGGACGGCGACCCATGGTGGAATAGCGCCTATTGGGGGGGCGGCTCAAGGGCTTACGTTCCGTGGCTTGAGGCGATCTTCACCGACGCGGATTTGCAACGGATTGTGGCCCATCGGTGGGAACCCGAAACGGGTCTGGCGGACTGCACCACCGACCACATCGCGTTGTGGCGGACGTCATCGACAGCGTTGCCCAACACCGACGCACCATACGACCGGTCGGAGTATGTGTGGGGTCGCAACGGGTACGGACAGCCTCTCAGCACGGTGTCGGATCCCGATGGCCAAGCGCTGTATGGGCGAGGTTTCAGCATCGAGGATCGTCTGCTCGGCTTCGCCTCGGTGCGATTTCGGACGGAGGAGCCGAGTCGATACGACAGCACCCACGGCGGCACCTGGACTCCCCAAGCCGACACCCTGCTCGAAGTGCCGAGTGGCACCAGCGAGGCGTTCGTCTCCGGTGAGCCGTCCGGCCCTGGCAGTGTCCTCTCATTTGTCAACGACAACGATCGCTACGGCACGGTCAACACGCTCACAGTGCGGGCCGGTACCGGCTGGAAGCACTACCGCATCAACAGGCTCATGACAAACGAGAGCGGCGAGGGCGGCGAGCCCGCCATCCTCGAGCGAGAATCGGGGCCCGGCACCCGTGGGATCGGATCCCGTGCGTTAATGGCCTCGGTGTCGGTCGTGCCGTTCCGCTGGTGCACGTATCCCACCTGGCTGGATTCGCCAGCCGGTGAAGACAGCCCCTACGGCGACCCCCCGCTCGACCGCGTGCGCTGGGTCTCCATCATCGACGAGTTCCAGTGCGATGGCCGGCCCAGAACCCTCGAAGACCAGGAAGAAACCGGCGGGTACACCCCCCCGCCTCAGCCGCCAGCCACTCCAGACTGGCCCTTTCACCCTGTACTCGAACCGGTCATGGACTACGGTGCGAGCGGCCTCAAGGCCGGCCAGCAGTCGCGCCGTGTTGTGCGCATGAACGCGGCCGGGACGGTGCTTCAGGAGAAAACGTGGACCATCAAGACGACGGGCACGGGCACGCCCACGGCCGGACTGAGCGATGTCCAGGGCCTGGGTGTCGAGTACATCTACCGGCGGGTGAGCGACCTGGTAGGTCTGCCCGGCCACGCGGTGAGTCTGCCAGGCGAGCCGACCGATCCCGACGTGGAGGATCCTATCGCGCTGCTCCGCCGCGATGTGGTGCTCACGGAGGTGCGGTCGTTGGGGTGGTCAGCGGCGCGGCTCGATCCGGCGCTGGGTGGCGCAGAGCATGGCCTCATCCAACACAACCTGTACGAGTCGTTCGGCGGGTCATCACTGGCCGCGACTGGAGGGCTGGATGAAAGCGCGGTGCACCCGCAAGTGCAGATGCTGGCCCAGGCCATCAGCAAGGGCACGGGCCCGTGCGCGAACCAGATCGCACAGACGAACTGCACCCCGCAGTTGTACTACACGCGTCAGTGGTTCCGCAACGAGTTCGCACCCGCCGATGTGGAGTGCGAGGTCGGGTTTACACGCCCCGTTACCAGTCTGCTCACCCAGGCGCCGAGCATCGACGCGCCGCTGCCGTTGCAGGACATGACTGCGCGCTGGACGACCACGGATCGCGTGGACGCGGACACCGATCGGGGCGAGCGCGTCGGTGAGGGCCGGGTGCTTGCGCGCACGGTGATCGGCTCACCGCGGCAGGTGCGACCGCAGTCCGCGTGGTTCTACCCGGTGGAACGCGAGTTCTACGATGCCGACGGGAACATGGCCTGGGCGGCGAATGGGTTGGTGCGCGATCCACTGGAACCGGCTCCATCGGCTGGGAGCCAGCCTCTCGCCGACGAGTCGCTCACGTTCACGTACTACCAGCGCGAGCCCTACAGCGGGCGCGTGCAGTACGTGGTGCTGGATGCGCCAACAGGTGGTGGATCCGTTCACTTGCCCATCGGGAGTCCGAGCGAGGAGGGGTCGTTCACCGTACCAACACTTCAGCAGAGTGTGCCGCAAGCGGCTGGGGGTTGGGGACGGATTGCGCAGTCGACGGCGCCGCTCGCATATGTGACCGAGTATCTCTACGACGGTGTCGGACTCAGCGACATTCTCTTCCCGAATGGGCGGCGCTGGGCACGGCGGTTTGTGGAGGTGAACTGGCGAATCAAGGGAGTCTCTCTTGACCCAACGGATGAGGGTTACTACCACGATCCGTATCTTCCGCCGCATCCGGAGGATGCCACCCATCGCATCGATGTCAACGAGAACTTCTGCCGCGAGTTTATCTTCAACGACCTGGTCCCCGTCGCCGAAGGCTCGCCCGACCTCAAGGCCCTCTCCACCTGCGAGGTGAAGGACTACGCGGGCAAGTTCCCCGACGGTGCGCCCATCCGGTCGCTGCGTGTGGACATGGTGAATCCGAATGTGGACCCCGATGGCGCCGCAGGTCCTCAGCATGTGGCCATCCCCACGGACGGCTTCTACTACCAGGGTCAACCGGTCGGCCGCATCCTGACGAGTGCGAAGATGATGCCGGACTCCTTCGGCCGCATCCACAAGGCCGAGTTGCTGGAGGCAAACCGCGACGGCCACCTTGTGGCCGCGGGCACCAAAGAGGTGAACAACCTGGGTGAGATGTACCGCGAGCGCGATGCCGACGGCACGGTGGTGCGGCAGACGCGCGATGCCCTGGGTCACACGCTGCGCACGTACACCGGCACGGTTGACGCCGGGTGGCTGGAGGGCGCGGGCCTTGACAACAACATGATGCTGGTGAGCCGGAGCGAATACGGCACGGGCGCACACGATGCCTGGCTGCCGGTGCGCGCGTTCACGTACACTGCGGCACCTGCTTGGCAGTACGACTACTACGGCGACCCGCCCTCTTCCGACCAGGATGCCCGCACGATGACCGAAACGCGCTACGACTGGCGCATGCGCCCCGTGCGCACGGATGTGTTCGGGCGCGAGCCGGGCGAGCAGGGCATCGAGCGTCTCTCCACCACGCTCACCTATCTCGACCACGGCGACCGCCCGCGGCTGGTGGTCACGCTCGGCGCAGGCGCCGGCGACCCCATTCCGGCCACGCTCGATCCGAGCACGTTCGGCCCGGACGGGTACAACGCTTCCTCGCAGGTGCCCCCCGTGGGCGACATTATCGGCGTGCTGGCGCGCCGGCCGGTGTCGGTCATTGAGAACATCTACGGCCCCGACGGCGGCGTGCTCGAACGCCGCACCTACGACATGGCCGCGCCGCTCGACAGCGACAGCCTGCCGTATCAGGTCGAGGCCGCGTATCAAGGGCGCGGCGGGCAAGTCGTCTATTCCCAGCGCCCCGGTCAGCCCGTGCAACGCACGGTGCTCGACGGTGTCGGTCGCCCCGGCTCGGTGCTGTCTGTGGTGCCCGGCGGTGCCGCGGGGCAGGAGAAGGAGTTGGCCCGCACCGACTACGAGTACGATGCGGACGGCAACGTAGTGGAGACGGAGCGCTGGGAGCGCGTGGTGGATGGCGGGGACGCGGCCCTCTCGGCAACCAACGCTGTGCGCTCGCGCACGCTGAACTGGTACGACTGGAAGAAGCGCCTGCTGGCCACGGCCGACCTGGGCACGGAGCAGGCTGGCGGGTATGTGTACGGGCCCGAGGGCTTCACGCGCGGCACGTTCAACGGCGACCCGTTGCAGGGTGGCGTGCCGAAGATACTGCCCGAGCCCGACCCCAACAACCACCCCGCCCCGCACATCCATCGCGCGGGCGTGCCCGCCGGAGCACCACTGCGCATCCACGGCTTTGACAGCGCGGGGCGCGAGGTCTATTCCAGCGAGCCCAACGGGGCGGTAACGCGGATGGTCTACGGCAAGGCCGCGCGGTTGCAGGAGAAGATCGAGGGCTACTTCGGCTCCAGCCCGCGCATCACGCGGTACGAGTACGAACTCGGGCGGGTGGTCCGCGTGGTCACCTCGCGCGGCACGGCGGCACCGACCACGCCGGGTGCGGCCCGCAAGCTGCTCGATGAGCAGGTGGTGCGTGTCTTCCACGGCACGGATCGTGGTGGGTCGAACGACAACCGGCCACCGCTCATTGCGAACGTGGTGGACGACACATTCGAGCCCGTCTCGGGCAACAACGCGCTCATCACGCGGACATTCCTGCACGGCTTGCTCCCGAGCACCGACAACGCCTGGGACATCGACGACCCCGAGTTCACGTTCACGTACACCTTCCAGGGCCAGGTGGCCGAGCGCATCGACGCACGCGGCGTCGCCTTCCGCTATGCCTACGACTCCCTCGACAGGCTCAAGTCTGTGCAGGTGGGGCACTACGTCACCTCCACTCCGCCGGATGGACCGACCACGCGGCATTTCGAGTACGGCTACCCCGAGGGGCTTGCGCCGCAGGCCGCCGCGCCGCTGGATCGGGTGGACTTTGTGAGTTATGCCTACGACAGCGCGGGCCGGTTGACGGATGTGGTGGCGCGGACCGGCACCGATGCCACGTCGTCCGGCTGGGTCGTGTCTCACAACCGGTATGTGTACGACCAGCGCGGCAACCTTGCGCGCGAGTATCAATCCGTCGGCGAGTCACTGCCCGTCGACCTCTCCGACCTGCGCGACTTCAACGCCGACGGCACGGTCAACGCTGATGACCTGGGCGACTACATCACCTGCCACTTTGACGAGCCCCCGTGTGCCGCGGCCGACTTCAACGGCGACGGCGTGCTGAACCCCGATGACCTCGGCGACTTCATCACGTACTACTACGGCCCGGGCCCGCTCTGGCCCTTCGTGGCCTACACCTGGGACTACGCCAACAGCGCATCCGTTGCCGGGCAGACGGTGGTCGACCCGCGCGTGGGGCATCTGCGGCTCAGTTCACTCATCTACCCGCGGCCGGTGCTGCCGGTGAACGGCACGGCTACGCCGCTGCCGCCCCGCGCCGTGCATTTCACGTACGGCAACGCGACGGACGTGGCGCAGGGGTCCGCCACAACGCCGAACGAATCCGCTATTCTCTCTCGGCTGACGAGCGTGGAAGAGAGCATGAACGAGACGGACAAGCGCAACGTGGCGCGGCTGGAGTACTCGGGCGTGAGCCGGAGGACGGGGCTGTGGCTGGGTGTGGTGGGCAGCGCCTTCGCCGCGGCACAGAGCGTGGCGGCGTTGCCGCCTCCGCCGGGTGGTGCCGCACCCATCCCCAGCCTGCCCGGGTTGGATGGCTGGGGCCGGGTGGCGGACCTGCACTACCAGAATGGCGCGGCGGAGACGCTTTTCCGCGGTGAGTACACGTACGACGTGAGCGGGAACCGGGTGACGGCGAAGGTCACGCAGGTGCCGACGGACTACAACACCCCCGGAGGGCTGGGGGGTGGCACGGTGGCCGACGCGGGCCCGGGCAGCAACGTGCGTTCGCAGTTGAACGCGTACGACGTGCTGAACCGTCTGATCGGGACGCAGTGGGGCA
>CAZPWW010000043.1:0-8818 GCA_964590885.1 uncultured Phycisphaeraceae bacterium
CCGCAACCACCGGATCGACAGTCCGGTACTCTAACCAATTGAGCTACCGCCCCAACGTCTGAAATGTCGCCGCGTACGTGGAACAGACCCCGCGGCCGGGGGGGAAATCTAGACGCGAACTCGCCCGTGTCAAGCGGAAGGGCAGACGCTGGGCCGCGAAGCGCCGCCCTGTGCCCGCCGAGCGTTCCAGCGCCCAGGCCCGCGCGGGGTTACTTCCGCAACTCGATCTTCTTGGGGTCCTGGATGCCGAAGGGGTCGCCGCCCTTGCCCACTTTGCCCGCGGCGAAGTAGACCATCACGCTGGCGGTGGCGAGCGACACCACGGCCAGAAAGAGCAGGCCGGTGTACACGTTCAGCGATGAGGCCCGGCGCGAACCGCCCGGCATCTGCATTCCCAGTTGGCTCATGGCGGTTGACCTGCTGCGATAAGGAGTGGGGACAAGGAACCTGACGTGCCGCACGGACCCGACCTGCGGGCTCAGTCGAGGCGGCTCAGCACCACGTCTTCGGGCTTGATCTCAACCGTGCGGCCGAGGCGGTCGATGCGGCCCACCGACTGGGTGAGTTCGGTGTTCGTGATGACGAGCGTGGCGACGAACTGCCCGCCCCGCACGATCGAAAGTTTCTGGTTGGGCTTGAGGCCGGCGTTGCTCCCTTCAGAGATCACGGCCATCTCCTCGCCCGCGGGGCTCTTGAAGGTCTCGCGGACGCGGGCCTGCACCAGCGGGCCGCCCGCGGCGAAAGGCTGGGCGCTGCCCGCAGCGCCGCCGGCCACGCCGCTCTTGGCTTGGTCGACCGCGGCGCGGGCCTCGGCGAGTTGCTCCTGCAGGGCGCGCGTGCTCTGCTCGAGCACTTGGCGCTGGCCCTCGAGGTCGTTGAGCCGGTCGACGAGTTCGGTCTCGCGGCGGGTGCCCTTCACCTGCGCGTCGCGGAGAGCGCCGACCTCCTTGTTGAGCGCGCCGATGATGGCGGCGTTGGCCTCGGCCGTGGCCGTGAGGTTGGCGAGTTGGTTCTTTACCGACTGATCGGCGAGTTTGGCGTTCTGCACGTCGGCGATGAGTTGGGCCCGCTCGTTTTGCAGTTGGCTCACCTCGCGCACCAGCACGGCCTTCTCGGCCTCGGCGGTCTCCTTGGCTTGTTGCAGGGCGGCCTTCTCGGTTTGCGAAAGGGCGATGCCCGAGGCCCGCTCGCTCTCCGCCGCCAGACGCGCCGCCTGCTCACCCCGGAAGGACGTCGCCAACGTGTCGGCGTTGGAGGCATAGGCGATGGTCAGAGCCGAGAGCAGCACGCTGAGCACGGCGCCGAAGACGATCAGGATCTTGGTGACGATGTGCACGATTCGAACTCCGGGAGAAGGGCCGTCGCGGGCAGTCGGCAGGCCAGCCGTGCAGGGCCGCCGCGCCGCCTGCTTGGTGGGCGGAGAGTGTAGTCAACCGACGGGCAGAGGGGCCTATCAAGGCCCGAAAGCAGCCGGCTGCGGGCATGGGTGATACCCGCCCGGCGGCGTGCTGTCAAGTGCCGTGCGGACAGCCGTTTGCGCGGGTCCAGGCCGGCTTCAGCGCGGGGACCGGGTGGAGGGCTCCGCGCCGTCGGTGATCCGCAGCACGCTGGCCGCCGCGGCAATCGCCACCGGGCCTTCGGGGTCGCCCAGAAGACCCGCCAGAGGCGCGAGGTTCTCACGGCGCCCGGTGGCCCCCAGCGTCAGGGCCGCTTGGGCCCGCAGCGGCCCGGATTGAGCACCGACGTACTCGAGGGCAATGTCGCGAGCGCCGCCCCAGCCCATGCTGGCGAGGCTGGCGGCACCGGCGAGGCGGATCTCGGCGGGCATGCGACCGGCCTGCGGGTCAACCGTGTTGACGAGGTTGATGAGTTGCGAGGTCGACCCGCGGTCTCTCACCTGGCCAAGGATCTGGGCGGCAAGGGCCGTAGCCTCCAGGTCTTCGGGCCGGGCGGGGTAGAGCGCGGCCCGGATTTCGTGAATGGCGTTGTCGTCGCCGAGTTTGATCATGGCCTCGGCCATCTGCAGGTACATGAGCCGGGCCTGCGTCGGGTCGGCGCGGGGCGTGCTCAGGCGCGCGGCATCGCGCAGCATGGGCAGGGCCGTGCTGTTGGCGATCTCGCCCAGGATGAACGAGGCCTGGGCACGCACGAGCAGGTCTTGGTCGCGCAGATAGCCTGCCAGGGGCGACTGATCAACCGCCTCACCACAGCGCGCCAGCGCGTAGATCGCGCCCATGCGGACCATGGGTGCCGGGTCGCTGAGCAGAGGACGGACAAACTCGATGCTTCCCTTGAGCCGCGCCTTCCCGGCCGCGGTGGCCGCGATGGCCCGCACCGCCAGGTTCTCGTCGGCGAGGCCGCGCCGCACCACGGGCTCGAGCCGCGTGGGCACAGGCAGCAGGGCCTCGATCGCGTTGGCGCGGCGTTCGGCGGCCGGGCTCATGCTGGCCGCGCTGAGCAGGGACAGAGCCTGCTCGCGGAGTTGCGACACCTCCACGGCGGAGATCGCGGGGGCCGGAGTATCGCCGGCGAGTCCTGCGGCGTGCGCTGGGTTTGGGCGTGCGGGCGTGTTGGCGGCGCGGGTGTCAGTCTGAGAAGCGCACCCGCCCGCGGCCGCGATCAGGCAGAGAGCGATGAGCGGCGGTGCGGGGCGGTGCGTGTGCAGCATGGCCCATGGTACGTGCCGCGACCGCGAGGGTTCGGGCGGCGACCACGCGGGCGCTGCCTACGGCCCGCCGCGAGCGAACCGGGCCCGGGTCGCGAGCCAGGCCGCGAGCACTCCGGTGAGGGCCAGGGCACCATGGCCGATGCCGTTGCCGGCCCGCGCGTAGGGCGTGGCGGCCCCGGTGCTCAGCGGCACGCTCGCGTGCAGCACTCCGGCGGCGTGGGGGTCCAGGCGGGCCGTGATGGTGCCGCGCGCGTCCACCACGCACGAGATGCCGGTGTTGGCGGCGCGGACCAGCGGCAGGCCCAGTTCGACGCTGCGCCACCGGGCGGCGAGCAGGTGGGCCTCGCGACAGCCGCGCCAGGGGCCGAACCACCCGTCGTTGGTGATGTTGACAATGGCCGACGCGCCGGGTGCGGCGTGCCCGGCGTCGCGGGCGAGCGCCCGCACCACGCGCGTCATGGTGGCCTCGAAGCAGATGGGCGTCACGGCGAGGAGGGGTGGCGCACCGGCGCGCGGCACCGACAGGGTGTGCGGTGTGCGGCCCCAGGCCAGGTCCATCGTCCAACCCTGCACGCCCAGACGCACGATGAAATCCGATACTGCGGGGAAGCGCCACACATAGGGCACCACCTCGCCGAAGGCCATCAGCTCGGTCTTGTCGTAGCGCGCCGGCTGCACCTGACCGTGGTTTACCACGAGCGCGCTGTTGTACCGGGCGGTGTGGGCGACTTTCACCTTGCCGTCTGCCGCGTCTGAGATGGTCAGATTGTCGAGTGAGATCGCGCCGACCACCATGGGTATACCGGGGCCCGCCTGCGTGGCGCAAAGGGCATCGGCGAAGAACGTGGCGGGGAGCCGGTCGGTCCGCGCTTCGGCGGAGAGAAGTGCACGCAGAGCCTCGGGCAGCGAGGCGGTGTTGAAGGTGTAGGAGAGCCCGGCGGCGCGCTGGGTCTCCACGGCCTCGGGATTGAGAGCCGCGCCGGGGAACATGGTCTCGGGCCAGATGATCGTCTCCGGGGGCGGAGTGTGCCGTGCGGCGTTGGCGGTGAGCCGGAGCGACTCGGCAAAGACCGACGCCGCGGTGTCGAGCGTCCAGCGCTCCTTGTTGTTCTGAGTTTCGTTGGTCTGGATGATCGCTACCCGCCATGTGCGAGTCGGATCGAGCGTTGGCGTGGCCGTGGGCGAGAGGCCCAGGCGGGCCAGGGCTGCCCAGATCAGGACAACCAGACCGAGCGCGAACCAAGCGGCTTTGCGTCGGCCGCGCCGCTGGGCCGTGCCCTCACGCAGGGCGGGATCAAGCGCACCCAGGACCGCAGTGGCAAGGGCCAGCGTGAGCAGGCTGACGAGGTACTGACCGCCGACCGCTGCCGGGGCGGCCAGCACGGGCACGGCGATGAGCGGGTGGCCGGCCAGATACCAGGCGTAGCCGCCCCAGATGAACTCGCCGCGCAACGTCTCGATGCCCGTCCAGACGACGGGCGCGACCCACAGCGCGTGGGCCGGGCCGAGGCGGCGCAGCAGGCCAGCGGTGATGGCGATGAAGAGCCAAGTGTACAGAGCGAGGTTCACGGCGAGCAACAGGTACCACAGGCCCGCGACATCGATCAGCCATCGCTGCTCGAAGGCCCACAGGGGCAGGGTGCCCACCGCCGTCCACAGGCCCGTGCGTTTGGGCGCAGTCGGCCGGGCTGCGGCGAGCGCCGT
This sequence comes from uncultured Phycisphaeraceae bacterium, assembly GCA_964590885.1. Lineage (GTDB taxonomy): Bacteria > Planctomycetota > Phycisphaerae > Phycisphaerales > UBA1924 > JAEUIX01. Next base: position 4,373 of record CAZPWW010000043.1, read on the forward strand.
CCAGACCAGGGCGGCCGGTGCCGCGAACGCACAGGGCCAGAGGTCAAAGGGCGGGAACGCCAGCGCACTGAGCACGCTGTACGCGAGTCCCGCACCGAGAAAGCCCGGGGCGCGTGGCGCGGCGGGAGGGTCGTGCTGCGTCGCCGCGTCGGCCATGGGCAAGCCAAGCGTACTCGGAGGGTCGCGGTGGCCGGCCTCACGGACCGGCTACTTGCCCGCGTAGTCGATGATGCGGGCCAGCTCGTTGCGCAACTGGGCACGCGGCACTACGCGGTCGACCATGCCGCCCGCGAGCAGGTACTCAGAACGCTGGAAGCCCTCGGGCAGTTCCTGGCGGATGGTCTGCTGGATCACGCGCGGGCCGGCGAAGCCGATGAGGGCCTTGGGCTCGGCGATGATGATGTCGCCCAGCATGGCGAAACTGGCGGTGACGCCGCCGGTGGTCGGGTCGGTGAGCAGGCTGATGAAGAGGCCGCGGGCCTCGTCGAAGCGGGCCAGGGCCGCGCTGGTCTTGGCCATCTGCATGAGCGAGAGGCCCGACTCCTGCATGCGGGCGCCGCCCGAGCAGGAGACGACAATCAGTGGCAGGTCGTGGTCGGTCGCGTGCTCGATGGAGCGCGTCACCACTTCGCCCACCACGCTGCCCATGGAGCCCATCATGAAGGAGAGATCGAGGCAGCAGAGCACCACCTGGCGACCCTTGATGAAGCCGGTGCCTGCCTTCACCGCGTCCACACACTCGCTCTTGATCTGCTCGGCGAGCAGGCGCTCCGGGTAGGCCTTGACGTCTTTGAACCCCAGCGGGTCGGCGGAAGCGAGGTCGGCCCAGAGGGGCTCGAAGGTGTCGGCGTCGGTCAGTTGGCGGATGCGTTCGCCCGCCGAGATGCGGAAGTGGTGCTGGCACTCCGGGCAGCAGTGAAGATTGGCCTCCATCTGCTTGCGGTAGACCATGCCCGAGCAGGCGGGGCAGCGGAGCCAGAGGCCCTCGGGGATCACGGCGCGGCCGGGCTCCTTCACGTCAGTCCAGGTGCGAGCCGGCGCGGCGGGTGGGGGCTTGGCGGCGGTGGAGACCTTGGTCATGGGCGGTCCTTGCACATGCGCGGTCGGGCCCCGGCGGGCTGCCGCCGGGCTGCAAGTGATTCGGAACGAGCCGGGCATCGTGCCGCGTGCTCACGGTGGGGTCAAGTGTTCAATCCGACCAGAAGCCGATCGGGCGAAACGGTGGGTCGAGCAACAAGTTTACGCGTGTCAGGACGACGCAACGCGGGTGCCCGAACGTTTACTTACCGCGCAGGGAGCGAATGGCCGCGGCCCGCTGTTCGTGGCCCAGGGCGAAGACGGCGGAGCCTGACACCAGCACGTCGCATCCCGCATCGATCACGGCCTGGGCGTTCGCGGGCTTGATGCCCCCGTCCATTTCGAGCCGTTGATCCGGCATGAGCTCCTCCGCGATCGCCCGGGTCTTGTCGAGGCTCTCGTTGATGAAGGCCTGGCCGCCAAAGCCCGGATTGACGGACATCACCAGCAGCAGGTCAACAGCGTGCACGTGCGGCAGGATGCGTTCGACGGGCGTGGGGGGGTTGATGCACAGGCCCGAGGTGATCCCGTGAGAGCGGATGCGGGCGGAGACCTCGGGGATGCGTTCGGGTGGGATGACCTCCACATGGAAGGTGATGTGATTGGCCCCGGCCTGCACGAAGGGGTCGATGAACTTCTCGGGGTCGGTGACCATCAGGTGAACGTCGAGAAAGGCAAGCGGGCAGTGCCGGCGCAGGTCGCGCACCATGTCGGGCCCGAGCGTGAGGTTGGGCACGAAGTGGCCGTCCATCACGTCAACGTGGAGCAGGTCGGCGCCCGCGCTGAGCACGCTCTTGGCATCGGCCGCCATGTCGGCGAAGTCGGCCGCGAGGATCGAGGGGGCCACCAGCGGCAGGCGGTGAGGCGACCGGAAGAGCGAAGGCATGCCGGTGAGTGTACCGGATTGACGGGGAATACACTCCGGCCGCTCATGCGCACTCCTTCCAACCGCTCTCCGAACAACCACCGGCGCGATGAAGGCGACGGCGACCACTCGGGGTTTCCTTCGTGGGTCTCCGACTTCGCCGTCACGCAGCGGCTGGCCCTCAAGATGGACCTGCCCAGCGGGCGTGAGTCGGTGCTCGGGTTCTTTGACCGCCTGCGCAAAGAGTTTCCGCGCTTGTCGAACTTCCACCGCCTGCCCGCGGGCGCGGGGCCCGAGGGCGGCCGCGCGGGGGCCGGCTGGCCCGGCGAGATGGTGCTGGAGTCGGCCCAGGACGATGAGCGGCCCATGTGGGCATCGCTGCGGCGTCTGAGCGTGCGCTCCGGCGTGATGAACCCGGCGACCACCCGCGAGGCGTACCGGCTCCACCGACTGGTCGCGGAAGCGGCGCCGTACTACCTCTCCATCAGCCCGATCGAGGTGGACTATCTGGAACTGGTCTTCGGCTTTGACATGGCCGCGGGCGGGAACCACGATGCCATTGTGTTTGACGCACTCTACGGCCGCCGCGCCGGCGAGGCACACGGCCTGGGTTCGCTGCTCGACGTGCCCGGAGCCACGCCCACCAACGTGCAGCCCGCCTTCGGCATCACGATCAACGCCGACGGGGCCGAGCCGATCGAGGTGTTCTTCGAGGTCAAGACGCGTCAAGGCCGCGGGCCGCGCGGCGGCCAAAGCGACGACGACCACGGCGCCATCGGCGTGGCCTTGTCGCTGCGGCGCGTGGGCGGTGTGGCCCGCGTGGAGGACCTCCTCGCGTGCCACGAGACCCTGGCTCGCGTGGGCGAAGAGTTGATCCGCACACGCCTGCTGCCCGGTCTGCTCATGCCGATCCGGCAAGCCATCGCGTCGTCGAGTTCGTGATATGAGAGGCGCTGCCCGCGTTGCCGTGCCCGACATGGTCGCGCTTGCTCAGGGCGGCGCCGCAGGGTCCGACACCGCTTCGGTTCTCGTGTGGGCTGGGGCGCTCGTGGGGGTCGTGGTGGTGCTCACGGCGGCGCTCATGGTTGTGCGGCGTCGGATGCTGGGCCGGGGGCACGATGAGGCCACGGGCGCCGCGGGGTTGCTCGATGGCCTGCGCGCCATGCACGAGGCGGGGAATCTGAGCGATGCCGAGTACGCCGCGGCGAAGCGCCGCTTGGCCGAGCGGGCCGGCGCGGCACGCCGCCCCGGGCCGTCCGGATAACCGACCCGGCTTGGGCCGCCGCCTGGAGATGTTCCGGCCCGGGCAGGTCGGCCCGATCGCTCCGCCCGACCGCGGGGGGGCGTGATGGGCCTGCGTGGCCGGTTTCGTCTCCAGCCCGGTCGCCGGGGCGTCGATACACTGTGCACGTGCGCGAGGCGTGCGGGCCGGTGGCCCGTGCGCGTTTGTGCAGAGGGTGGACGGCGTGCCCCACGGGGTGGGCCGGCCAGAATGGGACACGCGGCACATGCCCCCAACCAACACCGGCGGCGCGGATGAGAAGACGGGGTTTCGCGGTCGTCGCCTGACGACCTGCTCCTTTTGCGGAAAGACCAGCCGCGACGTGGGCCCGATGGTGGAGGGACCCAGCGACGTCTACATCTGCAACAACTGCACGGACCTGTGCCAGAACATCTTCAAGCAGGAGCGGCGGCGCGTGGGCACGGGCACGCCCATGTTCACGGAGATTCCCGCACCGCGGAAGATGAAGGAGTTTCTGGACGAGTACGTGATCGGCCAGCACCAGGCCAAGCGGGCCTTGTCGGTGGCGGTTCACACGCACTACAAGCGGCTCCTGAGCATGGGCAAGGAGGACACTCCGGTAGAACTGGACAAGAGCAACATTCTCATGATCGGGCCCACGGGCAGCGGCAAGACCCTGCTGGCCAAGACCCTGGCACGGATCCTGAAGGTGCCCTTTGCCATCGGCGACGCCACCACGCTCACGGAGGCGGGCTACGTGGGCGAGGACGTGGAGAACCTGCTGCTGAAACTGCTGCAGAGCGCGGACTTTGACCTTGAGGCGGCCCAGCGCGGAATCGTGTACATCGACGAGATCGACAAGATCGGGCGCACCACCAGCAACGTGAGCATCACCCGCGACGTCTCGGGCGAGGGCGTGCAGCAGGCGCTGCTGAAGATGCTGGAGGGCACCGTGGCCAACGTGCCGCCCCAGGGCGGGCGCAAGCACCCCGAGCAGCAGTACATCCAGCTCGACACGTCGAACATCCTGTTCATCTGCGGCGGCACTTTTGTCGGGTTGGAGGACATCATCCGCCGCCGCGTGGGCAAGAGCCGTATCGGCTTCACCGACCTGCGCTTCGAGGCCGACGAGACCCGCGAGCGTGAAACGCTCTTCGCCCAGGTGCAGCCAGACGACCTGATCGAGTTCGGCATGATTCCCGAGTTCGTCGGCCGCCTGCCCGTGCTGGCCCCGCTCATGCCGCTCACTGTCGAGGCCATG
>CAZPWW010000044.1:0-8228 GCA_964590885.1 uncultured Phycisphaeraceae bacterium
GCCGATCATCGAGACGCAGGCGGGCGACGTGTCGGCGTACATCCCGACCAACGTGATCTCGATCACCGACGGGCAGATCTACCTCGAGCCGGAGCTCTTCTTCTCGGGTGTGCGTCCGGCCATCAACGTGGGCATCTCGGTGAGCCGCGTGGGCGGCAACGCCCAGATCAAGGCGATGAAGCAGATCGCCGGCTCGCTGCGGCTCGACCTGGCCGCGTACCGCGAACTGGAGGCCTTCGCCCAACTCGGCACCGAATTGGACAAGGCGACGCAGCGGCAGCTCGACCGCGGTGCGCGGATGGTCGAACTCCTCAAGCAGCCGCAGTACGTGCCGATGCCCGTGGTCGATCAGGTGATCTCGATCTTCGCGGCGAGCAAGGGGCTGATGGACGACATCCCCGTGACGTCGGTGCGCGAGTTCGAGACGGGGCTGATCGCGTACATGAGCGGCGTGGGCAAGGCCGCGCGGGATGCCTTGGCGGAGAAGAAGGACATCAAGGCGGTGGAGAAGCAGTTGCTGGATGCGTGCAACGCGTACAAGAGCACCTTCAAGGTGAAGTGAGTGGCCGCGGCGTGTGCGGCCGCAGGCGCAGCCGCCCTGCCGCCCGTACCATCAACCATGAGCACCTCCCCCGCCGCGCCGTCGTCGAAGCCCGCCTTCCCCATGCCCGCCTTCTCGCCCGAGCACCTGGCCACTCAGAACGTGGCCCAGCGGCTGGTGGAGTTGTGCGCGGCGGGGAAGAACCGGGACGCGATCGTGGAGTTGTACGCCGACGATGCCCGGCACGTGGAGGCGATGGAGACCCCCGGCAACCCTCGGGTGCTCGTGGGGAAGGCGGCCATCCTGCGGAAGGCCGATCACTGGGAGAAGACGACCACGGTGCACGGCGCGACGGTGGGCCAGCCGAGTGTGAACGGGGATCAGTTCGTGTGTGCCATGACGCTGGACTGCACGTGCGCGGAGGGGCCTTTCGCCGGCCAACGGATGAACCTGCGCGAGACTGCGGTCTACACGGTGAAGGATGGCCGGGTGACGGAGGGCAAGTTCTTCTACGTGGGGTGCTGACGGCGGTCTGCGGGGGGCGTGCGAGGGTCGCACCCGGCGGGAGGTGCCCCGCTCGGGGGGCCCTACAGGCGCACGAATCGTTCCCCGCGGGGCAAAACCGGGTGGCCGCGCGGCCGAAGCAGGGCATACTTGTGGTCGGTGCGGCGGGTGGTCGGGTGCCCTGATCCGGAGGTTGTGCGTGCGCGCGGAGGGCGTGAGGAGCCTGGGTGGTTGTGTGGTCGGCGCGGGGCGTTGGGGGTGGCGGTGCGTCGCCGCAGCGTGGGCGCTGGCCGCGCTGGGTGGTTTGAGCGATCCCTCGGCCTCCGCGCAGGTCGTGCTGTCGAGCAGCGCGACCATTGAGCACGCGTCGGGCCTGGCCACCGAGCCCGCGCTGCGGGGCATCGGGCCGATCCTGCCCTGCCGCATCGAGTACAACGGCGACGGCAGCGTGAACCCCGACGACCTGGGCGACTTCATCACGGATTACTTCGCCGAGCCTGCGGTGCTTGGGCCGGGGGGCTATGCGGAGCCGTGCCCGGAGAACGAGTCGCCGTATGACGCGGGGTTCCGTGCCGCGTACACGGTGGACGGCATCGCGCAGTGTTCGCCGCCCTTTGCCGACAACCTTGGCGACTACATCACCGATTACTTTGCCGGGTGCGGCGTGGTGCCGACGCTGTCCCCGCTGCCCGACTTCACCAGCGCGGCGACGGCGCAGCCGCCGCTGCAGTTGCCGTGGGGCACGCTGGGGGGTGTGGGGCCGGGGGCCGCGCGCTCGAGCGCGGCGATTGGCGTGGGCACGCTGAGCACGCCGGGGGTGCTGGGCGTTGTCTTCGCGCCTGAGAGCGGGGTCACGCAGGCCTACAACCCCGCGGGGGGTGCGGGTGACCCGACGACGGGCAGCACGGTGCGGGTGCTGTTCGGCGCATCGTGGCAACTCACGCAGGCGCTCGGGCCCGCCGCGTTTGCGGGGGCGGGGCTCGCCATCGGCGGCTCGCTGGGGTCGGGGCCGCCGTGCGGGGCACAGGGGAGCGCGGAGATCGAACTGGATGCCACGTTTGAGTACGTGATCCCGGGGGGCGCGTCGGGCCAGGTCAGGCTGCCCGCGGGGTCGGTGCCGCTCGCCGGTTCGGCGTCGGGGTGCGGGGCCATCTCGGCGACGGTGTCGGACCGGGCCACCGGGTTGCCGGTGGTGCTGCCGGCGGGCACGGTGGTGGCGATCTCGGGCACGCTCACGCTGCGGGTGCGCAACGGCGCGGCGGAGGCGGGGATCACGCAGGTGCTGGCGGCGAATCCGGAGCGCGGGCCGGCGGGGGTGTTCGTCGCGTTTGACCCGCCGGGTCCGCCCTGCACGTGCGACTTCAACCGCGATGGGCGCGTGGACGGGGCCGACCTCGTGGCGTTTCAGGGTGCGTACGCGGCGGCGACGCCGGGCCCGGGAGGGTTGGCAGTGCCCTGCCCGGCCAACGCAGCGCCGTACGACATCGGCTATCAGGCCGACTTCAACGGCGACTGTGCGCTCACGGCGGCGGACCAGGCGGGGTTTGTGGCGGCGCACGGCACGCCGGGCCCGAGCCCGATCTGCCCGGTGGACTCGATCACGAGTTTCGATCAGGTGCCGGGATTGATCGCGGCGTGGGATGCGCGGCTGTCGGGCCCGACGGTGGACGCGAACACCGGCGAGGTGCTGGATGCGGGCGTGGAGTTGAGCGGGCGGTCGAGCGTGGCGGTGGTGAGCGTGGCTGGGGGGGCAGGGCCGCGCTGGTCGGCGGAGCCGGAGGGGCTGGTGTGCCTGGGGCGGTACGACGTCGCCCCGAGTCAGCGCGGCATGGGTCTGCGGTTTGACCTGCCGCCGGGCGACTGGAGCAATCTGAAACTGCTGGTGGCGGTCTGCTACACGCCGACCAACATGGGCGGCGATTTTCTGGATGACGGGATGCGGCTGGTGGCGACGGACGGGGTGGCGGGCAAGTTTTCGGTGAGCCGGCGGAATGCCCGCGACGTGGTGCTCGACCCCGGGCGCAGCGAGACCAACGGGGGCGGGGGCGTGAGCCTGACGACCACGCGCACGGGGTGCGAGCGGCAGGTGCTGGCGGCGTACTCGGCGTTTCCGTCTCCCGGCGCGGCGACGGCGTTTGTGAACGGGCTGGGGCGGAGCGGGCCGGCCACGGCCACGTCGGACCAGGCGCAGACGATCACGGTGGGGTACCTGGGCGACGGCGCGGGAGGGGCCGCCGTTCCGCTGGCGATCGGCGCGTTCCACGGCATCCTGCACGCGGTGTATGTCTACGCGCTCGAGACGGCGGGCCCGGCGAACTACTCGGAGCGCGACTGCCGCAACGTGTCGGACCTGTTGGCGCTGGAGTGGCAGGTCAACCCGGCCCCGACGCGGGCGGTGTCGGTGAGCGGCGACTCGATCGTGTACGCCTCGGGCACGCAGCACGACGCGGTGCCGCACGGGCCGGGCACAGGGCGCGGCGGCACGGTGCTGACGGCGGCGGCTTCCGCCGGTGGCGTGGGGGGGGCGACGCTGCTGGTGGCGGACCGCGCGCCGCAGGGGCAGCCGATCTCGAGCATGGGCAACGGGGGCGCCGGGCGGTACATCATCGAGCCGGGCACCGACCGGGCCGAGGTGGTGGCGGTGACGAGCGGGCCTGCGAGCGGGCCGGGGGCTGTGAGCCTCGCCGCGCCGCTGCGGTTTGCCCACCCGGCGGGGAGTGTGCTGGCTGACAACGGCTACGGGTTCATCAATCCGGCGATGTCGTGCTGGAGCCGGTCGCGGCTGACCGGGGGCGACCCCGACGTGCGGCTGTTCAATTTCGCGCAGCCGGCTGCGCAGTTGTCGAGCATCTGGGCGAGCAACCCGTCGTCGGACGGCTCGACGCGGGTGTTCGATTCGGTGGCGGGGGGGGCGGCCGGGGGGCGCACGCTGTTTGTGCAGCGCGGGGGCAACGACCTGAACTCGGGCGTGCCCGTGCCCACGCTGTTCGACCGGGTGCGGACGTTTGTTCACAACGCGCGCAGCGCGGGGGCCAACCCTCCCGACCGGGTGATCGTGTGCGAGGTGCTGCCGCGGGCGCGCTGGAGCGCCTCGAGCAACGCCGCGGTGGAGGCGTACAACACGTTCGGGGCTGGGGGGTTGAGCGACCCTTCGCTGGGGGCGGATGCGGTGTGCCGGTTCACGCGGCACCCGTACCTGAGCGACCCGGAGTGCTCGGGGGCGGTGTTTGTGCCCGAGACGCTGGGGGCGACCACGGTGGTGGGGTGCGTCTACGACGCCTCGGGCGTGCACCCGCGGGCCTTCGGCCAGGCGTGCATGGCGCTGGCGATCGACGCGGCGTACGCGCAGGCGTGGGGCGTGGGCGTGGGGTACGGGCCGGCGACGCCGCAGGTGGCGCTCACGGCCGAGCCGGGCGGGGCGCGGCTGACGTGGTCGGTGCCGACGTCACCGGGTGCGCCGGCCATGATCGGCGACACCACGAGCGGGGCGAGTTGCCTGGTGGTGAAGATCAACAAGAACGGTCAGAAAATGGTGTGGATCGCGCCCCTGAGCGTGAACGCCAACACCGGCGCTGCGACCTACACGACCACCTACTTTGACGATGAACACGCCCCCGGCGACACCTACACGGTGTGGGTGGAGGACGCCATGGGCAGCGCGTCGCCAGCCGTGATGGTTGGGCCCTGAGGCGGGGGCTCAGGCCGCCACGGGCTGCACGGCCGAGTAGTGGTCAAGATTGAGGTAGACGACCTCGCCGTCGTCTTTCTTGAGCACAAGGCGGTCGAGCCAGAGGCGGTCATCTTTGGCGTGGGCGTACCACGACCCCGTCTTGGACTGCTCGTAGCGCACCACCACGCCCTCGACGGTGGCGCTCATGGAGGTGCCGTTGGCAGGGCGCGGCACCTGCTGCACCACGCGCACACGTTGCCCCGGCCGGTACCGCATCGGTGCGCTGCTCTCGCTGCTCATCGGGTGAGTATACGGGTGGCGAACGGACGACACGCGGAGGGCACGGGCGCACGCACGCATGAGCGCATCGACTGGGCACGACGGAGCCGGTGCGCGGCGTGTGTTTGTGCCCGCTAACATTGGAGGTTGACCGCGCAATTTGCCACCAACTCGGGCGTGTGGGTTGCCGCGCTGGCGGTGTGCGCGTGGGGTGTGTGGGTGGCGGTGGCGCACTGGCTGAATCACAACCCCAAGGGTGATCCGCTTGGGGGGGTGGCGTTTTCGGTGAACGCGCTGTATTGCCGCCTGTGGCACGGCGTGAGGTACGAGGGGCTTGAGCACGTGCCGCGGCGGCGGAGCGGGCAGGCGGACGGGGAGGAGTGGCTGCCCGGGGCGGTGCCTGAATCTGCACCGGGCGGCAGCGGCGGGGCCCACGGGCCCGACACGACGCGCGGGCTGATCGTCGTGGCGAATCACACGGCGGGGATCGACCCCCTGGTGGTGCAGAACGCGTGCCGGTTCTACATCCGCTGGATGATGACCGAAGAGATGCGCATCGGCGCGCTCGACCCCTTCTGGGACTGGGTTGAGGTGATCTTTGTGGGGGCGGATGGCGAGCGGGCGGGCGCGAGCGAACTGGGAGCTGTGAAGACCGCGCTGGGCGTGCTGAAGCGGGGCGGGGCCTTGGGGATTTTCCCGGAGGGGCGGATCGCCCGGCCGCGCGGCACCATGTGCGGGTTTCAAGCCGGGCTGGGTTTGCTCGTGAGCCGATCGGGCGCGCCGGTGCTGCCGGTGGTGATCGACGGCACGCCGGAATGCGACACGCCGTGGGCCAGCCTGTTTCTGGCCAGCCGCACGCGGGTGCGCTTCATGGAGCCGATCGACTACCGCGGCGTCAAGGCGGGCGCGATCGCACCGGACCTGGAATGCCGCTTCGCGGCGTGGACGGGGTGGACGAGGGTGTAGCGGAGTTCAGGGCGCGGCGACGGGCGCGGGGGGCGTTGGCGCGGGAGGGTTTGCGGCATGTTGGCGGGCGGCGCGTGCGGAGAAGATCAGGCCCACCATCACCAAGCCGATGGCGACGCCGAAGGCGTAGTAGCCGAGGCGTTCGCGCAGGGTGCTGCGGGCGGTGTGGTCGAGGGGCATGGCGGCGTGAGCGTAGGGGTTGGCGTAGCGCTCAGGCCTGCGGTGGGCGCTTGCGTGTGCCGGGCCCGCCCCAGCCGGCCGCGCGGTTCTTTTTCTCACCCGCGGCGGGCGGCACGCCGCGCCCCTTGCTGCGGCGGTTGGCGCGCACGCCGGGCATGCCGGCCTTGCGCTGGGCGGGCGAGGTGTCGTCGCCGTCGCCATCCACCTGGGAGCGAGTGAGGCGGGCGCCCGCAGGGGCGGCCGCGCCCGAGGGGAGCGTGCCCTTCCTGAGTGCCGCGGCCTGGTCGCGGAGCCGTGCGGCCTTCTCGAACTCCATCTTGCCGGCGGCTTCGAGCATCTCCTCTTCGAGCATGCGGATGAGTTCCGCGGCTTCGTAGTCGGGCTCGGCGGACTTGACGGCTTCGCGGGCGGTGCGGTTGGCGCGGACCTCGAGTTCCATGCCGCGGCGGATGGCCTTCTGGATGGTCTTGGGGGTGATGCCGTGGGCGGCGTTGTACGCCTGCTGCTTGGCGCGGCGGCGCTCGGTCTCTTCGATCGCCTCGCGCATGCTGGGGGTCATGGCATCGGCGTACATCACCACGTGGGCGTTCACGTTTCGCGCGGCCCGGCCGATCTGCTGGATGAGGCTGGTGGCGCTGCGCAGGAAGCCCTCCTTGTCGGCGTCGAGGATGGCGACGAGAGAGACCTCGGGCAGGTCGAGGCCCTCGCGGAGGAGGTTCACGCCCACGAGCACGTCGAAGTCGCCCTTGCGCAGGTCGGTGAGGATCTCGATGCGTTCGAGGGTCTCGATCTCGCTGTGAAGGTAGCGGACGCGCAGGCCCTTCTCGTGTAGATAGGCCGTCAGGTCTTCGCAAAGACGCTTGGTGAGGGCGGTGACGATGACGCGTTCGCCCGCGGCGGCGCGTTTGAGGCAGCGCTCGATGAGGTCGGGCACCTGGCCGCGGGCGGGCTTGATCTCGATGGTGGGGTCGAGCAGGCCGGTGGGGCGGATGACCTGCTCGGCCACCTCGCCGCCGACCTTTTCGAGTTCGTAGGGCCCGGGGGTGGCGCTCACGTAGAGCGTGCGGGGTACGACGCTCTCGAACTCCTCGAAGCGGAGCGGGCGGTTATCCAGGGCCGAGGGGAGGCGGAAGCCGTGCTCGACGAGCACGGTCTTGCGGGCCTTGTCGCCGTTGAACATGGCCCGGACCTGGGGGACGGTCACGTGCGACTCGTCGATGATGAGCAGCCAGTCGGAGAGGTTTGGGGGCAGGAGTTTGCGGCCGCGCTCGGGGCCGAGTTCGGGTTGCTCGGGCTTTGGCGCGGTGGCCGTTGCGCCCGGTGGGGCGGACGTGCCGTCCGCGCGATCGGAGTCGCCCACCCCCCCGCCCCCTCCCTGCGGGAGGGGGTGCGTTGACGGGCCGGAAAGCCCGCCCCCCTGACCGTCCGCGGGTGGCGCGTAGTCGAGGTAGTCGAGCAGTGTCCAGGGGCGTTCGCCCGGCAGGCGGCCGTCGAGGTGGCGTGAGTAGTTCTCGATGCCGTTGCAGATGCCGACCTCTTCGAGCATCTCGAGGTCGTACTTGGTACGGGCCTGCAGGCGTTGGGCCTCGAGCAGGCGGCCCTGGGAGCGGAGGAAGTCGACGCGCTCCTTCAGTTCGTTGCGGATGCCTTCGAGGATGGCCTGCATGCGCGACTCGTCGGTTACATAGTGAGCCGCGGGGAAGAGGAAGAAGCGGCGTTCTTCGCTGAGTTCCTCGCCGCTGGTGGGGTTGACGATGCGGATGGCGGTGATCTCGTCGCCGAAGAGCTCGACGCGCACGGCGAAGGCCTCGTAGGCGGGGCGGATGTCGATGGTGTCGCCGCGCACGCGGTACATGCCGCGCTCGAACTCCGTGTCGCTGCGCTTGTACTGCATGGCGTTCAGGGCCAGGAGCATGTCGCGGCGGACGACGGGGGCGCCGACGGCGAGGGAGAGCACTCGGCTGGCGTAGGTTTCGGGGGAGCCCAGGCCGAAGATGCACGAGACGCTGGCGACCACGATGGTGTCGCGGCGCGAGAGGATGTTGCTGGTGGCGGCGAGGCGGAGCTTGTCGAGGTCGTCGTTGCGGG
>CAZPWW010000045.1:0-8021 GCA_964590885.1 uncultured Phycisphaeraceae bacterium
ACGCCGCTGGTCAGGAGCACACCGTGAGCCGCTCGCCGCGCGGCATCTGGACGCTGGCCGGGCTGGCCGCCGCGCTGCCGCTGGCGTGGCTGGTGCCCGTGCACCACACGGCCCGTTCCGAGGCCCGCGCCCGCCTCGATCAACTCGCCGAAGCGACCGATGCCGCCGCACGCATCACCGCACTCGAGCGCACCTTGCCGGAGTGGGCACGCGCGACCGGGCGCGGCGTGCACGCAACGGGCGCACCCAGGGCCGGGCTCGCCCAGCAGGTGGCGGGCCTGCTCGCGGCCGTCAACCTGCCGCCCGCCACGCTCGCCAACCTGAACGCGACCGGAGACGACGGCACGGCGGCGGGATCGGCGCTGCTTGGCGGCGCGGGGGGTGGGGGCGGCGGAGGCGGGCCCGCGGGCTCCGACCAGCCGCGCGTGGTGCGGCGGCGTGCCGCGCTCACGCTCACGGGCCTCACGCTGCCGCAACTGGGGGCGTTCATCGCCGACTGGCGCGAGCGCCTGCCCGAGTGGACGCTCACGTCCATCGAGATCACGCCGATCGACGCGGCCGCGCAGGCCGCTGTGGGTGGTGGAGCAACTGGCAGCGCGGGTGGCGGAGGGGGGGCGGGTGGAGGCGGCAGTGATCTGCCGCTGCGCGTGCAGATCACGACCGAGACGCTCGCGCTCACCGGCAGCCTCTCGCTGGCGCGAAGCGCGCCGCCACGCACAGGCACGGGCACCGCAGCCGGCGCGGCCAGCACGTCCACCACAGCGCCCGCCCAGTCGCTAGCGCGCCCACGCGGCAGCGACGCGGGGTCGCCGCTGCTGCCCGGCCCATCGCCGCGGCGTTCGGCCGCGAATCGCACCGCCGCCTCACCCCCTCCCCCACCACCCTCGGCCACCGGAGACCGGCCATGATCCATCTCGCTGTCCACCACCCCGCCCTCCCCACCGTCGCACGCACCGCTGGCGCGTACGCGAGCACCGCAGCTCCTCGCCCGCGTGCTCATCGCAATGCCGCGCTCGCTCCGCTCGCCCTCGCGGCCATGCTGGCCGTGCTTGTGGGCCTCGCTGTTGCATGCGGCTGCGCTCGCTCCACCGGCTACGCGGGCAGCCCGTACAGCGACACAGGGACCGGCGACATCCAGCGCGACGCTGCCGCGGCCGAAGCACTCGCCCGCCGCGCCGCCGAGTTGCTCACGTCCGATGCCGCCACCGACCACACCGAGGCTGAGTCGCTCCTGCGTCAGGCGCTCGCCCTCGACCTCTACAACGGCCCCGCCCACAACAACCTGGGCACCATCCTGCTCGCACGCGGCGACCTCTACGCCGCGGCCAACGAGTTCGAGTGGGCCAAGAAGCTCCTCCCCGGCCACCCCGACCCGCGCATCAACCTCGCCCTCACGCTCGAGCGGGCCGGCCGCGCCGACGAGGCCGTGGCGAGTTACGACGCGGCTCTGGACGTTTACCCCAATCACCTCGGGGCCACGCAGGGCCTGGTGCGGCTGCAACTCCGCTCCGGCCGCCCCGACGACCGCACGCACGCCCTGCTCCGCGAGGTCGCCCTGCGCGGCGAGAGCGAAGCGTGGCGATCGTGGGCCGCACGCCACGCGGCGCTCAGAGGGCCGTAGACCCACCACCGGCCCACGTGCCGCCGCGGCACCGTCCGCACGACTCCCGCTCACGCGGCCGCGTCGCCACCCCCACCACCCCCCCCACCCCCACCCCCCCGGCCACCGGAGGCCCGCCCCGCCCGCAGCCGGGCCAGCGGCTCACCGCGTCCGATCTCACCGCAGGTCCGCAGCACCGGCGGGCCGAAGAAGCGTTGAGCCAAGGGCGACAGCGGCGGCCGCGGCAGCGCGCCCAAGCCCACGCTGATGCGGGTGCGGGCCGAGGGCGACAAGCCCAGTTCCTGCCCCAGCCGCACCAGCGTGGTGCCGAGCTTGCACGCGATCGACACCTGCGGGTGGGGCATGAAGCAGCGCATCCGCCCGGCCTCGTCCTTGAGCGGGTAGGTGCTGCCGTACTTGCTCAGGAAGACCTCGGCCTCCTCCCACCGCGCCCAGGTCTGGCAGTAGAGGACCAGGAGGTTGCGGTCGGCGTGGCAGAGCACACCCATGAGGTCGAGTTCGGGGACCAGTTGCCGCCAGGCCCGCTTGGCCTCGGGGCGCAGCCAGGCCGGGCAACTGGGCCGGCCGCGCCGGGGCTGCGGCTCGGCTCGACCCACACCCGCACCTCCCCCACCCCCAGCACCCCGCAGGCCACCGCTCCCCCCGCCGCGCTTGAGTTGGGTCCAGATGCTCGGCTGCGGGGGCGGTCCACGCCTACCCACGGCCGGGCTCCGGACCGACGGGCACCCCCGTCGGCTGTGCCGGTGCGCGTGCGGACTCGGCAGGCTTGCGGGCCGTGGTGGCGGCACACCCGATTCCGGCCCGCTTGGCCTTCGCGGCCTTGGCGGTCGAAGTCGCTGGTGCGGCCTTGGCCTTCGCTGGTGCCGCCGCGCCCACTCCGCCCTTGGACTTCGATGGTGCCGGCGCTCCGGGCTTGGCCCGCGGCTCGGGGCTGGCCCCGCCCCGGTCCTCCGGTGGCAACTCCACGCCCGCGGCCTTGGCGGCCTGCCGCCAGGTCATTCCGTCCGCGGCCCGCACCGCCTCCCGGCCCGTCAGCCGTTGCCAGCGCCGGATCGCCACGTCCACGAAGCGCGGCTCGATTTCGATGGCGATGCACCTCCGCCCCAGCTGCTCGGCCGCGATCAGCTGCGTCCCGCTCCCCGAGAAGGGCTCGAAGCAGACGTCCCCCACCCGCGTGTGCTTGCGCATGGGCCGCGCAAAGATCTCCACCGGCTTCTGGGTCGGGTGCTCGTTGCCCACCACCCGGCCCTTGCCCTCCCAGTCGATGGTCCAGACCGAGGAGCAGGAATGGTCGTTGTCGTGCTCGGGCTGGCTCCCCTGCACCCAGCCCATCATGCACGGCTCATGCTGGAAGTGCCAGTAGACCCGCCCGAAGACCGGGGCGGGCTTGACCCAGATGATCTGCTGGTGGTCGAGGATGCCCAGCTTCTGCCAGACCGACTGGATCAGGCCGCAGCGGCGGTGGGCGTGCCAGCAGTAGACCGCCGCCCGGGGTGCCACCACCGTCAGGACGTTGCCGAACACCTTGGAGAAGAACAGCTCGGCGTCGGCGATCTCCACCTCGCGGTAGACCGCCGACCAGTCCTTGCCGGTGGCCCGGTTCCCCTTCTTGGGCCGGGCTCCGGTGTAGTCGACCAGGTAGGGGGGATCGGTGGCGACCAGCTGGGCCGCCAGGCCCTGCATGACGGCGGCGACGTCCTCGGACTTGGTCGCGTCGCCGCACAGCAGGCGGTGGCCGGTGGCGGGCACCGTGGTCCGCCGCACCCTCCCTTCCCCAGGCCCAACGGCCCCACCTCCACGCGCAGCGCCACCCCCACCCTCACCCGCATCACCCCCAGCCCCAGCTCCACCACCAGCCACACCCGCGTCCCCACCTGCGCGCGCCGGCTCACGCCCACGCGCCCGCCGACGCGCTTGCCCAGTCTCCGTACCGCGTGGCTCGGTGGACGCAGAGGTGAGCGACGGCGCTGACGCTGGAGACTCAGGCGGCGGGGACACAGGCAGCGGCAACCCATGAAGTGCCGACGCGGCCGCCGCGGACGCAGGTCGAAGGGGCGCCGGCACCGGGGACGCGGAGGCACTCACGGGCGGACCGATGCTCTGCGCCGCGCTCTGGTCCAGGCGCTCGGGCACCCCATCCAGACCCGGCAGCAGCCACAGGTCGCCGACGCGGCTCACGGCCTCGGGCAAGAGCGCGGGCGGCTCGTCCTCAACCACGCCCTCGAGCCGGCCCATCAACCCGTGGTCCTTGGCCAGGTCGCTCATGAGCTCCGCCAGAGCCTCGCTGTCGAACTTCATCTCCTTGAGCAGGGCTTCGAGCTTGTCCTTGTCGGCCTCGGCCATCGCGGCCAGGGGGTCCAGGCTCACCAGGAGCTTGTCGGCCTCCTCCTTGGTCACGTCCAGCACCAGGACCGGCACCTCCATGTCCGGGGTGGTCTCGGCCCGCAGGTGCCCGTCGATGAGTTCGAGTTGCCCTCCCTCGAGCTCGCGTGCGATCAGGGCATCGGCGAAGCCGACCTCGGCCAGGATGCCGCGGAGCGCATCGGCCTGGGCCTGGGGGTGGGTCCGCCAGTTGCGCGGGTTGGGACGCAGGTCCCTGGCCTTGACACGGCGCAGGTGCTTGACACGGTCGCGGATCTGCATGAGCGAGACCTCCGTGAGGGACGGCGACGGGGAGTCAGCACGCGCGCGACCCGTTCCCCCTGGAACCGGGTGGGCCCGCGTTCGCACGGGCCGCGGCGCGCACGACTTGATGCCGAGTTGGTCGAGTTTGCAGCGGCCCGATCGGCACCGTCGGGCCAGCGCAAGGGCCTCCGGCACGGGCCGTCCGCGTCGGTGCTCGCGGCCCCTCGATCACGCCCGCACCCCTGTGAACAAGCCCCCGATCGCGCATCGGCCGGCGCGGCCCGCCGCGCTGGGCGTGGTCTGGGCGGACGCGGCCAAGTGCCCTTGGGGGCATCCTCCCCCCCCATGCCAAAACCCCCGCGCGCATGAACGTCGGCCCACCCCGCGGTCCCTTGCCATAACCCCAGAGAATCATGCCCCCCTCCCCCCCACCGCTCGGGTGTCGGTGGCGCGAACGGGCTGCGCGAACATCATGCTCGTCCCCGCGGCCACGCGCCGCACCTCGATCGCCGCCTCGGCCTTGGCCAGCCGGCGGCGCTCCTGGGCACGCCGGCTCCAACGCTCCACCACCCACAGCGGTGGCTCGGAGCGATGCCAGCCCTTGCGCAGCCCCAGCAACGTAACGACCCAGCCGAACAGGTTGAACGTCTCGCCCTTGGCCTGGGCCCTGGCCAGGCCGTCCCGCGCCGACTCCACCGCCCAGTCCGCCAGGGCCGGGTCGGGGCACTCGCGCGCACACGCCATGACCTTCTGTAGCGGGATGGTCGTCAGGCCGTCGCCGAGCCACCCGCGGAATGCGGCCATGAGCACCTTCGTGGCCTCCTCGCGGCACCAGTCCGAGATGATCCTGTCTTCGATCGCTCTCGCTCCATCGCTCCCAACGAGCGCGAGCACTTCCGGCCTTTGTCGCTCGTTGGCTTCGGGGCTTCGGACAACCTGAGTCTCCCGGTGCAATTGCTCGGAAGGATCTCTCAAAACTGGAGAGCAACGGAGCAAGGGCGATTGCGCGGGCGCGCGCGCTTCCTCAGCCGCCGGAGCGGATGGGGACCCTATAGGCACCCTATGGGGTGCCCATGGGCTCCCCATCCCTGCGGCCCCCGTTCGGGGTGGATCGGATGCCGACTTCCACCGACGCTCGGCCCCGCGGCGGCCCGAGGCGCGCTGCGCCTCCAGCAGCCGCGCGGCATCGTCGGCCTGCCTCTTCGCCGCGGAGTACGCCTCCGCGACGGCTGGGCAGGAGAGCCACCCCTCTGGCAGTGGGGTGCAGCGAAGGACCAGCATCACCCGGGGTCGGGCCGCGGTCCATTGATCGATGGACATCCCCGTAACGAAGGCCAACTCGGCGTTATCGTCGCGCAGGCGTCCGGCGTTCTCCCATGCGTGGTTGACGAGGTGGTAAGCGGCCCGGAACTCGTCGTCCCTCAGGACCGCGAGCAGGCCGGGAGAGCCGAGGAGGGCGTGGGCCGCCGTCGCCAGTGGATTCAACGGCGGGCCGTCGTCGGGGGGTGTGCTCGGGTTGGGACGGGCCTGGATCATCGTGCCTGACTCATCCGCCGCGTTCAGAAGAACTCCACCACGTCCGTGGCCGCGCCCGCACGCTTGCGTGGCCGCGCGGCGGGCGGCGGGCCCATCACCCGGTTCGACCGGCCGCGGTCGAAGGCCTCCAGGGCCTCGGTGCTGATCCGCCACCGCGGCCGCTGCCCGGCCTGCTCGGCGCAGTTCACCGCCACCAACTCACCCGACCTGATCCACGCCACCACCTTGCCGATCCGCAGCGACCGGTCCCGTGCGATCTGGGGTGGCGTGTACCACTGGGCCACGCCCCGAGTGTGGCGCAGTGCGCCCTTTGGTCAAGCCGACGCGAAGCCCCGGCGTGCCGATGCTCGAACGGGCTCGCCGCCGTACGGAAGATTCCTGTTGGCCGCTTCACTCGAGCGCACTCAGGAGTGCCCGGCGGTGCTGCGGCCAGCGGGCCAGTACCCCGGCGAGCTGGTAGTACCAGAGGCGCCCGCGCCGCTCAGCCTTCAGCCGCCGTGCGTCCTTCGCCTTGAGCAGAGAGTCGGTGGTGAGGAGCCCACCGGTCCGCTGAGCCAGGAAGCTGGCCGGCAACCAGACGTCACGGTCCAATGGTCCTGCACCGGTAGGCAACGAGCCCAGCCGCTGGTAGCAGAGCAGCGCAGCCCACGCTTGGATCTTCATCACCACCTGCCCCGACTCCAGCCACAGGGCAATCAAGCGCTGGTGAGCCTCGGTGTCGCCCGATGCCAAGGCCGGCTGCCGCGCTGCATCGCCCAGCGCTTGGCTGAACGCCAGCAGGCACGACGTGTCGATGCCGGTGCGTGAGATGTCCGACGTTCCCTTGAGGGCGGCGCAGGCAAGCGAGACCATGATGCGGGCATCAGCGTCCCGGTCGAGTACGGCATCCTGGGCCCGACGCAGCCACTCGACACACGTGGCCACCGTGCCCTCGGGGGACAGCATCGGCCATGCGTTCGCCGCAGCCTCCGTGCTGCATTGCGGGACCGTGTAAACCTTCGGATCGTCCGTCGTACGTGCCGCCAGTTCCATGGCGCTGCCCTCTTGAGCCGCTCACAAGCTCGTGGCATCGTTCCCGTTCCCGACCGCCAGTCAAGCCGCGGGGATTTTGTGGCGGAACCGCCGCGCGCCCAATCCGCGACCCGGAGCACGGAGCCCGCCCCCGCCCCCACACACCCCGGTCGCCCTGCTCGACACATGCAAGTCTCACCCGCCCGTGTCGCCCGCATCACACCCCGGGCCGCGTCGTGCCCTCGGCCTTCACCCCCGCCAGGTACCAGCCCCGCACGTGCTCGCTCACCCGCCGCAGCCGCTCGTCCCCCACCCGCTCCACGTAGTGGTGCGACACATCGGCCCCGTTCTCGTGCCCCATCACCAGGTCGATCGCCCGCCGGTCCCCCACCTCGTCCGCCACCGTCCGGAACGTGTGCCGCAACCCGTAAAACCCCCGCCCCCTGCAGAACACGCCGGCCGCACGCATCAACTTGCCGAACTCCAGGCCCACCGCGTCCACCACCACCGCCTGCGTGTTGGGCTGGCTCCGCGGGCCCGGCTCCTTCACCCGCACCCAGCGGTGCCCGCACCGCGTCACGAACACCAACCCAGCGTCCGCATCCGCACGCGGAGCCGGCCGCACCTTGAGCGCACCCTTGATCGCCGCCACCGTCTCGGGCCACAAGGCCGCACGCCGGGCTACGCCCGTCTTGGGCCGGGCAAAGTCCAGCATTCCACCCGTTCGTTCACCCACCACACCCGCCACCCCCACGCGCCCCCTGCCCCCCCTGCCTCCCCCGCCGCCGCTACCCCGCTTGCCCCGCCCGACCTCGGCACCTCCCTCCGCACGTGCCCGGCCGCCAGTCCCCTCCAGGTCGAGCGCCGCACGCGGCAGCGTCGCCACGTCCGTGTTGCCCATCCCGCAGTTCAGCCCCAAGAGGATCATCGCCCTCATCTGCGGGCCCGCCAGGTCCAGCAGCCGCCGCACCTCGTCGGCCTCGAACAGGCGTGTCCCCTGAGCCTGCCGGGCCAGCCGCATCGCCCGCCGCGGCGGCTTGGCGAACTCGGTCCCGAACTTCATGGGCCGGTCCAGCAGATTGGACTCGAAGCCGAACTTGAAGATCGACCGCACCCGCCCGATCTCCGCCGCGAGCGCCACCGGGCCCTTGGTCCGCCCGATCACCGCCCGCAGCATCCCGAAGTCGGCCGAGCCCAGGTCGTCCACCCGCCGGTGCGGGCCGAACAC
>CAZPWW010000046.1:0-5681 GCA_964590885.1 uncultured Phycisphaeraceae bacterium
GCGACGGGCGATGCACGCGGCGTGTACGGGTTCACTGAGAGCACGACCGGCACCGGCACGTACGGATACGCGCAGTCAGGCACAGGGGTCAACTACGGCGTGTACGGCCGCAGCGACAGCAGCTCCGGCACCGGTGTCTTTGGATACGTCGAGAGCGGCTCCGGTGTGGTTTCGGGTGTACGCGGCGACACCGACAGCACCTCGGGCCGCGCCGTGTTCGGTGTCGCCAACGCCACCTCCGGCACCACCTACGGCGGCCGCTTTGAGAACGACAGCAGCACCGGGCGCGGGGTGTTCGGTTGGGCCACCTCGTCCTCCGTCAACGTCTCAATCGTGAGTTACGGCGTC
Organism: uncultured Phycisphaeraceae bacterium; assembly: GCA_964590885.1. GTDB lineage: Bacteria > Planctomycetota > Phycisphaerae > Phycisphaerales > UBA1924 > JAEUIX01. Next base: position 349 of record CAZPWW010000046.1, read on the forward strand.
AGCGGACGCGCCGACAACGCGGCGGGGCGTGGCGTGTACGGGCTCGCCACGGCCGACAGTGGCCCGAACTACGGTGTCTACGGAGAGTCGGACAGCACCACCGGGCGCGGGGTCTACGGCGAAGCCACCGCGACCACCGGCACCAACTACGGCGGCGAGTTTGTGCACAACTCCCAGTCGTTCGGTGGCGGCGTGCTTGGCGCATCGACGAACGCTAATAGCGGCGGCTTCGGTGTCTACGGCCAAGCCTTCGGCCAGTCCGGGCGCGGCGTCTACGGCGTCGCCTTCAACGACTTCGGCACCACCTACGGCGTCTATGGCTCGTCCGTCAGCGATGACGGCTACGGCGTCTTCTCCGGCGGCGACTTTGCCGCCAGCGGCACCAAGGCCTTCCGCATTGACCACCCCGACGACCCCGAGAACCAGTACCTGCTGCACTACTCAGCGGAGAGCCCGGAGGTGATCAACTTCTATCGCGGCACGGTGGCGCTGGATGGAGCGGGCGAGGCGGTGGTCCAACTGCCGGGCTACTTCGCCAGAGTGAACCGCGACCCCAGTTACACGCTCACCGCCGTCGGCTCTGCCATGCCCCTGCTGCACGTGGCCGAGGAGATCGACGAGGCCCTGCTCGCACGCGGCGCATCGACCAAGCCCTCGCCAGACGACCCCGCCTGCTCCTTCCGCATCGCGGGCGGTGCGCCCGGCGGCAAGGTCTCCTGGCGCGTCGAGGCCGTGCGTAACGATGCGTACACGCGGGCCCGCGCCCGGCCCATCGAAGTCGCCAAGCAGGGTGCCGAGCGCGGCACCTACCAGCACCCCGAGTTGTACGGCCAGCCGCCGGAGCGCGGTGTGAACAATGTTGCCGCCGAGGCTCTGGCGCGACCAGCGCGCTCCGACCGCGCGGAGGATGAACAGCCGCGATAGCCCGCATGCCACGGCCGCGCCTTGCCCGATCCCCCTGCGGGTGTCTGGTGTGCCTTTTCGGCGGCCGTTCGTAGAGCGGCTTTCCGGTTATGCCCCTCCTGCCAGCGTGGACTTGCCCGAACTCGGAATCGGTGGCAGACTCGGGTGTTCGGCTGCCTGAGGAGAGCGTCATGCGTGCGAACACGACGTCGTGCTGGTGCTTGGCGCTGTGTGCCGGGGCGGGTGCCACAGCCGCTGATGCGTCGGGCGCGATCGGGCGGGTGGTGGCGCTGGGCGATGAATGGAGCATGAGCAATCAGGCGTACACCGATGTCGGGGCGGATGCGGGGCGGCTCGTGCTGAACACGGCGGGCTTTCTGGTTGGTCCCGGGGCCGGTGGCGCGTCCGGCGTGGGAAGCGTCGCCGTGTTTTCAAGCCACCCGCGCGTGGGCGCTTCGAACTTTGTGAGCAGTCTGACGGGGGCAGGCTACAGCGTGAGCAAGAACCCGTCCGCCGGCTACTCGCTGGCCACGATGCTCAACTTCGACATGGTAGTGGTGGGTGGGCTGCTGGCCGGGAGCGTGCATCCGGCTACCGACGCGCTGGTGGACTACGTCAACGCGGGCGGCAACGTGCTGGTGATCGGGGGGACGGGCGTGTACGGGAACGCGCTGAACGAGGCCGCACAGTGGAACCCGTTCCTGGCACCCTTCGGCATGGCGTTCGGTGACACGTACTTCCCCACGGTCAACACCATCCCCCGAAACGTGGTGCCAACCACCAACCCCGTTGGCGCTGGGGTGGGTGAGATGCTCTGGGGCTTCGGCCAGACGGTGCACCGGCTTCCGGCGGGCAACCCGCTGGTAGACCTGATCGACGCGGACTTTCACTCGTTCAACGGGTTTGGCGACGAAGCCGTGATCGGGACGTTCGCGGTGCCCGCACCGGGCGCCGGCCTGCTCGCTGCCGGGCTGGGCCTTGCTGCTCTCCGCCGCCGCCGCATGGGCGCGTAGTGAGTCTGCACGCGCACGCCGCCTCACGGCATCCCGTAAAACCCGTCGCGGCAATCGCGTATCCGCCCCTGCTTGGCCAGTTCGGCCCACACCGCCCGACCCCACTCGCGCGGCGGCTCGATGCCCGCGATGTTCGACTGCCGGCCGCCCGTAACCGGGCGCCCGCCGCCCAAGCCGCTCTCCTGGTCCAGCCGGGTGAGTTTCCAGCGCTTCTTGAACGCGTTGTACGCGGCTCTGAGCGTGCCCGGGTCGGGCGGCGCGCCCGCGCCGGGCTGAGACGGCGTGCTGGCGGCCTGCGCTGGCGAACCCGGTGGTGCGGGGTGGGCAGGCGGTGGCGAGGGTTGCTCCATACCCGAGCATAGACCGCCGCGCGGCCCCCACCGCCCCCCATGGCGCGCACCCGTGTCCGCTCTGCTCCCGCCGGGAAAACAAGCACGGGCCGCGACCTTGAAAAAGCGTAACACATGTGTTACAATTTGTCCATGCCCGTCCCCGGCCCGGCCCGGCCCCTCGCCCCCTCGGCCCGCCGCCGCGCGGTGTTCAGCGCCGTGGCCGATCCCGTCCGCCGCGCCATCCTCGACCGCCTGCGGGCCGGCCCGCTTCCCGCCGGCCAGATCGCCGCGGCATTCACCGTGAGCCGCCCCGCGATTTCTCGCCACCTGCGCGTGCTGCGCAGGGCGCGACTGGTCTCGCACCACAAGCGCGGCCGCCTGCGCCTCTACACGCTCACGCCGCAACCCCTGCAACTGGTCGACGACTGGCTCACCGCCTACCGCCTGTTCTGGGCGGCCCGCCTGCTCGACCTCAAGGAGTTCGTCGAATCGCACCCTGATGCCACCACCCAAGCCGCCCCTCTCTCCCCGCCCGAGCCGCCGCGCACGGCCTGACCGCACCGCCCGAGGAGCCCGCCATGTCAACCGGCCAGCACCTGCCCGCCTCCGCCGCCGAACTCGTCTTCGAGAAGCCCTTCGTCATCCGGGCCGATGCGGCCCGGGTCTGGCGTGCGCTGAGCGCCCCCGATGAACTCACACGCTGGTTCGCCGAGCACGTCGCCGTGGAGTTGCGGCCCGGCGGCGCGTACCGCTTCTGGGGCCGGCACACGCCGTGGGTGCCGCGCGAGGCCGACGCCGACCAGCGCGTCACCGCCCTCACGCCCGGCTCGGCCCTCACGTTCTCATGGACGTGGCGCACGTCGCCCTGCACCGTCGCGCTGCGCCTCGAGGCCCGGGGCGGCGAGTGCACGCTGCACGTGCGCATGACCACACGCGGCCAGCACCTGGGCTTCGGCGACGAGAGCGTCTGGTACATGCACGACTTCTGGAGGGTCGCCGCCGGCAACCTCGCCGAGTTCATCCGCAGCGGCCGGCCCGGCGTGCGGCCCGACTACTCCGACCCCGGACGGGGCGTTGATCTCTCTGTGATCGTGAACGCCCCTGTGGAGCGTGTGTACGCCGCGCTCACCGACCCGGAACAGATGAACCTGTGGATCGCGGCCCGGGCGGCGGCCGATCTTCGCCCCGGTGGAGTCTACGGCTACGGCTGGACCGTGCCGAACGCCGACGGCTCGCGCGGGCACTGCGGCCCGCACACGGTGGTCGAAGTCATCCCCAACCGCCGCCTGGTGCACGATTGGAGTTTTCGTGATGAGCCCCACACCCGCGTGGTGTGGGAACTCACACCGGTGCCCGGCGGCACGCGCGTGCGCCTCACCCACGCCAAGCAGAACACCGATCCGGCCTTCGGCGGGTACACCCAGGGCTGGACCAGTTTCCTCATCCTGCTCAAGGACTTCGCAGAGGGCCGCCCGATCGAGAAAGACAACGTGGCCCTCGACAGCGCGAGCCAGCCCGGCGTGTAGCCGCGCTCAGAACGGGATGTCGTCTTCGGCCATGGGCGCGGGCGCACCGCCCGCCGCCGCACTGGCCCCGCCGCGCTGCCCGCGCACCTGCGGCGTCGGAGCGCTCTGGTCGTACTCGTCGTGCCCGCCGCCCTGTGTCGCGCCGCCGCCCCCGCCACCACCCCCGCCACCGGGCTTGGAGTCGGTGAAGCGGAACTCTTCGACCACCACCTTGATCTTGGATCGGTTGGAGCCGTCGTTCTTGTCCTTCCACGTGTCCTGCTTCAGGCGGCCCTCGATGAACACGCTGCGCCCCTTGCCCAAGTACTGCTTCATGATCTCCGCCTGCTTGCCCCACACCTCGCAGTCGAAGAACGACACCTCCTCCTTCTTCTCGCCCTGATCGGTCTTCCACGTGCGATTCACAGCCAGGCCGAAGGTGCCCACGGGCGTGTTGCTGGGCGTGAAGCGCATCTCCACATCGCGGGTCAGGTTTCCCAGGAGCATGACTTTGTTGTAGCCGTTGGCCATGTGCCGGTCCTTTCGTGCATCACGTTGCGTGCGCGGGCCCAACGGGCCCGATCTAACCGCATCCTAACGAACGTCGAACCGCCTGTCAAGCCACCCGACAGCCTGTCCACACGCATGACGCCGCCGGGCACGTCCGTACTGGCCGCACGGGCACCGGCCGCCTGCGCATGTGCATAACGCAGATCAATCGCACACGTGATTCGCATCGATTCGATTCATGCTGTGCCGAGCGTATGTTTCACCGTCTGCCCGATGCCGTGCCCCCGGAGGACCCCATGCCCGCCGACACCTTCAACGCCAAGTCGACCCTCACCGTCGCCGGCCGCGCGTACACCTACTACAGCCTCGCGGCCCTCGAAAAGGCCCGCGTCGGCAAGCCGATCGCCACGCTCCCCTATTCCATCCGCGTCGTCCTCGAGTCGCTCCTCCGCTCGGTCGACGGCTTCGTCGTCACCGCCGACGACGTGGCGGGCCTGGCCAACTACGACGCACGGAAAGTGAGCACCGACGAGATCCCCTTCATGGTCGGGCGCGTGGTGCTGCAAGACTTCACCGGCGTGCCCTGCGTCGTTGATCTCGCGGCCATGCGTGCCGCGATGAAGGCCCTGGGCGGCGACCCCAACGCCATCAACCCGCTCGTGCCCTGCGACCTGGTGATCGACCACAGCGTGCAGGTCGATGCCTTCGGGCCCCCCGCCGCGAACGGTGCCACCGCCCTCACCATCAACAGCGAGAAGGAGTTCGAGCGCAACACCGAGCGCTACGAGTTCCTCAAGTGGGGCCAGCAGAGCCTCTCCAATTTCCGCTGCGTGCCCCCGGCCACGGGCATCGTGCACCAGGTGAACCTTGAGTACCTCTCCCCCGGCGTCCTGACCAAGCAGGTCGGCGGCGAGACCGTCGCCTACCCCGACTCCTGCGTGGGCACCGACAGCCATACCACCATGATCAATGGTCTGGGTGTGGTGGGCTGGGGCGTCGGCGGCATCGAGGCCGAGGCGGTGATGCTCGGCCAGCCCTACTCCATGCTCCCGCCCGAGGTGATCGGCTTC
>CAZPWW010000047.1:0-5417 GCA_964590885.1 uncultured Phycisphaeraceae bacterium
ACGCCGCTGGTCAGGAGCACACCGTGAGCCGCTCGCCGCGCGGCATCTGGACGCTAGCCGGGCTGGCCGCCGCGCTGCCGCTGGCGTGGCTGGTGCCCGTGCACCACACCGCCCGCTGCGACGCCCGCGCCCGCCTCGATCAACTCGCCGAAGCGACCGATGCCGCTGCACGCATCACCGCACTCGAGCGCACCTTGCCGGAGTGGGCACACGCGACCGGGCGCGGCATGCAAGCCGCGGGCGCACCCAGCGCGGGGCTCGCCCAGCACGTGGCGAGCCTGCTCGCGGCGGTCAACCTGCCGCCCGCCACGCTCGCCGGTCTCAACGCGACGGGAGACGACGGCACGACGACGGGATCGGTGCTGCTTGGCGGCGCGGGGGGTGGGGCCGGCGGAGGCGGGCCCGCGGGCATCGACCAGCCGCGTGTGCTGCGGCGGCGTGCCGCGCTCACGCTCACGGGCCTCACGCTGCCGCAACTGGGGGCGTTCATCGCCGACTGGCGCGAGCGCCTGCCCGAGTGGACGCTCACGTCCATCGAGATCACGCCGATCGACGCGGCCGCGCAGGCCGCTGTGGGTGGTGGAGCAACTGGCAGCGCGGGTGGCGGAGGGGGGGCGGGTGGAGGCGGCAGTGATCTGCCGCTGCGCGTGCAGATCACGACCGAGACGCTCGCGCTCACCGGCAGCCTCTCGCTGGCGCGAAGCGCGCCGCCACGCACAGGCACGGGCACCGCAGCCGGCGCGGCCAGCACGTCCACCACAGCGCCCGCCCAGTCGCTAGCGCGCCCACGCGGCAGCGACGCGGGGTCGCCGCTGCTGCCCGGCCCATCGCCGCGGCGTTCGGCCGCGAATCGCACCGCCGCCTCACCCCCTCCCCCACCCCCACCACCCCCACCACCCTCGGCCACCGGAGACCGGCCATGATCCATCTCGCTGTCCACCGCCCCGCCCTGCCCACCGTCGCACGCACCGCTTGCGTGTACGCGAGCACCGGTGCCACTCGCCCGCCTGCTCCTCGCGCTGCCGCGCTGGCCCCGCTCGGCCTCGCGGCGGTGCTCGCCGTGGTTGTGGGCTTCGCCGTTGCCGGCGGCTGCGCACGCACCGCCGGTTACGCGGGCAGCCCGTATTCCGAGTCCGGCGACATCCAGCGCGACGCTGCCGCGGCCGAAGCACTCGCCCGCCGCGCCGCCGAGTTGCTCACGTCCGATGCCGCCACCGACCACACCGAGGCTGAGTCGCTCCTGCGTCAGGCGCTCGCCCTCGACCTCTACAACGGCCCCGCCCACAACAACCTGGGCACCATCCTGCTCGCACGCGGCGACCTCTACGCCGCGGCCAACGAGTTCGAGTGGGCCAAGAAGCTCCTCCCCGGCCACCCCGACCCGCGCATCAACCTCGCCCTCACGCTCGAGCGGGCCGGCCGCGCCGACGAGGCCGTGGCGAGTTACGACGCGGCTCTGGACGTTTACCCCAATCACCTCGGGGCCACGCAGGGCCTGGTGCGGCTGCAACTCCGCTCCGGCCGCCCCGACGACCGCACGCACGCCCTGCTCCGCGAGGTCGCCCTGCGCGGCGAGAACGAAGCCTGGCGATCGTGGGCCGCCAGGCACGCGGCGCTGCGGGCGGCGGGGCCATAACTGAGTGCGTGATCCCACGCCCCCCGGCGCAGGCCACGGCCGCCACCACGGCGCCCGCACAGCGGCAGCCCACGACGCCCCCTAAACTCCGCTCGCGTTGCCGGCTTAGCTCAGTTGGTAGAGCAGCGCTTTTGTAAAGCCAAGCCCGCCGGGCTGCTGTACCCCCAAGAACCCGCTGGACGTGGCCCACGTGTCGGCCGTTCGGCCCCGGCCGCACGCCGCGCGGCTGACACCCGTTTGACGCCGTTTGACACCACTTGCGGGTGTCAGTGGGGCATGGGGTGGGTGCCAAGGCACGCCCCGGACCCCCGACGTGGTCGCCCGGCCCGTGCCACCGAAGTCCGCCGCGGACTTCGGTGCAGCACCGCGGCATGGGCCTCAGCCCGCTCCCGGTGCAGGCGAGCACAGCACTGAAGTCCGCGCGGCGCGGACTTCAGTGGCACGGGGGACTTCAGTGCCACCTGCCATCCTTCTGGAAGCCGGCAAGCTCTACGACGGCCGCGAATGGGTGGACCAGCCCTTGCCCTACGGCACCACGCCCCGTCTCGTCATGGTGCACGTCTCCTCCGAAGCCATCCGCACGCAGAACCGTAGCATCGAGATCGGCGACAGCATCCGCCAGTTCCTGACCGCCCTGGGGATGCAGACCAGCGGGGGAGCCCGAGGGGGCTACACCGCCCTGCGCAAGCAGGTGCAGGCCCTCGCGGCCTGCCGGCTGACCCTGGGCATGCACGACCACGGGCGGGTGGTGACGGTGGATGCCAAGCCCATCAAACGCTTCGAGGCCTGGCTGCAACATGACGGGTCGCAGCGCACGCTGTGGCCGGGCGTGCTGGAACTCTCCGAGGACTTCTTCAACACCCTAGCCGAACACGCCGTGCCCCTGGACCATCGGGCCCTGTGCGCCCTCAAGCACTCGGCCCTGGCCCTGGACGTGTACACCTGGCTGGCCCACCGCCTCTGCCGTGTGAACAAGCTCGCCGGGGTGCGGCTGAGCTGGCACAACCTCCGCGAGCAGTTCGGGCAGGAATACCGGGACGGCAAGAACTTCAAGCGCGAGTTCCGGAACGTGCTGCACCAGGTCGCGGCGGTCTACCCCGACGCACGCTTCGGCGACGTGCCGGGGGGCCTGGTGCTCTTCCCCTCGCGTCCGCCCTTGCCGAAAACAACTATCAGCGTACCGCGCTCGGTGCCGCCTGTGGATAACCCGGCAGACGGAAGCGGTTGTCCACGCTGAATCGCCACCCTTCGATGCGCTGAATCACCACCCCCACCCCACCAGAACATGCGCTGAATCACCACCCCCTAATCCTATAGAGCTACCAATACCCTTCCTGTAGCTGCACGGGCAGACCCGTGGATAACGCCTCGACGCGTGGAAACGAAAGTGGCTCGGCAGGAAGGGCGAGAACCGCAGACTCCGCGTGCAAGGGCACCTGCGCTTGCCCTGCTGAATGCGGCTGTGCTGGCTTCGCCAGCGGTTGTACGTCTGCTCGCTCACGCCGAACATCTGGACGACCTGGGCCACGGTCCGCCCAGCCGCGAGCATCGCGTCGGCCTCCCGCAGCTTGGTCACGATCTGTTCAGGGGTGTGTCTGGTTCGCTTCATCGAGAGTCTCCTGGCCGCTGCCGGCGGCCGTCGGGACTCTCATAGGCCTGGATCAGGATTCGGGGGGCAGGTCAAGGTCACCTGGTCACTACGGGTCATCATGGAAGTGGCACGCGGGAACTTCACTGTCCCCTGCCTAGTACCTTCACGAATGCCCCGCAGAGGAAGCACATCGCCATGATGCCGGTCAGCACAGCAGAATCTAACGGCATTTGACCAAGGCGAATCGCTAACCCCACTGTGTGCCACAGAGAGATTATCACGACGAGCATGCACCCAGTGAGCCCGATCAGCTTGTACGTACGCGTGCGGCTAGGCACAATGCCACCCCTTACAAACTAGCACCGGTCTGCTTCGCGCATACTGCCAGGCGGCACAAGGTAGCCCAGTACGAGCACAGCTACTCACCATCGCGTCCACCAAGTACGCCATACATCTCCGGACACCACCTGGGCCAGCCTCTACCAAAGACAGTCTAGCCGGTTAGGATCATCAGGGTGGCAGTCCAGCATGCCCCACCTGTGGGGATCCACTTGGTCGAATGGCTCAGGAGGTGGCGGAGGTGGCGGAGGTGGCGGGCGCGGTGGAATGAAGCCAATTGGCCAAATGCCGCCATTATCACACTGTGTAATGATTCTGCCTAGGCCAGTGAATTCACAGAGTTGGAGCGCAACACATGCGGCTACCAATGCTGCCTTGCTTGCGGCCAGCGCCGCCGTGCAAGTGACCACCACGATCACGCCAGCGGGTATAGTGACTATAGTAAATATGCCAGCAGATCCCGCCGCTATGCAGGTAACAATAGTTGCTCCGTGTCTAACAAGTGCGGTGTCGTATGCCAACGCTGCGCCGTTGCACGCTGTGGGCCCCAGATAATTGTTGTAAAAAGACCCTAGCCCGGACGCATCACGCAAGCTAATGGCCCTCCCCCTTACATACTCATACACACTCACCCCATCCACGTACCCCAGCGGGTCGCGCTTGGTCCAGCGTCCCAGTTGCGGCTCGTAGACGCGGTGGCGGACGTGGTACTGACCGGTGAAGTCGTCGTGCTCGTAGCCGGCGTAGCCCTTGCGGTTGCCGGTGTCGGCGAGGGTGAGGTCGCCGTAGGCCCAACCCGTGCTGGTGAGGGCGTAGTAATCGCTCGTGTACTCGCTGCTGTCGGTGGTGTTGGGCGTGCCGTCGAGGTTCCAGTCGGCGCTGGCGGGCGGCGTCGGGCTGGCCGCGTCGGTGATGATGTCGCCCAGGTCGTCGGCGTCGATCACCCCGTCCCCGTTGTAGTCGTAGCCGGGTTTCAGAGTGGCCACGCCGTAGGCCGAGTACTTGATCCGCTCCAGGGGCCGGCCCGTCGTCTTCATCACGAGGGCCACATCGGCCCGCCAGTTCTGCCCGTAGAACCTGCGCTCCTCCAGCGTGCCGTCGGCGGCTCCGCGCCAGCCGTTCGTGTTGTCGCGCTCACGCAAGATCACGCTGTCAAGGTAACTCGAACTCCCCCGCCCGTCCACTCCCGCGGCGTGGTGCAGGAAGGTTTCCTTGGGGGAAGAGTCGAGCGTGCCGCCCCACGTTGGGGCCCTGTACGTCCCCACCACCCGCCACTGGTCGTCGCAGACGAAGACGTACCACGGGTCGTCGCTGGTCGATTCCAGCGTGCCGTCGGCGTCGAAGTCCCCGTGCCAGGCCACCCGCTGGCCCAGGCCGTCGTAGCGGTACTCCGCCACCAGGGCGCCCGCACAGCGGCAGCCCACGACGCCCCCTAAACTCCGCTCGCGTTGCCGGCTTAGCTCAGTTGGTAGAGCAGCGCTTTTGTAAAGCCAAGCCCGCCGGGCTGCTGTACCCCCAAGAACCCGCTGGACGTGGCCCACGTGTCGGCCGTTCGGCCCCGGCCGCACGCCGCGCGGCTGACACCCGTTTGACGCCGTTTGACACCACTTGCGGGTGTCAGTCGGGCACGGTGTGGACGCGAAGGCACGGCCCCGGAACCCCGACGTGGTCGCCCGGCCGTGCCACCGAAGTCCGCAGCGGACTTCGGTGCGGGATGGAGGCCGGGACGTCCCGCCCGCTGCCGGTGCAGGAACGCAGAGCACTGAAGTCCGCGCCGCGCGGACTTCGATGGGGATGAAGACCTGTTGCTCCCGACCAGGGAACACTCCTGGCGGGAAGTAGACATCCCAT
>CAZPWW010000048.1:0-4038 GCA_964590885.1 uncultured Phycisphaeraceae bacterium
GGTCGGGGGCGCGCACCGCGCCAGCGGCGTGGTGCCCGCGGGGGGGGGGGGGGGGTGTGGGGGGGGGAGAAGGGGATTGGGCGGGTGACATGGTGCGAGCGTCCGTGGTCGCTGGGCTCATGGAGCGGGCCTTCCGTGGCGGGTGCGGCAGTGGCGGGTGGGGAGGGGCGGGTGGGGAGGGGCGGGGGGGCGGCTGGCCGAGTCTACCCCGGCTCGCGCGGATGCGGAAGAGCGTTCGGGTGCGGGGGAGAACGCGGGACGCGGAGAGGGTCGGGACCGGTGCGGGGCGGGCCCGCGTCTGCACCACGGCCCGGTGCCCAGTGCCTTCGGCTTCTCACTCCCGTGCCGCGCCGGCAAACGCCACGGGGCTGCGGTAGCCGTCTTTGTCGTAGGCCCGCACGCCGAAGTAGACGTTGTCCTTGTTCTCATCCAGCGTGATCTCGGTAGCACGGCCAACGTCTTTCGCGTTCGTCCAGGCGGGGCTGGTGGTGTCGCGCCAGACCACTTCGTAGCCGGCCACATCCACTTCCGGGCTGGCGGACCAGCGGAGCGTGGTGGTGGTTTCGAGTCTGGCCGTGACGATGCGGGCATTGGCGGGCGTGCTGGGGGCGTTGGCGAGGTGGATGAGCACGGCCGCGTTCAGGCGGGCGACGTTGGCGACGTACGCATAGTCCACGAACTCGGGCAGATCGCCGTAGCGGCGGATGGTGCCGTCGGGCTGCTTTTCTTCGCGGGGTGTCTGGTGCTGGTGGTCGTAGTTCTCGTGCTTCTGGCAGAAGCGCACCGCGGCGAAGCCCGCATCGTTGAAGGCGGAGTGGTCTCCGCCGCGCAGGAAGCGGTCGAGGCGGTAAACGAGCATCGGCTGCACGGTTGTCTTCTCGCGCCGGGCGACCTCGGCCACGTAGCGGGCGAGTTGGCGGCTGGGGCTGTCCACCTCGCCGCCGAGTTGGCGGATGCGCGCGAGTTGCTCCGCTGTGGCGTTTCGAGGCAGGCCCTCGGAGAAGATGCGCACCGTCGTCGGCGCGGCCCGCACAGGGTCGCCCATGGGGCCGAGGGAGTCGCCGATGATGTCGTTGTTGAGCACGGCGCGGATGTCTTCCTTGCGATTCGCGGCTTGCTCGGCGTGGTACTTGGCCCCGATCAGGCCCTGCTCCTCGCCGGCCGTGGCGAGGAAGACGAGTGTGCTCTCGCAGCGCACGCCGGACCGGGCCAATGCCCGGGCGATGGCGAGCACCGCCGCGGTGCCGCTGGCATCGTCGTTGGCACCGGGGGCATCCGCCGCGGGGTCCATCACATCGGTGGGCATGCTGTCGTAATGGCCGACGACGTAGTAGCGCCGCTGCGGCGTGGTGGTGCCGGGGAGGACGGCGACGACGTTCACAAAGGGCACGGGTGTGCGCACGCGCCCGCCGGCGGGGGGCGTGAACTCCTCGAAGGAGACTTGCAAGCCACCGCGCTCGTCTCCCCTCCCTTTGGGAGGGGCAGGGGGAGGGTTGGCGCCGATGGTGAACGCCTCAAACTCGGCTTTGATCCACACGCGTGCCGCGCCGATGCCGCGGGCAGGATCATCGGCGCTGGAGAGCGAGTGGCGTGTGCCGAAGGAGGCGAGTCGCTCGATGGTGGCGCGGCAATACTCGGGCGTGATGCGGGCCATGAGGGCCTGGACATCGGGGCGTGGCGCGGCGGCTGCCGGCTCCGCCGCGCTCGCGAGCATTGCCCACACCATCGCCGTCGCGGCAGTACGTGCGCGTGTCATCATGGTGCCAGTCTACCGCGGCGCGGCCCCTGCCCGCTACCCTGCCGTGATGACCACGCCCGCCGACCGTCTCCGTGCCCTCATGGCCCAGGGCTGCGTCGCCATGCCCGGATCGTTCAACGGCCTGTGCGCCCGGGCAGTGGCCCGGGCGGGCTTCTCCGCCACGTACGTTTCCGGCGCGGCGACCAGCGTGTGCGCGGGCGTGCCCGACGTGGGCGTGCTGAGTTTGGAGCACTTTTGCCGCGTGATCCGCGAGGTGTACGACTCCAGCGGCCTGCCGCTGATCGCGGATGCGGACACGGGCTTTGGCGAGGCCGAGATGGTGCGGAGGACGGTGATTGATTACTGCCGCGCCGGCGCGGCGGGGTTGCACATCGAAGACCAACAGTTCCCCAAGCGCTGCGGGCACCTGGATGGCAAGGTGCTGGTGAGCGTGGACCACATGTGCGAGAAGATCGCCTGGGCAGCGGAAGCCGCGAAGGCACTGGGCACTGGGCATCGGGCATCGGGACCGTTGTCCGTCTCTTCCCCCTCTGGGGGAGGTGGCGAGGGTCGCCGCGGCGAGCGAGCCGGTGGGGGGGGTGCTTCACCAGCGCCCAATCCCCAGTCCCCAGTGCCTTCCATCATCATCTGCGCGCGTACAGATGCACGCGGCGTTGCGGGCGAGGGGTTCGAGGGTGCGCTGGCGCGGGCCAAGGCGTATGTGGAGGCGGGCGCGGAGATGATCTTCCCGGAGGGGCTTGCGAGCGAGGATGAGTTTGCCCGGTTTGCTTCGTCCCTTCGTGCCTCCGTGCCTTCGTGCCTTCTGCTTGCGAATATGACCGAGTTCGGCAAGACGCCGATCATCCCGCAGTCGCGCTTCGCGGCGATGGGCTACTCGTGCGTGATCTACCCGGTGAGTTTGCTGCGCACGGCGATGGGGGCGGTGCAGCGGGCGCTCGTCGAACTGAAGACGACGGGGAGCGTGGAGACGTTTGTGGGGCAGATGCAGACGCGCGAGGAACTGTACAAGTTGGTGGGGTACACGCCGGGAGAGGCGTGGGAGTTTCCGGTGAGGTAGGGCGTGCCCGTGAAGATCGGTCACCGCGGCGACACGACTTCGATGCGCTCAGGGAGGGCACGCGCTGGTGGTCAGGCTCGTTGAAGAGCGCGCACGCGACCACACAGAATGGAGCCGGGGGGAATCGAACCCCCGTGCCGGAGCGGTCCGCTGGATGCCTCTACGCGTGTAGCCGTTGATTTGCATTCGGTTCGGGCACGCCCGCGGCAGGCTTGCCTCGTTCCTATCCCCCAGAAACTCCTCACGCCGTCGTCCGGGAGAACCCCTTCGGCGCCAGCCCGATGTTGTTCGCTCCCCCCGCCATCAGGCATCACAGGGGGAGCGCGCCGCCTCATTAGGCAGCGAGAGCGTAGTTGCTGTTGGCAACTGTTTTTGTGCCTGCTTTTTACGTGGCCTGCAGGCTCCACGACGCGCCACACCCAACATCACACGCCCGGTCGAAACCATATCGGCCCCGATGGACATGCAGAGGGTAGGAGGGGTGAGGGCCGAGGGCCGAGGGCCGAGGGCCGAGGTTGCCGAGTTGATGAGTTGGCGCGGCGAGGCGCGAAGTGGTCCGGCGTGGCGGGTCCACAGCGTGGCAGCGGCAGATCACTCGGCTTCGCCCGCCGCGCTCAGGTCGCCCAGGGGTGAGAAGCACGCCTCATAGGCGAGCAGCACCTTGGTGGCGAGGTCGATCGCCTCGGGCGTGTCGGCCCGGGCCGGGTCGATGCCCGTGAGCGTGCGGAAGGTGAAGAGTTTCTCGGGGGGCGGGCTGCGGAAGTGCTCGACACGCAGGGCCGGGCCGCGGTACTCCTGATCGACGAGTTCATCCTTGAGCAGGTCGTCGATCTTGTCGCCCTGATGCACCAGGTCTTGCTCGATCGACTGGCTCAGGTAGCGGTGTGGGGTGACAAGGCTCACGCAGACCTGGCCGGGCCCCTCTCCCTGCACGTCAACGCGGAACTCGGCGGGCTCCGGGCTGGCCTTGCAGGTGCAGGTGAGGCGGTCGGGCATGGCCTTCACGCCGCCAAAGACCAGCGCGGCCTGAGCGCGCTTGCCCACGGCTTCGAGCAGGCGGGCGAGGGTGGGCGATGCGGTCTGAGCCATACGGGCCGAGCGTAGGCCGCGCGTGGCGTGCGCCAGCCGTTCTCGACTCGCCGGAGGCCCCGCGCTAACCTTTGCCCACGCCCAGGTGGCGAAATTGGCAGACGCACTACCTTGAGGTGGTAGCGCCCGCAAG
>CAZPWW010000049.1:0-1102 GCA_964590885.1 uncultured Phycisphaeraceae bacterium
GCGGCCCTCAAGGGCGTGGTCACGCTGCGGCTGGATGCACCGCTGAGCGACGATGACCTGTGGCTGCTCACCAACCGGGTGTTGGCGACGCGGGGCTTCACGACGGTGCGCGTGGCCGGTGCCGCGGCGTACTCGGTGGTGAAGTTGGGCGACGCAGCCGGCGTGGCCGCGCTGGGCGCGGCGAAGGCGGTGGGCACTGCCGACCCGCTGCTGGCGGAGCGTGGGCCCGGCGCGGATGCCGCAGCCGGCATCGGCGCGCCGGCTCCGCCCGTGGCCGAACCCGCGCCCGGCTTCCGGGCCGTGGTAGTGCGAGCCCGGCACCGGGCGGGCAAGGACCTGGTCGAACCCTTGGGCAAGGTGCTCTCGAAGGGGGGTGGAGGTGGTGGGGGTGTGTCGGTGCTGGGAGACGGCCAGACGCTGCTGATCACCGACCTCGCGGACCGGGTGGATCGGGCGTTGGAACTGCTGGCGCAACTGGACCAAGCCGCGGCGAGTGTGTCGATCACGGAGGTGCCGCTGGTCTCGCTCACGGGGCCGCAGATGGTGGCGCTGGTCGCCCAGGTGGCGAGCAAGAAGGAAGCGGCGGGTGGGGGAAGGCTCACCGGCGAGGTGATGCCCAGCCCCGAACCCGGCGGTGTGCTGGTGGTGGCTCCGCAGGCGGACGTCGAGGCGTGGAAGGCACTGATCGCGTCGCTGGATCAGCGCGAGCGGGCGGAGACGGCGACGTACGTGCCGCGTGTGTTCTCACCCAAAGATGTGGCCCGGCTGATCGAGCAGACGGTACGGGGATCGGGCGCGGGGGCGGTGACCGGTGGCCCGCTCTCGGGTGCGGGCGGCGGCGTTGGCGGGGGGGGCGGGGGGGACGAGCGCTGGAAGGTGGTGATCGACGACCTGACCTCGACGCTCTTCATCACGGCGACACCCGCGCAGCACGAGGCCATACGGGCCCTGATCGAGCGGCTGGATTCCGTGCCCGCGGCGGCGCGGCGGCCGGTACGCACGTTCGTCATCAAGAACCGCCCGGTGCAGGAGGTGCTGGGCGTGCTCGAACGGCTACTCACCGCGGGTGTGCTGGAGGCATCGGGGAGCGATGCCGGGAGCG
>CAZPWW010000049.1:1202-2548 GCA_964590885.1 uncultured Phycisphaeraceae bacterium
CCGACCGGCGGGACAGCCGGATCGAGCGGGGAACGGCCGCTCGTGCTCACAACCGATGAGGGGACGAACACGCTCATCGCCGTGGGTGAGGCCCGGCTGCTGGACCGGGTGGAAGCCCTGCTGAAGTCGCTGGACGTGCGCCAGCCGCAGGTGATGCTCGAGGTGCTGCTCGTAACCGTGAGCCAGAGCCAGGCCCTCGACCTGGGGATCGAACTCGAGAAGCTGCGCATCCGGCCTGACCTCTCGATCCGCCTGTCGTCGCTCTTTGGTCTGGGAAGCCGCGGCACAGGTGGCGACCGCACCGCCGGCGACGCGGCAGGGGGCACTGGCGTCATCCTGAGCCCGGCCGACTTCTCGATTGTGTTCCGTCTCCTGCAGACGCTGGCGGACGGACGGGCCCTGAGCATGCCCAAGCTGCTGGTGGGCAACAACCAGTCGGCCACGCTCAACTCGGTGGTGCAGCAGCCGTACGCGAGCGTGAACGCCAGCAACACGGTCTCGACCACGTCGTTCGGCGGGACGCAGGACGCGGGCACGGTCGTCACCATCCAGCCGCAGATTGCCGAAGGCGAGCACCTGGTGCTGCGCTACTCGGTGTCGCTGAGTTCGTTCGTGGGGGCGGCCTCGTCGCCCACGCTGCCGCCCGCCCGCCAGCAGAACAGCGTGCAGAGCGTGGCGACCATCCCGGATGGGTACACGGTGGTCGTGGGCGGGATCGAGGTGGAGAACAAGGGGACATCGACATCGCAGGTGCCGTTCCTGGGCGACCTGCCGCTGGTGGGCGAGGTCTTCAAGAGCCGGTCGAACACGGCGAGCCGGTCGCGGTTCTTTGTGTTCATCCGGGCCAACGTGCTGCGGGGTGCGGGGCGGGGGTTTGAAGACCTGCGGCACCTGAGCGACCTGGATGTGGCCCGCGCAGGTGTGGACGACGGCTGGCCGGAGATGAAGGCACGGGTGATCCGGTGAGCACCGCCGCCGCGCCATCGCGTGCGTTCCTGACCCGCATCCCCCACGAGTTCGCACGCCGGCACCTGATCTTGAGCGGGGGAAGGGCGACAGAGCCACATGGCCACATCGCACATGGGCACATGGCCACATCAGAACCGGCGTCATCCGGTGCCTTCATGTGGCCCTGTGCTGATGTGCCATGTGGTCCTGTACCTTCCACGTGGCCATGTCTCTCCGCGGAGCGCCTCCTCGCCACACCCGCCACCAACCCCGCGGCGATCATCAACGTGGCTGTGGCCCTCGGGTGCGCTGTGGCCGTGGAGCACGCCGACCCCGAGGCCCTGGCCGCGGCGATCGACGGGGCGTACGCCGAGCACGCCGCGCGGCTGGAACAGGGC
>CAZPWW010000050.1:0-1703 GCA_964590885.1 uncultured Phycisphaeraceae bacterium
AGCGGCCAGACGGCCCATGCAGCGCACACCACCAGCGGCAGGCCGGCGAGCACGCGGACGATCACCGACGGCGCGATGGGGGATGGAGCGGGTGCGTTCACGCCGCGGGCTCCGTGGTCGCGTCCAGCAGCGACACGTCGATCACGCGGGCGACCTCCTCCATGCTCGTGAGCCCAGCGCGCACCGCATCGGTGCCCGCGGCCCGCAGCGACACCATGCCGGCCCGCTCCGCCGCCACCTTGAGCCGGTCCGCCGGTGCCCGCTCCACGATCAGTTGACGGATCGCGGCGTCAACGACCAGCAACTCGAACAAGCCGCGCCGGCCCTTGAAGCCCGTGAAGAGGCAGCCGGGGCAGCCGACCGCGGCTTCGGTGTGGTCGTTCGTGCCGGGACGAGAGCCCGCGCACCCGGCGTGGTATGTTCGCACCAGCCGCTGAGCAAGCACGGCCGAGAGCGACGACGCGACCAGGAAGGGCTCGACGCCCAGGTCGAGCAGGCGGGCCACGGCGCTGGCCGCGTCGTTGGTGTGCAGCGTGGAGAGCACGAGGTGCCCGGTGAGGCTCGCCTGCACGGCGATGCGGGCGGTCGCCTCGTCGCGCACCTCACCCACCATGATCACATCGGGGTCCTGCCGCAGCATGTGCCGCAGGCCGGTAGCGAAGGTGACGTCCTTCTTCGGGTCCACCTGGGTCTGGCTCACGGCCAGGCCGCGCCCCGATCCGCCACCCCCGCCACCGTCCGACAGGTCGTACTCCACCGGGTCCTCGATGGTCATCATGTTGATGTCGCAGCCGTGCCCCCCCAACCCTCCCCCTGCCCCTCCCAAAGGGAGGGGAGACGCGGCCTGCGCCCCAGTAGAGTGGTTGCGCGTGAGCCAGTTGAGCGTGGCGTACAGCGTGGTGGTCTTGCCGCTGCCCGTTGGCCCGGTCGAGAGCACGATGCCGTGCGGCTTGCTGACCTGAGCCAGGTAGCGGGTGCGGGTCGCCTCGGGCATGCCCAGGGCGGCGAAGGACTGGAGATGCGGCGAACGGGCCGGGTCGAGCAGCCGCAGCACCACCCGCTCGCCGTAGGTCGTCGGCAGCGTGCTGATGCGCAGGTCGATGCGGCGGCCGGCGGCGCTGTTGGAACGGTCGCTTGCCGCGCCGCTCCCGGTGCCGATGGTGACGGTGGCACGGCCGTCTTGCGCAGCGCGCCGGTCCGCCACGTCCATGCCCGCCATCACCTTGATCCGTGTGGTGACGCTCCCGGCAAGCGCTGCCGGGATCGTGCGCACGGTGTGCAGCGAGCCGTCCACCCGGTAGCGCACCAGCGTGCGGTCGCGCAGCGGCACCACGTGCACATCGCTGGCGTCGCGGAGCAGGGCCTCGAAGAGCAAGAGGTCCACCAGCCGCGTCACCGGGGCCTTGCCGTGCGTGTTGATGAGGTCGCGCTGGGCCTCGCGCAGGGCCGCGGCCAGATCGTGCTCCACGTCGCTGGAACCCTCGATCGTGATGGGTGCCGGCTCATCGACCCGGAGGCGCGGGCTGTGGCGGGCGGACGGGACCCGCCCGGGGCGGGCCCCACCAGCGCCACCCATCCCACCAGTTCCATCGGCCCCCACGCGCCCGCCATCCACGCTGTCGCTCTCGGTCTCGCCGCTCTCGTCCTGGCCCTGTTCCAGCCGCGCGGCGTGCTCGGCGTACGCCCCGTCGATCGCCGCGGCC